>NZ_BROH01000050.1 GCF_027923545.1 Sinisalibacter aestuarii | reverse complement strand
AGCCCGTATTGCGATGCGGATGGCGGCCAGAGTGACGCCGGCCATGAAGGTCTCGGCGTGTTTGTCGTAGCGGGTGGCCAGGCCCCTGTATTGCTTCAGTTTGTTGAAGAACCTCTCGATGATGTTGC
>NZ_BROH01000049.1 GCF_027923545.1 Sinisalibacter aestuarii | reverse complement strand
CAACATCATCGAGAGGTTCTTCAACAAACTGAAGCAATACAGGGGCCTGGCCACCCGCTACGACAAACACGCCGAGACCTTCATGGCCGGCGTCACTCTGGCCGCCATCCGCATCGCAATACGGGCTAATG
>NZ_BROH01000048.1 GCF_027923545.1 Sinisalibacter aestuarii | reverse complement strand
CTAGAACTCTAGAACTCTAGAACTCTAGAACTCTAGAACTCTAGAACTCTAGAACTCTAGAACTCTAGAACTCTAGAACTCTAGAACTCTAGAACTCTAGAACTCTAGAACTCTAGAACTCTAGAACTCTAGAAC
>NZ_BROH01000047.1 GCF_027923545.1 Sinisalibacter aestuarii | reverse complement strand
TCCGGTTTTCCGGTTTTCCGGTTTTCCGGTTTTCCGGTTTTCCGGTTTTCCGGTTTTCCGGTTTTCCGGTTTTCCGGTTTTCCGGTTTTCCGGTTTTCCGGTTTTCCGGTTTTCCGGTTTTCCGGTTTTCCGGTT
>NZ_BROH01000046.1 GCF_027923545.1 Sinisalibacter aestuarii | reverse complement strand
CGGAGCTGACCTCGGCGAAGGTGATCGTCTCGGGCGGGCGTGGCGTCGGCTCGGAAGAGAACTTCGCGCTGATCGGGGCGCTGGCCGACAAGCTGGGGGCGGCGGTGGGCGCCTCGCGCGCGGCGGTCGACTCGGGCTTCGCGC
>NZ_BROH01000045.1 GCF_027923545.1 Sinisalibacter aestuarii | reverse complement strand
CCGTGGACCCATAAACCTGCTTCCCTTCGCGTTCAGGCGGTGATTCACTGGTCCTGCCGACGGGGAGGACAGCCATGCGCCGACGTTACGATCTCACCGAGCACGAATGGTCGATCATTCAGCCGCTTCTGCCGCAGAAGTCTCGCGGGGTGCCGCGGGTCGACGATCGGCGGGTGATCAACGGGATCC
>NZ_BROH01000044.1 GCF_027923545.1 Sinisalibacter aestuarii | reverse complement strand
CAAGGTGATCTCGGTGCGGACCTCGACCTTCGAGGCCGCGGGCACCGGCGGTTCCGCCCCGGTCGAGGCCGCGGCCTCCGCCGGCGACAAGGGGCTGTCGTCCTGGGTCGAAGACAAGGTCGACAGCTCCGACCGTCCGGAGCTGACCTCGGCGAAGGTGATCGTCTCGGGCGGGCGTGGCGTCGGCTCGGAAGAGAACTTCGCGCTGATCGGGGCGCTGGCCGACAAGCTGGGGGCGGCGGTGGGCGCCTCGC
>NZ_BROH01000043.1 GCF_027923545.1 Sinisalibacter aestuarii | reverse complement strand
GCCGACAAGGCCTATGACTCGAACGCCATCCTCGCCACGATCCGCGCCCGCGGCGCGACCCCGAACATCCCCGCCAAGGCGCCCCGAAAACTGCCGCACGCCAACGACCGCGCCCTCTACCGGCGGCTCAACATCATCGAGAGGTTCTTCAACAAACTGAAGCAATACAGGGGCCTGGCCACCCGCTACGACAAACACGCCGAGACCTTCATGGCCGGCGTCACTCTGGCCGCCATCCGCATCGCAATACGGGCT
>NZ_BROH01000042.1 GCF_027923545.1 Sinisalibacter aestuarii | reverse complement strand
ATCGCGGCCGGCGTCAGGTCGATCACCTGCTTGCCGTCGGCGATCAGCACCGGGTGATGCACCTCATGGGCATGGGCCGAGGTGGCATCCATCACGATGGCGATCTCGCCATAGCCCGGCATCGCGCACAGCCCCTCCAGCCCCTCATGGGTCGTCGCCACGCCAAGCTCCCGCGCCCGCCGCAGCCCGTCGCTGTCAGGGTCGATCCCCACCAGCGCCGCCATTTCCAGCTCGTCAGACCCCTTCAGGATCTTC
>NZ_BROH01000041.1 GCF_027923545.1 Sinisalibacter aestuarii | reverse complement strand
CACCAGGCACCGTTGTCATCCTCGATAACCTGGCCACACATCGCAACAAGGAGGCCGCACAGGCCTTGCGCGATCACGGCTGCTGGTTCCTCCACCTGCCGCCGTACTCGCCCGATCTGAACCCCATAGAGCAGGCATACTCGAAGCTGAAAGCCCACTTGCGACGGATCGGTACAAGAACCTTCACCGAAGTCTTCGAGGCCATCGGATCAATCTGCGACCTCTACAACCCAGCAGAGTGCTGGAACTATTTCA
>NZ_BROH01000040.1 GCF_027923545.1 Sinisalibacter aestuarii | reverse complement strand
ATGCCTGCCCGGGTTTCTCCAGATCGTGCACCACCGCCGATACCGCCTGGATCATCGCAACCGGGTCTTCCGCCTGGAAGATGTTGCGCCCCATATCGACACCCAGCGCCCCCTGGTCGATCGCCTTGTACGCCATGTCCAGCGCCTCGAGCTCCGGCAGCTTCTTGCCGCCCGCGATCACGATCGGAACCGGGCAGCCCGCCGTCACCCGCTCAAACCCCTCCTCGACGTAATAGGTCTTCACATATTGCGCCC
>NZ_BROH01000039.1 GCF_027923545.1 Sinisalibacter aestuarii | reverse complement strand
GCACGAAGCGGTTGTAGCAGGTCTTGTGCGGCCCATAGCGCTCCGGAATATCCGCCCAGGCCACCCCCGTCCGGAAGCGATAGAGGATCCCGTTGATCACCCGCCGATCGTCGACCCGCGGCACCCCCCGCGAGACTTCTGCGGCAAGAGCGGCTGAATGATCGACCATTCGTGCTCGGTGAGATCGTAACGTCGGCGCATGGCTGTCCTCCCCGTCGGCAGGACCAGTGAATCACCGCCTGAACGCGAAGGGAAGCAGGTTTATGGGTCCACGGCCTAG
>NZ_BROH01000038.1 GCF_027923545.1 Sinisalibacter aestuarii | reverse complement strand
CAAGGTGATCTCGGTGCGGACCTCGACCTTCGAGGCCGCGGGCACCGGCGGTTCCGCCCCGGTCGAGGCCGCGGCCTCCGCCGGCGACAAGGGGCTGTCGTCCTGGGTCGAAGACAAGGTCGACAGCAGCGACCGTCCGGAGCTGACCTCGGCAAAGGTGATCGTCTCGGGCGGGCGTGGCGTCGGCTCGGAAGAGAACTTCGCGCTGATCGGGGCGCTGGCCGACAAGCTGGGGGCGGCGGTGGGCGCCTCGCGCGCGGCGGTCGACTCGGGCTTCGCGC
>NZ_BROH01000037.1 GCF_027923545.1 Sinisalibacter aestuarii | reverse complement strand
CATGATCGGCGCCCCCCTTTTTGCGGCCGTGGCGCCGTGCTGGTGAACCCGCATCATCGTCGAGTCGATCATGATCAGCTCGTCGTAAGTCTCTGTGACCGCATCGAGAATGGCCTGCCAATGCCCCGCCTTCTGCCACCGCACGAAGCGGTTATAGCAGGTCTTGTGCGGCCCATAGCGGTCCGGAATATCCGCCCAGGCCACCCCCGTCCGGAAGCGATAGAGGATCCCGTTGATCACCCGCCGATCGTCGACCCGCGGCACCCCGCGAGACTTCTGCGGCAGAAGCGGCTGAATGATCGACCATT
>NZ_BROH01000036.1 GCF_027923545.1 Sinisalibacter aestuarii | reverse complement strand
ACGGGGGTGGCCTGGGCGGATATTCCGGAGCGCTATGGGCCGCACAAGACCTGCTACAACCGCTTCGTGCGGTGGCAGAGGGCGGGGCATTGGCAGGCCATTCTCGATGCGGTCACAGAGACTTACGACGAGCTGATCATGATCGACTCGACGATGATGCGGGTTCATCAGCACGGCGCCACGGCCGCAAAAAGGGGGGCGCCGATCATGGCGTGGGACGTTCCCGGGGCGGGCTGACGACCAGGCTGCATGCGCTCGTCGACGGCTGCGGGCGACCGGTCGCTCTCAAGCTCACGCCAGGACAGGTTCACGACAGCAAGGTCGCGGGG
>NZ_BROH01000035.1 GCF_027923545.1 Sinisalibacter aestuarii | reverse complement strand
TGTCGAACGAGACGGTCGCGGTGGATATCGAGGACGGGCTGCGGATGAACGCGGCGGCGATGGCGGCGCAGGTCTATATCGGGGCGGAATACGAGCACCAGTCGATCAGGAACGTGATCAAGCTGATCGACACGGGTCTGCGCTACGGGATGCCGACGCTGGCGGTGACGGGCGTGGGCAAGGACATGGCGCGGGATGCGCGCTATTTCGGCCTGTCGAGCCGGATCGCGGCGGAGATCGGGGCGCAATATGTGAAGACCTATTACGTCGAGGAGGGGTTTGAGCGGGTGACGGCGGGCTGCCCGGTTCCGATCGTGATCGCGGGCGGCAAGAAGCTGCCGGAGCTCGAGGCGCTGGACATGGCGTA
>NZ_BROH01000034.1 GCF_027923545.1 Sinisalibacter aestuarii | reverse complement strand
ATATCCCCCGCGACCTTGCTGTCGTGAACCTGTCCTGGCGTGAGCTTGAAAGCGACCGGTCGCCCGCGGCCGTCGACGAGCGCATGCAGCCTGGTCGTCAGCCCGCCCCGGGAACGTCCCACGCCATGATCGGCGCCCCCCTTTTTGCGGCCGTGGCGCCGTGCTGGTGAACCCGCATCATCGTCGAGTCGATCATGATCAGCTCGTCGTAAGTCTCTGTGACCGCATCGAGAATGGCCTGCCAATGCCCCACCCTCTGCCACCGCACGAAGCGGTTGTAGCAGGTCTTGTGCGGCCCATAGCGCTCCGGAATATCCGCCCAGGCCACCCCCGTCCGGAAGCGATAGAGGATCCCGTTGATCACCCGCCGATCGTCGAC
>NZ_BROH01000033.1 GCF_027923545.1 Sinisalibacter aestuarii | reverse complement strand
CGATGCGCACCGAACTGGCCCCGGCTTCGCGCGCCGCCTTCAGATCCTCGGCCAGCCCGATCCCCGGCACCAGCAGCACCGTGATCCGCGCCCGCGACACCGCCGCTGCCGCCGCCTCGATCCAGTCGAGGTCGGAATGGCTGCCGAAGCCGTAGTTGAACGAGCTCCCCGACAGCCCGTCGCCATGGGTCACCTCGATCGCATCCACGCCCGCCGCGTCCAGCGCGCCGGCAATCCGGGCAACATCGTCAAGGCTGGCCTGGTGACGCAGCGCATGCATCCCGTCACGCAGCGACACGTCCTGAATGTAGAGCCGGGTCTTGTCGGTGATCGCCATGTCAGGCCGCCTTTCCGTCGCGGTGCGCCCGGGCCCAGCTTTCCGCCGTGGCCTTGGCCGCAGAAGTCATGATGTCG
>NZ_BROH01000032.1 GCF_027923545.1 Sinisalibacter aestuarii | reverse complement strand
GCCCGTATTGCGATGCGGATGGCGGCCAGAGTGACGCCGGCCATGAAGGTCTCGGCGTGTTTGTCGTAGCGGGTGGCCAGGCCCCTGTATTGCTTCAGTTTGTTGAAGAACCTCTCGATGATGTTGCGCCGCCGGTAGAGGGCGCGGTCGTTGGCGTGCGGCAGTTTTCGGGGCGCCTTGGCGGGGATGTTCGGGGTCGCGCCGCGGGCGCGGATCGTGGCGAGGATGGCGTTCGAATCATAGGCCTTGTCGGCCATGAGGATCTGCCCCGGCGCGAGCTGCGCGAGTATATCCCCCGCGACCTTGCTGTCGTGAACCTGTCCTGGCGTGAGCTTGAAAGCGACCGGTCGCCCGCGGCCGTCGACGAGCGCATGCAGCCTGGTCGTCAGCCCGCCCCGGGAACGTCCCACGCCAT
>NZ_BROH01000031.1 GCF_027923545.1 Sinisalibacter aestuarii | reverse complement strand
GCCAGAGTGACGCCGGCCATGAAGGTCTCGGCGTGTTTGTCGTAGCGGGTGGCCAGGCCCCTGTATTGCTTCAGTTTGTTGAAGAACCTCTCGATGATGTTGCGCCGCCGGTAGAGGGCGCGGTCGTAGGGATGGGGCAGTTTTCGGGGCGCCTTGGCGGGGATGTTCGGGGTCGCGCCGCGGGCGCGGATCGTGGCGAGGATGGCGTTCGAGTCATAGGCCTTGTCGGCGATGAGGATCTGCCCCGGCGCGAGCTGCGCGAGCATATCCCCCGCGACCTTGCTGTCGTGAACCTGCCCTGGCGTGAGCTTGAGAGCGACCGGTCGCCCGCAGCCGTCGATGAGCGCATGCAGCTTGGTCGTCAGCCCGCCCCGGGAACGTCCCACGCCATGATCGGCGCCCCCCTTTTTGCGGCCGTGGCGCCGTGCTGGTGAACCCGCATCATCGTCGAGTCGATCATGATCAGCTCGTCGTAAGTCTCT
>NZ_BROH01000030.1 GCF_027923545.1 Sinisalibacter aestuarii | reverse complement strand
CGGCGGTGTCGCGGGCGCGGATCACGGTGCTGCTGGTGCCGGGGATCGGGCTGGCCGAGGATCTGAAGGCGGCGCGCGAAGCCGGGGCCAGTTCGGTGCGCATCGCCACCCATTGCACCGAGGCCGATGTGTCGCGCCAGCATATCCGCGTGGCCCGCGATCTTGGCTATGACACGGCGTGCTTTCTGATGATGGCGCATATGACCCCGCCCGAGGCGCTGCTGGACCAGGCGAAGCTGATGGAGAGCTATGGCGCCGAATGCGTCTATGTGGTCGACAGTTCGGGCGCGATGCTGCCCGACGACATCACCGCGCGCGTGACCGCGCTGCGCGGCGGGCTGAAACCCGAAACCGAGGTTGGCATCCACACCCATGAGAACCTGCATCACGGCGTCGCCAATGCGGTGGCGGGGGTGCGGGCCGGGGCGGTGCGGGTCGACGGCTCGCTGGCCGGGCTCGGCGCGGGCGCGGGCAATGCGCCGATCGAGGCGCTGA
>NZ_BROH01000029.1 GCF_027923545.1 Sinisalibacter aestuarii | reverse complement strand
ATGGCGTGGGACGTTCCCGGGGCGGGCTGACGACCAGGCTGCATGCGCTCGTCGACGGCCGCGGGCGACCGGTCGCTTTCAAGCTCACGCCAGGACAGGTTCACGACAGCAAGGTCGCGGGGGATATGCTCGCGCAGCTCGCGCCGGGGCAGATCCTCATGGCCGACAAGGCCTATGACTCGAACGCCATCCTCGCCACGATCCGCGCCCGCGGCGCGACCCCGAACATCCCCGCCAAGGCCCCGCGCAAGCTGCCCCATCCCTACGACCGCGCCCTCTACCGGCGGCGCAACATCATCGAGAGGTTCTTCAACAAACTGAAGCAATACAGGGGCCTGGCCACCCGCTACGACAAATATGCCGAGACCTTCATGGCCGGCGTCACTCTGGCCGCCATCCGCATCGCAATACGGGCTAATGAGTCTACGGCCTAGTGCGGTCATCCGCGAGAACCGGACGCCACCAGCCGAGCCAGCTTATGGCGGGAACCCAGAAACAGCGCTGCCAGCAGCAAGGGCAGGACGACACTTCTGAACACGCCATCGCGGCCGACCAATGCGGTG
>NZ_BROH01000028.1 GCF_027923545.1 Sinisalibacter aestuarii | reverse complement strand
CGCGATTTCAGAGATACATTGAAGAAGGGTTAAGCGGGCGCGCGGCAGCGTTGCGTTTGCAGCTTTCGCCCGCGACGGGCGCACGTTGGGCGCGCCAGGTGAGGACGATGGGCCATGCGGAACCAGCCCCCCAGGGACCGCCGCGCGGCAAGGGAAAGCTCGCTCCGCATCAGGCCTTCCTTGAGGAGCTGGTCGCGCAGGACCCCGACATCACGCTCTTTGAGTTACGCGATGCGCTGGCCGAGGCAGAGGGCGTGCGGGTGCACCACTCCTCCATCGCCAACCTGCTGTCCCGGCTCGGCTTCACGTACAAAAAAAGTCGCTGGTCGCCACCGAGCGCCGCCGCGCCAAGGTAAGGCAGCAACGGGCCGACTGGTTCAGATACCGCTTGCCAGCCATTGCGGCCTTGCCGGATCGCGTTGTCTTCATTGATGAAACCGCGGTGAAGACCAACCTCGCGCGCCTGCGTGGAAGGGCAAAACGCGGCGAGCGCCTGACAATGGATGCGCCCTTTGGCAGTTGGGGCGCGCAGACGCTGATCACGGGTTTGACACAAGATGCCCTGATCGCCCCGTGGGTCATCAAAGGCGCAATGGACGGCTCCGCCTTTGCCACCTACATCCGGGAAGTGCTCGTGCCAGAGATCGCACCAGGCACCGTTGTCATCCTCGATAACCTGGCCACACATCGCAACAAGGAGGCCGCACAGGCCTTGCGCGATCACGGCTGCTGGTTCCTCCACCTGCCGCCGTACTCGCCCGATCTGAACCCCAT
>NZ_BROH01000027.1 GCF_027923545.1 Sinisalibacter aestuarii | reverse complement strand
GCGCGATGCCGGGCTATGGCGAGATCGCCATCGTGATGGATGCCACCTCGGCCCATGCCCATGAGGTGCATCACCCGGTGCTGATCGCCGACGGCAAGCAGGTGATCGACCTGACGCCGGCCGCGATCGGCCCCTTCGTGGTGCCCCCGGTCAATCTCGAAGAGGAGCAGACCGCGACCGCGCTCAACATGGTGACCTGCGGCGGCCAGGCGACCATTCCGATGGTTCACGCCGTGCGCCGGGCGGTGGACCGGCTGGTCTATGCCGAGATCGTCGCCTCGGTGTCGTCGCGCTCGGCGGGGCCGGGCACGCGGGCCAATATCGACGAGTTCACCCAGACCACGAGCCGGGCGATCGAAAAGGTCGGCGGCGCGGAGCGGGGCAAGGCGATCATCATCCTCAACCCGGCCGATCCGCCGATGCTGATGCGCGATACGGTGTTCACGCTGAGCGAGGGCGGCAGCGAGGACGCCATCCGCGAGAGCATCGCGCGGATGGTGGAGGACGTGCAGGGTTACGTGCCCGGCTACCGGCTGAAGCAAACGGTCCAGTTCGAGCGGATCGGCGACAATGCGCCGCTGAACGTGCCGGGGATCGGCAAGGTCTCGGGGCTGAAGACCTCGATCTTCCTCGAGGTCGAAGGCAATGGCGACTACTTCCCGACCTATGCCGGCAATCTCGACATCATGACTTCTGCGGCCAAGGCCACGGCGGAAAGCTGGGCCCGGGCGCACCGCGACGGAAAGGCGGCCTGACATGGCGATCACCGACAAGACCCGGCTCTACATTCAGGACGTGTCGCTGCG
>NZ_BROH01000026.1 GCF_027923545.1 Sinisalibacter aestuarii | reverse complement strand
CAAGGAGGCCGCACAGGCCTTGCGCGATCACGGCTGCTGGTTCCTCCACCTGCCGCCGTACTCGCCCGATCTGAACCCCATGGAGCAGGCATACTCGAAGCTGAAAGCCCACTTGCGACGGATCGGTGCAAGAACCTTCACCGAAGTCTTCGAGGCCATCGGATCAATCTGCGACCTCTACAACCCAGCAGAGTGCTGGAACTATTTCAAGGCTGCCGGATATGTCTCAGGTTAATGTCGAAACGATTTAGGTTGCGAACTGGAACACCGGCCCGGGTCCGGGCACCTCGCCACCGGAGGCCTGACGCGCGAAGGCCGAAAAATCCTACAGGCCGTGCATTGCCATTGGCAGCAGGATCGTCCCCGACACGCGCCGCAATACGTAGAAACCAAGCCCCGCCAGAAATGCCATCAGGGCCTGAAGCACGCCGCCGGCCAGGCCGATTCCGAAGAACCCGTTCGGCAGATGCATCGCGCCGAACAGCAAAGCGGCGAGCAGGGCGGCGGATACCTCGGATCTCATCGAGCCGCGGAACGCCACGATCAGCACGCCGCGCGTCAGCGCTTCCTCGTTGAAGCCGACAAGCAGGCCAGCCAGCACCAGCAGCGCCAGGTGGCTTGCGGCCAGGTCCGACCAGCCGGTCGCCCCCAGCAGCACGAAAATCTCGGCAGCCATCGCCGCCAGCACGATCCACAACGCCCAGGATGGCCGCGCCGGACGGTCATCCGCGAGAACCGGACGCCACCAGCCGAGCCAGCTTATGGCGGGAACCCAGAAACAGCGCTGCCAGCAGCAAGGGCAGGACGACACTTCTGAACACGCCATCGCGGCCGACCAATGCGGTG
>NZ_BROH01000025.1 GCF_027923545.1 Sinisalibacter aestuarii | reverse complement strand
GGCTCTGCCTCAATCTGTGTGGCGGAGGGGCAGCATTCTTGCCCTCAACAGTTCTGGCCCGGCTCGGCCGTACATGGCGCGTTTGAGGGTCTTCAGACGATTAATCTGACCTTCTGCTTGGCCGTTGCTCCAGGGCATCTCGATAGCGTTTTTTACCGCATCGAAATCCCGGTTCAATGTGCGTGCGAAGCGCACGATGGGCGCCAGGTCGGTTTCGATCGCGTCGTCGATCCATGCAGGGAGCGGGTCTGCCTCGCGGCCACGCAGGATACCGTTGAACCGCATGACGAGGCAGCGCATCGTTGCGAAGGCGGGAGAGCCAGCCTTGAGCGCGTCGACTTTCCGCGCCTGATCCGGGGTGAGTTTTCCGCGGGGTTTGATACACAGCGCTGCCGCGATGACCGGGGAGATCGCGTGCCCCGTTTCCGGGTCCCGGACCGGTTCCAGGATCTGGTGCTCCAAGGCAGGGCCCTTCGCTTGCTTTTCGGCTCTGCGCCACCCCGCCAGCAGCCGCTGCAAATGCGTCGGGCTCCCCTCGTAGCCACGCTCTCGGATCAGACGGAACAGGGCGCTTCCAGTTCGAATTCCGCCCTTCCAGCTTTGGCTCAGGAACTCTTCAAAGTACCACGGCGAAGTCGGCTTCAAAGCTGCCCGCCTGCGGTCCGGCGGCGTCTCGAACTGCAGCCATTTCGCGATGCTGCGACGAGGGAACCCTGTTCGCCGCCCAATCTCGCTGCAGGTAAGCCCCTGATTTCGAAGCGCATGGATGGTGGTGAAAATCTCTTCCCGAGACGTCCTGTGCGCAAGGCGGGACTTCAGAAGGCTTCCCTCTGCGGTGATATTGTCGGCGTCGGACAGCAGCGCCCTGCCGGTCGCACGGCCGTGAAGGTTCATCTGCTCCTCGATAGCCTGCCGCAGGTTCTGCACGATATGAAACCGGTCGGCGACCTGTTCCGCTTGCGGCGCGCCTTGCCGGGCAGCCTGGGCGTAGAGACCGCAGCGATCTCTGCTGATCACTTCCACCTCGGGATGTCGTTTCAGCCAGTCGGTGCAGGTGACCACATCACGATCTTCGAGAACATCGATGACCGCGCGACGCTCCAGATCGACAATGATCGTGCCGTAGGTCTGCGACTTCCGCCAGCTCCAGTCGTCGATCCCGATGACGGTCGGCGGCTCGGCAGTGTCTTGAGCACGGTTCTTCAGCTGCCTAAGCACCGTGTCATCACTGACCCCAAGGCCCAAGCGATGCAAGAGCCGCTCGGCAGGCCGCCCGCCGGTCGCGTGCCCAAGATGGCTGACAATTTCCCCGACACGCGAAGTGCGCCGCGCAAAAGGACGCGCAATCGAGCCGATCTGGTCCGAGAAAGTCCGGCGCGGGCAGGCGGGTGCCAAACATCGCCAACGGCAAACCCAGAGGGTTACCGTAACCCCGTCACCATGGGCGGGATAATCCTGCAGCCGCCTACGCCGCCAGCCGTGACGACGTCGCGATTGCAATCCACAGTCTGGGCAGATGCCGTTTGGTGTCAGACTGCCGGATACAGTCCACCCGCCGGAATCGCGCCGCTCAACGCTTTGAACGGAAACATCGCTCCCGGGCGACCAGTGCTTCCTTGAAATCATCACTATCCCTCCTGAATCTTCCCGTTCTCAGGATAGTGCGCCACACAGATTGAGGCAGAGCC
>NZ_BROH01000024.1 GCF_027923545.1 Sinisalibacter aestuarii | reverse complement strand
TCGTGACCCCAGAACAGATCTTCGCCGTTGTTGCCGCAATGGTGGCCGGCCAGCCCAACGCCGATTTCGACCAGTTGCACGCAGGCGGCTACGATGCGCGATATCCGGTCACGGTCGAAGCCTGCGAATTTCCGCCCGGAACCATCGAGGTGGAAGGCCAGACCGTCATCTGCGGCACGGTGAGCGTGCCGGAAGACTATGCCCGGCCGGACGGCAACCGGATACCGCTGGAATTCGCCATCATCAAAGCCGCCTCGCGCTCGCCCGCCCCCGATCCGCTGGTCTACCTGCATGGGGGGCCGGGCGGCGGCACGCTGGAGGCGCTCGGGCCGGTCGGCGATCTGATCTTCCGCGAGCACCGCCGCACCCGCGATATCGTCGCCTTCGATCAGCGGGCGGCGGCCCTGTCGTCGCGCACGGTGAACTGCTACCGGGATATGGCCGATCACATCGTCGAACTGGCCAAGGTTCCCGCGGGCACGCGGGAACTGCCGGGCGAGCTGCTGGCCAGGGTGATCGACCCCTGCCTGGAAGAAATCCGCGCCAGCGACGCCGATCTGACGGCCTATAACACCGAGAACAACGCCCGTGACGTGCGCGCGCTAATGACGGCGATCGGCTACCCGACATACAATATCTACGGCATCTCCTACGGCACCCGGCTTGCGCTCGAAGTGCTGCGGACCGCGCCGGCGGGCGTGCGCTCGGTGGTGATCGACGGGGTCGCGCCGTCCAGCGTGTTTCTCTACGACGATCTGCTCGGCCCCTATGCCGATGCCGCCGATGCGCTGGTGGATCAATGCGCGGCGGACGAGGTGTGCAATGCCGCCTATCCCGATCTGCGCGCGACGATCAACGCCGCGTTCGAAAGGCTGATCAACGACCCGGTGCCGGCCAGCCGGGGTCAGCCGGAAATCAACATGGTATCGTTGTTCACACTTGCCTTCATCGCCCGCAACGCGCCGATGGAAAAGCGGCCCATCACCGCCTGGCTGCCCCGGATCTTCGCCGAACTCGCCGAGGGCAAGACCGATGCCTATGATGCGATCTCGACCATGCCGCAGCCCGACCCGACGGCGGCGTTCGGCGACGTGAAGGGCCTGACCGAAGACGAGCGCGCCCTGGTGCGATTGGCGCTGGAGGGGGCGCAGGCGATGGAACATCTCGACAAAGGCGCCGTCGCCGCAATCGAACGTCTGAAGGCCGATCTGGGCGAAGCCCGCGAGACGGCCAGCGTCGCCGAAGCCTTCGATGCACGTTCCACCCAGGCCGCCCTGGCGAATGGTGACCCGGATGCCCTGACGGCGATGGTGCAGGATTTCGCCATGCTGCAAACCCAGATCCCGGGGCCGCAGCCGCTGATCGACTGGGTGGAGGCGCATTTCACCGGCGCCGACCGCGAGACGCTGCTCGGCCTGATCGCGGCGATGACCGATGCCGACTTCGCCCTCATCTTCGAAAGCGCCACCCGCGACGCGTCGAAATACGAAGCGCTCATGCGCAGCGCAATCAATCAGGGGATCTACGCCTGTCAGGAAGACATGCCCTATAACAGCATCGAGGGCTTCAAGGCCCGTCTCGCCGAACTGGGCGAACGGTATCCCTTCGTCCTGCTCTTTGCCGAGGAAACCGGCCAATACGATAAATGCGCCCATTTCGAACCGCATCCGCGCGACGGGTTTCACGACTCGGTGGTCTCGGATGTGCCGGTGCTGGCCCTGAACGGGATCAAGGACACGCAGACGTCGTGGCGCTGGGGCGCGGTGGCGGTCGAGACGCTGCCCAACGGACGCAACTTCGTCTTCCCCGAAGCCGGCCATGGCAGCCTGATTTTCCAGCCCTGCGCCGCAGATATTTCGGTGGCCTTCCTCAACAACCCGACCGCCCCGCTCGATGCCTCCTGCATCGACGATATCAAGGTCGACTTCGTCAAACCCGACGACCCTCTGCCAGGTGCCCGGTAGGGACATGGCGGCGCGGCGGGCCGGTCATTGCCTCGTGCGGCCCGCCGCGCAACCAGGTGCCGCCCGACCGGGCCAAATACCAAGACTGTAACGGAGAGACCATATCATGTTCGCACGCCCCCCGATCCTGACCGTCCTGGCCACCTGTCTGGCCCTTGCCGCGCCTGCCCAGGGTATCGCGCAGGCGATCCAGACCGAGCACGTCGCTTTTGCCGCGGGAACGACCGGCACCAGTCTTCAGGGCGCGATCACCGGAGATCAGATCGTCGATTACGTGCTGACCGCCTCCGCCGGCCAGACCATGAGCGTCGACATGACCACCTCGAATGCCAGCTCCTATTTCAACGTCATGAAGGCCGGCGATCCGGCGGCGATCTATGTCGGGTCGATCAACGGGCTGCATTTCGAGGACGTGTTGCCGTCGGACGGCGACTGGGTGATCCGCGTCTACCTGATGCGCAATGCCGCGCGCCGCAATGAGACGGCGGACTACACCATCGCGGTGAACATCGACGGCGGCGGTGGCGGCGGGGGTGCTGCCGTGGTTGCCGCGACGGACCCGGAGAGCGTCTGCCTCGCGGCGGTTTCCGACATGGCGAATACCGGCGATGTCGCGGTGGTCAGCTCCGACTTCTCCGAAGCGGGCACGATGGTGCAGCTTGCCGTGGGGCCGGATCGCGCGCCGTGGCAATGTATCGCGTATGAGGACGGCAGCACGTCGGGGGTGATGTTCCTCGGCGACGACAGCGCCGGCACCGCAGCGGTCATACCGGCACCCGATTACGCCGATGGCGAGGCGGGCGGGCCGGATTGGTGGCAGGTCAGCGTGAACGGATCGCTCAATGTCCGCTCCGGGCCCGGCACCGGCTATGCGGCGGTCGGCAAGGCCGCCAACGGGCAATTGCTGCGCAATCTGGGCTGCGAGGGGCAAGGCGATGGGCGCTGGTGCCATGTCGAGGTGGATGACGGCGCCTATCGCGGCTGGGTCGCGGGCCGGTTCCTGCGCGAAGGCGCGATGCCGGCGGCGGCAGGCACCGGGACGACACTCCCGTCCGCCAGCCCGCTCGGCCCGGACCTTTACATCCGCCCCTCCGGCGAGATCGAAGCCTCCTGGGCCTCCGGCTGCACGGTGCTCTACAACCCCGCGGGCGTTCGGATCAATGCCGGGGCGAGCTGCTCGGAGGTTCAGCTCGTCACCTCCGACTTCGCGGCTGCCGAGGCGGCCAAGTAGCCCCGGATCGCACGCGGCCAGCGCGCCGCGAAAGACAAGTCGTGCGAGTTATCCGCCGTGTTTCGGCGGGCCATTGCGGCTTCTGCCAAAGACCCGGTCCCGATCCGGCGCGGGAGCTTCAACGGCAAGCCCGGAAAATTTTGGCTATTGAATCCAGAGCTGGAGGACAGAGAATGCGCATATTTACAAAGATTTTCAGCGCCATCGTTATGGCGGCCGGGGTGGCGTCAGGCCCGGCCTCGGCCTTCGGTACGATCGACATCGTGCCAGAAGCCGCCCCGTCATTGGATCATGCCATTCCACCGGGCGATCCGGGGCCCGACGGGCTGATCCTTGTGCAGGCCGGCGGCCCGGATTTCTGGCAGGTGACCGGCGTTTCGTCGGGCGACACGCTCAATATCCGCTCCGGACCCAGCACGCTCAACCGCATCATCGCCCGCGCGCCCAATGGCGCGGTTCTGCGCAATCTCGGTTGCCAGGGCTCGGGAAATTCGCGCTGGTGCAAAGTCCAGACACGCGATGGCAGCATCACCGGCTGGGCCAGCGGCGCCTATCTGCGTGAATCCGGCGGCACCTCAACGGGCGGTTCATCCGATGTGCCGCGGCTCTACGTGCGCAGCAGCGGCGAGATCGAGGTGCAATGGGCCTCGGGCTGCACAATGCTTTACAATGCCAATGGCAGCCGCATCCAGTCGGGATCGAGCTGCACCCGCGCCCAGCGCCAGCGCGCCGACGACGCGGTTGCCGGCTATCTGCGCGAGCAGGGCGGCGGAACCGCCGAAGGCGGCGGCGGCCCGTCGACACATCTGCGCGGCACCGGTACGGTGACCCTGGGCGGCCCGCTCTTCGGGCATGTGACCTCGAACAATGGCCGGGTCTATGCGGTGATCCTCACGGCAACCACCGACGGGTTCAGCTGCACCGGGTCCATCGACTCCCTGCCACGGCGCGGCCAGACCCGAAGCACGGTGATCCATTGCACCAATGGCGATACCGGCAGCGCCATCCTGAAGAACAACGGTAACGGAAGATACCTGCTGACCTTCAGTGCCGGCGGCAAAGGCGGCCTTGTGACGTTGCAGTAAGCTAAGACGCCGCGGCCGCGCCCCATCGGACAGGCAGTCCGGCGGGGCGCGGCCTTGCGCAACAGGGAGGGCACGTCATGAGCGACAGATCGGCGACGCCGGAACGTATGTTCTGGTTCGAACGCAAAGGCGACGACTTTCCCTATTATCGTGGACGACCGGTCGGAATAGCCACGGGTGGTTGGGTGTTGGTGCTGGCGGGCGTGGCGCTTGGCTTCGCCGTGCTTCTGCTTGGCCCGCGCATGGTGGATGGCGGGGCGTGGCGCTACCTGCTCGCATTCCTGTTCTGGGCGATCCCGCTGGCCGCGCTGGCGCTGGTGGCGGGACGGCACTGGACGGCGCTGTTCCGGCCCGTGCGGGGCGTGGATGTGCTGCTGATGATCGGCTTTGCGGTCCTCAACCTGCTCGTGACGCTGGTCACCGGCGCGCTGATCACCTCGCTGACCGATGCAACCGCGAATTCGGCGATGTCGGATGCCGGGGCACTGGAGGCCGGGCAGGCGCTGCATTTCTTCGCCCTGACCGGCATTCAGCTCATTGGCGAGGAGGTGACCTCGATCCTGCCGTTTCTCGCTTTGCTCTGGTGGTTCACCGCCCGCGGCGGCATGGGCCGGAAATCCGCCATCATGCTCGCCGTTCTGATCGTGGCCGTGATCTTCGCCATCGAGCACGGCGCCACCTATGACTGGAAGATCGTCCAGCTTCTTCTCGGGGTCGCGATCGCGCGGATCGTTCTCATCCTGCCCTATATCATCACCCGGAACCTCTGGGTCTCGGCCGGGGCCCATATTCTGAACGACTGGATATTCTTCGGTCTGTCGATGCTGACGGCCACCGCCGCCGCCACGTGACCCATAGCCCGAAACGCGGAGGCAGCGGCGTGAAACATCAACCGAACTGGAGGCTCGGTCTCACTGTTTATCTTCTCTATCTCGTCGTCTTCGTCAGAACCTGGACACTGGTGGGGAGCGACCACACCGCATTGGTCGGCCGCGATGGCGTGTTCAGAAGTGTCGTCCTGCCCTTGCTGCTGGCAGCGCTGTTTCTGGGTTCCCGCCATAAGCTGGCTCGGCTGGTGGCGTCCGGTTCTCGCGGATGACCG
>NZ_BROH01000023.1 GCF_027923545.1 Sinisalibacter aestuarii | reverse complement strand
GGGCGCTGGGTGTCGATATGGGGCGCAACATCTTCCAGGCGGAAGACCCGGTTGCGATGATCCAGGCGGTATCGGCGGTGGTGCACGATCTGGAGAAACCCGGGCAGGCATTCCAGCTCTACAACGACCTGAAGGGCAAGGGCTGACCCCGGCCTTTCCCTAGCAAGCGAACGCCCCGGCCAGGCGGCCGGGGCGTTTTGTTTGGGGCGTCAGCCGCCCGCGAGCAGGCTGGCATTGCCGCCGGCTGCGGTGGTGTCGACGCAGAGATGGCGCTCATACAGCACATGGGCCGCATCGGGCTGGCCGGTGACGAGCGGCAGGATCGGCCCGTCCCGCCCGGCCAGTGCCGTGGCATAGGCGCGGGCGGTGTCGTCGTCGCCCCACCAGATCAGCGCGCCGAAGGGGGGCAGGGTGGCGAGCGCCGCCGGGTCCAGCCCCGCACCCACGGCCACGGCACGCCCGCCCAGCTTTTCCACCGCCTCGACCTGCATGCGCACCGCTTTCGGCCCCGGCCCGAGGCAGAGCACCGGCGGGCGCGGCAGGGTGGTGAGCCGGTTCAACTCGCCGGTGGGGCCGGGCAGGTGGCAGGTGCTCACCACGGCAGGCGCGCCGGTATCGAGCGCGGCGGCGATCCTGGCGGTATCGGCCTTACCTTCGGGGCGGATATTGGCGCGCGGTCCGGGCGCGCGGGTGAAACGGGCAAGGTAATGCGGCCCGCCCGCCTTTGGCCCGGTGCCCGACAGCCCCTCGCCGCCAAACGGCTGGCTGCCGACCACGGCGCCGATCTGGTTGCGGTTGGCGTAGATATTGCCCGCCTGCACCGCATCGGCGATCTGCTGCACCCGGTCGTCGATCCTTGTGTGCAGCCCGAAGGTGAGGCCGTAGCCGGTGGCGTTCACATCGGCGATGACCTGCGCCAGATCGCGCGCCCTGAAGGTGGCGAGGTGCAGCACCGGGCCGAACACTTCACGCTCCAGATCGCGAATGCCGCCGACCGAGATCAGCGAAGGCGCCACGAAGGTGCCCTGCGGCGGCGCGGCGAGCCGGTGGATCAGCCGTCCCTCCGCCTCGGCGGCATCGACATAGGCGGCGATCCCGTCGCGCGCCGCGGGCGTGATCACCGGGCCGACATCGGTGGCGAGCTCCCACGGATCGCCGAGCGCCAGCTCGTCCATCGCCCCGATCAGCATCTCGCGGATCGTGCCGGCCACGTCCTCCTGCACGTAGAGGCAGCGCAGCGCCGAGCAGCGTTGCCCCGCAGACTGGAAGGCCGAAGCCACGATATCGCGCACCGCCTGTTCGGGCAGGGCGGTCGAATCGACCACCATTGCGTTCAGCCCGCCGGTTTCGGCGATTAGCGGCGTGCCCGGTTCGCAGGCCCCGGCCATGGCGCGCTGGATGTGGCGGGCGGTGGCGGTGGAGCCGGTGAAGGCCACGCCGTTCACTCGTGCATCGGAGGTGAGCGCCGCGCCGATCACGCTGCCATGGCCCGGCAGAAGCTGAAGCGCGGTGCGCGGCACGCCCGCCTCATGCATCAGCCGCACGCCCCAGGCGGCGATGGCCGGGGTGGTTTCGGCCGGTTTGGCCAGCACCGCGTTGCCGGTGGCCAGCGCCGCCGCGATCTGGCCGGTGAAGATGGCGAGCGGAAAGTTCCACGGCGAAATACAGGTGAAAATGCCGCGCGGGCCATGCGCCTGCCCGCGCGCCCCGGCGGCGTAGTAGTGCAGGAAATCCACCGCTTCGCGCAGCTCGGCCACGGCGTCGGGCAGGGTCTTGCCCGCTTCGGTGGCGAGCAGGGCGAAGAGCGTGCCGAAGTTGCGCTCGTAAAGATCGGCGGTGCGGTTCAGCACCTCGGCGCGGGTCTCGGCGGGGGCATCCCATGGGGCGGCAGAGGCGAGCGCGGTTTCCACATCCGCCACGCTGGACAGCACCACGTCGCCGATCTTTTCGCCGGTGGCGGGGTTATGGGCCGCTTCCACCGCGTCACCCGCGACCGGCCCGGCAAGGATCGGCGCCACCCGCCAGGGCGCGGGGGCGGGGCGGGCGGCGTCGATGCGCTGAAGCTCGGTCACGTCGAACAGATCGAACCCCGCCGCGTTCGCCCGCTCGGGGGCGAACAGTTCCGGCCCGGTCTGCAGCGCCGGCTCGAACGGCCCCGGCGCCTGCGCCAGCGTCTCGAACGGGCAGGCGGCGACCTCGGTCGCGGGCACGGCATCGTCGACGATCTGGTTGACGAAGGAGGAGTTGGCCCCGTTCTCCAGCAGCCGCCGCACGAGATAGGCGAGCAGATCGCGATGCGCGCCGACCGGGGCGTAGATCCGGCAGCGTGTGCCGTGCTCGGCATGCACGATATCGTGCAGCGCCTCGCCCATCCCGTGCAGGCGCTGGAACTCGTAGGCCGAAGGCGCGAGGCCCTCGGCCATATGCAGGATCGCGGCGACGGTATGGGCGTTGTGGGTGGCGAATTGCGGATAGATCCGGTCGGTCATCCGCAGCAGCCGGCTTGCATTGGCGAGATAGCTCACATCGGTGGCGGCCTTGCGGGTGAACACCGGAAAATCCGCCAGCCCCTGCACCTGCGCGTGCTTGATCTCGGTATCCCAATAGGCGCCCTTGACCAGCCGCACCATGATCCGCCGGTCGAGCCGGGCGGCGATCTCGTAGAGCCCTTCGATCACCTTGCCCGCGCGGCGGCCATAGGCTTGCACCACCACGCCGAGGCCGTCCCATCCGGCCAGTGCCGGGTCGGCCAGAACCACCTCGATCACCTTGAGCGAGAGGCCCAGCCGGTCGGCCTCTTCGGCATCGACGTTGAGGCCCATCCCCGCCGCGGCGGCCTGGCGGGCGAGGCGGGAGAGAACCGGCACCAGCTCGGCCATCACCCGCGCCGTCTTGGCCACTTCATAGCGCGGATGCAGCGCCGAGAGCTTGACCGAGATACCGGGATTGGTGGCGATGTCGCCGGGCTTGCAGGCGGCGGAAATGGCGGCGATGGCGCGGGCGTAAGCCTCGGCATAGCGGGCGGCATCGGTGGCATTCATCGCCGCCTCGCCCAGCATGTCGTAGGAATAGGTGAAGCCCCTGGCCTCTTTGCCCTCGGCGCGTTTCATCGCCGCGCCGATATCCTGCCCGAGCACGAATTGCCGGCCCATCTCGCGCATCGCCCGGCCCACGGCGGTGCGGATCACCGGCTCGCCCAGACGCCGCACCATGCCGCGCAGCATCCCCGCGATGCCCGGCTCGGCCTCGTCCAGCACCTTGCCGGTGAGCAACAGGCCCCATGTGGAGGCGTTGACCAGCGGCGAGGTCGAATGGCCGATATGCTTCGACCAGTCGGACGGTGCGATCTTGTCTTCGATCAGCGCGTCGATCGTGTCGGCGTCGGGCACGCGCAGAAGCGCCTCGGCCAGACACATCAGCGCCACGCCCTCATCGGTGGATAGCCCGTATTCGGCAAGGAACACATCCATCAGGCCGGGGCGCGAGGCTTTGCGGATGCGCTCGACCAGCCCGGCGGCCTTGGTGACGATGGCGGCGCGCGCCGCCTCGTCAAGCGCGGCGGTTTCGGTGAGCGCCGCGAGCAGTTCGGTTTCGTCACGGCGCTTGGCGCGGTCCCATTTCGGGTCGAGGTCGATCATGGCGGGTTTCCCTGAAGGCTATGAGGCCATAATATCCCATCCGAACCGCCCAGATTTCCCGAAGATGGAAATCGCAAAGGCGAAACGGCTGAAATGCACGGTCAGAACAGGAAAACAGACATGCAGGACGATACCCCGCCGAGACTCGACAAGATCGACCGCGCCATTCTCGACGCGCTCGCACGCGACGGGCGGATCTCGATGATCGAGCTGGGGCAGACGGTCGGATTGTCGAAATCGCCGGTCACCGCGCGGGTGAAGCGGCTGGAGGCGGAGGGGGTGATCACCGGCTACCGCGCCGAGCTGTCGGCGCGCAAACTGGGGCTGGAGCATGTGGCCTTCATGCAGCTTCGCCTGTCCGATACCCGCGAGCAGGCATTGCAGGCCTTCAACGCGGCGGTGCGCCAGATCCCCGAAGTGGAGGAATGCCACATGATCGCGGGCGGGTTCGATTACCTGATCAAAGTGCGCACCCGCGATATCCGCGAGTATCGCCGGGTGCTGAGCGAAAGCGTCTCGCGCCTGCCGCATGTGGCCGCCACCTCCACCTTCGTTTCGATGGAAAGCGTGCGCGATCCCGGGGTGCGGCAAATCTGAACGGGCGCTTTGCCTCGTGGCAGGCCGCTTGCGTCATGCCGGCAGACTGCTCCCCGGGGGGCCGGAGATGTGACACCCCGGCGCGTCTCACTCGGTGATGAACCGCCGCTGCATCTCGGCTTCCTGCCCTTCCATGAGCTTCTGGGCCGTCTCCATGTGATCGCGCATCACCAGCCGCGCCGTGTCGGCGTCGCCCAGGCGCAGCGCGTCGATCAGTTCGAGGTGAAACGCCGCGCCGCGCTGCCAGAGTTCGACATTGGGCGGCTCGTAGAGTTTGCGGTAGACGGTCAGGTCCGACAGCATGTTGACCATGAAGTCGATCAGGAACCCGAGCAGCGCATTGTCGGCCTGCTCGGCCAGAAGAGCGTGAAACCGCAGCGAGGCGACGTGCTGTTCGCGCTCTTCGTCGATCGTGCTGGCGGGCTCGGAATATTCGCCGACGATCTCGCGAAGCTGCTCCAGCACATCGTCCGACAACGTGCCGGCGAGCGAGGCGGCCAGTTCCGGCTCCAGCACACGGCGAAGCTGGTAGATGTCTTTGATCGTGAGATCCTTGAAGTAGAAGTAATTGCCCAGCAGCGCCCGTGCCCGCTCTTTCGAGACCTCATGGACGAAGGTGCCGCCGCCCGGCCCGGTGCGGCTTTTCACCAGCCCCTGCGCTTCTAGGATGCGCATCGCCTCGCGGATCGTGCCCTTGGCCATGCCGAAGCGCTCGATCAGGTCCGGCTCCGATGGCAGCCTGTCGCCCGCGCTGAAATGCTCCTGGACGATCCAGTCCTTGATCTCCTCGGCCACGCGGGCCGGGCGGCTCAGGCGCGGACGCTCCGGCTCATCCTTCAAGCGGGTGGTGGCAGGCGGCAAGCTGATGCTCTCCCAGCGGTTTCAGTTCAGGCTCGGCGGTAAGGCACCGCTCGGTGGCGCGGGGGCAGCGCCCGGCGAAGGCGCAGCCGGTGGGCGGGTTGAGCGGATCGGGCAGCTCGCTGTCTTTCTGCTCCGGCGCGCTCAGGGCTCGCCCCACCACCGGGGCGCTGTCGGCTAACAACTTGGTATAGGGGTGGCGCGGGGTTTTGAAAACCTCCTCGGCCGGGCCGATCTCGACCACCGAGCCGAAATAGAGCACCATGATCCGGTCGCTCACCGCCTCGACCACGGCAAGATCGTGGCTGATGAACAGATAGGTGAGGTTGAACTCCTCGCGCAGCCCGGCCAGCAGGTTCAGCACCTGCGCCTGCACCGACACGTCGAGCGCGCTGACCGGCTCGTCGAGGATGATGATCCGGGGCGCGGCGGCAAGGGCGCGGGCAATGCCGATGCGCTGGGCCTGCCCGCCGGAAAACTCGTGCGGATAACGGTCGAGAAACTCTTCGCGCAGGTTCACGCTGGCGAAGATTTCGCGGATGCGCCCCATGCGCTCCTCGGCGTCGAGGCCATAGAGGCGCTTCAACGGCGCCTCCATGATCTGCTTGATCGTCTTGCGCGGGTTGAGGCTGCTGACCGGGTCCTGAAACACATACTGGATCAGCTTGCCGAAGGCCGCCGGGTCGGCATTGTCGAGCGGGCGGTCCTCGATCTCGATCCGGCCGGTGGTGGGCTCCAGCAGCCCCACCAGCATCCGCGCCAGCGTGGACTTGCCGCAGCCGGATTCACCGACGATGCCCAGCGTTTCGCCGGTCTGCACCTCGAAGCTCATCGGCCGGACGGCACGCACCCCGGCGCGCGCCCTGCCCAGCAGCCCGCCGCCGATCGGGAAGGTCTTCGACAGATCACGAACCTTGAGCGCGGTCATGCCAGTTCCTCCTCGGGATGGATGCAGCGCACCGTGTGGGTGGCGGTGCCGGCCAGGTCGATCTCGCCCTGTTGGCACGCCTCGGTGGCCTTGGTGCAGCGCGGCGCGAAGGCGCAGCCCGGCGGCAGGTCCGACACCACCGGCGGCAGGCCGGGAATGGCCGCCAACTCGCGCTTGCCGCCGCCCAGTTCCGGCACACAGGCCATCAGGCGCTTGGTGTAGGGATGGGCGGGGTGTTCGAGGATGGTCGCGGTCGGCCCTTCCTCGACGATCCGGCCCGCATACATCACCGCCACCCGGTCGCAAAGCTGCGCCACCACGCCGAAATCGTGGGTGATGAAGATGATCGCCAGCCCGCGCTCGCGGCGCAGATCGTCGAGCAGGGAGAGGATCTGCGCCTGCACCGTCACGTCGAGCGCCGTCGTCGGCTCGTCGGCGATGATCACATCGGGGTCGTTGGCCAGCGCCATGGCGATGCCGACACGCTGGCGCATCCCGCCCGACATCTCATGCGGAAAATTGCGGATGCGGCTTTCGGGATTGGGGATGCGCACGGCTTTCAGCAATTCGATGGCGCGCGCCTTCGCCTCGGCATCGGGCACCTTGTGATGGGCCTGGATCGCCTCGATCAGCTGGTCGCCCACCCGGTAGAGCGGATGCAGGGTGCTGAGCGGATCCTGAAAGATATAGGCCACGTTGTTGCCGCGCTTGCGGCGCAGGCTGTCATAGCTCGCTGCCAGCAGGTCTTCGCCCTCATACCGCACCGCGCCGCCGGTGATCACGCCGGGCGGGCTGGCCACCAGCCCCATCACCGAGAGCGCGGTGACGGATTTGCCCGAGCCGCTCTCGCCGATCACCCCCAGCGCCTCGCCGGGATTGACGTGGAGCGACACCTTGTTGACCGCGCGATAGACACGGGGGCCGACATGGAACTGCGTTTCCAATTGCTGGATGTTCAAAAGCCCCTTCTGATCGGCATGGGGCACGTTGCCGCGCCGGTCCACCAGCGTTACCGCGCGGGGGCGGGTGAGCGCGCCGGAGCGCAACCGCGGGTCGAGGGCATCGCGCACCCCGTCGCCGAGCAGGTTGATGCTCATCACGATCAGAAAGATCATGATCCCCGGCACCACCGAGGTATGCGGATTGGTGATCAGCGCCGAGCGCGCCTCGCCCAGCATCGAGCCGAGATCGGCCTGCGGCGGCTGACTGCCAAGGCCGAGGAACGAGAGGCCGGCGGTTTCGAGGATCATCCAGCCCACCGTGGTCGACATGGCGATGACGATGGTCGAGAGCACGTTGGGCAGAAGCTCGGTAAGGATGATGCGGGTATGGCCCATCCCGGCAAGCCGGGCGGCGTCGATGAATTCGCGCCCCGCCAGCCCCACCGTCACGCCGCGGATGTTCCGCGCGAAGAACGGGATGTTCACCGCCGCCACGGCGATCAGCGCGTTCATCAGCCCCGGCCCCAGCGCGGCGACGATGGCCAGCGCCAGCAGGATATACGGGAACGCCATCAGCATATCGACGCCGCGCATGATGATATTGTCGGTGCGCCCGCCGAAATAGCCCGCGACGATGCCGATCCCCGAGCCGATCGTGGCCGCCACCAGCGCGGCGACGATGCCCACGGCCAGCGAAAGCCGCGTGCCCCACAAGAGCCGCGAAAGCAGATCGCGGCCCAGATGGTCGGTGCCGAGCAGATGCCCCGTGCTGAACGGGCGCTGAAAGCGGTCGGCGGTGGCGGTCACGTCCGGGTCGGCCAGCGGCAGGATCGGGGTGATCAGGGCAAGGAGCAGGATCGCGGCGAGCACCACCGCGCCCACGGCGGCAAGGCGGTTGCGAAAGAGGAGCTTGAGAAAGGTGGTCATGTCTTGATCCTCGGGTCGAGGAGCGATTGCGCCACGTCCACCACGATGTTGAAGAACACGTAAGCCCCGGCGACGAAGACGACGCCGCCCTGCACCAGAATGATGTCGCGCTTCAGGATCGCGTCCACCAGCATCCGGCCGACGCCGGGCCACTGGAAGACGATCTCGATATAGACCGAACCCGACAGCACGAAGCCCGCCTGAATGCCGAGCACCGGAATGATGCTTACCATCGCCGCACGCAGGGCATGACCCATGATCACCCGGCGCTCATCCACCCCCTTGGCGCGTGCGGTGCGGATGTAATCCTGCCGCAGCACCTCCAGCATGGCCGAGCGCGAGAGCCGGGCGATCACCCCCGTGGCCACCACCGCCAGCGCCGTGGCCGGCATGATCAGGTGCCTGGCAAGGTCGGGCAGATCGCCGCCGCCATAGATCGCATACATGCCCGAAACGGGGAGGAGCCGCAGGTTCACGGCAAACAGCAGGATCATCATCATGCCGAGAAAGAAGCTCGGCACCGAAATGCCGATCAGCACGATGAAGGTGATCGCCTTGTCCGCGAACCCGTATTGGCGGGTGGCCGAAACCACCCCGGCAAGAATGCCGAGCACCGAACACATCACAAAGGACACGCCCGCCAATATCAGGGTCGCGTTGAACCGGTCGAGGATCTCGTCGAGCACCGGGCGGTTCAGGCTGTAGCTGCGGCCGAAATCGCCGGTGAGCATATTGCCGAGCCAGATGAAATACCGGTTGATCAGCGGCTGATCGAGCCCGAGATCGCGGTTGAGCTTTTCGACGTTTTCCGGCGTGGCATAGCTGCCGAGGATCGCCGTGGCCGGATCGCCGGGGATCATCGCCATGATCAGGAAGACGATGATGGTGATGCCAAGCAGAACCGGCACCGCCGAGATCAGTCGTTTCAGGATATAGGCGCCCATGGCTCTCCCGTCCGCAGCGAAGAAAACAGCCTTCGCCCCCTTTCATCTTGCTGGAAATATCCCGGAGGCGTGCCTCCGGCACGACGGGGCAGAGCCCCCGTCGGGTCGGGCGGGGTATACCCCGCCCGAGGCCCATCAGTTCTTCACCACGTCTTCGAGATAGAGCAGGAAGGAGGGTTCCAGCGTCAGGTTCTCGACCTTGTCGCTCGTCACCGCGTTCTGCTTCCAGTTCGCGACGAAGACCCAGGGCGCGTCGTCATGCACGATCTGCTGCATCTCTTTGTAAAGCGCGGCGCGCTCGTCGAGATCGGTCGCGGTCTGGGCGGCTTCGAGCAGCGCGTCGACTTCCGGGTTGGAGTAATAGCCGGAGTTGAACCCGCCCTGATCCGGCCAGGCGGCGGTGCGCAGCGCGAGGAAGGGCAGGGTGTCGGGGTCGTTGGTCATCCAGGCCATTTCGGCCATGTCCGCCTTGCCCTCAAGCCCCGGGTTCACTTCGCCCAGGAAGGTGTTCCACTCATAGGTTTCGATCTTCACGTCGAAACCCACGGCGTTCAGGTCGGCCTGGATCGCGGTGCCCATCGGGATCGGATCGAGCATCCCCGACCCGCCTTCGGTGACATAGAAGGTCAGCTCCGCGCCCTCGGCCCCGGCTTCGGCGATGAGTTCGCGCGCCTTGTCCGGGTCGTAGGGATAGGGAGCGAGGCTCTCGTCATAGGCCCAGGTGAAGGCGGGCGGCGTCGGCCCGGCGGCCACTTCGGCGGTGCCTTCGAGCACGTCGTTCACGATCGCGTCCTTGTTGATCGCGTAATTCGCCGCCTGGCGCACCAGCTTGTCGGCAAACGGGCCTTCCTTGGCGTTCAGGATCAGGAACCACAGATGCGGGCCGGCCTGTTCGACCACGCTGAAGCTTTCGCCCTGGAATTCCGAAAGCGCGGTGGGCGGCACTTCGACCATCAGGTCGATGCCACCGGCGAGCATTTCGGCCACGCGGGTATTGGCATCGGTGATCGGGCGGAACACCACCGCATCGGTGCCGGCGGGATCGCCCCAGTAATCGGGGTTCTTCTCGATCACCACCGCCTCGTTCGAGCGCCATTCGGCGAATTTGAACGGGCCGGTGCCAGCGGGATTGCGGCCGAAATCGGCGCCATGTTCCATCACCGCGCTGGGCGAGACCATCAGCCCGGTCGGGTAGGCGAGGTTCGACAGGAACGGCGCATAGGGGGCGTTCAGCGTGATCTGCACCGTCAGATCGTCCACCACCTCCGTCGAGGCGATCGACGAGAAGTAGAAGGCCAGCGGGAAGGGGCCGGTATTGTGGTAGGGATGGTCCTCGTTCAGCATCCGGTCGAAGTTGAACTTCACCGCCTCTGCGTTGAACGGGGTGCCGTCATGGAACATCACGCCGTCGCGCAGATGGAAGGTGTAGACGGTGCCGTCTTCCGACACGTCCCAGCTTTCGGCGAGGCCGGGGCCCACTTCCAGCGTGCCGGGCTGGTAACGCAGCAGACCTTCATAGAGGTTCACCAGAATGCGGAAATCGTTCACTGCCGTTACCGCCGCCGGATCGAGCGATTTCGGCTCGGCGATCTGGCCCACGACCAGCACGCCGGGCGGGGTCTGTGCGAGCGCGGGCGCTCCGAGACCGGCGGCCAGCGCCACGCCGGCGACCGCCGCGAAGAGGCTCCGCCGGGTCCATTCGAAAGGTTTCATCTGATGCACTCCCAGTTGGTTTATGGATCGTTATGATGAGGCCGAATTATCATGATTAATTGTTTCGGTCAATTTTTCATGATAGATATCCGAAATCGAACCGGGGAGGTGTCATGACGTTTTCGATCCTTGCGCGCGACGAAGAGAGTGGTGCCATCGGCGGCGCGGCGGCCACCGGCAGCCTGTGCGTGGGCGGCTGGGTGCTGCGCGGCCATGCGCTGGCGGGGATGAGCGCGAGCCAGGGAATGGCCCCCTCGACCTTCTGGGGCGAGGATGTGCTGGAGATGATGGCGAACGGCCAAAGCGCTGAAAAAGCGGTGCGCGCGGTGACCGAGCCCGATGCCGGCCGGGCGCAGCGCCAGCTTTCGGCGCTGCCGCTGACGGGGCCGGGCGCGGCCTATACCGGCAAGTCCAACACGCCGGTGACCGGCGAGCGGCTGTTCCCCGGCGGGATCGCGGCGGGCAACATGCTGGCGGGGCCGGAGGTGGTCGATGCGCTGGCCGACGGGTTTCTCTCCGCCACCGGCAGTTTTCCCGAACGGCTGCTCGCCGGGCTGCGGGCCGCAGAGTCGGCGGGGAGCGATTCGCGCGGGCTGCTGTCGGCGGCGCTGCTGGTGGTCTCGCCGGCCCATGCCCCGCTGACCCTGCGGATCGACCATGCGGAGCATCCGCTCGCGGCGCTGGAAGACCTGCTCGCCCGCGCCACATCGGGCGACTACGCCGATTGGGCGCGGCAGGTGCCCTGCCTCGACGATCCGGAGCGCATCTATGGCGGCTGATTGGGGCCGGCATGCCGCCGAAAGGCTGGCCGCGCTGGCCGAATGCTCCGCGCCGGGGCCGGGCGTCACCCGGCTGCCGTTCACGCCCGAACACCGCGCCGCGCTCGATCTGCTCACCGGCTGGATGGAGGCGGCGGGGCTTTCCGTGCGGCTCGATGCGGCGGGCACGCTGATCGCGCGGCGCGAAGGCCCGCCGGGCGCGCCCACTTTCCTGCTGGGCTCACATCAGGATTCCGTGCGCGAAGGCGGCGGTTTCGATGGGATCATGGGCGTGGTGCTGCCGCTCGTCGCGCTGGAAAAGCTCGCGGCGGACGGGGTGGACCTGCCCTTCGCCGTCGAGGTGCTGGCCTTTGCCGATGAGGAGGGCGTGCGCTTTCCCACCGCTCTGCTTGGCCCCCGTGCGCTGGCGGGCACATTTGATCCCGCCGTGCTGGAGATGCAGGATGCGGGCGGTGTGCGGCTGCGCGACGCGATGGCGGGTTTCGGGCTGGAGCCGGATGCGATTGCCGGCCTCGCGCGCGATCCGGCCAGTGTGCTCGGCTATCTCGAAACCCATATCGAACAGGGCCCGGTGCTGGAGGCCGAAGGGCAGGCGCTGGGCGTCGTCACCGCGATCTGCGGCATCGAGCGCCACCCGGTGGTGATCTCGGGCGAGACCGGCCATGCGGGCACCCTGCCGATGCATATGCGCCGCGACGCGCTGGTGGGCGCGGCGGCCCTGATCACCGAGGTCGACCGGATGGCGCGGGCCACGCCGGGGCTGCTCGGCACCGTCGGCACGCTCGATCTGGCCCCCGGAGCCGTGAATGCTGTGCCGCGCGAGGTGCGCACGATGGTCGAGTTGCGCGCCCCCGACGATGCGGTGCGCGAGGAGGCGGGGGCCGCGCTGCACCGGTTTGCCGGGGCGCTGGGCGCGGAGAAGGGGCTGGGCATCGAGATCCACCGCAGCTACCACCAGCCCGCCGCGCCCTGCGATCCGGTGCTGACCGGGGGGCTCGTGGCGGCGGTGCAGGCCGGGGGCGGCACGGGGCTGACGCTGCCCTCCGGCGCGACCCATGACGCCTCGGCCATTGCCGATCTCTGCCCCATCGCGATGCTGTTCGTGCGCTGCCGGGGCGGTGTGAGCCACCGACCGGAGGAACATGCCTCGGCCGCCGATATGGGCGCGGCGGTGGCGGCGATCTGCGCGTTTCTCGAAAAGAGTGCCGGCTGACGGGACGGGCGTTTCGATGTGTGCTGGCAAGGAATGAGCGGGATATCCACGCTCAGGAGTGGATGCTGCAGGCCGGGCCGCGGTCGAAAATGGCGATATCAGGATTCTAGAGTTCTAGAATACTAGTGCCGGATCAGTTATTAACCTAAAGCAAAATCAATATGTTACCTCAATGTCCCCGGTAACATCCCGTTCATATCTGACCGAGATGTTACCGCCGCTCCCCACTGTCGCCGCCCCAACGCGCCCCACCGCCCCAATAACAGCCGCATTGCGCCCGCCGCGCCGTCTTCGTAACAAGGGGCAGGCTGGCCGGAGGCGCAGATGCTCGCGGGAAAACGCATACTTCTGATCATCGGCGGCGGCGTGGCGGCGTTCAAGTCGCTGACGCTGATCCGCATCCTGCGCGAGCGGGGCGCGAGCGTTGTGCCGGTGCTCACCCCGGCGGGGCAGGAATTCGTTACCCCGCTCTCGGTCTCGGCGCTTTCGGCCGAGAAGGTCTATACCGAGCTGTTCGACCTCACCGACGAGGCCGAGATGGGCCATATCGAACTGTCGCGCGATGCCGATCTGGTGGTGGTCGCGCCCGCCACCGCCGATCTTCTGGCCAAGATGGCGCAGGGGCTGGCCAACGATCTCGCCTCGACAATTCTCATGGCCACGGACAAGCGCGTGCTGGTTGCCCCGGCGATGAATGTGCGGATGTGGGAGCATCCGGCGACGCAGCGCAATGTGGCCACGCTCCGGGCCGATGGCGTGCTCTTCGCCGGGCCGACCGAGGGCGCGATGGCCTGCGGCGAGTTCGGGCCGGGCCGGATGGCCGAACCTGACGAGATCGCCAATGCCGTGCAGTCGGCGCTGATGGACGGGCCGCTCAAGGGCCGGCATGTTCTGGTCACCTCCGGGCCGACCCATGAGCCGATTGATCCGGTGCGCTACATCGCCAACCGGTCTTCCGGCGCGCAGGGCAGCGCGATTGCCCGGGCGCTTGCCGCGTTGGGGGCGAAGGTCACCTTTGTCACCGGCCCGGCAGAGGTGCCGCCGCCCGCCGGTGTGCATGTGGTGCGGGTCGAGACGGCGCGCGAGATGCTGGCGGCGGTGGAGGCCGCGCTGCCCGCCGATGCGGCGGTGTTTGCCGCCGCCGTGGCCGATTGGCGGGTGGCTTCGGCATCGGGCAGCAAGATCAAGAAAGACGGCTCGGGCGCGCTGCCCGCCCTCGATTTCGCCGAAAACCCCGACATCCTGGCCACGGTGAGCCAGATGAAACAGGGCCGGCCCGGGCTTGTCGTGGGCTTCGCCGCTGAAACCGACGATGTGATCGCCAATGCCATAGCCAAGCGCGCCCGCAAGGGCTGTGACTGGATCGTCGCCAACGATGTAAGCCCGGAGACGGGCATCATGGGCGGCGCCGAGAATGCGGTGCATCTGATCCGGGCGGACGGGGCGGAAGACTGGCCGCGCATGGGCAAGGCTGAGGTGGCGGCGAAGCTCGCGGCGCGCATCGCCGGGGCGCTGGGGGATGAGGCATGAAAACGATCCGGGTGATCTGGGACGAGGGCGCCGATACCGCGCTGGCGCTGCCGGGCTATGAGACTGCCGGCGCGGCGGGCGCCGATCTGCGCGCCAACCTGCCCGCCGATCAGCGCCATCTGGGCATCGTGCTGGCGCCGATGGAGCGGCGTATCGTGCCCACCGGGATGCGGGTGGAAATCCCTCAGGGCTACGAGATGCAGATCCGTCCGCGTTCGGGGCTGGCGCTGAAACATGGCGTCACCCTGCCCAACACACCGGGCACGATCGACAGCGATTATCGCGGGCCGCTCGGGGTGCTGCTGATCAATCTCGGGCTGGAGCCCTATGTGGTCCATCATGGCGACCGGATCGCCCAGGCGGTGATCGCGCCCGTGGTGCAGATGAGCTATGAGTTGACCGATAGCCTGGGCGAGACGGGCCGGGGCGAGGGCGGCTTCGGCTCGACCGGACGGAAATGATCGTCTTTCTCCTTGCCATTGCCGCCATCTGGGGGCCGGGCAGCTGGCTGCGGCTGCCGCTGGCCCTGCGCTGGGGGCTGACGGCGCTGCTCTTCGCGGTGATCCTGATCGCCCATGCCGCGCTGCCGCCGGGCCATGCTCTGCCCGCGCTGTTCGGCGGGAATTTCGCCGGCTGGGCGACACTGGCCGGTGTGGTGGTGCTGGTGGCGCTCTACATCCGGGCGCTTGGCTGGCTGCGCGCGCGGGCGAAAGATCCGGCGCCTGCCGTGCCTGCCGCCCCGCAAGGCCCGTTCTCGACCGCCGAACTCGACCGCTACGCCCGCCATATCGTGCTGCGCGAGATCGGCGGGCCGGGGCAGAAGGCGCTGAAGGAGGCGCGGGTGCTGGTGGTCGGAGCCGGAGGGCTGGGCAGCCCGGCGCTGCTCTACCTGGCCGCCGCCGGGGTGGGCACGATCGGCGTGATCGACGACGATATCGTCTCGAATTCCAACCTGCAGCGGCAGGTGATCCACCGCGACGCCGATATCGGCACACCCAAGGTCTTCTCCGCCGAGCGGGCGATGACGGCGGAAAACCCGCATATCACCGTGCGCCCCTATAACCGGCGGCTCACCGAGGAGATCGCGCAGGAGCTGTTCGCGGACTATGATCTGATCCTCGAAGGCTCCGACAATTTCGCCACCCGCTACCTGGTGAACCGCGCCGCCGCGCGCCTCGGCAAGCCGGTGATCGGCGGCGCGATCACCCAGTGGGAGGGTCAGCTTTCGATCTGGGATCCGGCCACCGGCGCGCCCTGCTACCAATGCGTCTTTCCCGAAGCGCCCGCCGAAGGGCTGGCGCCGAGTTGCGCCGAGGCGGGCGTGATCGGGCCGCTGCCGGGCGTGATCGGGGCGATGATGGCGGGCGAGGCGGTGAAGGAGATCGCCGGCGCCGGCGACGGGCTGCGCGGGCGGCTTCTGATCTGGGACGGGCTCTATGCAGAAAGCCGGGTCATCCGCACCAGGCGGCGCAAGGATTGCCCGGTTTGCGGCACGGGCTGAGGCGACATTTTCGCCCTGCCGCGTTCTGGCCTCACGGCACCACTGGACTTGGCCGTTGGCCCGGATAAGCTGACCGCGTTCACATATTTTCGGGAGTCTGCCCATGAAAGCCTTTGTCCTCGCCGCCACCCTTGCGGCTGCCACCGTCACGGCCACCGCCAGTTTCGCCGCCGATCTGCCCGATCTGGGCGGGCGCGAGGTGGTTGTCGTCACCGAGAACGCCTATCCGCCGCTGCAATTCATCGATGGGAGCGGCAATGCCGTTGGCTGGGAATACGATGCGATGGCCGAAATCGCCGGGCGGCTGAACATCACCGTCGCCTACGAGAATATCTCGTGGGATGCGATGATCCCCGCCGTTTCCGATGGCCAGTACGATCTGGGCATGACCGGCATCACCATCCGCGACGACCGCGCCGAGGTGGTGGATTTCTCCGATCCCTATATGCGCTCGGAGATGATCATGATGGTGCGCGGCGATGAAGACCGCTTCACCGATGCCGCGAGCTTTGCCGCCGATCCCGATCTGCTGATGGCCGCCCAGCCCGGCACCACGCCGTTCTATGTGGGCGTCTATGACGTGCTCGACGGCGACGAAGCCAATCCGCGCATCATCAAGTTCGAAACCTTCGGCGCCGGCGTTGCGGCGCTGCGCGCGGGCGATGTCGATCTGGTGCTGACCGACAGCACCGCCGGCAACGGCTACGTGGCCGCCTCCGATGGCGGGCTGAAGATCGTCGGCGAAAAGCTTGGCACCGAGGATTTCGGCTTCATCTTCCCGAAAGGGTCCGATCTGGTCGCCCCGATCAACGCCGCCATCGCCGCAATGAAGGACGATGGCACCATCGACGCGCTCAACACCAAGTGGTTCCTCGACTACAAGATGGGTGAATGACCGGGTGACGCCGTCTTCGGACCAGACCCGGGAATTTCCCTGGTGGCTGCTCGCCGCAGTGGCCATCGGGGGCTACCTGCTCTACCGGGTCGTCGCCGACGATCTTTATGCCCGGGTGCTCACCACGCTGTCCAAGGGCATCGGCATCACCGTGTTCGTCACGCTCGTGGCCTTTGCCCTGGCGATGCTGGTGGGGCTGCTGCTGGCGGTCGCCTCGCTCTCGCGCTTTACATTGCTGCGCCAGCTCGCGCGGTTCTATATCGAGATCATCCGCGGCGTGCCGATCCTCGTGCTGCTGCTCTACGTGGCCTTCGTCGTCGCGCCGGGGCTGGTCACCGCCGCCAACTGGGCGCTGGAGAGGGTCGGGCTCGACCCGATCCGCACCCGCGATTTCTCGCTGATGTGGCGCGCAATCATCGCGCTGATGATCGGCTATTCCGCCTTTATCGCCGAGGTGTTCCGCGCCGGGCTTCTGGCGGTGGAAAAGGGCCAGGTGGAGGCCGCCGAGGCGCTCGGGCTGAACGGCTGGCTGCGCTTTCGCCTGGTGATCTTTCCGCAGGCGATCCGCACGATCATGCCGCCGCTCGGCAACGATTTCATCGCGATGATCAAGGATTCGTCGCTGGTGAGCGTGCTCGGCGTGACCGACATCACCCAATTGGGCAAGGTCACCGCAGCGGGCAATTTCCGTTATTTCGAAACCTATAACGTGGTCGCGCTGATCTATCTGATCATGACCATCTCGCTCTCGCTGGCCCTGAGGCGGCTGGAACAGCGGATGCGGGCGAAATACGTGGCCTGAGGGCGCAAGGCGGCCGCTCGGGAACGTTAGCTTTTCAGCAAGACATGAATGGAAGGTTAACGGAGTTTCCAGTGTAACTGCTTGATTTCACTTGCAGCGGTGTCGTGTTTCGGACTCTACGATTCTAGGCCGTGGACCCATAAACCTGCTTCCCTTCGCGTTCAGGCGGTGATTCACTGGTCCTGCCGACGGGGAGGACAGCCATGCGCCGACGTTACGATCTCACCGAGCACGAATGGTCGATCATTCAG
>NZ_BROH01000022.1 GCF_027923545.1 Sinisalibacter aestuarii | reverse complement strand
AACCGGAAAACCGGAAAACCGGAAAACCGGAAAACCGGAAAACCGGAAAACCGGAAAACCGGAAAACCGGAAAACCGGAAAACCGGAAAACCGGAAAACCGGAAAACCGGAAAACCGGATTTCTGGAGACGCAGCGGCAGCACGGGGTGGTTTATGCTCGCCACCGGCAACCCGCAGCAACCGGAGCGGACAGCCTTCCGCCGCCAAACGCCCTGAGCGAGCCACCGCCGCCCGGCGGGGTTTCACCCTTGCCCAACGCGCCCGCCACGGGCTATCAGTCGCGCTACGAGACAAGGCCGTTCTGGAAGGAAAACATCATGATGCGTCGCGTGGTTGTCACCGGTCTGGGGATTGTGTCGCCGCTGGCCTGCGGTGTCGAAGAGACCTGGAGCCGCCTTCTCGCCGGTGAATCCGGGGCGGGCACCATCACCAAGTTCAACCCCGAGCGCGTCACCACCACCTATGCCTGCGAAGTGCCGCTGGGCGATGGCACCAACGGCACCTTCAATCCCGACGACTGGATGGAGCCGAAGGACCGCCGCAAGGTGGACGATTTCATCCTCTACGCGATGGCCGCCGCCGATCAGGCCGTGGCCGATGCGGGCTGGACGCCAGAGGACGAGGAAAGCCGGCTGCGCACCGGGGTGATGATCGGCTCGGGCATCGGCGGGCTTTCCTCCATCGCCGATACCGCCGTGCTGATCCACGAACGCGGCCCGCGCCGGGTGTCGCCCTTCTTCATCCCCGGCTCGCTGATCAACCTCGCCTCCGGCCAGGTCTCGATCCGTTATGGCTTCAAGGGGCCGAACCACTCGGTCGTCACCGCCTGCGCCACCGGCACCCATGCGATCGGCGATGCCGCGCGGCTGATCATGCTGGGCGATGCCGAGGTGATGGTGGCCGGAGGCGCCGAAAGCGCGATCTGCGAGATCGGCATTGCCGGGTTCAACGCCGCCAAGGCGCTTTCGTCCAAGCGCGGCGACGATCCCAAAACCGCCTCGCGCCCCTGGGACCAGGACCGCGACGGCTTCGTCATGGGCGAGGGCGCGGGGGTGGTCGTGCTTGAGGAATACGAACATGCCAGGGCGCGCGGCGCAAAGATCTATGCCGAGGTGCTGGGCTATGGCATGTCGGGCGATGCCTATCACATCACCGCCCCGTCGGAAGACGGCGAGGGCGGCGAGCGGGCGATGCGCGCGGCGCTGAAAAGCGCGGGGCTTGAGCCGGGCGCGCTCGATTACATCAACGCCCATGGCACCTCGACCATGGCCGACACGCTGGAGCTTGGCGCCGTCGAGCGCCTGCTGGGCGACCATGCCCCGAACGTCACCATGTCCTCCACCAAATCCTCCATCGGGCATCTGCTCGGGGCGGCGGGGGCCGTCGAGGCGATCTTCTCGATCCTCGCGATCCGCGATCAGGTCGCCCCGCCGACGATCAACCTCGACAATCCGGCAGTCACGCCCAGGGTCTCGCTCGCGGCGAATGCCAGGGAAGAGCGCAAGATCGACGTGGTGATGTCGAATTCCTTCGGCTTCGGCGGCACCAATGCCTCGATCATCATGGGGAAGGTCTCTGACTGATGTGGCGCAACATCGCCTCCACGGCACTGTCGCTCGCGGTGCTGGTGCTGATCGCACTGGGTGGCCTCGTCGCCTGGGGCCAGCGCCAATATGTCCAGCCGGGGCCGCTGGACACGGCGATCTGCCTCAAGGTGAATTCCGGCGCCACCTTCAACCTGGTGTCAGGCCAACTGGTGGAGGACGGGGCGATTTCCTCGGCGGCGATCCTGCGGCTGGGCGCGGATTATTCCGGCAAGACCCAGAGCCTCAAGGCGGGCAGCTTCCTGGTGCCGGAACATGCCTCGATGGAGCAGATCGTCGATATCGTCACCCGGGGGGGGGCGTCGACCTGCGGCACCGAGATCGTCTACCGCGTCGGCGTCACCGCCAACGAGGTGCAGGTGCGCGAGCTCGATCCGGCGACGCAACGGTTTGAAATCCGGGCCGAATTCGCGCCAGATGCCGAACGGATTCCGGCCGATTACCTGCGCCTGCGCGACGAGGCCGATACCCGCTTCCGGATTTCGGTGGCCGAGGGGGCGACGAGCTGGCAGATCGTGGATGCGCTGAGCAAGGTCGAGGTGCTGGAGGGCGAGGTGGCCGAGCTTCCCGCCGAGGGCACGCTCGCCCCCGACAGCTACGAGGTCAGCCCCGGCGACGAACGGGCCGACGTGATCGCCCGGATGATCGCGGCGCAGGAAACGCGGCTGGCCGAGGCCTGGGCCAACCGTGTCGATGGCTTGCCCTATGGCACGCCGCAGGAAGCGCTGATCATGGCCTCGCTGATCGAGAAGGAAACCGGGGTGCCCGAGGAGCGCCGCCAGGTGGCGAGCGTTTTCGTCAACCGGCTCGAACGCGGGATGCGCCTGCAGACCGACCCGACGGTGATCTATGGTATCACCCGCGGGCAGGGTGTGCTGGGCCGTGGCCTGCGCCAGTCGGAGCTGCGCGGCGAGACGCCCTACAACACCTACGTGATCGACGGCCTGCCGCCCACGCCGATCGCCAATCCCGGCCGCGCCTCGATCGAGGCGGCGCTGGACCCGGCGCAGACGGATTTCATCTTCTTCGTCGCCGATGGCTCCGGCGGCCACGCCTTCGCCGCGACGCTCGACGAGCACAACGCCAATGTTGCGAAATGGCGCGCCATCGAGGCCGAGCGGGCGGAAGAGGCCGAGGGGCAGTAGGAAACCCGGCAAGTCCGGACCATCCCGACGCGCCGGCCCGACCCGCTGCGCGACCCCCTCAGGGTTGACAGGCGGCATCCCGGCCCGGGAAATGGGCGGACGCGGCACCGCGGACGATAAGGGAGGATCGTTTGATGACATTTGTGCGCAGTCTGCTGGCCATTATCGGCCTGCTGGCCATTCTGGCCGTGGCCGGTACGGCCTGGACCTTTCGCGGCTTCGATGCCCAGGCGGCCGGGGTCTACTGGAACATGGCCAAGCGGCTGGCCGAGACGGGCAATGCCGCCGAGGCGACGGTGTGGAAACGCAAGGTGGCCGATGGGCTGACCTTCGAGGAGGTCGACGAGTCGATCCAGTCGGTGGCGCTGGCGGAAAATATCCGCGATGTGGGCCAGCTTCCGCTTGGCGACCAGGTCGGGCTGATGCAGGGCTCGGATTGGCGCAAGCTCCAGATCTACCTGTACTGCAACCCGCTCACGGCAGCCAAAATGGTAGAACATTCAGAGGCTTATGCGGCGTACCTGCCATGCCGGGTGGCGCTGGTCGAGGACGATGACGGCGCGCTTTGGATCTATTCGCTCGACATGGATATGATGATCCACGGCGGCAAGCCGCTGCCGCCCGACCTTCTGGAAGAGGCGCTGCATGTGAAAGAGGTGATCCTCGCCATCATGGACGGCGCGGCGGAAGGGGCGTTTTAATCCCCCGTCAATAGCCCGCCAGCGCGTCGGCGATGATGCCGTCGAGCAGGGCGTTCACCGCGTCCATCGGCCCTTCGGGGTAGCGCGGATGGCCCACCACCACTTCGCCGGGCGCGTCGGGGCGCTCCATCAGGAAGATCCGGTAGGGGCAGTGCTGGAGGTTGAGCGGATCGGCCTCCATCACCTGCCGGCTGATCTCGGCGGAGCAGAAATTATAGGTTTCGGCATGGGTGAAGATGGTCACGCTGCCGCCCACATCGGCCTTGGTGCGCTCCAGCATGTCGCCCACATGATTGACCGAGTCGATCACCAGACCGGCATCGGTGATGGCGTTCTCGATGTCGAATTGCACATCGTCATAGCTGCCGGTGACGGTGACCGTCACCGGCGGTTCGGCGTGGGCAGGCGTGGCGGCGATGAGGGCGAGGGCAAGAAGGCGGGCAGGGCGCATGGGCGATCCTTTCTGTCAGGTCAGTTCTCGATGGCGACGCCGGCGCGCGCGAGGAGCTGGCCGAGCATCGGCCAGAAGAAATCGTCGCCGGGATAGCCTTCGATCCGCCCCACCTCGGCGCCATCGGCGAGCAGCACGAAAGTGGGGGTGAATTGCGCCGGCCGGGTGAACGACATGTGCTCGGGCACCGGCTCGTGCAGGTCGATCCGGGTGAGCGGCGCGGCGGCCCCCTCGGCCGTTTTGGGATAGGCCGGGGCGATCTCGGCATTCCAGCGCGCGCACCAGACGCAGCCGGGCTGTTCGACCATGACAAGGGTCAGATCGGCGGCCCGCGCGCCGGCGAAGGCGGGCAGGACGAAAAGGCCGAGAGCGAGGACGATCCCCCGGAATGCTGCGCGTGCGAAACAATATTTCATTGACGGACCCGATAACGAACATAAAGGATGCTAGGCCAAGACAGTGACCGGGACAAGGACGGGTAAATGGGTTTTGATGCAACCTTCGGTGGAGCCGCGCTGGCGGGGCTCCTGTCTTTCTTCTCGCCCTGCATTCTGCCCATCGTGCCCTTCTATCTGTCCTACATGGCCGGGCTCAGTATGCAGGAATTGCGCGGCGAGGACGGCGGCCCGGCGCTGGCGCCGGGGGCGCAGGCGCGGCTGATCTTCTCGGCCATCGCCTTCGCGCTGGGGGTGACGACGATCTTCGTTCTGCTCGGCCTCGGCGCCACGGCGCTCGGCTCGGCCTTCATCCAGTGGAAAGACCAGCTCGCCTGGGTGGCGGCGGCGATTCTGTTCATCTTCGGCCTGCACTTCCTGGGCAAACTCAGCTTCCACCGGTTCGGCATTCACTTCGATTTCGAATTCAAGATCGACCTGCTCTACCGCGAAGCCCGCGTCGAGGCCAAGACCGATCCGACCAGCGCGATCGGCGCCTATGCGATGGGGCTTGCCTTCGGTTTCGGCTGGACGCCCTGCGTCGGCCCGGCGCTGGCGGCGATCCTGTTCGTGGCCTCGGGCACCGGCGATCTCATGCGCGGCGGCATGCTGCTGCTCGTCTACGGCCTGGCGATGACGCTGCCCTTCGTGCTGGCGGCGGCGCTGGCGCGGCCCTTCCTTGGCTGGGTCGGCCGCAACCGGCGGCTGATGGGCTATGTCGAGCGGGCGATGGGGCTGATGCTGATCGTCTTCGCGATCCTGATCGCCACCAATTCGATCAATATCATCGCCCAGTGGATGATCGACAATTTCAGCTGGGCGACGATCCGGTAAGCCCGCCCATCGCGCGATTGTCAGTGACCGGCGCTGGACGGATGGCGAATTCCGGCTAGGCTTGAAGAAAAACACATAACGTTGTCAGGGAGGACAATATGCTCAACAAAACCTTGGGGACAAGTCTGCGAGCGGCCGCTCTTGCCGTGATCGGGTTCGCCATGCCGGCTGCCGCCGAAGTGGCACTGGGCGATGACGGGCTGCACAAGCCCGACTGGCTGCAGGAAACCTTTCTCGATCTCACCGAGGATCTGGCCGAGGCCAATGCCGAAGGCAAGCGGATGATGCTGATCGTCGAGCAGCTCGGTTGCATTTATTGCACCAAGATGCACGAGAAGATCTTCCCCGATCCCGAGATCGACGCGATGATCCGCGAGAGCTTCTACGTGGTGCAGCTCAACATGTATGGCGATCTCGAAGTGACCGATTTCGACGGCACCGTTCTGTCGGAGAAAGACATGGTCCGCCACTGGAACATGATCTTTACCCCGACAATGGTTTTCCTGCCGGAACAGGCGGATGCGGGCAAGTCGGCGGTGCAGAACGCGGTGGCCGTGATGCCCGGCGCCTTCGAGCGCAACACCACTCTGGCGATGTTCACCTGGGTGCGTGACAAGGCCTATGAGACCGAGCCGAATTTCCAGAGATTCTTCGCTGAGCACTTCTACATGGACAGCATGAACTGATCGGTCAAATTTCTGCGTCGCGGCGCAATAATGTTGCGCACGCAGCATAGAATTCGATTGTTTGAATACCATGTTCCCGGTTAGGCTTTGATTCGACGAGGCGCCGATGGTGCAAATCGTCGCATAAGAAGCGGCACAAAGCCGCAGACACATAGAGCGTTAGGGAGGGCTCCTATGAGAAAACTGTTCGTGCTTTGCACGGCAGGGATGGTCATGCTTCCATCCGTGCTGGCTGCCGAAACAGCCCCGGGCGATGTCGTTTTCGGCGATCTCGGCGCGGTCGAGGAATCGCTGACGGGCACCGCTGGCAATGCCGAGGCCGGCTTGGAAGTGGCAACCACGAGATCGCTCGGCAATTGCCTGGCCTGCCATGTCGCCGAAGGCTGGGCGCATATGCCGCTGCCGGGCAATATCGGCCCCGCTCTGACCAGCGTGGCCCATCGCTACACCGAGGCCGAGCTTCGCGGCATCCTGATCAACTCCAAGCATATGTTCGAGGGCACGGTGATGCCGTCGTTCTACAATGTCGACGACATCATCCGGCCCGGCGACGGCTATACCGGCAAGGCCGCCACCTCGGTGGAGCCGCTGCTTTCGGCGCAGCAGATCGAGGATCTTCTGGCCCTGCTGCAGACGTTCGACGAACCCGAAGAAGAGTGACCCTGCGGGGACCCAACGCAAAGGACCGACACAGATGACATTCACGAGAAGAGAAGCCCTTGTGCTGGGCGCTGGCGGTCTCGCCACGATCACCCTGGCTCCGGCTGCCATGGCCGCGGCGTTTGAAGACGCCATCGCGGCCTTTACCGGCGGTGCCGCGGCAGGTGAGGGCGGGATCGAGATTTCCGCGCCCGAGATCGCCGAGAACGGCAACGTTGTGCCTGTCGAGGTGAGCGCGCCCGGCGCCGAAGAGATCGTCGTATTCGCGCCCGGCAACCCGGCGCCCGCGGTCTGCAATGTGAAGTTCGGCCCGTTGGCCGGCTCGCAGCGCCTGTCGACGCGGATCCGGCTCGCCAAGACGCAGGACGTGACCGCGCTGGCCCGGATGGGCGACGGCAGCTTCGTTCAGGTGGCGCGCACGGTGAAAGTGACGGTCGGCGGCTGCGGCGGCTGACCGGGCGGGGCGCGCGGCGGCTGTGCCGCGCACCGGGAACCAAGAGATTTCAGGAGTAGACACATATGGCAGACGCAAAACCCCGCGTGAAGGTTCCGAGTTCGGCTGCGGCCGGTGAGGCATTCACCATCAAGACCCTGATCAGCCACGACATGGAATCGGGGCAGCGCAAGGATGGCGACGGCAATCCGATCCCGCGCAAGATCATCAACCGCTTCACCTGTGACTTCAACGGAACCAGCGTGATCGACATGACGCTGGAAGGCGCGATTTCGGCCAACCCGTATATCGAGTTCGACGCGATGATCGACGCCGATGGCGAATTTACCTTCAACTGGTATGACGACGACGGATCCGTCTACAGCGCGACAAGCGCAATTTCGCTGGCCTGATCGGTGTGGCGAGACACAAAAAAGAATACGTCAGGGAGGAAGACGCGATGACACTTCGCGCGAAAATGGCGGCGGGCCTGGCTATGGCCACGGCGCTTGTCTTTGCCGGGTCGGCCCAGGCCGAGCCGAATATCGACCCGAACCCGGATGTGACGGAACTGGTGATCAACGGCGAAATTCCGATCACCATCCGCGCACCGGCGCCGGACCATCTCGACGGCGCGCTGCCCGAGATCTATTCGGGCTGGCTCTACCGTGACGCCAGCACGCGCGAAATGGAGATGGACGACTTCGAAAACCCGGCCATGCCTTTCGTGGACGCGGGGATCGAGGCCTGGAACGCCGTCGATGGCAGCGAGGGCAAGTCCTGCGCCGATTGCCACGGGGCCATCGAAGAGGGCATGGCCGGCGTGCGCGCGGTGATGCCGAAGGTGAACGAGGCCGGCGCGTTGTGGTCGATGGAAGACTACATCAACGATTGCCGCGTGAACCGGATGGGCGCCGAAGCCTATGACTGGGACAAGCAGCCGATGAAGAACATCACCGCTGCCATCGCCGCGCAATCGCGCGGGATGCCGGTCAATGTCGCGATCGACGGGGCGGCGGCGCCCTATTGGGAGCAGGGCCGCGAGATGTACTACACCCGCTACGGCAAGTTGCAGCTCTCCTGCGCCTCGTGCCACCAGGAGAACAACAACAACTTCATCCGTGGCGACCATCTCAGCCAGGGCCAGATCAATGGCTTCCCGGTCTACCGCCTCAAGCAATCGGCGCTGGTGACGATCCACAACCGCTTCTATGGCTGTGTGCGCGATACCCAGGCCGAGAGCTTCGCCAAGGGCGGCGACGAACTCCGCGCCCTTGAGCTCTACGTCGCCTCGCGTGGCAACGGCCTCTCGGTCGAAGGCCCGTCGGTCCGGCCGTAAACGATAGCGCTGCGGCGGCCTGACGGTCGCCGCAGCCGCCCGAGCCCGTTCCAAGACAGCACTGAATTCCCGGAGGGATGCCATGATCTCGCGCAGAGACTTCCTGCAAGCGACCGTCGCCGCGTCGGCTATTTTGGGGGGGTCCGGCGTGGGCGCCTGGGCGCAGATCGCCGCCCGCCAGCAGCTCACCCAGGATCAGCTTCTGGAGTTCGACACGTTCGGCAATGTGACGCTGATCCATGTCACCGACATTCATGGCCAGCTCAAGCCGGTCTGGTTCCGCGAGCCGGAGGTGAATATCGGCGTGGGCGAGGTGCGGGGCCTGCCGCCGCACGTAACCGGCGCGGATTTTCTGAAGCTTTACAATATCGAGCCGGGCACGCCTGAGGCCTATGCGCTGAGCTATGAGGATTTCACCGCGCTGGCGAAGGGCTATGGCAAGATGGGCGGGCTCGACCGTGTGGCGACGGTGGTCAAGTCGATCCGCGCCGCGCGGCCCGATGCGCTCTTGCTCGATGGCGGCGATACCTGGCACGGCTCCTACACGGTGATGAAGACCGGCGCGCAGGACATGGTGGACGCCATGAACATGCTGCGCCCCGACGCGATGACCTCGCATTGGGAATTCACCCTCGGCATCGACCGGGTGACCGAGATCGTCGACAGCCTGCCATTCCCCTTCCTCGGCGCCAATATCTTCGACGCCGAATGGGACGAGCCGGCCTATCAGCCCTATGAGATGTTCGAGCGCGGCGGCGCGAAGGTGGCGGTGATCGGCCAGGCCTTCCCCTACCTGCCGATCGCCAATCCGCGCTGGATGTTCCCCGATCTGTCCTTCGGCGTGCGCGAGGAGCGCATGGCCGAGATGGTGCAGGAGGTGCGCGACGCCGGCGCCGATCTGGTGGTGGTGCTCAGCCATAACGGCTTCGACGTGGACCGGAAGATGGCGGCGCAGGTGCCGGGGATCGACGTGATTCTGACCGGCCACACCCATGACGCGCTGCCCGAGCCGGTGATGGTAGGCCAGACCCTGCTGATCGCCTCGGGCTCCAACGGCAAGTTCGTCTCGCGTCTCGACCTCGACGTGCAGAATGGCCAACTCCTCGGCTTCCGCCACAAGCTGATCCCGATTTTCTCCGACGTGATCGAGCCGGACGGCGAGATGGCCGCTCATATCGACGCCACCCGCGCCCCGTTCAAGGCCGAGCTGGAAGAGGTGATCGGCCAGACCGACACGACGCTTTACCGCCGCGGCAATTTCAACGGCACATGGGACGATCTGATCTGCAATGCGCTGATCGAGGAGCGCGAGGCCGACATTGCGCTGTCGCCCGGCTTCCGCTGGGGGCCGAGCCTTGTCGAAGGCAGCGCGATCACCCGCGAGGACATCTACAACGCCACCGCGATGAGCTACCCGAATGCCTATCGCAACGAGATGACCGGCGAACAGCTCAAGGTGATCCTCGAAGACGTGGCCGACAACCTGTTCAACCCCGATCCCTATTACCAACAGGGCGGCGACATGGTGCGCGTTGGCGGCATGGGCTACCGGATCGACGTGACCAAACCGCAGGGCGAGCGGCTGTCGGATATGACGGTGCTGGCCACCGGCGAGGCGGTGGACCCGGCCAAGACCTATGTGGTCGCCGGCTGGGCCAGCGTGAACGAGGGCACGGAGGGGCCTGCGATCTTCGATCTGGTGGAAGGCTGGATCAGGCGGAAGGGCACGGTAAGCGTCGACCCGAATACCTCTGTGCAGGTCGAGGGCGCCTGACCGAACTTTACCGGGCGTGCCCTGGGTATGGCTGCTTTGATGCGCGGGTTTTGTCTCGCTCCGTCTGGCGCAGCCTTCAGGATTCTAGAGCGCTAGAATCCTGAAATTGCAGCGGCCCGAACTCGCCCCGGGCCAGCCCTTGCACACCCTTCGCGGAACAAGTCGCCGCCGGCGCCCGGCGGCGGGTCAGCGCTCGCCGGTCAGCCGGTCGGCCTTCTTGCGCACCAGCACCGTGCGCAGATCGTGCATCGCCAGCAGCAGCGCATCGGTGATCGCGTCCAGATCGGCGTCGGAGGCGCGGGTCTGGGCCCAGTGGGCGGTGAGGTTGAGGTGATCCACCGTGCGCAGGATGTCGTCGATATCGCGCGCCGCCAGCGTGGCCTTGCGCTCGGCGATCCAGCTATTGATCGCGTCCATGTCTTCGTCGGTCAGGTCGCGGTCGCCATGCGGCTTGACCTCGCCATTGCGGATATTGACCGCCGCGATCTGGTCCATGTCGATCCGCCGATGCCGGTTTTCGGTATCGACGCGGAAGACAAAGGCGCCGTTTTCACGGACGCGGAAATAATAGTCCGGCAGATAGGTGCTCATGCGGTCTCCTCAATGCAGCGCCACAGGCTGCCGTCTTCGTCCACCAGCGCGAAATAGCGGGGCGCGCCGGGATGGATCATCGGCGGCACGAGGCGTGGGATGGCTTGTGGATCCTCCGAAAGCCCCGCGGCGCGGAAGGCGGTGAACAGATCGTCCAGCGCATCCGTCCGCAAACAGGCGCTGAACCAGCTTTCGCGCGGGTCCAGCGCGGGATGCGGAAAGAACTCCACGAGGCTTTCGCCCCGGCGCAGGATCATCCAGCCATCCGAGCGGAACTGGCGTGAAAACCCGAAGCCGGCATAGAATGCCTCGGTCGCGTCAAAATCCCTGCTGGGCAGGTTTGCGGTGATCCGCTCGGCCATGCCGCCCCCGGTTTTCGCTCAGCGCAGATCGGCGCAGAAAGCCTGAATGCGCGTGCAGGCCTCTGTCAGGGCTGCATCGGAGGTAGCGTAACTGACCCGGAAGTTGGGCGAAAGGCCGAAGGCCGCGCCAAACACCACCGCCACGCCGGTCTCTTCCAGGAGCGCGCGCGAGAAATCCTCGTCGGTCTCGATTTTCGTGCCGCCCTTGCTGGTCTTGCCGATGCAGCCGGCGATGGAGGGATAGACGTAAAACGCGCCTTCGGGCACCGGGCAGGCGATGCCCTCGGCGGCGTTCAGCATGCCCACCACCAGATCGCGGCGGCGCTGGAAGATGGCCTTGTTCTCGGCCAGGAAGTCCTGCGGCCCGTTCAGCGCCTCGACGGCGGCCCATTGGCTGATCGTGCAGGGGTTCGAGGTGCTCTGCGACTGGATCTTGCGCATCGCGCCGATCAGCTCTTCCGGCCCGCCGGCATAGCCGATCCGCCAGCCCGTCATCGCGTAAGCCTTGGAGACGCCGTTGCAGGTCAGCGTCCGGTCATAAAGCCCCGGCTCCACCTGGGCGGGGGTGGTGAAGGTGAAATCGTCGAAGACGAGATGCTCATACATATCGTCCGACATCACCCAGACCTGTGGGTGACGCATCAGCACATCGGTGAGCGCCTTCAGCTCGTCGCGCGCATAGCCCGCGCCGGTGGGGTTCGAGGGCGAGTTGAAGATGAGCCACTTGGTCTTCGGCGTGATCGCCGCCTCAAGCTGCTCCGGCGTCATCTTGAAGCCGGTCTCCAGCCCGCATTCCACCACCACAGGCTCGCCGCCCGCGAGCAGCACCATATCGGGGTAGGACACCCAGTAGGGCGCGGGAATGATCACCTCGTCGCCCGGGTTCAGCGTGGCCATCAGGGCGTTGTAGAGGATCTGCTTGCCGCCGGACCCCACGCTGATCTGTTTCGGCGTGTAGCTCAGCCCGTTTTCGCGCGCGAACTTGTCGCAGATCGCCTGTTTCAGCTCCGGGATGCCATCGGGCGCGGTGTATTTCGTCTTGCCGGCGTCGATGGCGGCCCTGGCGGCGGCCTTGATGTTGTCGGGCGTGTCGAAATCCGGCTCGCCCGCGCCAAGGCCGATCACGTCGCGCCCGGCCGCCTTCAGCTCGGCGGCAAGGGTGGTGACGGCAATCGTCGGCGAGGGTTTCACGCGGGCAAGGGTCGTGGAAAGGATAGACATGGTCGGTCCCGGATTTGTGCTTCGGTCGGGTTTCTCTTAGGCTCCGGCCGTGAGCCGATCAAGCGGCAGATGGGGAGAATGACATGACCGACAGCGCGATGGACGACTGGTTTTCGGAAGAACGCGCGACCTTCGGCGACAGGCTGGCGGCGGCGCGCGAGACGGCGGACCTGACCCAGAAGGCGCTCGCCAAGCGCCTCGGCGTGAAGGCCAAGACCATCGCCGCCTGGGAAAACGACATCTCCGAGCCGCGCGCCAACCGGCTGCAGATGCTGGCGGGGCTGCTCAACGTCTCGCTGATGTGGCTGCTCAATGGCGAGGGCGACGGGGTCGATCCGCCCGGAATGGAGCCGGCATTGTCGCCCGATGCGCGCTCGGTTTTGCTTGAACTGCGCGAGCTGCGCGGCGATATCGACGACGCGGCCCAGCGGCTTGCCCGGCTGGAAAAGCATCTTCGCAAGCTGCTGGAGGCGGATGGCGCATGAGTGAAACCGACGAAACCCGGCTGAAACGGCTGGCGATGCGCTCGTCGCGGCGCGGCATCAAGGAGATGGATATCATCCTCGGCCGCTATGCCGCTGCGCGGCTGGCCGGTATGGATGGCGCCGCGCTCGACAGCTACGAGGCGCTGCTGAACGAGAACGACCACGATCTGTATCAATGGGTGACCGGGCAGGTGCCCGCGCCCGCGCCCTTCGCGGCGCTGATCGCCGAGATCGCCGATTTCGCCGGGGCGGCGGCGCGCGGTTAACCAGTTTTCCCGAAAGCCGCGCGGATTTCTGCGCGCTTAACCGAATGTTGGCGGTTTGCCGCGATGGTCCTCCTGACGGAAATTCAGGTGGAGAGGCGAATGAGCATGCATTCCCCCATCGGGCCGGCGGCGCGGCCGATCGGCCTTGGCCAATATCTCGAAACCCTGTCGCTCGTGGAGCGGCTGCACCGGCTGGTGCTCGATGTGATCAAGGATGAATTCGAGCGCCTCGGCGTGCTCGAGGTGAACGCGGTGCAGGCGCTTTTGCTGTTCAATATCGGCGATCACGAGGTCACGGCGGGCGAGCTGAAAAGCCGGGGCTATTACCAGGGCTCCAACGTCTCCTACAACCTCAAGAAGCTGGTGGAGATGGGCTATATGCACCACCAGCGCTCGGAGATCGACCGGCGCTCGGTGCGGGTGCGGCTGACGGCGAAGGGGCGCGGTGTGCGCGATGTCGTCGCCACGCTCTTCGCCCGCCATGCCGAAGCGGTGGAGGCGCGCGGCGTGCTCGGGCCGCAGGCACTGGAAGAGGCCAACAGCGCGCTCAAGCGGATGGAACGGTTCTGGACCGATCAGATCCGCTACATCTACTGAGCCGGCTCGGCCCGACCGATTACCAACCCCTCCAGCTCGCGCAGCAGCTTGCGCACCATCGCGCGCTCGTAATCGGCAAACCCTTCGGCCTGTTCGGCAAAGGCGCCGGGGCCACGGATCACATTGGTTTCGAAATAGCCCAGCAGGTAGCCTGCACTGGCCTGCCGCTGGCCTTCGCCGGTGCCGATCACCAGCGCGTTGACGGTCACGCCATCGAGGGCGGGCAGGTCGATATCCTGCGGCCGCGGCCCGGCATTGGACAGCCCGTCGCCGGAAATGTCGAGCGTGCGGGTCCAGCACGCCGACTGGCCCGCCAGCAGGCTCGCCCCGGTGGCGAGCGCCGTGCCGAGCGCGGTGGAGGGCGCGGCGGGCACGCGCCGGGTGGCGCGCAGGGTATCGGCGAAGCGGGCCAGCGCGGCCGCATCGGTGATCGCCGTCCATTCCGCGACGATGCGCTGATCGCGCGGCCCGCTCCATTCATAAACCAGCAGATGCACCGGCACGCCGGCCCCCTCGACCAGCGCGCGCGCCACCTCCGGATGGGTCAGCGCGGCGGCGAGCCCGTCGAGCTGCATCCGGTATTCCGCCTCGTCCACCGAACCCGACACGTCGAGCCCCAGCGCCAGCGCCTGGCGGCAGGGCGCCGCCGCGCCGGCAAGGGGCAGGGCGGCAAGGGCGAGAGCGATGAATATGGCACGCAGCATGGCAACCTCGGCAAGCCCCGCCATTGCGCCACCGCGCCGCCCATCCGTCAAGGCGGCGATCTGCCCCGGCTTGTCGTAGGTGCAGAGCGGCGCTCCCCAAGATATAGTGGCGGGCAACCAGACGAGGGAGAGATTCGCCATGCCCCTGAGCCCCGAACAACAGGCCGAGATCGACGCGCAGCGCCAAAGCCCCAGCCAGACGCTGCGGGTGGTGTCGCCGGGCATGGAAAAGCACCTCTACACCGCCCATGACGTGCTCGACCACGGCTTCGTGCGCGTGATCGACTATATGGGCGACGACGCGGCGATCTGCCAGGCGGCGCGGGTGAGCTACGGCAAGGGCACCAAGAGCGTGACCAATGACGAGGGGCTGATCCGCTACCTCATGCGCCACTGGCACTCGACCCCGTTCGAGATGTGCGAGATCAAGCTGCATGTGAAGCTGCCGGTCTTCGTCGCGCGCCAGTGGATCCGCCACCGCACCGCCAATGTGAACGAATATTCCGCCCGCTACTCGATCCTCGACCGCGAATTCTACATCCCCGCCCGCGAACACGTCGCCGCGCAATCGACGGTGAACAACCAGGGCCGCGGCGAGCTGCTGGGCGACGCGGAAGCGGCCCGGGTGCTGGAGATCCTCAAGGCCGATGCGGGCCGGGCCTATGACAATTACGAAGCGATGATCTCGCAGGACGGTCAGCAGGGCCTCGCCCGCGAGCTTGCCCGGATGAACCTGCCCGCGAATATCTACACCCAATGGTACTGGAAGGTGGACCTGCACAACCTCTTCCACTTCCTCCGCCTGCGCGCCGACCCCCATGCGCAATACGAGATCCGCGTCTACGCCGAGGCCATCGCGGCGGTGGTCTCCGACTGGGTGCCCTTCGCCTACCGGGCCTTCGAGGATTACCGCATGGGCGGCGCGACGCTCTCGGCCACGGCGCTGGACTGCGTGCGGCGGATGGTGAAGGGCGAGACGGTAACGCAGGAAAACTCCGGCATGTCCAAGGGGGAATGGCGGGAGTTTGAGGGGGTTTTGAGGGGGTAGGCGGTTGCGGCTACATCTGGTAAACCTAATGTTAACTCCATCAAGATGATGATTTCTTGAGTGACCCAACGATTCTTGAGGCGGTAGACATGTTTGAATCTCTACAAGGCAAAAAATTTGGAACGATCATGGCAGATCCGCCTTGGCAATTTCAAAACAAGACCGGCAAAGTCGCTCCGGAGCACAAACGACTGAACCGATACTCGACGATGACGCTGGATGAAATTTGTGCGATGCCGGTTGCTGATTTGGCAGACGATCCGGCGCACCTGTATCTCTGGGTCCCCAATGCATTGCTGCCGGATGGTCTTAAAGTCATGGAAGCGTGGGGGTTTCAGTACAAGTCGAACATTATCTGGGAGAAGGTCCGAAAAGACCTAGGACCCGACGGGCGAGGGGTGGGTTTCTATTTCCGAAACGTGACGGAGATTCTGTTGTTTGGCGTGCGTGGTAAGAATGCGCGGACACTTCAACCAGGTAGGTCTCAAGTGAACTATATTGAAGCTCCAGAGCCAGATGGGGGTGTTTTTAAGTCCCGCAAACGTGAACACTCGCGCAAACCGGACGAGCAATACAAAATCATTGAAGAGTGCTCTCGTGGGCCATTTCTTGAACTGTTCGCTCGTGGTGACCGAGATAATTGGACGGTGTGGGGAAACCAAGCGGACAGTTCATATGAACCGACATGGAAGACATACAAGTATAATTCGTCCGTGACGGCGGCAGAGTGACGATTGGGAGCCAATGGCCGAGGAATTCACTGACACTGATGTGTCTTCGGGGGCAATTGCCGATCCACGTTCGGTCGTTGAAACGTCCATTCCAAAAGATATCTTGGATCGATACGAAGTATTCAGCTATCGCAATGCGGCATCTGTCCTGAGCCAGAGTTATACTGCTGAATTCACCGAGATTTGCACTGCTCTGCGGTCTTTGTCGATCACAACGACCCAGATTCGAACTCCTGGAGGCAGCAAAGGCCCTATCGCACAATATGTCGACACCTTGTTCTCGGAAGACTGGGTGGAAACGCGCATTACGGCGGACCTTCAAGTCAAGCTGCTTGCTGCAAAAGGAAGTAGCATACTCAAGGAGTACACACGAAGCGGTTTTCTGGACGGTCACCGAATTGACTTTGTGAAAGGTCGAGTCGCGTTAGACCTCGAGTGGAACAGCAAAGATCAGACTTATGACCGAGACCTGTATGCTTTTTCGGCATTCTACGATGCCGGTGCGATTGACGCGGCCGTGATCATCACGCGCGGTTCATCTCTTGATAACGCGTTCTTCCGTTCGTTGGGTAAAGTCCTTGAGAAAGACGGGACCGAGGGAAAGGGTGAAGTTTACAAAAAGTTTGGCGCATCCACGACATGGATGGGTAAACTCCTCTATCGCCTCGATGCGGGTCGCAACGGCGGATGCCCCGTGCTGGCCATTGGCATAACGCCCAAGTGTGTGTCCGATTTGCGGTAGTTCAACTGCACCCCCAAACGAAAAACCCCCGCCGGGCCGTCGCCTGGCGGGGGTCTTCGTCTCAGACGTCAACCGAGGCTCAGAGGGCCTTCAGGTTGGTCGCCGATTCACGGCCGTCGCGGCCGGCTTCGAGGTCGAATTCGACCTTCTGGTCGTCACGCAGGCCGGTCAGCCCGGCGCGTTCCACGGCCGAGATGTGGACGAAGACGTCCTTGCCGCCGTTATCGGGCGCGATGAAGCCGAAGCCTTTGGTGGTGTTGAACCATTTCACGGTGCCAGTGGCCATTCCGTTTTCTCCTATCAATGCCGCCCGCGGAAGTGCGGCGGCCCGGTACGCAGTCAGGTCTCAGTCCGACTGCTAGGGATAGAAGGCGGGAAGGATAGTGCTGTGGTACGTTGCCCACATGGGCTTCCGCGCCGCATTTTGCAAGAAAAATCGGTGGCGACGGCGAGTTTTGGCCCATGAAAGACCCCGCGGGCCCGGCCGCGCGGGGCCGATATGAGGCTGCCGACGAGGCTCAGAGGGGCTTCAGATCGCCCGCCGACTGGCGGCCATCGCGGCCCTCGATCATCTCGTAGCTGATTTTCTGGTTGTCCTTGAGCCCGGTCAGCCCGGCGCGCTCGACCGCCGAGATGTGCACGAATACGTCCTTGCCACCGTCATCGGGGGCGATAAAGCCGTAACCCTTGGTGGAATTGAACCATTTCACGGTGCCAGTGGCCATCCGTTTTCTCCTTCGGTTACCCGCCTGCGGGATTGCGGCGGGGTTGTGCAGCCAGTCTTCAAGTCTTCGGCTGCCCGGTGAAGGAGCGGTCGTCTGGAAGTTCTGTCGTCACGCGATTATGGTGCGAAATCAGTGAAAAAACGCAAGTGAAACCTTTGTGAAAGAGGCGGGGGCATGAAAGTCTACGGTATCAGGAATTGCGACACGGTGAAAAAGGCGATCACGGCGCTCACCGCGGCGGGCCACGCGCCCGAACTTGTCGATATTCGCGCGGACGGGATCGAAGAGGCTGATCTGCAACGGTTTTTCGCAGCCTTCGGCGAGGCGCTGGTGAACCGCCGCTCGACCACCTGGCGCGGCCTCTCCGAAGCGGAGCAGGCGGGCGAGCCGGTGCGGCAAATTCTTGCCCACCCCACCTTGATGAAACGCCCGGTGATCGAGGCGGATGGGCGGCTGACGCTCGGCTGGGACAAGGCCGTTCAGGCGCAATGGCTTGGAATCCCCGGCTGATATCCCTATCTCGGTCGGACCAGGAGGAGAGTGGTCATGCGTAACGCGGCAATGGTTCTGGGTATCATCGGCGGGGTGATCGGCATGTTCGTCGGCCTGTTCGGCTATGGCTGGACATCGCTGGTGGACCGCCAGCCCGACGTGGCGACGATCTTCGGCAATTTCGACAATCCGGGGCTGGTGCGCTTCGTTTCGGTTGTGGCGCCGGTGCTGGCGATCGCCGGCGGGGCGATGGCCAAGATGCGCGCGCTCTGGGGCGGCGTCCTGCTGATCCTGTCGGCGCTTCTGATGCAGCAGGCCTTCACCTTCAACACGGCGACGATGTTTCCCATCGTCATGGCCGGGCTCGCGGGCATTCTCGCGATTGCGGCGGGCAAGCCGGACGAGCCGAAATCACATTTCTGAGCGGATCAGGCGGCGCGCGATGAGCCGGTCCGCCGAGAGCGGCCCGCCCCCTTTCAGCACCAGCGTGACGAAGAGCATGAACCAGAACAGCCGCTGATCGAGGATCAGGCTGTCGGGCACCCGGTCGAACCAGGCGCCGATGGTACTGGCATCGGCGTGGTGGCCGATCAGGTCGGTGAGCGTCTGCAGGGTGACGAAGCCGATCAGGCCGAGCGCGGCGAGCCGGGTCGCGAGGCCGAGGATCAGGAGCGCGGGCAGGGCGAATTCGGCCCAGGTGCCTGCAATGACCACCATCCAGTGCCAGACCCCGAGTTGCGAAAGGTCATAGCCCGCCGCCTCAAGCTGGCGCGGGAAGATCTGGGCATAGGCGCCAAGCGCCGGGCTGAATGGCCCGTCGCCCAGCTTGGTCATCGCCGAGGCCCAGAAATACCCGGCCAGCGTGGCGGCGAAGGTGACGCGCGCGAGCAGGGGCAGGGCGGCATCGCCCCGGATGTTGAGGCGGGAGAGCAGCGCGGCGATCATGCGGGCAGCTCGATGGCGGTGATGGATTTTGTGTCGAGCAGGAGCGTGAGCGTCGCCGCGAGGTCATGCCCGGTACCCGCTGCCTCGGCGGCCGCGCCGAAGGGGGCGCCCGCCTGCAGCGCGGTGATGAAGCGTCCGGCCTCCGGCGTGACCGGGCGCGGCCACGGATCCCAGTCGGGCCGCGCGATCAGCACCGTCTCGGCCCCGCCATCGGCGGGCGGCGCGCCGGGCTCGGTATTGGCCCGCCAGATCGCGTGGATCGGGTAGGGCGAGGCAAGCACCTGCGTGGCCGGGGCAAGCCGCAGGCGGGCGGACATGAGATCGGGCGTGCCGAGGGCCTCCGGCGGGATCGGCGCCGCGTCACCCGCATGGTAGGCACGCCGCAGCGCATATTCGAGCCGGGCGGTATCGGCGAGATAGGGCAGATGGGCGACCGGCCCGAAGCGCTCGAGAAAACCCGGGAAGGCATCGCCCCAGAGCGCCAGAACCGGCGAGGCGGGGGGATGGGCACGCAGGAAGATCACCGCCATCGCACGGAAGAACGCCTCGCCCACGAGCTTCCGGATCACCGGAAAGCCGGTGGCGAGCGCATCGGTCAGGCTGACGGTGACGTTGTTGCGGTAGACATCGAAGCGGCGGCCGGCGGGGTGGCCGGCGGCGTCGACCAGCCCCGGCGGGAGGGCGGCGGCGGGATCGAGCAGGGCGGGGGCGAAGGCGGTCATGCGGGCCTCATTGGGGCGGATTGCGGTGGCTTGGGCGGCGTGCATGGGGTTGACGTATGCGCGGATGCATGGCGCCGTTCACCGGAAAACCGGAAAACCGGAAAACCGGAAAACCGGAAAACCGGAAAACCGGAAAACCGGAAAACCGGAAAACCGGAAAACCGGAAAACCGGAAAACCGGAAAACCGGAAAACCGGAAAACCG
>NZ_BROH01000021.1 GCF_027923545.1 Sinisalibacter aestuarii | reverse complement strand
CTGAAGCAATACAGGGGCCTGGCCACCCGCTACGACAAACACGCCGAGACCTTCATGGCCGGCGTCACTCTGGCCGCCATCCGCATCGCAATACGGGCTAATGAGTCTACGGCCTAGAATCCTAGAACTCTAGCGCCTTGGCGCGGCCTGACAATCCCGCCATTACAATGGCTTGCCGGGCCGGGACGGTTCATGTCCCGTTAACCCGTAACCCGAAGGCAAGCGCCGGGCCGCGCCAACCTTGCCGTGAACGCGCTGCGGGGGTCTTGCGCGGTGCGGGCGGCGGTGCCACGCTTTGGGTGAGGGAGGCGATGATGACCGAGAGCTATGACGATATTCCCGAAACCGCGCTTGCCTGGCACCGGGCCGGCAAGGAGGCGGTTCTGGCCACGGTGGTGCAGACATGGGGTTCGGCCCCGCGCCCGGTGGGCAGCCAGCTCGCCATTTCGGGGGCGGGCGAGATACAGGGCTCGGTCTCGGGCGGCTGCGTCGAAGGGGCGGTGGTGACCGAGGCGCTTGAGGCGCTGGGCGATGGCGGCGCGCGGCTCCTGAGCTACGGGGTGAGCGACGAGACGGCCTTTTCGGTGGGCCTTGCCTGTGGCGGCACGATCCGGGTTCTGGTCGAGCCGGTGGGCGCGGCGCTGCCCGAGGCGATGCTGGCCGAGATCGTGGCCGCCCGCGCCGCGCGCCAGCCGCTGGCCTATGTGGTGAACACCGAAAGCTGGGTGCGCCGGATTGCCGGCCCGCCGGCCTTTGCGGCGCGCTTCCGCGCCGACCGCTCCGGCATCGAGGAAGACGATGCCACCTTCGTCGCCATCCACAACCCGCCCTTGCGGATGGTGATCGTGGGGGCGGTGCATATCGCGCAGGCGCTGGTGCCGATGGCGCGGATCGCGGGCTACGATCCGGTGATCATCGACCCGCGCGGCGCGTTCGCCGCCGAACACCGCTTTCCCGGTGAGGACATCCGCGAGGATTTTCCCGACGAGGTGCTGCCCGCGCTCGGTCTCGATGCGCGCACCGCCGTGGTCACGCTCAGCCACGATCCCAAGATCGACGACCCCGCCATCGAGGCCGCCCTCGGGGCGGAGGTGTTCTACCTCGGCAGCCTCGGCTCGACCCGGACCCATGCCCGGCGCGTCGAGCGGTTGCAGGCAAAGGGCTATACCGCCGATCAGATCGCCCGCATCCACGCGCCTGTCGGGCTCGATATCGGAGCGAAGAGCCCCGGCGAGATCGCGGTTTCGATCATGGCGCAGGTTACCCAGCGGCTGCGCCAGGGCTGAGGGCAAATTCGGGCTTGGCGCAGGCCGGCCGGGGATGTTTAACTCTGTGTGAATCGAAGAAAATTTTGATGCCGGGCCCGTTTGCGGGCGGCAAGGAGGTATAGGATGATACGCGCATTGGTTATTGGATTTGCCCTGCTGGCCTCACCCGCTTCGGCGGAAGGCTGGTCGATCTTCAAGCTCGGCTCCTACAGCGATGTCGACGATTGCATGCAGCGCGCCCGCGACGTGGTTTCACGCTACATGTTCGACAAGGGTGGCGCAGAGACCGGGGCCGATTCCTGGTCGGTCTATGGCTACGACCTCGAACCGCAGGCGCAGGACGTCGTCATCATGTGCCCGGTCGGCGGCGGCGACATGGTAAACGCCATCCTCGTGGTACAAAGCGAATCCGAGGCCGAATACCGCGTGCAGGTGGCCGAAGACCTCGTGCAGATGTGGGACGAGCGCTGAGCGCAGACCGGGGCGCATAGCGGCCATACCGCAACGGCGCTTGCGCCGGGCGGCGGTGGCGGTCACGTTGGTGGCCCGAGACACTTGCGCAGGCCCATGTCGTTTATCGCCCTCTCCGATGTCGCGCTGACCCTGATCGCGCTTGCCCTTGCTGGTAGCTTTGGGCTGCTGCTCGGGCGGGTGAAGATCGCGCGGGTCGGGCTGGGGATCGGCGGGGTGCTGTTCTCGGGCCTCGCCGTGGGCCATGTGGCGGCGGATTGGGGCATCGCCTTTGACGCGGACATGCTGCATTTCGTGCGCGAATTCGGGCTGATCCTGTTTGTCTACACCATCGGCATCCAGGTCGGCCCCAGTTTTTTCAAGAGCTTCGGGCGCGATGGGCTGCGGCTGAACCTCGCCGCCATCGCCATCGTCGCGCTCGGGGTGGCGGTGACGGTGGCGGTGTTTTTGCTGTTCGGACTCGATCTTGCCGCGCTTGTCGGCGTGATGTCGGGCGCGGTCACCAATACGCCCGGCCTCGGCGCGGCCACGCAGATCCTGGCCGAGACCGGCTTTGGCGACGACGCGCTGGCGCTGACCGGGCTTGGCTATGCGGTGGCCTATCCGTTCGGCATTGTCGGTATCCTGCTCACCATGCTGGCGCTGCGGGCGCTCCTGCGTATCGACGTTTCCCGCGAGGCGGCGGACTGGGCGCGCGAAACCGGGGCAGGTGCGGCGGCGCTGCCCACCGTCGATGTGGTGGTGACCAACCCCAATCTCGACGGCGTGGCGCTGGGCGAGGTGCCGGGCCTGTTCGATGGCGAGGTGGTGGCGAGCCGGATGATGCAGGGCGGCGAGATTGCCGTGCCCACGCGCGCGGCGCGCCTGCATGTGGGGGATTCGCTCCACATCGTCGGCCCGGCCAGGGCGCTGGCGGCGATGAAGCTGTTGCTCGGCCCAGAAGCGGCCAAACCGATCAGCACCAAGGGCACCCGGATGAGCTGGGCGCGGCTGGTGGTGACCGAACGCAAGGCGCTGGGGGTGCGGCTGCGCGACCTCGCCCTGCTGGAAGGCCATCAGGTGACGATCAGCCGGATCAACCGCGCCGGGATCGAACTGCCGCCGCGCGCCGACAGCAAGCTTGCCTTTGGCGATATCGTCACCGTGGTCGGCCTGCCTGACGATATCGAGGCGGTGAAGATGCGGCTGGGCGATGAGCGCGCCCGGCTCGATCAGGTGCAGTTCGAGGCGCTCTTCGTCGGCATCGCGCTGGGCATCCTTCTCGGCTCGGTCCCGCTGGCGCTGCCGGGCCTGCCCGCGCCGCTCAAGCTCGGTCTTGCCGGCGGCCCGCTGGTGGCGGCGATCCTGCTCGGGCGGCTTGGGCATTGGGGGCCGTTCGTCTGGTTCATGCCGCCGGTGGCGAACACGGCGTTGCGCGAGATCGGCATCGTGCTGTTCCTCGCGGTGGTCGGGATCACGGCGGGCGACCGGTTCGTCGAAACGCTGCTGCACGGCCCGGGCCTGAGCTGGATGGGCTATGGCGTGCTGATCACGCTGGTGCCGCTTGTCGTGGTCGGGCTGCTGGCGCGGCTCGTCTTCCGGTTCAACTATCTCAGCCTTGCGGGCGTGCTCGCCGGCTCGATGACCGACCCGCCGGCGCTGGCCTTCGCCGCCTCGATGCATGCCGCGCCCGCGGCCTCGGTGGCCTATGTCTCGGTCTATCCGCTGGTGATGTTCCTGCGCATCCTCGCGCCGCAGCTCATGGTGCTGTTGCTGCTCGGGGCCGGCGGCTAGGGCGGGCGGGTCTCAGCCCAGCACCGTGGCCAGCGCCTTGCGGAACGGGGCGAGCCGGGTGAAGGCCGCCCGCAATGCCGCCGCCGGATCGTTCCGTTCTGCATCGGTGAAATCGTGCCACAGCACGATCCCCTTGTGCCTGAGCAGCGCGCCCTGCGCGTGATCCTGCGGGTAGGGGGCGGGCACGCGCTTCAGCGCCGGCGGGTCGAGCCGGTGGCCGGTGCCGGTCATGGCCGCGATCTCTGCGGCAATCTCCGCCCCATCCGCGCCGACCGCGCCACGCCAGCGCTCCAGCGCAGGTGCGGAAAACGCCATCGCCCCCACGCCTGCACAGACATAGTCGCGCGAGACACCGAACAGATGGCAGATGCCGCGCGCGGGATCGGACCATTGCAGGTGCAGATGGGTGTTATAGGGCGTCTTGTCTTTCGAGAAGCGCAGATCGCGGTGAATGCGGTAGAGCTTGGCCGCCTGCGCCACGCCGGTCTCGGCTGCGAGCCAGTCGCCGGTCTCGCGCAGAAGCGCGTCCGCCGGGCGCTTCACCGCCGCTTCGTATTCGTCCTTGTGCGCGGCGAACCAGTCGCGGCTGTTATGCGCCGCGAGTGCGTCGAAAAACCCGAGCGCGTCGGGGATCAGCCTGTCCTGCGGTGCCATCGCGTCCTCCTGCAGCACAGGATGACACAGGATTGTGCCTTGGCAATCCCCGCTGGCTTGCCTACCTGACGAAGACTGCCAGTTGGATTGCGAGGATGGCCATGTGGGATGACCGGTTCGATACCCCCGATTACGTCTATGGCAAGGCGCCCGCCGCCTTTCTGACCGATCATGCCGGCTGGCTCACGCCCGGCGCGCGTGGGCTGGCGGTGGCCGATGGCGAGGGGCGCAATTCCACCTTCATGGCGCAACGCGGCCTCAGCGTCACGGCGATGGATTCCAGCCCCAACGCGATCGCCAAGGCCCGGGCGCTGGCCGCCGAGCGCGGCGTGCGCGTCGATCACGTCGAGGCCAGCATCACCGACTGGGACTGGGCGCCCGCCGCCTTTGACGTGGTGGCGGCGATCTTCATCCAGTTTCTGCGGCCCGCCGAACGCGCGGCGGTTTTCGCCGGGATGGCGCGGACGCTCGCGCCGGGGGGTACGCTGCTTCTGCACGGCTATACGCCCGAGCAGATCGCCTTCGGCACCGGCGGCCCGCGCAACCCCGATTTTCTCTATACCGAGGCGTTGCTCAGGGGGCAGTTCGCCGGGCTGGAGATCGTCGAGTTGCGGTCATATGAACGCGAGATCAGCGAAGGCGTGGGCCATTCCGGCCGGTCGGCGCTGATCGACATGGTGGCGAAAAAGCCCGCCTGACGGGGCTTGCCCAGCCCGGCACCACGTGCCAGAGGACCGCATGACCGCGCCGAAACCCTTCCGCGAGCATCTTGCCGCTCACCTCACGCTTGGCCTGCCGCTGATCGGCAGCCACATGGCGCAGATGGCGATCGGCATGACCGATACGATCATGCTGGGCTGGTACGATGTCGAGGCGCTGGCGGCGCTGGTGCTGGCCAATACCTTCCACATGGTGCTGTTTCTCTTCGGATCGGGCTTTGCCTTCGCGGTGATGCCGCTGGTTTCCGCCGCCGCCGAACAGGGCGACGATACCCGCGTGCGCCGGGTCACGCGGATGGGCCTGTGGATCTCGGCGGGCTTCGCGCTGGCGGTGCTGCCGCTCTTGTGGTTCTCGGCCCCGCTGATGAAGCTCATGGGGCAGGAGGCCACGCTGGCCGAGGGGGCGCAGACCTATCTCAGGATCATGGGCTGGGGGATCATTCCGGCACTCGCGGTGATGGTGCTGAAAAGCTACCTCTCGGCGCTGGAGCGCGCCCGGGTGCAGCTGCTCGTGGTGATCGCCGCCGCCGTGGCCAATGCCGGCATCAACTACCTGCTGATCTTCGGCAATTTTGGCGCGCCCGAGCTTGGCATTCGCGGTGCCGCCCTTGCCTCGCTCGCGGTGCAGGTGATCTCGGTCCTCGTGCTGGCGCTCTACGCGGTGAACCGCTTCCCCGCGCACAGGCTGTTCCACCGCATCTGGCGGCCCGATTGGGAGGCGCTGCGCGAGGTGGCGGCGATGGGCTGGCATGTCGGCCTGACGGTGCTGGCCGAGGTGGGGCTGTTTTCCTTCTCGGCGATCCTCGTGGGCCTGCTCGGCACCGTGCCGCTGGCCGCACACGGGATCGCGCTGCAGATCGCCTCGATCTCGTTCATGGTGCCGCTCGGCATGTCCAACGCCGCCACCGTGCGCGCGGGCCGCGCCTTTGGCCGCGGCGATGCGCCGGCGTTGCGTCAGGGGGCGCTCGCCGCCTTCAGCCTGGGCCTGGGCTGGGCGGCGCTTGCGGTGGTGCTGTTCCTCTCGGTGCCGGCGCTGCTGGTCGGCGCGTTTCTCGACCCCGCCGAGCCCCTGCGCGACGAGATTCTCGCGGTCGGGCGCGGGCTTCTGCTCATGGCGGCGCTGTTCCAGCTCGCCGATGCGACACAGGTGATCGCGGTCTCGCTCCTGCGCGGGATGCAGGATACCCGCGTGCCGATGATGATCGCCGCGTCGAGCTATTGGCTGATCGGCGCACCGGCGGCCTGGGTCTTCGGCATCGCGCTGGGCCTGGGCGCGCAGGGCGTCTGGCTTGGGCTGGTGCTGGGCCTCGCGGCGGCGGCGGCGATGCTGGGCACGCGGTTCTGGCGCAGCTCCGGGGCGCTCACCACCGCCTGAGTGCCGATCGCCGGCAGGGCGGAGAGGTGGTGCAGGGGGCTGCGCCATCGCTGCCCCTGGCAAGTTTACCCCTTGGAAAGAAATGACCAGGAGATTAACGGGCGCACCCGCCCAGGATATTGTAATTATGACATATTTTTGTCTGTCTCGGACTCTGGAACGCTAGAGTTCTAGAATCCTGGTTTCGAGGCATCTGCGACAACCCGGCGCCCGCGCCCCATGCCATTGCGCCCTTGCCGCACCATGTCCCGGCGGCGTGTCGCATTGCCATGTCCCGACCGGACACCCGGTACAGGCACAACCCCATCGGCCCCCCCTACGGCCTCTCCGCCAGCACCTCGGCCACACCCATCACCCGCGCAAATTCGCCGTTCAACTGGTCCAGCGCCGCCGCGTGGATCGCCTCTGCGCTGACCGCGCCGCCGCCGCGCCAAGCGGTGTTGGCGTTCCGCGTGAAGGCGGCGCAGGCGTCATGCACCAGCTCCACCGAAAACCCGAGATTGGCCGCCATCCGTGCGGTGGTGGAGACGCAATGCGGCGTGGTCAGCCCGCAGATCGTCAGCCGTTCGATCCCGGCTTCGACCAGCCGCGCTTCGAGATTGGTGCCGATAAAGGCCGAGTTCACATGTTTTTGCAGCACCGGCTCGCCGGGCAGGGGGGTGACCTCGGGCTTGAAATCCACCCGGTCGAAAACCGGGTTCAGCGGCGACGCGGGCTCTACCGACAGGTGGCGGACGTGAAAAACGGGGGCCTCCGCCGCCCGCCAATGGGCGAGCAGCCGGCCTGCATTTTCTTCCGCCTGAGGATTGTTGCGCGCGCCCCAGTAGCGGTCGTCGAAGGCGACCTGGATGTCGATCAGCAGGAGCGCGCGCGGGGTCACGGATACCTCAGAGGTTCACGCGGTCGGTCGGGTTGCGGTAGGTGATCCGCCGTACCGAGCCGGATTTGGACCGCATCAGCAGGGTTTCGGCCTCGATCCAGCCGGGTTCGTGCTTGAGGCCGGCGAGGATCGAGCCGTCGGTCACCCCGGTGGCGGCGAAGATCACGTCTGCCGTCACCAGCTCGTCGCGCGAATAGATCTTGTTCAGATCGGTGATCCCGGCCTTGGCCGCCCGCCCGCGCTCGTCGTCGTTGCGAAACAGCAGCTGGCCCCACATCTGGCCGCCCATGCATTTGAGCGCGGCGGCGGCGAGCACGCCTTCCGGAGCGCCGCCGGACCCCATATACATGTCGATCCCGGTCCGCTCGGCCTCGGCGGTGTGGATCACGCCGGCCACATCGCCATCGGTGATCAGCCGGATCGCGGCGCCGGTGGAGCGGATTTCGGCGATCATCTCGTCATGGCGGGGGCGCTCCAGCACGCAGACGGTGATATCGTCGGTCTTGCAGCCGCGCGCCTTGGCCAGCGCCTCGATCCGTGCTTTCGGGCTCATCTCAAGGCTGACCACATCCTTCGGGTAGCCCGGGCCGATGGCGAGCTTTTCCATGTACACATCCGGCGCGTGCAGCATCGTGCCGCGCGGCGCCAGCGCGATCACGGTGAGCGCGTTGGGCATGTCCTTGGCGGTGAGGGTGGTGCCTTCGAGCGGGTCGAGGGCGATATCCACCTCCGGGCCATTGCCGGTGCCCACTTCCTCGCCGATATAGAGCATCGGCGCCTCGTCGCGCTCGCCTTCGCCGATCACCACCACGCCCTTGATGTCGAGCAGGTTGAGCTGGTCGCGCATGGCGTTCACGGCGGCCTGGTCGGCGGCTTTCTCGTCGCCGCGCCCCACCAGCTTGTAAGATGCCACGGCGGCGGCTTCGGAAACGCGGGCAAGGCCCAGCGAAAGCATACGGTCGGCGAATACGACGGGCGAGGCGGTCATGGAATTGTCCTTTGGTGAGCTGCAGTGCCCCATCGTTAGCAGCGCGGCGTGTCACGGCCAAGACATCTGCGTAACAGTTTGCGCTAGCAGATCAATGAAACAGGCTGTTAGCGCCCGACAATCGCGGTTGCCCTTTCATCTTGCCGGAAATATCCCGGGGGTCCGGGGGCAGCGCCCCCGGGTATCAAAGCCCATCCCCGGCGACGGACCGGCGCGCTATGCGCGAAGCAGGAACGGATCGGGGTTCCACTGGTCGAACGGAATTTCCGGTTCTTCCCAGCTTGGTTCGATCTCGTGAACATGCACATCGGTGCCGCCATGCCGCCCGAGCACGTCGATGGCCACGCGCTCGGCATCGGCATCGCCGACCGCCACCCAGAGCAGAATCCCGCCATGGCGGATATTGTCCTCAAGGCGGTCCGCCTCGGCCTTGCCGATGCCGCGCGCCAGGATGCCACCGAGGCCGCCGCCGATGGCGCCCCCGGCCGCCGCCGCCAGCAGCGCCATAGCCACGGCCCCGCCGCTGGCCACCACCGCTGCCGAACCGGCCATCGCGCCCACATAGAGCGGCAGCCCGATCGCCGCGCTCTCTTCCACGCCACGGTCGGCCTTGCCGACGAAGGTGCGGCGCGGAATCTTCGGATCCTCCTCCATCTCTTCAATCGGCTCGAAGCGGTGGCCGAGCTTGTCGGCCACGGTCTGCGAATCGGCCATTATGCTGATATTGGTCTGCACGAACCCCGCGCCTTCCAGCGCGTCCACCGCAGCTTCCAGCCTGGCCGCGTCATGAAAAACGGCAACCACTTCACGAATTGTGTAGGTTTGATTTGTTTGATTTGACATGGTCCCCTCCATTCCTGCCAGCCGCTCCGGGCCGGCGCTTCTTGGATGTTCCGCCATGTCATGTAGGTATCGGGCGGCCCGTTTCCCAGCGCCGGCGCGCCTAATCCGCCTGATGGCAGACGATGCGGAGCGCATTGCCGAACGGGTCGCGTATGCTGGCGGCGTAGTCGGTGGCGGGGTAGCTGCGGCCCGGCGCGCGCAGGCCCTTGCCGCCAAGGGCGAGCGCCTCGTCATAGGCGGCCTCGACCAGTGCCGGGCTGGCCACCTCGAAGCTTACCACCGCGCCGCCGCCGGGCATGGCCGGGCTGTGGGGATTGTCGGGATGCGACAGGATGAAGAGCGGCCCCGCCGCCCCCAGCGGGTGCCAGCCGGCCCAGGGGCCGGGCGGCGAGCGGCGGGTGGCGAATTTCTCATCCCAGCCGATCACTTCCATGAACTGCCGGTAAAAGGTCATCGCGTCGTCGATGTCGCTGACGCCGAGGGTGACGCTGGCGATCATTTCGCCGCCTCGCCGGTCGCGGGCGCGTGGCAGACAACGCAGAGCTTGTTGCCGTCCGGATCGCGGAAATAGGCGCCGTAATAATCGGCATGGTAATGCAGGCGCAGCCCCGGCGCGCCTTCGTTGCTGCCGCCGAGCGCAAGCGCCAGCGCGTGGATTTCGTCGACTTGCGCGCGGGTTCCGACGGCAAAGGCCACCATCGGCCCGTTGCCGGGGGCGGGGGCCTCCTCGTTCCACGGCTGGGTGACGATGAAGATCGGCCGATCCGTGCCCGGCGTGACGTAGCCCGCCCAGAACCGGCCAATATCGGGGGTGTTGAACTTTTCCTCAAGCTCCAGCGCCGCGGTAAGCGGACGGTAGAAGGCCAGCGCCCGGTCGAGATCGGAGATCCCGAGCGTGACGTGGGAAAACATCACACTTCCTCGATGCGGATCGCCACCGGCGCGCCCGAGACCACCTTGGTCTTGCCAATGCCCTCAAGCGCCGTGTCGATCTGGTTGCGGGCGCATTTATGGGTGACGAAGATCACCGGCGCGGTGGGCGAGTGGTGGCCGTGCTGGCGCATCCGGTCGATGGAAATCCCGGCCTCGCCCAGCACGGCGGCGACCTTGGCCATCGCGCCCGGTTTGTCGTCAAGCTCCATGCGGATGTAATAGGGCGCGGGCACCACGGCCTTGGCGGGCCTGGCGGCGGTGAGCTTCGCGGCAGGGATGCCGAAGGTCGGGATCGAGAGCCCGCGTGCGAGGTCGATCACATCGCCCATCACCGCGCTGGCGGTGGGGCCCTCGCCGGCGCCGGGGCCGCGCAGCACCACCTGGCCGATGGCATCGCCCTCGATCACCACCATGTTGGTGCCGCCTTCGAGCTGGCCGAGCGGCGAGGCGGCGGGCACCAGGCAGGGGCTCATCCGCTGCTCAAGCCCGCGCCCCGTCATCTGCGCCACGCCGAGCAGCTTGATGCGGTAGCCCATCTCGGCGGCTTCCTCGATGTCCTGAAGTTCGATCTGCTCGATCCCCTCCAGTTCCACCGCGTCGAAATCCACCTGCGTGCCGAAGGCGATGGAGGACAGGAGCGAAAGCTTGTGGCCGGCGTCGATCCCGCCCACGTCAAGCTGCGGATCGGCTTCGAGATAGCCCAGCTTGTGCGCCTCCTCGAACAGCGCGTTATAGCCCTGATGCGTGGCTTCCATCCGGGTGAGGATGTAGTTGCAGGTGCCGTTCATCACCCCCATCACGCGGGTGATCTCGTTGCCCGCAAGCCCCTCGGTCAGCGCCTTGATCACCGGAATGCCGCCAGCCACGGCGGCCTCGAACCGCAACACGGAGCCGGATTTCTCCGCCGCCAGCGCGAGGGCCTGACCGTGATGGGCCAGGAGCGCCTTGTTGGCGGTGACCACGTGTTTGCCGGCGGCAATCGCGGCCTCGACGGCGGCCTTGGCCGGCCCGTCCGAGCCACCCATCAGCTCCACCAGCACATCCACATCGTCGCGCCGCGCCATGGCGACGGGATCGTCTTCCCAGTCGTAATGCGAAATGTCGACGCCGCGATCCTTGTCGCGCGAGCGCGCCGAGACGGCGGCGATCTCGATCTTCCGCCCGGCCCGGTCCTCGAGCAGCTTGGCGTGTTTGCGCACGATCCTGACCACGCCGACGCCCACGGTCCCGAGGCCCGCGATGCCGATGCGAAGGGGTTTGTCAGACATTTGGGCCTCCGTGGCGGAAAATCACCCGCACCTGTTAGCGAATGGGGGCGGGGCGCGCAATGCGGCGCTGGCTTTGCCGGTGCGGGGCGCCGGATTTCGAAATCCGGCGGAACGGCGTTTCGAAACGCCGTGGCGCGCTGGACTTGGGCGCAGCCCCCGACCATATAGTGAGATCATGTCGCTGCCACCGGGATTCCTCGACGAGCTTCGCACCCGCACCAGCCTTGCGCAGGTGGTCGGGCGCAAGGTGACGTGGGACATGAAGAAATCCCAGCAGGGCAAGGGCGACATGTGGGCGCCTTGCCCCTTCCACCAGGAAAAAACCGCGTCTTTCCATGTGGATGATAAGAAGGGCTTTTATTACTGCTTCGGCTGCCACGCGAAGGGCGATGCGATTTCCTTCGTCAAGGAAACCGAGAATGTCGGCTTCATGGAGGCGATCGAGATCCTCGCCCGCGAAGCCGGGATGCAGATGCCGGCGCGCGATCCGCAGGCGCAGGAAAAGGCCGACCGGCGCAGCGAGTTGGCGCAGGTGATGGAGCAGGCCGTGCAGTATTTTCGCCTGCAACTGAAAACGGCGCAGGGCACGGCGGCGCGCGACTATCTCGACCGGCGGGGCTTGCGCGAGGCGGCGCAGGCGCGCTGGGATATCGGCTTCGCCCCCGACACCCGGCACGGATTGCTGGGCTATTTCAAGGACAAGGGCGTTTCCGAAGAGCTGGTGGTGGATGCCGGGCTGGCGATCAAGCCCGACAGTGACGATGCGCGCTTCCAGCGCGACGGCGGCGCGGCCTATGATCGCTTCCGGGGCCGCATCATCTTTCCGATCCGCGATGCGCGGGGGCGGGCGATCAGCCTGGGCGGGCGGGCGCTCGACCCGAATGCGCGGGCGAAGTATCTCAACGGGCCGGAAACGGAGCTGTTCGACAAGGGCCGCTCGCTGTTCAACCTCAAGAACGCCCGCGAGGCGGCGGGCAAGCAGCCCCTGATCGTGGCCGAGGGCTATATGGATGTGATCGCGCTCAGCGAGGCGGGGTTCGGCGCCACCGTCGCGCCTCTTGGCACCGCGATCACCGAAGACCAGCTGCGGCTGATGTGGCGGCTCCACCCCGAGCCGGTCATCGCGCTCGATGGCGACACCGCCGGTTTGCGCGCGGCGATGCGGGTGATCGACCTTGCGCTGCCGCTGATCGAGGCCGGGCAGAGCTTGCGCTTTGCGATCATGCCCGAGGGCCTGGACCCCGACGACGTGATCAAGCAGCAGGGCGCGGGGGCAATGCAGAAGGTGCTCGATGCGGCGCTGCCGATGGTGCAATTGCTGTGGCGGCGCGAGACCGAGGGCAAGCAGTTCGACAGCCCCGAGCGCAAGGCCGCGCTTGACCGCGATCTGCGCGAGGTGATCCTGAAGATCAAGGACAAGTCGCTGCGCAGCCATTACGGGCAGGAGATCAACCGCTTGCGGCGCGCGCTCTTCGATCCGCGCCCGGCGCAGGGGCGCCCCGGCAGCCGCGCGCCCTGGCGCAAGGGGCCGCCCCCGGCGCTGGCCGAAACCCGCACCTCGCTGCTGGCCTCGGGCGCGGGCGAGGTCGAGGAGGCGCTGCGCGAGGCGGTGATCCTTGCCACCTGCATCGTCCATCCCGAACTGGTCGAACGGTTCGAAGCCCAGATCGAACGGATCGAGATGGTCACCGAGGATCACCGCGCGCTCCAGCGCCTGTTGCTGTCGCATGCGCATGATCACGAGGCCGATCTGCAGGCCCGGATCGAGGCCGAGGCCGGCCCCCACCTTCTTGAAAAGCTGTTTGCGCTCAACCATGTGAAGATCGCGCCGTCGCTGCGGCGGCGCGACGATGATGAGTTGGCCGCGCTCTGTCTCACCGAGGAACTGGCCAAGCTCGAAGCCGGACGCGGCGTGCGCCGCGAGGTGGAAGAAGCCGCACAGGATATCGACGCGCTGGCCGATGAGGGCCTGACCTGGCGGCTGGGCGAGGCTGCCCGCGCCCGCGATGCCGCCCGCCGGGGTGGATCGGATGAGGACAAGACCCTGTTCGACCGCGCCGCTAACGGGGCGTTGATCGCCCGGGAGGAAAAAGATCAGCTCGATGCCCTGCTCAGGGATATCGAGTTCACAAAGGGTGGGCGAAAACCGCAGGGATAATCCGGCCGATCTCGCCTTTTTCCCTTCAAAAGCGTAAGGAACGGCCCCATATGGGTTGGCGAATCACTGATTCGCGGAGACACTCCGCCGAATCACCGCCCCTGGGTCCAACGAACGAGGGAGTGCCGCATGGCCGCCAAAGACACCGACGACACCAAGGACACCCGCGAAGACGACGAACCGGTCTCCTCCGATATGGACCAGGCGGCGATCAAGAAGATGATCGCCGAGGCCCGCGAGAAGGGCTACATCACCTACGATCAGCTCAACACGGTTCTGCCGCCCGACCAGGTCTCGTCGGAGCAGATCGAGGACGTGATGTCGATGCTCTCGGAGATGGGCATCAACATCATCGAAGACGAAGAGGCCGAGGAAGCGGACGACGAGAACAAGGGCTCGACCGACGTGGTCGCCACAGGCTCCGCCTCGCGCGAAGTGGCCGTCTCCACCGCAGAGACCGAAAAGCTCGACCGCACCGACGACCCGGTGCGCATGTATCTGCGCGAAATGGGCTCGGTGGAGCTTCTGAGCCGCGAGGGCGAAATTGCCATCGCCAAGCGGATCGAAGCCGGGCGCAACACGATGATCGCGGGCCTGTGCGAAAGCCCGCTCACCTTCCAGGCCATCACGATCTGGCGCGACGAACTTCTGAACGAAGAGATCCTGCTGCGCGACGTGATCGACCTCGACGCCACCTTTGGCCGCCAGATGGGCGAGGAGGACGAGGACGAGGTTGTCGGCAATGTCGGCGCCGGCCAGTCTGCCGCGCCGAAGAAGGACGATCAGCCCGAACTCGACGCCGATGGCAACCCGCTCGCCAAGGACGACGACGACGAGGATGAAGACGAGCAGGCCAACATGTCGCTCGCCGCGATGGAAGCGGCGCTCAAGCCGCGCGTGCTCGAAACGCTCGATCTGATCGCGCGCGACTACGAGAAGCTGTCGGATATGCAGGATCTGCGCATGAGCGCGACCCTGAACGAAGACGGCTCCTTCACCGACAAGGACGAAAAATCCTATCAGAAGGTGCGCTCCGAAGTGGTGCTTCTGGTGAACGAGCTTCACCTGCACAACAACCGGATCGAGGCGCTGGTGGACCAGCTTTACGGCATCAACCGCCGGATCATGTCGATCGACTCGGCGATGGTGAAGCTGGCCGATCAGGCCCGCATCAACCGGCGCGAATTCATCGAAGCCTATCGCGGCTACGAGCTCGACCCGACCTGGCTCGACCGGATGACCGAGAAATCGGGCCGGGGCTGGACGGCGCTCGTCGAGCGGTCGTCGGACAAGATCCAGGAACTGCGCACCGAGATGGCGCAGGTCGGCACCTATGTGGGCGTCGATATCCCCGAATTCCGCCGCATCGTGCAACAGGTGCAGAAGGGCGAGAAGGAGGCCCGGCAGGCCAAGAAGGAAATGGTCGAGGCCAACCTGCGGCTGGTGATCTCGATTGCCAAGAAATACACCAACCGCGGGTTGCAATTCCTTGATCTTATTCAGGAAGGCAATATCGGCCTGATGAAAGCGGTCGACAAGTTCGAGTACCGCCGCGGCTACAAGTTCTCGACTTACGCGACGTGGTGGATCCGTCAGGCGATCACCCGGAGCATCGCCGACCAGGCCCGCACCATCCGTATCCCGGTGCATATGATCGAGACGATCAACAAGCTGGTGCGCACCGGCCGCCAGATGCTGCACGAGATCGGCCGCGAGCCGACCCCGGAAGAGCTGGCCGAAAAGCTGCAAATGCCGCTCGAAAAGGTCCGCAAGGTGATGAAGATCGCCAAGGAGCCGATCAGCCTCGAAACGCCGATTGGCGACGAGGAAGACAGCCAGCTTGGCGATTTCATCGAAGACAAGAACGCGGTCCTGCCGCTGGACTCGGCGATTCAGGAAAACCTGAAAGAGACCACCACCCGCGTCCTCGCCTCGCTCACCCCGCGGGAAGAGCGGGTGCTCAGGATGCGCTTTGGCATCGGCATGAACACCGACCACACGCTCGAAGAGGTGGGCCAGCAATTCTCGGTCACCCGCGAACGGATCCGCCAGATCGAGGCCAAGGCGCTGCGCAAGCTCAAGCATCCGAGCCGCAGCCGGAAGCTCAGGAGCTTCCTCGACCAGTAGTCCGGGCTTTAGCCCGGCACGTCACCGTCGGGCGGGGTCCACCCGCCCGGCGCCGCTGCCCAAAGCTGCGCCGCCGCCCCGCATTTTCCCTCTTATCGGCCTCCCGGGCCGGGTGTATCGTCGTCGCTGGCCGGAGCGTTTCCGGCCACACCGAGGCGGTGTTTCATAGTTTGAGGGTCATTGATATGGCTGACGAAAAAGAGAAAAAACCGGCGTCTCCCGAAATGAAGACACGCCGCAAGGCGGTGCGGACGCTGGCGTACAACACCTGGCGGCGCGAATGGCGCGCGGCCAATCCGGGTGCCACCAAAGAGCAGCGCAAGGAAGCCTGGGCCGCCGTGCGCGCCGCCGAGGTGCGCAAGGCCCGTCTGACCATGAAGGCGCTGGAAAAGGGCGGGTTCAGGGTGATCCCCGCCAAGGCCGGCTGACCCCGGCGCAGGAGCGCGCCGCCCGGGCCGTTATCCGGGCGGCGTGCCTTTGCCGTCTCAGCCGAGCGCGGCCTTGATCACCTCGGCGAGCGGGGTGGTCGGGTGGCCGATCAGGGCCGTAAGATCGGTGCTTTCGGTATAGAGCCATCCGTCGGCGGCCTTTGCGTCGCTGTCGGAGAGCATGTCGGCCAGCGGGCCGGGCAACCCGGCGCCGGTCAGCGCCTCGGCATAGGCGGCTTCGGGCATGTCGACGTAGGCCACCGGCTTGCCTGCGATCTCCGACAGGGTGGCGGCGTAGTCGCTCAGGGTGAAGGCATCGCTGCCGCCCAGCTCATAGATCTTGCCCTCATGCCCGGCGCCGGTCAGCACCGCGGCGGCGGCTTCGGCATAATCCGCGCGCGGCGCGGCGGCGAAGCGGCCGGTGCCGGCGGCGCCGAAATGCTGGCCAAGCTGCAGATCCTGACCGATGCTGGCAGTGATGTTCTCGGTATACCAGCCATTGCGAAGCACGCTGTAGGCCAGCCCCGATGCCGCCAGTTCCTCTTCAGTGCCCCTGTGCTCGGCGGCGAGCGACATCGGCGAGCGGTCGGCGGCAAGGATCGAGGTATAGGCGATGAAGCCGACGCCCGCGGCCTTGGCGGCGGCGATGACGTTTTTGTGCTGCGGCAGGCGCTGGCCCATCTCGGTTCCCGAGATCAGCAGCAGCCGGTCGATCCCGGCGAAGGCGGCTGTGAGTGCCGCCGGATCGCTGTAATCGGCCACGCGCACGTCATAGCCTTCGCCGGCCAGCCGGGCGCGGTCTTCTTCCTTGCGCACGAGCACGGCGGTTTCGGATTTCGGCAGCGTTCCTTCGAGCGCGGCGAGCACGTGGCCGCCCAACTGGCCAGAGGCGCCGGTGACGAGGTGTTTCGACATGTTTTCCTTCTCCATGGTCTCGAATCGTGTATTGGTCTCAATATGAGACCTCCGATAACCGGGCGGAAGGAGGCAGGTTTTCCTGCCAAGGTAACAGAAAGGGAACCACGATGCGCGACAGCGGCTCCTCGATCCGCGACGCCTGGGAGGCGGCGGGCTATACGCCGGACAATTGCCCGGTACGCTCCATCCTCGATCACGTCGCGGCAAAATGGACCGTGCTGGTGCTGATCGAACTGGATGCCGGGCCACGCCGCTTCAGCGCGCTGGCCCGCGCCTTGCCCGATATCTCCAAGCGGATGCTGACGCAGACCCTGCGCGAATTGCAGCGCGACGGGATCATCTCGCGCCAAGTGTTCGACACCAAGCCGCCCTCGGTGGAATACGCGCTGACCGCGCTCGGCCAGTCGCTGACGGAACCGCTGTTCGGGCTGGTGACATGGGCGGAACTCAACCGCGAGCCGATCTTCGCGGCGCAGGCGGCCTATGACGCCGCCGGGTGAGCGCCGCCAGCGTCAGCTCAGGTGTTCGCTGAAAAACGCCAATGTGCGCTCCCAGGCCAACTCCGCCGCCGCCGCGTCGTAACGCGGCGTCGTATCGTTGTGAAAGCCGTGGTTGACGCCCTCATAGAAATGGGCGGTGTAGGTTTTTCCGTGTTCCTGCAGTGCCGCCTCATAGGCCGGCCAGCCTGCATTCACCCGTTCGTCGAGCGCGGCGTAATGGATCAGCAGCGGCGCCTGGATTTTCGGCACGTCGTCCGCCGCCGCCTGCCGGCCATAGAACGGCACCGAGGCCGATAGCTCGGGATAGGCCACCGCCAGCGCGTTGCACACGCCGCCGCCATAGCAGAAGCCGACGCAGCCCACCTTGCCGGTGCTGTCGTCCCGCGCCAGCAGATGCTCGGTGCCGGCGAAGAAATCGTTCATCAGCTTCTCGCCATCCACCGTGCCCTGCAATTCGCGGCCCTTGTCGTCATTGCCCGGATAGCCGCCGACGCTGGTCAGCCCGTCCGGCGCCAGCGCCATGAAGCCGGCCTTGGCCACCCGCCGCGCCACGTCTTCGATATAGGGGTTCAGCCCGCGGTTCTCATGCACCACCAGCACGGCGGGGAAGGGGCCTTCGCCCGCCGGTTTCACAAGATAGCCGCGCACCTCGCCATGGCCGTTGGGGCTGGGATAGGTGATGTATTCCGGCACAATATCCGGGTCGGTGAAGCTCACCTGTTCGGCGAGCGCGTAATCCGGGCTCAGCATGTCGAGCAGCGCGGCGGCCGTCAGCCCGCCAACGGCGTATTTGCCCGCCTTTTCGAGAAATTCGCGCTTCGACATCAGCCCGTGCGCATAGAAATCGTAGAGATCGAGCAGGTCCTGATCGAAGTCCTTCGCCGTCATCCGTGTCATGATATCCTCCCTGGTCGCGGGGCGAAGAATATCATGGAAGCGCGCCGCGCCGTCTGACATTGTCGTGTGAGCGCGGGGGCGACAGACGGGGCGAGACCGGGGGGCGGGGATGCATACGAGCTTCACCATCGAGACGCAGGGGGCCGGTCTTTACGAGGTCACCCCGGTGGTGGCCCGATGGGTCGCCGCGCAGGCGCTGCACGAGGCGGCGCTGACCCTGTTCGTGCGCCATACCTCCTGCTCGCTCACGATCCAGGAAAATGCCGACCCGGAGGTGCAGACCGATCTCGCCGCCTTCTTCCACCGTCTGGTGCCGCCGGGCAGCGATCCGTCGATGTCCTGGCTGACCCACACCTATGAAGGGCCGGACGATATGCCCGGCCATATCAAGGCGGCGCTCCTGCCCACCTCGATCGCAATCCCCACCCTGCGGGGGCAGATGACCCTCGGGACGTGGCAGGGGATTTATCTGTTCGAGCATCGCGACCGGCCGCACCGGCGCGAAGTGGTGGCGATGCTGCGCTGAGCCGGGCTCAGTCGTCGAGCACGAAGGTCACCATCATGTTGACCTGGTATTCGCTGATCTTGCCGCCCTCGACCCGCACCTGCTGCTCCTTGATCCAGGCGGAGCGCACATTGCGCAGGGTCTCCGAGGCGCGGGCAATGCCCCGGTTCACCGCATCTTCGAAGCTCGTCGACGAGGTGGCGGAAATTTCGGTCACGCGGGCAACACTCATATCATCCTCCCGTTTCTGTGGCGTCGCGGGCCTGAGTGTCTCACGCCCGGCGCGCGGCGGCGACGGATCAATATGCGCTGAGCCAATTCCCGCCGGGCGGCATCGGTGAAAACATCATCTGGTAGGGCGGAATAGAGACTACCCAAAACCGTGGAGACCCCCTATAGTGCCTGTGGATAAGTGGGCAAAGACCCACATTTCTGGGGTTTACAGGCAAGAAAGAGGGGACAGGAATGCGCTGCCCGTTTTGCGGAAATATAGATACGCAGGTGAAGGATTCCCGGCCTGCCGAAGACCATGTGGCGATCCGGCGGCGCCGGTTCTGCCCGGCTTGCGGCGGACGGTTCACGACCTATGAGCGGGTGCAGTTGCGCGATCTCGTGGTCATCAAGTCGAGCGGGCGGCGCGAGGATTTCGACCGCGACAAGCTTGAACGCTCGATCCGGATCGCGCTGCAGAAACGTCCGGTGGAGCCGGAGCGGATCGACCAGATGATCTCCGGCATCGTCCGGCGGCTCGAAAGCATGGGCGAGACGGATATTCCCTCGAAGTCCATCGGTGAGATCGTGATGGAGAGCCTCGCCCGGATCGACACCGTGGCCTATGTGCGTTTTGCCAGCGTTTACAAGAACTTTCAGGCGGCGGACGATTTCGACAAATTCGTGAGCGAATTGCGCCCGGACGTCGCCCCCGACGAAGGGTGAGCGACAGCCGCTACATGGCGCTGGCCCTCGCGCTCGGGCGCCGGGGCCATGGCCAGACATGGCCGAACCCCGCCGTGGGCTGTGTCATCGTGAAGGATGGCCGCATCGTCGGGCGTGGCGCCACCCGCCCCGGCGGGCGGCCCCATGCCGAGGTGGTGGCGCTGGCGCAGGCCGGGGCCGCCGCCCGCGGCGCGACGGCCTATGTCACGCTCGAACCCTGTTCCCACCACGGCAAGACGCCCCCCTGCGCCGATGCGCTCGCCGAAGCCGGGGTGGCCCGTGTGGTGGTGGCGCTCACCGATCCCGATCCGCGGGTGAACGGGCGGGGCATCGCCCGGCTGCGCGCCGCGGGGATCGAGGTGACCGAGGGCGTTCTCGCCGATGAGGCGCGCGCCGATCAGAAGGGGTTTCTGTCCCGCGTCACGCTGGGCCGGCCGATGTTGACACTCAAGCTCGCCAGTTCCTTCGACGGCCGGATCGCCACCGCCTCGGGCGAGAGCCAGTGGATCACCGGCCCCGAAGCGCGCCGCCTCGTCCACGCGCTCAGGATGCGCCATGACGCGGTGATGATCGGCGCCGGCACCGCGCGCGCCGACGATCCGGCGCTGACGGTCCGTGGCCTTGGCGCCGCGCGCCAGCCGGTGCGGGTGGTGCTGAGCCGCAACCTCGATCTGCCGCTCGACGGCCAGCTTGCCCGCACGGCGCCCGACGTGCCGGTCTGGCTCGTGCATGGCGACCGGGCCGACCCGGCGCTGATCTCCGCCTGGACCGGGCTTGGCGCGCGGCTCATCCCCGTGCCGGTCACGCGCGGCCAGCTCGATCCCGGCGCGGCGCTTGCGGCGCTGGGCAAGGCGGGGTTGACGCGGGTGTTTTGCGAAGGCGGCGGGGCGCTCGCGGCTTCGCTGCTCGCCGAGGGGCTGGTGGATGAACTGGTGGGCTTCACCGCCGGGCTGGCGCTGGGCGCCGAGGGTCGCCCCGCGCTGGCGGCGATGGGGGTGGACCGGCTCGCCGACGCGCCCCGGTTCGACCTGGTGGAAACTCGCGCCGCCGGCGGCGACGTGATGCACCGCTGGACGCGGCGTGGGCCGGCATAGCGGCGCGGTATGTGGGTTTAAAAAGTCATTGACAAACAATGGGCTGTGAGACGCCCTTCACCGGAAAACCGGAAAACCGGAAAACCGGAAAACCGGAAAACCGGAAAACCGGAAAACCGGAAAACCGGAAAACCGGAAAACCGGAAAACCGGAAAACCGGAAAACCGGAAAACCGGAAAACC
>NZ_BROH01000020.1 GCF_027923545.1 Sinisalibacter aestuarii | reverse complement strand
GATTAAAGGGCAACGCGACACCACCCTCTCGCTGATCTGCGGAACGGCCGCCAGAAACGCATCATTCTCGGGCGCCGTGCCCATGGTGACGCGCGCCCATGTCTGAAACGGCGCCTCCTGCCAGGCCTTGATCAGGATGCCCGCGCGGCGCAGGCCCTCGGCAAAGTCATTCGCGGGCTGGCCCGTGTCGAAAAAGACGAAATTCGTCTGGCTGGGCGCGCAGGCATAGCCCTTTGCGGCAAGGGCGGCGGCAACTCGTGTGCGCTCGGTCGCGGCATCCTTTACTACGCGGTCCAGATGGGCCGTATCGGCAAGCGCCTCGATGGCGCCCGCGGCGGCCATCGCGTTGACGCCGAAGGGATTGCGCGTCTTCATCAACGCCCGGATCATCGCGGGCGCGCTGGCGATGCCATAGCCGGCCCGCGCGCCGGCAAGGCCAAAGGCCTTGGAGAAGGTGCGCAGCACGATATGCGGCTTGCCCGATGCGGCCAGAATGCCGAGCGCGTCAAAGCGGTGCTGCGGGTCGATGAATTCGACATAGGCCTCGTCGAAACAGATCAGCGTTGCGGGGTCTGCGGCCTCCACGATGGCGCGGAATTCCTCTTCGCGGATCGCGGGGCCTGCCGGGTTGCTGGGCGACGAGAAGATCAGCACGCGCGGCGCGCGGCGCAGCTCGGCTTTCATCGCCTCGACCGGAAAGGACCACCCCGGCTCGAAGGGCAGCTTGGTCACCCGCGCGCCGAAGGTGAGCGCGCCGAATTCATGCAGGCCGAAACTGGGGCAGATCGTGACGACATGATCACCCGCGCGGATGATGGCGCGGAACAGCGCACCGATCAGATCCTCCGAGCCGTTGCCGACGATGATCCGATCGGCCTCGGCCCCCGTGCTGCGCGCGATGGCGGCGCGCAGGGCGGTATTGGCGGCATCGGGATAGCGGGCCACGCCCCTGGCCGCCTCCCGCATGACCTCGATCGCGCGCGGAGAGGGCCCGAGAGGGCTCTCGTTGCTGTCCAGCTTGGCCACGCAATCGATGCCATAGGCATCGCGAAACCGGTCCAGCGCGAGACCAGCGTTATAGTCGGGCAGATCGCGCACATCCTTGCGGATCAGATCGTCGGGGAGGGTGTGTGTCATGGCTGCTGTCCTTGGCGTCAAAGATCGAAAATCTTGCCGGGGTTCATGATGCCGCCCGGATCGAGCGCGCGTTTGATCCGGCGCATCACATCGAGGGCGGGGCCGTGTTCGGCGTCGAGATAATCCTTCTTGCCCAGTCCGACACCATGCTCGCCCGTGCAGGTGCCGCCCATGGCGAGGGCCATCTCGATCAGGCTGCTGTTGATATGCCGCGCCTCGCGGACCTCATCCGCATCGGCCGGATCATAGAGCAGCACCAGATGGAAGTTGCCATCCCCGACATGCCCGACCAGCGGCGCGATGATGGAGGTGGTGGCGATCACATCCATGATGCCGCTGATGCAGGCGGGCAGTTGCGAGACGGGCACGCAGACATCGGTGGAAATCCCCTTGATGCCGGGCCTCAGCGCGCGCGCGGCATAAAGCGCGTCGTGCCGGATGCGCCACAGCTTTGATGCAGCCTCCGCCGTATCGGCACCATCGAAACGCAGCGCGCCCTCGGCCAGATCGCGCAGGACGCCCATATCATGCGTGACGGCCGCCTCGGATCCGGTCAGCTCGATCCAGAGTGTCGGATGGTCGGGCAGATCGGTGCCCGAGTAGGCGTTTATCGCGCGCATCTGGACGGCATCGGCCAGCTCGATCCGGTTCAGGCAAAGGCCGCATTGCAGGGCCGCGACCACCGTCTCGGTCGCCTCCTCGATGGTGGCGAAACTGCACATCGCGCTTTGCGCCGCCTCGGGGATGCCGAAAAGCCGCAAGGTCAGCTCGGTGATGATGCCGAGCGTGCCTTCGCAGCCGACCATAAGCCGCGTGAGATCATAACCGGCCGAGGATTTGCGCGCCCGACCGCCGGTCTTGATGATCTGCCCGTCCGGCATGACCACGGTCAGCCCCAGCACCAGATCCCGCATCGAGCCGTAGCGCACGGTCGTCGTGCCCGAGGCGCGCGTTGCCGCCATGCCGCCAAGGGTTGCATGCGCGCCCAGATCGACGGGAAAGAAGAGTCCGGTGTCGCGCAGATGCTCGTTCAGCGCCTGCCGGGTGACGCCGCAGGCGACGCGGCAATCCATATCCTCGGGATTGACCGCGATGATTTGGTCCATGCCGGACATGTCAATGCTGATGCCGCCGCGCGGTGCATGGATCTGTCCCTCGAGCGACGATCCGGCGCCGAAGGGAATGACCGGCACGCCGTGCGTATGAGCGGCGCGCAGGACGTCCGCGATATCTTCGGTGGATGTCGCCATGATCACGGCGTCAGGCCATTGGGGCGGAAGATGCGACTCGCCACTCCCGTGGTGCTCGCGTGCGGCGTCCGAGGTCAGCAGGCGCTCGCCGAACCGATGGCGCAATTCTTCCAAGGCGGCGGTGAGGCTGTCGGTTGCGGCGGGGGTGTCCATGGGATGTGTCGACCTCGGGATCGGATGTGACAACGGGCCGCCGTTCCGGGCGGCCCGCCATATTGCAATTCTGCCCGATCAGGCGTTGAACCACCAGCGTTCGCCGCAGCGGTTGCCGTCAAGGTCCCAGTCGCCCGAGATCTCTTCGGGCGTGCCCACCTTGGATGCCTTGGCATCGAGGAAGTCGGCCCAGACCGGTGCGATCAGCCCGCCCTCATCCGACAGGATGCGCTGGCATTCGTTATAGAGCTCGCGGCGCTTGGCGTCGTCCTTTTCCGAACGGGCGGCGATGAGTGCGGTGTTGAATGCCTCGTTGTCCCAGTTGGTCGCGTTGTAGCCGCCCAACGCCTCCTTGGAGTAGGCAAGGCTCAGCATCAGATCCTCGTTGGCACGGCCGGACCAGCGCGAGGCGAAGAACGGCTTCTTCCCCCAGATGTTCGACCAGTAGCCATCCTCGGGCTCGCGCGCGACATTGATGGTGACGCCTGCCTGCGCGGCATGCTCTGCAAAGAGCTGCGCGGCTTCCACAGCGCCGGTAAAGGGCGTGTTCGAGGCGTGCAGCGTCGTCGTCAGACCCTCGGCGCCCGCTTCCTTCAGCAGCGATTTGGCCTGCTCGGGGTCGTAGCTGTGCTGGGGCAGATCGGGGTTGTGATAGCGATAGGCGTTGGAAATCGGCTGGTCATTGGCGATCGAGCCATAGCCATTGAGAATCTTGTCGACCATGTCCTGACGGTCGATCGCCAGTTTCATCGCCTTGCGCACGCGCACGTCCTGGAACAGCGGATCGGTGGTCATCATGCTGAAGCAGTAATGCACCTTGCCCTGCGTCTGGACCAGATCGACGCCTGGCATGACGGCCATCAGATTGGCCGTTGTCGGATCGACCGAGTTCATCACGTCGATTTGTCCCGTCTGCAGCGCGGTGGTGCGCGCATTGACATCTCGGATCGCCAGCATCTCGATTTCGTCGAAATGGGCGCGATCGGATTTCCAGTAGTTGGGATTCTTGCGGACGATGGATTTGATGCCCGGCTCGTAGGTTTCGAGGATATAGCCGCCGGTGCCGATCCCGGCATCGAAATTCATGTCATCCTTGGGCACGATGACCATCGTGGTCAGCGCCATGACAGGGGGGAAGCCTGCGTTCGGCTCGTTCAGGGTGATCGTCACCTCGTCGGGGGCAGTGGCCTGAACGTCCTTGATCACGGCGACAAGGCTCTTGGTCTGGCTGATCGTGTCCGGTCCGCGATGCAGGTTGATCGAAAAGACCACGTCATCGGCATCCATCGTCTTGCCGTTGTGGAATTCGACCCCCTGGCGAAGCTTGAACACCCAGACGGTCAGATCGTCATTGGATTCCCAGCTGGTGGCAAGCTCGGGCACCAGAACGCCGCCCGCCCCGATCTCGATCAGGTTGTTACGGATCTGCCATTGCAGGTTCTGCATGAACTTGGTCTCGTTCACCTGCGGATCCAGCGTCTCGCCCGAGTCGAAACTGCCGATCCCGAGGCGGAGAGTTCCGCCCGGCTGCGGCGTCGCCGCGCGCAGAGGCTGGCCCGAGAGGCCCAGAACGGCGGCCCCGCCCATGGCGCCCGCACCGATCAGGAGACTGCGTCGGTTCATTGAAATCGTCATTGAAAGATATCCCTGTTATGGGCCGACACCGATCATCGCCAGATGATTGAACACCCGTTGAGCGGGCGGCCGTTTGCGTGTTATTATGTCTATTGTTATTAGAATAGGTCTACCGCTGATCTTCTGACAAATGAGAATTGCGCAGACACTCTTTAGGCTTTCTAAGTGTATCTGGTGCGACCGCATGTTATAGGCAGGCTATGCAATCCACTCTTCCTCCTCTCCGTGCGCTTCAGGCCTTCGAAAGCTTCGGGCGGCTCGGTTCTGTCACGGCGGCGGCCAAGGAACTGGGCGTGACGCCCGGCGCGATCAGCCAGCAGATCAAGATCCTCGAGACACAGCTCAAGATCCCTTTGATCATGAAGGACGGCCGGCGCGCATCGCTGGCGCCTGCGGCGCGATCATATCATGACTTGCTATCCGCGGGTTTCGCCAAGCTCCAGCAGGCGCAGGGGCTGTTGGCAGAGCGGATGGCCGACCGGGACGTGAGTATCTCGGGGCTACCGACGTTGCTGCTGAAATGGCTGAATCCGCGCCTTCACCGCTTCGAGGCAGCGCACGGCTCGGCCTCCTTTCGACTTGAGGCGACCTATGTGGAGCCGGAGCCGCAGTTTCTGAACCACATGTTCCGCCTTACCTATGGTGCAGCGTCCGAGGTGCATCCGCACCGGCGCGCATTGTTTCATGACGTTTGCTTTCCGGTCTGCGCGCCGGAGTTTCTGGCACGCCACCCCGAGGCATCAGATCCCCGGGCGCTGGCATCGCTGCCTTGGGTCGATATCGACTGGGGGCCAGGCTATGCGAGCGTGCCTCGCCTCGGCGACTGGCTCGCCGCGCAGGATCAGCCGCGCCCCAAACAGAAACCCGTCTCGATCCATTCGCTTTCCGGCTCGGCGCTGGAGGCGGTCGCAAGCGGACAGGGCGTGGCGCTGGCACAGCATTCCTTCGCCTCGATGGATCTGAAACTGGGACGGCTGGTGCGCTTGTCCGAGCAGTCCATTCCCATGCCCGAACCCTATCACATCTGCTGGTCGCCAATGCTGCTGGAGAACGATGTCTCGCGCAGGTTCCTGAACTGGATACTGTCCGAGGCGCGCTCGGACCAAAGCATGCCCCGATCTCCTGGGTCTCAGGAAAACTAAACAATCATCCTGCAGAACGGCATTTAATTCCGGCGTGTCTTCAATATAGATCGAAAAGATCCAGCCACACTCAAGCCAGTCAGGAGTCCCGGCATGTTTTTGAAGAACGCATGGTATGTCGCCGCATGGAGCGACGAGATCAAGGACGAGTTGCAGCAGGTCAAGGTGCTCGGCGAGAAGATCTGCATGTTCCGCAACAGCGAGGGCGAAGTCATTGCGATGGAGGATGCCTGCCCGCATCGCAAGCTGCCGCTCAGCAAGGGCCGGATCAAGGACGACAATGTCGAATGCGGCTACCACGGCCTGACCTTCGATTGCGCGGGGCAGTGCGTCTGGGCGCCGGGCGGCGGGCGTATCCCCTCGGCCGCCAAGGTGCGGCCCTATCCGGTGCATGAGAAATACGGGCTGGTCTGGATCTGGATGGGCAATGCGGCGATCGCGGACCCCGAGGACATCATCGACATCCCGAATTTCGACAACCCCGAATGGGGCATCAATCGCGGCGCGGCGATGGAGCTGAATTGCAATTACCTGCTGATGTGCGACAACCTGCTCGATCCGACGCATGTGGCCTGGGTCCACGAGTCTTCCTTTGCGGCCGCGGCGACCAAGGACACGCCGCTGCGCGTGACCAAGACCGACACGGGCGTCATCGTCCACCGCTGGATGATGGATCACGAGCCCGCGCCCTTCTACAAGAAGGTTGTCGAGTTCGAGGGCAATTGCGACCGTCTGCAGCATTACGAAGTGCGCTATCCCAGCCACGCGCTGATCCGCGCCGTGTTCACCCCCGCCGGAACCGGCGGCGTCGATGGCACCCTGCACGAGAAGACGTTTGTCATGGACAGCTACAACTTCATGACGCCGACCACCGAGACCGAGACGCGCTATTACTGGTTCCAGCTGCGCAATATCCGTCCTGACGACGAAGAGCTGTCGAAAATGATGAGCGAGGACGTGCGCGGTGCCTTCGAAGAGGATCGCGCCGTCCTGAACGAGGTGCAGATCGGCATGACCGAAAAAACGTCACCGCATATCGACCTGCATATCGACGCGGGCCAGCTGCGATTCCGGCGGCAACTGGAAGCGATGATCGCCGAAGAGGCGATGGTCGACGCCAAGATGAGCCAGTAAGATGGCGGGCGGCTTCCGAACCTTTCGCGTCGCGGACAAGCGGCGCGAGAGCGATATCATCACGTCTTTTCATCTGGTGCCGGTGGATGGAAAGGCCCTCTGGCCGGTCAAACCGGGACAGTATCTGACGCTGAAAATGCCGGGTGAGGGCGCGCCGGTGCTCAAGACCTATTCAGTGTCGAATGCCGTATCGGAGACGGGTCATCACCGCATCACGGTCAAGCGTGAGGCAGGACAGAATGGCGCGCCCGACGGGGTCGGATCGTGCTGGCTTCATGACCGGATCGACATCGCCGACGAGATCGAGATCGCAGCCCCGCGCGGCAGTTTCGTTCTGGACGAGGACAGCCGCCGCCCCGTCCTGCTGCTGTCGGGCGGTGTCGGGCTGACGCCTTTGGTGTCGATGCTGCACAGCCTCAAGGGCAGCGGGCGGGACGTCTATTTCATCCACGCCTGCGAGAATGGCGCGGTCCACGCGCTGCGCGATGAGGTCGAGGCGCTTGCAGGTGGCAATATCCGCACCCTCTTTGTTTATCGCACGCCCACGGAAGAGGACCGCAGCGCCGCGCGCAACCACGCCGAGGGCATGATCGACAAGGCGTTTCTGCAAGATCACGTCCCCATCGGCGACTACGAGGCCTATATGTGTGGCCCCGCTCCGTTCATGGCGGCGATGTATCAGCTGTTGCAAGAGCTGGGCCTGCCAAAGGACCGGATTGCCTATGAGTTCTTTGGCAAGGCCATGTCTCTGGACCAGACAAGTGCCGCGCCTCCCAATAAGCCGTCGCAGGCCGCGTCGAAGGCGGCGGCCTCCGTCCGGTCGCTGACCTTCCTGACCAATCCCGATGCCTGGGCCAGCGACGAAACCGCGGTCGAGCTGGCCCCAAAGGCTGCGCCCGTTGCGGCCGTGGGTGATGTGACGTTCCGTAAATCCGGCAAGGCAGCGGCATGGGATGGCAGGGCGGCCTCCTTGCTGGAGCTTGCCGAGAATGCCGGCCTCAATCCTGAATTCAGCTGTCGCGCCGGGATCTGCAACTCGTGCAAATGCGCGCTTGTGTCGGGCGAGGTCGAATATTTCGAGGATCCGCTGAACCCGCCCGCGCCGGGCGAGGTGCTGATCTGCTGCGCCCGCCCCAAGGGGGCCGTAGTGCTGGATATCTAGGGCGCGCCGCGCGCGGTCTGCGCCAGCAGAGCATCCAGTGCCGTGCCGGAGAGTTCCGGGCAGATAACGCAAAGATGATCGCCGGGCGCGACAATCGCGCCCGCACGCTGAATGGCGACAATGCCTGCGACGGGCGCGGTCAGGTCAATGGCCGAAACGTCCAGACGATGCAGATCGCGTAGGCGGGCGATAGGCTGACCAGCGCTGACCGCCTCGCCCAACGCAACCAGCGGCTCGGCAAGCGCGTGGTGATCCGATGTAACAGCCGCCGAAGCGGCGCCGAGATCCAGAAACCGCGTCTGCGGCGCGGGTCCCGCCCCCAGACGCGTCGCTGCCGCCTCGTGCAGGATGCCCGCGTCAACCAGCACGCGCAAGACGCCCTGCCAGCCTGCCTCTAGCGCGCGCCGTGACACCTTGCCCTCACCGCCCAGCTCGCAGGACAGCATGGCGCAGCCCGCCGCATGCGCGGCACCGTCGAAATCTCCGGGCGTATCGCCCGGCGGCACGACCATCGCGAAGGGCAGACCCATCGCCGTCGCCATGGCGCGGGTTTGCGCATCGCGCGCCGCGTCGCCCGAAAGGCAAAGATAGGCGGCGTCCAGATAGGCGGTGCCGGTCCCGCCTGAATGCAGGTCGATGGCGAGATCGGCCACAGTCATGAGCTGGGTCGCGACAAACCCGGCAATCTCGCGCGTGGGGCCGGCATGCGCCTCGCCGGGAAAGGAGCGGTTCAGGTTGCCGCCGTCCAGCGGCGAGGTGCGGCTGACTGCCTCGATTGCGGGCATGTTGAGCGCAGGCGCCAGGATGAGGCGCCCCGCCAGATCACCCGGCTCGAGCCGCTCGTAGAGGCGGCGTGCGATGATCTGCCCCTCGTATTCGTCGCCGTGGTTGCCGCCGCAGATCAGGGCCGTGGGGCCATCCCCACCACGTATGACGCCAAGCGGCGCGCGGATGGTGGAAAAGGCATGTCGGTTGCCCGAATGCGTCAGGCCGAATTGTCCCGCACGCTTGCCCGGAGCATCAAGATTGAGCGCGGACGAGACGGTGCCGAATGCAAGGCCCATCATGGCTGCCCTTGCCCGCTTGCGCCGCGCGCGGCCAGCAGTTGGGTCAGCCAATCGGGATCCATTTCAGGCACCGATGACAAAAGCAGCTCGGTATAGGCGGCGTGTGGCGGCGTGAAGATCTCGTCCTTCGTGCCCTGCTCGACAATGACGCCGTTTTGCATCACCACGACATTATCCGCGATGGAGCGCACCGTCGCCAGATCATGCGTGATGAACATGTAGGTCAGGTTCATCTCGCGCTGCAGCCGGTCCAGCAGGCGCAGGATGCCCTCGGCCACCAGCTGATCAAGGGCCGATGTCACCTCGTCGCAGATGATGAATTCCGGCTCGGCCGCCAGAGCGCGGGCGATGCAGACGCGCTGTTTCTGCCCCCCGGACAACTCGGATGGAAGGCGGTCGATGAATTCGTCCGGGTCCAGCTCGATCATGGTCAGAAGCTCGCGGATGCGCGCCTCTTTGGCGGCGCCCTTGAGTCCGAGGAAGAATTCCAGCGGTCGGCCGATCACCTCGCGGATCCGCTGCTTGGGGTTCAGCGCGGTATCGGCCATCTGGTGGATCATCTGCACATGACGCTGCAGGTCGGGCGTGCGGTTCTTGCTGGAAGCGGGCAGGGGCGTGCCGTCGAATTTGATCGCGCCCTGCCACGGCGGCAAAAGGCCCATGACGACCCGCGCGAGGGTGGATTTGCCCGATCCGCTTTCGCCGACGATCGCAACGGTCGAGCCGCGCGTGATCGTCAGGTCGATATCCTTCAGCACCGTGACGGCGCCATAGCCCGCCGTGACCTGCCCGATCTCCAGCAGCGGCGCGATACCCGCTTCCTGCGGAGGCATCGGATCGCGGCGGAAATCGCGGACCGCCCAGAGGGATTTGGTGTATTCCTCTTGCGGATTGGCCAGCATGTCGCGCGCGGGCGCATCCTCGACCTCCTCGCCCCGCAAGAGCACCTTGATCCGGTCGGCCATCTGCGCGACGACCGCCAGGTCATGCGTGATGTAGATCGCGGCGGTGTTGTATTCGCGCACGATGTCGCGGATCGCGGCCAGCACCTCGATCTGGGTGGTCACGTCCAGCGCCGTCGTCGGCTCGTCGAAGACGATCAGATCGGGCCGGCAGGACATCGCCATCGCCGTCATCGCGCGTTGCAGCTGCCCGCCCGATACCTGGTGCGGATAACGAAAGCCGATCTGGTCCGGGTCCGGCAGACGGATCTTGCGATAGAGCTCTTTCGCGTCGCGCTCTGCCTCGGCGCGGCTCATGACCCCGTGCTTGACCGGGCCTTCGGAATACTGGTCGATCAGCTTGTAGGCCGGGTTGAAGGCGGCGGCTGCGGATTGCGCGACATAGGCGATGCGTTTGCCGCGCAGCTTCCGCAGCGTGCCTTGTGGCGCTCCCACAAGTTCCTGCCCGTCAAATGTGATCGAGCCGCCGCTGATCCGGCAGCCGCCCTTGGTATAGCCCATTGCGGCAAGGCCCAGCGTGGATTTGCCCGCGCCGCTCTCGCCGATGATGCCCAGGATCTCGCCCCGTCGCAGCGCCAGATCGACACCCTTGATGATGGGCTTCCACGCCCGTTCCGAGCGCCCCTCGATGCGGATATCGGTCATCTCCAGCAGCAGATCGCTCATGCGTTACTCCTTGAGGCCCGAAGACATGTGCAGCACCCAGTCCACGATCAGGTTGACGCCGATGGTCAGCAGCGCGATGGCCCCGGCGGGCAGCAGCGGCGCAAGGCCGAAGGTGGCGGTCTGCCAGGTCGAGAAATCGGCAAAGCCGATCAGCTTGGCGCTTTCGCGGACCATGCCGCCCCAGTCGGCGGTGGGCGGCTGGATGCCGAGGCCGAGGAATGACAGCGCCGAGATGAAGAGGAAGACAAAGCAGAAGCGCAGGCCGAATTCCGCGATCAGGGGCGCTGCGGCATTGGGCAGCACCTCCTTGCGGATCAGCCACCACAGGCCCTCGCCGCGCATCCGCGCCACCTCGATATAATCCATTGTCAGGATGCCTTGGGCGACGGCGCGCGACAGGCGGTAGACACGGGTGCTGTCCAGGATGGCGATGACGAAGATCAGGGCCAGGACCGATGTACCGGTGATGGTCAGGATGAGCAGCGCGAAGATCAGCGCCGGGATCGCCATCAGCACATCGACCACGCGCGCGCTGATCGCGTCGAACCATCCGCCGAGGGTAGCGGCCAGAAGGCCCATGGTCGCGCCCAGAAGGAAGGCCAGCGCCGTCGTGGCCAGCGCGATGCCAACCGTATTGCGCGCGCCGTAGATCAGACGCGAGAGCACGTCGCGCCCCAGCGCATCGGTGCCAAGGTAATGTGGCGCGGCCCAGGGCTGATATTGCGCACCCACCGAGGCCGCCTCGGGATAGGGGGCCAGCAGCGGCGCGGCAATGGCCAGGATGGCGTAGAGACCGATGATCGCGATGCCGCTCCAGGCCGAAACCGGCGCGCCGCGTAAGGTGTATAGTATTTCGTTCACGGCGCTACCTCGGGTGCAGAAGGCGGGGATTGGCGATGATCGACAGGATATCCGCCGCGAGGTTCAAAAGGATGTAGGTGGCCGCGAATATCAGGCAGGCGGCCTGCACCACGGTCACATCGCGGTTCGACACCGCATCGACCAGGATCTGACCCAGGCCGGGATAGACGAAGACCACCTCGACCAGCACCACCCCGACGATCAGATAGGCAAGGTTCAGCGCGATCACGTTGATGATCGGCGCGAGCGCATTGGGCAGGGCATGAACCGCGATCACGCGCCAGCGCTTCATCCCCTTCAGATGCGCCATCTCGATATAAGGCAGCGCCAAAAGGTTCAGAATCGCCGCCCGTGTCATGCGCATCATGTAGGCCAGCACGATCAACGTCAGCGTCATCGCGGGCAGAAACGTCAGGTAAAGCCGCTCACCGAGGCCCGTGCCGGGATCGACATTGGCGAGGCTGGGAAACCAGCCGAGTGCGACCGAAAAGATCAGGATCAGGATATAGGCGATGAAAAATTCGGGGAACGAGATCGCGGCCAAAGTCGAGCTGCTGAGCATCCGGTCGAAGACGGATCCGTTATAGAGCGCGGCCAGCATGCCCGACACCACGGCGATCGGAACCGCGATCGCGGCGGCATAGCCTGCAAGGAAAAACGTGTTGGCCGCGCGCTGGCCGATCAGTTCGGAGATGGGGCGCTGATTGGCGAGGCTGATGCCGAAATCGCCCGTGATGGCGCCGCCAAGCCATGACAGGTAGCGCGCGGGCAAGGACCGGTTCAGATCGTATTTCTCGCGAAAGGCGTTCAGGCTTTCTTCGGTCGCGGCCTGGCCAAGAACCTCGGTCGCGATGTCGCCGGGCAGCATTTCGATGGCGCCGAAGATGATGATCGTCACGACGAAAAGCGTCATGCATCCGACCAGCAGTCTTTTCAGAATGATCGACAGGATAGTCCGCATCTAAACCGCTTCTTGTCCAAGGGATTCCGTTTATGTCTAGACTATATATAGGGTGATAGAGGTCGCCTAGTCCGGCAAGCGCAGGCTTGCACCGCCGTCGTTTAGAATATCTACAAGGTCGCGCCGCAGGCTTGGTGTGGGATAAGATATAGACTATAAGTGCAATAGCGCGAACTTATGCGAAGGCTTGCCCGATGAATGCCACTTACAAGGATGTGAAATCGGACATCCTGTCCAAGATCACCAGCGGTCATTGGCAACCCGGCAGCCTTATTCCGAACGAGATTGAGCTGGCGGAAACCTATGGCTGCGCCCGCGCGACCGTGAACCGCGCTATGCGCGAGCTGGCGGATGACGGCCTGATCGAGCGGCGGCGCAAGGCAGGCACGCGGGTCCGCGCAAGTCCGATCCGGCAGGCGCGTTTCGACATTCCGCTTGTGCGCCGCGAGATCGAGGACAAGGGCGCCGAATATCGCTACAGCCTTGCGTCGCGCAGCATCGAGACCGCGCCCGACTGGCTGCGCACGCGGCTTCAGCTGGGGCAGGGGACCGACGCGCTGCACCTCGTCTGCATGCATTACGCCGATGGCGATCCGTTCCAGCACGAGGATCGCTGGATCAATCTCGAGGTTCTGCCGCAGGCGCGAGATGCCGACTTCTCGCAGGTCGGCCCCAATGAATGGCTGGTCTCGACAATCCCCTTCTCGACCGCCGAGATCAGCTTCTCCGCGACACTGGCCGATGCCGCGCTGGCCGGACATCTTGGCTGCCAGACGGGCGATCCGCTCTTCACGGTCGAGCGGGCGACATGGTTCGAAGGCAGTGCAAACACCTTCGTCAAGCTGGCCTATCGCCCCGGTCACCGCATGACGACGCGTTACTGAGCGCGCCCCTTGATATCGAAAGACCCGCTATGAGCCCCCAATCACTCGCTACCATGATGACGCCCTGCCTGATCGTCGACGAGGCGAGGATGATGCGCAACATCGAGCGTCTCGCGGCCCATGCGGCCAGCCTCGGGGTGCCGCTGCGCCCGCACCTCAAGACGGGCAAATCGGTGGAGGTGGCCCGCCGGATGCTGCCGGGCGGCACCGGGCCTGCGATGGTCTCGACCCTGGCCGAGGCCGAGGTCTTTGCCGCTGCCGGGATCCGCGACATCACCTATGGTGTCGGTATCGCCTTGAACAAGCTGAACCGCGTTCTGGATCTGCACCGCGCCGGGTGCCGCCTGACGGTCCTCGTCGACTCCGCTCCGCAGGCGCGGGCCGTTGCAGACGCCTCGGCGCGGGCGGGCATTGCCATTCCGGCGCTGATCGAGATCGACAGCGACGGTCATCGCAGCGGGTTGGTGCCGGATGATCCGGAAATCATCGAGATCGGGCGCATCCTGCAGGATGGGGGCGCCGAATTGGCGGGTGTCCTCTGTCACGCGGGCCAGAGCTATGGCGCGGTGGGCCGCGCCGCGCAGGCCAAGTTCGCCGAGGTCGAGCGCACCGCATTGGTGGCTGCGGCAGAGGCGCTGCGCGGCGCAGGTCTGCCATGCCCGGTGGTCAGCGCAGGGTCGACCCCCACGGCCCATGCCGCGACGGATCTGACCGGCGTGACCGAACTGCGCGCGGGCGTCTATGTGTTTTTCGATCTGGTGATGGCGGGTATCGGTGCCTGCGCGGTGGATGATATCGCGCTGTCGGTGTTGACGACCGTGATCGGCCATCAACCCGCGCGCGGTTCGATCATGGTCGATGCGGGATGGATGGCCATGTCGCGCGATCGCGGCACGGCGGCGCAGGAGGTGGATCAAGGCTACGGACTGGTCTGCGACGAGGCGGGGCGCCCGATCCCCGATCTGATCGTCACCCAGACCAGTCAGGAGCATGGAACGATTGCCGCGCGCCCCAGCTCGGACGCGGCCATGCCGGACCTGCCCATCGGCACGCGCCTGCGCATCTTGCCGAACCATGCCTGCGCAACGGCATCGCAGCATGGCGAGTATCACGTCATCCCGAAGGATGGCGGACCACTGATGGAATGGCCGCGTTTCGGCGGCTGGTAGTGGGGGCGCCGCCGGGCCTTTATGGACCGGCGGCGAAAGCGCATCAGAGGATGCCGGGCAGGTTCAGCCCCTGCTCGCGGGCGCAGTCCAGCGCCTCCTCATAACCCGCATCGGCATGGCGCATGACGCCGGTCGCCGGATCGTTCCAGAGGACACGCGCGATGCGGCGGTCGGCATCCTCCGAGCCATCACAGCAGATGACCATGCCGGAATGCTGGCTGAAGCCCATGCCCACGCCGCCGCCGTGATGCAGCGACACCCATGTCGCGCCCGACGCAGTGTTCAGCAGAGCATTGAGCAGTGGCCAGTCGGATACGGCGTCACTGCCGTCCTTCATAGCCTCCGTCTCGCGGTTGGGCGAGGCAACCGAGCCTGAATCGAGGTGGTCACGCCCGATCACGATGGGCGCTTTCAACTCGCCATTGCGGACCATCTCGTTGAAGGCGAGGCCCAGCTTGTGACGCACGCCGAGGCCGACCCAGCAGATGCGTGCGGGCAAGCCTTGGAAGCTGATCCGCTCGCGCGCCATGTCGAGCCAGTTGTGCAGGTGTGTGTCCTCGGACAGGATCTCTTTCACCTTGGCGTCGGTCTTGTAGATGTCCTCGGGATCGCCCGAGAGGGCCGCCCAGCGGAACGGCCCGATACCGCGGCAGAAAAGCGGGCGAATATAGGCGGGGACGAATCCCGGGAAGGCAAAGGCATTCTCCAGACCTTCCTCCAGCGCGACCTGCCGGATGTTGTTGCCATAGTCCAGCGTCGGCACACCTGCGTTCCAGAAATCGACCATCGCGGCGACATGCACCTTCATGCTGGCGCGGGCGGCTTTCTCGACGGCCTTGGGATCGCTCTCGCGCTTGTCGCGCCACTGGGCCATCGTCCAGCCCTGCGGCAGGTAGCCATTGACCGGATCATGCGCGCTGGTCTGGTCGGTGACGATATCGGGATGCACGCCGCGCTTGACCAGCTCGGGAAAGACATCGGCGGCATTGCCCAGCAGCGCAACCGATTTCGCCTCGCCCGCCTTGGTCCAGCGCTCGATCATTTCCAGCGCCTCGTCCAGCGTCTCGGCCTTCTCATCCACATAGCGGGTGCGCAGACGGAAATCGATGCTGTCGGGATTGCACTCGACCGCGAGGCAGCAGGCGCCGGCCATCACGGCGGCCAATGGCTGTGCGCCGCCCATGCCGCCGAGGCCGCCGGTCAGGATCCACTTGCCGGTCAGATCGCCATTGTAATGCTGGCGGCCCGCCTCGACGAATGTCTCGTAAGTGCCCTGAACGATGCCTTGGCTGCCGATATAGATCCACGATCCGGCGGTCATCTGGCCATACATCGCCAGACCCTTCTTATCCAGCTCGTTGAAATGGTCCCAGGTCGCCCAATGTGGCACGAGGTTGCTGTTGGCGATCAACACGCGGGGCGCGTCCTTGTGCGTCTGAAAAACGCCCACGGGCTTGCCCGATTGCACCAGCAGCGTCTGATCCTCTTCGAGATCCTTGAGGCTGGCCACGATGGTGTCGAAATCGTCCCACGTGCGCGCGGCGCGCCCGATGCCGCCATAAACGACCAGCTCGTGCGGGTTCTCGGCCACGTCGGGATGCAGGTTGTTCATCAGCATCCGCATGGGCGCTTCGGTCATCCAGCTCTTGGCTGTGATCTCGCTGCCGGTCGCGGGATAGATGTCGCGGGTATTCTTGCGGGGATTGCTCATGAGGTGCCTCCGGGCGTGAGTTTTGCGATAAGGGCCGGATCGGCCAGTTGGGTCAGAATGTCCTTTAGGGGGCGGCGCAGACGCTCGGCCTTCGCGCTGTCATAGGTCCAGGGCGGACTTTCGGCGCTCAGATAGGTCGCTTGCGACAGTTCCATCTGGATGGCGTGCATGCCGTGCGTGGGTTTACCATAGTGACGCGTCGTCCAGCCGCCCTTGAAACGACCGTTGAGAACGCTGCTATACCCTTCGGCAGCATTGCAAACGTCCTGGACAATGGCCTCGATCGCCGGATCGCAAGTGGCGCCCATATTGGTGCCGATGTTGAAATCGGGCAGCACGCCATCGAAAAGAAACGGGATTTCCGAGCGGATCGAGTGGCAGTCATAGAGGATCGCGATGCCGTGGATCGCCTTCACCCGTTCCATCTCGGCGGCGAGGGCCGCGTGGTAGGGGGCGTGGAAGGTCTTACGGCGCTCCTCGATCTCGGCGTCATCCGGCGCGCAGTGCCAGATGTCATGCCCGTCAAAATCCGTCAGCGGCACGAGGCCGGTCGTGTTCTGACCGGGATAGAGCGACGCGCCCGACGGGTCGCGATTGGCGTCGATCACATAGCGGTGGAAGATCGCCCGCACCGTCGTGGCGCCGGGCAGCAGCTCGTCATAGAGCCGCTCGATATGCCAATCGGTATCGTCGAGGCCGCGGCCCCGCTCGTTCAGATCCGCCATGATGGCGTCCGGCACATGGGTGCCGGTATGCGGAAGGCCCAGCACCACGGGGCTGTCGCCGCGCGCGACCTCGACCGGGATCATGCGCCCAGCTCCGGCATCGGCGTGCCTGCCGCCTCGATGATGGCGCCCGTGGCGATCATATGCGCCGCGCGCTCCAGATCGGGGGCCATGTAGCGGTCATCGCCCAGCGTCTCGACCTCTTGCCGCACACGCACGACAACGCGGGCCAGCGCGGCGCTGGTGGTCAATGGTGCGCGGAAATCGACGCCCTGCGCCGCGCAAAGAAGTTCGACCCCGAGGATGCGGGTGAGGTTGTCCAGCATCGGCATCAGGCGCCGCGCGCCATGGGCGGCCATGCTCACGTGATCCTCCTGATTGGCGGATGTCGGCGTGCTGTCGGTAACGCAAGGATTGGCCAGATGCTTGTTCTCGCTCATCAATGCGGCGGTTGTGACTTCGGCGATCATGTAGCCCGAATTCAGCCCCGGACGCGGCGTCAGGAAGGCAGGCAAATCGTGGCTGAGCACCGGATCGACAATCAGCGCGACGCGGCGCTGGGCGATGGTGCCGATCTCGGCCACGGCCAGCGCGATCATGTCGGCGGCAAAGCCGACCGGCTCGGCATGAAAGTTACCGCCTGAGACGATCAGATCCGCATCGGTCAGCACAAGCGGATTGTCCGTTGCTGCATTTGCCTCGATTTCCAGCGTTCGCGCGGCCTGGCGCAGCACATCCATCGCGGCGCCCGTCACCTGCGGCTGACAGCGGATGCAATAGGGATCCTGCACGCGCGCGTCGCCGTCCCTGTGGCTCTCACGGATCTCGGAGCCGTCCAAGAGCGCGCGCATCGCCTCGCCTGCCTCGATCTGGCCGCGATGGCCGCGCAGGCTGTGGATCTCGGGCTGCAGGGGTGCGGTCGAGCCCATGATGGCGTCCGTCGAGAGCGCGGATGTGACCAGCGCGGAATGCGCCGCGCGCCATGCGCCGAACAGGCCCGCCAGTGCGAAGGCGGTCGAGAATTGCGTGCCGTTGATCAGCGCGAGGCCCTCTTTGGGGCCCAGCTCGATCGGGCTGAGGCCCGCGGTCTCCAACGCCTTGTCGCCCGCCATCACCGTGCCGCCGAATTCGGCCTCGCCATGACCCATCATGACGGCCGCCATATGCGCAAGCGGCGCCAGATCGCCCGACGCCCCGACCGAGCCCTGCGCCGGGATCACGGGCGTCACGCCCTTGTCCAGCATCGCTTCGATGAGATGTGTCAGCTCGAGCCGCACACCCGACGCGCCGCGCCCGAGGCTGAGCAGCTTGAGCGCCATCAGCAGCCGCGCCATCCGGCGCGGGATTGCCGGGCCGACGCCGCAGCAATGAGATAGGATCAGGTTGCGCTGCAGCGTGGCCGTATCCTCGGACGCGATCTTGACCGAGGCCAGCTTGCCAAAGCCGGTATTGACGCCATAGACGGCATCGGTTCCGGCAACGGCGCGGGCGATGCGCGCATGGGCGCGCTCGATATCCGGGTGGCACGCGGGATCGAGGCGCACGGCGGCCTCGCTCCAATAGATCTGCGCCAGATGGTCCAGCGTCACGGCGCCGGGCGTCAGGGTAAGCGTGGTCACGAAATGCCTCCGAAAATGCGGGAATGAAGCGGGTTGAACCCGATGCGATAGCTCAGCTCGGCCGGTGTCTTGACGTCCCAGACGGCCAGATCGGCACGCTTGCCCTTGGCGATGGTTCCGCAATCATCCAGCCCCAGCGCGGCAGCCGCGTTGCGCGTCGCGCCGGCCAGCGCCTCTTCGGGGGTCATGCGGAACAGCGTGCAGGCCATGTTCATGGTCAAGAGCAGCGAGGTCAGCGGCGACGATCCGGGGTTGTTGTCGGTCGCCAGCGCCATGGGAACGCCCGCCTTGCGCAGGGCGGCGATGGGCGGGGCCTGGGTCTCGCGGATGGTGTAGAAGGCGCCGGGCAGGATCACGGCAACGGTGCCGGACTTGGCCAGCGCGGCGACGCCCGCCTCGTCCAGATATTCGATGTGATCGGCAGAGATGGCGCCATGCCCTGCCGCCATGATCGCGCCGCCGAGGTTCGACAGCTGCTCGGCATGGATCTTGACCGGCAGGCCCAACTTGCGCGCCGCGTCAAAGACGCGGTTGACCTGTTCGGGCGAAAAGGCGATGCCCTCGCAGAACGCATCGACCGCGTCGACCAGCCCTTCGCCGTGCGCCTTGCGCAGGGTGGGGATGCAGACCTCGTCGATATAGGCGTCGGGGCGGCCGTCATATTCGGCGGGCACCGCATGCGCGCCGAGGAACGTGGTGCAGACCCGTACCGGGCGCTCGTGCCCGATCCGGCGCGCGGCGCGCAGCATCCGCAGCTCGGTTTCGGTGTCGAGGCCGTAGCCCGACTTGATTTCCAGCGTGCAGATGCCCTCGGAAAGCAGCGCATCGACGCGGGGAAGGGCATCGGCCACCATCCGGTCCACATCCGACGCGCGGGTGGCCGTCACGGTCGAGACGATGCCGCCGCCGGCGCGCGCGACCTCCTCATAGCTGGCGCCGTTGAGGCGCATCTCGAACTCGCCCGCCCGGTCGCCGCCATGCACCACATGGGTATGGCAGTCGATCAGTCCCGGCGTGACAAGGCGCCCCCCCAGGCTGTGCGCACGTAGGCTATCATACTGGGAAGGCAGATCGCCGCGCGGCCCGACCCAGGCGATTCGCGCGTCCTCGACGACAATCGCCGCATCCTGGATCTGGCCATAAGCCTCGTCCCCCGGAATCATGGTCGCGGCTGTTAAATCAACGTAAAGGGTGCTGCTATCTGTCATAAACTGTCCGAAATGGCTGAAGTTTCGCTTTTCCAACGGCTTTGGGCGCTGTATATGTCTATACATAAGCTTTCGAAAGGCAGTCAAATGATTTTCGCAAAACAGGCGCTTTTGGCGGATGGATGGGCCAGCGATGTCCGGCTGAGCGTCGATGGGGGGGCGATCACTGGGCTGAGCGTGGGTGCCAGCGCGGCGCCGGATGACCAGTGCGTCGACACGCTTCTGCCCGCGCTCGCCAACCTTCACAGCCACAGCTTCCAGCGAGCGATCGCAGGCATGACCGAGTATCGCGCAGCCGGAAAGGACAGTTTCTGGACGTGGCGTGATCTGATGTATCGCTTTACCGCGCATCTGACGCCCGAGCACATCGAGGCGATCGCGGCTTTCGTTTTCCTCGATATGCAAGAGGCGGGATATGCCAGCGTCGGCGAGTTTCATTACCTGCACCACCAGCCGGACGGCGCGCCTTACGACGATCTGGCGGAGCTTTCGGCGCGTATCGCTGCCGCCGCGCAGGTATCGGGTATCGGCCTGACACATCTGCCGGTGCTTTATACTTATGGCGGCGCCGGGCAGATGCCCTTGCAGAAGGGGCAGGCGCGGTTCGGCAATTCGGTGGATCGTTTCGGCGATCTGGTCGCGCATGCGCGCCGAGCGGTGGCAGATCTGCCCGAGGATTGCCGCGTCGGCATCGCGCCCCATTCTCTGCGCGCCACCTCGCCGGATGATCTGGCGGCCGCGCTGGCCGCGCATGAGGGCGGCCCCGTCCATATCCACATCGCCGAGCAGCCCAAGGAGGTCACCGATATCGAGGCGTGGTTGGGCGCGCGCCCTGTGGACTGGCTGTTGGCGAATGCCGATGTCACGCCGGAATGGTGCCTGATCCACGCCACCCACATGACCGATGCCGAAACGCGGGCGATGGCCCATTCAGGCGCGGTTGCGGGCCTCTGCCCGATCACCGAGGCCAATCTGGGCGATGGCCCGTTCAACGGGCCCGCCTATCTGCAGGCGCACGGGGCCTTCGGCATCGGGTCGGACTCCAACGTGCGGATCTCACTGACCGAGGAGTTGCGCACCCTGGAATATTCGCAGCGCCTGCGCGACATGGCGCGCAATGTCATGGTCGTCGAGGAAGGGTCGGTCGGTCACATGCTCTATACCGGCGCGGCGCGCGGCGGGGCGCAGGCCCTGGGCCGCAAGGCGGGCACGATCGCGGTGGGCCAGCTGGCCGATCTGGTTGCGATCGACAGCCATGATACCGCGTTGATGGCGCTGCCGCGCCACCAGTTGCTCGATGGTCTGGTCTTTGCCGCGACGGACGCCGCCGTGACCGATGTCTGGTCCGCCGGGCGCCACATGGTTCAGGGCGGCAGGCATGTCGCGCGCGAGGGTATCGTCGCGCGCTATCGGGCCGCAATGGACAGTGTGACGGCAGCACTCTGATCGAGATACCGCAAGGATATCTCCAGCAGAGCGTCGCTCTCGGCCAGTTGCAAATCAGCAGGCCCGGTCAAGAACGCGGTATCCGCGACAGCCAGCGCGTCGCCCGCGATCCGCGGGCGGCCCTGAACGACGTGGATTGCCGTGAGCCCGCCAGACGGGGGGTCCACGTCCTGCACGGCCGCGCCGCGCAACAGGCGCACGGCGCCGTCGCAATGGGCCGGGTCGAACATCAGGTTCAGATCGGTCAGCGGCCCGTCCAGCAGGCGCGCCGTGACGGGCAGGCCCCCATCGAACGCCACCGGCTTTAGCGGATCGGCGCGCAAGATGCCATCCGTGTGCAAAAGGTCCATGCCAGCGCCGGAGATAACGGTAAGTACCCGCCGCAGCCCCGCGAAATTCGAGAAAGGCCCATCCCCGGCCACATCAGCCCGGCTCAGTCGCCATGTCGGGCCAAGCGCCGTCTTGCCTTCTGCGATATTGCGGGTGATGCCGCCGCCGTTCTTCCACGGCACCTCCACCAGATCGACGCCCTTCAGCAGCTGCATGATTTCTTCCTTTCATCCCAGATGACGCCAAATGCTTGACGGGGCCAGTCACGCTTTCTGCAACGTGGTGACGCCTTATATGTCTATACATAAATTCAAGTGACATCTGCAATGAGAACATGCGCCGCCGTAGCCGTTGAGGCCGGAAAACCCATGGAAATCATGGAAGTGAACCTGGGCGGCCCCAAGGCGGGCGAGGTTCTGGTCGAGATCAAGGCGACGGGCCTGTGCCACACCGACGACTTCACCCTGTCGGGCGCCGATCCCGAGGGCGCGTTCCCTGCGATCCTCGGCCATGAGGGCGCGGGCGTCGTCGTCGAGGTGGGCGAGGGTGTCACCTCGCTGGAAGTGGGCGATCACGTGATCCCGCTCTACACGCCCGAATGCCACGAGTGCGAGTATTGCCTGAACCCCAAGACGAACCTTTGCCAGTCGATCCGCGCGACGCAGGGTAAGGGCGTTATGCCCGACGGGACCAGCCGCTTCTCCATGCTCGATGGCACGCCGATCCTGCATTACATGGGCTGCTCGACCTTCTCGAACCACACCGTCCTGCCCGAGATCGCGCTGGCCAAGATCCGCAAGGATGCGCCGTTCGACAAGGTCTGCTATATCGGCTGCGGTGTCACGACGGGCATCGGCGCGGTCATCAACACCGCCAAGGTCGAGATGGGCAGCCGCGCCATCGTTTTCGGTCTCGGCGGGATCGGCCTCAACGTCATCCAGGGCCTGCGCATGGCGGGGGCCAGCCAGATCGTCGGCGTCGATATCGACCCGCAAAAGGTCGAGATGGCCAAGCGCTTCGGCATGACCGATTTCGTCAACCCGAATGAGGTGAAGGGCGATCTGCTCGGCCACCTGGTCGAGCTGACCGGCGGCGGCGACTATACGTTCGATGCCACCGGCAATGTCGGCGTCATGCGCACCGCCCTCGAGGCATCGCACAAGGGATGGGGCGAGAGCGTCATCATCGGCGTCGCCCCCGCCGGCGCCGAAATCGCCACGCGCCCCTTCCAACTGGTCACGGGCCGCACATGGAAAGGCACCGCCTTTGGCGGCGCGCGCGGGCGCACCGACGTGCCCAAGATCGTCGACTGGTACATGGACGGCAAGATCGAGATCGACCCGATGATCACGCATATTCTGAAGCTGGAAGAGATCAACAAGGGCTTCGAGATGATGCACGCGGGCGAGAGCATCCGGAGCTGTCGCGTAGCCCTTAATTG
>NZ_BROH01000019.1 GCF_027923545.1 Sinisalibacter aestuarii | reverse complement strand
TTGCGACGGATCGGTACAAGAACCTTCACCGAAGTCTTCGAGGCCATCGGATCAATCTGCGACCTCTACAACCCAGCAGAGTGCTGGAACTATTTCAAGGCTGCCGGATATGTCTCAGGTTAATGTCGAAACGCTTTAGGTCCGCGTGGCAGCATCGCCCGGACGAAGATCCCGGGCGATGCTGCACCCAGGGTGCTTCAGCGCAGCCGGTCCTTCAGCCCGCGTTTCATCGCCGCCATGTCGATATCGCGCGAAACGAAGGTGGCGCCGGCCTCGGTGATCCGGTCGGCGAAGCCCTCGTCGGCCGACAGAAAGCCCGCCGGTTTCCCCGCTGCTACGATCCGTTTCACCGCGTCGAGCGAGACCTCGACCACCTCCGGGTGGCTCGGCTCGCCGACATGCCCCAGCGCAGCGGCGAGATCGGCGGGGCCGACGAATATGCCGTCGACGCCCGGCACCGCGGCGATGGCTTCGATCTGCCCGACCGCCTCAAGCGTCTCGACCTGCACCAGCACCGCGATCTCCGCGCGCGCCGCCTTGTGGTAGCCCGCGATTTCGGCGAAAGCGGTTGCCCGGGTCAGGCCCGACACGCCGCGAATGCCGGCTGGCGGGTATTCGACCGCCGCCACCGCCGCCGCTGCCTCGTCAGCGTTCTGGACCATCGGCACGAGGATGTTCTGCGCACCGATGTCGAGGAGCTTCTTGATCTCGGCCGCATTCAGCGAACCGGGGCGCACGATCGGCGAAACCGGGTAGGCGGCCACGGCCTGCAGCAGCGGCAGAACGCTGAGCGGATCGAGCGCCGAATGCTCGGTGTCGAACAGCATCCAGTCGAAGCCCAGGCCCGCGCACATCTCGGCCACCAGAGTGTCGTTGATCGTACACCAAAGGCCGCGTTGCAAACGGCCCTCGCGCAACCCCGCCTTGAAAGCATTGTGTTTGAGCGCGGCCATTATTCGAACTTCACCGCAACCGAGCCGAGCTCGCCGAAATCGGCCAGCAGCGTGTCGCCCTTTTCCGCCCAGACCGGGCGCGTGAACGACCCCGACAGCACCAGGTGCCCCGGTTCCATGCTCTGGCCATAGGCGCTGATCTTGTTGGCCAACCAGGCGATGGCCTTGCCGGGATGGCCCAGCACCCCGACGGCAAGGCCCGTCTCTTCGATCTCGGAATTGCGGTAGAACGCCGCCCCGATCCGGCGCAGGTCCACCGCATCCGGGCGCACCGGACGGCCGCCCAGCACGATGCCCGCACCGGCGCCATTGTCGGCCACGGTATCGAAGATCTTGCGCGGCTCGGTCACCCGGGCGTCGATGATCTCTATCGACGGGATCACGTAATCGGTCGCGTTGAGAACATCCACCAGGGTCACCCCAGGCCCCTTGAGCGGCGCCTTGAGCACGAAGGTCAGTTCCGGCTCCACCCGCGGTACGCAGAAATCCGAGTGCTTCACGACAGCCCCGTCTTCCAGCAGCATGTTGTCGAACATGTAGCCATAGTCGGGTTCGTCGATCTTCGACGAGGCGCGCATGGCCTTCGATGTCAGGCCGACCTTGTGGCCGATGATCCTGTGCCCGCGCTTTTGCATTTCGTCGGCCACCATCGCCGAAATCGCGTAACTGTCTTCGATCTCGATCTCGGGAAACATCGCCGAGGGGCGTTCGCCCTGCACCTTGGTGCGATGGCTTTCGAGAAGCGATGCGACGGCTTCGCGGCGTTGTGCGTCTGTCAACATGTCACCTGTCCTTGGTCTTTGTAGTCTGAAATCAGTCGGGTTTCGCCGGCGGCGCCGCGTCAAGAACACGGCCCACCGGCAGGATGGAGAGCCCGTAGCGCGCCTTCACCGCGCCCCAGATACCACGCTTGTCGATCAGCATCACGGCGATGGCAATGGCGCCCATCCCGATCAGGTACCACGTGCCCCAATCGGCCGCGACCTCGCGCAGCGCGAAAAATACGATGACCCCGATGATCGGGCCCTCGATCGTGCCGATCCCGCCGATCACGACGATGAAGATCACGAAGGCGGTCCAGTCGTTGATCGAGAAGGCGGCCTCGGGTGTGATGCGCAGCTTTTGAAGGAAGATGAAGCCGCCGACCAGGCCGGTCACGCCCGCTGTCAGGACGTAGATCAGGAACTTCACCTTGCGGGTCGCCACCCCGACGGCCTCCGCCGCAGGCTCACTGTCGCGGATCGCCGTGAGCGCCAGGCCCCAGCGGGATCGCAGCAGCATCCAGACGAGCAAGACCGACACGAGCCCGAGCGCGAAGGCGATGTAATACATCACGACTTCCCGCGCGCCCCGGCTTTCCGCCAGAGAGCGCGCCAGATCCACCGGCAGCGAGATCCCGGACCCGCCGCCGAGCGCGCCGATCTGTGCAGCGCTGAGGCGGAAGACCTCGGCGATGACCCAGGTGCCGATGGCAAAATATGCCCCCTGCAGGCGAAAGGCGATCCAGCCGGTCGGCAGCGCGACAAGCGCCGTCAGCAGCGCGGCCAGCGGCAGCGCAGCAAGAAGCGGCACACCTGCGAACATCGCCAGCGCAAAGAACAGATATCCCCCGAGGCCGACGAAGGCCTGTTGCCCGATCGAGATCAGCCCCGAATAGCCCGCCAGCAGGTTCCACATCTGTGCCAGCGCGAGAAAGCTCAGCACCTCCATGAGCAGGCGCAGATCGGCCCGCCCCGCCCAGACGGGCGCGAGGGCGAGCGCCACGGTGACGAGGCCGAGCAACAGGCGGAGCGCGAGGGCGATCCGGTTGGTCCTTTGGGCGGGCATGGTCGGTGTCGTTACGGTCATCGTCGTATCTCACATCTTGGGCAGCAGGCCGCGCGGGCGCGCGACGAGGATGGCAAGGAAGACGAGGTGACCGGCGAGAATCTGGTACCCCGCGTCGATCTGCGCGCCGATGGTCTGGGCCACGCCGAGGATCACGCCACCGAGCAGGGTGCCCCAGAGGCTGCCCAGGCCGCCGATGATCACCGCCTCGAAGGCGAAAAGCAGGCGGGCGGGGCCTGCGGCGGGATCGAAATTGGTCTTCATCGCGAGGAAAATCCCGGCGATCCCCACCACCACCGAAGCGATCAGCGTGGCAATGGCGAAGATATGCGCATTGTTACCCCCCATCAGCGGCACAATCTCCGGGTCATCCGAGGTGGCGCGCAGCATCCGGCCCAGCGCCGTGCGGTAGAAGATGAACTGCATCGCGGCGATCACGCCAACAGCGGCGACAAACATCAGGAGCGGCAGCGCGCCGATGGAAATGTCCTCGCTGAGACGGAAGCTCGCCGTGTCGAGCCAGCCCGCGTTGAGGCGGCGGCTGTCGGCTGAGAAGACTTCGAGCAGCGCGTTCTGGATGATGATCGACAGACCGAAGGTCACCAGCACCGGCGGCAGCAGGTCGGCGCCCAGCACCCGGTTGAGCAGGATGCGCTGGTTGAGATAGCCCGCAGAGGCAAGTGCCATCAGCACGAACAACACCGCGAAGGCCGGGTGGATGCCGAAGCCCGTGACCAGCGCGAGCATCAGATAAGCGGCGGTGACGATGAAATCGCCATGCGCGAGGTTGACGAAACGCATGACGCCGAACATCAGGCTCAGCCCCGCCGCAAAGAGCGCATAGAGCCCGCCCAGCAGCACACCCTGCACGATTGCATTGACCCAGACCATCAGGCGGCCTCCTCGTCTGTCTTGGTTCCGAAATAGGCCGCGGCGATCTCGGCGCGGGTCAGCTCGCCGGGCGGGCCTGAGAGCGTGACCCGGCCTTCCATGAAGCAATAGACCCGGCTCGCAACCGCCATCGCCTGGCCGACATCCTGTTCGACCACGAGGATCGAGGTGCCGCCCTCGCGGATACGCGGCACCGCCTCGTAGATGTCCTTGATAACCTTGGGCGCGAGGCCAAGGCTGATCTCGTCGCACAGCAGCAGGCGCGGGTTCGACATCAGCGCCCGGCCGATAGCCACCATCTGTTGCTGGCCGCCCGACAATGCCGTGCCGGGGTTGTTCTTCTTGGCGACGAGGTCGGGGAACAGGTCGTAGACTTTCGCAAGCGACCACGGCCCCTTGCGCCCACCCGACGCGCCGATCAGCAGGTTCTCCTCGACCGTGAGAGAAGGAAACAGGCGCCGTCCTTCCGGCACCATGGCAAGGCCCGCCTTGTGAATCCTGTCAGCCGGCAGGCCGGCGATCTCCTGGCCGTCGAAGCTCACCTTTTGGCCCTTCGCGGGCAACAGGCCGGTGATCGCGCGCAGAAAGGTGGATTTGCCCGCCCCGTTCGCGCCGATCAACGCCACGGTCTCGCCTTCGCCGACCGTGACATCGACCCCGAACAGCGCCTGAAAATCGCCATAGAAAGCTTCGAGCGCGCGGGTTTCAAGCAGCGTCGTCATCGACCGAGATCCCCATGTAGATTTCCTGAACAAACGGGTCGGACATGACCGCATCCGGCGCGCCCTCGGCGACGATCTTGCCGAAGTCGATGACGATCAGCCGTTCGACCACAGCCGTCAGCGCATGTACGATGTGTTCGATCCAGATGATCGAAACCCCCTGGTCGCGGATGCCCTGGATGGTGCCCACAAGGTCATGGCATTCGCCCTCGGTCAGCCCGCCGGCGATCTCGTCGAGCAGCAGAAGCCGCGGGTTCGAGGCCAGCGCCCGGGCCAGTTCCAGACGCTTGCGTTCCAGCAAAGTCAGGCTGCCGGCCGGGCGATTGGCCCTGGCAAGAAGCCCGGTAACGTCGAGGATGTCGCGGCAGGCGGCTTCGGCATCGTGGTGATCGGCATTGCCGAAGGCCGAGGCCACCAGCAGGTTTTCATAGACCGACATGCCAACGAAAGGATGCGGGATCTGGAAGCTGCGCGAAATCCCCATCCGGCATCGGCTGGAGGCGGGCATCCGGGTAATGTCGGCCCCGTCGAACCGGATCGCGCCCGACGAAACCGGCAGCGTGCCGCCGATCAGATTGAACAGGGTCGATTTCCCGGCGCCGTTCGGCCCGATGATCCCCAGCGCCTGCCCCTTGGGCAGACTGAAGGTTATGTCGTCCGATACTTTCAGCGCGCCGAAGCTCTTGTCGACGCCCTCCAGTTCCAGCAATGCGCTCATCCCTTGCCCTCCGGTGTGGCCGGGGCCATGTATCGGCCCCGGCGTTGCTTTCGGCTCAGCCGATGGGCCGCATATCGGCGGTGACCGGAATATCCGGGTGGTCGCTGTTCTCGACGATCTCCAGCACCGGACGGTCGCCGTCGAGGTGCCACTGGCCGCCGACAAGCGGCGTTTTCGAGACGTTGGGCACCGGGCCGGTCGAGAAGTTCACCGTACCGACAACCGAAGCGTAGTCGGTCGCGGCGGCGGCGGCCGCGATCGCCTCGGGGCTGTCGATGTCTTCGGTGCGCGTCAGCACGTCCATCGCCACTTCAAACAGCGAATGCTTGAAGCCGAGCGGCATGGTCCAGGGATTGCCGGTCGCGGCTTCGTAGGCGGCGGCCAGTTCGGCAGAGCTTTGGCCGGTGAAGCCGGATGCGAAGGGGTGATGCGGCGACCACCAGACCTCGACCGACAGCCCGTCGGCGAGCGGGCCCAGCGCGCCCATCGCCTGCGGGAACTCGCTGGCCTTGGCCACGTTCACCACCTTCGGATGGAAGCCCTGCTGCGCGGCCTGAGTCAGGAAGGTGGTAAAATCCGGCGGGATCATCACGCCGGTGACGATCTCCACGCCGGCCTCTTTGAAGGCCGAGATCTGGGCGCTGAAATCGTCCGACATGTTCTGATAGCGGCCGGTATCGACCAGTTGGTAGCCTTTCGCTTCCATCACCGGCGGGAAGCCCAGTTCGGGGTCGCTCCAGCCGTTGCCATCGGGATCGTTCGGCCAGAGCGCGCCAACCACCTTGTTGGTGTCGACCTTGTCCCACTGGTTGATGAATACCGAGATAACGTCTTCCAGGCCCCAGAAGAAGTGGTTGGTATATTCGAAGCCGCTCGCCGGATCGCCCTGGCGGCCGAAGAAATGCGGCTGCCACGGGGTATCGTTGGTGAGGCAGGGCACGCCGTTCAGCTCGGCCTGATCGGCCACCGGGTTGGTGGTGTCGGGCGTGGAGGTGGCGAGGATCAGGTCAACCTCGTCTTCGAAGATCAACTCCTGCGCCACGGACGAAGCGCGGTTCGAGCTCGACTGGCTGTCCTTGACGATGAACTCGACCGGATGCGCTGTGCCGTTGATCATCAGCCCGTTGCCGATCTGCTTGGCAAACTGCTCAAGGGTGAACTTGTCGGGCTCGGCGAAAATCGCCAGCGGCCCGGTCTGCGGCGTCACGAAGCCGATTTTGATGGCGCGCGATGCGGCGATGGCCGGGGTGGCGAGGCCACCTGCAGCCGTGACCAGCCCGGCGGCGCCGGTGGCACGCAGAAATTTCCTGCGGGACAGTATTATATTCGACATGGTTGTTCCTCCTCCGATGTCTTGTGTCGCCGCGCCAGGCACGGCTCTCCCTGGTCCGCACGGAAGGGTGTTCCGGCGGGTCATTGTCTGGGCAAACCTTCACTGCCCGGAGCCGGTGGCCCGGCTCGCGTCACGGTTCGGATTCGCTGATGTTGATAGGTGCGGCTTACGCCTGCGGCGGATCAGCCGGTTGTCTTGTCACGTCGGATCAATCGGCCTCCTTTTCGCTTTGCGGCGGCGGGGCCGCCTCGCGCGCGCGTTCGATCGCACGGATCACGTTGGTGGCGTCGGCCCAGAGGCAGGCAGCGCTTTGCACCGCCACCACGCCGAGGGTGCCGTCCTCGCGCACCCAGACCTGGGCCGGCTCCCAATGCAGCGGCAGCGCGCCGGGCTCGGGGCTCGCCTCGGTCAGATACAGCCCCCAGGCTGCGGCGACCTCGGCCACATCGGCGCCGTACCCCAAGGGCAGACGGATGAGCTGCATCTCGCTCTTCAGCGCTTCGGTCGCTGCCCGGTCCTCGCCAGACAGAGCAACGAGACGAACACCGCGCAGGGCGAAATCGCCGATCCGGTCATCGAGCTCCTTGAGCATCCTCCGGGTCCATTTGCAATGCGACCCGCGGTGAAAGACCACGAGTGTCCCCCCTGCCGGCGCGCTACTTGCCAGATCGTATGCCCCATGCGCCACCGTCTCGAAGGCGAGCGCCGGCGCCGGCCGTCCGGGGGTAAGCGCCTCAACCATTCGCACCCCCCTGGGCGCGCGCGGTGTGCTCGCTGATCCGCGCCTCGATGACCGGGACGGACCGGTAGATATGCTCGATGGTCAATTGCTCGGCAAGGTCGGCATCACGGGCAATAACGGCATCGAAAATGGCCTGATGCTCGGCGCGCACATTGCGCGAGATCGTCCTGTCGGTGAGCGAAATCTGGATATAGCGCACCGAGTGTTTGTAGAGGATATCGCGGAAATTCAGCAGCCAGTCGTTCGAACATCCACGAACCATCGTGTCATGGAAGGCCTGGTTGCGCTTTTCCCATTCGGCCACGGACTGCTTCTCGCGGCCCACCATCCCGTTCTCGATCTTGGCGAGGTTGTGATGCGCGGCAACCAGCGCCGACTCCCAGTCGTCGTCGCCCTTGGCAATCGATTCCCGCACGGCCTTTGCCTCGAACATGGCGCGCATCTCGACGATGTTCTTGAAGTCATCGACCGAGACCGGCGCCACACGAAAGCCGCGCTGGCCCTCGGTGGTTACCAGGTTTTCGACGAGCAGGCGCGACAGCGCTTCGCGCACGGTCGAGGCCCCTACCCCGAATTTCTTGCGCAACTGCTCCACGCGAAGGCGGGATTCGGGCTCGATCTCGCCAGCAAGAATAGCCTGGCGAAGCGCCTCGTAGACCGATTCAATCGCCGTCTTCCCCGCCGATTCGGGCGCGATCTCGTTGATATTTTTCAGAAAAGTCATTCGGTCCCGTCTCCTCCCACAGCCGATGTTAATTGATAGCTCAGCCATAAAACAACGTCAAAATAACAAAATCTCGTTTTTAATCCTTCATTCGATAAAATCTCGTTTTTTGATTTGACAAACGACAATGCTATCAAACATGATCGGGGAAAGTCGCCAATCCAGGGGGGAGACCATGGCAGACGGCAACGAGCCGCGCGTGTTCAGAATCAGGGTTCGGGGCAGCGACGTGGTCGCATCCTGCGCGGAAACCGAGAAGGCGCTGATTGCGCTCGAACAGGCGGTGGCGTTCCCCCGCCCCCTGCCCGTCAATGTCGGTTGCCGCAAGGGAGGCTGCGGGGCCTGCCGGGTGAAGGTGCTCTCGGGCGACTACACGACCATCAAGATGAGCCGCGCGCATGTGACCGAGCAGGAAGAGGCGGAAGGCTACGCCCTGGCCTGCCGGATCATGCCGCTGAGCGACATGGAAATCGAGCCTGCATTCCTGAGCCCGAGAGAGCGGATGGAAATGCGTCAGGCTCAGAAATTCGCAGACTGAAACAGACTAGGGAGGAGAAAAACCCATGTCACAGGAAGGACTTTTGCGTCCCGGCATCGCGCAGCTTCGCGTGTTGGATATGGACGAAGCGGTCAAGCATTATGTCGAGTATCTTGGCCTCGAATTCGTAAGCAAGGAAGATGACGGCCGCGTCTATCTGCGCGCCTATGACGAATTCCACCGTCACTCGGTGGTGCTGCGCGAGGCGGACCAGGCCGGCCTCGACTTCTTTGCCTTCAAGGCCGACGGGCAAGAGGCCGTGGACGGGTTCCGCAAGCGGATCGAAGACTTCGGATACACGGTTGACGATGTGCCCGCCGGCGAGATGCCCGGCACCGGGGCACGCATCGGCTTCACCGTGGCGTCCGGGCACCGGATCGAGCTCTATGCCGACATGGACCTGTCGGAAGACGCGCCCGAAACCAACAGCCCGATGATCTGGAAGACCATGCCGCGCGGCATGCGCGCCCAGCGCATGGATCACTGCCTGCTCTATGGCCCGAACATCGAAGAGGTCGAGAAATTCTTCACCGAGGTGCTCGACTTCCACGTCCCCGAGCGGGTCGACATGCCCGACGGCGCTTTCGCGATCTGGATGACGGTCTCCAACAAGGCCCACGACATTGCCTTCGTGAAGCACGATGAGCCCGGCAAACTGCATCACCTGGCGTTCTTCCTGCAGGACTGGAACGATATCGGACATGCCGCCGACATCATGACCCATTACGACATCAGCCGCGACCTGGGCCCGACCCGGCACGGCATCACCCGCGGCCAGACGATCTATTTCTTCGATCCGTCGGGCAACCGCAACGAGGTGTTCTCCGGCGGCTACACCGCCTACAAGGATCACCCGACGCGGGTCTGGGATCACAATTCGGTTGGCCGGGGCATCTTCTACTACGAGCGCCAGCTCAACGATGCCTTCCTGTCGGTCGTGACCTGAGGAAAGACATGGAAACGTCCCGCCCCACCCGCCGGATCACCGCCGAGGCCGCCCATGCCGGCGTCGCGGCGGCCTGTGAACAGGCCCGGGCCTTCGGTGCGGCCGTGAATGCCTGCGTCGTCGACGCGGGCGGCCACCAGATCGCCTTTCTGCGCGGCGACGGGGCGTTTCTGCAATCGGGCCCGATCGCCCGCGACAAGGCTGCGACGGCGGCCGGGTTCGGGGCGCCCACCGGGGCCCTCTACGACGCGCTGAAGGGTGAGGCGGCGGTGCTTTCGGGCATCGCCGCCCAACCCGGCATCGCCCTCTTCCAGGGTGGCTTACCCATCGTGGTAGACGGCGAGCTGATCGGCGGCATCGGTGTCTCGGGCGCCTCTGCCGAACAGGACGAACTTTGCGCAATGGCCGGACTGAAGGCCATGGGGCTCACCGCGAGCTGAGGACAGGATAATGAAAGACGGCTTCACCGCAGCGCGCGACGCGCTGCACTTCATCAACGGCGCCTACACCAAGGGCACCTCGGGCAGAACCTTCGACAATATCTCACCTGCGACGGGCCAGAAGATCGGGGTGGTGCATGAAGGGCTGAAGCCCGAGATCGACGCCGCGGTCGAGGCCGCGCGCGCGGCCCTGCACGGCCCCTGGGGCTATATGAGCCTCACCCAGCGGTCGGAACTGCTCTATGCCGTCGCCGACGGCATCAACGCGCGGTTCGACGACTTTCTCGAAGCCGAAATCCTCGACACCGGCAAGCCGAAGGGGCTGGCCTCGCATGTCGACATTCCGCGCGGCGCGGCCAATTTCAAGACCTTCGCAGACCTCGTAAAGAACGTGCCCACCGAGAGCTTCATGCTCGACACCCCCGACGGGTTCGGCGCCCTCAACTACGGCGTGCGCAAGCCCAAGGGCGTGATTGCCGTGATTTCGCCGTGGAACCTGCCGCTGCTCCTGATGACGTGGAAGGTCGGCCCCGCGCTCGCCTCGGGCAACACCGTCGTCGTCAAACCCTCGGAAGAAACGCCGCTGACCACCACACTTCTCGGCGAAGTGATGAACGATGTCGGCGTGCCGCCGGGCGTGTTCAACGTGGTGCATGGATTCGGCCCCGACAGCGCCGGCGCCTTCCTGACCGCACATCCCGGGGTCGACGCGATCACCTTCACCGGCGAAACCCGCACCGGCGAGATCATCATGCAATCGGCGGCCAAGGGGCTCAGGCAGGTGTCGATGGAATGCGGCGGCAAGAACCCCGGTATCGTCTTTGCCGATTGCGACATGGAAAAGGCTATCGAAGGCACGATGCGCTCTGTCTTCGCCAATTGCGGGCAGGTCTGCCTCGGCACTGAGCGGATCTATGTCGAGCGCCCGATTTTCGACCAGTTCGTCGCCCGTCTCAAGGAAGGGGCCGAGTTCATGAAACTGGGCGCCTCGGACGATCCCGAAACCGCGATGGGGCCGCTGATCTCGAAGGAACATCAGCAAAAGGTGCTCTCCTACTACAAGCTGGCGGTGGAAGAAGGCGCCACCGTGGTCACCGGCGGCGGCGTGCCCGACATGCCCGATGATCTGGCCGGCGGCGCCTGGGTGCAGCCGACAATCCTGACCGGGCTGCCCGAAGACGCGCGCTGCGTGAAGGAAGAGATTTTCGGCCCGGTCTGCCATATCACCCCCTTCGACACCGAAGACGAAGCCATCGCCATGGCCAACGATACCGAATATGGCCTCGCCGCCGCGCTGTGGACCGAAGACCTGACCCGCGCCCACCGCGTCGCGCGCCGGCTCGACGTGGGCATCGTCTGGGTCAATTCATGGTTCCTGCGCGATCTGCGCACCGCCTTCGGCGGCTCGAACCAGTCCGGCATCGGCCGTGAAGGCGGGGTACACGGGCTTGAGTTCTATACCGAACTCTCCAACGTCTGCATCAAGCTGTAGGGGCGGAGCATGGACCAGGCCAAGATAATGGAAGCCGCCGACCGGCTATGGACGGCCGCCCAGACCGGCACGCCCTGCGCGCCGGTGCGCGATCTGATCGGATCAGACGATGTCGAGGCCGCCTACGCGGTGCAGGAGATCAACACCCGCCGCCTGCTCGGCAACGAGGAGCGTGTGCTCTCGGGCCGCAAGATCGGCCTTACGTCGAAAAGCGTGCAGGCGCAGCTGGGCGTCGGCCAGCCCGATTTCGGGATGCTCTATGACGACATGGAAGTGATGGACGGCGAGGAAATCGCCTGGTCGCGCTGCCAGCAGCCCAAGGTCGAGGCCGAAGTGGCCTTCGTCATGGCGGCACCGCTCACCGGCGCCCACATCAAGATGATCGACCTGATCGCCTCGATCGGCTTTGTCCTGCCGGCAATCGAGGTGGTGGGATCTCGGATCGCGGGCTGGGATATTTCCCTGGCCGACACCATCGCCGACAATGCCTCGTCGGGGCTCTACGTGCTGGGCCAGTCGCCGCGCCGCCCCGCCGACTTCGACATGCGGCTTTGTGGCATGGTGATGCTGCGCAACAACGAGCCGGTCAGCACCGGCGCGGGCGCCGCCTGCATGGGATCGCCGCTCAACGCAACGCTCTGGCTTGCGCGCAAGATGGCCGCCGCCGGCAACCCGCTGGGGCCAGGCGACGTGGTGCTGTCGGGGGCACTGGGGCCGATGGTCGATGCCGCGCCCGGCGATGTTTTTGAGGCCCGCATCAACGGGCTCGGCTCCGTTCGCGCCGCATTCGGGGAGGCATGAAGATGGCCGATTTGCCCGCGATTGCCGAAATCCTCGACGAGGCCGCCCGCACGGCCAATGCCGTGGCCCAGATCTCGGAAACAACCCCGCTCACATCTGACGACGCCTACCGGGTGCAGGCCCTGTCGCTCGAACGCCGCTACGCGCGTGGCGAGCGGCGCGTGGGCGTCAAGATGGGCCTCACATCACGCGCCAAGATGGCCCAGGTCGGGGTCGACGACGTGGTCTGGGGCCGGCTGACCAGCGCGATGCGGATCGAGGAAGGCGGGCACCTCTCGCGCGCCGCTTTCGTGCATCCGCGCATCGAGCCCGAAATCGCGTTCCTGATGAAAGCGCCGCTGTCGGGCGAGGTTTCGGCCATGGAAGCGCTGGCGGCGGTCGAGGCGGTGGCGCCGGCGCTCGAAGTCATCGACAGCCGCTACCACGATTTTCGCTTCGACCTCGGCGACGTGATCGCCGACAACGCCTCGTCGGCAGGCTTCGTGATCGGACCCCCGGCGCCGGTGAGCCACGATATCGCCAATCTCGGCATGGTGCTCACGGTCAACGGCCACGTTGCCGAGACCGGATCGTCCGCCGCGATCATGGGCCATCCGCTGCGCGCTCTGGTGGCGGCCGCCCGCATGGTCGCCACCGCTGGCGAAGAGCTGCGGCCGGGCGACATCGTGCTCGCGGGCGCCGCCACGGCAGCGGTGCCACTCATGCCCGGACAGGCAATCGCGTTGCAGGTGGAGGGCCTTGGCGCCGTCGCCGTCAATATCGGGGACTGAACAATTGCCGCTGATCGAGGTCACGATTGTCGAAGGCCGCAGCCCGGAACAGAAGGCCGCGCTGATCCGCCGCCTGACCGACGCGGCGGTCGAGACCGTTGACGTGCCGCGCGATGCGGTGCGGGTCTGCATCCGCGAGATCCCGCTCGCACACTGGGGCATCGGCGGCGAAACCCTGTCGGCACCGAGGAAACGATGAGCGAACCGGCCCACACCACCCCTGCCGCCGAAGGCGGTCCCGTCACCGTCTCGGTCTCACGGCGGGTGAACCCCGGGCGGGAGGACGATTACGAGGCCTGGGTACATGGCATCGCCGCTGCCGCATCGGAGTTTCCCGGCCACCAGGGGATCAACGTGCTCAGGCCCTCGGCCCAGACCGGCGGCCGCTACGTGCTGATCTACCGCTTCGACAGCGATGCCCATGCGGCGGCCTGGGAGGCGTCGGATCAACGTGCGCATTGGATCGAAAAGCTCGAAGGCATCACCGGGGACGAAGACGAGCGCAAGCGCGTCACCGGGCTTGAGGTCTGGTTCGATCTGCCGGACGTGCCCGCCGCCGCCCATGCGCCCCGCTACAAGATGGCGCTTGTCCTGATCATGGTGGTGTTCGGCCTGGTCTTCCCGCTGCAGGTCTACCTCGGCCCCGCCATGGCCGGGTTTCCCGCTTGGCTGCGATCCCTGGTGATCGTCATCATCCAGGTCCTGCTCATGACCTATCTCGTCATGCCCCGCGTGACCGCACTCCTGAAGCCCTGGCTGTTTTCAAGCCGGTAACCGGGCGCCCGGCACCGGCCGGAGCGCGATCCGGCCCGACCTCTACTGGCAGCCTCGTTCAACCCGGTCTTTGCATCGCTGGCGACACCGCCATTGTGCCGCCGAAGGGCCGTATGGTGCGTGCCGGCACGTCATGCGCCGCACAGCCCCGCGCTCGCCGGCAGGCGTCCCTGCGCTTTCAGAGTCCGTATCAGCGCAAGAGCCCCCTGGATGCCATGTCTACCCCGAGCGGGCCGGACAGATCTTCGATCGAATCGTAAAGGAGTTCCAGCACGTAGGGCGGATTGTGGGCGAAGGCGCCCGGATCGGCTGCAACGGCCTTCCAGTTGAAGGTCGCTTTCAACAGCCGCGGCGTCCAGGCGTTGTAGGCCACCGGCCGCCCTTCGGCCTCGTCGATCACCCCGTCGCCATTGGCATCGGCAAAGAAATAAGGATAGCGCGTGCCATCGTAGGCCAGCGGCGTGCCCAAGACATTCGCCGCGTATTCCTTGATCGTCTTCATCAGCAGATCCGCGTTCGCCACGATATCGTCGTGGATGCCCTTGGTGGCGTCGCCACTGCCGTCAAAGCTGAAGCGCGAGATGCGGATTTCTTCCGGATTGCCGTTGGTATGACATGTCAGGCAAGTCGTTTCGTCGATCTTCAGATTATGCGGATCGTGGCACGACAGGCAGGTCGCTACCGGCTTGGCATGGAGGAACCGCCCCGAATAGGTCTTGCCAGGATACTGGTAGCCCACCTGGCCGTAGCCGCCGAGACTGATCGACGCGCCGAGGAAATAGTGCGGGTTGATGAAACGCAGATCGCCGCTCACCTCATCCTCGGGCAGATCCGTGGTTGCCTTCGACACATCTGCCCCTGAGGCGCGACCCGAGTGGCAGGTAACGCAGGCAGCCTCGACTCCGGCGACCGGGTGCATCACCCCGGATGGCAAGCTGACTTCGGCGATCGTGCCGATGTTCGGGTTGTGGCAGGTCTCACAGTCGACCACACCGCCAATCGGGACCGGGCTTTCCGGCACGCCCGGCGCGCTGCCATCGAGACCATAGAAAGAACGGAAACCGACGCTCGAATGGCACACCGAGCACACCGGCTCGATCGCGCCATCTGCGTCCCAGTGCCGAAACGCTTCGGCGGTCGCATCGGAATGGCCCGACTCGGCCCAGCGCGCGATCACACGGGCGTTGGGGATCGCGATGGATTGTGGCGCGAACGGACCGCTGCGGGGCATGATGAAGACCGGCTGCCCGGTATCGGTTCCGGCCTCGATTTCCGGGCCGGACCCGGTTTCCTGAGCCATAACCGCAGCGCCCACCATCGCAAAAACGCTTACCGAAATGGCGGCGAGCAGCCTGAGTTTTCGTGTCAAAACTTCTGCGGCCATGCCCGCCTCCAAGATTAAAAAATATTTAACCGCAACGGTAGCAATTCTGAGCCATTTCGGCAAGATGGGGGCGGTGACGAAACCGGAAAAACACATTCGGAATCATGCATTTATGACGTTCAGACCGACGATCAGCGGACTCGATGTGAGAGTGGCTTCGCCGCATCCGTCGGCGACGCCGGATAGGCCCATGATCACCGAGGAAGCGGCGATTACCGCACGTGCCCAGGACGATCTCCGGGTGGAGCCTCTCGTCGAAGAGGGCAATCTCGTCGAGCAGGGCGCGCCGGTTCTCGAAATGCGCCGGCACCTCGCGATCAAGATCGTCGCGCCGATGCCCTGCCGGGTCGCGGCGATACGGCTCGGCCCGGGGCACAGGCTGTCATCCATCCTGTTCTTCCACGAGCCGGGAGCGGGGCGACATACCTACGACACCAAACTCGCCAACCGGAGTGACGATCCCGGCGCCCTGCGCGATTTGCTGCTGGCGTCCGGCATGTGGCGCTTGCTGCGCTCACGCCCGTTCGGCCAGGTCCCGGTCCCGACCCAGATGCCGGCGGCGATCTTCGTGATGGGGCTCGACACCAGGCCGTTGGCACCGGCGCCGCACCGGGCCGTGGCCAACCGGGATGACGATGTCGCGCGTGGGCTGCACGCGCTGCTGCGTCTCACCGACGGCCCCGTATATCTGTGTCAGGACCGGTCTGCGCCGCTCAGCACGGCAGCGGTGACCTCGGACCGGCTCCACCTGGTCTCCATCCGCGCGTCGCATCCATTGGGGCTTCCCGGGCAACAGATTCACCGCCACCGTCCAGCAACGATCGACCGGCCCGTATGGGATGTGCATCTCGAAGACGTGGCCGGGATCGGGGCGCTGCTTGCAACCGGGCTGGTGCCTGAAACGCGGCTGGTTTCCGTCGGCGGCCCGGCGCTTCGCGAAGCGCGTGAAGTGCATTGTCAGCCCGGGGCCGATCTCAGACACCTGTCGCATGGATTGGTCAAGCCGGGGCCGCACGTGGTGCTGTCGGGGTCCGCGCTGGATGGCCGCGAGGCGCATTGGCTGCTGGGCCGCGACCGGCAGACCACGGTGCTCGAAATCCCGCATCGGCCGGCTCGGCCGCATTGGTTCCAGGCGGCGCTGTCGCGCGCATCGCGCCCGAAGCCGCTGATCCCAACGGCCGCCCTCGAACAGGCATTCGGCGGCGCACTTCCGGCGGTGCCGTTCCTGCGCGCGATGGCTTCGGGCAACGCCGAGCTGTTCACCAGGCTTGGCGGATTGTCTCTGCTGGAAGAGGATGTGGCCCTCGTCGATTACGTAACCCGGGCCGAACCCGGCATCACGGCGATGCTCAGCTCGATGCTTGACCGGATCGCGGCGGAGGAAGCGGTATGATCAAAGGGCTGTGGGATCGAGAGACGGTGGCTCTGATGTGGCTTGTCGCGGTGTTCCCGCTGGCGATCGTCTGGATCCACCATGGCGGGCTTGACGCTGTCGGGCGTCTGATCTTCTTCCTCGCGGTCGCCGGATTCTGGCACGTGATCTTCATGCTCGTCCGCGCGCAACCGCCGTCCTGGGCCGGGGTCGTTACGGCGCTGGCCCTGGCGATCCTGGCGCAACAGGAGCTCGGACTGGTTCCGCTTCTTATCGGCACCAGTTTCGGCGTGGTGATCGCCGAGCTCGTGTTCGGCGGATGGGGGCGCAACGTGCTGAACCCGGCAACGGTCACGCTGGCATTTCTCGGCTTCGGCTTCCCCTCCGCACCCTGGCCCGACATCATCGTGCCGGTCGGCTGGGCGGCGATCCCCGTCGCGCTGATCGGCATTCTGGCCGGCGTCATGTCGTTGCGGATCGTGGCCGGCGCGGTGCTTGTCCTCGGCATCGCCTGGATGATGGGTCTGGATATGTCCGAAACGTATCCCGCCCTTCTCGTGGGCCTGGTTCTGCTGGTCTGCGACCCGGTGGCGAGCGCATCGACCGCGCTTGGCCGCTGGCTCAACGGAATTTTGTTCGGAGGACTTGCGGCAATGTTCCTGGCGTATTGGAGCGAGGCGGCGGCGGTGCAGATCGTCGTCTCGGCGGCCCTGCTCGCCTCGCTCGTCGCGCCGATCCTCGATGAAATCGCAATTGCACTCTGGCTGGCAAGAAGGAGGCGTCGGCTTGGCTAAACCTGGTCCGATTACCCTGTGGAAAAGATTTCTGTCGCTCCCGATCGACAGCCGCGGCAAGACACTCGTGGTGGCCTTCCTCGTATCGGTGATCTGCGCGGTCCTGGTCACCGGCGCGACCGTGATCCTGCGGCCGATTCAGCAGGCCAACCGCGCCGCCGAACAGCAGATGCGGCTTGAGGCGCTGCTCTCGGCGATCCCCGGCATGAGCGAGGTGCTCGACGAAGCCGGCGGCGGCGCATTGACGACCGTGGTCGTGAACCTGAAGAAAGTCGCGGCCAGCGACGTTGCCCCGGAAGATCTGCCCGCGGCGCTCGAAAGCGCCGAAAACTGGACACAACTCACCCCCGAGCAGGATCTCGCCTCCATCGGCAACCGGCCCGATCTGGTGCAGGTGTTCTTCTTGCGCGACGGTGACGACATTTCGCTCGCGGTGTTGCCGATCTACGGGGTCGGTCACGGCGGCATGATCGAAGCCATGATTGCGCTGCGTGGCGACATGAACACCATCGCCGGCCTCACCGTAACCAATCAGACCGAAACGCCGGGCCTCGGCGGGCGTATCGAGGAGCCGGCCTGGCAGGCCAGCTTTTCGGGCAAGCGGCTCGACGACGACAGCGGCGCCATGCGGTTCTCCGTTGCGCGCGGCCACAGCACAAGCGAATTCGAGGTGGACGGGATCACCGGCGCCACCCGCACGTCGAACGCCATACAGCGGATCGTGCGCTTCTGGATGGGCGCGGACGGCTTCGGCCCGTTGCGCGACGCCATTCGCCGGAGGGAGTTCTGAGCAATGGCTGCAAGCCCCCGCCTGTGGACTACCCTGACCGAGCCGCTGATCCGGCAAAACCCGATCACGCTGCAAATTCTCGGCATCTGTTCCGCGCTCGCGGTCACGACAGCGCTCGACACCGCGCTGACCATGGCGGCTTCGCTCACGGTGGTGCTGGTTTTGTCGGCGGGGATCATCAGCATGATCCGCAAAATGATCCCCGGCACCATCCGACTGATCGTTCAGATCACGATCGTCGCGTCGCTGGTGATCGTGATCGACCAGATCCTGCAAGCTTACTTCTTCGATATCAGCCGCCGCCTGTCGGTGTTCGTAAGCCTTATCACGACCAACTGCCTCGTGCTCGGCCGTACCGAGTCATTTGCCCGAAACAACCCGCCATTGGCCTCCATGGTCGATGCGCTGGGCAACGGGCTGGGTTATTCTCTCATCCTCGTGGTCATTGGCGCTCTGCGTGAGGTGTTGGGCCGGGGCAAGCTTTTTGGGTTTGAGGTCTTGCCGACCGTGGACCAGGGCGGATGGTTCACTCCATTCAATCTCATGTTGTTGGCGCCCAGCGCCTTTTTCATGCTCGGCGGACTGGTTTGGGCGGTGCGCTCGGCGCTGCCGGAACAGGCTGAGCCCATCGAGCACACACCGCCCGAGGTGGAGGAGCCATCGCGATGAGCGACTTCTTCGGCCTCTTCCTGAGCGCAATGTTCGTGGACAACATGCCGCTGACCCTGTTCCTCGGCCTGTGCACCTTTCTCGCCCTGTCGCGCCGGCCCGGCACCGCCGTCGGCCTTGGCATCGCCGTTATCGCGGCGATGGGCTTCACCGTGCCGCTCAACCAGTTGATCTATACAAGTGTCCTTGCACCCGGCGCGCTGGCCTGGGCCGGCTTCCCCGACCTTGATCTGTCCTATCTTTCTCTTCTGTCCTTCATCGGCGTCATCGCTGCGACGGTGCAGCTCACCGAGATGGTGATTGATCGGTTCTTCCCCCGGATCTACGCCGCTTTTGGCGTGTTTCTCCCACTGCTTACCGTGCATTGCGCGATCCTCGCCGGCAGCTTGTTCATGGTCGAACGAAATCTGACCTTCACCCAGTCGATTGCCTTTGGTCTCGGCAGCGGCGCCGGCTTCGCAATCGCGGTGATCACGCTGTCGGCGATCCGGGTTCGGCTCGCCTACGCCGATCTGCCGAGCGGCCTGCGCGGCCTTGGCATAACCTTCCTGCTTACCGGGCTTATGTCTCTGGGCTTTTCCGCATTCGCGCAGATGGTGGCACAATGACAGAAATTGTCGTCGGCAGCGTGATCATCGTCCTGATCGTTCTGGCATTGACGGTCGGGCTGCTGATTGCCCGACGCCAGCTGGTTCCCGAAGGCACGCTTGTGGTGAAGGTCAACGACGCCGTGACGATCGAGGCCAAGCGCGGTGACAAACTGCTTGGCGTCCTGCACGGTGCCGGCATCGGCGTTCCGGCGGGCTGTGGCGGCAGCGGCACCTGCGGGCTTTGCCGGGTCACCGTTGCGGGCCCCGGCGCCGGCGACCCGATTGCGACTGAAATGGGCATGCTGTCGGCTGCGGAACGGCGCGCCAATGTTCGCCTTGCCTGTCAGACCACCCTGCGCGGGCCGGTTGAGGTATCGGTTCCGGGGGGCGCGCTGGATGCCGAAAATCTCACCTGCACGGTCCTGTCGAACCGGATGTTGGCGCCGCTTATCCGTGAACTCGTGCTCGAATTGCCCGAGGGGCACGATTTCAGATACCGCGCCGGCGACTTCATGCAGCTTACGGCGCCGGCGTACAATATCGACTTCGCCGGCATCGACGTGCCGGACAGCTTTGCCGAGGCCTGGCGGATCGCGGGCTGGGACACGTTGAAAGCCGCATCCGCGCGCCCGGTGACGCGGGCCTATTCGGTTGCCTGCCGGCCAGGCGATGCCGCCGAGGGCCGCGCCGTGTTCAACATCCGCCTCGCCGTTCCGCCCGCCGGGCGTGAGACCGATGTTCCGCCCGGTCTGGTCTCGTCATATCTCTTCTCCCTCAAACCCGGCGATCCCGTGGGCGCATCCGGACCCTTTGGCGACTTTCATGTTCAGGACACCGATCGCGACATGGTGTTCATCGGCGGCGGGGTCGGCATGGCCCCGCTGCGCGCGATGATCCACGAGCAGATCGGCAAGGGGTCGTCGCGCAAGATGTCTTACTATTATGGCGCGCGGACAGTCGCCGATCTGTTCTACACCGAAGAGTTCGAGGCCATCGCCGCCGAACACAAGAATTTCCACTGGACCCCGGCCCTGTCGGACCCGGCACCGGGCGACCGCTGGACCGGCGCGACCGGTTTCATCCACGAGATTGTCCGCGACCAGATGAAGAAACACCCCGCGCCGGAGGATTGCGAATACTACCTGTGCGGCCCGCCGGTGATGATCTCCGCCGTGCTGCGGATGCTCGACCAGCTCGGCGTCGAGCGCCACACTATTTTCAGCGACGATTTCGGAGCCTGACAGATGCAAGCAACCCGACATCCCATCAACCGCCGCGACCTTCTGAGGATGGCCGGCGCGGCCACCATCACCAGCCTCGCCGCCCCGGCGCTCGCCCGGGCGGCTGGCCCGGTCGACATCCTCACCGGCACCGCTTTTACCACCGAATGGCAGATCAGCCTGCCCGCCGGCACCATGCCGATTGGTCTCGGTGCCGAAGTGCAGGCCCTGTTTGACGGGATCGACCGGCAGATGTCGCCCTACCGGGCAGACAGCGACCTCACCCGGCTCAATACGGCAGCATCCGGCCGCTGCGCCTTGCCCGCTGAATTGCTGCACGTCGCCCGTGCCGCGCTCGATCTCGCCGCGATGAGCGGTGGCCGCTACGACCCCACGGTCGGCCCGCTGGTCGCGCGCTGGGGCTTCGGCCCAATTTCGGGCAACATGAGCCCGGATCTGCCGGGGTTCACTCTCGAACCCGACGCCATCGTCAAGGACCACGCCGGCCTGACTCTCGATCTCTGCGGCATCGCCAAGGGATATGCGCTCGACGAGCTTGCACGGCTGCTTATGGCGGCTGGCCACCATGACTTCTTCATCGACCTTGGCGGCGAGGTTTTCGCCAAGGGGCTGCACCCGGAGGGGCGCGCATGGCGGGTCGGCGTCGAAGACCCCCGGCCCGAAATGGACGGGGTGGCGGAGGTGCTGGCGCTCACCAATCTCGCCATCGCAACCTCCGGCGACCGCAACAACGGCTACACCCTCGGCGCACGCCGCTACAGCCATATCATCGACCCGACCACCCGCGAGCCCGTCACTGGCCGCATCGCTTCGGTCTCCGTTCTGGGCCAGGACGCGATGCATGCCGACGGCTGGGCCACCGCATTGATGGCGGCTGGAAGCGAAGCCGGGCCGGAACTGGCACGCCAGAACGGGCTGTCGGCGATGTTCCTGTTGCGTGATGGCGCCGGGTTCTCCCGCGTGACAACCAGTGGCTTTACCGCGCATCTGGCATAGGAGGGAAAGATGGAATTTCTGATCGCCGTTGTCGTCGTATTGCTCGCTGCGCTGGGGCTCAGTGCGGGCCTGATTTTGACCGGACGTCCACCGCAGAACTCGTGCGGCGGGCTTGCCTGCGCCGGAGGCGGGCGGTGCGATGGCTGCCCGCGCCTCGGGTCTGGCGGCGTGGAGGACCATGATGCCTGAGAACCATGTCGACACCGTCATGCGCACGGAGTTTCCGACGCTGCGCCTCGACACACCGATCCGCGAGGCGGTGGCGCTGTTCGTCAGCAGTGGCTGGGCCGCCGCCCCGGTGGTCGACGACAAGGGCGCCTTGGTCGGGATCATGTCGCAGAAAGACTGCTTCCGCTCCGCATTGAACGCGAGCTATTACCGCCAATGGAGCGGCACGGTGGAGGGATACTACACCAAATCGGTCGAGACGCTCGACATCGAAACCGACATCGTCACCGCGGCCCAGTCATTTATCGAAAAACCGTTCCGGGCCTATCCCGTCACCCGCCACGGCATGCTCGTGGGAATGCTGAACCGGGACGATCTCCTGAAAGCCTTCCTCGATTTCGGATAGTCCGTTTTTCGCCAGGGGTGCCCCGGCACGGAAAAGTCCGTGTCTCATAAGGTAAGTGAACGTGTCAGGCTTATCTGAACCAGTTCCCACCCGGGCGGGATGGCCGTGCGCGGACCGCGCAGATCCACACCTCTCGTCGCGGGCGGTGGTCCTCTAGGATGTCACGCGATGGCGCATGCCTGCCCTCCCCCTCACCTGCCCCCTGCGTTCTTGACCATTTGGACAGAAGAATCTGGACACAGAACAGTATTCTGTTTTCATGATACTGGGCGCGCGCCAATGATTCCGGCACTTCGCGTGGCCCCGCATTACCCGTCCAGGCGCGCGGCACTGCGATTGTCGCAATTCTTTTTCAATCCCGTGCGAATGGACATCCATTCAACTGTGCCAACAGCCGAACACGGGGAGCTCGCGCGCCATGACGATTATCTACAGCGAAGATTTTGAAACCGACGGCAACGGAGTGCGTTACCTGCTGCCAACCGGCGAATTCACCGATGGGTCGGGCGATTTCTATACCCGCACCGATGGCAGCAATATCGGATCGTTCTATGACGTGTCCGGCCAGTCCGGCGCCACCAGAGCCAGACGGTTTCGTGGCATAGCTCCTCGGCATGCCGCAGCGCATGCGGGCACCGGAGGTCGGGCATCACCGCAATGCGGATGATCTCCGGACTGGCCCTGAAGAAGCAGCGATGCCGGGACTCTGACCTTCAGAGATTGCTACTTCGGCCCCCTGCCCGTCTCAAACTGCGGTCTTCCGACGGCCCCTTTGCAAAGCAGGTTCCTCCTGCAAGCCCTATCGCAATGCAGTCTTTTCGCAGTCACGCGCCAGCCGCCAGCTTGCTCTGCAAGGCCCGGCTCGCCTCGTCGGCCTGTTGTGGCGGGACGATCGCGGCGACCACACGGTCCGGGCGCAGAACCACGACCGATCCGTCTTCGACCTGATCGGAGAACCAGTTGTGAAGCCGCCCGTCGACATCGCCGATCAGCGCGGTTCCCGGCAACACCGTTCCGCGAAAGTTGCCGCGCTGGTTTTCGGGAACGGCCACGAAGAACCTACCGCCGATATCGCTCCAGAAGCGCCGCATGGCTTCGGACAGGTGCAATTGCGGATCGCTCCCCCACGACAACACGGCAAACCCTGCGCCAACCGCATCGTCCAGCCGCAAAACCTCGCCGCCCTGGATCGACACTCTCGGCTGCACGAACAGACGGCCCGTTGCACGCCCGCTCGGCTTGCCATCATCGCCGGTGACGATCAGCCCGCTGGTGAACCGGGGCATCGGCTTGAACCGCATTTGCACGAAATAGCGTTTGACCGGCGGGATCGCGTTGAGCGCGAGCGCGACCCGGTCCCGCAGCCAGGCGACGAGCCAGTTCGTGGGGGCGAAAATCTTGCCCGCGGTGACCGAGAGGTCAATCATCGCACGGGCATGGTCGCGCCGCTCGCTTTCGTAGCTGTCGAGAATGGCCGCGCCGGCGTCGCCGCGCACCACCATGCCCAGCTTCCACGCCAGGTTGGTCGCGTCGCGGATGCCGCTGTTATAGCCCTGCCCCTGCCAGACCGGCATCAGATGCGCCGCATCGCCGGCAATCAGCGCGCGGCCCTTGCGGAAGGTCGCGGCGAGGCGGGCATTGTGGGTATAAACGCGGCTGCGCAGCACATTGGCCCGTTCCGGGTGCGGCAGCGCGCGCGCAAGCAGGGCGTGCACGCCTTCGGGCGAGCAAAGTTCCTCCTCGGTTTCGTCGCCGAACACCATGAATTCCAGCCGCCGCATCCCGTGCGGCAGCGCGATCGAGACGAAGGGGCGCGAGGGCACGCAATAGAGGTAGGAATCCGGCAGGCCGACCGGATCGTCATGCAGATCGACAACGACCCAGCGGGTCGAATCCGTCACCCCACCGAAGGCGATATCGAGCGATTTGCGGATGATGCTGCGGCCGCCATCGGCCCCGACCAGCCAGCCCGCCGTCACCGTCTTTGTCTCGCCATTCACCTTCACCGTCAGGGTCACCTTGTCGGCGCCGTTGTCGAACCCCGTCAGCTCGGCGCCGAATACCGGCGTGACGCCATCGAACCTGTCGAGCCCGTCGAGAAGGATCTGGTCGACCATCGGCTGGATGAAGGAACTGCGCCGGGGCCAGCCGAACTCGTCGGTCCTGGGGTCGATCAGCGCGAAGGTTTTGCCGTTCATCGTCAGGAAGCGCATCTTCTGGTTCGGCGTCGTATGCGCGGCGATCTCATCGCCCAACCCGATCGCCTGAAAGCTGCGCAGGCATTCATCGTCCATCCCGACGCCGCGCGGATAGTCGATCAACGTTTCGCGCATCTCAAGCACCAGAACGCGAACCCCCATCATGCCGAGGTAGTTCGCGATGGTCAGCCCCACCGGACCGGCGCCGACGATAGCGACATCGACGGTGTCGGGCAGGGAAGCGGTGTTCGCGTGAGCCATGTGGCCTCCTGTTGCTTCGGTCACTGCGCGCTTGCAGGCTGGCCGCGTTTTACCAGATCGAGTGCGACATCGACGATCATGTCTTCCTGACCGCCGATCATTTTGCGCTTTCCAAGCTCGACGAGGATGTCTGAGGCGGGGATGCCGTAATCGGCGGCGGCTTTCTCGGCGTGGCGCAGGAAGCTCGAATAGACCCCGGCATAGCCCAGCATCAGGCTCTCGCGGTCGACCCGCACGGGGCGGTCCATCAGCGGGCGCACCAGCTCGTCGGCGGCGGCGGAGAGCCGGGTGAAGTCGCAGCCCGTCGCCAGCCCGAGCCGGTCGAACACCGCGATCAGCGCCTCGATCGGCGCATTGCCCGCGCCCGCGCCGAGCCCGGCCAGCGAGCCGTCGACCCGCACCGCCCCGGCCCG
>NZ_BROH01000018.1 GCF_027923545.1 Sinisalibacter aestuarii | reverse complement strand
GGCCCATCGTCCTCACCTGGCGCGCCCAACGTGCGCCCGTCGCGGGCGAAAGCTGCAAACGCAACGCTGCCGCGCGCCCGCTTAACCCTTCTTCAATGTATCTCTGAAATCGCGTCCTGAGTGCCGACGGCAAAGGGGCTGACATGATCCATCCTCCCAACAAGGATGAATCACATCTGATGCCTCAAGGGAATCCCCCGCGAGTCAGGGTCACGCCGAAACGCTTTAGGCCGTCGCTATCGTCGCGGTCACCATGCTGCTGCGGACGGACCGTCGATCAGCGGCAGCAGGCGAGAGCGGATGAAAGCTGAGAGGTCGGCATCGAAACCATCCGCTCGCACCGTCCCTGCCGCTGCATCTTGCCTGATGGTTCGGACAGAACGCCCTGCCCCTTCACCATGGTGGAGGTACCCTCGCCCGCCATCCCGTGGCGGGCGAGGGTCATGTCACATCACCGTCTGGCGTTGGAAACGTGCCAGGGGGTGAACCACGCCCGCAGGCGGCCGATGAAGGTGTAGAGCAGCAGCCCCACCAGCGCGAGGGCGACGATCACCGCGAACAGCTCGGGCACCGCCAGGTTTTGCAGATGCGCCACCGCGAGGTAGCCCAGCCCCTCATTGCCGCCGATGAACTCACCGACGATGGCGCCGATCATCGCCAGCACCACGGCCACTTCGGTGCCCGTCAGGATCACCGGCAGGGCCGAGGGAAAATCGAGCATCAACAGGCGCTGCAACGGGTTGGCCTGCAACATGGTGAACACGTCACGGTCGCCGTGCTCGACCGATTTGAACGCCACCAGCGCGTTCGAGAACACCGGGAAGAACGCCAGCGCCGCGGCGATCACGATCTTCGATTCCAGCCCGAACCCGAACCACAGGATGAACAGCGGGGCGAGAGCGATTTTCGGGATCAGCTGCAAAAGCACGATGAAGGGTTTCGCCGCCCATTCCATCGGCGGCACACGCGCCATCGCGAAGCCGATCGAGATGCCGAGAAACACCGCGATCAGAAAGCCCGACACGCCCTCGATCACCGTCACCAGCGTGTGGTGCCAGAACCGGGGATCAAACAGCATGTTCCACAGCGCCACCACGATGGATTCCGGCCCCGGCAGCACGAAGGGCGAGACCTCGCCGCTGCGCACGTAGAGCGACCAGCCGATCAGGAACAGAGACACCGAGGCGATGGGCAGCAGGCGTTTCATGTATTCTTGCCTCATGCCGCGCCCTCCTTGAGCTTGGCCCGCAGCGCGCCGACCGCATCCTGAAAGGCGGTGCTGCGCTGAAGGTCGAGCGTGCGCGGGCGTTCGAACGGCATCTCGACCACGTCGACGATCCGCGCCGGACGCGGCGCCAGCACGACGACGCGGTCCGACAGAAAGGCCGCCTCGGCAATCGAGTGGGTGACGAGAATCGTCGTCACATGGGCGCGGGCGCAGACATCGAGCAATTCAAGGTTGAGATTGTCGCGCGTCATTGCATCGAGCGCGCCGAAGGGCTCGTCGAGCAGCAGCACCTGCGGCTCGGTCACCAGAGCGCGCGCCAGCGAAGCGCGCTGGCGCATCCCGCCCGACAAAGCGGTGGGCCGGTGGTGCTCGAAGCCCGCAAGGCCGACCGTTTCGCAGATCTCGTGCGCCTTCTCCAGCCGCGCCTTGCGCCCCATGCCCTGCACCCGGAGCGGCAGGGCCACGTTCTCGGCCACGGTGAACCAGGGAAACAGCCGCGCCTCCTGAAACATCATCGAAACGGGCCGCGTGGCCGGGCCGGAACGCCGCCCGCCCTTCCACACGGTGTTGCCCCGCACCGCCACGTTGCCCTCGGTCGGCGTCTCAAGCCCCGCGACGATGCGCAACAGCGTCGTCTTCCCGCAGCCCGAAGGCCCGAGCAGCGACACGAACTCTCCTTTCTGAAGGTCGAGATTGGCGTTTTTGATGGCGATGACTTCAGAAGCCCCGCCACCAAAAACTTTCGTCAGACCGGAGATCTCGATTTCCGGCGGGTGTTCACCCTGGTCGAAGGCCATCATCCAAGCGCCTTTTCAAGCAGCGCGTTGGTGTAGAGGGTCGTCGCGTCGGGCCGGCTGTTGATCAGCTTGGCATCCGCCAGCAGCGTCACGGCGTTGTCCCACACTTCGGGGATGTTGCGCAGCAGGTTCTCTTCGCCTTTGGCCACCCAGTTGGCGGCGTTGCTGGCGAGGTCCAGCTTGGCGGTTTCCATGTCGTTGAGACCGTTAACCTCGAACTTGCCGCCAATCGCTTCGAGCACCGGCGTCAGGTCGTCGGCCTGAGCGATCTCAAGCGCGGCCTTGTGCGTGGCCCGCAGGAAGGCCGCGTATTTGTCGGCGTTCACCTCGATATCGTCCTCACGCGCGACATAGACCTGCCCCGGCATCCCGTCATCCATCGGAATGGCGTGAACGGCATCCGGCCTGGCCTGGCGGGCCTGGATCATCGACGAGGTGTTGCCGATGAAGGCGCCCGCGCGCCCGGCTTCGATCAGCGCGTAGGAGGCGGCGCTGTCGGCCAGCTTCACCTTGTCTACGGTATCCGACGACAGACCGGCGCCCGCCATCAGCAGATCGAGCGTGCCTTCCATCGAGCCGCCGAGCGAGGCCATGCCAACCGTGCGGCCCTGAAGATCGGCCACCGAGTTCACCGGGTTGTCGGAGGAGGAGATGACGAAGAACGGCGAAAGCTGCGCGATGGTGGCGATGGAGACGAGCGGTGCGCCGTTTTCGACCCGCGAGATGATGTAGTTCGTCCCGCCGGTGCGCGAGCTGTCCATCTGGTTGGCCAGCACCATCTGCGAGGCCATGGCGGCGCCCTTGGCGGCCTCGATCTGCATCTCAAGCCCTTCGGCGGCATAGTAGCCCACGGCCTCGCCATAGAGCACCGAGGCAAATGACAGCGAGAAGGAGAACGGCGTCATGAAGCGGAAGGCGTTGCCCGCCGCAAGGGCGCTGCCGCCCGCCGACAGGACAACGGCCCCGGCTGCCGTGGATCCGATGAACTGGCGGCGGGTGAGAAGGCTGGATGACATGTGGCGAGGTCCTTTCGTTTTATCTGCAAAATGTCCGTTCGGCGCAGTCTAGTCAGACACCGGGTGAAGAAAATTGAATAAAAGGCCCTTTTCCATAACATTATGGAATGTAATACAGGGCTATGTCCGACCAGCTTCTCCATCTCCGCCTGCGCCACCTGCAATTGGTGGAACTGCTCGCCCAACACGGCACCGTCGGTCAGATCGCGGAGGAGATGAACCGGACCCAGCCGGCGCTGACCAAGATGCTGCAGGAGCTGGAAGCCTCGCTCGGCACCAGGCTGTTCGAGCGCGGGCGGCACGGGGCGAAGATCACCCCCGAGGGCGCGGCCTTTGCCCGCCGCGCGGCGATCATCCTCAACGAATGGCGGCAGATCCCGGCGGATATCGAGGTGGCCAAACGAAGCGGCGGCACCGTGCTGCGGGTCGGCAGCACGCCCCTGATCGGGATGACGATCCTGCCCGGCGCGCTCAGCGGGTTTCGCAAGGAATACCCCAACGTGCGCGTCACCCTGCGCGAAGCCTCGATGCATGAGCTGATCTCGGCGCTCGAAGCGGGCGAGATCGACCTGATCGTCGGGCGCTATTCCGGCGAGGGCGAGCGCCGCCACCCCTATGGCCAGCTCGTGCAGGAACGGCTGTATGACGAGCACCTCGTCGCCATCGCCGGCGCGCTTCACCCTCTGGCCCAGATGCGCGGTCTGAGCTGGGACTATCTGGCGGCGGCGGATTGGGTGCTTCCGCCGCCGGAGCTGACGACGCGGCGGCTCTTCGAGATGGAGTTTCTGCGGGCGGGCAAATCGCCGCCGGTCCCGGTATTCGAGACGACCTCCTTCGCCACCGCGATCTCCTTCGTCGCCCGGGGCGAGGTGCTGGGGCTCGTTCCCGAAGTGGCGGCACAGTTCGCGGCGGAGCTTGGCCTGGTGACGAAGCTCGATTGCATGCTCGACACGTTTTCCGCCCCGGTCTCGACGCTTCGGCGCGCAAGCGTGCCGGAATCGCCGGATATGGCCCGGTTCTGCGCCTCGCTGCGCGTGTCCTGCCAGAGCTATGCCGACGGCATCGGATCGGAGTAGGCCCGCCCGGGATCAGTCGCGATGCCTTGGCCGGCAGGTTCTGGCCCGCCCGGGGCCGCCGCCTTGGCGATAGCGACCGGGGATCAGCGCAGGTGCATGGAAGCCAATAGCCGCAGCGCCACGGGGGCGAGCAGCGCGGCCAAGGCGAGCTTCTGGATATCGCCGAGGATGAACGGGCCGACGCCATAGGCAAATGCCTGCGCCGGGCCGAACAGCACCGCCAGCCAGGCGGCGCCGAGCGCAAGCAAAGCAAGCTCGCCCGCCAGCATCGCGGCCCCGATACGCAGCGGATTGCGGCCCCAGCCCCGGTCGGCGGCCCAGCCGACAATCGCGGTCGCCACCACGAAACCGGCAAGATAGCCACCCGTTGGCCCCGCCATATAGGCCAGCCCCAGCCCCTTTTCGGGCGTGCCCTGAAACACCGGCAGACCCAGAGCGCCCTCGGCGAGATAGAGCGCCATGGTGGCAAGGCCGAGCCGCATCCCGAAGGCGGAGGCGATCAACAGCACCGCGAAGGTCTGGAGCGAAACCTCCACCGGCCAGAGCGGCACGGTCACGCGCGCCGACAGGGCCAGCAGCGCAGACCCGGCCAGCGCGAGCGCGGCCCGGGTGGAAAGGCGGGAGGCGAGGGCGGGGGAACGAGCGGGGATCATGACATCTCTCCTTAAGCGGCGAAGACCCGGTGGCCGGGCCTTCGATCAGGGTCAGGCCGACCGGTTCCCTGCCATCAATTCGCGCACCGCTTTCAGCAGTGCATCGGCGAAAGCACGGTCATTGGCGTGGGCATCCACGGTCTCGACCGCGATGCGGTCGGGGAAGGCCGCCTCGCATTGGCTGGCGAACACCGCCGGCAGGTCGGGCCGGTGCAGCGTGCCCTCGGTGCTGTCGTGGCTCGAAAAGCCCCCGAGCGGCACCAGAAAGCGGATCGGCCCTTCCGCCTCGGCAAAAATTTCGCCCATATGACCGGCCAGTTTGCCGAGATCCTCCGCGGTGGTGCGCACCGCCGTCAGCGCGGCATTGTGCACGTGGAAGTCACGGCCCTCGAAGGGCATATCGCCCTCGGCCAGATCGGAGGGCATGATGAAGAAATCCACGTTGCCCGGCGCGAAGACCGCCGGGATGCCGCGGCCAACCGCCGTGGTGGCCCGCTCGGGCCCGACCGCGCAGATGCCGCCCTGGATGAAGTCGTTGACCTCGACCAGCGACATATCCACCACCGCCGACACGTCGCGCTCGGCACAGATCGCCTCCAGCGTGCGCCCGCCATTGCCGGTGGTGTGGAACACCATCACCTCGCAGCCATCGGCCTCCAGCCCCTCGCGCACGGCGCGCGAGAGCGCCTCGGTGGTGCCCAGCGTCGAGACCAGCACCAGCGGCTTTTCTTCCGGCTTGCCCGGCTCATAGCCCCTGGCCATACCCGCCACCGCATTGGCACCGTTGCGATAGACATCGCGCGAAATCGAGTTGAGCCCGGAGATATCGCAGACCGAGTTCAGCATGGCGATATCCTTCACCCCGACGAAGCCGGCGGTCATGCCCGATGCAAGGGTCGAGATCATCAGCTTCGGCATCCCATAGGGGAAGCTCTGCATCACCTGCGTCGACAGCGTGGTGCCCATCGAGCCGCCGATCGACAGGATGCCGGAGATCGGGGTTTCGGCATGGACCCGATGGGCCGTCTTGATCGACCCTTCGATCATCTTTTCCTGAATCTTGCCCTCGTGCCTGATCGCGCGGATCTCGTCCAGCGTCATGCCGGCGGCGGCAGCCACCGCGTCGGGCGAGATCTCGGCCCCGCCCATAACCTTGCGCACCGAAGGATCGAGGTGGATCACATCCACCCCCGCCGCCTCAAGCGTGTCGCGCAGGAACTTCGCTTCGTGCTGCTTGGTGTCCTGCGTCACGATGAGCAGAACCTTCTTTTTCGTCGCCATGGACGTCCTCCCTGTTGCGGCTCTCCTCCAGAGCCCCTTGTCAGTGTGCGGTATGGCCTCCGTCCACGACGAAAACCGCACCGTTGGTAAAGCTTGCCGCGTCAGAACACAGATGCAGCACCGTGCCGGCAATTTCTTCCGGCCGGGCCGCGCGGCCGCTGATATTGTGCTGGAACATCGCCGCGCGGAACGCATCGTCCTCAAGCCAGGCGCGGGTCATCGGCGTCTCGACCAGACCGGGCGCGATGGCGTTCACGCGGATGTTGCGGGTGGCGTATTCCACCGCCGCGGCCTTGGTCATGCCGACAACCGCGTGCTTGGCCGCCACGTAGGGCGACATTTCCGGATCGGCGATGATCCCCGCCACCGAAGCGGTGTTGACGATGGCGCCACCGCCGCTTTCGAGGAAATGCGAAATCTGGGCCTGCATGCAATGGAACACGCCCTTGAGATCGACGTCGAGAATGAGGTTGAGCGAGGCGGCATCGACCTCGTGCAGCGGCTGCGGCTTGGGCAGGACGCCCGCATTGTTGAAGGCCGCGTCGAGCGCGCCATAGGCGGCGAGGGCACCATCGACCACGCGCTGCACTGCCGCGCGGTCGGTCACGTCGCATTCGATGAATTGCGCCCGGCCGCCGGCCTCGCGGATCGCCGCGGCGGTATCGGCGGCGCGCGCATCAATATCGGCGATCGTCACCCGGTCGCCGCGTTCGGCGAAGGCCAGTGCCGTCGCCCGGCCAATGCCCGTGGCGGCGCCGGTGATCATGACCGATCTCGATACGTCCGATGTCATGGCTCTCTCCGATAGGATGGCAAAGCTCTTCCGTGACCAGACCTGCCGAACCGGGCCATGCCTTGCTCTGTGGATGTTGTCGCGGGCTGTGGCGCCCGGTCACGTCGTCAATCTGCGCGGATTGTCGCAGGCTGGATATGGGGAACGGGCGAGCGTTTCACCCAGTGAAACCCCCTCTCACTTCGCCATGCAGCCACCGTCGATCACCAGCGCCGTGCCGGTCACGAAATCGGAGGCCGACGAGGCGAGATAGAGCGCCGTGCCCTTGATCTCGGCCGGATCGGCCACCCGCCCCATCGGTGTAAAGCCGGTGACGGCCTCCATGAATTCGGCATCGTCATAGGGGCCGAGGGCGGTCAGGAAAAAGCCCGGGCAGATCGCGTTGACCTGGATGTTGCTTCGCGCATATTGCAGGCCGAGCTCGCGGGTGAGGTTCACCACCGCGCCCTTGGTGGCGTTGTAGGCCGGCAGCGGGAACACGCTCGACGAACCGGCCAGCCCCCACATCGACGCGGTGTTGATCACCTTGCCGCCGCCGGTCTTCATCATCTCGCGGATCGCGGCGCGGTTGACGTTGAACACGCCGTTCAGGTTCACATCGACAACCTTGCGCCAGTTGGCGCTGTCGTATTCGTGGATGAAACCCGGCTCGGGATCGCCGATCCCGGCATTGGCGAAGGCGATATCGAGGCTGCCGAAGCGGGCCACGGTCTCGGCCACCGCCGCATCCACCTGCGCCTCGTCGGCCACGTCGCCGGTGAAGGTGAGCACATCGGCCCCGAGGCGCGACAACAGGGTCGCGGTTTCGGTCAGCCCTTCCGGGTCGAGATCGAAACAGGCGACATTGGCGCCGTTCTCGGCCATCGCCTCCGCCATCGCCCGACCGAGGCCGGACCCGGCGCCGGTGACGAAGGCCACCTTGCCGCTCACATCGAAAATCTCGTTTGCCGTCATTTCTCCGCCCTCCCGGATATCTCAACCGGCCCAACCGGCCGCGCGGGCCGCGAACCATTCCAGCGCCTCGGGGTTCTTCGTCGCCCCCTTGCCCGCCACCTGTTCCATCGGCGCGCCGAGAAACATCTTGCGTACGGGCACTTCCATCTTCTTGCCGGTCAGGGTGTGTGGAATGGCCGGCGCGGCGACGATCTCGTCGGGCACGTGGCGCGGGCTGCGCTCGCTGCGCAGCCGCCGCCTGATCTCGCCCACCATCGCCTCATCGAGCGCCACGCCCTCGGCAAGCTCGACGAAGAGCGGCATGTAATAGCCGCCCGCGCCATCCTCGACGCAGATGATCAGGCTGTCGGCAATGCCGTCGATGGTTTCCACCGTGCGGTAGATCTCGGCCGACCCGATCCGCACCCCGAAGCGGTTGAGCGTGGCATCGGAACGGCCCAGCACCAGCGCGCCGCCATGATCGGTGAACCGCACACGATCGCCATGCGCCCAGACGCCGGGGAAGTCCTCGAAATAGCTCGATGTGTAACGGGCGAAGTCTGCATCGCCCCAGAAGAAGAGCGGCATGGAGGGCATCGGCTTGCGGATCACCAATTCGCCCACCTCGCCGATCACCGGATTGCCGGCCTCGTCGAAGGCTTGCGCATCGGTGCCAAGACCACGGGCCTGGATCTCGCCGGCGCGGGCGGGCAGCAGCGGCGATCCCGCCAGGATGCCCGAGCAGAACTCGGTGCCGCCCGATTGCGAGGTCGGCCAGGCATTCGCCTTCACCGCCTCAAGCACCCAGGCGAAGACCTCGGGCGTGGCGGGCGAGCCGACCAGCATCACCGAATCCAGCCGCTCGAACCGCAGCTCGTCTTTCGGCACGATCCCCTGATTGCGCACGATTTGCAGGAAGGTCGGGTTCACCCCGAGCACCGTGGCCCCCGCCGCATCGGCGATCTGCCAGAGCAGGCGCGCATCGGGATAGGCCGGGTGGCCATCGTAGAGCACCGCCTCGCCGTTCATCATCGGCGCCCACATCAGCGTGTTCCAGACCATCCAGCCGGTGGTGGAATAGAAGAACAGCGCATCGCCCTTCTTCAGCTCGAAATGGAAGGCGGCGGATTTGTAGTGTTCCAGCACGATGCCGTGGTGGCCATGGACGATAGGCTTGGGCAGCCCGGTGGTGCCGGACGAGAACAGCACCCAAAGCGGATGGTCGGACGCCACGCGCTCATAGGCGAACGCCTCGGGCGCCACATCCGCGCCCGCCAGCATATCCTCCCAGCCCAGCGTTTCACCGGCGAAGGGCACCTCGGTTCCCGCGCCGGGCAGATAGTCGAACATCACCAGATGCCCGGCGGTCGGCAGCGCCGCAACGATCTGCGCGAGGTCGCCGATCCGGTCGTAATCCTTGCCGCCATAGCGGTAGCCGTTGCAGGCGAAGATCAGCTTGGGCTCGATCTGGCTGAACCGGTCGATCACCGTCTGGGCGCCGAATTCCGGCGCGGCGGAGGACCAGACCGCGCCGATCGCGGTGGTGGCGAGCATGGCGATCACCGTTTCCGGCAGGTTTGGCATATAGGCGACCACCCGGTCGCCCTTGCCGATCCCCATCGCCCGCAGCCGGGTGGCGAGCCGGCGCACCGCAGCGCCCGTTTCGGCCCAGCTCATGCTCGCCATCTCTCTCAACTCGGAGGAGTGGCGCAGCATCACCCGGTCCGGATCGCCGGAAAACTCGTGCCGCAGCACATGCTCGGCATAGTTCAGCCGCGTGCCGGTGAACCAGCGGGTGCGCGGCATCGGCTCGGCGGTCATCACCGCCTCGCGCTCGCCCTCGGAGATCAGCTCGAAATAGTCCCAGATTGCCGCCCAGAAACCTTCGAGATCGTCGACCGACCATTGCCAGAGATCGTCATACCCCTCGAAGGGCCGGCCCCGCTCCGCCAGCCAGGCGAGGAATGCGGTCAGATTGGCCGCGCTCCTGCGCGCCGCATCCGCCTCCCAGATCAGATCGCCTTCCGCCACCATCACGTCGCTCCTTCCCGCGTCTCAAACCACGGCTGGTCGGCAAAACCGATCAGCCCCTCCAGCACCACATGCGCCCGCGCCGCCGGTTCGATGGCATTGAAGGCGGCCCTGTCGTGCAGGCCGGTGGTCACGCCGATGGCAAAGGCCCCGGCCTCGCGCGCCATGCGCAGTTCCAGTTCGGGATCGTCGCCGATCACCATGATCGCGTCCACCGAAACCCCGGTCAGCGCCACGATCATCTCAAGGCCCAGCGGCGACGGCTTGCCAAACAGCCCGACCTCCTGGCCGGTCACGTTGTGGATCATCGCGGCCAGCGCGCCGGAAATGCCCAGAAGGCGGCCATTCGCGCCGGCGAAGAACGGCGCCGAGGAGGTGGTGAAAGGCTTCGCCCCGTCCCAGACCGCGTTGCAGACGGCCTCGATCTTGGGCACGTCCACGTGCCGGGTCCAGCCGCAGAGCACCGCATCCACCGGCCCGTCGGCCGGTTCCGGGGCCAGCACCTCGATCCCCGCATCGCGCAGCGGCACGGCGGTGCCTTCGTCGCCGAACACCATCACCCGCTTCATGCCCATGCGCGTGAGGTGATGCGCCGCCACCGAAGCGGGCGTGAGGATGTGACCCGGCTCGAAGTCGAGCCCCGCCGCCGCCAGCCGCGGATAATAATGCTCGGGCGGAAAGAACGTGCCGTTGGTATAGGCCGCCACGGCCATCCCCGCCGCGCGGCAGGCCGCGAGGGCCGCCACCGCGCCGGGCAAGGCGGTGAACGTGCCGCTCGCCTTGTCCATCATCGCAAGCGTGCCGTCGATATCGAAGACGGCGGCACGGATCGGCGTGTCAGGTGTCATCGGCCGCCTCCCAGTTCGAGCGAAAAGCCCGGCTTCTCGATCCGCGCGGCGCTCAGATCCTTGCGCGCCGTCAGTTCGCGGATCAGCGCCATCACCGGACGCGATCCGGCATTATAGTCGCGCCGCGCCGGCCCGGCGGCCTTCATCGCGTCAACCTGATCGGCCGGCATCACCGCGCGCAGCAGGAATTCCTCGTCGGAATAGTGCTTGCCGATTTTCGCCCGCAGTTCATCGAGCGAGGCCATATGCGGCTCCTCGTCGAGCTCCCTGGCGCGTTTTGACGATTTCACCCGGTCTTCCAGCGCGCCGTCGAGCGGCATTGCCGGCGCGCCGAAACGGCCCAGCACATAGCGCGTTACCTCGTCGGGGATGGTCTTGTAACGTTCGCCCGAAATCACGTTCATCAGCGCCTGGGTGCCAACCACCTGGCTGAACGGCGTGACCATGATCGGATAGCCCAGATCGGCGCGCACATGCTCGACCTCCTCCAGCACCTCCGGCAGCCGGTGGAGCTGTTTGATCTCGGCAAGCTGGCGCTTCATCGTGCCCATCATGCCACCCGGCATCTGGTGGCGGAAATAGGCACGGTCGAACTCGCCGGGCTGGCCATGCGTCAGCCCCTCCGCCGCCGCGAGCGCGGCGATATAGGCATCCATCTCGGCCACCGCCTCGTCGTCGATATCGACCCGATGGCCGAGGTCGCGCAGATTGGCGATGACCGGGCGCATCGCCGGCTGCGAGGTGCCATTGGCCGCCGCGCTGGACGCGGTGTGCAGCGTCTCGGCCCCGAGGCCGGCGGCCTCCAGATAGGAGAACGGGCCAAGCCCGATGGTGCAATGCGAGTGGAATTCGAGCGGGACCGGGCCCATCACCGCTTTCAGCGCCGGGATCAGCGTGCGCGCGCGTTCCGGTGTGACCAGCCCGCCCGGATCCTTCAGATAAAGCCGGTCGAACCTGCCCGACCCCGCCAGCGCTTTGGCCGCTTCGGTGAAATGGGCATCGTCATGCAAAGGCGAGAGGGTGAAGGTGAGCGCCGCGACGATGCTCTCGCCCCCGGCCTTGCGGGTGATCTCGGCCATCCGCAGCATCGCCGAGACGTTGTTCATCGGGTCCATCACCGCAAAGCGGCGGATGCCGTTATTGACGAGCAGGCGGAAGGCGAATTCCATCAGTTCGTCGCTGGCGATCTCCCACGAGATAAAGCGCATCCCGGTGGTGAGAAACGACAGGGGCGTGGTCGGCATCGCCTCGCGGAACAGCCGCAGCCGCTCCCACGGGTCTTCCTTCTTGAAGCGCACCGCCACCGCCATATGGGTCGAGGTGCTGAAGTCGATCGCCTCGAACCCGATCCGCTCCATCACCGGCGCGATCTGGAGCATCATGCCGGTATCGAGCCCGGTGGCTCCCCAGTTTGACTGGTTGCCGTCGCGCAGGGTCGTGTCGATGAGGGTGATATCGCTCATGCGGCGCTCTCCTTGTCCAGTCCGGGCAGCAGCCCGGCGAGATAGGCGGTATCGACCCCGCCGGCGGCGAAACCGGGATCGGCCATGATCGCGCGGTGCAGGCCGGCATTGGTGGTTACCCCGTCGAGCACGCAGACATCGAGCGCGCGGGCCATATTGGCAATCGCCTCGGCCCGGGTGCTGCCATGGGTGATCAGCTTGGCGACCATCGAGTCGTAATAGGGCGGGATCATCGCGCCCGGCTGCATATGGGTATCGACCCGCAGGCCCGGCATCCACGGGAACCATGCCTGCGTGACCCGGCCCGGGCTGGGCATGAAATCGCGGGCCGGATCTTCGGCATTGAGCCGGCATTCGACGGCATGGCCGGTGAAGCGGATATCGTCCTGCGCGATCGTCAGCTTGTCGCCCTGCGCGATCGAGATTTGCAGCGCGATCAGGTCGAGCCCGGTCACCATCTCGGTCACCGGATGCTCCACCTGCACCCGGGCGTTCATTTCGAGAAAGTAGAACGCGCCGCGTTCGACATCGACGAGAAATTCCACCGTGCCGAGCGAGCGGTAGCCGATATGGCGGGCATAGGCGACCGCCGCGGCGCGCAACCCGTCGCGCAGCGCTTCCGGCAGGTTGGGCGCCGGGGCTTCCTCGACCACTTTCTGATAGCGGCGCTGCACCGAGCAATCGCGCTCGCCGGCATGCAGCACCGTTTCGCCGTCGGAGATGATCTGCACTTCGACATGGCGGCCAACGGTCACGAAGCGTTCCATGTAGATGCGGCCATCGCCGAATGCGGCCTGCGCTTCCGACATCGCCATGTCGATCTGGGAGGCAAGGTCTTCGGCGCGGTCGACCCGCTTCATGCCCTTGCCGCCGCCGCCCGCCACCGCCTTGATCAGCATCGGAAAGCCGACATCGCCGGCAATGGCTTCGGCCTGTGCCACCGTTTCGACCGAGCCGCCGGGCACCAGCGGCACCTGCGCGGCCTCGGCATGGCTGCGCGCTGTCAGCTTGTCGCCCACCGCGTCGAGGTTCTCCGGCGACGGGCCGATAAACACCAGCCCCTCTTTGGCGCAGGCCTCGGCCAGCGCCTTGTTTTCCGACAGGAAGCCGTAGCCGGGATGGATCGCGTCGCAGCCCGTGCCAAGCGCCGCCTCGATCACCGTTGCGACCTTGAGATAGCTCTCCGGGGCCGGGGCCGGTCCGAGGCAAATGGCGCGGGTGGCAAGCTGGGCGCCAAGGCTGTCACGGTCGGCCTCAGACACGCCGAGCACGGTCTCGATCCCGAGGGCGCGGGCCGTGCGGATGATCCGCACCGCGATCTCGCCACGATTGGCAATGAAGATGCGCTTGATCCGCGACATGGCTCAGTCCTGCGCCACGCGGATCAGGCATTGGCCATGCTCGACAAGCGCGCCGTTCGGGGCGGTGATTTCGGTCACCGTGCCGCTGACCCCGGCCGCCACCGAGTTCATCAGCTTCATCACCTCGATGATGCCGATCACGCTGTCCTCGGTTACGCGGTCACCGACCTTGACGAAGGGATCGGCGCCGGGCTTCGGCGCGTGGTAGAAGGTGCCGAGCAGCGGCGCGGGAATCTCGGTGCCGGTGCGGGCCGGTGCAGCGGCGGGAGGCGCGGCGGGCGCAGGTGCAGCGGTGGGCGCAGGGCTCGCGGCAGGGGGCGCAGGTTCGTCCGCACCGGCGCGGCGCAGCTCCAGCTTGAGCTCGCCCATCTCAAGCTTCAGGCTGTTGAAGTTCGATGCATCCAGCAGATGCATGATCTCTTCGAGATCGGCCCGCGTCAGGCTGCTCATGGCTGGCCACCTGCGCGCAGAAATCCGGCGACTGCCCGGCGGCAGCCGAAAACGGCGTTGTTCATGATGTCCTCCCTGATGCGACCCTGCCGAAGCGCGGCCCTGATCGTTCGAGTATCGACGGTAGGGGCGCCCCGCCCGGCGCTCAATCACCGTCCCGGCTGGTTTTCACCCAGTGAAATTCTTTGGCGTCTCCGCCAGCCGTTCGGCGATTTCGCGTGCCGCCGCCATCGTCCGCTCGGCGAGCGTCTCCGCGGCGGTGGCCCGGTTCAGCGCCCGTTTCGCCCATGTGATATTGATCGCGCCGGGCACCGAGGCCCCGACCCGGATCGCCACGCCAATCGAATCGCGGCCATCGTCAACCCCGGCGCGGCCCTCGTCGAAATGGCCGCCGAAATCATGGTCGCGCAGCCCGAAGCCCCGCGCCCTGGTTTCGTCGAGAATACGGGCAACCGCCTCCTCGGAATGCGCCAGCGCATCGCCCTTGCGGCCGCTCCGGCGCAGCCGGTCGAGGATCGCCTCGCGCTTGGGCTGTTCGCAATAGGCCAGGTAGGCGCGCCCCGTTGCCGAGCGCAGATAGTTGATCTGAAAGCCGATCGGCCCAAGCGGGATGTGGTGGAAATAGGCCCGGGGCGCGTTGGTTTCCTTCACCTCCAGATGGGTCAGCCGGGGCACGGCGAGGATCGAGGGCCATTTGACCTCTTCCGACAGCCGTTCGAGCACCGGCGACGCGATCTCGACCAGCCGCGTCTCGCGGTCGATCCGGCTTGCAAGCTCCGACAGCGAATAGGAGGCGACGTAAGCGTCATCGACGATCCGCTGCCAGATCACCCCTTCTTCCATCAGCGTCTTGAGAATCCTGAGCAGCGAAGCCTTGGGGATGCCCGAGACCCGGTGCAGATCGTGCAGCGTCATCGCCTCCGACACCTGGATCAGTTGCAGAACCTCAAGGCCACGCGACAGGGCGCGGATGGATTTGACGGAGGTGTTTTTCATTCGGCTCCGGTTGTCTTCTCCCGAGTGATCAATGTGCGCCCGATGGGCAGCAGGAACCAGCCGTGACGGTTGCGGGCATAGCCCCACACCCCTTGCGGGAAGGCCAGCGCGAAAAACACCGCGGTGCCGCCCAGAAGTATCAGATACCACAGACCGAAGGAGGCGAGCAGGGTTTCTATCACGAAGAAGATCACCGCGCCGATCAGCGCGCCCTCGAAGGTTCCGATCCCGCCGACGATCACCATGAACACGGTATAGGCCATCCACTGGATGCCGAAATAGGTCTTGGGCTGGAAGCTGACCGTCGAGGCGAGCCAGAGCGCCCCGGCCAGAGCCGCACCCAGCGCGGCGAAGACGAAGACGAGCTGCTTGGTGCGGAACACCGGCACGCCGATCGAGCCGGCGGCCTCTTCGCTGTCGCGGATCGCCTGCAACGCGGCACCGAAGCGCGAGCGCAGCAGCAGCAGCATCCCCGCCACCACGCCGACAGCCGAGAGCAGCCCGAAGAGATAGATCACCACCATCCGGGTTTTCGGATCGAAGGCGTTGAGCGCGAGCAGCGAGATGCCGGTTTCGCCCTGGATCAGCGGATCGAGGTTGACCAGCAGGTGCAGAAGCGAGGCGAGCACCCACATGCCGATGGCAAACTCGCCCGCCTTCAGCCGCAGCATGACATAGCTGATCGGCACCGAAACCAGCGCCACCGCCCCGGCGGCAACCGCCATCGCGGCAAAGACCGGCACGCCGCCATCGGAGAGGCGGATGGTGAAATAGGCGCCAAGCCCGAAAAACGCCTGCTGCCCGACCGACATCAACCCGGCATAGCCCGCCAGGGCGTTCCACGTTACCGCGAGCAGCACATAGACGAAGAGCACCACCGAGCGCGACAGGAAGGCCGGGCTGCCCCAGAGCGGCGCGAGCGCCAGCACCGCGCAGCCCAGAACGAAGGCCCAGACGGTGATCCGCGCACGGGTGTTCCAGCGTTCGACTTCATATGGTTGCGACATGCTCACACCTTCCGTTTGAGGATCAGCGCCGGCAGCCGCAGCGACCCGCCGTAGAGCCGGGCGAACAGCACCGCGAAGAACACGAGGTTGCCGGCGATGAAGAAGCCCTGGGTGGAAATCTCGGCGCCGATGGTCTGGGAAAGGCCAAGGACGATACCACCGATCAGCGTGCCCCAGATCGAATTGGACCCGCCGATCACCGCCGCCTGAAAGGCAAAGAGCAGCTGCGGCGTGCCGCTATAGGGCGTGAAGGTGGCCCGCATCCCGAGCGCGGCACCGGCGAGACCGATGGTCATGAAGGCGATGGCGGCGGCGATGGTGCGGGCCCGGCGCGGGTCGATCCCCACCAGACCGGCGGTATCGGCGTCCTGCGCCGTGGCCCGGATCGCCCGGCCCAGCCCCGTATGGGTAAGGAACAGGTGAAGCCCGCCCAGCACGGCCACTGCTGCGACCAGCGTGATCACCGCGAGCTTGCCGACATAGAGATCGCCCAGCTCCCAGCTCGCCCAGCTCAGATCGCCGATATAGGGCGCGAGCGAGCGGGTATTGGCGCCGAAGACCTGAAACATCGCATTGTCGAGCACCACCGAGAGCCCGAAGGTCGCCAGCACCGACAGGAGCGGCCCGCCGCGCGTCGAGGGTTCGAACACCAGCCGCTCAACCACCACGCCGATCACGCCGAGCGCCAGCACGACCAGCGCGATGGCAAGGAAGGGATCGAGGCCCAGCGCGTCGCACAGCATCACCACGAAATAGGCCGCGAGCACGGCGAAAGAGCCATGCGCGAGGTTGAACAGCCCCATCACCGAATAGAGAAAGGCCAGGCCCGCCGCGAGGATGGCGTAGTAGCCGCCAAGCAGCACACCCTGAACAACGACGTCGATCATCCCACCGGCTCCTTTTGCGCCTGTTGGCCGGACAGGCCGAAATAGGCGCCAATGATGTCTTCACGGGTCAGATCGGCGGACCGGCCTTCGAGCACGATCCGCCCTTCCAGCATGCAGATCACCCGATCCGCCACCGCCATCGCCCGCCCGAGATCCTGCTCGACGATGACGACGGATGTATGCGTTTCCCGCAGCGCCGGCATGATCGAATAGACCCGGTCGACCACCGCCGGCGACAGGCCCAGCGAGACCTCGTCGAGCAGGATCACATCGGGATTGGTCACAAGCGCCCGACCGATGGCCGTGGCCTGTTGCTCGCCGCCCGACAGGTTGAGCGCGCGGCTGTGGCGGCGTTTGACGAGATTGTCGAACACCTCGAACACCCGCGCCGGCGTCCAGGCGCCCGCACGTCCGACCTGGGCGCCGAGGGCAAGGTTTTCCTGCACGCTCATCGTGGCAAACAGCCGCCGCCCCTCGGGCACGAGCGCAAGCCCCGCCCGCACCCGCTGGTGCGATTTCAGATGGTCGAGCGGCGCGCCATTGAGCATCACATGCCCGTCATAGGCCCCGTGGCTGCCGGCAATGGCGCGCAGAAGGGTGGATTTTCCCGCGCCGTTGGCGCCGACGATGGCGAGGATTTCGCCCTTGTCGAGTCGGAGCGATACATCTTTCACGGCCGTCAGCAGGCCGTGCCGGGCGGTCAGGTTTTCAACGACAAGCTGGCTCATTCCACGCTGTGCCCCAAATAGGCTTCCATCACCTGCGGATCCTTCATCACCGCCTCGGGATCGCCGTCGGCGATCACCCGGCCCGCATCCATGCAGATCAGCCGTTCGGCCACTTGCAGCAGGACATGGACGATATGTTCGATCCAGATGATCGCCGTACCGCGCGCCCGGATGGCGCGGATGATCTCGACAAGCTCTTCCGCCTCGGCATCGGTCAGCCCGCCGCCGACCTCGTCGAGCAGGATCACACGTGGTCCGGTCGCCAGCGCGCGGGCGACTTCCAGCCGCTTGCGGTCGAGCAGGCCGAGCCGTTCGGCGCGCTGGTTGGCCAGTGGCAGCATCCGGCACAGCTTCAGCGCGTCATAGGCCACCTCGTCGGCGGCATGATCGCCGCCGCCGCCAAAGGCCGCCGCGACGCGCACATTTTCAAACACCGTCAGCCCGTCGAAGGGCTTGGGGATCTGATGCGTTTTGGCGATGCCGAGATGGCAGACCTCCGCCGCGCCCGCGCGGGTGATGTCGCGCCCGTCGAAGGTGATCGTGCCTTCGCTCGGAAGGAAGCTGCCCGCCAGCGCCGCCAGCAAGGTTGACTTGCCCGCGCCGTTCGGGCCGACGATGCCCACCGCCTCGCCCGGCGCCAGATCGAGGGTGACCTCCGACATCGCCCGCAGCGCGCCAAAAGATTTACCCAGGTTCCGCGCCGAGAGGATCGGGGCGGCCCGCGCCGCCCCGATCGCCTGATGTTCTGCTGCGTCGGTCATTCGTTGTAGGCGTGCAGCGTGCCGACGACCGGCAGGTTCGGGTCGGTGGTGTTTTCGGTCACCACGTAGTCGATCGGCCATGCGCCCGTTCCCTCGACCCATTGCGTGCCGACGAGCGGGCCATGGGCCACATTCGGCACCGGGCCGGCGGTGAAGTCGACCACACCGCCGATAGTGTCGGTCCTGAGCCCGGCAATCGCCGCCGCAACCGCCGCCTTGTCCTTCGGCGCAGCCGAGGCGGTCAGCGCCGCGATGCCGACATCGAACAGCGCGGTGGAGGCCCCGAGCGACTGCACCCATTGGGTGCCGGTCTCGGCCTCGTAACCCGCTGCCAGCGCCTCAGCGCTCTGGCCCGTCACCGGCGAGCTGTAGGGCATGTCGCGGTGCCAGTACGCAGCAGACGAAAGACCCGGCCCGAGCGAGCCCATCGCCTCGATATCGGAGGGGAACAGCCCGGTCTTGGCGACCTGGCCGATCTTGATGTCTTTCAGCAGGCCCTGTTGTGCGGCCTGACGCCAGAAGGCAGCGAAATCGGGCGGCAGGGCGAAGGAGTTGATGATCTCCACCCCGGCCTCCTTGAAGGCGCGGATCTGGGCCGAATAATCCACGGTGAGGTTTTCGAACGCGCCGGGATCGACGATCTCGAAACCGGCATCGGCAAGTTGCGGCGCCAGCATGGCGCGCACCGCGTTGCCGTCGGCATCGTTCGGGTAGAGCACGCCGACCTTGCGGTTGGTCTCGATCAGGTTCCACTGGGTGATATAGGCCTTGGCGAACTCGCCCACACCGAAGCCGAAATGGTAGGACCATTTGAACGGGCTGGGCTCGTCCGGCTTGGCGCCACGGCCGAAATACCAGGCCTCCCACGGCATCACCGTCGAAAGACAGGGCACACCCGCCGCCTCGCAGCTGTCGGCCACCGGGTTGATGGTCTCCGGCGTCGAGGAGGCGAGCATCAGGTCCACCCCCTCGTTGTTGATGAGATCGTTGGCAAGCTGCGCCGCGCGCGACGGATCGGACTGGGTATCGCGGTCGATGATCTCGACCGTATAGGTGGTGCCAGCGATCTCGATCCCCCCGGCAACCGCGGCCCGGACCTGTGCGATCACGAAGTCGTCGCCCTGCCCGAAGGCTGCCAGCGGCCCCGAGCGCGGCGAGATGAAGCCAATCCGCAAGGTGGTATCGCCCTGCGCGCGCAGCGGCAGGGCCGTCACCGCCGCCAAGGTGGCCGCGCCGGCCAGAAAGCCACGCCGATCCAGTCCCGAAAACTCGGGTTTTCCAGTGCTATTCATAGATTATCCTCCCTGGTTCCGATGGCCGGGACGCCCCCGCGCATTTGAGGCCCACGCCTTGTGGTGCTGAGGCTGCCGCCATCGGTCGGGAAAAGTAGAAACAGGGAAGCAGGAAAAAAACAGACGGGAAACCGCGAGATTTCACCACGTGAAATCATTGAGAAACCCCGCTGGTGCGGGAAGTTGCGGAAATGATTGGGACTTACCCGAGGGCATGCCGCAACACGGCACCTCGTCCGTGCGGTGCCGGTGATCGGTGATGCTGGTTGCGGCGCCCCGGCCCCGCTTTCGCCAGGCTGGTTAATGGGACCGGCGGCGCAAGCCGATCATCTCACGGCTCCCGGCTCTTCTTTCGGTCCATCAGGGAAAAAATCCAGGGCGACAGGAACACGGTCGCGATGATGCGCGCCAGATGATGCGCCGCGACGAAGACCGGGTCGGCGCCGAGCGAGATTGCCACCAGGCTCATCTCGGACAGCCCGCCGGGCGCGAATGACAGAAACAGCAAAGATGCCGGCGCGATGCCGGTGGCCGAGATGGCCAGCGCGCAGGTTGCGGCGATCGCCGCCGAAACCGCGAAGGCTGCCACTGCCGAGGGCATGCTGCCCAGCAGGTCGCGCCGGTTTTCTTCGCGGAAGCGGCAGCCCAGCATCGTGCCGATGGCGAGCTGGGCGAGGTGAAGCAGCGACGGCGGCACCGTCATTGTGGTGATCCCCGTGCCGAAGAGGATCGACCCCAGCACCAGCGGTCCGATCATCGGGCTTGCGGGCAGGCGAAAGCGCAGCGCGACAGCGGCGCCGAGCGCGGCGGCGGCGGTGAGAAGCGCGGCCTGCCAGAGACTGAACGGCGCGCCGCCGCCCGTGGCCAGAGCGCCGGAGCGGTCGTAGCTGCTGTGCAATATCGCCGTCAGCAGGAACGGCAGGACGATGATCGCCAGCGTGACCCGCGAGGAATGCTGCAAGACGATCTTGCCGGGATTGCCCCCGTTGCCCTCGCCCAGCAGAACCGATTCCGCCACGCCGCCGGGGCTGGCGGAGAAGAAGGCGGTTGCCCGGTCGTAGCGCGCGATCAGCCGGAAGGTCATGTAGTTCGCCATCTGAAGAACCACCACGAAGGGGATCATGGCGACGAGGCTCGGCCACCACGACAGCAGGCTGATCAGGAAGCTCGGCGTGACGCCGGAGCTGATCGAGATCGCAATGACCGGAATAAAGATACGATTGGTGATCCTCGGCATGCCGATACGCAGGCCAAAGGGATGCAGCCCCGACAGGTTGACCGCCGCCGTCGCGAATAGCGGCCCGAGCATCCATGGCAACGGAACATGCGCAAGGGTCGCCAGAGCGACCCCGCACATCCCGATCACCAGGGTGAAGCCCGTCGTCAGGACGAGGTTGACATCAATCCGCGCCCGCATGGCCGCCCCATGTCGCACCACACCCGCCGCTGCGGCGGGAACCGCCGGCCCGCACGCTCACGCCGGAAAGCCGATGGTGATCTCGCGGCTCTTGGCGCGGGAGCAACAGATGATGATGCTGTCGTCCATCTCGTCGTCGAACAGCACGAGATCGCGGTGGTCGGCTTCGCCCTCGACCAATCGCATACGGCAGGTGCCGCAGGTGCCCGACTCGCAGGAGCTTGGCATGTCCAGCCCCGCCTCGTTCAGAACGTCGAGGATCGACTTGTCTTCGGGCACCCAATAGCTCTGGTCGCCCCCTTCGAGCCGGACCTGGAACCCGTCTTCGTCTTCCGCCGGGGCGGCGGGCGTGGTGCCGAAATCCTCGAAGCGGACGCTGCCGCGCTCCCAGTGCTGGCTGGCGGCGCGGACGGCATGGAGCAGCCCGGTCGGCCCGCAGCAATAGAGCACCGCGCCGTTCTGTTCGGCCAGAAGGGCTGCAAGGTCCAGCGAATTGGCGGGATCGCCCATGTCGTGGTGCAGGGTCACATGCGGGGCCAGCGGGCCGTTGACGACCTCATCCAGATAGGCGGTCTGCCCCGGTTCGCGGGTCAGATAGATCATCTCGAACGGTTTGGCGGCGGTCCGGAGCAGGTACTGCGCCATGCTGAGGATCGGGGTGATGCCGATGCCGCCGGCGATGAGCACGATCCGCTCGCCATCGCCGCGCAGCTCGAAATCGTTGACCGGCGCCGAGACCTCGACGCTGTCGCCGGCGGCGGTGGCGGCGATGAAGCTTGTCGAGCCGCCCTTGCCCTCGGCTTCGAGCTTGATCGCGATCCGGTAGGCCGACCGCTCGGCCGGGTCGTTCAGCAAGGAATATTGCCGCGTCCCGCCCGACGGCACCGCAACATGGATATGCGCGCCCGGCGTGAAGGCGGGCAGATCGCCGCCCTCGGGATCGGACAGCGTGTATTCGTGGATGCCCGCCGCAACTTCGCGGATGGCGGTCACTTTCAGTTGGAACATCTCCATACCAGGGCTCTCCTTGTCTTCTGGCATCGGCACAACGCTGCCTCAGCGCAGGCGCCGGACCAGGTAGTCGAAGTTGATGGTGAACTGCTCCTGCTTGCCGAGCGCATCGCGGAGCTTTTCGATATCACCGTCGGGGAACGGGTCGGCCCGGCTGCCGGACGCATCGGCGACGAGCTGGATCATCGCCGCATTCTCCAGCATGATCGCGCCGATCACCGCCTCTTCCACCGAGGCGCCGGTGCAGACGATGCCGTGATGCTTGAGCAGCACCGCGCGGTTCGCCGCCAGTGCCACGGCCACGCCCCGGCCCATCTCGGGGGTGCGGATCAGGTTGATCGTGTCTTCATAAAGCCCGAGCCGCTGGTGGAACAGCGCCGCGGGCTGGCTGACCGGGCGCAGCGGCTCGCCGCTGGCGGTCAGCGCCACGCAATAGGTCGGGTGGGTGTGCAGCATCGCGTGCACATCGGGGCGCGCGCGGTAGATCTCGGTATGAATGAACGCCTCGCTGTGACGGCGCCCCTTGCCCGCGACCACGTTGCCATCGAGGTCGATGGTCAGCAGGCAATCCGGGGTCAGCTCGTCGAGGCCCACCGAATGCGGCTTCATCAAAAACAGCCCGGGATTGTCCGGCAGCCGTGCCGAGACGTGGCCCCGGGTCAGATCGTCCTGACCGTTGGCGCAGAGCACCTTCCCCGCCTGCACAAGCTTCTCTCTCAGTTCCGGATAATCCATGTCGCGCTCCCTGTTGGGTCCGGGCGCCGCACTCCGCGTCGGGGCCCGAATGATGTGATGAGTTTCGGCATGCCGGACCCGCGCCTTGCGGGACCGGTTGGGCTCATTCTTCGTTGTCGGCGGTTGCCGGCCGCTGGTTCTGGAAGCCCGGCATCCGGGCCAGATCGGCCAGCGAAAACTCGATACCGGTGATCAGGTCTTCGATCTGGGCGCGCGACAGGCGCATCGTCACCCAGCCAAGCCCGCTGTGATACATCGCCAGCACGACACCGCGCCGCGACGGATCGGGCAGCGTGTCCCACAGAAGGTTGTCGCAGTCGTAAACCGGGGTCTCGCCGGCGGTCAGCGCAACCTGTTTGGCGGGCTGCATCGCGGCGCGCACGGCCACCAGATCGGCGATCATCCGGTCAAGCTCGGCGGCATCGCAGGAGATGGCGGTGCTTTGTTCGTCCTGGGTCACGGTTACGCTGGCGGTAGTGGCCTGATCGTTCAACGTGGCGGTGAGTGTCATGTTCGCGCTCCTGTTTGTCGTTCAGCTCTGCGGGATCGCAACGGGCTTGCCGGACCGGGCGGAGTCGAGCACCGCATCGCAGACCGACACGATCGACGCGCCCCAATAGCCGTCATGCAGCGGCGGCTCGCCGCCGATTGCCGCCGCGAACTCGTCGAGCACCAGCTCGCGCGGCGACCGGCTGTTGTCGAGCGGCAGCGTCTCGCAGCCTTCCGCGGTGTAGATCAGCAACCCGTCCGGCGATTGCCGGATGTCGCCCTTCTCGCAGCTCACCAGCGTAAGCCCGAAATGCGGCTGGTGCGGCGCGTCGTTGCCGATGGCCGATTTCGCGCGCTCGCGTTTGCGTTTCAGTTCCTCTTCGGGCGAGGCGGCGGCCTGTGCGGCGCGCGGTTTCACCGTGGCCGGGTAGCCCCATTCGCCCACCTGTCCGGTCAGCTCCGAAGTCGCAAAATGGCCATAGCCGTTATAGACCGCCGTGCCGATGGCCCCGTTGGCAAAAGTGAGCGTGGCGCTGTGCGCGCCGATTGTGGGCCGGGCCGGATCGAAGTCGAAGGCATGGCCGGTGACCGAGACAACGCGCTCGCCGCAGAGGCTGCGCAGGATGTCGAATTGATGGGCGCCCTGGCGATAGGTGACGCCGCCGCCCAGCTCGGGCCGCAGCTCATCGGGCCGCCGGGGGCGGTAGACCCAATCGGTGTAGCACCAGGTATTGACCATCCGCACCGCCCCGAGGCGGCCCGACCGGATGATCTCGCGCATCTTGCGGATCGGCAGATCGTGGCTGTGCGAATGGCCCACGACCAGCGCCAGCCCGCGCGCCTCGGCGGCTTGCGCGAGGGCGATCCCGTCTTCGGCGCGGATGCACATCGGCTTTTCCAGCAGCACATGCTGGCCGGCTTCCAGCGCCGCCATGGCGTGATCGCGGTGCAGCTCGGTCGGCGTGCCGATATAGACCGCCTCGCACAGCCCTGCCCGCAGCAGATCATCGACGGTGTCGAACACCGGCACATCGAAGGCCGCGGCAAACTCCGCGCGCGCCTCGGCACGGGGATCGCAGGCCGCGACGATTGTGAAATCCGGGTGCCGGCGCAGCGGCGTCAGAAACGCCTGCGCCGCCGCGCCCAATCCGATGACGCCCAAACGTGTCATGGCAGGTTCTTTCCGTTGAAGGCCGGCGCCCGACCTCCGGACCGCCACAAGGGCTGACCGGAGGCGAGCGCCGCACCGAGGAGGAAGCCGCCCGGCGAGCCGGGATCAGCCGGCCTTGGTCGCCAGCGGCGACGGCGTGCTGGGCTCGTAAAGCTCGACCAGATCGTCAAGGATCGGCGAGTAGCGCATATGCGTGCGCATCAGCCAGCTTTTCATGCCGTCGCTGTTGTGGTGCTTCTTCTTCTCGTTGGGCAGGTCGATCCGCTCGTTCTGAACGGCATCGCGGAACACGCACATCGGGTCTTCCCCGGCCTCGACCTTCTTGATCTCGCGGCGCAGCATCCGGCGATAGGCGGCGATGCCCTGGTCGGTGGAGCCGAGATTCTCGATGGTGCGGTCGGCGATGGCGCCCTGGGAGATCCAGGCCATCATGTCCTGCCCGTCGACGTTGTCGACGATGTAATCGCCGTTTTCGTCGTAGATCGGCACCTCATAGGTGTGCAGCCTGTCGGTCAGATGCGCCGGCACGTTGGCATCCGCCGGCGGCACATAGGCGGTGTACCAGATATGCAGCGTATGGGTGTCGTCCACCGGCACGCGGATCTGGAAGGCGTAGTAGCGCGAGTTTTCGTCGCCATTGCCCACCGACAGGGTGTTGGGGAACATGATCGGGTGGCCGACCTGCCAATCGTCCGAATCCTCGGACTGGCCGACCAGAAGACGGTGTTTGGTGATGCCGTATTCGAATTCCTTGAAGGCGATCTTGGCGTGCGGGGCGCTGATCGCCACCTTCACGTTTTCCTGCTCTTTCACGAATTCATAGAGATGGCCGTGCAGCCATTCGGTATGGACCGGATCGAGCGAGTTCTCCATCGCCTGCAACCAGTTGATCGGGATCACGGTGCGGCCCATCATCCGGACGGTGCCGGGCTCGACGAAGCCATCGACGCGCGGCAGCAGCGGCGCCGGGTCCGGCCCCATATAGGCCCAGATCATCCCGCCCAGCTCTTCGACCTTGTAGGCCTTGGTCTTGATCTTCTGGCAGAACGAAGAGCCTTCGGGCTCGTTGGGCTGTTCGAGGCACTGGCCATCGTTGCCGAAGGCCCAGCCGTGATAGGGGCAGCGGATCCCCTCGTCGGTGGGGATGCCGTTGACCAGCGAGGCGCGGCGGTGCGGGCAGTGGCGGTCGAGCAGGCCGAGGCGCCCCTGGCGGTTGCGAAACAGCACCAGATCCTCGCCAAGCAAGCGCACCGGGATCGACCATTTGTCCTTCAGGTCTTCCATCGCGGCAATCGGCTGCCAATAGCGCCGCATCAATTCGCCGGCGGGTGTGCCCGGGCCGACGCGGGTCAGCATATCGTTCTGTTCCTGGGTGAGCATGTGTCGCCTCCTCCTGGCTATCATGGCGCGCCGGGGCCCTGCCCCCGGATGTCGCCGGTTTGCTATGTGCCTCTGACTGATCGAGTCGGCACCTGCGTTATTGTTAAGTGATTAACAATATTGCGGCGCGTCGATCAATGGAATTTTTGCGATACGGCTCAATTTTTATTAGCATTCTGATCTCTAAATTTGTTAACTGGATACCAATAAAGGGTTCGGCCACAATGAAACGGCCAGACAGTTTACGAGGAGGGCCGGATGTCACACGACCCGGAAGTCGATCGCGTTGCGCATCTGCTCAAACAAGCCAGCAAGGCGACAGCGCGCGCGTTGCAGGACCGGCTCGCAGCCCGCGATGTGGCCTATGGGCACTGGACGATCCTGCGCGTGCTCTGGCAGGCGGAAGAGCTGAGCGTGACCGCGCTCAGCCAGCGCGCCGGGGTTGCAAAGCCCGCCACCGTCACCGCCGTTCAGGCGATGGAACAGCGCGGCTACGTCACCCGCACGAAGAAGCCGGGGGATCAGAAAACCGTTTATATCGGGCTGACCGGGCGCGGCCGCGCGCTTGAGGCGGAACTCGTGCCGCTTGCGCTGGAGGTCAATGAGATCGCCCTGCACGGCTTTCGGGAAACCCAGAAAACGGCTTTGCGCAAGATGTTGTCGAAGCTGCTCGACAATCTGGAACAATACGGCTGACCAGACGCAAAGAGGGGCGCATCGGCGCCCCTCCTGCTTGTCTCCGTCCGGCCCTCGTCAGATCGAGGGCAATACCTGAAGCGCCGGCACCAGCCTGCCCAGCAACGTGGCGGGCCAGGGGATGGTCAGGAAGACGTCGAACACCACGTAAATGAATAGCGTCGTGCCCAGCGCGATCGGCAGCACCAGCTTCCACGGTTCGCGGTTTTCCAGCCGCATATAGGCAACGATGAAGAAGAACACGGTCGGGATCAGCCCGATCAGCGCCATCGACGCCATGAAGACGAGCATCCAGCCGAAAAACACCCCGGCCCGCAGCACGATCTTGCCGACCGGAAGGCCGCGGTAATCCTCGACCAGATCGAGATGCACCTCCTTGCGCGCCTTCCCGCCGCCGACGCCGATGGCCGCCCCACGCCCGGGCCGGCGCAGGATCTGGTTGGTGAAGCTGACGACCAGAAAGGCCAGCGAGGCGAAACCGACGGAAAGCGGCGCCAGCCGCGCCTTGTCGGCAAACCCGGTGGCCTCGACCACCATCCAGCCGACCCCGGCGATCAGCAGCAGGGTGAACAGATCAGTCACATGCAGCACCGGCGCGTGGAACGGCAGGCCCTTTTCACCCGTCCGGCGGCGTTCGATGATCTCGCCAATGAAAGGACGCAGAACCATCACCACAGCCAGGAGCAAGAGCACGATAACGGCGGGGCGCAGCAGCCATTCCCAGGAATAGCGGGCGATGGAGATGAACAGGTAACGCTCGATGATCGCGCCGAGCACAAAGCCCAGGATCAGCGGCGGCCGCGGCCAGTGCAGGCTTTTCATCACCCAGCCGAGCACCCCGAAGGCGAGCAGGGCAAAAAGATCGCCCCAGTCGCGGTTGCCCTGAAACGCGCCCAGATAGACGATGCTCAGGATCATCGGCATGATCAGCGTGTAACGCAGGGTGGCGATCCTGGCCATCTGGCCGCTCAGGGCAAAGCAGATTCCGGCGCCGAGGATGTTGGCAATCGCCACGCTCCAGACCATCGAATAGGTTATTGCGAGATTGGTTGTCAGCATCGCCGGTCCGGGCTGGAGCCCGTGGATCAGGAAGGCGCCCAGCAGGATCGCCATGCTGGCGCTGCCGGGAACCCCGAAGGCGATGGTGGGCACCAGCGCGCCGCTCGTGCTGGCGTTGTTCGCGCTTTCCGGCGCGATCACGCCGCGCACGTCGCCGGTGCCGAAACTGTCGCGCGCGCCCTTCACGCTGCGCGCGGCGTAGCCATAGGCGAACCAGTCGATAACCGACGATCCGAGACCGGGCATGGCCCCGAGGGCCGCGCCGATGCCGCCGCAACGCAGGATCAGCCACCAGTTGCGCAAAGCGTCGCGCGCGCCCTGAAGCATGCCTTCACGCACTTCATGTTTGGTCTTGCTGGCGATGGCGACGCGGCGGATGGCGAGGTCGGCCAGCTCCGGCAGGGCGAACAGGCCCAGCGCGATCGGCAGCAGCGGCAGCCCGTCGTAGAGATAGACCGTGCCCATCGTCCAGCGCAGATCGCCGCCCTGCGGGTCGCTGCCGATCATCGACAGCATGATGCCGAAACCGGCGATGCCCAGCCCTCGCAACGGCGAACTGCCGGCGAGAACGGCGACCATCGAGATGCCGAAGATCGAGGCGGCGAGCAATTCCGGCGAGCCGATATAAAGCATGATCGGACGCAGCACCGGGATCGCCAGCGCCAGCAGAAAGGCCCCGAAAAGCCCGCCAATCACCGACGAGACATAGGCGGCGGAGAGCGCACGCCCGGCCTCGCCCTTGCGCGCCATCGCGTGGCCGTCGATGACCGTCGCCTGCGACGCCTGCGTGCCGGGCACGCCGAACAGCACCGCCGGGATCGTGTCCGAGGTCGCGGCGACGGCGGACAGGCCGAGCATGAAGGCGAAGGCGGCAATCGGGTCCATGCCGAAGGTGAAGGGCAGCAAAAGCGCCATCCCCGCGACCCCGCCAACACCGGGCAGGATGCCGAGCATCAGCCCAAGCATCACCCCGGCGGCCAGATAGATCAGACGTTCAAACTGGATCACCAGGAAAAATGCGTCGATGAGGCTTTCGACCATTGTCTTGCGAGCCCTTCTTCTGTCGCCCGGCCCAGTGCCGGGAGGGGTGAATTTCGTTATACTTTCCGACGCCGGCGCGAACCGCCGTTTGGCCCTGCCCTGTCCGCCAGACCGGCGGGCCGGGCCGCGTTCAATGCGCCATGAAGACCGGAATGCTCAGGCCGGCGAGGATATCATTCGTCGTGCCGCCCAGCAGATCCTCGCCGAACTTGGAATGCTCGTAGGCGCCCATGACCAGCAGATCGGCCCCGACCTCGTTGCAGACATCGAGGATCGTTGCGGCAATGGAGCCGCTCTCGTCGCGGCGCAGAAAGGTTGCCGGCGTGTCGTGGCGGGCCAGATGATCGCAGAGCTGCCCGCTCCAGAAATCCGCCGCCTCGTCGGGCGCGCCAACCCGGAGCACGAAGGCCGCGCCGATCGGGCCGAACATCTGCAACACTTCGCCGACGGCGCGCGCGGCGGCGCGCTTGCCGTCCCAGGCCAGCACCACACGGCGGCCGATGGCGCCGGTCGGCTTGCCCTTCGGCACGATCAGCACCGGCTTGCCGCTGCGCAGCGCGATCACGTCGGGATGGACCTGCCGCGCATCCGGGTCGTCTTCCGGATCGGCCGGGCTGATCACCGTCAGATCGAAATGCCGCGCGGCCTTGGTGATCGCGATATCCGTATCGCCGGTGATGTCGAGGCAGTGCAGCCGGTCGGGGGCGGCGCAGGCGCTGGTCGCCTCGCGAAACCTCTCCTCGACCGCCTTGCGCGCCTCGGTTTCCATGCGTTTGGCGATCTTGCGGAAATCCTCCTTGAGCGGTCGGCTCATGGGAAGATCGAAGACGCCGAGGGAGTCGAACGCCTCATAGGGGAAGCACCCGGTCACGTGGGCGCCCCGCTCTTCGGCAATGCTCAAAGCCTGGGCAAGCGCCCGGTTTGCGGAAGTGGTGCCGTTATAGGGAACCAGAATGTTCTTGAGGCCCATGTTCACTCCTCACCGGCGGATGCCGGAAGACCGGTTTCGGTCGCGGTAGCGGCCGGCGTAGGGCCGGCCGCCATCCTGCATCAGTTGGTTGCCTCGATCACCTTGGCGATGATCGCGGGATCGGTGGCGAAGACCGAGGCGACGATCTCCTGCAACGTCTCGCCGCTGGAGGGCGTGATTTCAAGACCGGCCTCCGTTGCCGCGGCCAGGAATTCCGGATCCGCCATCGTATCCATGAAAGCCTGACGCAACGCATCCACGCGGTCCTGCGGCACGCCCGGCGGGGCGATATAGGGCCGCCCCATCTCCTGCGGCGCCACGATGAAGTTCAGCATCGCCCGTTGCTCGTCGGTATCCGCAAGCTCGGCCACAAGCGGCACATCCGCAAGATCGGGATGGGGGGTGTTTGCGAATTGCAGCAGCAGGTTCACCTGCCCCTGTTCGATCATATCCCATTTGGTGGCCTTGATCGTCGACCAGGACCAGCCGCAACGGCCCATGACCTCGCCGCGCTCCATCGCCAGCGTAATGTCGTTGCCGCCGGGATATCCGTCGATGATCGTCATGTTGGTGCCGAGCGCGGCATTGGCGATATTGGCCTGTTTGTTGGGGTCCGACGCCGCGCCGGTGCCGCCGACCAGCAGCTCCTTGCTGCGCAGGTCGTCGATATTGGCGATCCCCGCATCGGCATTGGCGGCGCAAAGCGAATATTCGGTGTTCGCATTGCCGATATAGTTGAACTCGGCGGCGTTGAAGCTGGCCGCTTCATTCTCAAGCAGCGGCTCGAACGGCGCGGCGCGGGCAACCGTGCCGATGGCGGTGCCGTCTTTCGGCGCGGCCTCGTAGAGCCAGTTGGCCAGGCGCAGGCTGCCGGCCCCGGGCATGTTGGTGGGCACGATCGTCGGATTGCCCGGGATGTGCTTGCCCAGATGCGATGCAATCACGCGGGCATAGGTATCGTAACCTCCGCCGACGCTGTAGCCGATATACAGGCTAACGGTTTTGCCTGCGTAGAATTCCTCGACCGACTGCGCCTGCGCGCTGGCCGGAACGGCGACCGCGGCAACCACCGCGAGCGATTTTAAAACCTTGATAACTGACATTTTTATTCCTCCCTGATGTTTTGATATGCGGCCCTGAACGCGGGCCGGCGATTGCGGCCACTGGCCTAGATCACGAACGCCTCCAACGTTTCTTTCGCGAAGATTTCCTCCGGTTCCAACAGCCTTGGCGAGAGCCCCTGCTCGTGCGAGTAGCGCAGAAACGTCGCCACCGTGTCGCGGTTCGGGGCAAAGCCGTAGGGCCAGTAATCCTCGCCGAGCGCGGCCTGCGCCTCTTCGAAATGCGCCGCCGCCCAGGGCAGCATCGTCTTCAGCGCGGCGGTTTCCGAAAGGCTCTGCACGGTGATGTCCTTGGCCTCGTCAAAAGCCTTCAGAAGCGACTGGCAGATCCAGGGATCGGCCTCGTAGACCGCCCGGCGGATCGCCACGGTGTGCATGATCGGAAAGATGCCGGTGCGTTGGAAATAGGCTTTCTCAACGGCCGGAAAATCCTCGAACAGCCGCCGCACCTTGCCGTTCGGGCCGGTATAGGTGCTGGGTTTGCGCGCGGTGTAGAGTGCGTCGATCTCGCCATCGTAGAGCATCTGCGACAGCGTCTTGTCCGGCCCGATGGGCACGACCCTGATATCCTCCGGCAGATCCAGCTTGAGCTTCTCGACGCGATTGGGCTCTTCTTCGCCACCTGTGAAATAGGTCACCGAATTGACCGGAACCCCGAAATCGTCGCTCAGGATGCCGCGGATCCAGACCGGCGCGGTCATCTGGTATTCGGGGCAGCCAACCTTCTTGCCGGCCAGATCCTCAGGCTTCTCGATGCCGCTCTCGGCATTCACGTAGATCGAGCTGTGACGGAAGAAGCGCGACGGGAACACCGGGATTGCGATGAACGGGCGTTCCGGCTTGTGGAGCGATACGACATAGGATGAGAGCGACAGCTCCGACACGTCGAATTCCTGGTGCCTGAGCATCCGGAAGAAGGTCTCCTCGACCGGCATGTTCAGAAAGTTCAGGTCAATCCCCTGCGGCTGCACGCGACCATCGAGAATCGGAAACATCCGGTCATAGTCCCAGCAACCGAATGTGATGGTCTTGCGCATGGTCTGGCCGCCTCCCGAACGTTCATCTTCCCGCACGGTTCAATCCGTGCCTCCCGATCCTGCGCACCGTGCAGCAGTGTAGACATCCAGTCCAACATAGAATATATACTTCTGACCAAAGATTTTTGTTGATCAGAGCGGATCGAGCGGAGGAGGCTGATCGGCGGTGAACCTCAAACAGTTGAAATACTTTGTTAAAACCGCCGAAACCGGCAATCTCAGCCATGCCGCGCATGCGCTGAATATCGCGCAGACTGCACTTGGGCTACAGATCAAAAACCTCGAAGACGAACTCGGCGTGCCCTTGATCAACCGGCATTCCCGGGGGGTGAGCCTGACCGAAGCGGGGGAAATCTTTGCCGGCCGCGCCCGCGAGATTCTGACGATGCTGGATGACACGGTCAGCGATCTGCGCGATCTCGGCAGCGGGCGCCGCCCGCTGATCAGCCTGGGGATGACCCCCAGCGTCATGGAGCTGCTCGGGCCACGGGTCTTCGAGCTGGCCGAGGAAATCTCCGATGTCGCTTCGGTCAAATTCGTCGAAGGTCTGTCGTTCAAGCTCGTCTCCGCGCTGGAGAACCACGAGATCGACTGTGCATTCGCCTTCAACATCGAAGACAATCCGCAGGCGGATCGGTATGCCCTGCTGGAAGAAACCCTGTTCTTCGTCTCAGCGCCCGATCCGGACCTCAACTGGCAGCCGATTGCCTTTGAAGATGCGCTGGTGCCGAACCTCGCCCTGCTCAGCCGCCGCGATATCATCTGGCAGATCGTCCATAACACCGCCGATTACCTGTCGCGCGAGGTGACGGTGGCGTTCGAGGTGCAGTCGCAATCGGCGGTGAAGAAGCTGGTGGAACAGGGCGCCGCGACCAGCATCATACCCTATGGGGCAATGGTCGAGGAGGCGACAAACAATCTGATCTGCGCGCGCCCCATCGCCAATGCGCGCGCGGTGCGCACGCTCTATTTCACCATGTCGCGCAGCGCCCGAAAAACAATCCCGCCCGCCTTCATGAAGGTCTTCGTGCCCGCGCTGCTGAAGGAATACAGCCAGCGGCTGGGCGCCTACGCCCATCCGCTGCGCCACCGGCTGCATGAACTCCGATGAGGGCTGCGCGCCCAACCCGCTCCGGCCACTGCCGTAGCGGTGATGCCAGCCGTCCCGCCCATAATGCCGTTCAGGGCCAGTCGGAGAACCGCGCGGCCTGTGTGGCGGGGGCTTCCTGGCTGCTGGCGATGCGGCTGCGGAATGCGCCCGGCGTTTCCTGCGCGATCGCCTTGAAGAAGTGGTTGAACTGGCTCGCGGAACTGAACCCCAGCATCGCCGAAATCCGCTCGGCGCTCAGGGTGGTGCGCCGGAGCAGAATCTCGGCCTCGTGAAAGCAGCGCTCGCGGATCAGCTGCGCGGGCGGTTTGCCGACCGAGCGGACGCACAGATCGTGGAGCCGGTCGTAGGACATGCCGAGTGCTGCGGCATACTGCCTTGCCTTCCAGCGCGCCCGGAAATGCGCCTCCACCAGATTGCGAAACCGATTGATCTCGCGGCGTCCCTGGCCAACGGTCGTCCGCGCTCCGGCGCCCTCCCGCTCCCGGCCGCGCCACAGCGCCACGAGCAGCAGGCGGATATAGGCCGAAACGGAAATTTCGGTGCCGAAAGCCGCGCGTGCCGCTTCCGCCTCGATCCGCTCGAACAAGGTTTCGAGATCGGTCGTGCGCGGATCGGACCGGCCAAGGGTGACCACCATGTGCCGGCGTGCGAATTGCCGCAGATCCGCCGCCTCCGCCACCACGCCGATCGCGTCGTCGAGCATCCGGTCGGACAGGAACAGGTAATGCCCGGCGCTGCCCGCGTCGATCCTGAGGCGGGTATCTTCATCGAGCGGGCCCCATTGCAGGGCCGGGCCGGTCAGCTCGAACTCGCCGGCCTGGGTCTGGGCGACGGCGTGACCGCTTTCGAGGAAGAAGGCAAACCACCGGCTGCGGGCAAACGCCGCCTGCGTGCCGATCATGCGCTCCTGCAGGGCACAATCGACCCGCGCGGCGCGAAACTGGGGCGTGACGGAATCGGGCATGGGTCCACGGGTTTGTGATGGTAAAACCCATAGTTTGACAATTTATTCCCATGTTCCAGCATTATTTTTCCGCGAATCCTCGGTCATCCTTCTTCCAACGGCCCCTTGCGCGAACAGCCGGCCGGTCTGGGAGGACATGTACCAAGCGAAGCTTCATATCCGCGCGGCGGGTGTTGACGCACGCGATGGCGCGACTTTCGAGCGCGTCTCGCCCGTCGATGGCCAGCCGGTCACCACCGCTGCGGCGGCGGGTCCGCGCGATGCGCGCGATGCGGCCAATGCCGCCGCCGCCGCCTTCGCCGGCTGGCGCGACATGCCGGCGGAGCGGAAATGCGCAATCCTCGCCAGAGCGCGCGACGCTCTGGTCGCGCGCAGCGAAGAACTCGTGGAGGTCGCCGGCCGTGAGCTCGGCTCGACGCCCGACTGGATCCGCTTCAACATCGCCATCGCCGCCCAGGTGATCGACGAGGCGCTGAAGATCCCCGCCCAGGTCGAAAGCTGGGGCAAGACCAGCGAGAAGGACGGGATTACCTCGCACCAGATCCGCCAGCCGGTGGGGGTGGTGCTTGCCATCGCGCCGTGGAACGCGCCGGTCACGCTTGCCGTGCGCGCCATCATCTGGCCGCTCGCCTGCGGCAACACGGTGGTGTTCAAGGGCTCCGAGCTTTGCCCGAAGCTGCATTCGCTGATCGTCGACATTCTCTGCGAGGCCGGTCTGCCCGATGGCGCGGTGGCCTCGGTTCTCCATGCCCCCGAACAGGCCGAAGCCGTGGTCGAGGCGCTGGCCGCGCATCACGCCGTGCGCCGGATCAACTTCACCGGTTCCACCCGGATTGGCCGGCGCATCGCCGGGATCGCCGCGCGCCACCTCAAGCCCTGCCTGATGGAATTGTCGGGCAAGGCCGCGCTGGTCGTGCTGGAAGATGCCGATCTGCCCGCCGCCGCCCGCGCCGCCGCATATGGCGCCTATTTCAATCAGGGCCAGATCTGCATGACCACCGAACGGATCGTCGTGGTCGAGGCGGTGGCCGACGCTTTCGTCGCCGAGATGGAGGCCGAATGCGCCGCCCTGCTCACCCGCAAGGGGCGCCACAAGGTCGGCGATCTGATCAATGCCGAGGCCGCCCGCCGGGTGGGCCGGCTGATCGAGGATGCGCTGTCGCGCCAGGCGGTGCTCAAGATCGGCGGCGAGGTTTCGGGCGCCAGCGTGCAGCCGACGCTGCTCGACCGGGTGACCTCGGAGATGAAGATCTACAGCGAGGAAAGCTTCGGCCCGGTCGCCGCGATCATCCGCGCGCGCGACGAGGACGAGGCGGTCACCATCGTCAACGACACCGAATATGGCCTCGTCTCGTCGATCTACAGCGCCGATACCGACCGCGCCCGCAGGCTGGCGGCACGGATCGAAACCGGCGTCTGCCATATCAACGGCCCGACCGTGTTCGACGACCCGGCAATGCCGTTCGGCGGCATGAAAGCCTCGGGCTATGGCCGGTTCGGCGGCGAGGCGGTCATCAACGAATTCACCGAACTCAGGTGGATAACGATCCAGGAACCGAGGGGAGATTTCCCGTTCTGGACGTAACGAGTTCACAAAGAACCAAGTCAGGGAGGAGACACATGAAACGCAGAACTTTTTTCCGGGCCAGCACCGCGCTAGCGGCGATGACCCTTGCCGGCGCCGCCTTTGCCGCCGATCCGATCGTCGTGGGGGCGGTTGCGCCCAAGACCGGCCCGCTGGCCGGCGGCGCGGCGGTGACGCACTGGCCCAATATCCAGCTCTGGGTGAGCGAGGTGAACGCGCGCGGCGGGCTGAATGTGGGCGGCGAGCAGCGGATGCTCGAAGTCATCGAATACGATGACCAGACCAACCCGGCCGAGACGATCAAGGCGGTCACGCGGCTCGCGCAGCAGGACAATGCCGATATCATCCTGTCGCCCTATTCGACCGGGCTCAGCCTGGCCGCGGCGCCGATCTTCGACCGGCTCGGCATTCCGCAGATCACCTCGTCGGCGGCGACCGACCAGATTGACGAGCTTGCGGGCCAGTTCCCGAACCTGTTCTTCCTGCTCGGGCGCAGCGCCGAGATCGCGGGCGGCGCGGTCGAGGCGATGGCCAAGATGCGCGACGCCGGCGAGATCGGCAACCGCGTGGCGCTGGTGAACGTGGCCGACGCCTTTGGCATCGAGCTGGTCAGCGCGGGCAAGCCGGCGCTGGAAGCCGCCGGGTTTGAGATCGTCTATGAGACGTCCTATCCGCTCGGCACCCAGGACCTTTCGCCGATCATGAAGGCCGCCAAGGATGCCGAACCCGACGCCTTCGTCGCCTTCTCCTATCCCGGCGACACGTTCGGGCTGACCGAGCAGGCGATGATCGAGGGGCTCGATGTGGGTGTGTTCTACACCGGCGTCGGCACCGCCTTCCCGTCCTTCGCCGGGCGCTTCGGCGCGGCGGCCGAGGGGATCATGGGGATCGGCGGCGTGAATGCATCGTCGGAGACCTTCCTCGACTATGCCGCCCGGCTCGAAGCCGAGACCGGCTCGCAGCCCGATTACTGGGCGTCCGGGCAGATGTATGCCTCGCTCCAGATCCTCGAGGCCGCGATCGAGGCGACCGGCACGCTCGATATGGCGGAGGTGACCCAATACATCAAAGACAATTCCTTCGAGACGGTGATGGGCACCATCACCTTCGACGACCAGAACAGCTCCACCGGCTACTGGACCGCGGGCCAGTGGCAGGACGGCGTGTTCAAGGGGGTTGCGTCTTTCGGCGGGCTCGACGGCGTTGTCGAACCCTTCGTGAAGGCCGGCTGGGAATGATCTGACCGGCGGGCCCGGCATCTGCGGGCCCGCCTACCACCTCTCGGGGGATACATGGACATCATCATCACCGGCCTGTTCCTGGGCGGCACCTATGCGCTGATCGCCATGGGGCTGAACCTGCAATACGGCGTCGCCCGGATCATGAACCTCGCCAATGGCGAAATGCTCGTGGTCGGCGCCTTCACCGCCTTCGCGCTCTATTCCGGCGCGGCGGTCAGCCCGTTTCTGACCATCTTCATCGTCGCGCCGGTGGCCTATCTGCTGAACTGGCTGATCTACCGCATCATGCTGCGCCCGCTGGTGACGCGGGCGAAATCGCGCGGGATGCTGGAGCAGGATGCGATCCTGACCACCTTCGGGCTGTCCTTCGTGATGGTCGGGCTGATGATCTGGGTCTTCGGCGGCGACTATTTCAGCTATTCCTATCTCGCCCGGCCGGTCGTGCTGTTTGGCGACAATTACGGGCTCAACCGGCTCTCGGCCTTCATCGGTGCCGTGATCCTCTGCACAGCGCTCTATATCTGGCTCAACCACTCGCGCGCCGGGATGGCGATCCGTGCCGTCGCGGTCTCGCCCAAAAGCGCGCGGCTGGTGGGGATCGACGTGCCGAAGCTCTCGGCGCGCGCCTTCGCGCTTGGCGGCGCGGTGACGGCGGTGGGGGGCGCGGTGATCTCGACCTTCCTCACGCTCGATGCCTCGACCGGCGTGCTTTTCACCATGAAGGCGCTGATCATCGTGATCATGGGCGGTGTCGGCGACGTGCGCGGCACCATCGTCGCCGCCCTCGTTCTGGGCGTGGGCGAAACGCTGGTGGCCTCGCTGATCGACCCGGGCCTGACCCTCGCCACCGCCTATGCCCTGTTCATCCTCATCCTGCTGTTCCGCCCGCAGGGCCTGTTCGGGAGAAAGAGCGCATGAGGCGCAAGGACTGGCAGACGCTCGGATTTGCGGCCCTCCTGCTGCTCGTCGCGGCCCTCCTGCCGCTGACCGGCGACGGATACCTGATCTCGCTCGGCGTGAGCATTGCGATGTATACCGTGCTGGCGACCAGCTGGGCGCTGTTCTCGGGGCCGACCCATTACATCTCGCTGGCCACGGCGGCCTTCTTCGGCGTCGGCTCCTATGTCACCGGGTCGTGGATCGAAATCATCCCCTATTGGGCGCTTTTGCCGATTGCGGCCGTTGCGGGTGGCGTGCTGGCCGCGCTCGTCGGCCTCGCCACGCTCAGGCTTTCGGGGGTCTATTTCGTGATCTTCTCGCTCGGGCTGGCCGAGATGATCCGCCAGGTGGTGACCTGGTATCAGAACCAGACCGGCCACAAGGGCACCTATGTGCTCACCGACATGACCGATTCCGGCATCTACTGGCAGTTGCTCGGGCTGGCCGGCCTCGTCTACCTCGCCGGCTGGGCGATCGGGCGCTCGCGGCTGGGCTTCGCGCTGCGCATCATCGGCGAGGACGAGGACGTGGCGCGCCATGTCGGGATCAACACAGCACTCTCCAAGGTCGCGCTGTTCGTCGTCTCGGGGGCGGTCGCGGCGGTGGTCGGGGCGATCATCGCGCCGCGCTACGTCTATATCGAGCCTGCCATCGCCTTCGCGCCGATGCTGTCGTTCCAGGTGGTGATCATGGCGCTGCTCGGCGGCACCGGGCGCTTGTGGGGGCCGCTTGTGGGCGTGGTGCCGTTCACGCTGCTGTGGGAGGTCATCTCGGCCTCCTTCCCGAACCAGACGACGCTGCTGCTCGGGCTGAGCTTTCTGGTCATCGTCTATCTGCTGCCGGGCGGCTTCGTCGGGCTCTATGACAGGCTGCGCGCACGGCGGGCGCTGCGGGGGGTGCCGGCATGAGGACCGCCACCAATGTCATATCGCTGCGCGGCGCGACCAAGCAGTTCGGCGGCCTCGTGGCCGTCGACAACATGGATTTCGACGTCACCGAACACGAGGTCAAAGGGCTGATCGGCCCGAACGGTTCGGGCAAGTCGACCACGCTGAACCTGATCTCGGGCGCGCTCACCCCCAGCGATGGCGAGATCGTGCTGCGCGGCACGCCGATCACCGGCCTGCCGGCGAAGGACATCGCCCGCCTCGGTGTGTCGCGCACCTTCCAGCTCGTGCGGCTCCTGCCGTCGATGACCGTGCTCGAAAACGTCATGGCCGGCGCGGTGTTCGGCCACCGGCGGCGCTGGGGGCGTGCAGCCGAACAGCACGCGATGGCGATCCTCGAAAAGGTCGGCATGGCGCGCCAGGCCAGGGCGCATTTCAGCCAGCTCACCTATATCGACACCAAGCGCGTCGAACTGGCCCGCGCGCTGGCGGGCGAACCGGAAGTGCTGCTGCTGGATGAGTGGCTCGCGGGCCTCAACCCGACCGAGTTGCAGGCCGGGATCGAGCTGATCCACGCCCTGCGCGACGAGGGCCGCACCATCATCCTCGTCGAGCACGTGATGGATGCGATCCGCTCGCTCTGCGACAGCTGCGTGGTGATGTCGTCGGGCAAGAAGATCGCCGAAGGCACGCCGGAGGAGGTCTTGTCCGACCCCGACGTGGTGCGCGCCTATCTGGGGGACGAGGATGCTTGAGGTCAAACGCCTTTCGGCGGCCTACGGCCAGCATATCGCGCTTGAGGACGTGTCGCTCAGGGTCGGGCGTGGCGAGATCGTCGTGATCCTCGGCGCCAACGGCGCGGGCAAGTCGACTCTGCTGAAGGCGATCAGCGGCATCTGCGAGGGCAAGGTGTCGGGCTCGGTGCGGATGAACGGCCACGAGGTGGTGGGTGAGCGCGCCGACCGGATCGTCGAGGAAGGCGTGGCGCTGGTGCCGGAGGGGCGCGGGATATTCGCCGATCTGACGGTCGAGGAAAACCTGCTGCTCGGCGCCTATCCGGGCCGCGCGCGCGACGAGGAGCGCGCCAATCTCGGCCGGGTCTACCGGCTGTTTCCCAAGCTCGAGGAACGGCGCGGGCAGGTGGCGCGGACGATGTCGGGCGGCGAGCAGCAGATGGTCGCCATCGGCCGCGCGATGATGTCGAACCCGGCGATCCTCACGCTCGACGAACCCTCGCTCGGCCTGTCGCCTTTGCTGTCGAAGGAGCTGTTTCAGAGCCTGAAAGCGGTGCGCGCGACCGGGATCGGGATTTTGCTCGTCGAGCAGAACGCCCGCGCCTCGCTCGCCATCGCGGATCGCGGCTATCTGCTCGAAAACGCCCATATCATTCATGAAGACACGGCAGCCAACCTGATGCGCGACCCGGCGGTGCAGAAAGCCTATCTGGGCGGTGCGGGTGCCTCGGCAGCCGGGCCGCGCCGGGCAGGGGTAGCGGCTCCGGCTGCGCCCATGCCGTCGGCGCCGCGCCCGGCGGCTGGCCCGTCGCCCTCCGACATCGCCGCGGCGGCGATCTCCTCCGTGCCCGGCTCGCGCCCTGCGCCGACACCGCCGCCTGCGCCCAAGGTTTCGCCACCACCGCCGCCGCCACCCGCACCGCCGCCCGTGCAAACGGCCCCGCCGCCCCGCAACGGCAGCGCCACGGCAAAGCCCGGCGCGCATGGCATCGAGATCGACGCGCTGGTGGCGCGGGCGCGGGATATGTCGTCGGGCCGCAGCGCCATGCCCGCCGGGCCGCGCCCCGCGCCGGCCCAGCCCCGCCCCGCACCAGCCCCGCAACGCCCCGCGATGCCCGACCTCTCATCGCATGGCGACCGCCTGAAGGAAGTCCTCGCCGAAATCGAGGAGGCGGCGGCGCGCGCGCGCAGCCGCAGCACACGCAGCCCCGGCCCGCCAAACCGGGATATCGACTGACGAAAGGAGACGATCATGCTGGATACCGCCACGTCTGCCCCGACGATCCGGGGCATGTATATCGACGGAAACTGGGTGCCCGCCGCGCGCACCTTCGACGACCTCAACCCGTCCGACAATTCGCTCTACGCCCGCATCCCCGATGGCTCGCCCGAGGATGTGCGCCGCGCCATCGACGCGGCAAGGGCCGCGTTTCCGGCCTGGGCGGGCCTCGCCTTCCATGAACGCGCGCATTACCTGCTGAAGATTGCCGAGGTCTGGGACCGGCGGCAGAGCGATTTCATCGCCGCGGCGATGGCGGAAGGCGGCGGCTGGTTCGGCAAGGGCGCGTTCGAGGCGGGCTACGTCGCCGAAGTGTTCCGCTCCGCCTCGGCGCTGTGCTACCAGAATACCGGCGAGGTGCTGCCCTCCGAGCACCACAAGTTCATGATGGCGCTGCGCGTGCCGCTCGGCGTGGTCAGCGTGATCTCTCCCTGGAACATGCCCGGCATCCTCACCTCGCGCGGGTTCGCCGCCGCGCTGGCGGCGGGCAACACGGTGGTGCTCAAACCGTCCGAAGACACGCCCTATGCCGGCGGGCTCTACTTTGCCGAGATCCTCGAAGAGGCTGGCATTCCGAAAGGGGTGTTCAACGTCGTCACCTGCTCGCGCGAGAGCGTCGGCGCGGTGGGCGACGAGCTGATCGAGAACCCGGTCGTGAAGGCCGTCTCCTTCACCGGCTCCACCGCCGTGGGCCGCCATATCGCCGCCAAATGCGGGGCGCATCTGAAGAAAGCCTGCGTCGAGCTTGGCGGCAAGGACAGCATGATCATCCTCGAGGATGCCGATCTGGACCATGCCGCGAAGGCCGCCAATTTCGGCTCGTTCATGCATCAGGGCCAGGTCTGCATGTCGACCGAGAAGATCCTGGTGCAGGAGAGCGTCTACGATACCTTCATGAAGAAGTTCCTCGCCCGCGCCGCGAAGCTGAAAACCGGGCACACGCGCGACAAGGACAACATCCTTGGCCCGCTGGTGAATACCCGCCAGGCGCAGCGCGTGAAGGCGCTGATCGACGACGCGCTGGCGAAGGGCGCGACCGCCGAGATCGGCGGCAAGGCGTGGGACAATTTCGTCGAGCCGACGGTGCTCACCAACGTCAATTCCACCATGGATATCTGGCACGATGAAACCTTCGGCCCGGTGGTGATCGTGGTGCCCTTCCGCACCGAGGAAGAGGCGATCGCGCTCAACAACGATACCGAATACGGCCTGACCGCGGCGATCATGAGCCGCGACGAGGCGCGCGCGCTGCGCATTGCCGAACAGGTCGAAACCGGCATTTGCCACGTCAATTGCCAGAACATCAACGACGAGCCCCACGTGCCCTTCGGCGGCGTGAAGGCCTCCGGCGTCGGCCGCTATGGCGGGCGCTGGTCGCTCGACGCCTTCACCGAGCTGCGCTGGATCACGCTCGACCGCGGCGGGCGGCATTTCCCGCCGGCATTCTGAGGGAGGACACACCATGAGCGTTCTGGGCTGGATCATTCTTCTCATCGTTCTCGCGGCCATCGTGATCGCGCTGGCGGCGTGGTTTTACGAGCGCGCCACCAACGAGGTGAGCCTGGTCAAAACCGGTATCGGCGGGCGCAAGGTCATCATCGACGGCGGCACGCTGGCCATTCCCTATTTCCACGAGATCAGCCGGGTGAACATGCAGACCATCCGCATGGACGTGACCCGGCGCGGCGAGAGCGCGCTGATCACCAAGGACCGGATGCGCGTCGATGTGAGCGCCGAGTTCTACGCCTCGGTGGTGCCGAGCGCCGACGCGATTGCCCGCGCGGCGCAGACGCTGGGCCGGCGCACCTTTCAGCCCGACGAGCTCAAGGCGCTGATCGACGGCATGATGGTGGATGCGCTGCGCGCGGTCGCCGCGCAGATGACGATGGACCAGCTTCACGAAGACCGCGCCGAGTTCGTCCGCGAGGTGCGCGACGCGCTGCATGGCACGATCGAGCGCTACGGGCTGCAACTGGACTCGGTCTCGCTCACCGAGCTCGACCAGACGCCGTTTTCCGCGCTCGACGACAACAACGCCTTCAATGCGGTCGGGATGCGCAAGCTGGCCGAGGTGATCTCGAAATCGAAGAAGGAACGCGCGCAGATCGAGGGCGACAGCGAGGTCGAGGTGCGCCGCACCGCGATGGAAGCGAGCCGGCGCAAGCTGGAGATCGACCTTGAGGAGCGCCGCGCCGAGATTGCGCAGGCGCAGGAAGTCGAAAGCCTGATGGCGGCGCAACTGGCGGAAGTGGCCCGCCGCAAGGCCGATGCCGAGCGCGAGGCGGCGCATGCGCGCATCCGCATGGAGCAGGAAATCCAGTCGGCCGATATCGCCCGGGAACTGGCGGTGCGCGAGGCCGAGATTGCGCAAGCCCGCGCGCTCCAGATCGCCGAGCAGGACCGCCAGATCCAGATCTCGGCAAAGAGCCAGGAGGAAAGCCGCGCCCGGGCCGAGGCCGACACCGCCCGCGCCGAGGCGGTGAAAGCCGAAGAAGCGATCCAGACCGCGCGCCAGCTGGCCGAGGCCGAGCGGCGCAAGCAGGTGGCCCTGCTCGCCGCCCAGCAGGATGCCGAAACCGCCGCCACGCGTGCCCGGATCGCCGCCGAGAGTGAGAAGGCGACGGCGAAAGACCGCAAGGAGGCGAAGCGCGAGGAGGCCGAGGCGGTCAAGCTGCTCAAACTGGCCGAGGCCGAGGCCGAGCGCGCCCGGATCGAGGCCGAAAACGCCCGCTCCGACGCGCTGATGGCGATGGAGCTGGAGAAGATGCGGCTTCAGGCGATGCCGGGCATCGTCGCACAGATGGTCAAGCCCGCCGAGAAGATCGACAGGATCTCGATCAACCACATCTCCGGGCTGGGCGCGCGCGGCGGCGTCGAGCCGGGCGAGGCGAAGGCGGGCTCGCCGGTGTCGCAGATCGTCGACTCGATCCTCGATATGTCGGTGGCGCTGCCGGCGATGAACAAGCTGGGCGAGATCATCGGCGAGGGCGTCGGCCAGGACGCCGAAAAGGGCAAAGGCGCCTGAGCGCCACCGGCATGGCGCGGCGGGAAAAGCTGTGGTTCTGATCGACCTGCCTGAGAGCGGCGGGACGGACGGCGGCCGCTTGCTGAAGATGCCGCCCGCGCCGGGCCATGCCCCCCGGGCACATGCCGGATCATCTCAACCACGTGCCACTAAATGAAAATGGCGCTGAAAGGCTCAGAAGATGCCTTTCAGCGCCCGCTTTGCAGATTTCAAAGCGTGTCTTTGAGAGATGCGGGCGACGGCAGCCAATCCCCGGGGATCAGCGCCCGGCCGCCGCCGGCATCATTGCCCGGTCACCGCCCGGCATAAGCGGCGGCGATCACCGCCTCGACATGTTCGCCGGAAATCAGCGGCATGATATCGAGGTCGGCGGGCACCGTGTCGCTCGATGCGAGGATCTCGACCACAGTTTGCCACGACGACGGGGTCAACTCACCGGGGCGGTGGCCTTCCGGCGGGGTGATGAGGTTCATCGCCTCGGCAAACAGCGCCTCGGCAGCCACCTCGTTCTCACAGGCGCTTTCGATCGTCGAGCAGACCAGCTCGAAGGCTTCCGCCCTGTTTTCGATGGAGTAGTACTGCCCCTGGACCCAGGCCGAGGTGAGCGCCGTCGCGGCGGCCATGCCTTCGTCGGTCGCCAGCACCTGCTCGGTGGTCACCATGCAGGCCCCCGGCACGTTCGAGTATTTCGCCGGGGTGATGTCGACCCATTCGATCCCGGCAGCGGCGAGCGCAGCCACATCGGGGAAGCTGGAGCTGTAGGCCTGAACGGTGTCGTTCTGAAGCGCGACCAGCGATTGCGGCCCGGCAGACCCGATCGGCACCAGCCGGATCGTGTCGTTCACGACCAGACCCGCCTCGTCGATCGCCGCCGACACGAGCTTGCTCTCGCCGCCACCCGGCTCGGTGTAGCCCAGCGACTTGCCCTGCAGCTCGGCCATCGAACCGATGCCCGCATCGGCCTTGGCGACGATGCGATACACGTTCTTGACCTGGTTGCAGAACAGCACCCGGACATCGTCGCGTTTGGTGAAAGACACGACGGCATCGGCCGCGCCCATCAGGGCGAACTGGGAGTGCCCCGCAACGATCTGCTGCGACAGATAGCCAGACCCGTCGGCGACGGAGGTGCTGACATCAATCCCGGCATCCGCGAAGATCCCGTTTTCGCGCGCGACGATCATCGGCGTGAAGGCGATCCCCTCGGGAATGGGCAGCAGCACGTTCACCGGGGTGAGGTCCTGGGCGGCGCTCCCTCCCGTCGCCGCGATGTTCAATGCGACGGCACCCAGTGCCGCAGCGGTCATTCTCCAACCGAAAGGTTTCATGTTTTCCTCCTCTGATGTGTGGTTGTGAATTGGGTTGCAGGCGCGCGGCATCAGTCGCGCGCCCAGGTAATCAGACGTTTTTCCAGAAGTTCGATCAGCCCGTAGAGAACCAGGCCGATCACCGCCAGGAAGATGACGACGGCAAAGCCCATCGCCACTTCGAGCTGGAAGTTAAGCTCCTTGATGAGCACCCCGAGCCCTTCCGAGGCGCCGACAAATTCGCCGACGATCGCGCCGAGCAGGGCCAGCGTCAGCGCCGTCTTGATCCCGGCGAACGCCATTGCCGAGGCGCCCGGCAGCGTCAGCCGGAAGAAGGTTTGGGCCTTGCTGGCGCCGAGCGAGCGGAACAGGGTCTTGGCGTTTTCATCGACACCGGCGATCCCGGCGACCGTGTTGATCACGACCGGGAAGAAGCAGATGACCGCCGCCATGACGACCTTCGAGGTGATGCCAAAGCCGAACCATGTCAGGAAGATCGGGGCAAGCGCAACGCGGGGCGTGTTCTGGAACGCCACCACGAAGGGGTAGAAGGCGGTGCGGAAGGTGCGGAACGTGCCGGTCAGCGCGCCGATCACAAGGCCCAGCGCGGCGCCGATGATGAAGCCGAGCAAGGTTTCGAGAAGCGTGATCCGGGTCGCGTCCCAGAAATAGCCGCGGGTGACCAGCTCGCCGAAGGCGATGGTGATTTCGAGCGGCGACGGGAACGTCACCGGGTTCAGCGTGCCGGTGACGCTGAGGATCTGCCAGATCGCCACAAAGATCACGAAGACGCCGACGGGCAAGCCGATCCGGTACCAGAGGGATTGTGTCATTGGCTTTCCTCCATGCCCTGAGACAGCGCCGCGCGCACCTCGTTGCTGATCTGTTGAAACCGGTCGCTTCCGATCATCTCCGGCCGGCGCGGCCGTTCGAGATCGACGGTGATATCGCCAACCATGCGGCCGGGATTGGCGCCCAGCGCGATGATGCGATCCGACATCAGCACCGCTTCGCTGATGCTGTGGGTGACGAGAATCGTGGTCTTGCCGAACCGCTCGGACATATGGGCGACTTCGATGTTCAGATGTTCCCGCTTGAACTCGTCGAGCGCCGAGAAGGGTTCGTCCATCAGCATGACGCCCGGATCGAGCGCAAGGGCGCGGGCCAGCGCGACGCGCTGCTGCATGCCGCCGGACAGCTCCCAGGAATTCATCGTCGCGTAATCCGACAGGCCGACAAGCTCAAGCAGATCGGTCACGCGCTGCGCCGTGTCGGCGCCGCGGCGACGGGCAATGATGAACGGGAGTTCGATGTTCTTGCTGACGTTGAGCCAGGGCATCAGCACCGATTTCTGGAGCATGAAGCCGATATCGTCGCGCCCCTCGCGCGGCGGCTGGCCACCGACGGTGACGGTGCCGGTGTCGTAGCTGACGAGGCCGGCGATGATGTTCAGCAATGTCGACTTGCCGCAGCCGGACGGCCCGACGAAGGATACGAACTGGCCGGCTTCGATGTGAAGGTCGATATCGCGCAGAACCGGGAGCGCGCCGCTCGCCGTCATGTACGTTTTCGACACGCCGGTAAGGGTGATCGCCTCTCCCGTAACCGCTATACTGTCTTTCTGTGTCATTTGGTCTCCTCGCTTTCGCCGCCGGTCTCATACGGGCCGGCCCGCGGCCCGGGCCTGCGGCGACACGCGCAAGCCTCGATCGGGGTGAATGTTGCAACTCGCCGCCTCCCGGACGAGTTCGGTTCATCCGTGGTTTTCGATCCTTCAACTCATCGCAAAAACGCGCCGACAATCGCGTTGAAGCGCTCTGCCTTCTCGATCTGCGTCCAGTGACCGCACTTGCGAAACAGGTGCAGTTCCGCGTTCGCAAGCAGCTCGAACAGCCGCTTCGAAACGTCGACCGGGATCACCCGGTCATCCCGGCCATGAATGATCAAGGTCGGCGCCTGCACCCGCGCAATGTCTTCCTCGCGCGAGGCCAGCGCGCGCAGCGCCGCTTGCCGCGGTTCGGGAAACATGGCCGAAAACGCTTCCATCATGCCCGGCCGGATCGAGGCCAGATGGCGCAGCTCCGCCAGGTCGTCGTTCACCAGGCTCTGGTCCCATGCGAAGATCTTCATCAGATCGCGCATCGCCTCGCGCGAGGCGACATGGCCCCAGACCTTGTCGAGCTCGGCCGTGATCGGAAAGTCCAGCCCCACGGCGCCCATCAGAACGAGCCGGTCGACCCGTTCGGGGAAGCGGATCGCATAGGCAAGGGCAATCGCACCGCCGTAGGAATTGCCGACGATCGAGATGCGTTCGCCGCCCGCGAGCGCGTCGGCGAAGGCGGCGAAATGCTCAACCCACGCATCGCGCGAGAAGGCCATCTCCGCCGGCAGCTCGGTATAGCCGAACCCGGCCATATCCGGCGCGATGCAGCGCAGGCCATGATCGGCCACAGCTTGCAGGTTCAGCCGCCAGTTGGCCCAGGCCGATACACCGGGGCCGGAGCCGTGAATGAAGAATACGGGGCGGCCAGCGCCGATATCGTGATAATTGGTGTTCAGCCCGCCGGCGTTGATCTGGCGGCCGATCTCGGGGTTCTCAGCCATGTGCCCCTCCCTGTCTGATGCAACGGGTTCCGTCCTGGCGCGTCATGTCTCGTCCGCCGCCTTCCGGGCGGCCTCCGCCGCCTGCAGTTCGGGAAGCGAGACGCCGCCTATCGCCCAGTGCTCCACCGGAATTTCGCGGATGGCGATGCGGATGGCCTCGCGCGGGGCGGCAAGGGCACGCTCGACCGCGTCGGCCACCCCGGCCATGAGCATCCGCTTCTGTTCAAGGCTGCGGCCTTCGACGATTGTGATTTCCACGAGCGGCATCGGTGCCTCCTCAAACTACGGAAAATGCCAGGCGGCCAAGCCGCTGCATCTCGGCCTCGACCTGCATGCCGGGGGCGAGCGGAACGGCGGCAGTGGCCGCGCCGGCCAGCACGATATCGCCCGGCTCAAGCACATGGCCCGCACGCGCCGTCATCCGCGCCGCCGCGACGAGCGCGCGCATGGGATGGCCGAGGATCGCGGCGGAAGACCCGATCTCGCGCGCCACACCATCGACGGACAGAACGATACCGAGGTTCGAAACGTCGGTATCCGGCCGGGCCCACGGACCCAGGAAAAAGGCGGCGGACGAGGAATTGTCGGCGACGACATCGCCCAGCGAGAAGCGGAAGTTCTCATAGCGCGAGTCGATGATTTCCACCGCCGGCGCCAATGCCTCGACGGCCAGCGCCGCCTCGGCCATGCTCACCTCGCCGGTCAGCCGCCGCTTCAGGATGAAGGCGATCTCCGGCTCGGCACGGGGATGGATGAACTGCGCGCGGTCCAGCGCGCCGCCCTCCTCGCGCCGCATCGTGTCGGTCAGGCGCCCCCAGGTGACTTCATCGACGCCCACCTGCGCCATCTTGGCCCGGCTGGTCAGCCCCATCTTGACGCCGATCACCTGCTCGCCCCGCGCCTTGCGCAGCTCGATCCCCTGCGCCTGCACCGCGTAGCCGGTGGCCGCGTCGAACTGCTCGGCCTCGGGCATCTGGTGAGTGGCCGTGGCGGTCAGGATCGCCCGGTCGAGCCGGGCGGCGGTTGCGGCCAGAACGCTCATTGCGCGGCCCGCCCGCGCGCCACCAGATCGAGTGCGACATCGACGATCATGTCTTCCTGACCGCCGATCATTTTGCGCTTTCCAAGCTCGACGAGGATGTCGGCGGCGGGGATGCCGTAATCGGCGGCGGCTTTCTCGGCATGGCGCAGGAAGCTCGAATAGACCCCGGCATAGCCCAGCATCAGGCTCTCGCGGTCGACCCGCACGGGGCGGTCCATCAGCGGGCGCACCAGCTCGTCGGCGGCGGCGGAGAGCTGGGTGAAGTCGCAGCCCGTCGCCAGCCCGAGCCGGTCGAACACCGCGATCAGCGCCTCGATCGGCGCATTGCCCGCGCCCGCGCCGAGCCCGGCCAGCGAGCCGTCGACCCGCACCGCCCCGGCCCGCACCCCCGCCACCGCATTGGCGACGCCGTGATGCAGGTTCTCATGGGTATGGATGCCAACCTCGGTTTCGGGTTTCAGCCCGCCGCGCAGCGCCGTCACGCGCGCGGTGATGTCGTCGGGCAGCATCGCGCCCGAACTGTCGACCACATAGACGCATTCGGCGCCGTAGCTCTCCATCAGCTTCGCCTGGTCCAGCAGCGCCTCGGGCGGGGTCATATGCGCCATCATCAGAAAGCACGCCGTGTCATAGCCAAGATCGCGGGCCACGCGGATATGCTGGCGCGACACGTCGGCCTCGGTGCAATGGGTGGCGATGCGCACCGAACTGGCCCCGGCTTCGCGCGCCGCCTTCAGATCCTCGGCCAGCCCGATCCCCGGCACCAGCAGCACCGTGATCCGCGCCCGCGACACCGCCGCTGCCGCCGCCTCGATCCAGTCCAGATCCGAATGGCTGCCGAAGCCGTAGTTGAAGGACGAACCCGACAGCCCGTCGCCATGGGTCACCTCGATCGCATCCACGCCCGCCGCGTCCAGCGCGCCGGCAATCCGGGCAACATCGTCAAGGCTGGCCTGGTGACGCAGCGCATGCATCCCGTCGCGCAGCGACACGTCCTGAATGTAGAGCCGGGTCTTGTCGGTGATCGCCATGTCAGGCCGCCTTTCCGTCGCGGTGCGCCCGGGCCCAGCTTTCCGCCGTGGCCTTGGCCGCAGAAGTCATGATGTCG
>NZ_BROH01000017.1 GCF_027923545.1 Sinisalibacter aestuarii | reverse complement strand
CTTAATTGTGAGATGCGGCTGTCATGGGGCCTTGTGGCGTAACGCGACCAATGCCTACATCTTGTCTTGCAAACGCGCTGGTCGCTTGGGGGCATCTTTTCTGCCAATGTCCGACAAGACCTTTTCGGACGCTTTGAACTCGCTGCCGCTCAACAAACCGGAAATGGTCAAACGCTTGGCTGTGGCTACGGGTGAGCACCATGCTTTGCGCCTTACCGCTGGACAGGTTCCAGATCCTTCTGCGCTCTTGGCGGATATCCAGACTCTCGTGGAACTGCCGTCTTCAGATACGCCGGACACCAGTAAGGGCAATGCGTCGACAGCTGTCATGGTCACGTTTTTCTTGAGACTCTTTCGTAATGGCCATCCATTTTCGATATTTGGTAAGGTTATTCATGGGATATCCACATGGGATTGGCATGCGCTTTCGAGGAACTTCGCCGCGCAATTGAGCAAATCGGACCGTTCTGCGTTTTCCCCAAGCTGATCAATCGCTCTCCGTGCCGCCTGAAGATATTCCTGTCGTGGAACATGGGCCGTACCTGCGCAGTACTTCCTCGATTGGTTCTTGGGGCCATCGCCCTCTCGAGACCTCTGCCTTGGTAAGCTTTCAGCAAGTCGTGCAAGGCGATCCACCAGTTTCCGCTTGTGCGGGAAGGCAATCCGAAGCTTGGTCTCGCCAACCCTGTCGCTTTTCATCGTCAACGCGGCTGCGAGCAAAGGTCGGGTCATTCCGAGATTGATGGCGGCGAGGGCTTTGAAGCGATCTATTCGGTTCTGGGAAAAGAGCGCACCGAGACGGAGTTCTGGCGCAAGCACAGCAGCGACTTGCAGCGTCAAATCCATCCGGCGACTAGCATGGACGTTCCCATGTCGGTAGACAGTCCTTAGACGCACTGCCCCTTCTTGTGCACGGTGGCGGAGCCGGCTGGGCAGTTGCGCAAGCCCCTCGCTATTGCCATGCAATGGCACCAACTCAGACCTGCAGACTTCGCATCGCACCGACCATGCGAAGCGCCAATGGCGCAGCGATATCCCAGGCTGTTTGCGTGCACATGCCGGGCAGTTCTGAAAATCCGACCACGTAATGCACTCGATCGGGAAATCAGCCCGTCTCTGGATCAACATGCTGTCGAGCTCCTCGGGCGGGAGACGTATCGTTGCACAGAACCCGCCGATGTCTACGCCAGCCAAATCTGATTGCGTTTCCGGCGGACGTTCTTGTGCAAGGCCCAGATATCGGCAGAGCTCTGGGACCGAACAATAGTTGGCCTCTGCCAGGCGGGCGATCCAGTTGGACAGCAGTTCGTCCTGAAAAGGTGCCGGACGCCTTGGCAGAGGTTTGCGGGTCACTAAAATGCCGGTTGTGGTTGGTTCCGAACGGTCCAGCTGTGCTTGGCCCAGATTGGCTGCCAGGATTGGACAGCCTCGTCAGTGATTCGCTCTTCGCCGGTTTCAATAGCGTCGATGGCAAGTGCCTTGATCATCGTGAACACACGCGATGTGACGCCGCCGGTAATGCCGAGAATGGTACGTAGAGACTGAACGCTCAGACCAGATCCGCGCTCCAACCGCATTGCCGCGATCAGAGTCTGTACCAACCGGGAAAACTCAACATCGTCATCCCAGAGTGGCAGAAAATGTTCGTCCAGCCGTCGCGCAAGTTGCTCGTCACCGCGAACGGCCTCAGCAGCTTCGTTGACACCAAAAACGACGAGCGATGCGCACAGATCGTTGGAAAGGAAACGCAGCATGTTCAGGAACCGGCGTTGTTCCCGATAGCTTCCCGCCAGGAGATTGTGGACCTCGTCGATCATGATCATCTTAAGGTCCATTCCGCGCAAATGGCTGAGAGCCCGCACCTCCAGTTCAGAGATGGTGTGACGGCCCCACATCGGCGCACCGATCGACGCGAGAATATGTTGATAGAACCGTCGCTCGTCCGGTGCGGGTGGCGCCTGCAGGAGCAGGATCGGCGTGCGCGTCACCCCGATGTCCGAGCGATAATTGCTCGGGTAGAGGCTCTCCATCCGCTTGGCGATCATGGTCTTGCCGATGCCGGAGCTGCCATAAACCATGAGGCCGGGCATTCTGGACTGCCGAGGCATTTCCATCAGGGATATCAATCTGTTGAGAACAATGGTTGCGCGATCAAAGGCGATCCAGCGATCGCTGCGAATGAGATCAAGTCTTTCGTCGAGGTCCATCAAAATCATCTATCGGGTAAGTTGGGAGGTTGGGGTTACTGGTATCAATTGCAAACATCTCGCGGGACGGATCCCGCTTCGGCTTGTTGTTTGGCAGGCGTGGCTTGCGTTCGTCGTCCAGGCGCGTCGCAAGTGTTCGCTGCCGCGCCGCATGGGCGATACGCCGCTGTTCTTCGATGATCGCGAACAGAATTGCCTCTGATATCCTCCCGCCGTGGCGATCATGAAAAATTGCACTGGCGCGCCGCGACTCCCAAAGGGAAACTTTGGGGCGCGAAAGATCCTTGTAGCGCGCCGCAACTGTCCGACCATCGTCGGTGACCACCCAAATCCGGGACATATCTCTAGGGTCGTACTTGACCGTAACCTTCCCTGCCCCGCGACCGATCATGGGTGCGAAGGCGTCACTCCAATAACCGATGGAAAACAGGTTGATCCCGGTCCTGCCAAGTTGGCGGCGTTCGGAAGGAAGGAAACTGATCCGGAAGGCATCTGTATCCACGACCTGCCGGCCGGCATCGTCGCCCCCAAGATCGGCCCAGGCGGCCAGCGGGGTCCGCTTCAATCCGCTGTGGCGTGTGTTATGATACCGACAAATCTCCAGCTGCAGCCAGTCCTCGAACTCGTCCAGCGTCATTGAGGCCCTGGCAGCGCTGTCGTACTCGCCCTTGTCTTTTGGCGAGGATTGCGTCGTTCCGGGTAGTACATGCACGGCACCCATGGTCGTCCCGATCAGGCGCTCAATATGTCCCCCAAAATGAACCCGGCCCGGCGGCCGGTATTTGATTGCGATCCCCCACTCCGCGCAGGCCGATCGGAAGGCATCGCTGCGAAAGTCCCGTCCGTTATCGACATGGATGGCCTGTGGAATCCCGGCTGTCGGCCAATAGAGTTGCTCAAGCGAACTCGGTGTCCGGATGGACTTCGGCCGCACGCAGTGATCAAGGCAAAGGCAAATGGACAAGACGGATGGCGCGTCGAAAGTGACATAGGCACCCAGGACCACACGTGTCGCGACGTCGATCGCGAGTGTCAGCCATGGCCGTGCCAGAGGATTGCGTTCAACCTGGTCAACGAGAATAATATCCGCCAACGTGTGATCGATTTGGACGACTTCCATTGGCCGTTCCACCTCAAACCTCCCTGCCCTCGCTTCGAAAACCTGTTTGGCGGCCTTCGCCCCTTTCCGCTTCCGCAACACCTCGCGCTGATCCATGGCATCAAGGCGAGCCTTGATCGTTTGCCGTGCCGGCGGTTGAAAACCTTTGGCAACGCACTCGGCACGGATCTCGCCCACAATCCTGCGAAAGCTCGGGCGTTCCGGAACCAGGTATCGTTCACGCAAGACCCGGGCGATCATGCTTTCAACTTGCGCTGGCAGTCGGAGGGAGCCAGGCTTGGGGCCGCTGCGTTTGGGAAGGAGTGAACTCGCCCGCCCATCGTTCTCGCGCAGCATGCTCAAAATGCGCCAAGCTGTACTGCGCGATATGTTCAACTCGGCGGCCGCCGCCTCCACCGCCCGCCCGATACTCTGGCCCTGAGCAAGCGGTGACAACAGCGGTCTTAACACCTCTGCCCTTTCTAGCGCTTTGCCACTTGCTTCTTCGGTCAAAATCTAAAGTTATCCACAATGAAACCCGTCTCACGGTTAAAGTTACCGTCTCATAAATAACTTTACCATCCCAAAGTTAACCTGACCAAACCGCGTTTGAAAACAAACAAGAAAATCAATCGTCAGTCTCACGAATTACGTGACCATGACACCTACGACCGGCGCAAATTTCTGGCGGGCCGCCTTTGCGCCTTCGCGTGCCTTGGCAATTTCGCGGGCATCCATTGCATCCAGCCTGCGCTGAACCGTCCGACGTGTCGGCGGTTGCAAGCCCTGCTGCCAGCACGCGCTTCGGATTTCTGTCACGATGCGCGACAGGCTTGGACGTTCCCGCCGTAAGAAATAACGGCGAAGATGTTCTTCGATCACCGCTTCCACCTTGCCGGATATCAAGGTTGTACCAGTCGGGCGGCCCCGTTTCCGAGAAGCCAGCGCGCTGGTGCGCCCACCCTCTTCGGCCAGACGCTTTATCCAGCGCCAGACAGTCGCCCTGCTGACACCAAGCTCCCAAACGGCGTCATTGATGCCACTTTCCAGACTGCCAGTTCCTTTGAGATATGCCTGAACAAGCGGACGTAGAACGGCCGCCCTGCGCACCTCCTCAGCACCAGCGGCAACGGAGTCTTCGCGATCATCATCCATCAATATTTGCCACACGAAGCTGCGAACCCTGTCTCAGGTTTAAGGGCAAAAATATCGGAATTAAAGACAAAATCTCATATTTAAGGGCAAAGGGTGTCCGTTGATTTCGTTGGATTTCTCATCTCACAATTAAGGGCTACGCGACACCAATCGACCCAATCAGTCAGATCGCGAACCCGCGAAATCGACCAGAACTTGCCTTTGGCCGAACAGCCACGAGAGGCGGGAACACCGTCGAGGAAACCGGTTGCGAACACGTTGTTTGTGATTTTCCGCGCAGAACTGACCCGGGGGGGATGCGGACAAAAACTTGGACTGTTTTCACATGGGGTCAGTTCTAAGCGGCAATCAACAGGATGCCCAAGCCTTGCAGCCAAGTGCGCGGTATTCGAAAGAGCCGTAATGGAAGGCAGAATTTCGCGATCGACGAGCGACGGCTATGTGAGCAAAGGCCTTCTTAAAGCGATGTATGCTGGCCACCGATTTCTCCCTAAAATCAAAGCAGATCGGCGAACTGCTCAAGATCCGCTACAGTGGCGACCAAACCCTGTTGGGTCAGGATTGATAGATACTCGTCAACGGTCTTGGGCGGGTTCTTGAGGCGCGCCCGAACTTTGCGCAGCGCTGAGCAGACCAAACCGGGCGCGAGAGAAAGCTGGTTCCGGAAAAAGTCATCGGGGTGCTGGGTCTCGATGCCAAAGGGCGCAAGTGCCTCCGGCGGGAAGTCTTTCAAATTCTGGGTCACGATGGCGTCGCACCGTCCAACGATTGCGGCCGCCAGAACGTGCCGATCATCTGCGTCCGGCAACGTGAGGGCCGGCACCAATGCTTCATAGCCGGTGACCAGGCAGTCGCGTGTCGCCCTGTCCATCAAGTTGCGGGTTCGTTCCAGGGCCGCGCGGTCCCGATGAGGTTCATTGCGCAGAAGCGCGTCGATCCATTCCCGGTGGATGTCAGCCGTCCACTTCGCCTTGAAAAGATCCGTGACCGCCAATTGCATCAGCGCGTCCCGCATGGGCGCAGGGTAGAGGACATTCGCGTCGAAAAGGACCGTGTACTGGCTCATTTCGAGCCATAGCCCATGTCCTGGTCCTGTGCGTCGGCGGCCAGTTGATCAAGGACGGCTTCGCGCTCGTTGTCGATGGCTGCCTTGTACGACATGACGTCCTCCATTCGGACGCGGCGATGCTTGCCGACCTTCCGATGCGGGATACTGCCATCCTCGAGCAGTTTGATCAGGAACGGCCGCGAGACATTCAACACCTCTGCCGCCTGGACAGTCGAGAGTTCGGCGTTCTCAGGAATGATGGTGACGCCGCGCCCGGCTGCCATCGCCTCGAGGACTTCCATGAGTAGCGCAACAGCGCCCGCAGGAAGTTCGATTGGTTCCATCTGCTCCGCGTCTGTAACGCGAAGCTTCAAGGGTCCTCGGGTCGCCGCAAAGCGCGACAGGGCCTGTCCGGAGACGCGCGCGATTGCCGCGTCCTGCGGAGTCGGTGGAAGATGCCGGTGTGCCAACATGTTCATGGTGATCTCCTCTCCGTTTTGTACAGTCTACCACCATATATGAAATAAGTGCAACAAAAGCATTAAGTGTCGGTTATTTTCTGCGCGCCCTGCCGCGCGCTCGCGGTCATCTCTACTGCCAACTGGGCCGGTAACACCCGCGCTAACCTTCAGTTCGCAGCACGCCACATCCTGAAGCGGCCCTGTCCTGTCACCTCGCGGATCAGGCCGCGCGCTTCCAGCCATGCAAGGTTGCGCTGGACAGCGGCGCGGCTGGCGTCAGTCAAGGCCTCAGCCATCGGTGCAGAGACGAACGGCCATTCGGTCAGCACCGCGCACAAGGCCGGGGGCGTCCTGCCCGAGAGCGATGCCATCTCGGCCACTGCCCGCGCCGACCATGCCTCGATATCGTCAAGCTGCCGCATCGCGGTAAGGCATGCCGTCTCCATCCCCTCGAGCCAGCGCGCAAGACGGGCGTCGGGTGGGCCACCGGCGCGAAGACCCCCTGCCCCGCCCATGGCTAGAGGCGCAAAGACTGTGCCTCTCCCCTCGCTGGCAGCGATCCGCGCAGCTGTGACAGCCGCTTCCATCCGGTCGCCGTGCTGCCCGAGCCCCGCTAGGCCCCATAGGTGAAAGCCCATAGCGGCGCGGGTGATCGGGTGCAGGTCATCGGCGTGCCCCATCAGATCCAGCCAACCGCTCGCGCGATCCACGAACGGCTCGGTCTCATCACCTAAGTTTTCGGGGTCACGACGGTCGAGAAAGGCGGACAGGTCCTGCTCCGGCCCCGGTCCACCCGTCAGCCGCCGCACGGCCCAACCGACACGCGCGAGCGCCGCGGTGTCGTCCTGCACGCCGGACAAGCGCATGGATATCCAAAGCGCCAGCCGATCAGGGCCGATGCGGTCACCCGCGAACCAGCTAAGGTCGGCAGCCTCGATCAGGGCAAGTCTGTGCCGCCATCCTTCCGGACCCCGCTTTAGCCGGTCATCCAGTGCACAGAGGCGACCGGCCACACGAGCAAGACGCGCGGCATGGCCCGCTTCTGCTTTCCGCCAATCCTCGAGGACTTCGGCTTCACACGGTTCGGCCCGTGGACCGGGCGGCAAATAGTCTGGCTCCTCTTCCATTGGACCGGGCAGGAACCAAAGATCGTCCTCGGACGACTGTTCAAGCTCCTCACCCTCGAGGATGAGAGTATCATAATCATCATGAAAGACAGGCGGTTGAGGCTTCATATGCGCAAAATATCTAAGTTTTGCACTTTACTCAAAGGTTTTGTCGGGGTGTCTTCACGCACCTTATATAGCACGCACAGGCGATGGTCGGCGAGGGCACTCTGATCGCGCTGACCGCACAGAAACTAAGGGCTTTCTGTTGAGCAAGGCCACAGAGTGCACCCTTGCATCCGTTTACAAACGGTCGTTTAGTAGCGATACCTTAAATTGCAAACAGGCCGGTTTCATGCCCTTGATAGGCTACGCCCGTGTTTCCACAGAGGATCAAACCCCCCTGCCCCAGTCTGAGGCCCTGCAAACTGCGGGTTGCGTCGAGATCTTCGAAGAGCACGCTTCGGGCGGCAATCGCGCGCGACCGGTGCTGGCGCGCGTGATCGAACGCGTCCAGAGCGGCGATACGCTGGTCGTCGTGCGGATCGACCGGCTTGCGCGGTCTCTGTCGCACTTACTCGAGGTGATCGAGCGTCTGGAGGCCAAGGGAGCTTTCTTCCGCTCGCTGCAGGACCCCATCGACACCGCCTCCCCTCAAGGAAAATTCACATTGCAGGTTCTGGGCGCCGCGGCGGAGTTCGAACGCGCGCTGATACGTGAGCGCACGAAGGCCGGGCTTGTCTCTGCGCGCGCCAAGGGCCGCGTTGGTGGCAATCCTGGGCTTCGCACCAAAGACCCCGCCGCGCTGCGCAAGGTGTGGCTGGCACGACAGGACGGCTACATGGAGCGCCTGATCGAAACCGCGCAGGATTGGGTGCCCCACGTGCGACGCCTGCGGCCGGATATGGCCTGGGAAGATGTTTTGCGAATCATTAATGGCCCCCTGCCCCACGACCGGCACTGGACCCAAAGCCGCCTACTCCGTGCTGTGAAAGCCTATGTCCGCGACGGGTTTCTACCAGATGCTGTGCTTGGCCGCGCCGGACGCCGCGAAACCGATGACCGCCTGCCGGCTATTGTGGCTGCCATCAAAGGCTCGGACCCCGAAATAACACTTCAGGCGATCTGCGACCGGCTGGAATCGATGCGTGAGCGCACCCCTCGAGGGCGCACCAGCTGGCAGCCGTCTTCGGTCAAAATGCTGCTTGAGCGTGCGGAAAAGTTGGGGCTCCTCTGAACACGACACTTGTGTTGGCCTAACAGATTGCCACTAAATCTAGAAAGTGCTTGCACGAATCTGGCTGCTCGGGCAATAGTCTCGAAAAATAACGCGCGGTCACATAAAAAACGCGCCCACGGATCGGGGCAGACATGAGCGAAGCAGAACAGGATCTAGATATCGCCATCGGGCACTACGCGGAACTTCTCGCGTCGAACCTGCATGCTCAGCGCGCTGCACACTTCCCACCAGATGCAAAGAAGGAGATGCGCACTTTGACCAGCGGCGAAGCTGCTGAGCTCCTTGGCGTCGACCATACCTATCTTCGGAAGCTTCATCGAGAAGGAAAGATCGTTGACGTCGAGACGACGGCTGGAAGTCATCGCCGCTATACGCTCGACGATATCTGGGAAATCCGACAGACGCTTGAAGGAAACGCAAAAAAGTCTGGAACTTACGTGCCTGGACGTCGCGACGGTGACGAGCTTCAAGTCATTTCAGTGGTGAACTTCAAGGGCGGCTCGGGCAAAACGACGACGTCTGCTCACCTCGCTCAGCGCTTGGCGCTCAAGGGGTACAGGGTTCTTGCGATCGATCTCGACCCCCAAGCATCTCTTTCGGCTCTTCACGGAATCCAGCCAGAACTCGACCTCATGGAGGGCGGAACCCTCTATGATGCCGTTCGCTATGACGATCCGGTTCCGATCGCCGAAGTGATCCGGAAGACCTACATCCGCGGCCTTGATCTTATCCCGGGCAACCTTGAACTCATGGAGTTCGAGCACGAGACGCCTGCTGCGATCCAGCGAGGCGGAGCGAAGGCGTTCTTCGCGAGAGTTCATGACTCACTCGATAGTGTTGAAGCGAACTACGACGTTGTTGTGATCGACTGTCCGCCGCAACTTGGTTTCTTGACAATGTCAGCACTTTCCGCGTCCTCGGGTGTGCTCGTGACGGTTCACCCGCAGATGCTTGACCTTATGTCGATGTCCCAATTCCTGCGAATGACTGCGGATCTCCTTGGAGTAATCAGGGATGCAGGCGCAAATCTGCGCTTCGATTGGCTTCGCTTCTTGCCAACGCGATACAAAGTCGGCGACGCGCCACAGACCGAAGTCATCGCCTTCATTCGCGGGCTCTTTGGGAGGTCGGTCCTGACCAATCACATGGTTGAGTCGACCGCAATTTCTGATGCCGGCTTGACCAAGCAAACGCTCTACGAAGCTGACAAGAAGGACTTCACGCGTCAGACGTTTGATCGTGCGATCGAATCTATGAACGCAGTGAACGATGAGATCGCTGAAATCATCCAGAACACATGGGGGCGGAATGGCAAGAAAGCCTAAACTTGGCCTGCCGCTGCAGACCCTTCGCAACGCTCCTGACGCTCTTGAAGGGCGCCGACTGCGTGGCGGTGTTTTTGAGATCGATCCAGCACAGATTGTTACCGAAGGACGGTTGGATGACAGGCTTCAGATTGAAGTTGAGGGCCTGAAGAACTCTATTTCCAAGAACGGTCAGCGTGTGCCTGTCTTGGTCCGCCCACTGGAAGGCGATCGCTACAACCTGATCTATGGCCGCAGACGCTTGGAAGCATGTCGCGAACTCGGTATCAAAGTTCGAGCCATCGTCACAGAGGTTGAAGGTGATCAAGCGCTTCGAGATCAGCTTCTCGAGAACCAAGAGCGTCGTGATCTGAGCTTTATTGAACGTGCGCTTGTAGCGACGGCGCTTCTAGACGGCGACCATTTGGAAGGGGCTGAGCGCACCAATCGTGGTGTCGCCGAAGTCCTTAACCTCCACGAAGCTGGGGTTTCACAGCTCTTGAGTGTCGTTCGGACGGTCGGCGAGGATCTCATCCAGGCAATTGGTGCAGCTCCTGGGATTGGTCGCCCGAGATGGGAAGAGCTCAAAAAGGCTTTGGGTGCCTACGACGGTGATCGGGACCAGCTGCTAGCCATAGCTCACGCAGCCAAGTCCGAAAGTTCCGGCTCGGTCGATGAGGTTTCTGAGCGTGCGTTTCTCGCAGTTCTGGCAGCTGCGAAGAGCGCAGAGAAGAAAGCAAGCCCGTCTAGAAAGGGTGTGCCTGCTTTGGCCATCCCCGGTGTTGGAGCTGCGACGGTCAAGACCGGCCGCCAAGGCAAGCAGCTCAAACTTGATCTGACTACGGATGAACCTGATTTTATCAGCTGGTTGGAGGGCAACGCCCCAAAGCTGATTACCGAGCTTCATGAGCGCTGGAAGCGTTCAGGAGACTGAGGAAGAGCAACCAACAAGAAGGAGGCACGATACAGGCAAAAAGAAAAAGGCCCCGAGAAGCTAGCTTCACGAGACCTTTGTAAGGTTTCGCACCGGGATCAGCCCGCTACAAAATCTCAGTTTTCGCACTTCTGAATGTAGCGTTCTGGCCCCTACCCCGCAAGCGCAAAGCGATTCGCGGGCCCTAGAATTTTTGTCTTCGTGGACATTTTCATGGAGTACACACCAATCTCGCCGTTTATGCGGCCGATTTCGCACGCCCATTTGCGCGTCATTGAGCGACCCGAGGCATCTGTTCCAGCCAGACCGGTTAACAAGTGGGAACTCCTGCGCGAGCTCTCCAAGGCGCAAGCGGCCTTTGGGGTCTCGGAACGTGATCTGACGGTTTTGCAGGGGCTCCTCAGCTTCTTTCCGGACGATGCGCTTGGCGGGAACGCCGAGATGGTCGTCTTCCCCTCGAACAAGGCGATCTGTGAGCGCCTGAATGGTATGCCCTGCTCCACGATGCGTCGTCACCTCGCGCGACTTGTCGAGGCTGGCTTGCTCCAGCGGCGCGATAGCCCCAATGGGAAGCGCTACGTCCGTAAGCACGGCGAAGACCGCGTTGCCTTTGGCTTCGATCTTTCCCCGCTCTACTGTCAGTCCGAGGAGATAGCACGGGCCGCAGAGGCCGTACGTGAGGCTGAGGAGCGCGTCAGGCGCCTGAGAGAGGTCGTAAGCCTCATGCGCCGCGATCTCGCGGCCCTCGCCGAGTTCGGAGACGAGATGCAGCCAGGCCTAGGCTTCTGGGATCAGCTTCGCGACAGGGCTGCCCTCACGGCCCGCGCGCTTCGCCGCAAGCTTTCAGTTGAGGACCTCGCGGCCTATCGAGCCGACCTTGAAGCGCTCCTTGACCAGGCACGCAACATCATTGATGGCCCTGAAACAGAAGAAATGAACACCAATGATGCCCAATCTGAGCGTCACCATCATAATTCAAATAAAGAATCTATAGATCTTGAACCTGCTTTAGAAAAAAGCGGGGCGGCGGCGGGTGTGCCAGATGTGGATACGAATGAGCCGGTGGCTGACGTTGATGAACAGGACACAAGACACCTGCCAAAGATCCCGCTGCACCTAGTGATCGCGGCATGTCCCTCGCTCAAGACCTTCTACCAAGGTGAGATCCGGCATTGGCATCAGCTTTTCGATGCGGCGTGCCATGTGCGGCCAGCCATGGGCATCAGTGCGTCTGCATGGGAAGAAGCACAGCGTTTCATGGGTCCGGAGCAAGCGTCGATCGTCGTTGCTGCCATGCTGGAACGCTTCGCCGACATAAGATCGCCTGGTGGATACTTGCGAGCTCTGACTGCCAAAGCTGCGGCAGGCGAGTTTTCCTGTGGCCCAATGGTCATGGCATTGATTGGCCGGCGGAACGCGGCTTAACAGCTGTTAAACTCCGATCTCGTGCTGCTGGCATGGCATAACTTAACAGCTGTTAAGTAGGCTCTCGGCACACAAACGGTGTTCGAGAGAGAAAAGTTAGGGGGTTGAGGTGTGGCGGTATTTGAGATCGTGAAAATGGCTTTCGCCTTCGTCGCGGCGAAGATCTGATGACGAGGGCATCCCGATAATCATGGTAAAACCTCAGCTGGTGACCATCGCTGCTAGTAGCGCAAAGGCGGCTAGCGAAGAACATACAGAGCGTTGCGCTGTAGCCAACCTAGCAGTTGCGCGCCTCCGCGGCCCCTGCCCTTTTCGATGTCTGAGATCTGATGATGAATACCCTCAACAATTGGCTCAACGCTATCCGGCGCCTGCTGACGGCGATTTGGGTCCTGGCCTTGGATATTCCCTTGGCCTTCATCGGTGCTAATGCCTGAGAGGTAGGTTGTGGATGTCTGTTGCATGATGTCGTGGCTACGGGCCGTAGCGCACAAGGAGCAGACGATCGATGGTTGCCAAAACCGTTTGACCAAGGGCTCGATCCTCGAATTCCCGCGCGCGGGGAGCCGGTAACTTCTCAGTCACTTCGATAATGGCGACATGGCCAGCGAGGCAATCGGTTTCTCAAGCGCAGCAGCTGGTTGTCAGCGGTCCCGCGTTCCACTGATTTGGTCGTAGTGGAGGGCGACGACATCGAAGAACAGCGGGTGCAACTTAATCTCTTGACTTCATGACACCCGAACTCTTCAAAAGAGTGCTTTGATGTTGGCTGCGGAATGATCTGATCCATCCGGTGGATGAAAGCGATTAAATAACAATGGGTTATTGTGTTTTAGTGTTCGCGATGAGAAATTATGCCCATAACAGCCATCATCGACATGGTTTCCCTTTCCAGGGTGCCGATCCGCTACATCGGCGGGAAGCCAAAGCATCAGCACGCTTTATGAAGAAGTTGGCAGTTGCGGGCCGATTGAACGGTTTGGGCTATCTCGTGAAGAAGGAGCCGCCACAGGTCTAGCCGATGGGCCCTGTGGAAGTTCTGATCCCGTCGTACCAGTACAGTTCGGTGGCGGTTGGGTGTTTCATGGGTTTGGTCCACGAAAAGTGAAAGTGTCCTTCGGGTTTTGTGACTAACGGATGAGGGCCTTTGGGGTCCCTCAGATGGGTCCGGGCCGGATTCCGGTCTGCCGTTCCTGATGAAGGGCATTCCCATGCAAACAGGTGTCTTGCGCGTGTTGTGCGCAACCGCTGCCTCCTGGTGGCGACACAGAGAGCTGCGCCGAACCGGCGAGAAGGAGCTGGCACGGCAGCTCGAGCGGACGGCCGTTCTCCGCGATCTCGACTATCTCAAGCAGGCCGCGTCATTGCCAAATGCGCATGTGATCTGCGGAGACGGTGGGACATTCCTCCATCTCGGTTGGACCACCGTCTCGAGTTTCGCGCCGATCGAGCGCTTTCCCTTGGCCGCCCTAGCGGTCGCACGAGGAACCCCGTTCATCGATATCCGACCCATCAGTGACGTCATCGCTTTCGCGACCCTGCCGCGGGTGACGCGGGACGGATCGGTCGAGCCTGAACCCTGGGGTCCTGGCAAGTCCGTCTCGCTGACCACCTACATCGACATGGTCGAAGCCCTCGGTGCCAGGATCGCCAACGATCCGCGCCCCTGTCGGTCAACCTAGTCACCACTCCCTCTCACCAAAACTCGAAAAGGAGGCCAGCCATGGCCCGATCCCGTACGCCCAAATTCGATGCCTCAGAGGTCATCACAAACGAAATTATCCGCATCATTGAGCGCGGCGTCCTGCCATGGCGCAAGCCATGGACCGCAGGTGGCAGCTGTCGCCCCCTGCGCATGGGCGGCGAACCCTACCAGGGAGTGAACAACTTTCTGCTGACGATGCGGACCGTGATGGCGGGCCACAGCTCTCCCTTCTGGATGACGCTGCCGCAGGCCAATGCGTTGGATGCAAAGGTGCGTAAGGGAGAGAAATCCTCTGTCGTGGTCTACTATGGTCAAAGCCGGAAGGACGCTGGCGATGAGGATGACCGCAGAGACGGGGATGATCGCTCCGAGGAGGCCCGGATCTTCCGCTTCCAGAAATCCTACCGCGTGTTCAATGCCTGCCAGATCGAGGGCTTGCCCGACAGTTTCTTCCCAGATCCGGAGTCGGCACCCGAACATCCGCCGTCCGAGCCCATCCCGCACATGCAGGCGTTTTTCGACGCCATCGACATCACGACCGTTTTCACGGGGACGGAAGCATACTACCTGCCGCCCGTGGACAAGGTGTTCATGCCGTCGATCGCGCGTTTCGAGAACCCGCGGAATTTCTACGGGGTCTGGGCCCATGAGCTGGCCCATGCCACCAAGGCGCGCCATCGGCTGAACCGCGACTACGGCCTCTCGCGTTTCGGCAACACGGCCTATGCCCGCGAAGAGATCGTCGCCGAGCTGACCTCGGTGTTCCTTGGTCAGACGCTCGGCTTTACGGCCCATACGCTCGAGCTGAACGCGACTTATCTCTATAATTGGCTGCGCGTTCTACGCTCTGACAAGAACGCGATCTTCAAGCACGCCGCCGATGCGCAACGTGCCTGCGACTACCTGATCGCACGGTCGGAGGCGGGCAGGGCAGGGGGCCGCGCCGAGGCCGCCTGACCACAGCGAGAACGGAGACACCTATGCCACGCAAGGAACCCAAGACGCTGCGGGTGGCCTGCTTCGCTGACGGCCGCCGCAAGATCATCACCTTCAAGCGCAGTGCCTATTGGTGGAGCGCGTCCGAGGGTGCCTATCCACTCTCGGCAGCGCTCGAGACCATCAAGGAACAGGGCGGCTGGATCGAAACCATCCCCAACCCCAATTACAGACCCAAGGGGCTGTTTGGGTAGGGCGCCTTCGGCCTCGATGCATCCGCCGTGCGGAAAAGGAAAAGTGGGCTTTGGATTGGGTGTTTCAATTTCACAGAGGAATGCCCCATGACCATCACCGCACAAACCCAGACAGACTGCCCTGATCCAAGTGTGATCGCAGCGCAGAACGACGCGTTTCGCAAGCTCGCCTGCCTCGGTGTGCCGCCCGAGCAGCCCATCCAGGGCCGGATGCATGTGACCCGCTCGCTTATGGAGGCCGGTGACGGCTTCATGGCCGAGGCGGTGAAGGCCACGGGAATGTTCGATTCATTCGAGCCTGAGAACGATCCAGAAGGCTGGCATGATTTCGGGGCGGTCGAGATCCGGGGAGAGACCGTGTTCTGGAAGATCGATCTCTATGAAGCAGACTCGGATTTCCGCTACGGGGCCGAGACCCCGGACAATCCTGCCACGACCATGCGCGTGCTGACCATCATGCTGGCGCGCGACTGGTAGGCGAGGGGACACCCCCCAAACCTTACACGTCAAGCAATGAAGGCCCACTGGCCCCTCAAAGGGAGAGTGGGCCTTTTGTCGTGGTGATCCCTGAAGCCGGGGATTGGTCACGCGCAAGCGCGCGCGGGCCACACCTCACCCACCTGGAAGGATATCCCATGACCACAAGCTTTGCCCCTCTCACCGTCGCCATCGGCGATCTGGTCCCGCATCCTGCCAATGTGCGCAGCAACTCCCCGGAAACCTATGAGTCCGAGAACATCGCGCATCTGAAGGCGAGCATCGCTATGCTGGGCCTGCTCCAGCCGCTTCTTGTCCAGAAGCTCGACGGCAAGTACGCCGTCCTCGCCGGCGGCCGGCGCCATGCAGCCCTGAAGGAGCTGATCGCCGACAATGCCAGCAAGGGGTTCACGGCGAAAACCAAGGTTGACTGTCGCCTTGTCCCTGACGACTGCGACGTCACCACGGCGTTGTCGCTCGCCGAGAACATCACCCAGGCACCGATGAATGCCATCGACGAGTTCGAGGCCTTCGCTCGGATGATGGAGGTCGACGGCCAGACGCCCGAGACGATCGCTAAGACCTTCGGCACCACGGTGGCGGCCGTGAAAGGCCGGTTGCGCTATGGCCTGATCCACCCCGACATCCGCGCCGCGGCTCGGGGCAAGGTGATCACGCTCGACACGATGAAAGCCTTCGCCGAGCACCCGAGCCAGGAGGCGCAGCGTGAGGTCTACGAGGCGCTCACGAAAGACGGCGGCTTTCTGCAGGCCTATACCGTTCGACAGGCGCTCAAATCCCGCGGGGTGCAGGTCAGCGATGATATCGGGGCTTTCGTGCGCGCGGACTACGAGGCGCGTGGCGGCGCAGTCGCGGCTGACCTTCTGGAAGAGCATTCCGTGCTCGAGGATGCGGCGCTGGTCGAGACCATCCTGCTCGAAAAGCTCGGTGCCGCCGCCGAAGAGGCCCGCATAAAGCTGGGCTTTGCCTGGGCCGATGCGATGGTCCGCTATGATTACGCGACCATGGCCGACTACGGCCGCGTCTATCCCGGCCCGATCGAGCCTGATGAGGCTGCGCAAAAGCGCATCGATGAGATCACCGCCGAACTCGAGAAACTGCAGCTCGAGATGGAGGATGAGGGGCTCGAGGACGGTGCCTACAACGCGCTTTACGAGCGCGTGGACGCCTTGGAAGAGGAAGCGCGCGATCTGCAGGAGGCCTATAGCGCCGAGGACTTGGCCCGTGCAGGCGTGGTCGCGTCCTGGTCGAGTGGTCAGGTGACGCTCCATATCGGCCTCGTACGCCCGGAGGACACCGTAAAAGCGGAGGGCACGCGCGGCGCCTCGAGTAGCCAGACGGGGGAAGAGGCCCCTGACCCGGGCGAGATCAGCTACCCGGCCTCGCTGGCTGAGGACCTCAAGACCGAGCGAGCCATGGCGCTTGGGGCCGCGATGGCGCTGCATCCGGAGGCCACGCTGGATCTGACGCTCTTCAAGCTGGTCAGTGACGTTCTGGCCAGCGGCATGAGTGTCACGCAGGCGATCAAGATCGATGCCCGCAAGGAATACCGCAGCCATGCCAAGATGGACGAGATCGACGAGACCTCGCTCGAGCAGGTGGCGGCGGCGCATGATGCACTTGATCTCTCCTGGCTCGAAGACGCCCGCGCTCCCGCCGATCAGTTCGCGGCGTTTCGCGCGCTGGAGGCCGGCGAGAAGGCCAAGCTCGTGGCCTATGCCACGGCCAGCACCACGCAGTCCTGCTTCGCGCGGGACCGCCAGCGCGACAGCCTGATGCATGCGTTCGAGATCGAGATCATGCCCGACATCCGCGCCCACTGGACGCCGAATGCGGCGCTCTTCAACCGCTTCAAGAAGGCATGGCTCCTGAAAATCCTCGGCGAGGATCTGGGTCTCGCCCAGGAGGCGGTGACACTGGCCTCTTCGAGCAAGAAGGAGATCGTCGCCTTCTGCGACAAGCTCTTTGCCGAGCCCTTCGCCACGCTGACGGACGCGCAGCGCGCTGCCGTGGCCGCCTGGTGCCCGCCAATGATGCAGACCGCCGGTGTCGCCCGTGATGAGGCGGAGCCCGCTGCGGAAACCCCCGAGCCTGACAGCGAGGTCGCGCAAGCGGCCTGAGTCCTCACGCGACCCGCGCGAAGTATTTCGCGCGCGCGGGTCGATCCTCTCATACCCAACGGAAAGACATCTCCATGGCTATTCTCAAGTTCTCTGCCTCCGCTGTCGCGGCGCAAATCGCCCATGCGCGCGCCTGCAAAACCTTCCTGCCCAACTGGAACGGACCCGTGGACAGGCCCGCCCTGATCCTCATCGTCGGCAATGGTGTGCATCTGCGCTCCAACGGCATCGATGGCACGACCACCCGCATCGTCACCACCGAACAGGCCGATCCGTCCTTCGCCTTCGCCGAAGGCATGAACCCGTTTCGGGACACCGACTGGATGGCGCAACGCCGCATGGCGTTTCGCGATCTGACCGGCCAGTTCTACACCGACATCCTGGATGACGTGCAGGTGCTCATCGACCGGGGGCGGGGGGCCATCCGGCTCGCCACCGATGGCCACAGCATCCGCGTCTTCGTGCGCCGGGCTTCGGACTATCTCATCGGCGGGACCTACGAGGTGCCCTCGGGCCTCGGCGGCACCTTCCGGGTCATTCTCAAGGATGCCTGCGACACCTTCGCGATCGTGCAGAACTGCGGCAATTGCGAGGATTTCGACGCGATGCAGCCCTACCGCGTGCCGCTCGATGCGCTGATGGAAATCGATGACCGGAGGGCGGCGTGATGGGTTGGCTCTTCTATGCCGATCGCCGCGTCCAGACCTACGCGGATGAGAAAGCGGAGATCACCCGGCTCTGCACCTCTCATGGCGACACGCGCAAAACTGAACTGGTCAAAGCCTGCAAGGTAGGTTCGACCTGGTACGCGGCGGCAAAGGTCACAAGTATCGATGGCTCGCCGGTCGAGGACACGACCTATGTGACCGATGCCGATGGCTCCATCACGTTCGGGGCTGTCTTCCTCACCCGATACGATGACGGCTGCTGGGGCTACAAGGACATGGAGGAAAGCGCTGGCCCGAACGAGTCACGTGCTCCCCTTGGGCTGATCGAGCTTCTCTCCAACCTGAAAGACGAAGGCAGCTACGCTCATGCCTGGCGCCAGCGCTGCCGGGATTGGGCTGCGATCCCGGACTACGAGGAAGGCGACAAGATCAGGCTCGCCACCCCTGTGACACTCACAGATGGCAGCACCTGCCAGATCGTCACCGCGACCCACTACAAGCGGGGGCGGCAAAAACGCCGCTGCTACCGGATCGAGGAAACCGGCGGGCTCGTACGCCTCTCGAAGGCCACGCTTGCGGGTTCTGAGCTGCTCAGCTCCGCGAAGGGCGCGGTCAGCCCAGTGCTGGCGGAGTATCTCGCGGGGCGAGAATAGGTGCTGCACCGGACAGCTCATCGACCTGCCCGGTGACAGCAGACCATGCGGCTTGTCTTGACAAGACAATGCAAATGCATTACCTATCGCGGGTAGCAAAGACCCTTTTGTTTCAGGAGACTGCCATGACAGCGCTCGCACAAGATGTCTCGAAGCTCACGGACCGGTATCAGACGACCGTGCCGGCGGGTGTGCGCAAACAGCTCAAGCTGGGCAAGGGCGACCAGATTCGCTACTGCACCGAGCCGAGTGGCAGGGTCTATATCGAGCCCGTGCGCAGCGACGAGGATGATCCCGCGCTCGGCGCCTTTCTCGATTTTGTCGAGGCCGATATCAAGGCGCATCCGGATCGCATTCGGGCGTTCGATGGGGCTTTGCATGGCCGTCTTGCAGCACTGGTCGGAGACGTTGACGTCGATCTCGATGCGCTGCTATCGCCCGAGGATGAATGAGCGGCGATAGCGTGCCCGCAGGGGCGCCCCTTGTCGTAAACGGATGGTCGATTTATGCGCATCCGCTCTTTCTGGACCAGCTCGAAGGGCTGATCGAGGAGGTTGAAGCGCGTAAGGCACGCGATCCAAAGACCTGGCGCAAGAAAAACTCCACGAAACGGTTGGCCGCCATCTTCAAGCTGGTAACCGAGGCCATACCGGCAGATCCGGGTGCCGCCGCCTTCCGGCAAGGCGGTACGCTCGGCGATCACCGCAAACACTGGTTCCGGGCGAAATTCTTCCAGCAGTATCGGCTGTTCTACCGGTTCAACAGCGATGCGAAGGTCATCGTGGTGGCCTGGGTGAACGACGACAAGACCCTGCGCGCCTACGGCAGCAAGACGGATGCCTATGCGACGTTCAAAGGGATGTTGGAAGATGGCAATCCACCTGACAATTTCGACGCGCTCTTGAAAGAAGCTGCAGCGGCGGGCAAGCGGTTCGAAACTTCCCTTGAAGCGGTGCCCGATCGGTAAGTGGGCCAGCTTGCTGTGACCCTTTGGCATTATCGTTTGCGACGCCCCGCTGGAAGATGTAGCTCGGCTGATAATAGGGTCGGAGAAAGCACAATGATTGAGGCGGAAAAGGATAGGCAGCACCTCGGGCTAGAGGAGCAATGCGCGCCTGACCTGACGGGGCACCGTTTCCCAATTGCTGTGCACGTTGCAGACATGCCCGATGACCTCGGCAAGCTGCTGGATATCGGTCTCGAGGAGCATTTCCGTGGCGGCTGATGTCAATTCATATGACGCGTGGTTTCGCGCGCAGGTACAGACCGCGCTTGAGGATGCACGCGGTGGAACTTCACAGGTTCAGGTAATGCAGGCCGCGCAGGCTTTGATTGATGCGAAGCGGCAGGTCGAACCCAAGTCCTGACCTCGTCACCCAGAAAAGCAAAAGCGGGCTTTTTGTCCTTTGGAACTCAGACCCTGATCCAAAGGAAAATCCCCATGTCTAGGCCCAAACCGGCGAACCCGGCTCTCTCAATCTCCGACGCTGATCTCGTCTCTGCCCTCGCGCAGATCGGCGCGGAGGTCGACCACCAACCCCTGCGCAGGTCAGCGCTCGCGCGCATTATGCGCGAGACGTTTCTTGGCAGCGATGCCGGCGGTGCCTGGGACTGGCGCATGGCATATGACCTGATGCAGGCCGCGGCTGTTCAGGTGCTGCTGCGTGAGGACGGCGCGGCAGGTGACATCGCCGCTGCAAGGCTGCTTGCCTCGCGGCTCCTGACGGAAACCCGCCGCTCTGAGCAGCAGATCCGGCTGCAGCAGTTTTCCACGCCGCTGCCATTCGCGGCGCTGGTCTTGCGGGCCGCGGCGATCCGCAAGGGCGAGACGGTGCTGGAGCCGTCGGCGGGCACCGGTGCCCTGGTTGCTTTCGCCGCCCGGGCCGGTGCCACGCTTTTGCTCAATGAAATCGACCCCTTTCGCCAGCGCCTCCTGCGCGCGGTTTTCGGCGGCGAGGTCACAGGCCATGACGGCGAGCATATCGATGATCTGCTGCAGACGCCCGTTCTGCCCGACGTCGTGGTGATGAATCCGCCCTTCGCCTCCTCGGTCGATCGCTCCCGAGACAAGCACATCGCCGCCAAACATCTTATCGCGGCTGCAAAGCGTCTGGCACCCGGCGGGCGGCTGGTGGCGATCATGCCGCCGGGATTCACGCCCGAACGCGATGCCGCGCATTGGTCCCGCGCCTGCGGTCTCCTGACGCCGCGCTTGGCGTTGACGATGCCGGGACAGGTCTACCGCAAGCTCGGCACAACTGTGGAAACCCAGCTGATGGTCTTCGACAAGGTGCAGGAGGACGGCGAGATGATCCGCGCCAGCGTCAGGGACTTGGATGAAGCCCTTCCTTTTGTCGACGCCGTGGCCGCAACCCGGCCCGAGGCGCGCCCCGTACAACAGGCTACGAAAAACCCTCATGCGCGATCGGTCGGTCCAGTACCTGTCACCCGCAAGCGCCCAGTTGCCAGAGTTGCGGCGTCCAACGCTCAGACCAACGCCGCCATACCGCTCACTTTCACAAGCCTTGAGGCTCCGCGCGACAACACGCCCGTCTCGGATATTTATGCGCGCTACCGTCCGCAGCGGATCGACATCGCAGGCGCGCAGGAACATCCCACGCCGCTGGTCGAAAGCATCGCCATGGCCTCGGTCGCGCCACCCGTGCCTTCAGGCGGGGCCAGTGCGGAATTGCGCCTGCCCGCGCGACTGATCGAGGATGGACACCTCTCGGAGGCGCAGATCGAGACCATCATCATGGCGCATGATGCCCATGGGCGTGACCTGCCGGGGCGGTTTGTGATCGATGACGACCAGACCAAGCTGACGCGCGCCGACGACGACCCCGATGCACGGGCCTATCGCCTTGGCTATTTCCTCGGGGACGGCACCGGCTGCGGCAAGGGGCGCGAATGCGCGGGGCTCATTCTGGTGAACTGGCTGGCCGGGCGCAGGAAAGCGATCTGGGTCTCCAAATCCGCGACGCTCATCGAGGACGCGATCCGCGACTGGACCGATCTTGGCGGCTCGCCCGCCGACATTCAGCCGCTCTCCAAATGGAAACCGGACCAGCCAATCCCGATGGGCGACGGTATCCTCTTCGTGACCTACGCCACGCTGCGCTCGGCGGGCAAATGCGGCACCACGCGGCTGAGCCAGATCTTTGAGTGGATGGGTGAAGACTTCGACGGCGTGCTGGCTTTTGACGAGGCCCATGCCATGCAGAACGCCGCAGGGTCAGAGCAGGGCAGGGGGGTCAAACCCTCCCAGCAGGGCCTTGCAGGCCTGCGGCTGCAACTCGCGGCCCCGCGCGCGCGGGTGTTCTACATCTCCGCCACGGGAGCGACGAGCGTCCACAACCTCGCCTATGCCGCGCGGCTGGGGCTCTGGGGGCAGGGACCCGAATATCCCTTCCCGAGCCGCGAGAGTTTTGTGTCGGCGATGGAGGCGGGCGGCGTTGCCGCCATGGAGGTGGTCGCGCGCGATCTCAAGACGCTCGGTCTCTATACGGCCCGCGCGCTCAGCTTTGATGGCGTGGAATACGACGTGCTCGAACACGCGCTGACTCCGGCTCAGATCGAGATCTACGACGCCTATGCGGACGCTTTCCGCACCATCCACCACAATCTCGAAGCGGCGCTGACAGCGACTGGCGTCAATGACGCCTCTGGCGAGACCAATGCGTCGGCCGCACGCGCCTCGGCCAAATCCCGGTTTGAAAGCACCAAGCAGCGCTTCTTCAACCATCTCCTGATGGGAATGAAGGCGCCGACCATCATCCGCGCCATCGAGGAAGACCTCGCGGCGGGCAACGCTTGCGTCATCCAGGTGGTTTCGACCGGCGAAAGCCTGCTGAAACGCCGGCTTGAGACGATGGACGCCGGCGACCAGCTCGTCGAGGGGGCCTTGACGCCGCGCGACTACGTGCTGGGTTATCTCGAGCAGGCCTTCCCGATCCACGCGCAAAAGCTCGTTGAGATTGACGGCAACATGATCGCGGAACCCTTGCGCGATGAGACCGGCGCGCTGGTCGTCTCGCGCGAGGCGCTCGGCTTGCGCGATGCGGCCATGATGGAGTTAATGACTCTGGCCCCGATCCCCTCAGCGCTCGATCAGATCCTCTGGGCCTTTGGCGACGAGGCCGTGGCTGAAGTCACGGGGCGGTCCATCCGCCCTTTGAAGGCCGGCGATGGTCATCTCTTCATCGAGAAGCGCGCCGCCAGCAGCAATTCATCCGAAACCCAAGCCTTTATGGACGGCGAAAAGGATATCCTGATCTTCTCCGATGCGGGCGGCACGGGCCGGTCCTATCACGCGGCGCAAACGGCGAAGAACCAGAAACGGCGGCGGCACTATCTACTGGAGCCCGGCTGGCGCGCCGATGCGGCCATCCAGGGGCTCGGCCGCACGCATCGCTCTGCCCAGGTCAGCGCGCCTTTCTTCCGGGTCTGCACCTCGGATGTGCATGGCGAAAAGCGTTTCACCTCGACGATAGCCAAGCGCCTCGACCAGCTGGGGGCTTTGACCAAGGGTCAGCGCGAGACCGGCTCTCAAGGCATGTTCCGCGAGGAGGACAATCTCGAAAGCCCGATCGCACGGGCGGCGCTGCGTGGGTATTTCGCCGATCTTGCCGCCGGGCGCGCTGAGGCGATGAGCTACGAGAGCTTCACCGACTGGACAGCCCTGCGGCTGATCGACAAGGACGGGGTGCTGCTCGAGGAGTTGCCGCCGATCCAGCGGTTTCTAAACCGGGTTCTGGCCCTGCCCATCCACATGCAGAACGCGCTCTTTGCCGAGTTCATGCGCCGGATTGCCGATCAGACTGAACGGGCGCGCGCGGCGGGCACGCTCGATCTCGGGGTTGAGACGCTGCGTGGCGAAAAGATCGAACAGGTCTCCATGGAGGATCTCTGGACCTGCCCGAAATCCGGTGCCGTAACGCGGATCATCGGACTTGAGGTGACCGACCCTGTCCATGTGCTGTCGGCAGATTACGCCTTCTCGCGCAATCCCGACAAGCTGCCGATGGTCAACCGTGCTTCCGGCCGCGCGGCGCTCATCTCGGCGCGCCCCATGCAGATGTATGACGAGGACATCGTTACGCTGATGCGCAAGGCGGTGCGGCCAAACGGGTCGAGCTATCTCGAAGAGGCGCGGTTCGAGTCCTCGGCATGGGAAGACATCGGAAGGCCTGAGTTCGCAAGGCTTTGGGATGCCGAGGCAGCGTCCCTGCCAAAAACCACCACGACCAAGCTCTACCTGCTGACCGGGCTGTTGCTGCCGATCTGGAAGGATATTCCGACCACCAATGAACGTATCTACCGGGTCACGCCGGACGGGGCGACGGCGATGATCGGGCGCACGCTGAGCGAGGAAGGTGCTGCCGCGCTGCGCGCACGCTTCCTCGTCTCCAATCCGCAAACACCGCAGGAGATGCTGACCGCCGCCCTCGGCACCACCGCGCCGGTCGATCTGGGCCGGGGTCTGACCCTGACCCGTCGCCGGGTCGCAGGCGAGATGCGCCTCGAGCTGGGCGGCGCGGATCGGGGCATGATCGACGGCCTCAAGGCCATGGGGTGTTTCACGGAGATCATCGCCTTCCAGCTGCGGGTGTTCCTGCCGCATGGGGACGGGATCGACACGGGAAGCATTCTGGCCCGGATCGTGGGGCAGCGAGCCGCTAGAGCGGCAGAACAAGCCGCCTGAAAAGTCAAAGCGGGCTTCCGGTCGGGCGTCGCGGATCGGGATTTGGCCGATCTGCGCTTTCCGGGCGCGCGCTGACCAATGCCACACCCGGCCCCCCAAATTCAGACAAGAGGACAGACCCATGACCAATCCCCAGATCGACTATGCCGCAATGGCGGCTCAGTGGCGTGCAGAGCGCGAAACCACCTTGAAGGCATCCCGAACGGAGCTGCTTGCGCAACTACGTGCACTAGGCATCAGCGAGGTCACTGCCGAATACGAAGGCTATGGCGACTCCGGCAATGTCGAGGATGTGACGGTGCAGCCTGCAGAGGTCCAACTGCCGGAGGCGCTTGCCACAGAGGTTGGCGACTTCGCCTGGTCGCTCGCCTATCACCATCACCCGGGGTTCGAAAACAACGAGGGCGGCTACGGCACGCTGACCTGGGACATAGCACTAGACAGCATCATCCTCGATCACGCGGACCGCTATGTCGAATGCTCGCACAGCTATGACGAGGGGCTTTGAGATGGCCCATCCGCTTCATCATGCTGAAAGCTCTGCCCGGAAATTCGGCGGGGTGCCGTCTGACTATCAGGCTGTGCACGATTGGTTTGACGCCTCGAAAGAGCACCTCGCGCTCTTCACGCACCGCGCCTTGCGTCATCATTCCCAAGGCCTGTTCGAAGCGGAGCGTGTCTTCGGCTTGACCCTGACCAATAGCGCGGGTCGGGACATTCCCGTGCGCTGGATCGGCGAGCAGCATGTCCGCGAAGACTGTCAGGGCCGTATCCCGAGCATGGCGGACTGGCTGCGACGGATACAGCCTGAGCCATGGATGGCCAATGGTCACATCGACCGGCATTCCGGCGATGAGCCTTGCGGCGACCCAAGGGTCGCCTGGGCCTCCGAGGTCGCAGCCGGCAGAACGGTTCTCGGCCTGAAGGACTGGATGGCGGCACGCGTGACACAAACCACGCAAGGTGCCTGACAGCCTCGGCCGTTTGCCAAAGAAATGCTGCAGTGAAGCCCGGTTCGACGACCGGGCTTACTGCGTAGTTTCCCCACCATTCTTCGTAAGGAGGTTCGCATGACACTCGATGACATCAAGGCGGCCGTCGATGCCGGCCAGACTGTGCATTGGGCCAATACCGGCTACGTTGTCCATAAGGACCGGCTCGGTCAGTACCTGATTAGCTTTCTGCCGAACGGCAGCTGCATCGGTCTGACCGACCGGGAAGGGCAACGGTTGAATGGCAAAGAGGCGGAGTTCTTCATCGCGCGATCGGAGGACGGCGCAGAAAATCCGGGCCGCCAATCAAGATCAGACGGGCAGGAGAGGGGCGCAGCACTCGGGGGCGCGGCGGCACACCTACTCAGACGGCATCGCGAAGCCGGGGGCGGGGCATAAAGGGAAAGCAAGCTTTCTGATTTGTGATCCCTCAAGGGGTCGAGAAAGCAATCCCGGATGCGCTGGCAAGGACGTCAGGCACCGGCCAATCCAAAAGGAACCATCCCATGTTCGCAGGAAACCTCACCCGCAATGCCGAAACCGCAGCCGCCGAGTACACCGGCATGATCCACTCGTCACGCTTTGACATCGCCATCCAGCTTGAGGCACGGGCCAAGATGTCCGCGCGCAGTCCGGATTACGACGTGACGGCCGTCAACAAATCGGGCCGCAAGGTCCGCATCGGCACGGCCTGGAACGAGACGGGCAATACCAGCGGAAACCCCTACATCTCGATGCAGATCGATGTGGGCCTCGGCCCGTTCCGGGTCAACGCGGTGCAGACGAAAGAGGCGCGCGCGGCCCAGAGCGGCGAATTCGAGATCATCCCGTTGGTCTCGAACGGTCTGATGAAATCCGGCTCGATCTCGGGCGAGCTCACCGCCATGGACGCTGACAACTCCTTCACGGGCTACATCGCCAACATGATGTTCGATCTGGAGTTCATGCTGATCGAGAACTGCTACAAGACCGAGGAGACCCACCCGGATTACCGGATCGAGGTCAGCTCGCCCCGGGGCACACCGATCCGCGTCGGCTCGGCGTGGATGGCGAAAAGCAGCCGCACGGGCAATGACTACCTGTCGCTGCTGATCAACACGCCCGATGGCGATCTGCGCGTCAACGCCGTGCAGAACGAAGAGCAGCGCGGCGGGCAGACCTTCTCGATCATCCCGTTCATCGACAGTGGTGAGCCGCAGCAAGATGCGGGCGCGGGGCTGTCGCTGGTCGCCTAATTGGCACGCGAAGGGAAGACGATCTGAACACAAAGGGGAACCGTGGGATCACGGTTCCCCTTTTTCCATGTCTGGCTGCACGAAGCTCGCATCTGCTTGCGATCTGCTGAATATGATATACGATAATATATTATTGAACGGGCGAGGGTAGGCATATGGTGGCGAGACTGGGAAAAGCTCCGTGGTTCGAGAGCTTTGATGTAGACGCCGAGGTTGGAGGGCTTCTTGCTCATATCGAGCGTTGCACCGGATTTGCGCTGCCTGAACGACAGCGTGATGTCATCATGACCCATGCAAGGGCAAAGCTCGACAGGACAAGGCAGGCAGTTCTGGAGGCCAAGGCTGCGGGAAAGCCGGTGTCCACATCGCGGCGTGCGTATCTGACCGACCTGCAGGACACGATCTTCATGGCGATCCCGGAGGAGAATCTCGCGCGGATGCCGCTGCGCGAGCAGGTTCTCAACGACCCGTCATTTTACGCGGATGCCATGCACCGCGCCGCCTCGATTAGTGAAGATGAGCTATTCATGGTGCTGTCCTCTTCGCTGAAAGACATGACCGTTCAAGACGCCCAGGCCTTTGTCTCAAAGCTCTGGCACAGCACGATTGACGACAATGCCCGTAAATACGCCGAAGCCCTGAAGCGCCCCGAGCGTGAAATCATGCCGCGGCGGCCTGGGAACACCGTTTAAGATCGGAGCCATTCTCTTGGCTTGAGCCCTACCGAGGTTGGCCGCCGCGACCCCCTTTCCCGGAGGTGGCACCCTGTGCTGCGCGCGAAAACCAATGAAGGCGCTGTGGTGACGTCTACTGTCGCCAACATGATGAACCGGGATCACATGCGCGTCTTCTTTGGGCGCACCGCGGCGCTTGTCGCCTTTGTAGCGCTGCTCTGGGCGGTCCAGGCCGTCAATTGGATCTTCGGTTACGGTTTGAACCCGGCCTTCGGCCTGATCCCCCGGCATGTCAGCGGATTGGATGGTGTCATCGCCATGCCCCTCCTGCATGGAAGCTTCGCGCACCTGATGGCCAATACGCCGCCGCTCCTGGTGATGGGTGGGCTGCTGGTGGCTACGACCACGCGGGCCTTGCTGGCCGTGAACGCCGTGGTGATCGGCCTCGGCGGCGGTCTTGTCTGGCTGTTCGGAAGTTCGGCGATCCATATCGGTGCGTCGGGGCTAATCTTCGGCTGGTTTGGCTTCCTCATCGCGCGCGGTCTTGTGGATCGCTCTCCGATCACGCTGGGCGCGGCGCTGGTGGTCGGTGTCCTCTATGGCACTATTCTCTGGGGCGTTCTTCCGGGCCAACCCGGCGTGTCGTGGGAGGCGCATCTCTTCGGCGCTATCGCGGGCGCGGGCGCTGCGTTCCTAATCCGAACGCATGTCCATGCGCCGCGCCTCGGCGGCGTCGATCTGGACTGAAGTCGTACTCCAGACGTGATCGGCCCAATGCTTACGTTCACCGACCAGTCAAGATGCTGCATCCGCAGCCCGCTTACCGGCCATTTGCCGCGCGTGCGAAATCTGGAGATGAGCGAACTCACAGACTCCGGGCGAAGCGCGATTTCGCTGCGGCCGCGCCAAGCTTCAGAATTTCACTAGCGTTGTCGACTAAGTCCATAACTTGGCTGGGAAAATTTTGTGGACATGGTAGACTGCTTTTCATGTATATAAGTCGCGCCAAAATCTTCCTCTGTATCTCCGATAAGCTCTTCAAATTAGCCGAGACGTTGCGCCGAATATCTGCATCTCGAAAGGGGCCCGCGAAGTTCGTCGATCTTGCCCCCACCGATGAAGCAGACCAAGGAGGGGTGTATTCGGCCGCCTTGGCGTTCGCGACTGAGAGCCCTGACGTTTCAAACATCGCTCTTACTGGGCCTTATGGTTCTGGCAAAAGCAGCATCATCCGTTCGTTCCTGAAATCCTATCCCCGCAAGGCCTTGCACATCTCGCTTGCCGCCTTTTTGCCCGAAGCAGGCGATGAACAACGCACAGTGACTAGGCAGGAGATTGAGCGGAGCATACTCCAGCAATTGCTCTATGGCGCAGATGCAGACAAACTGCCGCTCTCGCGCTTCAAACGCATCCAATCGCCAAGTTTCTGGTCGATCTTCCGCTCACTTTACATTCTTTCCGGAATACTCGCTGTCTGGCATGCGTTTCACAATCGCAACGGGATTTTTGACGGATCGTACTTCAAGCCCTTCGATTTCACGAATTGGCTAGACATCTCGATAGCAGCTTTCGCGCTGATATTTCTTTGGTCAGCAATCCATCACTTCTACGTGGCCAGCTTTGGCTTGTCGCTAAAAGGCATTTCGCTGAAAGACATTGAAATAAGGCCGTCCTCGGAGGATCAGGATTCTATCCTCAATCGTCACCTTGATGAGATTGTATACTTCTTCCAGTCGACTCGATACGACCTCGTCGTCGTGGAGGATCTAGATCGCTTCGAGGATTCCGACATCTTTGTCACTCTTCGCGAGATCAACAGTCTCGTAAACGGCAATGTGGGAGTAAAGCGTAAGGTTAGATTCCTCTATGCACTACGCGACGACATGTTTGTTAATACAGACCGGACCAAGTTCTTCGAGTTCATCATCCCAGTCATTCCAATCATCAACAGTTCGAACTCGATCGATATGGTTCTGGCACAGGGCAGTCGGCTGGAGTTGGACGGAAGTCTCGATCAGCAATTCCTACGCGAAGTGTCGCGCTATCTAAGTGACCTTCGCCTCATTCACAACATCTTCAACGAGTACGCGATCTACGTCGCGAACTTGGAAACAGATGGCGAAAACGTTCTCGACGCCACAAAACTTCTTGCCGTGCTGATCTATAAGAACGTCTACCCGAGGGATTTTGAAAGGCTCCACCGCGGCGAAGGACATCTTGCCGGAATCTTGGGGCGCAAGGACGAACTCATCGCCGCTCGCGAACAAAGTCATCGATCTGAGATCGCGCAGCTTGAACGCGGCATCGAAGCAGCTGAAAAGCAGGTCCCGAAGGACATCCGTGAGCTCAGACGGATCTACGCGATGGCGCTCCTAGAGTCGTTACCAGCCAATGTGTCCGGCGTCGGTAGGAATGGACAACAGTTTGTGGCACCTGCCAAGCTATCCGAGTACGAAGAATTCGATGAGCTCATCAATACACAGAGCATTCACTATAACACATTCAACCAAGGCCGACGCCAACAAAACATTTCTGGTTTGCAAGCAAGCATCGATCCAGAAGCAACCTATGCCGATCGAGTGCAATCGATACAGAACAAGGCGGACTCACAGAAAAAGGCTGCGGTCAGGCGAATTGCCGATCTGCGAAAACAGATCAAGACTATTCGTACGAGCAAGTTCAACGTCTTGCTGCGGTCCAGCAGTCAAGAGATTGAGGGCCTCTTCCAGGAACTCGGTGACGGCGGCGAGCTCGCCCGTTTCCTGCTTTTGGAGGGCTATCTCGACGACAGCTACTACCAATACACGTCCCTGTTCCATTCGGGGCGATTATCACCAAACGACAACAAGTTCCTGATCCAGATCAGAGCCTTCCAGACACCAGAACCAGGATTTCCGATCGATAACCCTAGTGAAGTCATTGCGGGCATGAGGGAGGACGATTTCGGCCTCGATTATGCACTGAACGTCCGACTCATTGACGCGCTTCTGGAGACCGAGGAGAACAAAGATCGGCTCGGGAAGGTCTTCGGATACCTCGCAAATGAGTTTCCGAACCAGCAAGAGTTCTTCCAAGCCTACTATGCGTCGGGATCGCAGGTTGGCGAATTCATGAAGCGGTTGGTCGAGGCTTGGCGGGGTTTCGTCCCCGCGGCAATGGAAGATCCATCCGCAGTCGTACACATCGCGGGCATAATCGAACACCTTCCGCCTGCCCTTCTAGCTCGAGAGCGGGAAGAGCATGCTGAGCTCCGCACGTTCGTGGCTGACAATATCCATGAAATCCTCAACCTTCTAGAAGGAGTCGACCCAGCCAAGCTCGAGGAACTGCGAATCGAGACGAAGGATCTTGCTGCGATCAATGAATATCCACAGGTCGTCCAGACGTTGTACGAGCTTGGCCACTACCATTTGAGCGCTGCGAACTTTGAGTACATCTTCGGCTCTATCCTCGGAGAAGAAACTGGACCCGCCCTGCGTAAGCGGCATTACTCCAGGATTCGAAATTCTAGAGCCAAACCCCTACTCGATCGGGTGGAAAGCGATTTTGCTGAGTACTTCTCAAACGTGCTGTTGGAAATGGACGATAACGTCGAAGAGGATGTCGAAGCGATATTGGCTGTGTTAGACCGAGATGCACTTGATGTCGAAGCCGTCGAAACTTTCGTCCTACGCCAAGTGAAAAAGTTACCAGAGCTCGACGTCGTACCTGAGCGATATCAGAGTATTGTTGTTCGTGGGGCCCAGATCGCACCTTCGTGGTCGAATTGTCTTGGTTTCATTCAGTCGGAGGTTTTTGATAGTGCTGCTCTTACTGAATTTCTTGGCAAGGATGAAATTCGCTCAGCCCTTTTGGAAGTTCCATTACCCGACACAAAGGAAGCTTATCCTCTTCGTCAGTTTCTGATCGAAGCAGATAATCTACAAGATGAGACTTACCGGGCATATGTTCGGGCACTTCCAAAAGAGTTCAAAAAATTCCCGGAAGCTGTCAGTACCGGAAAGCGCCGAATTCTAATCGAAGAGCAACGTATCACGTTCGATGCTGGGAATTTGGCCGCACTTGAGGGCGAAGTCGATCTTCAGACGGCATTTGTCGCTGAGAACATAGCCTCGTATCTTCAGGACCCCAGTGCTTTCTCGATCGACGACGACTTCCGTGAACGGTTGCTTGGTGCCGATGTCTCTGATGGTGAGAAACGCGCGATTATCGAATTGATGGATCTAAGCTTGCTTCCCAGCCTTCCCGAGCGAGCCGGTATTGTCGGGCCGATCCTTTTGGAAACAAGTTCCACCTTGCCCGTACTTACTGCTGATATCGTCAAAGCAATTATCGTGAACGCTGAGCCAGTCAGCACGCAGATCCAGTTGCTCAACCTTCTCCACGAAACGCTCGACAAGTCCCAGGTTCGTGAGGTCTTGGCGCAGCTTCCTCAACCATATTCCAGTATCCAGACTGGATATGCGCGTCCTACGCTCAAGAGGACCAATCAAAACAGCGAACTTGTCAGTTGGCTTGATGACCGCGACATAATTTCCTCGGTGGGAAAACCATTCTGGTCCAACGATATCATGGTGAATTTGAAGCGCTCATAGGGTGTTCACCTATACCTCCGATGGTGCCATGCGCGCCCCTTTTTTGGCATGTGACTTCGCGTGCTATGAACATGTCCACTCGAGCGATTTGAGGTGTTTGTCTCAGATGTGGCTTTTCAGATTGAATGTCGGTTATCACAACGTTGAGAATAGAGCCTCGCATTTGCAGCGAATGACCGGTTTTCGTCCGATCACGTCGCAAGCTTGGAGAAGTAATCCGTATAGCCTAAAGCGTAGCCCCTGCACATCAACCTCGGCCAGAGCCTTGCGGCCTCCCCTGCTCGGCTTCGCGTGTCGCAGGGGAGAACGGCCCTTCGGTCCGTCGCGCATTCGGCCATGCGGCCTCACCGCGGCGTCGCACCTAGCATCCCGGTTTGCCCGCTTCGCGAGCACGTCCCTCCCCGGCCGCTCCGCCGGATTGCGCTCTGGTCTGTTTTGCGGGGCAAAACGATCCCGCCGCTTCATCCGTCTCCCGCGTCCGGTCGGGCCGTTTGCCTGCTCGGGTCGGGCAAACCTACCGTCAAAACACACACACATGAGTGCGGAAGCATATCCTCCGGATGGCCCCCAAATCAGCCCGCGTCAAGGATCGCAAAACTTTTCGGCGAGGGCACGGCCTGTGACGCGGGGCGGTCCCGTGCGTGAGGGTGTGCGTGTGTCGGGTGCTACGCGCAGAAAACTTTTGCGCCCGGCAAGCCGGCGGCTGCGCCGTCCCTGACCCGGGCAGATTCGGAAACCAGGCATTCGGGCATGCCCCCACACTCACGTGGTGGCTCCACAACCGAATACTGGAGACCAGACATGGCTTACGACAATGCAAACACCTACGAGACCATCGAACTTTTCGGACTGACCGAGAAGGACGCACAGCTCCCGATCCCGGAAGATCACGTCCTGACCGACCACATCATCCGCGAAAGCTTCGAGGCTCTGCTCGGTCCGCTGCGTGGGACCGGACTCGAGGCGGAAATCGAACCGCTGGCCCATGGGCTCGCCACGATCCTGCAGCGCCGCAAGGTGGCGCTCGGCAAGGAGGTCGACCGCACCGCCGACAAGATCGGCGCGCTGGCAAAATCTCACGACGGATCGGAGATCGCCGAGACCGCGCTCGAAGGGGCGCAGGCCCGCTTCCTGCAGCTGCGCGAGGTTGTCAGGGCCATCGAGGTGATGAGCGAGGCGGCGGCGGAATGCTACGAGATCGAGACCGGTCACGCCTTCATCCCGGCAGCCGGGTCGCGCGCAAGCATCCGGGCGCAAGAGACCGGGGCGGTCTTCGAGGCGCGGCAACTCCTCGAGCAGCATGATCGCGAAACCGCCGAGAAATCGAAAGTCGAGGGGGTGCCCCTGATTGTCTCAGGCGCCACCGACTGGACCGATGTCGATGTGATCTTCAACACACTCGACAAGGTTCGCGAGCGGATCAGGCAGAACCGCAACCAGGAGATCTTCCTCTGCCACAAAGGTGGCAAGCACGGGGCGGAGATGATCGCGGCACGATGGGCCCGGGCACGCGGGGTCGCGCAGGCGCGCTTCGATCCGCGTTGGTCCGCGCATGGGCGGGCGGCACCGTTCAAGTGCAACGACGAAATGCTGGACGACAAGTTCGCGGCGACGGGGGTTGTTCTCTTCGGAGGCAACGGGGTTGCACTGAACCTCGGGCAGAAGGCGGAAGCGAAAGGCCTGACGGTCATGCGGGTTGCCGACCCGGCGAAGAAGGCGTCGCAGGATTGAAGAGAGAGGGTCGCCTTCGGGCGGCCCTTTCGTCGTTTCTCATGGGTGTGGACGTTCTCCAAATCACTTTGCCTAGCAATTTCTTGTTTTGATAGGTATACGAATGCCAAGCAAAACTTGGAAATGATAGGCATGACCCCCCTCAGCAGCATCGCGATGAGCGCCTATACCGACTTGGTGCGTCTTCTGAAGGACGACGCCTTGTCCGGTGTCGAAGGCAAGCCCACGCTCAAGGAGCGTGGGGATAAGGCCTATTGGTATGCCGCGCGCCGTGTCGGGACGGAGATGCGGTTCATCTATATCGGCGAAGACAGCGACGAGACGCGCGCGCGCATCGACCGGATCGAAGAGCTGCGCGCAACGGCCAAGGATCGGCAGGCGGAACGGTCGCGGCTTGTTCGGCTCTTGCGTGCGGAAGGCATGACGCCCATCGACCGGGCGACCGGGTCCATCCTGTCGGCCATGGCCGCAGCCGGAACCTTCCGTTTGGGTGGCACCATCGTCGGAACCAATGCATTTCGCCTCTATGAAGGCGAGCTTGGTATCCGTCTGCCAATTGGCGGTATGGCCAATACTGGCGACATCGACATCGCGCAGTTCGAGAAGCTCAGCGTTGCGTTGCAGGATCAGGTCGACCCGGGTCTTGCGGAGACGTTCTCAGCGCTCAAATTCGATCCTCTGCCAGCTCTTGACCAAGGTCGGACATGGCGATGGGCCCAAGGTGGCAGCGGCCAGTTGGTCGAGTTTCTCACACCGGCGTTCGGAGATGAGACCATCCGTGATCTGCCAGCCTTGGGCGTGAACGCCCAAGGATTGAACTATCTCAACTTCCTGATCGCTGAGCCGATCCACGCGGCGGCGATCTATAGATCCGGCGTTCTGGTGCAGGTGCCCCGCCCGGAACGCTATGCGATCCACAAACTGATCATTGCCGACCGGCGCCGCGATGGGGCAGGGAGCCTGAAATCCGCGAAGGACCGCGAGCAGGCGGCTTTCCTTATCGAAGCGATGGCCGAGGACCGGCCCGATGATCTGGCTCGGGCCTATGCCACCGCAATGGAGGTTGGGCCGCGCTGGCGGGAGCACATCGGCAACTCGCTGAAGCGAATGCCTGATACCAGCGGGTTGCTCGACAGCTTGGGCGCGTGATGGCCGTAACGGGGTCGTGCTTGGCGCGGCCCTTTCGTCATGTCTCATGGCGCGTGCGATCGGTCACACTTTTTCAGCAACTCGCGGCGGCCAGCACCGTCATCCCTCTACCCAGCCCGTCAGAGTTCGGCCCATCCACATCGGTACGGGCTGGGGATGGTGCGCACCTCGCACATCATCAGCAGCGCAAGACCGAGGGGGCGAGACGTCGCACATGAGGCTGAAGACCTGCACAACCCTCGGGTGGTGTTTCGGAACATCGCATCCACGCGGGCGGGCGTCATCAGCACCCCGGCCAGGTTCGGCAGGACGTGGACGCGGATGGTGGCGACTGCGTGATGGCACAGGTCAATCGGGTCCCTCCTTTTTGCTATGCATGTGGATCGCACGGGGTCGGCCCGTTCGTGCCCTCAGCTCACGCTTCGGCAAGCACAAATACGGCTTCCACGGCGGGGCCGCGGACCCTCCGCATTTGCGCTTGCGACCGGTCCTCTTGCCCCCGTGCTGGGTGATCCTCATCGCAATAAGGAGTAACCCAAATGACCAACCACTACGTCGCCACCGTCCCCGTCAAGTTCACCGATACCGATGGCCAGGAGCGCACCCGTTTTCAGCGCGTGGGTGCGATGTTCCGCAACACCCGCAATGGGGATGGCTCGGAGTTCTTCAGCCTCAAGCTCGACTTCCCGGTCGCGGTCTCGGAGCTGGTGATGTTCCCGCCGAGCGCGAAGGATCCCCAGGACTGAATCCTCTCAAGAGGATGGGCCGCCCCAGGACGATCTTGGGGTGGCCCGATCCCTGTTCCAGGGATGCCGTCACCGGCGCGTGTGAACGCCCACAGCGACTTCCGCTTGGTGTCGGTATCCTCGCGCTCAAAGGACGATCGCCGCCCGGAATGATCAGGCCGCGACAGACCGGCCAGTCAGCCTCAAGGGGGCCATCCACAAAAACCTATCGGCCAGGGCCTCCCGGTTTTTGCGGCAGAGATTTGGCAAGCCAAATCTGGCCCTCCTTGACCCTGCCTGTCCGCCCTGTCGGTGGGGTTTGCGCCCGCCCGCGGTTCCGTCCGAACACATGCGTGTTCGGCCAGACCTTCGGGCGGTTTTGGGGAAGGGGACCCATTGGACAGGTGGGTCGCCCGGTGGTGAGGGCGGCAGAGCCGCGTCCCTGCGGGCCGCGGGGGAAGCGGACACCAAGGCTGCCTGAGACTGAAGGCAACGTAAGTATATAATTGACAGCTAGGTATATTATCGTAAGGTGGTGGCAGCCTTGGTGGAAGGTGGCAGGAAATAGGGGGTCTTTCTTCGCATGTCGCGCTCAAAACGTCTCACAGATGCGGACCGCATGGAGATCGTTCGCGAGGCTGCGGAAGGTGTGACCACATCGGCCCTTGCTGAGCGGTTCGGCGTGTCGCCGCGAGCGATCCAGTACACGCTCAAAGCCGATGCCGAGCGTCAGATGGATGCCGCGATCCCGGTCTCGGCGGTCAGTGTGAAGGTCACGGCTGCGGAGCTTGCGGCGCTCGACGAGGTGCTGGCGAAGGCCGGGGTCGAGAGCCGTGCCGAGGGGCTGCGGCGGCTCATTCAGGCGGCAGGCGGGGTGTTCGTTCCGGACGCGCAGATGGCGGCCGAGATGGCGCGATACAGGGCCTCTTTGCACGAGGTTGGCAATGGGGTCGCGCAGATCGCCAAGCAGATGACCAAGGCCAACCGGCAGGGGCAGGGGGCTGATGGTGGCACGAGTGCCGAGTTCACCGAGTTGCGCCTTGCGCAGATGCGCGGGCTGGCGCGATTCATCCTCGATTCCGCTGACGAGATCGATCTGCTCCTGCGCCGCCGTCGGGACGCCATGAAGCTCGAAGCCACGGCCGCCTTGAGGGGGTTTGCCCATGCGGCTGAATGATGCTGTCGACGCCGTCACCGGCGAGGTCTTCCGGGACGGCTGGAGCCGCATCCGCGGCTCGATGCAGGGCCTGCATGTCGCCAAGCAGAGCCAGCTTGTACGCGCGGCAGCAGGGCATCGGCCGGCGGTCTTCAAGGCGATCCGGGGCGGGGGCACGCATACCAAATCGCAGCTCGCAAACCAGCTCGAGTATCTGACCACCAAGTCCACCCATATTGTGGACAGTAGCGGGTTCCTTGATGGCAAGACGAAGCTCGAAGCGAAGGACATCAAGGACCTCACCGAGCGCTTTGCCAAGCGGTGGGATGCGGGCTTCAAGCCCAAGCTCGGGCAGACCACCCACATGCTCATGTCCTTCCCCATCGGCACCCGCGGCGAGGACGTGCGCGACATCGCGACGGATGTGGCTGAGCGGTTCTTCCAGACAGACGCGGGGCATTTCGATTACATCATCGCGGTGCACGAAGACCGCGATCACCCCCATGCGCATCTGGTGCTGAACCGCCGCTCGCAGGAAGGCGAGTTCTTCTTTCTGGGGCGGAACCATCGCTTCAACTATGACGACTTCCGCCTCGCCATGGTCGAGGAAGCCGAGAAGTACGGCGTGCGCCTGGAGGCTACGCGCCGGGTGGAACGCGGTGTCGTGCATTACCCCGCCCGGACCAGTGAGGTCTATGCGGCGAAAGAAGAGGGTCGCGCGCCCCGCGAGCGGGAACGCGTGGGGACTGACCTAACGCGGACGCTGGCGGAGATCGCCAACACCAGAACCGTCTACCATTCGCTTGCCGCAGAGGCCTCCCGGGAGGCCCGGGAAGACATCGCCGCGGCACTCTTCCGCGCGGGCGAGGTGCTGGCGCGCGGCGGGCAGGTGGACCGAACAGGAGATGTGTATATGGCCGAGGATCAGAGTTTCGAGGATCTGAGAAGTCAATATGCGGAGAAGCTCGCGCGGGTGCAGGGCATGATCGCAGAGAAGTCCGATGCGGAACGTCCCGTACTGGAAAAGCGCCTCATCGAGATCCAGGCGCAGGTCCAGCACATGCAGCCTCTCGGATTGCGATCATCCACGCTGTCAGAGTCCCCATCGGAGGGCGGGGTCTACTCAGAGGCAAACATTCAGGAGAGCCAGCTCGAACGCCTTGCCGAGCCGCGCCTGCGCTCTCGGATCGACGCAGCCCTGCGCGGAACCGGGATCAGCACATCGGAAGTGGTCGCCCGGATCGAGATAGGCGCCTCAAACGCAGCGCTCGAGCATCAATGGATCGCCAATGATCTCTCCAAGGTGGCCGAGGCGCGCGATCTGAACCTCGAACGCCGTGCCGATCTGGAACAGGCGCGTGACATCCTGAATGACGTGCATGTCGCGCTTGGCACGCTTCTAGAAAGGGAGAACGTGCTGCGCCGGGATGGCATCGTGGAAGCGGAACCGGTCAGCGAGGGGTTCCATTATCACCGGGACGCAGTCCGGGAGATGGAAGGGACAATCCGTCAGGAAATGCGCGCAGAGGGTCTGACAGCGCAGCAGATCGAGGACCGGGACTGGGAGGTTGTCTCAAGGGCGGAGCGCCGGATCGAGGCGGAGCAGCGCGCATATCTTGAGGCACATCCGGAGCTGCTCGCACGCCCTGGCGATGTGATCGACCGGTCTGAGCCCTACAGGGAGACCATCACCGATGCGACGCGCGCCAGCGAGATCACCCGCGAGGTCGACCGGATCATGGAGGGTCGCGATGCCCGCACCCCTGTTGCCGATGCTGTCACGGATGACTTGCGCGCGCGCTATCCGGACATGCCGTCCCACCTCGCCCGTGGGCTCGGCGCGACCTATGCCGCCGTCGTCGAGATCCGGGATACGGAGGTCATCAATCAGGTCCGCCGCGAAACCGAGATGCGCGACGGGCTCGGGTTGGGCAAGCGTGACGAACGTCTAGCGACCCGCGATGAAACTGCACCGCAGTTTGACCGGTCCGACCGCCTCGCAGAGGAGATTGCGCGTGTTCTGGACCATGAGCGGGCGGGGGAGTTGTCCGCGCCCTTCGAGACCGACGCGGAGCGCGACGCCTTCCGCGGTGAGATCGCGCGGGTGCTGGACGTTCGCCAACTAGACCGGCTCACATCCGGCGATGCCGATGCGCTGGACAAGGTTCTCGAGGACCGCCTCGACCGGCTCTATGTCGCCAAGGTCTACCTGCAATCCGATGCCGCGACGGCCAACACGGAGGCCCTGCGTCAGGTGGTCGATGAACTGGCCGATGCCGAATTTGAAAAACACCGCGCGACAGACGTGGATGGCGAAACCGAGCGGGGTCAGGTCCATTGAGCGCCGCCATGGGAAAGGCGCGGATCGCCACGGGCGTCCTGTTGGTGACGCTGGTGACCGGGGCCATGGGCTATACCATCGCCTCGGCGGTACTGACCTACCAGGATCTAGGCTTCGGGGCCGAGATCGACTTTGCCTATATCGCGCAGAACTATCTGGCGATCCTCGATCGCCGCCCCGAGGATGCCCAGCTGATCCACCTGATCATCGGCAGCTTCGCCGCCGCCGGCATGATGCTGAGCCTCGCCCTCTCGGGGTCCGCTCTGACACGCTTTGGCCAGACCCATTGGCAGACTGCGCGCGAGATGAAGTCCAATGGTTTTTTCGGCGCGCCCGGCACCGGCTTCATCCTCGGCAAGCTGGGTTCTCCAAAATCCAGCGCGAAATACATTTGCTCGAAAGTCTTCCCGCACGCGCTGATCGTGGCCCCCACGGGCCGCGGCAAGACCACGGGCTTCGTCATTCCAAACTTGCTGACCTGGCAAGGCTCCGCCGTGACGCTCGATGTGAAGGGGGAATGCTTCGAGGCAACAGCCCGGCACCGCGCAGCCCAGGGCGACAAGGTCTATCGTTTTGCCCCCACCGATTGGGAGGGCAAGCGCACGCATCGCTACAATCCGCTCCTGCGCATCTATCAATTGAAGGATCCCGCGCGCCAGCAGATGGAATTGCAGCTCCTGGCGACGCTCTTCCTGCAAAGCGACAATGACCGGGTTCAGGGTCTCCTGAAGGGCGGGATCGATCTCTTCGTCGCCGCAGGGCTTTTGGCCTTCCAGCGTAAGCGCCCGACCCTAGGCGAAATCTACCGCATCGCCGCCTCGGGCGGGAACAAGCAGAAGGAATACTTCGCGCGGGGTCACGAGGTCGACAACAGGGCCGCCAAATTGATCTTCACGCGGCTCGCTTCGACCAACAACGATACGCTGACCTCCTACGTCTCGCTTCTGATGACCTCGGGGCTCGATCAATGGCAGAATCCGGCCATCGATGAGGCGACGGCGGTGTCGGACTTTGATTTCCGCACGATCCGCAAGAAGCCCTTCTCCGTCTACCTCGTCGTCCAGCCGCTGATGGTGAAGCCGCTCGCGCCGCTGATCAGGCTCTTCTTCTCTGACCTTCTCTCCGCCATGCAAGAAAAGGATCCCGGGCCAGACGAGCCTTGGCCGGTGATGATCATGCTCGATGAGTTCAATCGCCTCGGCAAGATGCCCATCGTGGTTGAGAGCATCGAGACCTTGCGCACCTATCGCGGTCATTTGGCCGTGGTGACACAAACCATCCCCGCCCTCGATGAAATTTACGGCGAGAACACCCGCCGCGCCTTGCAGGGCAACGCCGGCGTGAAGCTGTACCTGACGCCCTCGGATGAGAAGACAGTCGAGGAGCTGAGCAAGGCGGTCGGCAAGACCACGAAGACCGTGGTCACGCGATCTCAATCAATCGGCAAGAACCCATTCGAAGGCCGCAGCCAATCGACACGGACTGAGGAAAGCTCGCTGTTGCCGGAAGATGAGGCGCGCCGCCTGCCGCTCGACGAGATCGTCATGGTCATCGATGCCCAGATGCCGGTCCGCGCGAAGCGGATCCAGTATTTTAACGATCGGCTGTTCAAGGCGATCCACGCGGCGCAGACGGGCGAGTTGCCGTTCCCGGAACCAGGGGGAGGTGGGTCGCAGGGCACGTTGCCGTTGAGTATGCGCGCGATGCCGATGACACCGCCAGCGAACGAGTCGGGCGGACCCGAGGCCGATGTTGAGGCCGCACTCCAGGCTGCTGATGGCCAATCGTCAGGGAAAACTGATGTCGCTCCAAAGAAGACCGCGCCTGTCGTTCAAACCGTCGTCGCCGAGGAACAGCGGCAGATGGAGATGAATTTTGTGGCGCAGGTATCATCGGATTATCTGCCGCGAGGCGAAGTCAATGAGGATGTACGGACGGCTGTGGATGGTCTAAGCGAGTTTGAGACGATTTTGAAACAAGGCCTTTGAGGCGACCTACCGGTTCGTCGGATTAGAGATTTGATCGAAGAGGAAAGCTGGACAAGACTAAGCCTCATATCGAAGGGTTCGCGGCCCTCATATTGAAGTCGACCGCCCACATTTTTGGGCTATTTGCTGCGCATCGAGCCAGATGCCGAATTTACTCGTCCTCAACATAGAATTGCGCTAGTTGGCCGTGACGTTTTGTTTAGAAGGAAGCAGCCGCTACAGACGCCCTTAGGGGGGGGTTGACTTCCGGAGAGACTTCCATAGACTTCCACCAGCAGTAGGGGGTCATATGAGCGGTAATTTCTATAATTTTGCAGCCATACGCGGCGTCCAGGCTGGAACCGAATATTATGTGATCATGGTTCCTCTTAAGATGGTGCCGAAGATTTTCGATTTCGACAGTCAGGAACTGCCAGCAGACCTGCGCGCTCAACGAGTGCTGTCAAATGTCCGCGTTCCGCAAATCGCATCCTACCTCTCGGAAAACTTCGAAGAATATACGCTCTCGTCTCTCTGCGCGTCTGTGGATGGTGATCTTGAGTTTTCCCCAGCCAGCGATGGTCTTCAGTTCCGAAATGTAGGCGAGCTACGGCTTTCGATGACAGCGCGCATCATCCTAAACGATGGACAGCATCGGCGCGCTGCAATCGCAGAAGCCCTCAAGACGCGACCCAAACTGGAAAACGAAACCATCTCGGTTGTGCTTTTCGTCGATGAGGGGCTGGAGCGCTGCCAACAAATGTTCGCAGACCTCAACAAGAATGCCGTACGTCCATCTGGGTCGTTGAACGTCCTCTATGACCGCAGAAATCCTTTGGCGCGTCTGAGCACGCGTGTGTTAGAGGACATTCCGTTTTTCCAAGAATTCACCGAGCTCGAAAAAACATCTCTTTCAAACCGGGCCAAAAACCTCTTTACCTTGTCCAGCCTGAATCAAGCCAACAAGTGGCTGGCCGGGCAAGACGCCGATCGGTTCGGTGAAAACACTGAAAGCACCGTGATCGCATATTGGCGTCAGGTTTCTGAGGTCATCCCGGACTGGCAGAAACTGATGCGCGGCGCGACAACGGCAGGTGATTTGCGCAAAGAAACCGTTCATGCGCATGGCGTCATGTTGCAGGCGTTTGGTGTCCTGGGGGCAAGACTGATTGGAGCTAAACCTGATGGGTGGGCGGAAAGCCTGGCGCCGCTCGCGGAGATCAATTGGAGCAAGCGCAACGCCCAGCTCTGGCGTCCACGCGTCATGGGCGCGCGCGGAATGGATGGAAGTGTGAAATCCGTACATCTGGCGGCCAACGTCCTAATTGGGGCAGTGGGTTTGCCACTCAATGAAAAAGAACAAGCGAATGAAGACGACTACTTGGCGTCATTGGCTGAGGAGAAAGTCGTCGCATGACATCGAATAATGAAACCAACCAAACAAAGAGAACAGGGCTCGATCTTGGCGCTCTGCAGGAACATATCCGCACCGTTTATGCAGCGGACGACCGGCCATGGGTGATCGGGTATAGCGGCGGAAAGGATTCAACCTGTGCGTTGCAGCTGATCTGGAGTGCTATTCGTACGCTCCCGGAAGATGCGCGACGCAAGCCAATCTTCGTCTTGAGCTCCGACACCCTTGTCGAAACGCCAGTGATCGTAAACTACATCGACGAGACTTTGGCTGCGATCAACGCGGCAGCGGCAGACCAGAACATGCCTATCACCGCACAAAAGGTGGTTCCGGAGATCTCGGATAGCTTCTGGGTGAACCTGATTGGTCGCGGATATCCTGCACCATCAAAACGCTTTCGCTGGTGCACGGAGCGCTTGAAGATCGACCCGGCCAATGCCTTCATCAAGAACCGCGTTGCCGAATATGGCGAAGTTGTCATGGTTCTGGGCGTCCGGTCATCAGAAAGCGCAACGCGCGCGCAAGTGATGTCGCTGCACAAGATCGACGGGACGTCTTTGTCTCGCCACTCGACCTTGCCCGGCGCTTTCGTCTTCACGCCGATCGAGACCTTTAGTGTGGATGATGTCTGGGCTTTCTTGCTGCAAAATCAGTCACCTTGGGGATCGGACAACCGCGATTTGCTTGCGATGTATCGAAACGCGCAAGCTGGCGAGTGCCCACTTGTGGTCGACAAGCAAACCGAAAGCTGTGGGAATTCCCGCTTTGGCTGCTGGGTGTGCACGGTTGTGACAAAAGACAAGGCCATGGAGGCGCTTGTTGAGAATGGCGAGGAATGGCTTGAGCCCTTGCTTGATCTACGTGACGAGCTGGCTGAAACACAAAATCCCGAGCGGAAACGGGAGTTTCGAGATTTTCGCAGACGGGACGGCTCTGTGACCTTCGTGGGCGATGCAGAGGCATCCATTCCGGGGCCCTATCTTTTCGAGTACCGCAAAGAGCTCTTGAGAAAACTACTGGAGGCGCAAGAGCAGGTGAATGCCAATGCACCGCCAGGAGAGAAGACCGACCTTATTCAGGTGGAAGAGCTGCGGGAAATCCGTCGGATCTGGCGGAGCGAACAGGGTGACTGGGGAGACGCTGTTTCAGAGACCCTCAAAGCTGTGACGGGAAAGGAACTCCCGGCCGATGCGACCGACGGATTTGAATTCCAAGCCGATGACGCAAAGGTCCTAGCGGATGTCTGCGCCGCGCATGATTTGCCGCCACGTCTCTTGGCTCAGCTCCTGGAGGCAGAGCGTTCTGTGCGGGGTCTGAAACGCCGGACACTTATTCACCGAAAGATCGCTTCGATCCTGGAGCAAGAGTGGCGAGACGAAACAATAGTGCTAAACGAGCGCAAAGCGCGATTGAAAGATCGCGAGGCATCTTCGTCCAACCCCCTGTTTGAGACTGAATCATGATCTTACAGTCTCTACGCCTCATCAATTTTGGTCTCTATGGCGGTGAGCACCGCTTCGATCTTGCACCCGAGCCAGACGAGCAAAAAACTGTGGTTTTGGTCGTTGGCCATAATGGTGCAGGGAAGACAACGTTCCTGGAATCCGTACGTTTGGCGCTCTATGGCAAACGCGCCCTTGGCGCGCGTGTTGGGCAGGCCGAATATGAGCGGCATCTCTTTAAACGGATCAACAACTTCGCAAAGGACCGCAGAGCCTCCGTCGAACTGGCATTCAAGAGCCAACACCTCGGCAATGAGGACCTCTACACCGTGCGGCGATCTTGGGCTGCTCGCGGTGCCAGCGTCATTGAAAGCCTTGAGTTTGAACGCAATGGCGCACCGGTGGAAGATATCCCCAGCGAGGATTGGAACCACTATCTTGAAGACATCATTCCAGCTGGGGTGTCGCAGCTTTTCTTTTTCGATGGAGAGAAGATCCAAGACATTGCTGACGATCAGGAAAACACTGGGCTGACAGATGCAATCAAATCCTTGCTGGGGATCGATATTCTCGATCAGCTTCGGGGCGATCTCGCCCTCTACAAATCACGCAGCATGGACCGGGGCGGTGACACCGACTTAGAAGGTCTCCGGCGCGACTTGGAGATCGCAAAGTCTGATCTGGTCTTGGCTGAAGAGGAGATTGGATCGCTATCAGTAAAGCGTACCCAGCTCGCGCGCCGAAGCGAGGCGTCACAGAAAGTCTTTGAACAAGAGGGGGGAAGTATCGCGCTCAGCCGTGAAACCCTATCAGAGGAGCTAAAGCGGGTCGAAGCTGACCTGACCAAACAAACCAACGCGTTAAAGTCGCTTGTAAACGGCGTCGCGCCTTTTGCCCTGGCTCCTAAACTTCTCGAACGGTTCTCAGCAGACTTGGAGAAGGCGCGCGGGCAGCAAAGCGCGACAGCAATCGAAGCCTTTGTTTCGAGTTTTCAGGCGGCCGTGGGCAAAGACGACAAGACATGGACGAAGACGCATTTTGCGCAGCTCAAAGACTTCGCTAAGACCAGCCAAAGCAACGGGCCTAGAATGGCTCTGAGCACGGAACCGGACTGGGTCTTGGCGAAACTTTCTCAGGTTGCGGACGAACGGGTGAAGGTGGCCACAATGGCTGCGCAACTGGCTGAGCTGCAAAAGCAACGTGCAACCTTGAAGGATCAGTTGAAGAACTTCCGTCCCGGTGCTGCCTCGGGCGCATTTGAGGAGTTGAAGAAAGCAGAGTTCGAACTGGGCGCCGTCGAAACTGAGCTCAATCGAAAGCAAGGCGAGGCGACAAAGGCTCGTGCGCTGATCGAACGGCTGGAGCGCGAGTTGCGTAAGTCCCAGGATGCCGTCTTCGCGCTTGCAAAGGCCGAAGAGAAACGAGACCTGGCGACGCGAGCGCAGGCCGCGCTCAATGAGTATGAGGAGCGAATTGTTCAGCGGCGCCTCGCCTCGCTTTCTAAGCATTTCATTGAGGCTTTCAGCGGCCTCGTCACGCGGAAGTCGCTGGTGCATGACGTGATCGTCGACCCCAACAGTTTTCAGCTCAAGCTTATGGGCAAAGAGGGCAGAGAGATTACCCCATCCGAACTCTCCGCCGGCGAGCGACAACTCTTTGCGATCTCGATGCTTTGGGCGCTTGGCCGAACAAGTGGGCGCGAATTGCCGATGATCATTGACACGCCGTTGTCACGTCTGGACCGGAAGCACCGTACAAACTTGATGGCAAACTACGTGCCGCGCAGCTCGGCGCAGGTCGTCATGCTGTGCACCGACACTGAGTTGACCCCGGATTTGTCAAAAATCATAAGCCCTTATGTGAGCCGACGTTTTGAGATTGGTGCTGTGAGCGGTGGACAGCGCACGGAGATCACGGTGTTGAGTGCTGAAGCGGATGCACAGGTTCTGGAGACGACCGATGCACATTAACAAGTTTCGGATCTCATCGACGGCGACCGGCCAGGTGCGGATCATTTCACAAAGATCAGGTCTGACACCCAACCTCGTTTGCCGCATGGCCATGTTGTCATCCTTTGAAGCCGGGTCCATATCTGGCGCAGCCGATGACGCGGGAGAGGGCCAAGAATTCAACGCCTATACGCTCTTTGGAGATTTCCAGCCTCTCTTCATCGACCTTCTGAAATACGTCGAGTTTGGAGCTGAGGAGATCGAAACCGACGACAGTGATTTGCTGGCGCGCTTGCGATTGCACATCGATCGTGGTGTGCGGCAACTCTCGGTCCGCCTCAAATCCCCGGCGGATGCGGCCGAGCTGATCGCGGGGAGTGCGTGAAGCGATGTCGGCACCGATTTATCTTGACCACAACGCTTCTACTCCGATTGATCCGGAGGTCTTGGAGACGGTCATACGTGTCAGTCGGGACGTATATGCGAACCCATCAAGTGTTGAGCATAGCCAAGGTTCAGCGGCAGCTCGGGTTGTCGAGACTGCGCGCGAGCAGATTGCGGGCCATCTCAATTGCAAGGAAACCGAGCTTGTCTTTACAGCCGGGTCCACGGAAGCCAACAATCTTGCGATCCTTGGAGCGTTCCCTCGGCTCAAAGAGGCAGGACGCACGCATCTGATCACCAGCAAGATCGAGCACCCATCTGTTCTGGCCTGTTTCGACCATCTCGAAGCCCAAGGCGCGCGGGTAACGCGATTGGGGGTAGATGAAGGTGGCCAGATTTCCCTCGATGAGCTGGCCCTGTCTTTGACAGATGAGACCGGATTGGTGTCCATCATGGCTGCCAACAATGAGACGGGCGTTCTGCAACCCATCTTGGAGGCAGGCCAGCTTGCCGAAGAGGCTGGGGCGCTGTTTCACACGGACTTCTCGCAAGCTTCGGCTTTTGTGCCAGTTGATCTCAAGAACGTACCCATCCATCTGGCGAGTTTTTCCGGGCACAAGGCCTATGGACCGAAAGGGGTAGGGGCCCTTTACCGGTCGATCCGAAAACCACGGGTGAACTTAGCGCCAGTGATGTTTGGTGGCGGGCAGGAAAAGGGTTTGAGGGCGGGGACCCTAAACACGCCTGGCATTGCGGGTATTGGACATGCATTTCAGCTCATCTCAAAAAACATAGACCATGACCGGGATCGGATTGGTGCCTTGCGAGACCAGCTTGAAAGGGAACTCAAAGAGACCTTAGCGGTGCAGGTCAATGGCAACACAGAGGCGCGGTTGCCAAACACGATGTCGCTCACAATCGACGGCGTTGTACCACAAGCGCTGATGCAGAAGCTAAGAAACGACATCTGCTTCTCCGCATCGAGCGCCTGCGCCACAGAACATGTCGAAACCTCTCATGTTCTACTTACCATGTTCGGCGACACTCCTAGGGCGCGTAATGCTTTCCGACTAGGTTTAGGCCGGCAAACCAGCAAAAAAGACATATCCAAAGTCATCAGACTCTTTTTACAGGCGTCATCAGAACTCCTGCTTTTAAAAACAGCTTAGAAACCAGCCGATCCGCCACAATTTCGAGAGGTATAGGTAGGATAGCAATAAAGGCTACGAACTTCCATGGATGCTGAGCGAAAGCAGACTTACAAGACAGTCAAACAACTGCGCTCAGCACTTGCTGAGGGTGACAGTCAACGCTTCCAACGCACGTTGGCAACGCAACCGACACTTAGCCTCCTTAAGGCAATTCGCGAACAAAAACTGCTTGTTAAAAACTACGCAGCAGAACATGAACCTGTAGTCGAAATTGTAAGGACGGTGGCTTCCACAGTTCTCAGCCCGGAAGAACTCGCAGAGTACTCCAACTATTTGTCATTCATTGGGCCATGGCAAAAATCTAAGGAACACTCAGAGGCGCGGCTTAAAAGCTGCTTGAACAACTTTCCGAAGGTCTCGATCGAAGAACTTCTGCAAATATTCGACAAAGCACTAGACCGCTTTTTCTCTAAGCTCACTATCGGTGCTCCCAAAGAAGACCAAACCGTAGCGGATTACGAGAAGTGCATTCACGACCGGAACGGAATCGCAAATGACGTACTTTTCGCGGCACTCAGAGCACTCAACTACGCTTCTAGGAAAGTCGTCGACCCTAGCGCCCGGAAGCTCTCACCTAGTACGCGCTTGTCCTCAATACGACGGTTCTACAAGGCTATTCAACTCGCCTCTGAAGTGAATAGCTTGGATTGGGTTATGGACTCTGTTTCATATGGTGATCTTGTGGTTTCGAAGCTTCAGACAGGCTCACCAATAGAAGCACGCCTAGAATACGCCGATAAAAAGCGAAGCTTGATGCTGAACCTAGCTATTCGACGCAAGCTCATTGGCGTTATGCATCTACCGCGCAATGAGCGGTATGTGCGTGAAATGTTGAAGGCCTCCGAAACCTCGGTACTAACAGAAGCCTTAGAATTCTACGCTGGTTTTGTGGGCGAAAATCCTCGCCAGATCGACATGGAATCCCTGCTACGTCAAAGCTCTGCCAGACTTGCTCAAGTGGAAGCAGAAGATGATCTTCTGGTGGTTGCATCGGCACGCGCCGGAAAGCAGGATCATGCGACATACTACCTTACTTCAATGTGTCTGACTTGGTTTGGCATGGCGGCTGATGCCGTACAGAAGGCCTTTCCCAGATCTTTCCGTCGACGAACATCCGTTCCAATCCCCTCAAGTCTGATTGAGTCGGCTGTTTCGAGTGTTGGTGGAAAACAGGTAGCTGAAACTATCAAAGCGCTCTCAAGCACTCTTCCTACAAAGAGCCACCACGACCTTGTACGTCGGCCATTCCTGAGCGTCTCAGAAGATGACACACTTTGGCTACTCAATGGAGATCCAGAATTATGGAATCTCAAGGTTAGAGAGGCATTGCTTTCGGGCGGAAAAGTTGGGGATGCCTATGGCCATGTTTGGGAGGAGTTCTTAGCAAAGTCGTTCGAAGACTCAGATTGGCAGTTGATTGGTCGGAACAAGCGACTGCGCGTGGCAGGTCAGACTGCGACAGAGGTCGACCTCCTGCTAAAGAAGAATGACCTACTTCTTGTAGTTGAAGTAAAGGCACTGATCGGCTCCAATATAACTTGCTACGATCATTGGCGCAGCCGCCAAACAATCGAATGGGGCTGCCGTCAAGCGGCTGCCGCTGCTGAGTTCATAAAGTCCAACAAAAACTGGTTGGTCTCAGTTGCAGGAAAACAGTTGGCGGAGGAAGTCCATCATATTCAACCGCTAGTTCTCACCAATAACGACTTACTTGATGGGTGGCAATTTGAGGGAGTACCAGTGATGGGCGAGGTCGGCCGCAAGGCAATCACGACTGGAGCAAAAGTCGACTACACGGATCAGAGTGGCCGTGTCGTTTCCACGCGTTGGATCACAAAAAAAGAAGAGCTGACGACCGATCGAATTCTGTGGTCGCTCCAGAATCCTGTTGAGCTATTGATTGCCCCCGAAAGCTTAGAGACCTCACATCGTGTGTTGAAATTGGGCGACTTCGCAGTGTTGACCCCGCAATTTGATCTTAGAGATGACCTAGATGAGAGCGTTCCGGCGATTGCAGTCAGCAGTTGAGAAGTGCGCGCAATGACTCAACCGGTACAAAAGAGCTCAGCGAACTGCGGAACAAGTGGCATTTGACCACCGCACTTGATAGATTGAACGAGCATCAAAGGGTATTTTACCTTGTTCTTAGTACGTTACTGGGGGGCAAGCAGGCAACATGCTGTCAAGACTGGGCAAGAAGCTGAAAGCTCTCGTGAGCGGCGAAACGGTGAAGACTGTGCCAAAGGCACCTGGCGCCGCAACCCGCGCACAAAGTCCCTTCGCCGTGTCCGATGCCCAGCACGTCTCAAGAAATTTATTATCCGAAGCCAAAATCGGTGTGATCGGAGCCGAACTAGGAGGCGATCCCGAACCGGCGGCCGTGCTCGTGTTGGAAAGTCCTTCCCTGACTTTAGACCATGTCACCGAGCTTGCAGTGACGCCCGAAGCGATGGACGCGGGCCACATTGATTCAGCTGAGGCGACTTCTGACGATGACTTGACGGTCATGAAATTGGGCTTGGCCATCGATGAGGCGCATCAGGGCATCCCTTCGAAACAACAAGCCGCAGACACCTCCAACAGTCGACTAAATCAGTCTGCTCGGTCCGCTTCTCAAAATAATCCTGAAGAAGAACGTCTTCTGGACCTGGCGATACAGAGTTTCGCGTCAACGCGTCTTATTAATGTGTTGCGCAATGCCGAAGGTGAGTTGCCCGCAAAAACGGTCGCGGTCTACATGCGAGCGCCTGACGCTGCGCGAGAAGCTTTCCGGCAGCTCGAAAACTCTGGCGAAAAGACCGCAACGGAACTTGATGACCTTGTGAGGAAGTTCGCGCGCAAACTCGATCAGGGCCGGCAGACCGCAGCAGACAGCATCGTCGATGTCGTACGTGAAGCCGATTGCTCCGTTCGCCTCTTGAATGCGATCTCTGCACACTCGCATCGTCTGCCAGTTGCTACCGTAAGAGAGTACATGAAAGCGCCGGAACATGCCCGGCAAGCTTTCTTGAAACTGCCGAACCTCGGGCGCAAGTCGGCAGATGAACTCGACCTAATCATGCGCAGTTTTGTACCGAGCAAAACTGATCTTCAAGGTGACCAGAAAGCGGTCCCAAGCGGAGAAGGTGACTTCCAACGAGCACTTAGGGCCGCTGAAGTGTTCTTCTCTGGAATGATCTATCCTGATGAACTTTTTGAATGGTCGCCGCCTACAAGACTCACAAACCTTCTCAAAATTGACCAGGTAGAGCACCGGCAGAGCTTTGTGGATTTCCTAAAGACATACAATGAGACCGCGTTGCGCATTCGATCGCTGCCAGGCTGCGGACGAAAAAGCATCGAACAGCTGGACGAGATCGTAACCAAGATGATTGAGGCGCGTCTCTGTTTTTGCGGTGTGCGTAGCGAGATCGCGCCCGATCTTAGACGTTTGCTGCAAGGCGAATTTGTTTCCCATACATCGCTCACAAGCATATTCGAACTTGGCAATATTAAGCCTGAAGACATTAAGGCCTCCGAACGTGCTTCGGTCGAAGAATTGACGGTGACCGAAATCATTGAGGGATGTATTTTGACCCTCAACGATCGGCAGCAAGACGTTCTTCAGCGGCGGTACGGCATAAACAGAGGGCAGACTGAAACGCTTGAACAAGTCGCTTCCGACTATGGTGTGACGCGCGAGCGTATTCGTCAGATTGAGAAAAAAGCAAAGCAAAAGCTCGAGACGAAACGCACAAAGAAAATTTTGATCGGCGCGCTGGAGCAAGAAGGGTCGTTGGAAAAGCTCTTCAAGAACCGGAAAATTGTCTCTGACGAACAGATAAGTGCTGTAAGCAATCTGCTTACGGCGCAGGAGCGTCTTGCGGTCGATCTAGCCTTTGGCGACATGAGATCGTTCCTCGACGCTGAAAGCGTTCGAACCGAAGCAGGTTGGATTCAGGAACAAGACCTGCTCTTGATGAGCCATGAGCCGGAAGACTTATCTGGCTCATTGCGGCAGCGGATCGTCTCCGCGATACGCGAGCAAAAACTGCCGATCCGATTGTCAGAAATTGCCGCAGCGCTGCCCGACTACCCACTTTCGGAGATCATGGGTGAGTTGTCAGCACGCTTCGAGGCTTCAATCGAGGGTGACTTCGTTAGAGCTGCTTCCCGTTTGCCTAGCACGGTACGGTGTATTCTCATACTTCGCGAAGCGGGCCACGCGATGCATTGCGACGAAATCCGAGCCCGAATGCACGAAGTCTTCGCAAAAGATGAGAGCATTCATCATATCGGAAGTACGCTCTCTGGAATGGAAGAAGCCCTGATCGTTGAACGAGGAACATACGACCTCTACGAGAACTTGAGCCTGACAGATGGTGATCTTCAAGAAATCCGAGACCGCACGCTTTCCCACCTGGAAAGTGTGGGTGGTTTTATAAGCGCCAAAGTCTTGTTCTCCGACCTGTTTCAAGGCGAGACAGAGCGCTTTGGGATAGCATTCGGACCTTACATGCTGCTTGGCATCGTGCAGGATGACGATCGCTTTGTGACCAAACGAGGTCTGATGATCGGTGTGGCATCTGATGAAAACAAGTCCGAGTTCCGCGGCCTGGGCGAAGAAGTCATGTCCGTACTAACAGAAGCGCAGCGATCAATGACTTTGGTAGAGATCGCCCAGGAACTCGAAGGCCGAAGAGATGTTCTTACAACATCGATATCAATTGGTTTGGAGAATTCACCTGAGGCGGTTTCGGTCGGCCGTGGTCGCTTTGACTTAGTAGGCAGAGCCATCGGTCCAGACGAACGCCAAACAGACCTAATTTTGGCTTGCGCTATCGCTTTAGCGAATGGCCCCAGAACCGCATTTGCTTTATCAGAACTCTTGAGCCCCGTTTGGGGTGAGATTCAGACCAGACCACTACTGAGCTTCTTGAAAAATCGCACAATCTTTGATGTGGATGAAAAGATCGTTTCAGTGACTGAGCTGCCCGAAGCGGTGGCAAAATACGTAGCCATTCGTGATCGTGTCAAAGAGGTTGCAGAAATGGGGGTGCTGGACGTTGAAGCGGTGCGAGATGCTCTCGTCTCGCGTGATGCGCCTGATTTGACCCGGCTCGACCACTTGTTTGCAAGTAAGGAGGAAGAGCCGGGCGAAGGTGAAGAAATGCTTGGGATGATACTTGGGGACTTTGGTATAAATTGATGTCCTTTGAGACCCTGAAACTCCCTTTTTATGTCACCACAAGCGAGCATGAACCGGTGGCAGATTTTTTCGATCCGGTTCTCGAGCATGCGCAGAAATATGACATTGCTGTCGGATACTTTAGCAGTGCGTGGATGCGTGATGCAGCCCATGGCATGGCAACTTTTGCACTCAACGGTGGCAAAGCGAGGTGGGTGATTTCACCCGAAATGTCTTTGGAAGACTTCGAGAGCCTACAGGTTGAAGGTCAGTTTTCAGATGAGCGTATCCGAGAACTCATTTCTCGGTCATATGAAGACCTCTACGGGCACCTTTCGCAGCATACGCGTGAGGCACTCGGATGGCTACTTCATGATGGGGTGTTGACCTTCAAAGTAGGCATTCCGAAGAATAGGCTGTCCGGAATTCTGCATGCGAAACAGGGCATCTTCACGGATGAGTTTGGAAACCGGGTCGGCTTCCAGGGATCTTATAATTTGACCGGTGGAGCCGGCACCAATTGGGAAGCTTTCAGCGTCTTTTGTGATTGGAAGTCAAGCGAGAGCCAGGAGCGGAACAACCACATCGCTGCGTCCTTCGACAGAATGTGGAGAGGACTGGATCCAAACCTAGCACTGTTTGACCCTTCTTCAGCAGATCTTGAGCGGTTTGTCAGCGCGGCCAGGGATAGCTCCCGACACTACGATTTGTTCCCGCCAGAAAAATCAAGCTGTCCTCGTGTGCCAGCACACTTCCTCACCGACGGGCGTCTACGGGACTACCAAGAAGAGGGAATCCGCAAATGGTTCAAGAACAATGGCCGCGGAATCCTCCACATGGCAACGGGAACCGGCAAGACCGTGACTGCGTTAACTGCTGTGACGCGGCTGAACGATTTTGTCGCTCAAAAGAACGGCCAGCTTTGCATCGTAGTTACGGTTCCGTATCAACATCTCGCAGAACAGTGGGCCCGGGAAGCCGAAGAGTTCGGCTTCGAACCCATTTTGTGCTACGGAGGCGTCAATCGCTGGATGGAGGAGTGCCAGAGGCGCCTGAATGAACTGCGATCAAAGGCAACGCAGCACGTGATGCTCATCGCGGTCAATGCGTCTATGGCAGATAAACCGTTCCAGTCGGTCTTGAACTCCTTTGATGGGAACATCCTATTTGTTGGCGATGAGGCGCATAACTTGGGCGCGCCGTCCAACCTACAGGCCCTCCCGGAGCGCGCAGCGTTTAGACTTGGACTGACGGCGACACCTGAACGCTACGGGGATGAGGAAGGCACCGAGGGTCTCAAAAGGTATTTCGGAGAGATCGTTTTGGACTACGGTTTAGACAAGGCGATCAGCGGCGGTCACCTTTGCCGATATCTTTATTATCCGATCCTCGTGCACTTAGACGAAGACGAACAAGACGAGTATGCAGAGCTCTCCGTACGGATCGGTAGGCTTTTTGGCCAAGCAGCCAAGCCGGATAGCGACAAAGGCGAACAGCTAAACCGTTTGTTGATCAAACGGGCACGCCTGATCGGAAAAGCGCGAAACAAGCTGCCGGAGCTGATCAAACTACTCAAGCAGCAGGGAGAGGTCTCTCATACTCTGATATATTGCGGCGACAGCAAGGAAGATGGGCAGCGATACATCGACACAGCACTTGCTAGGGTAGGCGGTGAGCTCGGACTAAGAGCGAGCCCGTTCACTTCGGAAGAGAACAACGACGAAAGGTCGATATTATTGAAGCAGTTCGCGGCCGGTGACATACAGGCGCTGCTGGCCATCCGATGCCTAGATGAAGGTGTTGATGTACCGATGACACGGACTGCGTACATCTTGGCTTCATCTGCAAACCCAAAGGAATTTGTCCAACGACGGGGTCGGGTACTACGGCGGTCTGAAGGGAAGACCCGTGCTTACATCTACGACTTTATCGTTGTGCCAGATTTGGAAAAATTGTCAGATCAGGCTCCATCCAACGTGGAGCGATCTCTGATGAAACGTGAACTGGTGAGGTTCAATGAATTTGCTACCCTTGCAGAAAACCATGGTGAAGCGCTATCTACGATCACAGAAATTAAGAAGTACCTTAACCTCCTTGACCATTAGCGCGTGTGATCCAGAAGCTTCTAGAAAAGGCATTACGAATGAGCGAGCACAACAAGTCTCCAAAACAAGTTCTTGAAGCTGCATCTCCGAAAGCTCGAAAAGTCGTCAATGAGATCCTATCCATTGAACATGAATATCAGAGTTATCGAAACCTTGGTGCCGTCGGCAGTGTTGAGAAAGAGATTGCCGCGCGGATCAAGCAACTCATCGAGCGTGAGGTAAAACGGTGAGAATACTACGTCTAAAAATAAGGAACTTCCGCCAGTTTTATGGTGAGTGTGAATTAGAATTCCTCTCTGACGATACATCGAGAATTACAGTCATTCATGGCGAAAACGGGTCTGGTAAAACCTCGCTTTTGAACGCCTTCAAATGGGTTCTATACGGCAAGACAGATTTTGATACTGGCGAGCAAACAATCCTCAACGAACTTGCTTTGTCTGAAATCTCTCCTGGAGCGGTGACTGAGCTCAGCCTAGAACTTGAGTTTGAGCATGAAGGCTCCACCTACACTGTGCACCGAAAGCAGGAATTCAAGCGTACAGGAGAAGCGCTGGAAGCCGAACCAATTGGAAAGTCTGTTCCAACCCTGTCCTGGATCGATGATCGGGGCAAATACGAAACGGCAAAGAATCCTGCCAACCGGATCAATCAATTGATACCTGAGCAGATGCACTCGTACTTCTTCTTCAACGGCGAGCGCATCGAAAAACTGGCTAACGTGTCTGCTTCTGGCGAAATCCGAGATGCTATCAAGACCTTGATGGGCTTAGAAATCATAGACCGGGCAAGCGATCATCTTGGTCGTTTGGTGATCAAGGATCTTCGGAAGGAAGCAAGTGAAACGGCTTCAGCTGACTACCGCGATCTCCTTGAAAAAGAGTCTCGGATCAACTCAGAGATAGATCAACGGAAACAAGAACGGGACACGGCGTCGAAATCCAGCAAGGGTTTCCAAACAGAATTAGACGCCATCAATGCATCTTACGAGAAGATTGCCGATGTAAAGGCAAAGGCTGAGCAAAGACGAAGTCTGGAGGCCGAGAGAGGTACAATCGAAGGCGAACTCGAGAAGCTCAGCCAAGAGAGAATGGAGCTGGTCTCGCAGACGGGTGCACTGGCTTTTCTAAGCGATACAGTGGCGTCTGTCTCCAATGTTCTTGAAGACTGTCGCAAAAGGGGTGAGTTACCTTACAAGATCAGGCGGACGTTCATAGACGACTTGCTACACGATGCGAAGTGCATTTGTGGAACTCAACTAGAAGAGGGCACGCAAGCAAGAGCAGCGATCGAAGGCTATCGTGACCAAGCTACTGGAGAGGATCTTGAGGCCGCTTTCACAGATGTCGTTAGCAACCTAAGAGCAATGCCTCGTGAGAGGACTAGGCTGTATGCACAGTTATCAACTTGGTCATCAAAAGAGAGCGACTACAACAAGCGTTTAAAAGCGATCACTGAAGAGCTCGACGAAATCAGCAGCAGCTTGGGGTCTTCTGACATAGAAGATGTCAAACGACTGGAAGAGCGCCGGAACGAGCTGACAAAACTTCAAGCCGACGAACGTCTTAAAATCGCCAAAGCAAAAGATTCGATCGAACTGCTGAACGACGACCTGGCCAAAGTTAAAAAAGAGATCGAGAAGGTCCAATCCAAATCTCAAAAGGAGGACTTGGCAAGACAGAAGCTTGAGTTTGCCGAAGCTTGTAAGAGTCTGGTAGACAACCTGCATGAGGCCCTGGCTGAAGAGACACGCCATCACTTGTCTTCCAAGGTAAATGACACCTTCCAGAGCATCCTTCGCAAAGACTTCTATGCAGAGATTGATCGAGACTACACCCTAAGAATCTTCAAAGACGTCCCGGGGGTAGGAAAGCAACCCGTATCTGAGAAGTCGACGGGCGAGAACCAAGTCATCAGCCTGAGTTTCATCGCAAGTTTGGTTAATCTCGCGAAGGAACGCAACAAAGCAAAAACAACCTTTTTCAAGGGCGGTGTTTATCCTTTGATCATGGACTCACCGTTTGGCGCTTTGGATCGCGAATACCGTGAGAAAATTGCGCAGCACATTCCTGATCTCGCAGACCAAGTGATTGTTTTTGCTTCTAACTCTCAATGGAGCAAGGAAGTCGATGACAAGTGTCGTCCGTTTATCGGAAAAGAGTATAGCTTGGTCTACCACGCTCCAAAGTCTAAAGGGCGCGAAGAAGACACCGACTACGTAAAACGTACAGATGGTCCTGAGTTCACAAAAATTGAGGAGGGCTATCTTGGCCACTAGAGTAAGACGCCCCGCCGAGTTCGAAGAAATGCTCAGTGAGCTACGAGACGAAGGCATTTTCCCAACCTTCAAGGATGTCCTTGTCTTCGCGGCTGCTTTGGGGTTCCGGCGCGGAAATCGGAAGCCATTCCAGAAGAGCTCAGAGCCCATCGATCTCGAAGTGTTTAGAGGTGATTTTGATCGAACCATCATGAGCATGATTGCAATCGAGGAAAACAGCGATCCAAAGATGCTGGCTCCTTCGAACGAAGCCGAGCGTGTCTTGTGTTTTGAAGAGTATGCTAATGGCGGCCTTGAGATCATGAAAAGGGAGATCTCGGGCGGCAAACAAGACTGGCGGGAAGGTCTGCTTTCCCTGATTCACAGAGAAGAGGGCGATCAGACGATACTTGACGACATTACAGAGTTGGCGAATTTTTGAACAAGGCTGCACGGCACTCAGGTCGAGCATGCGTCGATATTGGTGTCGATGCCACAGTTCGATGAAGCATTCGTATCGTTTAGCAGTTTCATCCCGAGCCGCATCAATCAGCGAGGGGAAGCCCTTTGAGTAGCAAAGACACGAACCCTAAACAACTGGGTGATTGGCAGTACCTAGGTCGCGAGATCTGGCGCCGCACTTGGCAACCGTTCAAGAACGTACCCTTTGTGTTTTACGTCATTCTGGCGATCATATGTTTAGGTGGCCTCGGCATCTGGGTAGAAATTATCAAGGGCCAGCTTGGACAATCGGCGGATGACTCAGGATTGCTCACAGCGTTATCCACGTTCTTCCCGGCTTTGATCGGTTCAGCATCGCTCCAACTCATTTTGAGCTCAACCGGTAATTCAGACAAGGTTCTGGTCTCATTTTCTTTACTTGCCTGCTTTGTTTCGTTTTTTGGCGTGGTTCTGATAACGATATTTTACCCGGTTCATCCTGCCTGGTCCCTCGGAGCTGCGGTCTGGTTTGGAATCTTTGCAGTGTGGTTTTGGTGGTTCACAAACGGTGACGAACTAACCTATCAAAACGCCCCCATCGACGCCGCTTCAGGTGGCAGCACAACCAGAGCGGTGAAGGGAAACCTGAGCGAATTCAAGGTAGACTAATGGATATTCAATTCCCTTTTACAGTTCCTGCATTGCGGGTCGACCAGCGTCTGGGTAGCTTTTATGTTGCGGTACTCCCAGCTGAAATGTTGCTTCGTGTCTGCGCAAGCGACAGAATGAGCGCATCTCTTAATCCAGACGGAGTGGGTTATTCGCTTGAAGGCACACAACGGGTGATACAAGATAAACGCCTGTCCGAAATCGCTTCTTATATTAACCGTGTAGATTCAGCCTTTCCAAACTCAATCATAGTCGCTGCTAACTATGATCGTGAGACCGGATTCGATCAAACCGAGAATGAAGACATCGCGGAGGAGGAAGGCGAAGAGTCCAAAGATGTCTCTAGCGCATGGACCGTTCAGGTATCTGATGACGGTTGTCACAAGCTAACTATCCCATCGGACGCAAAGCTTGCAGCGGTGATTGATGGTCAACACAGGTTGTTTTCTTTTGCAAAAGCTAATCCGGAAGCTCTGCGGAGCATGAACCTGATTTGTTCCATCTTCATTGACCTGCCCAAAGCTCTGCAAGCCCAAATCTTTGCAACCATTAACTCCACGCAGAAACGGGTAGACCGCAGTCTGACGTTTGAACTGTTCGGGTATAACGTTTCTGACGAACCAGAGGAGTATTGGACGCCAGACAAGTTGGCCGTCTTTTTTGCTCGAAAGTTGGCAACAGACACAGACTCACCCTTGCGAGGCCGCATCATGGTCGCGCCGAAGCGGGACTCGAGATTGGAGAAGATCGCCGCTGAAGCCACATGGCGAATTTCGACTGCCGTTGCAGTTGACGGAATTATGAGGCTCTATTCGAGCAATCCGAAGCGAGACGCCAATCTGATGCGAGAAGGCGACGCCCATACCAGAAATGTTCTATTGCAAGGCCCAAAGGACAAATCTCCCCTGAGAAGCGCTTACATCGAAGGTAACGACGCAGTGATCTTCAAGATGGTTCTAAACTATCTAAAAGCGGCAGACAGAGTTTTTTGGGAAGACGCGAATGAGGGCTCGTACATTTTTCGAACCGTAGGTGTGCAAGCCATTTTCGACATTCTACGAAAGCTAGCATCGGATGCGTTTGAGAATAGGGACATAAGCTCTGGTTACTTTGAAGAAATTCTGAGCCCGGCCAAAAAGATCGATTTCTCCTCAACTGAATTCCAAAATGCCTCAGGTTCTGGCAGGACCTTCATACGTAAAGAAATTGAGAAGGTTATAGGAATTTGAAACAGCCTAAGAATCTGCCCTGACCTCCAAAATAAAGCATTCTCTACAGTCTGCGAGCGCAAGTTGCATTTGCACAAGGCCGCCAATCTCCCGCACTGCCGTTGCTGAACGGCGCAACCTATCGCTGTTGTAGCGATTAGTGCGTTTGGAGGAGCTAAGTTGCAGAGCTTAACTGTCGCGCAAAAAAGTCCGCATCTAGTCTGTTCACCGTCTGCCGAGACGACCCAACCTTGAAAGCTGCGCCAGCATCTGAGCGCCGGTTCCGGTCGCGTCGCCGGGAGGGGCTTTGGTTGGCCCGCCCGCAGTATTGGGTCGGCTTGGCAACGCTTGCACACCAAAGAATTGACGCGCGCGCAGAGCTGCGTATTCGGCCCCGGTGGCGCCTCCGATGGCGTAGCGGTTGTAGACCTGTTGGCTGCCTGCAAGCCCTCGGGCAAAGGCATAGCTTCCTCCGAAGCCGGCTGAGAGTGCTGGCATCATGATGTTTCCCGAAATCGCCCGAACCAGGAAGGGCGTTGCTATGATGAACCCCTTTGCCATCAGCACCATCATGAAGAACGGAATGAGCGCGCCGATATTGGAGGCGCCTTCCGGGTCTCCGAGCTCGGCAAGTAAGGCACGCGACACACCCGTGATCGTTGCGAACACGCCGGCAACAACAATCGGGTACATCGCAAAGGAAATCAGCGCCGAAAGCCAGCGCGCGAAATAATCCTTGGTCACTTCAAAGAGGGTTAGGAAGATCATGATCGGTGCAATCCCAATTAGCAGAGCGATCATGAGCCTGGACGCAACGACGATGAACGCAGCCAAGCCACCGAGGATCGAGAGCAGCAAAACCCCAAGGGTGTCCAACAGGGCACCGGCCATCCAGTTCAGTTCAGATCCCGCAGCATTCAGGTAGTCCCCGAGCGCCGCGATCAGGTCATCGAACTCCTCTGCAAAGGTGCCAGATGGGCCAGGTGACCCGCCGCCGACGGAGGCCACGAGCGACCCGGCAATGCTATCGATCCCGTTCAGGATCGACGCGGCAAGGATGTTGAACTGCACCCAGTTCGTTGCAAAGACACCTATCAGCCCGACTTTCACGGCCAGCCAAAAGGCCGTGCGCCCGTCCATGGCGCGATACTGGTAGATAGTGTTGATGAAAACGAGAATGACAACAAGTGTGGTGCCGAGAACCAGCGTCGTTCCGACTGTTGCGGCGACCGCACCGAATTGCGTCTCAGCAGCGGTATTGAGATAGCCTTCGGCCGTTTCTACGAAGTAGGTGACGACACTCATGAAACCCTACCAGTTTCCAGCGGCGTCGCAGATTGGCATGGCTTCGCGTCGAAGCTGATTTGCCTGGCGTCTGTATTCTGACGCCGCTTCCACGATGTCCCAGTATTCAAATGCGGCGAAATGCTCGACGTAGACCTGTTTGGCTGCTGCCCAAGAAGGATATCGTGTGGGACATTCACAGCTTCGGGCTTCAACGATGCGTTGCATGCTCTGCGCACGATAAATTTGTTGGATCAGGAGCCGTTTGTGGGAATCGCGCACATCGATGTCTTGCATCCACTGTGGCTCCGGGGGCTGGTCGGGACAGACATCTGGCTGTTTGTCGAGAGTTGGGATCAGATTCCGTTGAGCGACGCCAGCGGTTGCGCCGAGGACAACGAGCAGGCCTGCAGTCGTAAGGACCCGCATCATTCTGAAGCCGCCTTCGTCGCCAAAGATTCTCGCTTCAAGAACGTGGTGTAGCCGTAGTCACCTGCTTCAGCTGTAATGATTTCCCATCCCTCCGCGCCGCGCTCATTCAAGGCGCTTCGCATCGCGTCGTAGTCCTTTTGCTTCTTCACCTGGAAAAACAGGATGTCGTATTCAAAGGTCTTCATTAGGAAGCTCCAGTCTCACTAGCGCCGGGAAGGTAGAATTCGGTAATGCCGCGCCGACCGTCATGGCGACCGGCCTGGATGATAACATCGATGGAATTTTCGATGTACTGGATCATGTCGGCATAGGTCATCGGGATTTCGGTCTTGAGTGCCGCGATCGCGAGCCGCTGCACGGCAAGTTGCGGGGTTTCGGCATGGAGTGTGGTCATGGATCCGCCATGGCCGGTGTTGATGGCTTCCAGAAAGGTCATGGCCTCCTTGCCGCGTACCTCGCCGAGGATGATCCGGTCAGGCCGCATCCGCAGCGTCGCGGTGAGCAGCACATCGGCAGTCTGGAACTCCGCGTCACGATTGGCGATCAGAGTCACGGCATTCGGTTGCGTCGGCAGAAGCTCGGCGGCTTCCTCGATGGTGACGATCCGTTCCTCTGATGGCACGTGAGAGAGGATCTTGCGCGCAGCCACGGTCTTGCCGGTGGAGGTGCCGCCAGAGACGATCATGTTGAGCTTGTTGTCGACGCAAAAGGCCAGCGCATCGTCGATGACGCCCGCGGCCACGACCTCGCGCAGTTCGCGGGTTTTCTCGAGGCGGAGTTCTTCAAGCTTGCGTTCCTTGCCATAGAGAAAGTCGAGTGCGATCCCGTCGAGCGGCAAGCTGGAAAAGAACCGAAGGCTGATCGACATGGCCGAGAGCACGGCAGGCGGGGTGATGACCTGTGCGCGGATCGGGCGCCCCTTGTAGGTGATTGAGACCGAGACGATGGGGCGGTCCTTGCTCATCGTGGTGTTGGCAGAAGAGGCGATCTGGTTGCCGAGGTCTTTCACTTCGGTTGCGGTCAATGCCTGTTCCAGCTTGCGCATGAAATGATCGCCCTGGAATTCTCCCCAGCAGGAGCCGTCGGGGTTGATGCAGATCTCGATGACATCGTCGCGGGCGGCGGCTTCGATCCGGTCGAGGGAGGTTTCGAGATAGCTCAGCGACATGGGCTCAGAATATCTCCAGATCGCGGTCGACCATCACCGTGACGCGGGCCCCCTGGTCGACGTAGATGACGGGGCCGATCGAAAGGTAATCGCCGATCACGCTGTCCGTGGCATCGGCAAGATCATCGCCCACGTCTTCGAGCACATCCGCCGCGGTCTCATCCTGCACGTTCGCAGCGGCGGCACTTGGCGCGGCGGAGATCAGAGAAATCAGCGCTGCCGAGCCGAAGCGCTCATCGAAGCGCGTGTCGACAAAGCCGGTGACGCCGGAGCGGCCCAGCTCATCACCCCCGAAGGAGCTGATCTGGATCGTCTGGTTGTCGGGCAGGATGATCCGGTCCCAGGCGATGGTGACCCGGCGCTGCGCGATATCGACGCCGGAGCGATAACGCCCGATAAGACGGGACCCGCGCGGGATCAGGAGGCGCGCGCCATCGACGCTGTAGACATCCTCGGAAACAACGGCCCGGGTCTGGCCGGGCAGGGAGCTGTCGAGCGCGGTTTCCATGACGGCCTGGATCATGGTGCCCTGGATGATCGTATTGGAGGGATTGGCGATGACTTCTGCCTGTGTCACCGAAGTGGGCAGCGCGCCGTTCAGCACGAAATCCGTCACTTCGCCAAAGGTGCGCTCGGTCAGCGCCGTCTCATTCGCTCCGGACGTGCCGCCAAACGCGATGGTGGGCGAGGCGATGCGCCGCTCTTGGAAGGCGCGCTCCTCAGCAGCGCGGCGTTCGAGTTCTGCCAGCCGCCGTGCCTCTTCCTCGCGGCGGAGCCGTTCTTCCTCCCGCGCGCGCAATTCGTCCTCGGTAGGACCGACGGGTGCCGGAAGCGGGCGGTTCGCCTCGAGTTGGGCCAGTTCCAGATCCATGCGGAGTTGCTCAAGGCTGCGATCCCGCGCCGTCAGTTCGTCCTGGAATCGTTGCTGTGCGGCTTCCGAGGCGGCTTGCAGCGCTGCGATCTGAGCGGTCAGCGCATCGATGGCTTCGGCGGCAGCCGTGTCTTCCTCGACGACCGGTTCGGGGGCGTTGCGCAATTCCTCAATCTGAGCCTGAAGGGCGGCGAGTTGCGCCAAAAGCTCGGCGTTCGGTTCCACCGGATCGGGTGCGACGAACACAACCTCGGGCTCGGGCGGTGGCAAGGTCTCGATAGCGCCGAAGCCGTCGCCTTCGTTCTGGAACACGTCCGGCGTGGCCGTGGGAAGGGCTTCCTCTTCCTCGGGTTGGGACATGAGATAGAGCAACGCACCGCCCGCGCCGATCACGAGGACGACGACCAAAGCGAGCAGCGGTGAGCGCCGTGGGGCAGGGGGCGAACCAGCGCCCTTACCTTGTTCTAGAGCAGCGAGGCGTTTCTCGAGGTCTGCGTTTCCAGTATCGCTCATGAGCCTACCCCCGCAGGTGGTGTGGCCTCGATGCAGACTACCTCCTCCCCGATCCGCAGCACCCATTGTCGGTTCACGCCTGAAACCCGGATCACGCCGTCCTCGGTGGCTTGCGTGTTGACCGTGCGCTCACGGCCATTGGCGTAGCGGAAGATCGCAGGCACCGGCGCGTTCCGCGGAAATTCGAAATACGTAAAGGTCCCGTCATCCCAGACACGGGTGGGGGTGAACTCGGTCCGCGCGCTGGCACCGTAATTATAGTTCGGCGCTTGGGCCGCGATGGCACGTGTGGGCCGCGTATTGTCTTCGGGGTAGCGGAACTGGACCACGTAAAAGGTCGGACTGCGGGTCTCCTGGACGTTAAAGTAATAACTGCGCCTGTTCGTGTAGACGGTAACGTTGGTATGCACCCCGCGCGCCACAGGCTTGATCGCGAAGGCCTGCCCGCCTGGCACACCATCGATCTCAAACCCTTCCGTGTCGCCCGCAATGATCGAGCGGATGCTCTCGCCTTCCCCGAACTCGACCGTGGTCACATGGGTGAGCGACACGCTGAGGCGGTAGACCTGACCTTCTTGATATGTTGCCAGCCGCACCCGATTGTCATTGGGCCCGCCACGCGGGATGGCTTCGGCGAAAGCAAGGCCGGGCAACAGGGCAATCAGCAATATGAAAAGTCGAACAGGGAACAAATTCAATTCTCCAATCTGTCGGAGCGGATGGAATATTCGAGGACCGTGAAGCCGAAGGGGTTGGTCCAGACCTCATCGATGGAGCGGCGGGTCTCGGGGCGGAACTCGAAGAGAAGCGTGGCGGTGAAAAGCCCGGTTTGGACGCCGTTGATAGATGTCAGGCGCTTGCGCAGGCGGACCGTCGCGCGGTTGGTTCCGATCCGGTTGATGCTGAGGATCTCCACGTCGAGCCGCGCATTGGGGCCATAGACCGTCGGCGGGTAGTTCTCATTGGCGCTGTTCCAGATCTGGCGCAGCCCGCTCTCGGCAGCTCCGTCCGAGCGGCGCAGGACGTTGCGGATGCGCAGATCGTTGTCGAGCTGGTTGTAGACCTCCCGGTCGGTCACATAGCGGAACACCTCCGCCTCGATGATCGCTTGGTTGGCGGTCACCGAGGAGGCGCCGACCGAGGCTTCGGGGAGTGCAAAGCCGGTGGCGGGATCATAGGGAACAACGACGGGGGGCGGGTCGACATCGAGGATCGAGACCGCCGCGGCGCTCAGACAGCCGATGACACCGAAGACAAGGCCCGTCAGGCCAAGGCGTTGCCAGAGCCGTTCGCGGCGCAAGGCACCGTAGACCAGTTCTTCCTCGATGATTTCTTGTTCACTCGCCACCATTCATGCCCCCACGATTACTCGGCCCGAAGGTCCGGCAAGGTGAAATCCATGAAGCGCTGTTCTTCGGCGATTGTGGCGGCATCAATCACGCCGCCTGTGCCGTCACCCACGGTTTGCACGGCCTCAAGCTGCCACATGGCGACGAGGGCAATTGCCAGCTCCGCCGTCACCCGCGTGTTGAGGTCGATACTTTCCTTCAGTTCGTCCATGTCATCGATCAGCCCGACCAACCGGTCGACGCGTTCCAGCGATTGGCCCGCGTCCTCGTAGCTGTTCTGGGCAGCGGCCGAGACGAGCGCGCCGGTTGTGGCCTGCGTCGCCACGCGGTTGGCCCCGGGATTTCCGCTGGTGGCCATTTCCGTGAGGGTATCGTCATCAAAGCCGAGATCGGCCAGCACCCGGTCCATCTGTGTTTCGATCTCACCCGCGCCGGAGCCCGACAGGCCAGAGAAGTCTCCGGTCTTGATCGCCTCAATCGTGGCGATGATATCGCCGAACTCCTGGTCGAGCAGGCCGTTCAGCTCGTCCTCCATCTCGGTGCGGATAATCTCGGGAAGTTCGGCAAGGCGGGTAAGTGCTTCATAGGTTCTTTGCAGCTCCGCGAGTTGGTCCGTGAGTGTCGCAAGCTGTTCGCGGAGCTGCGTCAGCTGTTCGTTTTGTAGGATCTCGTCTTCGATCATCTGCCGGAGCTGCTGGATGTTTTGCGCGATGTTCTGGGTGTCGACGACGGGCACACCTTGCGCCAGGGCAAGGGAGAGGGTTCCCAAGTGTAGGCCAATCCCAAGTGTCGTGGCTAAGGCCGTTCTCAAGAGTAAATCTCTCATCAGTCTATCTCCCTGATCGTGAATTCCATGAACGCGCCCTCGGCCATGCGGGCGCTGGCCTGTGCCAGCTCTTCGGCCGAGAGTACGCGGGTCCGCGCCGCCTGTAGCCGGATGCGGGCCGCGACGAGACGCACGAGTTCGGCGCGGGCATAGGTGTTGAGCGCGACGCTTTCCTGCACGTCTTCCGTCGCGGAAATCCGCGTGACGATGTCTTGGATACGCAGGGCAGCTTGCCTGATCGCGGCGGGCGAGTTGTTGCTATAGAAAGCCGCGCCATGCCCGGTCATCGAGAGGTTAGCATTGGCCAGCAGAGCGGGGTCGATCGTCCCAAGCGCTTCGATCCCGCCGATGCGGCTTAGGTAGAGATTGTAGCGTTCGGGGATGACCTGGACGTAGTGCTGGGTCTCGGTAAAGGGCGGGACACCGCCATATTCAAAGACCCGGCCGGGGCCTGCATTATAGGCCGCGAGTGCGTTGATGATGTTGCCATCGAAGGTGTTGAGTTGCGTTGCGAGATAGCGCGCGCCGCCATGCACCTGCAGGTAGGGGCTGTCGTAGTATTCTGGGTTGATGCCGAGATCGCTGGCCGTACCGGGCATAATCTGGGTGAGGCCAAAGGCGCCGACGGGCGAGCGGGCGCCAATAGTAAACCGGCTTTCCTGCCAGATGAGCGCCTGTAGGAGTGCGCGCCATTGAACCGGCGAGAGACCCGCGCGGCCCACGCCTGCAAAGCCGCTGGTCTCCTGCGCGACGCGGATGATGAGCTGCTCGATGTTTTCCGCAGCATCCCCGAACATCTGTGCGCCGCCGGGATTGGGATCGATCTCACCCGTGCCATAGACCGCCTCGACGGAGCGGGTCGGATCGCCGCTGCCGCTTTCGAGCCCGGAGACCATGGCCGACAGACCCTGGCCGCCAAAGCTTGTCTGTGCATCGAGGATGCGCTGCAGGGTGGCCAATTGCTCGCGTTCAATCTCGGCGATGAGTTCGCGCACGGCAAGCTTGTCGGCCTGGATCGCAAGATCGGCCTCGCGATCGCTGGTCTCGACGATATCGCGCGCGGTCAGCCCGCTGTCATTGGTCGGCACACCTTGGGACAAGGCGAGACCGGGCAGCAGGCAAAGGGCCAAGATATGGGGCAGGCTAGACTTCAATGTCGCGCTCCGGTGCGCCGATCGGCGTGAAGCTGCAATCAGACGCGATGGGGGCGGTCGAAGCGAGGAAGGTGAAGCAATTGGCCTGCGGTTCCTGGTATTGGGTGCAGGAGGCCAAAGCGCCGAGTGCGGCGAGCAAAAACAAGATACGGGTCATGAAATCCTCCAGAAGTCCGGGCGGTTGCGGTAATCGGCGCCGACAAGCGCCTCGCCTTTTTCCATGCCGCCAAGGATGGTTAGATTGGGCCCAAGCGCGCTCAGATCGGCATCGACGACGATGGAGCCCTGGTCGTCTCGGATGAGGGCGAGACGGCTGTCGCTGCCGGTATTGAGAAGGACGTCCAGCTCCTTCTCATAGAGGTTCAGCATCGCGTAATCGGCGGCATGGGCGCGGATGTTCGGAAGCAGGATCTGCGTGGGCACGGCTTCGATGATGGTCTTGCCGGTCCGGGTGCGCTCGAGCTGGCTGGCGTATTGCGTCATCATCACCGCGACAGTGTTCTGCTTGCGCGCGGTCACCAGCCAGTTCGACAGCCGCTCGGCGAAATACGCGTTATCGAGCGCCTTCCAGGCCTCGTCGATCACGATGATGGTGGGGCGCCGATCCTCGATCTCGCGCTCAACCCGGCGGAAGAGATAGGAGAGGACGGCCATGCGTTCCTTCTCGGCCTCGCTGTCGAGAATGCCGGTCAGATCGAAGCCCACCACATTGCCCTTCAGCGAGAAAGTGTCTTCCAGCGTCTGTCCGAAAATCCAGCCGTAGCGGCCCTCTTCGGTCCACTCGAGCAGCCGCTGGTGCAGATCGCCGCCATCGTCGGTCGAAACGAACAGCGATGCGAAGTCGCGCCAGTTCCGCAAGGCTGGGTTCGTGGCCTGCGCATTCTGGCGCACGACCTCCTGAATGCGATTTGTTTGCGCGGGCGTCAGCGGCTTGTCGGCACGATAGAGCAGGGTGGTGAGCCAGTCCGAGAGCCAGGCGGTGCCGCGCGCATCGGTCTCGGTCCAGAGCGGGTTGAGGCCCGTGGGTTGGCCGGCTTTGAGCGATGCGTAGCGCCCGCCGTTGGCGCGGACCGCCATCTCCATACCAAAACGGTAGTCGAAGACGAAGATCCGCGCCCCTGCTCGACGGGCTTGCGTCATGAGGAAGGCCGAGAGGACCGACTTGCCTGACCCGGGTCGTCCCATGATCAGCGTATGCCCGCTGGTCGGTTCTTTGTCGGGCGAGCCTTGCTCGTGATAGGAAAACCGGTATGCGCTCTGCTCGGGCGTGGGCAGATAGGTGATAACCTTGCCCCAGGGTGTTTTCTCAGCAGGCTTGCCAAGCTGAGTCCGGTGAAATGCTGCGAAATCCGCGAAGTTTCGATTGGTGATCGCACTGGCACGCACGCGCTTGGGCTGGTTGCCGGGATGCTGACTGAGGTAATGCGCCTTGGCCGCGACCCGCTCGCCGATCATCTTCACGCCTTCGGCGGCCGCGGCGTTCACGATCTCGGCGCTCAAGCTCTGCAACTCGTCCAGAGTATCGCAGAAAATCGTCACGACCATGTGGTGCTCGCCGAAGCTCTGCCGCTTGGCCTCCAGATCATCGGCAGCGATATCGAGGGCTTCCATGAGCGAGAGGGCCGCGTCCTGGCTGGCCTGCATCTGGCGCTTCTGGCGCTTGATCCGGCCCGCCATGAGGTTCGAATTGATCGGCGTGAAGGAATGCGTGACGATCATGTCGACCGGCAGGTTCAGCATGTCGAACATGGTGCAGGAGGTGCCTTCCGAGTATTCCCCGATGGTGAAACTCTTGCCGTAGCGGTGTCCCACGACGCCTTCGGAGAGTTCGAAGTGATCGCCTTGAAACGTCACTCGCGTGTTGGCGACGTTGAAGGACAGGAAGCCATAGGTGTTCGCCGGATAGAGCGGCAGTTCCTGGCCAGTGTTGAGGGCCCCTAGGAAGCCAATCAACTCGCCGGACTTGGCCGAAAGCACACGTGGGTTAAGCTCCGTCAGGCCAGACAGGAACACGTTCACGGCCTCGCCCAATCGGCGAAGGCGCTTCTCGGTCGCTTCCTTGAGGCGATCCGGCGCGCTGCGGTTCAGGAATGGCAGGACGCTTTTTGGAGGCGGGCGATGGATGATCGTAAGGGTGAGCGTCTTGTCGCGCAGCCCGCTGGTCTCTAGCTTCTTGCGCCAGAGCCGGTCGACTTCTCCCGCGAAACTGTCCTCGCGCAGCGGCTCGAGGTCCGGCGTGATCGCCTTCGAGACCTTATGGACGTAATAGCTGAACTCCGGCCCCAATTGCGCAATGATCCGGGCAAAGAGCGCGGTCACCTTGTCGAGATAGGCGTCATCGGTCGTATAGCTATTGACCCCGTCGAGCCGGATGCACTGGAAAAGCTCGTTGACCCGGGTCCGCACGGTCTGGTGATCGACGAGGCTCACATAGGGCAGCATGTGCGCGAGGCGGGTCTCGCGCGCATACCACTCCGGCGTCATCGTGCGGAGATCAAGCGCGGCTTCACGGGGCATAGCTGTCCCCGCCGTGGATGGAGCGGTTCCGCGTGGGCGGCGTCTCTTGCAGCGCCGTCATCATCACGTCGATGAAACGCGGATCCCAGTCCGCGGCCTTCCAGAGAACCGGGTAGAGCAGGGCGGCTATGCCCAGCACCGCAATGTGCTGGACCCAGACGAACAAGAGCACCGAGCCGAAAAGCCAGACCATCGCGTACATGATGGGCAGGCCCAGAAGCTTCGGCGGGCGCACGAGGCCCAGAAAGAGAGGCGAGCGCTCAGCCACCGGCGAAAACCGCGGCGACGATGGTGGGAGCGGCCGCAACACCAGCGATCCCGACGAGGACCCAGAGCGCCTGACGCAGATCGATGATATTGAAGAACCAGCTCAAGAAAACGCCAAGGACCGCGAGTGTGGCGATCACGACGCCGAGCGGGCCGGTTAGAGCATCGACAATGCCCTGCAACAAGCTTTGGATCGGGGATAGATCGATGCTTTGGGCAAGGGCGGGCTCGGCAATGAGCAGGAATAGCGCCAGTGAGGCGACAAAGAGGTTTGAAATCTGTCTCATGAATTTGATCCTTCCAATCGGGCCACGACGGCCATGACGCGGGCCACGTGGTTCTGGGTTTCTCGGTAGGGGGGAATGCCGCCGTACTGGCGGACCGCATCGGGTCCGGCGTTGTAGGCTGCGAGGGCAAGGCGTGGATCGCCAAACGTGTCCAACATCATCGCGAGGTAGCGGGCGGCCCCGTCGAGGTTCTGCAGCGGGTCACGCGGGTCAACGCCGAGATCACGGGCAGTGGTGGGCATCAGCTGGCCAAGGCCTATAGCGCCCGCGCTCGAGATCGCATCCTGTCGATAGGCGCTCTCAACCTCGATATTGGCCCGATAGAGAGCCAGCCAATCGGTCACGGAAAGCCCCGCGCGACGCAGGCCCGGATGGCCGGCATAGCGCAAGGCCGTGGTCTGAATCCCAGAGAGAACATCGGCGCGGGGCAGGGGAGTCAGGCGGGCAAGGGCCGCAACTTGGACGCCCTCTTGCTCGTCCTCTACCTCGCCGAAGATTGCGATCCCATCGGAGGCCGAACCCTGACCAATCCCGTCATTGTAGTTTCGAGCAAAGCTGCTTTGGGAGCGGGACGGGGTCAGGGAGCCGTCGCTCTCCATGACCAGGACCATTTGCGCTGAAGCTGGCGCTGTGACCAGCCAGAGACAGACGAGGCTAGCTGCCAGTGCCCTTTTCTGATGGGGCTTTGTCTGGCGGGGCGAGTTTGTGCGTACGGCTTGTCCCCGCCTCAAGCGGCAGGTCGACATGCGCAAAACCAAGGCCAATGAAGAAAGACACCACGCCAGAGATCGTCTTGAACTCGCGAATCTTGATGTCGTTATAGGTCGTCCGAGTACGGGCCGTGACCAGCAGCTTCTCCACGCCTTCATTGGAGACCACACGCATGATCCAGACCCCGTAATAGCTGGGGCCTTTCTTGTGTGCCGATTCTTGGCACAGGATTTCTGCGCTATAGCCGCTTTCCACGAGTTCGCGGAAACGTGCTTCCGTAACCACATTTGGTGCTTCGATGTCCCAGTTCATGGCCCGGCTCACGCTTTCTCCAATGGCGCGACCCTAGGCATTCCCACTTGAAGCCCAGAGTTACGATAGTATATTATCAACCGCAAGATGTAATATCATGCTTTGGCTGTAGTTTGGTCACGCAAACACTAGTCTCGGCCAGTGTCCGCGATCAAGGAGATAACAGGTTTGAGAAACCCGAGGTTGATATGCCTGCTCCCATTGCAAGCTCTGGCCCTTCTGATCTGCGTTCCCGGGCCGGTTTTGGCGGAATCCTGCTTCGCCCCGCCCCGCCCCTTCCTGCCAAGTGATTCGCAGGCCGCGCGGGACTATGCGGCTATCATCCGCGGCGATTTCGAAAATTACATCCAGGATATCCAGAGCTACTTCCGTTGCCTTGACAGCGAACGCGCCCGCGCTTTCGAAGAAGCGCGGGAAGTCAGCGAGGACTATGGCCGATTTCTGCAATTGGTAGGGGATTGATGGGCAGCCTCGGGAGCATCAGACTAGCAGCCCGTGAAAACCAGACGCCGATAACACCCTCAAATATCTACTTTTTAGATAACAGATTTCATCCGCTAGCGACGTCACAAAAGGTATGTGGCGCGTGTCGAAAACTATCTGGAGTACCGGGCATCTGGCCCTTTGTCGATCTTTGGTCGAGGCCCGAAATAGAGCGGGTCTGGGGCAAAAGGATTTGGCGGACAGGCTTGACTGCCACCAGTCTCTGGTGGCGCGCATCGAAAGTGGTCAGCGACGGATCGACGTTGTCGAGTTCATCGTATTGTCCCGAGCGCTTGGCTTCGACTTATCCGAGGTTCTGGCGATCGTCGAAGCCGCCACGGAGTCCGACCACAAGATTTGAAAGCAAAGAAATTTTTGGACGCGCCGCTTCATGCGTCCCCATGTGAAGTGAGCTCCTCAAGAAAGAGCAGTTAGCCAACATCTCCTAAGCGCGGCATGCGGTGCAGGCGAGCACCGCAGTTCGTCACGCTGCAATATCAGAGCCACAGTGCAGGAAGTCAGTAAATGGTGAACGATGATAAAGGTGAGGGCGTCGCGATCGCCAATCTGATCGGGACCGATGGATGCAGCATTGTTGGTTGGGTGTATCGATGGACGACGGACGCGCATGCGGTGATGTGGGACGTCCACGGGCCCCAGCCGGTATCGCATTCCTGGCCGGATCTCACTGCGGAACAGAAGCAGGAAATCGACTTCGATGCGCTCACGCGGATCGGAAGAAGTAACGGCGGGTGAACAGAGCGAACCCGCAGTGCTTGCCGAAACGCCAAACAGCATTTGGACCGCGACGCGTACGCGGTGCGGTCGGACAAGCCAAAGAACTCGTCTTCCGAGACAAACCTATGTGTTGTCAGGTCAGTAGTTTACCTGCTCAAATCCATAATTGCCCTCATAGTCACGCCAATCGACGAAGACAGAACGGTGATAGATACCCGGGCAATTCTGACCCCAACGTTCGAGACCGACATGGGCCTCGGGCAGGGCAGTTATGGAAGATCGTTGCCAGGAGAAATCGCCTTGGGTTCCGTAAGTGCCGAGGACCACGGTCGCGCTGCGATTGCAGTCACCGTCACGACCAGATTCATGCTGCCGCGCATAGCGAACATCAAAGACGCGGATGGACCGCACGAAGTTGAATTCAGGTCCGCTGATATCGATGTCCGCGCGATCTTGAACGAGCTGGAGGGCCCAGTCGGCTGGAACGAGATCGTAGACTGGCGAGGATTGGAGCGGCCGACGGTTGTCGGGCCGGTACAAAACTTCAAAGATGCGCCCAGCGTTGTTTGATGGCCGATCGCTCTCGTAGGAGGCGCCCATGGGACAGCGCCAGATTTGCAGCGGCGGTTCCACCGGCCAGGGCGTTATCCGCCTGATGAATTCGGCGCGAGCTCGGGCGCACGGGACGGATGCAGGCCAGCCGCCAGACAGACACAAGAGGATCGCGCAGTCGATCGGGTATGTCTGCGCGCGGGCGGGTGCCGGAAGCGAAAGACCTGTCACGGCCAAAGCGACTGCGATCGAGGGGAGGAGCTTCTTGACTGAATGGCGCATGCTGAGGAACCTCCGTGAGAGGAGGTCAGTATACATACGAAATTATACTATCACAACACAAAGTATAAAATCGAATAATGAAGTTTTTGTGTGGCATCGAGACCTCATTGAAACCCACTCCAACACGCCTCGATCTGCGCCACATCTTCTCCAACAATCTCGCGACTTAAGCGTATCGCACGAATATAATCGTCGCGAGTAAATCTAGACCAACCGACGCCAATAAGCTGTTTCCATCTTTCTTTCATTGCAGGCTCAGATCTTCTGGCAGCTTCTTCCATGAGCACTCTATCAATTGGTGGATGAATGAAGCGAGTAGACTCGTCCCACCCCATCTCACCGCGATCACCGTACGGGTCGAACGGTGGCCCCACCATGGTTTGCAGGAATAAAGCCTTCAAGAAACAGTTCACCAACTTCGCCGAGATGCCGTATGTGAAGGAATTTGAGATTTCATCTTGCGCGAGATGTCGGATTTCTTCGCACCATTGATCATGTGCTACATCGAAATCCTCTCTGGTACGCGGTAACCAATGGCTGCCCAGGGATAGCCATTTTAGCCCGGACATTCTCAACAGTTTTGCGCCTTTTGACACAGGGAAAGTACAGACCTGACGACTGCTCCGCGCGGCGGTGGAAGCGGCCCAAGCAGCAAATCGGAACCGATGTTCAGCTGGGTGGTATTCCATCGTATAATTTGCAACTTCTTCAGCTTCTTGAAGCCGACGAGCAAGCTCAGGTAGCAGTTTGTCATTCCATGTTTCCAAGTGGATCACGCCACCGGACATGCCCGCAGTGGGAAGCCAGTTCAACTCTACACCGTCGCCCTTCCTTGCACCGTCATCAATAAGGAAACAGAATGCCTCTTTAAGTTTCGGTACAAGACTACGAAGGTTCGAAGAAGTTCGATCGATTTGGGCAACTCTTGCGCTGAGTTCCCATCCTAGGGCGTCCCACAGAAAAGGGTCACCGCGATACCCCCATGTCTCTGGACGTCTAGAAAAAATGGATGCGACCGAAGTCATAACTTTCTACTCCCTTTAATTCTTAAATAACAGAGCAGTAGCACGACTTCTAATTGATCGGCAGGTCGCTGCTGCGTCAAGCTTTATAGAAGTTGCGAGAGCCGCCTAGCGACCTTTACTACAGTTCGCAGCGGATGGCTGCGCTCCGCCTGCCTTTCGAGTGGATAGGCACCACCCCAACTTGATCGACTGCACGGAAAGAGCTGACAGCGCTCTTCGGGACAACCAGTCCATAGCAGTGAGGGTTCGGAAGTCGTTGCTGTAGCGCCGCAAGTCGGCTGGAACCATTCCATCACACTGCCGCCGTCGTCCAGAACCTTCTTCCCACATATGTCCATATCTGACGCATTGCCATGTCACTTCTGTTGAAAAGACGGAGATGAACAATGACGTACGAACAACACCTTGCCCTTGATCTGATCGTCCGATTGGCCAACCGTTTCGGTCCAGCCAGCCGTATAGCCAAGGAACTGCCCGGCTGGCTGGAGTACCTGACCGAAGTCGAATGTCCCGAACGGCCTCGTACCCGACCAAGCTCGCAATGGTGGAACAAGATCAGGACCATCGCGCACGACCTTGTGCCGACCGCCGGGGGCGGTGAGGGCGAGATCGTTCAGCGCAATGCAACCCGTCTTGGCGAGCATTTCGGGCTATCCCCTGCCGAAACATCCATGCTGACCTTCGTCGCGTTCTACAAGTTGTTCGATGGCTTCGAGCATGTCGTCGATGGCGCGCTGGAAACCAGAGAAGTCTCGGTGCCGCTGCTGTTGTCGTGGTTCTGCGCGGCGCCCGAGCCTGAAATCCGCACAGCCATGCGGGCATCCGGTCGCCTCACTTGCTCGGGATTGGTGCAGCGCAACAGCGGCGGGCGTCACCGCCGGATGCCGTTCGATCTGTCTGATCGCCTGACCCTCGCGCTACTTGCCGAAGTGGATAGCATTTCCGACCTGATCGCCCTGATGTTCCCGCGTGCGGCTGCGCCGCAGGCTCAATGGCAAGACTTCGAAGGTCTAAGCCGAGATGCGGACCTGATGCGTGAACTACTGTCCAAGGCGCTGGCAAAGCGCCAACCAGGCGTGCACATACTGCTCTACGGCCCTCCCGGCACAGGCAAGACCGAGTTCGCCAAGGTGCTCGCGCATGAGGTCGGCGCTGAACTGCGCGCGGTCGGCGAAACGGACGATGACGGAGGCGAGCCGTCGCGCCGGGAGCGTTTGGCCGAGCTCACAATGGCATCTCGCATGCTAGGGCAAAGATCGGATACCGTACTGCTGTTCGACGAGATGGAAGACCTGATTGGTGGGCACAGCTTCCGCTTTAGCCATGAGATACTGTCGAAGGTTCATTTCAATCGAATTCTCGAAACCAATCCGATCCCGGTGATCTGGACTACGAATTCGGTGCACGCCTGTGATCCCGCTTTTCTACGGCGGATCAGCTACTCGGTGATGATGCGCCCGCCATCGGGCCGTGTGCGAGCGCGTATCTGGCAACGCCTCGAAGAGCGACATGGTGCCGGCATACCGGACACCGCCCTGCCGGATATGGCGGAACGGCATGATCAGGCCCCGGCGCTTGTTTCGGACGCGATGGTGGTGGCAAGGCTTTGCGATGGTGGGCAGGCTGTTGTCTCGCAGGTGCTGGATGCTGCAGCCCGTCTGGCAAAGGGCGGAGTCGACAGCGCGCCGCGGCATTATTCAGATGTGCCTTGGCAAGAAGGTCTGGCCCGCGCTGACGTTGATCTAGCCCGGATCGAAGGGCAGCTAGCTCGGTCAGGCGCACCCCGCCGGGTCAGTTTCTGTCTTGAGGGACCGGCGGGCACCGGCAAAAGCGCATGGGCACGGCATCTGGCCCGGGTCATCGGCATGCCGGTGATCGAAAAGCGCGCCTCGGACCTCATGTCGAAATGGGTTGGCGAAAGCGAGCAGAACATCGCGCGGGCCTTTTCTGACGCACGCGCCGACGGTGCGATGCTCATCTTCGACGAGGCTGACAGTCTGCTGGCTGACCGTCGTGGCGCTGAACGCAGCTGGGAGGTGAGCCAGGTTAATGAGATGCTGACCTGGATGGAAAGCCACCCGTTGCCCTTCGTCTGCACTACCAACTTCGCCAAAAAGCTCGACCCTGCAACGCAGCGCCGGTTTACCTTCCGCATCCGGTTCGATTTTCTCTCAGTCGATCAACTGCCTCTGGCTTGGGCTGCGCATTTCTCATGTTCGCCCCCGAAGGAACTGGCTACGCTTGATCGGCTTACTCCGGGAGATTTCGCGAACGTGGCCCGCAGAATGCAGGCACTGGGTGTCGCGGACCCAGAGGAAATTCTGCGCGCTCTGACCCTTGAGGATGCGGCAAAGATAGGAACAACGCGACCGATTGGCTTTGGCCGTTGACGCCAAAGTGCTCCACTACAATGGTTGCTCTGTATTGCTAGGAGGAGTTATGCGCTACGCTCGCCAGGAAGATTTGCAACGTCTCGCTCTGATAATGCAGGGGTCAGCCGAGGGGATTTCGCTTTCTGATATAGAGCGAGAATTCAGCGTATCCCGTCGCACGGCAGAACGCATGCGTGATGCCGTACGCAACGCCTACCCTCAAATTGAGGAAATCTCCGGCGAGAGTGGTCGAAAATATTGGCGCTTTCCGCCGGGATCATTGGGCCGAATGGCTGAACCCACGCTGGATGAACTGACCGCCGGCCACCGCGCCGCCGCTATTGCGCGGCGTGAGGGCGATGAACTAACAGCGGAAATATTAGAGCGCCTTTTGGTGAAGGTGCAGGCAATGTTTCGCGAGGATCGCCGCCGTTTGATTGCTGCTGACCTTGAAGCACAACTATTGGCAGACGGAGTTGCCTTTCGACCTGGGCCTCGTGAAAGAATTTCCTCTGAGATTTTATCTACAATTCGTGAAGCGATCCTTGCAGGGGTCATGATCTCTGCTGATCATCGCGCCCGTGCTTCGGCGAAGCTTTCACGCAACACCCGGCTCGGCCCAATTGCCATGTTATTTGGTCAAGGGCGCCAATACCTTTTGGCTTGGAGCGAATATCAGGACGATCTTCGCCTGTTTGCGCTTGCTGGGTTTGAACGGGTTTCGTTGGTACCCGAGGTCTACGAGCGCCCCAAAGGTTTCGATCTGCAGGAATGGCTATCGGAGAGCTTTGGTGTGTGGCGGGAGGAACCACTTGATGTCGTCTGGCGGTTTCTTCCTGACGTTGCCGATGAAGCTGCGGGATATCTGTTTCATCCCAAACAGCTGACCGAGCGGATGGGTGACGGGTCACTGATCGTCCGTTTCCGCGCCGGAGGACGGCAGGAGATGGACTGGTATCTGGTGAGATGGGGAGATCAGGTTGAAGCGCAATTCTTGCAGATTTCGGAAAACTCTTCGTCTGATACGACCGAAAGTGACGTGTGCGGACAGTAGTCTCAAGTCGAATCAACAAAGAAAGAATCGCGCTTGCTTCGGAACAGCACATCTCACCCCCTTCGCATCGACAGCTTGCCTGTTGGCAACGGTCATCTCGGCCTGACCCTGTGTCCTGGCAAGAAAGGCGACAGTGTCTTCGGCGCGGGATGGGACCGCGATCTGGACATTGATCTCGATGCAATCAAGGCTTGGGGCGCGCAAGCCGTTGTGACCCTAGTCGAGGACTCGGAGTTAGAGCTGCTTTCTGTCACGGGTCTTGGCGATGCGACCAGGGCACGAGGTATGGACTGGCACCACTTCCCGATCCCCGATCTGGATGTACCAACGCCAAAGGCCAAGGCGCGCTGGCGCCAATTGGCGCCCCGCCTTCATCGCATTCTTGAAACTGGCGGCCGTGTGCTGGTCCATTGCCGAGGGGGACTGGGGCGTGCGGGAACCGTTGCAGCCCTTCTGCTGGTTGATCGCGGGCATCCAGCAGGCGAGGCCATGGCCCTCGTCCGTGCCGCGCGGTCAGGAGCCATTGAAACGCCGGTACAGGAACGCTTTGTTCGCGACTACGCCCGACATGACGGGCTGTCGCTTATCCGACTGCACGCCAGCCTTCTAGGTGGGGCGATCGGCGACAGTTTGGGTGCCGATATCGAATTCCTTTCTCTAACCGAAATTCGCCGTCGTTTTCCGACCGGCATTTCGGAGTTGCCAAGACACATGGGGCTGCACGGCGCTATCACAGATGACACCCAGATGACCCTGTTCACGGTCGAAGGGATCATCCGAGCGCAGGTCTGCGGCATTCTCAAGGGTATCTGCCACCCGCCGTCCGTGATCCATCACGCGCTGCTGCGTTGGTTCAAAACCCAAGGTGGCGAACCGCAGGTTCAGACAGATGATGTGGGGCTGATTAATGACCCGCGCCTGCGGGTCTGCCGCGCGCCTGGCAATACCTGCCTGTCATCCTTGGCCGCGAGCGCGCATTTTGGGGACCCTGCGCGAAACAACAGCAAAGGATGCGGCACCATTATGCGGGTGGCCCCGATCGGCTTGATGTTCCCCCGCGAACAGGTCCGTGCGATGGCTATCGAGACATCTGCTCTGACGCATGGCCACCCAACCGGCCAGCTTGCAGCTGCAGCCTGGGCGGAAATGCTTGCCGATGTCACGGCAGGTGCCGACATTGAGGAGAGTGCGACCCGGACTGCAGAAACCTATGCGCGACTGACCGGGGGCGAAGAGACTGCGCGGGCAATCCAGGCTGCGCTCCGCGCGCCGCGGGACGGTTCGGGAGAAACCGTTGAATCTCTCGGTGGCGGCTGGATCGCCGAGGAAGCGCTGTCCATCGCGCTTTATGCCTGCCTTGCTGGAGGCTCTTTCGAAGAGGCTCTACTGATTGCGGCTACCCATGGTGGAGACAGCGATTCAACAGCGGCGGTTGCCGGGAATATGCTGGGTCTGCTTAATCCTGCAGCTGTGCTTCAACACCGTTGGGCCGAAATCGTTGAAGGGGCAGACATTATCTCGCAGCTGGTACGGGATTACAGGGAGCTTTCATCTGACAGTGGTGCGGCAGAGGACCTCTTCGAGGTTTATCCGGGCGGTTAGACACATGGGGAAATATCCGAAATGCATCGATTGAGAGTTCGAAAGAGAATGACAATAGCCACACAAGCCATTGATTCAAAATAATTTCCCATTACAGTATCAATTTGCACAGTGAGCCCGAAATCCATGTTCTACCCTTTTCTCGTCGCCGATCCCCGCTCCGGCCTACATTACCGTCTGACCGATACCGGTCTTGCAGAGCTATCACTTGCCCCCAAAGCCCAAGAATGGGCGCCGGGGCGAGTGATAGCGGAAGAGCCTCACCCGGTGTGGCAAGAGAGCTTGGCCAATGCACCGGTCGAGACAATGTCGGCCGTCAGCGCGGCGTTGGAAGGTCTGGTGCTGGCCACTGCCGATCTGCGCGTTCCATCAGGGGGCGCGATGGGCGACAGCCGTGCAGGACGACATCTGGATGCTCTGATCGCACTTTGGCGCAAGCTGGGTGACGCATTGCCCGAGGGGCTGGCCGCGGTCCGCCATGTTCTGGACCTGCCGCATGGGCGGTTTCTTGACCCATTGCCGGTTGTTGAAGGGTCCCTTGACCCGCATGCACCAGCCGCGATGAAGGCACTTTATGGAAGACTTAAGGATGAATTCGGGGCTGTGGCTGCGCCCGCCAAGGCGCGCGCGGCGCGTGAAGGATCGCGGCTGCACGCTTTGCAGGGTGGGGTAGCCGAGGCAGCAATCGAGGCCGGGCCAAAGGATGGCAGTCTCGCCTTTTATGGTCTGCGCGATGTGGCTGCCTGCGCTGATTTGGCCGCCGCCCGCGCGGGTGCCCTGATCGAAAGCGGTATCGCGGCGCGGGAGATTGCTGTGCTGGCCTCTGGTGACCCACGCCAGATCGCGCGTGCATTTGCCGAGCAGGGCGTGCCGATTTCCGGACTTCCCGCCTGCCTGCCAGAGCGCGACATCGTTGGTGAAACCGCACTTCAACTGGCGTTAGCCAAGCGCACACCCACACCTGCGATGGTCCTTGCAAGTCTCGCATTGTCACCGCTGATGCCATGGTCAGCCCAAACCGGGCGCGACCTTTCCGAAAGCATTATGAATGGTGACTTTCGCGGCGATGTCCTGTCGCCCACCCAAGCGCACAAAGACCTCTGGACGGACATGCGCGCCTCAGCCGGCAGCCTTGCGCAACTGCGTTTCCTGATCGACCGTATCTGTGAGCGCATTGCGCAAGGGAACGAGGTTCGAGCCCGTCTGTCGATCCCGCCCGGCGAGGGTAGCCCAGACTGGGAAGCTATCCTGCGCGGTATCCAGATTGCATCCCCGTCAAGTGCCGATCCAGAGCGCAACCTTGAAGGTGTCAGCCTCTGGTCTGCGCACGAAACTCCGTGGCGGCAATGCCGACATCTGATCATCACGGATTTCACCGACGGTCGGTATCCGACCCGGCCTCGCGCCAACCCACTTTTTCTGGACAGCGAAATCACTGCAATTCGAACCACCACCGGTTTGCAGCTTCGCGGGAGGGCAGAGGGTTTGGCTGAAAGCCTCTTCCTCTTTGACCAGCAGCTTCAGGCGGTTGCGGAGTCTGTGACATGTCTGGTCCCGTGGCGCGATCTGTCGGGCGTGCGGCAGCAACCTTCAGCAGGGCTATCACTGGTCGCACGCGCAATATCGGATGTAGAAGAAGCTCATGATCTGATCCTCGACCTGTCGCGCCTGCCGCCTGGCGACTGGCCTGTGGCACATCACCGTCTGCCACCGTTGCCGGAATCGGACGAACTCCCCGAGGCGCTCTCGTTCCCAGGCCTCGACCTGTTGGCGCTCCGTCGCAAAGATGACGGAACAAGCAAACCTCAGTCACCCTCACGGCTGGAAACACTTCTGGTCAGCCCGCTGGCATGGCTTCTGGACGAGGTTGGCGCGGGCGACATGTCTTGGTCCGCTGAGGAACTCGATGTGATGGCCAAAGGCAACATTGCCCATGACGTGTTTGAACATGTGTTCCTGAAGGACCAACCCCTGCCAGAACCTGCGGCACTGACCGCTGCAGTTGCCGAGGCCTATGATCGAGCGCTGACCCGCCATGCTGGGTTTCTGCGTAGCGCATCATGGGAAATGGAGCGCAGCGGGCTCGAGCGTGAGATCCTTCAGGCGGCGCTGCGCTGGCGCGAACATCTGCTGGCGCTTGGCGCAAAAATCATCGGCAACGAGATCTGGTTGGCGGGTGAGGCGCATGGCATCAACCTGCACGGTAAGGCCGATGCGATCCTTGAGTTGCCAGACGGTACGCTGCTTGTCGTCGATCACAAGAAAAGCGGCACATCGGTCCGGCGCAGGCGAATGGAGGCCGGGTGGGATCTGCAAGCAGGGCTATACCGAGACATGCTCGCCCGTCCTATCCGGCGCGACGGCGACGGGATGGACCCGCTGATTGGCCGACAGGTCGGTATTGCCTATCACCTTATGAATGATGGTGGGCTCTTAACCTCCGGGCATGTGCCTGCAGAAGGATCTCCCGCCCGCGACATGGGCGACGCCGTCAACGATGCGGCTGTCGCAATGCTTGCTGAACGGCTGGCGCAGCTAGGGGCCGGCCGGGTGGTGCTGAATACCTCAGCCGATGAGGGCTTTTTCAAGAAAGAAGCAGGATTCACGCCCTATGCGCTGACCGATGGCTCGACCCTGGTTACCGCGTTCATCCGCCAGATCGAGGAGGTATGACCATGGACGGAGCAGATTCAGACCGAGGGTTGGTCATCGTTCCCGCCGGCGCGGGCGCGGGAAAAACCCATCGTATCAAGACCCAGCTTTCTGACTGGGTGAAGCGCAAAATCGTACGACCCGAACGCATCCTTGCGGTGACCTTTACCGAAGCCGCTGCGGGCGAATTGCGCGAACGTATCCGGGCGGGTCTTCTGGCGGACGGGCTTGTCACCGAGGCTATGGCCGTGGAGCGCGCATATGTCTCTACCATCCATGGCTTAGGCCTGCGTTTATTGACGGAACATGCGCTGGCAGCCGGTGCATCGCTGCAACCCCGTCACCTTGGCGATGCTGAACGCGAGCTGCTGATCCGGCAGGCGCTGGCCCATGCGAAATCGCTTGATCCTATCAAGGCTGAACCCGAGCGGTTCGGATATCAGCCCAACTGGCAAAAAGGCGAAACGGTCGAAGATTCACTGCGGGGCCGGGTTCTGTCGATGATCGACCTGTTGCGGGGGCTCGGCGACAAAGGCCGTGATCCCGGGCTGATCGCACCCGCATTAACACGGCTCGATGAAATCTACGGCAAGGTGATCGCAGACCCCATAGCCGCCCGTGATGCGTTGGCGAAGGCGGTTGCTACCATGCTCACAGCCTTTCCGGACGGCGGCATGGACGGCGTCACAGCCAAGGGCCCCCGCGAGACGCTGGAAAACAATCTGGCCCTGTTTCGCCGTGTCGAACGTGATCCGGCGATGCTGGATCGGGACTGGAGCCTTTGGCAGTCCCTGCGCAGTCTCTTCACTTCGAACAGCCGTACGAAAACGCCAGAGGGCTACGATGACCTTGCTCTTGCGATCATGCAGGCTGCCGAGGTGCTGCCTTCACATCCCGGCCCCTTGGCCGATGCGAAGCTGCACTTTCAGTGCCTGATCGCCTGTGCGCAGGAAGTGATGGAAGCTTATGAGACACGCAAAAAGGCGCTTGGGCTGATTGACTATGCCGACATGATTGCAGGCGCCGAGCGGCTATTGCGGACCGATCCGGCAGTGCGACAGGCCGTGCTGGATGAAATCGACTGCGTCATCATCGACGAATTCCAGGACACCAACCCGGTGCAATTCGCGCTGCTCTGGCAGCTCGGTGCCCGCGCGCCGCGCACCCTGCTGGTGGGGGATGTCAAACAGTCGATCATGGGTTTTCAGGGCGCTGATCCGCGCCTGTCTCAGGCGCTGGCGGCGGCCAACCCCGATGCGACGCAGCCCCTTGACAGCAATTGGCGGTCTACACCGGCGGTGATGGACTTCGTCAATGCTATGGGCGCCGGGTTGTTTGGCGCAGGCTACAACCCGTTAGCCCCGACGCGTGATCCTGTGTCCGGTCCTGCCTTAGAGGTTTTGAACATCGTCAAAGGCCGCGGGGTAAGAAAGTATTCGAAGCCGCAAGAGCATGTTGCAGAGCGCATCGCCCAGATCTTGCAGGTGGGGGAAACGATCACCGACCGGCACAGCAAGGCCCCGAGGAATGTGCGCCCCTCTGACATCGCTCTTCTGGTCTGCCGGCACGCGACCGCAGCCCGCTATGCCGAGGAATTGCGCGCTCGCGGCGTACCTGTCCGTATTGCCGAGGATGGCTGGGCGACAAGCCCGGTTGTTCAGGCGGCTCGCGCGGCGCTCAGCTATGCCGCGAACCCAGACGATACGAATGCCGCGCTGGTCCTGCGCACCCTCGGCCCCGATCCGCTCAGCCTACAAGCCGCCATGCAAGCGCAGATCCAAGGGCGGTTGGAGGATGATCCGGTCCTCCTGCGCCTGGCGGCGCTGTCGGACCGCCTTGCTCGCTTGCCGATTTCCGATGCAGTGGACCTGGTTATCAATGCTTCTGGGCTGCGTATCTGGGCTGACCGTCAGCCCGACCCAGCACAGGCGCGTGCAGACCTTCTGCGGCTTGAAGCCGAAGCAAACGACTTCGAATCCGCGCACCGTGATCTCAAGGCGGCAGCCGGTTTCCATGGCGAAAGCGCCAAGGTGTTTCTTGGCTGGCTGGATGCCCGCGCCAGCGAGCGCGATTTCGACCGCCGTCCCGACCCCGCCGCCAACAGCGCCGAGGCGGTCGAGATCGTCACATGGCACGCCAGCAAGGGGCGTGAATGGCCGATCACCGTGGTTGCGGAATTCGACCACGGGATCGAAGACTGGCCGGGCAGCACCGCGACCCGGTTCACCGCGCTTCACGAGATCGACGATATGGACGCCGTGCTGGCCTCGGCCGCACTGATCCACACGCCAGGATTTGCCGCCCCGGAGGCCGAGCGGCGGTTCATTGAGGATCGGCGCTCGGATTTCGAGGCAAATGCGAAGAACCTTCTTTACGTCGCCATGACCCGGGCACGGGATCGGCTGGTGTTGGAGTGGCCAGGCTTCCTAAAAGAGCGTGATGAGGAAGCTCCGGAAGCCAAGTGCCTGTTCCATGTTTTCACGGATGCCTGCGCGCCGCAGATCGGTGGTGATACACTGCGCATCGGCGGGATTGAGTGTCCGGCCATCATCAGGCAGTTGCCCGAACACGCGGGCTTCACCGCGTATTCGGACGCCGAGATCACGGATACACCACGGCTCGGCCGCGATACCCCCTTGCCTGCTGTGGACTTGACCCCTTGGAGGTTGCAGCCATCGCAAGCTACCACGGCCCTGTCTGCACCAGAAAGCCAGGGTATCAAATTGGGAACACCATGGTCCCGTACAGTTAGTGACGCGGCCCGTGGGACAGCGATCCATCTTGCTTTGCGGACTTGCCTGACGCGTCCTGATCTGACTGAATCCCTGCCCAAGGCTACCGGATTGGACGATACAACCCTAGCGCTGGTCGCGGAGCGAGCAGCTGCACTGAAAGCCTGGCTTGCGGCCGATGGCTACACCGATCTGCTTTGTGAAATCCCTCTTCTAGCACGTACTAAAGAGGGTGCGGAAATTCCCGGAATGATCGACCTGCTGGCAGTTGGGCCGAGGGGCTGTCTTTTGATCGACCACAAGACCGGCGGTGCGGGTGAGGGTTTTGGCCTCTACTGGCCGCAGCTTTCTGCATATGCCGACTTGGTCCGAAACGTATTCCCGACGTACGAATTGAATGGCGTGGCAGTACTTTGGGTTGATCATGGACGGCTGGATTTTCTGGACCTGGCCTCTATTCCTGCCCACGGGCATCAAGAAAGTACTTCTTGATGCCCTGGGGAATACTCGCACCTGACACCATCATTACGCAGCGCAGGCAGCAGAACCTGGGCCTTGCCAGCGCCGTGCGGCACTTCAACGATCGTTCAGTACCAGGCTTGGGTGGCATGTGGTTTCCGATGCCGATTCTCTGGTCGGTTTTGGCGGTGTCCATTGCCGAGGAGCTAGGTGTATCGGCCTTGCCAGTCGGCAACGCCGTCGAGGCTTTGATGATGCGAAAGGCCACCGAAGAGGGCCTGGCGGACCGTCGCGTGCGCGGTCTACGCAAGATGCAAGGGCTGAAAGACTGGAGTTTCAAGAATCTCAAACGACGCGGCACCTATGTGGTTCAACCCATCCGCATGGCCATGGTGCAACCGCTGGTCGCGCTTGGTTTCGTGCGGGGCAGTCGCTTTGGTGCTTTCACCATCCACACCGCAGGCGCGCAGATGCTAAACCTGCCAGTGATGGCAAACTACCGTCGTGTTCTGGCCGCATGGGCACATGGGGGATCCCCTCATGGTTTGAATAAGGTAATTGAAGACCTGTCGCCAAATGCTGCCGTCCCACCCGATGTGCGTAAGCTGATCTTGGCTCGGCTTGTCGGAGGTGATGATCCGTCAACGTCGCGTCGGCGTGCTCTCGTAGCACTCAAGACCGGGCCCAGTGCAGGCCAGCTCGATGCCGTCGAACCGCTCAGCGGGATAACTACCGACCATTGGACGGACCTGCGCGCGGGGGTGGCTTTCATGGATTTACGCAGTGCCGCACTGGCGGTGTTGTATCGCTTGGAAGAAAGTCTGCTTCAGCTTCGCGATGCCAATGAGGCTGCTTGGCTGCCCTTGGACGAGGCCAATAAAACCGTGGGCGAGCCCCTCGCGGCGCTTCGCCAATGCGCCCGCCAGCTGGGCGCCAGAATTGACGCAGCAGATGAGTCAAGCAGCCGAAAATTCCTTTCAGAGGTCCGGGATTTGCCCGACCAACAGCTTCTTCAAAAGCTGGCCGATCGCGATGGAACGGTGATCAGGTGGCGAGACGATCGTATCGGTCTGGGACCAGCGGCCGGCGAGATGCCAAGCATCGATGCAGACGAATCCGTCAATGATGCCGAGTTCGCGCCTCAGTTATTCCGACTTTTCAATCTTCATTGCCTTGCGACCGAACTGAACGGCGATGTGAACCCGGGATGTCGGGTCTCAGCAGGTGAAGAACCGGCATCATGAACACAACGCTTATCACCCTCTTCATGCCGCCCAAGGATTGTTTCGGGGATTTCGGTTTCTTCTGCGGTTTTACGGCAACGCCCAAGGTGATGGGGCAGATCCGGCGCAGCTTTACTGGCGAAATGGCGCGCCCCGTACTAGCCGCGTTCATTCACCCGACAATGAACGCAATTTCGGACATATCGGGTCTAGCCTGGATGTGGATGCGGCCGCAGGATCGAGGTTACAACCTCTTGCACGCCAAGGTTGCCTTGCTGGGATTTCGCAAGCGCGATGAAGATGGATATATCATCAGGCTCGCGGTCAGCACGGGAAACTGGACGCAAGACCCGTTGACGGACAGCATTGACCTGTTCTGGTCAATTGACCTTCAGACCGATGATCCGAGAGATCAGGATATCGCAGATATTCGGGCGGCCTGGAACATGTTCGAATGGCTGCGCCAGCGTGGGGATTGCACGCTGATCGAACGGGAATATGACGGCGCACTACCCTATGCGCAGCTGGAGGACGAGATTGAGCGCCTTCCGGCCTCTACCTTGCAGCCACGCTTCATCGACAGCCGGTCTAAGGCTTTGCTTCCTCAGGTCGTCGATCGACTGGGAATAGGAAAAAAGGCAGATCGCCTAATCCTTGGATCCGGTTATTTTGAAGCAGAAGGCGATGGTGGCGCGGGGCTGCCTGAGAGGTTTCGCAAGAAGCTGGTCGAAGAAAAGCTCTTGAAGAAATCTGCGACTTTGGACCTGTTTCTGAACCCGATGTCCTGTCAAGGTCTGGCCATGCGTGGCCCGGCCCTGACCGCGGTCGGTTGGAATCTCCGGTGCCCGATTTCCGCTATGCATGGCGAGGACGGGCGACTTCACGCTAAGTTTGTATTGCTCGGCGCAGGTCACGACGAGGCCGTTGGGCGCGTCTATTTAGGGTCGGGGAATCTCAGCCGGAACGGATTTGAAAAGGCCGCCAGCGCGGGTGGCAATCTTGAGGCGGGCGTTGTCGTCGATCTTCCCAAAGGCTTGAAATGGCGCAGCCGAAAGAACAGCAAGCAAGGTTTTGCGACCCTGTTGCCAATCCAGTTCAACGAGACCGTCGAGCCTTCGAAACTACAGTCTGGCAGCGGGTTTGTGCCCCCCGAAGAGCCTGAAACCCTGCCGCCAGCGTCTTGGTTGAACTGGAAGGATGATACGCTTTGTGCGCCAGGCGGGATTGTTCTGGATGTCATAGGTCCGGACGGTGCATCGTGCCCCACGCCCTGCATCTGGCCTGCACCTGCTCCAGCCGTTGTCACGCTGACACATGGTGGCTGGCGCGTTCCCGTGATCGCGGAGGGCGTGCTTGTTGTGCCACGGCCATCCGAGTTGACAGTGGAAGACGTCTTGGCCGGCCTGCGGGCGTTCCCAGAACCCTTGGACGCAGATCAGCCCGATGACGGACCCGAAGGCGGTGAGCCAATGGTGGAAGCCTCGGATACCCCGGATTTGCCACCCGCAACCTATGCTATTCGCCGGATGATGAGCCTTCTGGTGCGGCTTGGCGAGACCCAGGCAAGACTTGACCCGCGAGATTGGCAGCGTTGGTGTCGAGAACTGCGTCACACCTTGCGCGCGATCTGCAAGCAGGAGCAGCCGATGATTGGCTTTTTTCGCGATGCGAAGGCAAATCCCTTGCCGGCACTAATGGACCCGCGGATGTGTCCTGAGGATGTCGACCTGACCCTGCTTGCACAATCGTTGAAAGCTGTAGCTCGGGAATGGAAGATCGATGACCTTCCCTCGCTTTGGGCCGAAGAGGGCATCTGACATGGATTGGATTGTGGCCGCCGATTATCTGGAGCAACTCGCGTCGCAACAGACGGATGAAAAGCTTGACGCTGGACAGCGCGCATCTATTGCGCAACTTGCCGCGCGGATCAGATCCGGTCAGCGGGCCGCTTTGCTGGCCGACGAAGTCGGGATGGGCAAAACCCGAATAGCGGTTGCACTCATTTCAGCAGTTCGCAACGCGGGCGGAAGAGCTGCGATTGTGCTTCCGGCTGGGTTGGGCGTGCAGTGGCAGAAGGAACTGAGGTTATTTCACCCTGATGACCAGACCCTGCTGCCATTGCGCAGCTATGACGGATTTATCGCGGGTTTCCTCACCGAGGAAGATGCCGAAGGAAGCCAAAAACGTAAAATCAAACACGCGGACTGGCTTAAGGATCGCAGACAGCAGCGGGAATTGCCGAAAAATGGCTGGGCCAATGAAGAAGTCCTGATGATCTCGCACACATTTGCAGCCATGCGCTTTCCGAACGCAGGCGACGGTCCGGCAGGTGGATGGCGGCGTGAATTGCTTCCGAATGTTGCGCGATTGCTGGCCGGGCAACGGCGCAATTTCATGCGCAACAGCTTTCACCGTGGTGAGGTCAGCCAGGTCCATGCCACCCGCCGCGCCGCCCGCACGATTGCCGACACTATCATTGAACACGGTTTGTGTCGGAGCGTGCTCGATGATTTGGCCGGCGACCACCGATGGCTTGCGGCCGATGAATACAAGCGCAAGATCCTTCCACTCATAGGGTACGGCCTGGGTCGGTTCGACCTGATCGTCGTTGATGAAGCCCACAAGGCCCGTGGGGAGGATTCCAGCCTTTCGCGCATTCTCGGGCCAGTCAGTTGGGAGTCCGATGATCCATTCCGCCTCGGGATGACGGCCACGCCTGTTGAACTGGATTCTGCTCAATGGATTGACACACTGGGCCGGATCAGCGGTCGGGACGACGGCGAGGATGTTACTTCGCTCGCCGAACTCGCCGAATGGATCAGCGGCTATGTCGACATGGTCAAACGCATCCAGATCGAGGAACTGGATAACCCGTTGACCGAAGGTTTCGAGAGCACTTCCTCGCGATTCCAGCACGCCCTGCGCCCGTTTGTCCTGCGGCGTGACAAGCGCCACGACCCACAGATTCGCGCATTTCAAGAAGCGTATGGAGATTATCGCATCGTCGAAGACTTGAAAGTATCTCCCGCAACGGAGGGGTTCACGCGCGACTGGCTGCGTCGGTTTTGTGCCGCTGAAGCGCTTTCTATCCTGCCGCAGGATGACCATCGCGTGAAGCGTGTAAGACTTTCGGTCGCCCAAGGATACGGTTTTGGTCTCGCGCCCGAATCCGAAACTGCTGAACAGCTGCCGCAGGACGATGAGTTAGAAGGCCCGCAGTCATTCTGGTTCGATGCCTTCCGTGGCCAGCCCGCGGATATCTACACCCATCCTGCGATACTAGCCGCGGTTCGACTGATCGAGTCTTATGTCGAACGGCACGAAAAGGTTCTCGTTTTCGGGCGTTTCATAGCTCCGATGGATGCGCTGACCCGCCTATTGGACGCGCGCGAAATGCTCCGGCGGCTCAGAGATGGACGGCACTGGCCGGCCTCAAAGGTACGGGACGAGAGCGAACCCGCCGTTCTTGCCGCCATGAATGACCCTGATCTCTGTGTGACGACAGGCGGTATCACTTCGATCAACCAGATACTGACCGAGCGATATCGAAAATGGTCCAGTGCGCGCCGAACAGAGCTTGCAAGGCTGCATCGTGAAATCGAAGCCCTAGCACCGCAGGATGATACCGCCGCGCTGTTGGTTGGCTATTTGCGCCAAGATGACGATGGTGAAGAGCTGCAAGGCGATATCGGGGCACTACTGGAGGCGCTTGGCGACAGGCGTGCGAGCGCTGACGCACCGTGGTCCGGCAACGAAATGCTAGCGCTGTTCAAAGGGCTGCTGGATGAATTATCAACCGATGAAGAGCAAGAAAACGACAGTGTTTTGCAGTCCAGGCTGGCCTCGTATCTTCAGGACTTTTCCGGGCGCGAGGGCAATTTTGCCCGTATGATGTCTGGCGCGACCCTACCTCAAACACGCCGCTTGTTGCAGTCCGCATTCAACCGCGCCTCCAGCTGGCCAATGGTACTCCTCGCTCAGTCCCGCGTTGGGCGAGAGGGGTTAAACCTGCATGAAGCCTGCCGCACCGTGGTCATACTGCATGCAGAATGGAACCCGGGTATTGTCGAACAACAGATCGGTCGCGTGGACCGCAAGGGTAGCTGTTGGCTGAAAGACTTGGATAATTGGCATGAGCACGCCGAGGGCGACCCCCCACGTATACGCATCCATCCTGTCGTTGTCAGCGGAACCTATGATGATCACAACTGGCAGGTCCTGAAGGAACGTTGGATGGAGCTGCGTGCACAATTACACGGGGAAGTTTTGCCGCATCAGGGAACCCACGCGGCAATTTCCCCAGAACTCGAAGCTCTTAGGAACCGTATCATAGTAGCCACGCCAAGCTTTGCGCCATGGGAGTGATGTGAAGTTCCAAAAACATCAACGGATGGTCACGATCAAATTCATACACCAGGAGAAGCTATTGAACCTTCAACGCGCCATCGAAATCGCTGCGGAAGCCCATCGGGGACAAACCGACAAGGCCGGCGCGCCGTATCTGCTACATCCGCTCCGGGTGATGATGTCATTGGAGACCGACGACGAACGGATCGTAGGCGTACTGCATGACGTGGTCGAAGACGGCCCTGGCTGGACATTCGAGCGCCTTGAGGAAGAAGGTTTCTCGCCGACTGTGCTCGACGCCTTACGCCTTGTCACGAAGAGGCCCGAGGACGAAGGCGACAGCGAGGCCGTCTACGTGGCCTTCGTCCGACGCGCCAAGGGCAACAAGATCGCGCGCCGGGTCAAAACGGCCGACATCCTCGACAACCTGAACGCTTCGCGACTGTCGGCACTGACCGAAAAGGACATGCGCCGCATGAACCGCTATCTGGCTGCTCTGCGAGAGCTGCGGGACGCGGAAGCCTGAAGGGAAAATATCCGGGGATCACTGGCGCGCGGCCAGCACATCGAAGAAATCTTCAGCCAGCAGCTCATCATGCCTTTCGGGCATCGAATTTGCCTCAGTTGAGCGCGGCTCGACGATCCGCCACATTCGGTATCGTCCCTGCCCCGTAACCTCCCGAATGAGGCCCTGCTCGTCCATCCAGTCGATGTTGCGCTGAACCGTTGCCCGATGCGTGCCTGTCAGTTTCTCGGCCATCTGTACTGAGACCAGAGGCCAGCTGTCGCGTAGCCCATAAGTC
>NZ_BROH01000016.1 GCF_027923545.1 Sinisalibacter aestuarii | reverse complement strand
CCTTGATGGTCTGCAACCCGCCATCCACCTCGCGCGTCACAACGGCGCTGTCGCCCTCGACGGCAAGCTCACTGGCAAAGGTCGCCTGACCCCAGCCGAGCAGCGCCGCCAGCATCTGCCCCGTCGCGTTCATGTCGTTGTCGATCGCCTGCTTGCCCATGATCACAAGCCCGGGCTGTTCCTCATCGACGATGGCTTTCAGGATCTTCGCCACCGCCAGCGGCTCGATATCGGTATGCACATCCTCGGCAGCCACCACCAGAATGCCCCGGTCCGCCCCCATCGCCAGACCGTTGCGGATCGTCTCCTGCGCCTGTTTCACGCCGATCGACACCAGCACGACCTCATCGGCCTTGCCCGCTTCCTTCAGCCGGATCGCCTCTTCCACCGCGATCTCGTCGAACGGGTTCATCGACATCTTCACATTCGCAAGATCGACCCCGCTCCCGTCCGCCTTCACACGAACCTTCACGTTGTAGTCGATAACCCGCTTTACAGGGACCAATATCTTCATTGGCTGTCTCCTTCGGATTTCAGCAATGGGCCCGGAATCGCGCCACCACGGCGTCGAGCACCTGCTCCGGCGGGCGCTGCCACCAATCGGCGGCGGAAAACACCTCGACCTCGCAAAGCCCGTCATAGCCCGCCGCCTCGACCGCGCCACGGATCGCCTTCAGATCGGCCACGCCATCGCCCATCATGCCCCGGTCGAGCAGCATGTCGCGGGTGTTTTCCAGCCAGTCACAGAGGTGATAGCCGAAAATCCGGCCCCGCGCGGCGGCGAGGCTCTCGGCCAGCGTGCTGTCCCACCAGACATGGTAGACATCGACCGCAACCCCGACATTTCCGGCCCCGACCGCATCGCAGACCGAGAGCGCATCGCGCACCGTCATCAGGCAGGTGCGGTTGCCGCCGAACATCGGGTTGAGCGGCTCAAGTGCGAGCCTGACCCCACGGGCGGCAGCGTATGGCGCGAGCGCCGCCACCCGGTCGGCAAGCCGCTTGCGGCTTTCGGCAAGGCCCTTGGTGCCCGGCTCGGTGCCACCGGTGACGATGGTGAGCACCGGCGCACCGAGGGCCGCGGCCATGTCGATTGCCGCCTTCGCGTCATCCTCGCTCCCCGCCTCGGAGCCGGTGAGATAGGGCGTGCGGCACAGCCCCGCGACCTGCATGCCGGCGGCCCGGACGCGCTCGCCGATTTCAGAGGCCCGGTCGCCAAGCTCGCGCCGCCAGAACACGATCCCGCCAAAGCCACGCGCGGCGCAGGCGTCGATCACCCGTTCCGGCGACCAGCCAGCGCCAAAGCCATCGAGATTGTGCCCCAGCGTCGCGGTATTGAGGGCCAGCGCGGAATGATCGGTGGAGAAATCGCGCATCAGACCACGCCGTAGACCGCGAGCAGGCGTTTCATCCGGGCGATGGCCAGATCGGGATCGCGCAGGAGCCCACAGCCATCGGCGAGGCGGAAGACCTCGGTGAAATAGGGCAAGGGCCGCAGCGCCTGCGCCCCGTTCAGCATCACGAAATGATCCTGAAACCCGTTGAGCCAGGCGAGGAACACGACCCCGGTCTTGTAGTATTGCGTCGGGGCGCGGAAGATCAGCCGGGCGAGCGGCACGGTCGGATCGAGCACCGCCCGGAAACCCGCCGCATCGCCCTTGCCCAGCAGATCGACGGCATGGGCGGCAGCGGGTGCGAGCGGGTCGAAGATGCCGAGCAGCGCATGCGAATAACCCACGCCGTCCCCCGCGATCAGCTCGGGGTAGTTGAAATCGTCGCCAGTATACATTTTCACGCTTTTTGGCAGCCGATTTCGCAGGATAACTTCCTTATCCTTGTCTAAAAGCGATATCTTGATGCCATCCACCTTGGCGGCATTGGCCTCGATGATCCCGACCACCGTTTCGAGCGCATCTTCAAACCTGTCGGCACCCCAGTAGCCCGCGAGCGCCGGATCGAACATCTCGCCCAGCCAATGCAGGATCGCCGGATGGTCGCAGGCATCGAGCAGTTCGCCATAGAGCCTGACATAATCGGCGGGCGAGGTGGCCACCCGCGCCATCGCGCGGCTCGCCATCAGGATCACGCGGGCGTCGAGCGCCTGGATCGCGCCGAGCTGTTCCATATAGGCGCGCTTCACGTCATCGACCGAACGCGCCGCCGCCGGATCGAGGTGATCGGTGCCGCAGCCATTGGCCACGAGCGCATCGGGCAGGTCCGCACGGGTCCGGCGGATCAGCTCCAGCGCGCCCGGCCAGTCGAGGCCCATGCCGCGCTGCGCCGTATCCATCGCCTCGGCGATGCCGAGACCGAGGCCGGCAAGGTGGTGGCGGAAGGCCATCGTCGCCTCCCAGTCCACGGTCGCGGGGCCGGTGGGATCGTTGGCGGTGAACGGGTCCGCCACCACATGGGCGGCGGAATAGACAATGCGCGCAGGGTTCGCGGGCAACCGGGCTTCGGGCACCACGATGCCGCTGAGCCTGTAATCGACGAGGCGACCCTCGGTATCGGGAAGTGCGATTTTCATCTGGTGTGTCCTCAGTAACGCGGCACCAATAGCCCGGCATCGGCCGAGATGACCTGCCCGGTCGTGTAGGGAAGTCTGCCCGTGGCCAGCGTGGCGACGATTGCGCCCATGTCTTCGGGCTGGCCGATGCGCGGGATGAGCGTGAGCCCCGCCCTGGCGCGTTCTTCATACTGGGCGATGACGGGCGCGGTCATTTCCGTGGCGATCAGGCCGGGCTGAACGTCGTAGACGGCGATGTTTTCGCGCCCCAGCCGCACCGCCCATGCCTTCGACACCATCGCGGCGGCAGCCTTGGAGACGCAGTATTCCGAGCGCGGCTCGGCCACGGCGCCGGCATTGGACGAGGTGACGTTGACCACCGCGTGAAACAGCGCCGGGTCGCGGTCGCGCGCGAGCAGGCGGCGGGCGAAAGTCTGAATGAGAAAGAACATCGCCTTGGTGTTCACTTCAAGGCATCGGTCATAGCTCGCGGCGGACACCTCAAGCGGGTCGCCCCGGCTCATCACGCCGACGCCCGCATTGTTCACCAGCGTCGTGAGCGGGCCGAGCGCGGCCTCGATCCGGCCCAGAACCGCATCATGTTCGTCAAGGTCGGTCACGTCGAACGGCGCGGCGATCACCGGCACGCCTTCGGCGCGCACCGCCTCGACGGCGCGGGCAAGCTCCTCGTCATCCGCCGGGCCGTTCACCGCGACGGCGAACCCCTCGCGCGCCAGCGCAACGGCGCAGGCGAGGCCGATGCCACGGCTCGACCCGGTGACGAGAGCAACCGGGCGGCTCATGCTTGCGCTCCCTTTGCAAGAAGTTCGCGGGCAATGATCATGCGCTGGATCTGGTTCGTGCCTTCGTAGATCTGGGTGATCTTGGCATCGCGGTAAAGCCGCTCTACTTCGAAGCCCCGGATATAGCCCGAACCGCCAAACACCTGCACCGCATCCGCCGAACGCTGCACCGCCATATCGCCGGCAAAGCATTTGGCCATCGAGCAATAGCGCGTGGCGTCGGCGCCGCTGTCGATCTTATGCGCGGCGTTCAGCACCAGCAGGCGGGCCGCTTCGACATCCTTGGCGATATCGGCCAGCAGCCATTGCACGCCCTGGAATTCGGCAATCGGCTTTTTGAACTGCTTGCGTTGCCGGGCGTAGTCGACCGCCGCTTCAAGCCCGGCCTGGGCAATCCCGACAGCGAGCGAGGCGATGCCGACACGGCCCTTGTCGAGCACGCTCATCATCATGTGGAAGCCCCGCCCCTCAACGCCGAGCAGCGCATCGGCAGGCAGGCGCACATCGTCGAAATTGAGCGCGCCCACCTGGCTGGCGCGCTGGCCCATCTTGTGCTCCTTCGGCCCGCGGGTAACGCCCGCCGCGTGGAGATCGACAATGAAGATCGACATGCCGCGATGGCCTGCCTCCGGATCGGTGCGGGCAAGCACGAAGCCCACATCGGCAACCGGCGCATTGTGGATCCAGATCTTGCCGCCGTTCAGCACCCATCCGTTGCCGTCGCGCACCGCATTTGTCCGGATACCCGACACATCGGTGCCGGCCTCCGGCTCTGTGATGCAATAGGCAACGAGCGTCTTCGCGGCGAGGATATCGGCCAGCCAGCGGCCACGCTGCGCCTCGGTTCCGTGCTGGACGAGCAGGGTCGAGATCAGTTCGACAAGTCCGCACTGATCGGCCACCGAGGCATACCCGCGCGACAACTCCTCCATCACCACGGCATAGGTCACTGTGTCGAAGCCCGGGCCGCCCATCGCCTCGGGAACCCCGATGCCGAACAGGCCGAGCCCGGCCATCTGCTCGTAGATTTCCGCAGGGAACCGTTCCTCGCGATCCAGCGCCTCGGCCACCGGGCGGATCACCTCGTCGGCGAATTGCCGTGCCATGTCGCGCACCTGCAGATGCGTATCAGAAAGGAACATCTTCCGCCTCCGGTAACTATCTGGTTACTTCTTACGGGCGAATCTGCCATGCCGTCAAGCCGCGAACGAAACGGGGGTTGCATCGGGCGGGCGCCTGACATTAAATAACCAAATAGTTACATCAGGGAGGTTTCCATGAAACCCGATGCCAAAGTGAAATTCGGGCGTGTCGATCTGGAGGTCACCGCCTTTGGTTTCGGCACCGCGCCGATCGGAAACATCTTTCGCGAGATCGACGAAGGCACATCGGACGCGATGATCCAGGAGGCCTGGGATCAGGGCGTGCGGTATTTCGACACCGCGCCGATGTATGGCCACGGGCTTGCCGAGCTGCGCACCGGCCACTCGCTGCGCTGGAAGAACCGCGACGATTTCGTGCTCTCGTCCAAGGTGGGCCGGATACTCAAACCCGCCCGCAAGCAAGATATCGACTATGAGCCATGGACCAATGCCGGCCGCTTCACCATGCATTTCGACTACAGCTATGACGGGGTGATGCGCTCGTTTGAAGACAGTCTGCAACGGCTCAACCTTGAACGCATGGATATCTGCTTCATCCACGACATCGACCGGTTCACACGCGGCGACGAGCAGGCCGAGGTGTTCGAACAGGCCATGGACGGCGCCTGGCGCGCGCTCAGCGATTTGCGCGATCAGGGCGTGGTCAAAGCCATCGGCGTGGGCGTGAACGAATGGGAGGTCTGCCAGAACGCGCTGGAGCGGCGCGATTTCGACTGTTTCCTGCTCGCCGGACGCTACACGCTTCTGGAGCAGGATTCGCTCGATACCTTCCTGCCGATGTGCGAAGCGCGCGGCGCGGCGGTGGTCGTGGGCGGCGGCTTCAATTCCGGCATTCTCGCAACCGGGGCCAAGGAGGGCGCAAAATACAACTACGCGCCCGCCCCCGCCGGGATCATGGAAAAGGTCCGCAAGATCGAAGCGGTCTGCGCCGAATATGGCGTGCCGCTGCCGGCGGCGGCGCTGCAATTCGTCGTCGCCCACCCGGCCGTGCCGACCTTCATGGCCGGCACCCGCACGGTGGCCCAATTGCAGCAGAACCTCGACTGGTTCAGCCATCCGATCCCGCCGGAGTTCTGGGCCGATCTCAAATCGAAGGGCCTGCTGCGCGAAGACGCTCCGACCTCGTGACCGACACCGGCGCCCGGGTGCTCGGGCCGGGCCGCTACGGTCTGGCCCGCTTGCGGCCCGGCGACCGGATCGTCACCGGCACGCGCACGGTGAGCATCGCTGACATCGACGCTTTTGCCGCCCTCAGCGGTGACCGGTTTGCCATCCACATGGATGCCGATGCGGCGCGGCGATACGGGTTTGCCGACCGGGTCGCGCATGGGTTGCTCGTGCTGTCGCTGGTCGACGGGCTCAAGAACGCGGCCCCGGCACAATTCGACGCCATCGCCTCGCTCGGCTGGGACTGGCAGTTTCGTGCGCCTGTTCTGGCGGGCGACACCATCGGCGCGGCCATCACGGTGCGCGCGCTGACCCCCTCAAGCTCGAAACCCGACCGTGGCGTGGCGACCCTCGATTTCGAGGTTACCAACCAGCGCGGCGAGATCGTGCAAACGGGGGTGAACCGGCTGATGATCTGTCGCTGAGCGGTGGCGCAGCGGCTCAGCGCAGGAGGATGGCCCGGAAATCGTTGACATTGGTGCCGGTCGGCCCCGGCGCGAACAGATCTTCGACCGCGTCGAAGGCGCCCCAGGCATCGTTGCCCTGCAGCGCCGCGACCGGGTCGACACCCGCGGCCCGCATCCGTGCCGCACTGGTGCCATCGGCAAACGCCCCTGCATTGCTTTCGGAGCCGTCGATGCCATCGGTATCCGCCGCCAGCGCGGCAATCCCCCCGACCCCGTCAATCGCCTCGGCGAAGGAGAGGAGAAACTCGGTATTGCGCCCGCCGCGCCCGCCGGTGTTGCGCAGGGTTACCGTGGTCTCGCCGCCCGAAAGAAGCACGACCGGGCGGGCGAATGGCCGGTCGCGGCGCGCCACCTCACGCGCAAGGGCGGCATGAACCAGGCCCACATCGCGCGCCTCGCCCTCGATCGCGTCCGACAGGATCACGGCGCGGATTCCGGCCTCTTCCGCCAGGGCCGCCGCCGCCTCCAGCGACAGCCGCGCCGAGGCGATCACGCGGGTTTCGTTGCGCGCGAAGGCCGGATCATCGGGCCGCGGCGCATCGGGCGCGGAGTGCAGAAATTCCAGGATCGCGGGAGGCAAGGCAATGGCCCGGTGCCGGATCATGGCGAGCATCTCCGCGGGCGTCACATCGGAGGGCACTGTCGGCCCCGAAGCCACCTCGGCCGGATCGTCGCCGGGCACATCGGAAACCACCAGCGTCAGCACCCGGGCCGGACTGGCCGCCGCGGCAAGCCGCCCGCCCTTGATCCCGCTCACATGCTTGCGGATCGCGTTCATCACCCCGATCGGCGCACCGGAGGCCAGCAGCGCGGCGTTGAGGGCCTGTTCGTCCTCCAGCGTGAGCCCGTCCGGCGGCGACGGCAGAAGCGCCGAGCCGCCGCCGCAGATCAGCGCCACCACCAGATCGTCCGGGCCGAGGCCGGAGACCGCCTCGACAAGTGCTGCGCTGGCGGCCAGCCCCGCCGCGTCGGGCACGGGGTGTGCGGCTTCCAGCACACGGATGCGGCGCGTCGGGGCGCCGTAGCCGTAACGGGTGACGACCACACCCGCGACCGGCCCGTCCCACAGTGTTTCGAAGGCAGCGGCGAGCTGGGCCGCGCCCTTGCCCGCGCCAACCACGACAAGCCGTCCCGCAGGCGGCGGCGGCAGATGCGGGCGCAACGCCGTCAGCGGATCGGCTGCCGAGACCGCAGCCTCAAAGAGCCCGGTCAGGATCTCACGCTCGGCACGATGCATCAAAGCGCGATATCGCAGACGAAAACTCCATCCGCCCCGCCATCGAGCCGGGCGACGATATCGGCGCCAATGGCCTGATGCGTCGCGTCTTCCAGATAGGCGTCGCGCACCGCCACGGCGCTGAAATCGAACCAGAACATGTCGAGGAAACCGCGCACGAGCGGGGTCTCGACCGAGATGTTCTCGCGATGCTGAAAGTCGAGAATGCCCTCGATATGGCCGCTGAGGCCAGCAAGGCGCGCATAGAGCGCAGCCTTGTCGGCGGCTGTCACATCGGCGGCGAAACGCAGGTGCACGAGGTGGCGGATCATTGGCTATCTCCTTTCGCCCGGAAATCGGGCGCACGTTTTTCGGTAAAGGCGGCAACGCCCTCGCGCAGCTCGGCGCTGGCCGCAGTAATACGCCCGGCGAAGGATTCGAGCACGCGGCCACGTTCCTCGCCCTCCGCAGCATTGATGAGCATCTTGGTCAGTTCCGTGGCCAGCGGCCCGCGCGCGAGCACGGTTTGAGCCATCTCCCGCGCCGCCCGCAGCCCGTCGCCGGTGGCCACCACATGATCGACGATACCGGCCCGACAGGCCTGTTCGGCGTCGAGCACCTCGCCGAACAGCGCCATCCGGCGGACCCGTTGCGCACCGAAGCGGTGCACCGCGCGCTGGGTGCCGGACCAGCCGGCGATGATGCCGATGCCGGCTTCCGGCTGACCGATCTTCACATGCGCCTCGGCGATGCGGATATCGGCACAGGCGGCAAGCTCCAGCCCGCCGCCCAGCGCATGACCGTTCAGAACCGCGATCACCGGCTGGCGCAAACGGGCGAGCCAGTCAAAGGCGTCATGGCCGTCGCGCACCCAGTGCCGCGCGAAGGCATCGGGGGTTTCGGCGCTCCATGCCGCAATATCGCCACCGGCACAAAACGCCTTGCCCTGCCCGGTCAGGATGACGAGCCCGATATCCTCGCGCCGCTCGATCTCGCGGCACAGGCTGGCCAGCGCCTCGACCATGCCCGCATCCAGCGCGTTGCGCTTTTCGGGCCGCGCGATGCGCAACAGGCCGATGCCGCCCTCGACCTCGAGCGAGAACCCCGCCGCCCCCGTCATCTTTCGGCAAGCCGGAGCTGCATCGGTTCTGGGCGAAACAGCCGCTCGTCCATCAGCCGCAGATCGTCGGCCACGGCCAGCTCTGTCGCCGCCTGGTCGAGCACGTCGCGGCGAATATCCAGCCCCGGGGCGATCTCGGTCACCACCAGCCGGCCACCGATCAGGCGCACCACGCAGCGTTCGGTGACGTATGACACGTCTTGCCCCTGCGCGGTGGCGCGGGTGCCCGAGAAAGACACGTGATCGACCTCATCGACGAACTTCGCCACCTTTCCTTCACGCTCGATCACCATCCGCCCATCCTCGACATGCATCTTCGCACCCGCATTGAAATTGCCGGAAAATACGATCTTGCGGGCCCGGGTGGTGATATCGACAAAGCCCCCCGCCCCGGCGGTGCGGTGCGGCACCGAGGCCAGGCGCGAGACGTTGACCGACCCGTCTTTGCCGATTTCGAGGAAGGACAGCAACGAGGCATCGAAGGCGCCGGCCTGGAAGTAGCAAAACTGGTGCGGCGAGGCGACAAAGGCTTCGGCATTGGCCGAACAGCCGAACTGGAACCCGAGCAGCGGCACGCCGCCGACCGCGCCTTGCTCGATCATCCATGTCACCGCTCCGTGCAGCCCTTCCTCGACCAATATGCGCGGCACATTGGCCGAGATGCCGAAGCCGATATTGACCGCCCAGCCATCGCGCAATTCCTGCGCCACCCGGCGGGCGATCACCTTGCCGACGCCGAATTCGGGGATCGAAAAGCTCGATATGGGCCGGATCAGCTCGCCCGAGATCGCGGGGTCATATTCGGTCTGGGTCGTCTGCAGCTGGTCAGGCGCCTCAACCACGATATCGACGAGGATGCCGGGCACGCGCACGTCATGCGGACGGATCGACCCGTTCTGGCCCACGCGCTTGGCCTGGGCGATGACGATCCCGCCATTGTTGCGCGCGGCAAGCGCCATCTCCATCGCGCCGAGATAGGCGCCCTCATGCTCGAAGCTGAGATTGCCGCGCTCATCCGCCGTGGTGCCGCGAATGATCGCGACATTGGGGGCCAGCGCCTTGAAATACAGCCATTCCTCACCCTCGAAATCGAGCTTGCGCACGATCGGCTCGGCCCGCGCCGCGTCGTTCATGGCGCAGCCGTCAAGATCGGGATCGACAAAGGTTTGCATACCAACCTTCGTCAGCACCCCCGGCCGCTTCGACGCGGCCTCGCGCAGCATGTCGAAGACAATACCGGACGGCACATTATAGGCTTTGAGCTGGTTGGCGGTGACCATTTGCCAGATCAGGGGCGGCTCGGCATTGGTGGGCCCGGACGGATAAGACCCACCGATGATGCGCGCCAGAAGGCCGGGCTTGGCGATGTGATCCACGCCCAGCGTGCCAAACATGTCACCCGCCGCGATCGGGTGGATCGTGGTGATATTGCGCGGCGCACGCTCCTGCTCGAACCGCGCGCCAAGCGCCGCGAGCACGGCATCGGGGCAGCACAGGCCGCTGGAAGAATTCACCGCAACGATATCGCCGTCCCTGATCGCCCGGACGGCTTCCGAGGCTGTTCGCACCTTCGACATGACACCTCCCGATTAGTAACTAACTGGTTATTTGTAGTATATGCCGGGAACCCTGACAATGTTCAAGGGAGTTTGTTTTCTCTTCCCTTAAAGTAACCTATTGGTTACAAAATAATCAGCACGGAGGGACACATATGAGCATCTATTTCCAAAAGACCTATCAGCGCAGCTTCGGAACCTTTCCCCTCACGGGGTCGGTTCTGCACGAGGCGATTCTCACCGCCGCCGAAATCGGCTACCGCGCCTATGACACGGCACAGATGTATGGCAACGAGGCCGAGACCGGCGCGGCGCTGAAAGCAACCGGCATCGCGCGGGACGAGTTGTGCGTGACCACCAAGGTGGATATCGCCAATTTCGGCGAAGCGGCCTTTCTCCCGTCGGTCGAGCAGAGCCTGAGGGATTTGCAGCTCGACTATGTCGACGTTCTGCTGCTGCACTGGCCGACACCGGGTGGCGACATCGCGCAATCTCTGAAGCTTTTGCAGCAGGCCCGCGAGAAGGGACTGGCCAGGCATATCGGCGTGTCGAACTACACCGCGCAGATGATGCGTGACGCACGCGCAATCGTCGATGCGCCACTGGTGACCAACCAGGTCGAATTCCACCCCCTGCTCAACCAGGACAAGCTGCTCGCCGCGGCCTATGAAACCGGCATCCCGCTCGCGTCCTACAGCTCGGTTGCGCGCGGCGAGGTGTTCAAATTTCCGATCTTCGCCGAGATCGGGGCCGAGTACGGCAAGACCGCGGGACAGGTGGTGCTGCGCTGGATCCTTCAGAAAGGCGTGAGCATCAACACAATGTCGACCAGGCGCGAGAATATCGCGGCCAATTTCGATGTGATGGACTTTACCCTGAGCTCAGTGGACATGGCCCGGATCGACGAGATGACAGCCAACAATTACCGTATCGTCGGCAAGGATCTCGTGCCCTACGCACCGGATTTCGACTGAAAAAAGAAAGGGGCGGCACGAAGCCGCCCCGGCCAGTCTGGAGGATATCCTGCTAGCGGTTGCCGCGGATCATATCGGCGGCCTTTTCGCCGATCATGATCGTCGGCGCATTGGTGTTCGACCCCACGAGGCTCGGCATGACCGAACTGTCGCAAATGCGCAGCCCCTCGATGCCATGCACCCGCAACTGCGGATCGACCACCGCCATTTCGTCCACCCCCATCTTGCAGGTGCAGGTCGGGTGATAGGAGGTGCGCCCGTATTGGCGGGCGTATGCCTCGAAATCCGCCTGCGTTTTCACCCGCTCGTCGGGGAAGCGGATCGCGCGGATATATTTCTGAAGGCTGTTCTGGCGGAACATCTCGACCGACAGGCGCACTCCTTCGGCCGAGGTCTTCAGATCGTCGGGATGGCCGAGGAAGTTGGGATCGACCAGCGGCGCATCCGCCGGATTGGCCGAGCGCAGCCGAACGGTGCCACGCGCCTTCGGCCGCAGCGTGTAGGAGTTCAGCGTGATCCCGGACGATCCGGGCGACACGCTCGGCACCCCTTCTTCCGCCCCCGCCCCGGCGAGGAAATGGAACTGCAGATCGGGCACCGGGTTGTCGGGGTTGCGATCCCAGAACACACCGCCCTCGACCACGTTCGAGGTCACCGGCCCGGTGCGGAACAGAGCGTATTGCAGCCCGGCCCACATCATCCAGTGGACTTTCTGATACTTGTCGAGGCTCTGATGCCCGGTCAGCTCGGCCACGATGTCGATGCCGAAATGGTCAGTCAGATTTTCGCCCACCCCCGGCAGATCATGCACCACCTCGATGCCCAGCGCGCGCAGATGCGCGGCGGGGCCGATGCCGGAGAGCATCATCAGCTTCGGCGAGCCGATCGCCCCGGAGGTAATCAGAACCTCGTTCGAGGCGCGCGCGATCGTGGCGCTTGCGCCCGTCGAATATTCCACACCAACCGCACGGCTGCCCTCGAACACGATCCGCCTGACCAATGCCCCGGTCTGCACCGTCAGGTTGGGGCGCGTCATCGCCGGCCGCAGATAGCCCACGGCGGCCGAGCAGCGCCGCCCGTTCACCACATTCACCTGATAGGCGCCGCAGCCCTTCTGGACCGGGCCGTTGAAATCGGGATTGTAGGGAATGCCCAACTCCTGGCAGGCGCGGATGAAGGCGCGCGTCATCCGCTGCGGATTTTGCAGGTTGGATACGCCCAGCGGGCCCTCGGTGCCGTGCCAGTCGCCCGCCAGAATGGTGTTGCCCTCGGAGCGGATGAAATATTTCTGAATATCCCTGAAGGCCCAGCCCTCGGCGCCCTCCTCGTTTGCCCAGCGGTCGTAATCGCTGGGATGGCCACGGGTGAACACCTCGGCGTTGATCGAGCTGCCGCCCCCCAGCACCCGCCCCTGCGCATAGGGAATTTCGCGGTTGTTGGCATGTTTCTGCGGCACCGTGTTGAAGCCCCAGGTGCGCGGCCCGGCGGTGAGTTTCGAGAACCCCACCGGCATGTGGATATAGGGGTGGCTGTCCTTGCCCCCGGCCTCAAGAAGCAGCACCTTCACGGCGCTGTCTTCGGTCAGGCGGTTGGCCAGCACGCAGCCGGACGAGCCGCCGCCGACGATAACGTAGTCGTAGCCCTGATCTGCCATCACTTCACCCAGTGGTCACGCTTGCCGATCTCAATGTGCACCGATTTCACCTGGGTGTATTCCTCCACGCCATAGATCCCGGCTTCGCGCCCCCAGCCGGATTGCCTGAATCCGCCGAGCGGAAGCTCCGGCCCGCCCGCAAGCGTGGTATTGACCCAGAACCGGCCCGCCTGCACCTGCCGCGTGACCGTCAGCGCCTTGTCGATATTCTTGGTCCAGACGCTGGCGGCGAGGCCGTAATCGGTGTCGTTGGCGATCTCAATGGCCTCCTCGATCGTGTCGAAGGGCATGATGGTAAGCACGGGTCCGAAGATCTCCTCCCGCGCGATCGACATGTCGCGGGTCACGTCGCCGAACAGGGTCGGCACGATGAACTGGCCGCGCCCCATATCGAGCTGCGCGCCGCCGCAAATCAGCCGCGCGCCTTCGGCCTGCCCCCGCTCGATATAGGACATGATCGTCGCGTTCTGCGCCTCGGTGGTGATCGCGCCGATCTGCGTCGCCTCGTCGAGCGGATCGCCCACCCGTACCTTGTCGAACTTGGCCTGCACCATCCGGGCGAAGTCATCGGCAACCGACCGCTCGACAATCAGCCGCGACCCCGACACGCAGCATTGGCCGGTGTTGAACCCGATGCCGAAGGCCACGCCGTCGGCCGCATCTTCAAGGTCGGCATCGGCGAAGACGATCTGGGGGTTCTTGCCGCCCAGCTCCAGCCCGAGCTTCTTGAAATTCGATTTCCCCGCCGCCTCGACCACCCGGCGCCCCACCGCCGTGGAGCCGGTGAAGGAGAGCATATCGACCCGTGGATGCTCGATCAGCGCCTGACCGATGGAGCTGCCCGCGCCGGTCACCACATTCATGCAACCGTCCGGCAGCCCCGCATCGCTGAGGATTTCGGCAAGGATCAGCGTGGTGGCGCTGGTCACTTCCGAGGGCTTGGCCACGATGGTGCAGCCCGAGGCGAGGATATAGGGCACCCGCTCGCACAGGATCAGGAAGGGAAAGTTCCACGGCGTGATCAACCCGACAACGCCCACCGGCTCACGGGTGACGAGCCCGAAAAGCCCGTCGCCGAGATTGTTGAAACTGTCGCCATGCAGGCTGCGCGCAAGGCCGCTCGCATATTCGAACATGTCGGCGCAGCCCAGCACCTCGGCGCGGGCCTGGCTGATCGGCTTGCCGTTTTCGAGTGTTTCGAAATAGGCGATCTCGTCGGCGCGCTCGCGGATCAGCGCGCCGGTGCGCAGAAGCACAGCCGCGCGCGCCTGCCCGTTCAGCCCCGACCAGCGGCGGTCGTCGAAGGCGCGCCGCGCCGCATCGACGGCAGCGTCGAGATCCTCAACCGTGCATTTCGGCACCCGCGTCACCGGCACGCCATGTGCCGGCGACTGGCGGTCGAACAGCTCCCGATCCCCCGCGGGCACCCAGGCGCCATTCATGAAAAATCCAAATTCGCGGGGCGCCTCCGGGGGCGAAAGTCTGGTGCTGATCTGATCCATATCCTACTCCGGTGCTGGCCCCGCCGGGGCATTGGTAACTATTTGGTTACATATCCGCTGCGATGTCAACCGATGACGATCTGCGTCTTGAGGTCGCGCGGGCGGTTGGGCAGGGTGTCGAACGCGGCCTGGATATCAGTCAGACCGTAGGCCGCGCCGGTAAAACGCTCGGTGCGGATGCGGCCATGCACAAGCAGCGTCAGCGCGTCATGCATATCCTCGCCCATCCCCGCGACCGACCCTTTGATCGAGTTTTCCTGCAGGATTGTATCGAGGATATTGACGGGAAGGGTCGCATCGGGCCCGGTGAGGCCAAAGGCGGCGAGATGCCCGCCCTTGCGCATCAGCCCCGCCGCCGCCTCGTAGAGCGCAGGCAGACCAACGCTTTCGATCACCACATCGGCGCCGCGCCCGCCCGTCGCCCGGTGCACGATCCCGCCAAGCTCCTCCATCCCGGTGGCGCCATAATCCGCGCCCGCCTCCAGCGCCATATCGACCCGGTCGCGGGATATGTCGAAGACGATAATCGGAGCCGCCCCGATGGTGCGCAGAAGCTGTACATGCAGATTGCCGATCGGCCCGGCCCCGAGCACCACGACCGACTGACCAAAGGTGATCCGCGCCTTGCGCGCCGCGCGCACCACACAGGCCAGCGGCTCGGTCAGGGCCAGCACCTCGCCCGGCACATCGGCGGGCGCGGGGATGACAAGGCGGGCGGGCACCGCCATGTATTCGGCGAAGGCCCCGTCCATCGTGATCCCCATCTGTTGCATATCGGGGCAGTTCAGAACCTCGTTGCGCCGGCACCAGTAGCAGGTTCCGCAGCCGATATTCATGTCGACCACCACGCTGGCGCCGAGATCGAGGCCGCTCACATCCGGCCCGAGCGCGGCGATGGTTCCGGTAAATTCGTGGCCCGGCACCATCGGCAGGTTCCCGGCAGCGTAGTGGCCCCTGAAGATGTGGATATCGGTGCCGCAGATTCCGACCCGCGAGATCCGGATGAGCACCTCGCCCCGGCCAGGTTCGGGCACCGGGCGCTCTTCGATCTCAAACCGGCCCGGCTCGACGAGGACCGCCGCTTTCATCATATTGGCCATTGACGCGATCCTATTTCACGATCCTCAGTTTCGACCGATCGATGGTCATCGCGATGGCCGCGATCAGGATGATGCCGAACACCATCTGCTGCATCGTCGCGTCGATCTCGAAATACAGCATCGACGAGCGGATGACCGCGACGATGAGCGTGCCGATCAGCGTGTTGACGACGCCGCCAACACCGCCGGTCAGAGGCGTGCCACCTACCAGCACCGCGACGATTGCGGGCAGCAGAAAGCCGTTGGCGAGCGTCGGCGAACCGCCGGACAGCTTGACCGAGAACAACAGCCCGGCAATGGCGGCCAGCATCCCCGACAGGGCGAAGGCCATGACCTTGATCCGCGTCACGTTGAGGCCCGAGGCGACGGCGGCAAGCTCGCCCGCGCCCACCGCCTTCAGCGCCCGGCCGAAGGTTGTGCGGGTCTGCAGGAACAGCATCGCCAGCAACAGGACGCCGCCGACGAAAATCTCATGCGGGATCCCGAAGCTCTTGCCCACCATCCAGCCGAACGAGCCGTCGCGCAGCGTCGCATCCATATAGAGCGCACGCTGGCCGGAGAGGTATTGCGCCAGCGAATAGGCCACGCCGCCCACCGCCAGCGTCGAAACGAAGGACGGCACCAACAGCCGCGTGGTGATGAACCCCGACACCATGCCGAAGGCCAGCCCGGCAACGACGCAGACGACTGCGGCGGAAATCCCGAGCGTCGGCAGCGCCACCGTCGCGATAACCGTGGTCATATTGGCGACGGATTGCGCCGAAAGGTCGATCCCGCCGATATAGATCGCAAAGGTCATGCCCAGCGCCATGATGAAGAGCGGCATGATGTCCGCCACCATCGAAATCAGGTTATGGGGCTTGAGAAAGTTGCTGTCGGCACCCCCGACAATGGCCACGAGCACAAGGAGCGTGATCCAGGGCAGATGCGGTTTGATGCGGTCTAGGCTCATGTCTCTGCCTCAGGTCATGTAGTGGACAAGGTCGAACAGCGAGGGCTTGTTCCCCGGCTCGCCGCGGAAGCTTTTCTGCACTTCGCCATCCTTGAGAACGAGGATCGTGTGGCTGAGGCCAATCGCCTCTTCCAGCGTGTCCGCCACGAGAATGATGCCGGCGCCCGCGTCGCACATCTCGCGGATCATGTCGTAGACGTCTTCCTTGGCGCCGATGTCGAGGCCGCGGGTCGGGTGATCGAGCAGGATGATGTCGGACCCGCCCGAGCGCCACTTGGCCAGCACCACCTTCTGCTGGTTGCCGCCCGAGAGCCCGCCGCAATCCTTGAACACCGAGGGTGTCTTGATCGCGAGCCGGTCGACCCATTTGCGCGCCAGCTCTTTCTCCTCGCGGATCCGCAGGATGCCGCCGGAGGCGTAGTTCTTCATCTGGCTGAGCGTCATGTTTTCGTAAACGTTCATGCCGCCGACGATGCCCTCGACCTTGCGCTCGCGCGGCACGTAGCCAACGCCATTTTCGACCGCGCGGCGCGCCTTGAAGGTCGTCTGCACGCCACCCTTCATCCGGACCGTGCCGGCGCTCGGCTTTTCCAGCCCGAAGATCGTGCGCAGGATGCATTCGCGGCCCGATCCTTCGGTGCCGACGAGGCAAAGCACCTCGCCGGGGTGAAGATCGAAGCTCACGTCGCTGTATTTGCCGGGCACCGAGACCTTGTCGAACCCGACGAGAACCCGTTCGGCATCATAGGGCTTCTGCAATTGCTCGCGGTAATATTCCTTGTCGACGTCGCGCCCGACCATCTTGTGCTGGATCTTGTCGATATTCGCCTCGTCGTGGGTTACCACGTCGACAACGGCGCCGTCCTTCATCACGTAGATCCGGTCCGACAGTTCCAGCACCTCGTCCATCCGGTGACTGACGAAGATGAACGACGCCCGGCTGGTCAGTTCACGCACCAGCCTGAACAAAAGCTCCACCTCTTCGCGCGCAAGCACGCTGGTGGGTTCATCGAGCAGGATCACCAGATCGCCGTCGATCCGCTCTTCCAGCGTGAGCACCTTGGCAAGCTCGACAAGCTGGCGCTGCGCGAAGGATAGGTTGGAGGTGACCGTCGCGGGGTCGATATCGAGTTTGACCTTGGCGAGCTGGCGCCGCGCCGCCTCGGCCATCGCCTTCCAGTCGATCACCCCGAATTTCACGAATTGCTTCTCGAAGCCGAGAAAGATGTTTTCCATCACCGTGAGGTTGGTGATCAGCGATTGCTCCTGGAACACCATGCCGATGCCATGCGCCATCGCCTGGCGCGGGTTGGCGAACCGCACGGCGGTGCCGTCGATGGTGATGGTGCCGCCATCCGGCTGGTAGGCACCGTAGATCACTTTCATCAGGGTAGACTTGCCGGCACCGTTCTCGCCGACCAGCCCCACGATCTCGCCCCGGCCAATGGTGAAATCTACCGCCTTCAGCGCGTGGACGCCGGGGAATTTCTTGTCGACCTTGTTCAGCTTGTACATGACCCGCCCCTATTTCACGAAGCTGATGGATTTGCGGTCGGTCGACAGCACCACCGCGACGATCACCAGAAGGCCGAGCACGGCGTCCTGGACGTAGCCGGGCAGCCCGATCACCACCATGCCGTTGCCGATCACATTGACGATCAGCACCCCCACCAGCGTGTTCCAGACCCCGCCGATCCCGCCCCAGAGCGCGGTGCCGCCGACAACCACCGAGGTGATCGACATGAACATGAAGTTGTTGCCCGTCGCGGTTTCGGCGATGCCGATCCGCCCCACCGCCATCAGCGCGCCGACGGCGTAGAACATGCCGGCAAGGGTAAAGCCCAGGATGCGCACACGGTTGACGTTCAGCCCCGAGGCATGAGCAAGCTCCTCGCCGCCGCCGACCGCATAGAAGTTGCGGCCAAGCGTCGTCTTGGCCTGGATGAACCAGCCGATGAGCAGGAACAAGGCCGCCACATAGACCATGACGGGAAAGCCCAGCCACCGCTCCGTCAGCAGGCCGCGAAACACCTCGTCTTCCACCCGGATGCGATCGCCGCCGGTGAGCAGCAGGGCAAACCCGGTGCCGACAAACCCCATCGCGAGCGATGCCATGAACGAGGGGATCCTGAGCTTGACGTGCACGAGCCCGTTGATGAAACCGACGACGGCACCAACCAGAATAGCCAGCGGTAGCGCCAGCCAGGCCCAGCTCAGAACCGTACCGCCCAAGGCCAGAAAGGCGAAGGCGAAGACCACGGCGGTTACCGAGACCGTTCCCTCCATCGACAGGTCGATTGAGCCCATGATGATGATGAAGGTCACCCCCAGAGCGACCATCAGGGCCGGGGTCGACGAGATTGCGATCCGTGCGAGGTTGCGCACCGAAAAGAAGCGCGGCTCCAGCACGGTGAACAACAGGATCAGGACCAGCAGAACGATCAGCGGGGCCCACTTCACGAGGGCCTCCCGTTTCAGGATACCGTTCACACGCTCCTCCCAGGCTTGAATGGCGGAATTGTCAGACGGGTGCGCGGCCACCTTGGCAGCCGCGCACTTTGTTATCCATTACTTATACTGGATCTGGCCGTTGGTCGGCCCCCAGAAATCGGCCCAGTCATAGCTCGGCACGCTGTCGAGGTAGCTGGCTTTGAACTCGGCCGCATCTTCGGGCGTGACCATGATCGTCGGCCCGTAGAACTCGCGGTGCTCGTTCGGCTCCTCGGAGGGTTTGAACGCACCCGTCGCGGCGTGATAGGCCAGCGACGCGGTGATGCCCCCACCCCAGTGCGGGTTGGTGAACACCGTCGCGAGGATCTTGCGCTCGGCCACCAGTTGCACAGCCTGCGGGTTGCCGTCATAGGACACGATCGGCATATCCTCGATGCCCTCGGCCCGCAGCGCCTCGATCACACCATAGGCGATGGTATCGTTGGCACAATGCACGCCCGTGATCTCGTCGCCGAAGCGGGTGAGGAAACCCGACATGACCTGATTGGCCTTCTGGGTGTCCCAGTCGGCCGGCTCGGCGGCCAGAAGCTCGACATCGGGATAATCCACAAGCGCGTTCCTGAGGCCCTGCAGGCGCTCGATGGCCGGGTTGTTCGACGCGATGCCGCCCAGATGGACCACCCCGCCCTTGCCGCCCATCGCTTCGAGCAGGATGCGCGCGGTTTCCTCGGCGGGCTTTTCGTCCGACCAGGTCATGTGGCTGACATAGTTGTCGCCAAAGTCCCACGGGTGCAGATCGTCGGTCTTGTTCCAGATCGTCGAGACATAGCCGCCCGCCTCGGCCACGGCCTCGACCACGGGGCGGCAGTTCGGCGCATCGTTGGTGTCGATGGCGAGCGCGAGCTGGCCGTTGGTGCGCGCCAGAAGCGCCTTCACATCGGCAAGCGCTTTCTCCGAAGAGCCTTCGTTGATCAGGTGGGTCAGCGCGTCCTTCGACATGCCGAGGCTCTGCACGAAGGCCTCGCCGCCCGATACGATTTCATTCCAGTACGGGTTGGTGCGGTTGCGGTAGCTCCAGGCAATCGTCGGATCGGTGATTGCCGCGCGGGCCATGCCGGGTCCGAACATCCCGGCCGCAGCAAAACTGCCCAGACCGGCGGCGGATGCGAACAGAAAATTCCGCCGGTTCAGCTTCTCCTGTTCAATATGCTTCTTGATAAACGACATGTAGGTCCTCCCGTTTCAAGGTGCCGGGTCGATATTCGCGCAGGGCACTCGCCCCCCGGCAAATCGGCGCATTCTTGTTGAAGCAAGTCTGCACCTCCGCAGACTAACGCACTAACTAGTTACTTCCTTGTTTGCCGAATCGTCAAGCCCTATGGCAGTATTCGTCGTGAGGCTGGCGCGATGAGCCGGCAAAACTCTGATTTTGACCACGCCCCTGCCAATCGGCTAGAACTCCGCGGGCACAGTGACGATAACCAAGTGAGGCCGGATTTTGGACAAACCAGCAAAACAGCGCGATGCCGAGGCAACCAAGGCACGCATTCTGGCCGCCGCGAAAAAGGAATTCGCCAAGAACGGGCTTGCCGGCGCGCGGGTCGACGTCATCGCCGACCGGGCGAAAGCCAACAAGCGGATGATCTACCACTACTTCGGCAACAAGGAAGATCTGTTCCAGATCGTGCTCGAAGAGGCCTATATAGATATCAGGACCGCCGAGCAGAAACTCGAACTCAACAACATCCCGCCGCGCGAGGCGCTGGAAAAGCTGGTGCGGTTCACCTGGACTTACTACCTCAAGAACCCCGAATTCATCACGCTGGTGAACAGCGAGAACCTGCACAAGGCGCGGCACCTGAAGAAGTCGCAGATGATCGAGAAGGTCAGCCGCCGTTTTGTCGACATGGTCGCCCGGCTGCTTGAGCGCGGCACCGCCGAAGGCGCCTTTCGCCCCGGCATCGACCCGGTTCAGCTCAACATCACCATTGCCGCCATCGGGTATTACTACCTCACCAACCGGTTCACCGGCTCAATCGTGTTTCAGCGCGATCTGATGGCCGCCGACGCGCTCGACGAACGGCTGCGCTTCAACATCGAAACGATCCTGCGGCTGGTCTGCGTCGAGCTGTGATCCCGCCCCGACGCTAACCGGCGCCCAGCCCCAAGGCGCGCAGCGCCGCCTCAGCGCAGGCAATATCCTCGTGCTCCTGCGCGCCCGACACGCCGAGCCCGCCGATACAGGTCTCGCCCTCAACCACCGCAACGCCGCCGCCCCAGGCCATGAGGCGTGGCCGGCTGCCCAGGCCAAGGCTGAGCCTCGGGCTGGAGGCCATACGCTCACCGAAGGATTTGGACGATCGTCGCAAGGTGCCGGCGGTGTAGGCTTTGTCGATGGCAAACTCGCCCACCGGCGGCGAGGCATTGTCGCTCCGGCCAAAGGCGACGAGGTAGCCGTAAGGATCGACGACCGCCACCGCCACCTCCCAGCCATTTGCGCGGGCGTGGTCGAGGGCGCCCTGCACCAACCCCATCGCCGCCGCGGGCGTGATCTCAAGCCGGATGTGGCTGGTCATGTTCTCCCCTTTCTATCGCGCGTCGACAACCGGCGCACCGCGTCGGCCGGGTGGCGCAAGCATACCGCGCCCGCACCGGTGATGCGGGCGCGGTGTGTCTCTCAGGCGCTCAGCTCACGGCGACCGCGCGCCGGGCCATGACCTTGATCAGATTGGCGCGGTATTCGGCATCGCCGTGAATGTCGGACATGAGGCCATCCGGCGAGACCGTGACCGCCTCCACCGCTTCGGGCGACCAGTTGGCCGAAAGCGCGGCTTCCAGCCCCTCGTGGCGGAACACCCCGTCCTCGCCCGCACCGGTCACCGCCACCCGCGCGCCATCCGCCGTTTTGGCGACGAAGACACCGACGAGGCAGAAGCGTGAGGCGGGCTGTTTGAACTTGGCGTAACCCGCGCGCTCGACATTGGGGAACCGCACGGCTGTGATGATCTCCCCCTCCTCCAGCGCGGTGGTGAACAGACCCCCGAAGTAGTCGTCTGCCGCGATCTCACGAGTATTGGTCACCACGGTGGCGCCCATGCCGAGCACCGCCGCCGGATAATCCGCCGCCGGGTCGTTATTGGCGATGGAGCCACCAATCGTGCCCATGTTGCGCACCAGCGGATCGCCGATCCCGGCGGCCAGCACGGCAACGGCGGGATGCACCTCGCCGCTCGCCGCCACCTCCGCATGGGTGGTGGTGGCCCCGACGGTAACGTCTCCGCCCGCAGCACTGATCCCCGAGAGCGACAGCCCACGAATGTCGACAAGATCGGTGGGGGCCGCGAGGTGCTGTTTCATCGTCGCAAGCAGGGTCTGCCCGCCGGCGAGCACCTTGGCTTCTTCGCCCGCACCGAGGGCAGCGATGGCATCGGCCAGTGCGGCCGGCTTGTGGTATTTCAGCGGATACATGGCTGGTCCTCCCTTATCCGGCCGCCTGGATAGCTTTCCACACGGCGAGCGGCGTCGCGGGCATGGCGAGATTGTTGTTGCCGATGGCGTCGGTGATCGCGTTGATCACGGCGGGCGGCGAGCCGATGGCCCCGGCCTCGCCGCAGCCCTTCATCCCCAGCGGGTTGTTGGGGCAGATCGTGCTTGCATGGTTGACGTTGTAGGACGGCAGATCGTCGGCGCGCGGCATGGCGTAGTCCATGAAGCTGCCGGTGATGAGCTGCGCGTCGTCGTCATAGACCACCTGTTCGAGCAGTGCCTGACCGACCCCCTGGGCGATGCCGCCATGCACCTGCCCCTCGACGATCATCGGGTTGATGATCGTGCCGAAATCGTCCGAGGCGGTGAATTGCACGATCTCGACCGTGCCCGTCTCGGGATCGACCTCGACTTCGCAGATATAGGTGCCTGCCGGGAAGGTGAAGTTGGCCGGATCGTAGAAGGCGCTTTCCTTCAGCCCCGGCTCCATTTCGGGCGGCAGGTTGTGGGCGGTATAGGCGGCCAGACCGACCTCGTGCCAGCCCATCGCCTTGTCGGTGCCCGCCACCTTCACCTCGCCGCCCTCGATGACGATATCGTCTTCGCTGGCTTCCAGCACATGGGCGGCGATCTTCTTCACCTTGGCCTCGACCTTGTCCATCGCCTTGACGATGGCCGACATGCCGACCGCGCCGGAGCGCGACCCGTAGGTGCCCATGCCGAATTGGACCTTGTCGGTGTCGCCATGCACGATGGCAACGTTCTCGATCGGCAGGCCGAAGCGTTCGGCGACGATCTGGGCAAAGGTCGTCTCATGGCCCTGGCCGTGTGAATGCGAGCCGGTGAGAATCTCGATGGTGCCCACCGGGTTCACCCGGACCTCGGCGCTCTCCCACAGGCCAACACCCGCGCCGAGCGAGCCCACCGCCGCCGATGGGGCGATGCCGCAGGCTTCGATATAGGAGCTGTAGCCAAGCCCCCGCAGCTTGCCGCGCCCCGCCGCTTCGGCCTTGCGGGCGGCAAAGCCCGCCACATCGGCAGCCGCCATCGCCTGATCGAGATTGGCTTCGAAATCGCCGATATCGTAATTCATGATCACCGGCGTCTGGTGCGGAAAGGCGCGGATGAAGTTGATCCGGCGCAGCTCCGCCGGGTCCACCCCCAGCTCGCGGGCCGCCGTTTCCATGATCCGCTCGACGAGGTAGCACGCCTCGGGCCGCCCGGCGCCGCGATAGGCATCGACCGGCACGGTGTTGGTGTAGACCGCGCGCACATTGGCGTGAATATTGGCGATGTCGTACTGGCCCGAGAGCAGCGTGGCGTAAAGGTAGGTCGGCACCGCCGAAGAAAACAGCGACATATAGGCGCCGAAATTGGCAATCGTGTCGACCTTGAAGCCGGTGATCCGGTTGTTCGCATCGAAGCCGATCCGCGCGGTCGAGACGTGATCGCGCCCGTGGGCGTCGGTCATGAACGCCTCGGCGCGGTCGCCCGTCCATTTCACCGAATGGCCGGTTTTCATCGAGGCCCAAAGGCAGGTGATCTCCTCGGGATAGATGTAGATCTTCGAGCCGAAGCCGCCGCCCACATCCGGCGCGATCACCCGCAACTTGTGCTCGGGCGCGACGTTGTAGAAGGCGCTCAGCACCAGCCGGGCCACATGCGGGTTCTGGCTGGTGGTATAGAGGGTGTAATGCTCCTCCGCCGCATCGTAGATCGCCACCGCCGAGCGCGGTTCCATCGGGTTCGGGCTGAGGCGATTGTTGGTCAGGCTGATCTCGGTCACATGGGCGGCACCCGCCAGCGCCGCGTCGGTCGCCGCCGCATCGCCGATCTCCCAGTCGAAGATCAGGTTGCCGGGGGCGTTGTCGTGAACCTGCGGCGCGCCTGCGGCCAGCGCCTTCGCGGCGGAGGCGACGGCGGGCAGCACCTCGTACTCCACCTCCACCGCCTCGGCGGCGATGCGGGCGAGCGCCTGGCTCTCGGCGATGACCACCGCCACCGCGTCGCCGACATAGCGCACCCGGTCGGTGGCCAGCGCCGACCACGGCCCCATATTCATCGGGCTGCCGTCCTTCGAGGTGACGGCCCAGCCGCAGATGATGTTGCCGATACCGTCGCCGGTCAGCTGGCCGCCATCGAGCACGTCGATCACGCCCTCCATCGCCAGCGCCGCCGACTTGTCGATGCCCTTCACCTTCGCATGGGCGTGCGGCGAGCGGACAAAGGCCGCATAGGCCTGATTTTCCACCCGCACATCGTCGGTATACTTGCCCTTGCCGGTGATGAAGCGCTTGTCTTCCTTGCGTTTGACGCGGGCTCCGATTCCTACGTTCATGTCATCCTCCTCCCGCTCACATCTCTTGCGCGGCCTGAGCCACGGCCTTGACGATGTTATGATAGCCGGTGCAGCGGCAGATATTGCCTTCGAGCCCGTGACGGATTTCCGCCTCGGTCAGCGTCTTGCCCGCTGCCTTGGCCTTTTCGACCATATCGACGCTGGTCATGATCATGCCCGGCGTGCAGAAGCCGCATTGCAGCCCGTGATTGTCGTTGAACGCCTTCTGCATCGGGTGCAGCTCGCCATTCGGCGCCAGCCCCTCGATGGTGGTGACCTCGGCGCCGTCGAGCGCCACCGCGAGCGCCGAGCAGGATTTCACCGCCGCGCCGTTCACATGCACGACGCAGGCGCCGCATTGCGTGGTGTCGCAGCCGACATGGGTGCCGGTGAGGCGCAGGCTCTCGCGCAGGAATTCCGACAGCAAGGTCTCGTCCGGCACATCGCGCCGGACCTTCCTGCCGTTCACCGTCATGGTTACTTCGGTCATAACATTCCTCCCTGTGAGCGGGTCTGTCGCCCGCGTTCATTGACACCGCCGCCGGTGCGATCAGCCCTCCGGCGGTGCGGCACCCTCCTGAGGGTGCAGATAGCTGTGGAAATTGTCGAAGAACTGGCCCGCCACCTTCTTGGCGGTGGCGTCGATCAGCCGGCTGCCGAGCCGGGCCAGCTTGCCGCCGACCTGGGCATGCGCGCTATAGCGCAGGATCGTCTCGTCGCCGTCCTCCTCCAGCGTCACATTCGCGGCGCCCTTGGCGAAGCCGGCCACGCCGCCCTGCCCCTCGCCCTGAATCCTGTAACTTTCCGGCGGCACGATGTCGGACAGCTCGATCGCACTGTCAAACTTGGCCTTCACCGGCCCGATCTTCTGCACCAGCTTGGCGGTCAGTGTGGTCTGCGAGGTGCGGGCGATCTCTTCGCAGCCGGGCAAACATGCCTTGAGCACGTTCTCGTCGTTGAGAGCCTCCCAGACCGTCACGCGCGGCGCCGCGATCCTGTATTCGCCCGTGATGTCCACGCGGCCTCCCTCCATCGCGACAAATCAGCACATGAGACGATAAAACGCGGCTATCCGATTCGATGCAACACGCGCCTAGCGCGCCGGCCGCATTCCCCCGCCCGTGGCGAGGGCGCGGGTCAGATCGGCGATGCTGTCGAGCGAATGGCAGGCATGAAAGCTGTCGACATGCGGCAAGAGCGCCCGGATGCCGCCCGCCTTCGGCTCGAACGCCTCCCAGCGCAACAGCGGGTTCAGCCAGATCAGCCGGCGGCAGGAAAGCGCCAGGCGCTCGGCCTCGCGCCCAAGCTGGTCGGGATCGCCGCGCTCCAGCCCGTCGGTGATCAGCATCACCACCGCCCCCTGCCCCAGCACCCGGCGCGACCAGTCGCGGTTGAAGCTGTGCAGCGCCTCGCCGATCCGCGTGCCGCCCTCCCAGTCCGACACCTCGCGGCCCAGCGCCTCAAGCGCTTCGTCCACATCCTTGTGCGCGAGCGCGCGGGTGATGTTGGTCAGCCGTGTACCGAAGGTGAAGGCGTGCACCCGCCCCCAGCCTGAATTGGGCGTCCATGTCAGCGCGTGGAGGAAATGCATCATCATCCGGCTATAGACCGACATCGACCCCGATACGTCGCACAACACCACAAGGCCGGGCGGGCGTGTGCCGGGGCGGTGATGCATCAGCCGGTCGACCTCGCCGCCACGGCGCAGCGAGCGGCGCAGCATCGCGCGCATATCGGGCCGCGCGCCGTGCGCAGCGGCCACCATGCGGCGCGTTCTGAGCGGCGGGGCGGGCAGCGCGAGGCTCCGGATCGCGGTGCTGGCGCGGGCGATTTCCTCGGCCGACATCTGCTCGAAATCCTTGGCCCGGATCACCTCGGCCTGCGACCAGCTTAGCCGCGCATCCATCTCCAGCTCCTGCCGCTCCTGCCGCTCGGCGGGCGGCTCGCCGGCGCCGTCGCTCTCCTCCAGCGCCTCACGCGCGCGCCGTTCCGCCGCCTTGGGCAGCCCCCGGTCGGGCGCCAGCGTCTGCAAGACGGGCAGCATGATCTCCATCATCTTCTCGATGTAATCGGGCGTGCGCCAGAACATGCGGAAGACCTGGTGAAAGGTCTCGAACTGCTCGGGCCGGGTGATCAGGGTTGCGCGCAGCACCCAGTAGAAATCGTCGCGCCGGGTGAAGCCGGCGGCCTGCACCGCCTCCAGCGCCGTGTGCAGTTGCGAACTACCCACCTTCACCCCGGCGCGGCGCAGGGCATGGACGAAATGCGTCACGTTCTCGGCCAGCCGCCCCGGCGTGGGGTCACTCCGCGGCGAGGCCAAGGCGTGCCTCCTCAAGAATGCGCGCCGCCTCCGACCCGGCGATCCGGGCGATATCATCCTGATACTTGAGCAGCGCGCCCAGCGTGTTGCTGACCAGTTCGGCATCGAGCGAGAGCACGTCGAGCGCGATCAGGCATTGCGCCCAGTCAATCGCCTCGGCCACGCCGGGCTTCTTGAACAGATCTTCGCCACGCAGCCGGCTGACGAAGGCCACCACCTCGCGCGAGAGCGCTTCGGCGCAATCGGGAATGCGGGCGCGCAGGATCGCCACTTCAGTCTCGAAATCCGGGTAGTCGACCCAATGGTAGAGGCAGCGCCGCTTCAGCGCGTCATGCACCTCGCGGGTGCGGTTCGAGGTGAGGATGACGATCGGCGGCTCCTCCGCCCGGATCGTGCCGATTTCCGGGATCGTCACCTGAAAATCGCTCAGCGCTTCCAGCAGGAAGGCCTCGAACGGCTCATCGGTCCGGTCGACCTCGTCGATCAGCAGCACCGGCGGCCCTTCGGGATGCGGCTCCAGCGCCTGCAACAAGGGCCGTTTGATCAGGAAATCGCCGGTGAAAAGCTCGTCCTGCAGCGCGTCGCGGTCGGCCATATGGGTGGCCTCGGCGGTGCGGATGGCGATCATCTGGGCCGAAAAGTTCCACTCGTAGATGGCGCTGGAGGCATCGAGCCCCTCATAGCATTGCAGCCGGATCAGCCGCCGCCCGAGCGCCGTGGCGAGCGCCTTGGCAATCTCGGTCTTGCCCACGCCTGCTTCGCCTTCGAGAAACAGCGGCTTGCCGAGCTTGAGCGCGAGAAAGGCGACAGTGCCGAGATCGCGGCCGCAGACGTAATCCTGCCCCTGCAACAATGCGATGGTCTCGTCGATGCTGGTTGGAATGTCGCGCGTCACAGCTCCCTCCCGCCGCTGGCATCAGTTAAGCATCGCGCCCGTCCCATGTCCACGCTTGCCGTGGGCAGGTGGCTGCCCGTTACGTCGTGTAATCGTCAATGAGCGGGTTGGGCTTTGCGAAGCCTTCCAGGTCCACACGATTGTGGATGGATATCCGGTTGCCGTCGACCTCGACACCGTAGGGCTGCAGCCCCTTGAAGGCCCGGCTCAGATTCTCCGGCGTCATGCCCAGAAACGAGGCGAGCCGGCGTTTCTCAAGGGTCAGCTCGAAGACCGCGGCGCCGTCTGCGCGGATCTGCTGGCGCAGCAGGTAGTTCGCAAGCCGTTCGAGCGAGGTGCGCAGCTTCAGGTCTTTCTGCGATTTGACCATGACACGGTAGCATTGGGCCAGTTCCGTAACGATGGCGCGGGCGAATTCGGCGTCCTCCGCGAAGACCCGGCGCACATCCTGGCTCGGCAGAAGCACGATACGGCTCTTCTCCAGCGTGCGGGCCGACATCAGGTAGGGCGCCAGCTTGATCGTCGCGGCCAGGATGAAGGTGGTCACGGGGCAGACCACCTGTATGCTGGTCTCGCGCCCGTTCCAGCGCGAAAACAGCTCGACCGACCCGCTCAGGACCACATGCAGAAAGTCACTGGGATCGCCCTCGGTGATGAGTTCAACCTGCGGCGGAAAATTCTGGACATAGGAAGCGCGCATGAGATCGTCGAAACGCGCATCCTCCATGCGTGCGAAAAGGTCCAGCCGGCGCAATTCAGGGTAGTAGGATTCGGGCATATCTCACCGGGGGTGTTGCGGTTGACAAATATCAAGCCAATTGTTCGGCAATGTCAAATATCTGATTGACGCAGTCGGCGCGACCATTTGACACCGCCCCACCCCTGGCATGACGAAATTCGCTAAATTATTTATTTTGCAACAAAAAGTTGTCGTTTTTGACCTCGATCAAGTTGATCGCGCCGGGCATCGCCCATCGCTCTCTCAAGCCGTCCAACGACGAGAGACACGCGCAAAACCAAGATTTGGGGACAAGCCTATGCATACGCTCGACGGAGTCACACGGTCGGACCAGAACCGCGCCCTGGGGCTCAGCACTTTTGCATTCACTGCCTGCTTCGCGGTCTGGACGATCTTTTCGATCATCGGCGTCAGGATCAAACAGGAACTGGGACTGAGCGAGGCCCAGTTCGGCCTGCTCGTCGCCACGCCCATCCTGACCGGTTCGGTGACGCGCCTTTTCCTCGGTGTATGGACCGAGAAATACGGCGGCCGCATCGTCTTCTCCGCGCAGATGCTGCTCACGGCACTGGCCACCTGGATGCTGACCCTTGCCAGCACCTATACCATGTACCTCGTCGCCGCCCTTGGCATCGGTCTCGCGGGCGGGTCGTTCATCATCGGCGTCGCCTATGTCAGCCGGTGGTATGACGCCGGCCATCAGGGCGCCGCCCTCGGCATCTTCGGCGCCGGCAATGTCGGCGCGGCGGTGACCAAGTTCGTCGCGCCCTTCGTCATGGTCGCCTACGGCTGGCACGGGGTCGCCTATGTCTGGGCGGCCGCTCTCGCGCTCATTGGCATCGCGTTCTTCATCTTCGCCAAGGACGATCCCGCTCTGGTCGAGCGGCGGGCGAAGTCGATGCGCGCGCCCTCCCTCGCCGAGCAATTCGCGCCGTTGAAAAACCTCCAGGTCTGGCGGTTTTCGCTCTACTACTTCTTCACATTCGGCGGCTTCGTCGCGCTCGCGCTCTGGCTGCCGCATTATCTGATCGACGTCTACGGCGTCGACGTGAAAACCGCCGGCATGGCGGCGGCCTCCTTCAGCCTCTCGGCCTCGCTGTTCCGGGCCTATGGCGGCCATCTGTCCGACAAGTTCGGGGCGCGCACGGTGCTCTACTGGACCTTCGGCTTCTCGCTTCTCTTCCTGTTCATGCTGTCCTACCCGCCAACCGATTACATCGTTCAAGGCAAGGACGGCGCGATCGCCTTCTCGACCGAGCTGGATTTCTGGCCCTTCATCGCCATCCTGTTCGGGCTGGGCTTCTTCATGAGCCTCGGCAAGGCGGCGGTCTACAAGCACGTCCCCGTCTACTACCCGCACCATGTCGGCGCCGTCGGCGGCCTTGTCGGCATGATCGGCGGTCTCGGCGGCTTCGTCATGCCGATCATCTTCGGCGCCGCGCTGGACCTGACCGGCATCTACACATCCTGCTTCGTCATCCTCTTCGCGCTGGTCGCGATCATGCTGACCTGGATGCACCTGTCGGTGCGGGCGATGGAACGCTCTGCCCTCAGCCGCGAACTCGACAGCCTGCCGACGGTGCCGGAACTGCAGGAAGTCCACATCCCCGGCCGGACGGAAATGCCGCGCGTGCTGGATCACTGGCAACCTGAGGACGAGGCGTTCTGGGCGGAAAAGGGCCGCAAGGTCGCCCGCCGCAACCTGTGGATCTCGATCCCGGCACTTCTTCTGGCCTTCTCGGTCTGGATGGTCTGGTCGATGGTTGTCGCCCGCCTGCCCGCCATCGGGTTCGACTTCACCACGGGCCAGCTCTTCTGGCTGGCGGCGCTGCCGGGCCTGTCGGGGGCGACGCTGAGGATCTTCTACAGCTTCATGGTGCCGATCTTCGGGGGCCGGCTGTGGACGACACTCTCCACCGCGTCGCTGCTGCTGCCCGCCATGGGGATCGGATACGCGGTCCAGAACCCGGACACGCCCTACCTGATCTTCCTCACACTCGCGCTGCTGTGCGGCTTCGGCGGCGGAAACTTCGCCTCGTCGATGGCCAATATCGCCTACTTCTTCCCGAAAGCCGAAAAGGGCAACGCGCTGGCGCTGAACGCAGGGCTGGGCAACCTCGGCGTCTCGGTCATGCAGTTCCTGGTGCCGATCGTCATCACCGCCGGCGTGTTCGGCGCGCTGGGTGGCGCACCGCAGACCCTGTCGGACGGTGGCGAGCTCTGGATGCAGAATGCGGGCTTCGTCTGGGTGCCCTTCATCCTGCTGGCCACGGCCGCCGCCTGGCTCGGCATGAACGACATCGCCGACGCCAAGGCCAGCTTCCGCGAGCAGGCGATCATCTTCAGCCGCACGCATAACTGGCTGATGTGCATCCTCTATACCGGAACCTTCGGCAGCTTCATCGGCTACTCCGCCGGCTTCCCGCTGCTGACCAAGCTCGCTTTCCCGGAAGTGAACGCGCTGCAATATGTGTTCCTCGGCCCCCTCGTCGGCGCGCTGTCGCGGGCGGGCACCGGCTGGGTCAGCGACCGCTTCGGCGGCGGACGGGTCACGTTCTGGACCTTCGCGGGAATGCTGATCGCGGTGTTCGGGGTGATCGCGTCGCTCGGCGCGGGCAGCTTTGCAGGCTTCTTCGCGGCCTTCATGGCGCTGTTCTTCCTCACCGGGGTCGGCAACGCCTCCACCTTCCAGATGATCCCCGCGATCATGGGCCGCGAAGTGCCCCGGCTGATGCCCGAACTGGAAGGCCAGGCGCTGCGCCGCCAGTCGGAGCGTGAGAGCGCCGCGATCATCGCCTTTACCAGCGCGATCGCCGCCTATGGCGCCTTCTTCATCCCGAAGGCCTACGGCACCTCCATCGCGATGACCGGGTCGCCGGTCGGGGCGCTCTGGGGCTTCCTGATCTTCTACGCGATCTGCCTGGTGATCACCTGGGCCTTCTACACCCGCCGCGGTGGCCTGCTCTACGATCTGGAGCGCGCCGGCAAGCCCGCCGCCCTCAGCCCCAAACCCGTCTGAAACCCTGCTTCGATCCGGGGCGGCGACCGCTGCCCCGGATCCACGCCACAGGAGAAACCACATGAGCCACCTGCTCGACAGACTGAACTTCCTCCAGCCCAAGGAGCTGGAGCGGTTTTCCAACGGTCACGGCCAGGTCACCCGCGAGAGCCGTGACTGGGAAGACACCTACAGAAACCGCTGGCGCCACGATAAGATCGTGCGCTCGACCCATGGGGTGAACTGCACCGGGTCATGCTCGTGGAAAATCTACGTGAAGTCGGGCATCGTCACCTGGGAAACCCAGCAGACGGATTATCCGCGCACCCGCGCCGATCTGCCCAATCACGAGCCGCGCGGCTGTGCCCGGGGGGCCTCCTATAGCTGGTATCTCTACTCCGCCAACCGGGTGAAGAACCCGCTGGTGCGGGGCCGGCTGATGAAGATCTGGCGCGAGATGCGCAGGACGAAAACCCCGATCGAGGCCTGGACCGCGATCCAGTCCGATCCGATCCTGCGCGCCTCTTACGTCGAGACCCGGGGCAAGGGCGGCTTCGTGCGCGCCTCCTGGGACGAGGCGACCGAGATCGTCGCCGCCGCCAACGCCTATACGGTCCGCCAATACGGCCCCGACCGTATCTTCGGCTTCTCGCCGATCCCGGCGATGTCGATGATCTCCTACGCCGCCGGCACCCGCTATCTCAGCCTTCTGGGCGGCACCTGCATGTCGTTCTACGACTGGTACTGCGATTTGCCGCCCGCCAGCCCGATGACCTGGGGCGAACAGACCGACGTGCCGGAATCGGCCGACTGGTACAATGCCGGCTATCTGCTGATCTGGGGTTCGAACGTGCCGCAGACGCGCACGCCCGATGCCCATTTCTACACCGAGGCGCGCTATCGCGGCACCAAGTCGGCGGTGATCTCGCCCGACTATTCCGAAGCCGCCAAGTTCGGTGATGTCTGGCTCAACGTGAAGCAGGGCACCGATGCCGCGCTGGCGATGGCCTTTGGCCATGTCATCCTGCGCGAGTTCCACCTCGACCGGCAGGTGGAGTATTTCGAGGACTACACCCGCAAATATTCCGACTTCCCGATGCTGGTGAAGCTCGAAGAGAAAGACGGCAAGCTGGTGCCGGGCCGGTTCCTGCGCGCCGACGATCTCGACGGCAAGCTGGGCGAAGACAACAACCCCGAATGGAAGACCGTCGCCATCGACGAGATTTCCGGCGGCATCGTCGCGCCGAACGGCTCGATCGGCTACCGCTGGGGCGAGCAGGGCGAATGGAACCTCGAAGAGCGCGCCAAGGAGGCCGAGACCCGGCTGAAAATGTCGCTGATCCTCGACGAAGACCATGACGACGTGGTCGGGGTCGATTTCCCCTATTTCGGCGGCGATGCGACGCCCGCTTTCGCGACAGATGCCGACCATCCCGACGTGCTCACCCGCAACATCCCGGTGAAGAAGGTGCAGACCGCCGATGGCGAAATCGCCGTCGCCACGGTGTTTGACCTGTTCTGCGCCAATTACGGCCTCGACCGGGGCCTTGGCGGCGACTGGGTGACGGCGGATTACGCCGACGACATCCCCGGAACGCCGGCCTGGGCCGAGAAGATCACCGGCGTATCGGCCGACAAGATCGTCCATGTCGCACGCGAATTCGCGCAGAACGCCGAGAAGACCAACGGCAAGTCGATGATCATCATCGGCGCGGCGATGAACCACTGGTACCACATGGACATGAACTACCGTGGCGTCATCAACATGCTGGTGATGTGCGGTGCGGTGGGGCAGTCCGGCGGCGGCTGGGCCCACTATGTGGGGCAGGAAAAGCTGCGCCCGCAAACCGGCTGGCTGCCGCTCGCCTTCGCGCTCGACTGGGGCCGCCCGCCCCGCCACATGAACTCGACCAGCGCGTGGTATGCCCATACCGACCAGTGGCGTTACGAGACGCTCACCTCGGGCGAAATCCTCTCGCCCACCGCCCCCGAGGGCGACTGGGACGTGAGCATGATCGACTACAACATCCGCGCCGAGCGGATGGGTTGGCTGCCATCGGCGCCGCAGCTCAAGACCAACCCGCTGGACGTGGCGAAAGCCGCGAAGGCGGCGGGCACGGAGGTAGCGCCCTACATCGCCGAACAGCTCAAGTCTGGCGCACTGGAAATGTCCTGCGAAGACCCCGACGCACCGGAAAACTGGCCGCGCAACCTCTTCGTGTGGCGGTCGAACCTGCTCGGCTCGTCGGGCAAGGGGCATGAGTATTTTCTCAAGCACCTGCTCGGCACCGACAATGGCGTGATGGGCAAAGACCTTGGCGAAGAGGGCCGCCAGCTTCCGAAGGAAGCGGCCTGGCACGACGAGGCGCCGCGCGGCAAGCTCGACCTGCTCACCACGATCGACTTCCGGATGTCGACCACGGCGGTCTATTCCGACATCGTTCTGCCGACCGCGAGCTGGTACGAAAAGAACGATCTCAACACCTCCGACATGCACCCGTTCATCCATCCGCTGCAGGCGGCGGTTGATCCGGCTTACGAGTCGAAGTCGGATTGGGAAATCTTCAAGGCGATCGCGAAGAAATTCCAGGAGGTGGCGCCGGAGATCCTCGGCCGGGAGACCGATATCGTCGCGCTGCCGATCCTGCACGACACGCCGGGCGAGATCGCCCAGGATCAGGTGAAGGACTGGAAAGCCGGCGAATGCGAGCTGATCCCGGGCAAGACCGCGCCGAACTATATCGCCGTGGAGCGGGACTATACCGCGATCTACGACCGCTTCGTCGCACTCGGGCCGCTGCTGGACAAGCTCGGCAATGGCGGCAAGGGCATCTCGTGGCAAACCGGGCACGAGGTGCAGAACCTGCGCGACCTCAACGGCGTCTGGGAAGACGGCCCGGCCAAGGGCTGCGCCAAGATCGTCACCGATATCGACGCGACCGAGGTTGTGCTGATGCTGGCGCCGGAAACCAACGGCGAGGTGGCGGTGAAAGCATGGGAGGCATTGGGCAAGGCCACCGGCCGCGACCACACCCATCTGGCGCTGCCGAAGGAAGACGAAAAGATCCGCTTCCGCGATATCGCCGCGCAGCCGCGCAAGATCATCTCGTCGCCCACATGGTCGGGGCTCGAAAGCGAGAAGGTCTGCTATAATGCGGGCTACACCAATGTCCACGAGCTGATCCCGTGGCGCACGCTCACCGGGCGCCAGCAGCTCTATCAGGATCACCTGTGGATGCGCGCCTTCGGCGAGGGCTTCATGTCCTACCGCCCGCCGGTGGATCTGAAGACCATCACCCCCGAGGTGCGCGATGCGGCGGACACGCTCACGCTGAACTTCATCACCCCGCACCAGAAATGGGGCATCCACTCGACCTATACCGACAACCTTCTGATGCTGACGCTCAACCGCGGCGGCCCGGTGATCTGGATCTCCGAGAACGACGCGAAGAAGGCCGGGATCGTCGATAACGACTGGGTGGAACTCTACAACACCAACGGCGCCCTCACGGCGCGGGCGGTGGTGAGCCAGCGGATCAAGGACGGCACCACGTTCATGTATCACGCGCAAGAGAAGATCGTGAACACGCCCGGCTCGGAAAAGACCGGCAAGCGTGGCGGTATCCACAACTCGGTGACCCGCACCGTTCTCAAGCCCACCCACATGATTGGCGGCTATGCCCAGCAATCCTACGGCTTCAACTATTACGGCACCGTGGGGGCGAACCGGGATGAATTCGTCGTCGTCAGGAAAATGAAAAAGGTCGACTGGCTCGACCGTGAAGCCACCTCGAAGGAGGCCGCAGAATGAGAGTGCGCGCACAGATCGGCATGGTGCTGAACCTCGATAAATGCATCGGGTGCCACACCTGCTCCGTCACCTGCAAGAACGTCTGGACCAGCCGCGACGGCGTCGAATACGCCTGGTTCAACAACGTCGAAACCAAGCCCGGCACCGGCTATCCGACCGATTGGGAGAACCAGGCACGCTGGAATGGCGGCTGGGAGCGGACGAAATCCGGCAAGCTCCAGCCCAAGCAGGGCGCGAAGTGGCGCATCCTCGCCAATATCTTCGCCAATCCCGACCTGCCGGAGATCGACGATTACTACGAGCCGTTCGACTTCGATTACGACCACCTCAAATCGGCCCCCGAGATGGAGGCCTTCCCGACCGCCCGGCCGCGCTCGAAGATCACCGGCGAGCGGATCGAGAAGATCGAGAAAGGGCCGAACTGGGAGGAGATTCTGGGGGGTGAATTCTCGAAAAGGTCGCAAGACTACAATTTCGAGGGCGTGCAGAAGGAGATCTACGGGGAATACGAGAACACCTTCATGATGTATCTCCCCCGGCTCTGCGAGCATTGCCTGAACCCCGCCTGCGCCGCCTCCTGCCCCTCGGGCGCGATCTACAAGCGCGACGAAGACGGCATCGTTCTGATCGACCAGGAAAAGTGCCGTGGCTGGCGGATGTGCGTCTCCGGCTGCCCCTACAAGAAGGTCTATTACAACTGGTCGACCGGCAAGTCGGAAAAATGCACCTTGTGCTATCCGCGGATCGAAAGCGGCAACCCCACGGTCTGCTCGGAAACCTGCGTTGGCCGCATCCGCTATATCGGCGTGATCCTCTATGACGCCGACAAGATCGAGGAGGCGGCCAACGCCCCCGAGACGACCGACCTTTACGACGCCCAGCTTGGCGTGTTCCTCGACCCCAACGACCCGGGCGTGATCGAGGCCGCGCGCGCCGACGGCATTCCGGAAGACTGGCTCAAGGCCGCGAAGGACAGCCCGATCTGGAAAATGGCGATGGAATGGAAGGTCGCCTTCCCGCTGCATCCGGAATACCGGACCCTGCCGATGGTGTGGTATATCCCGCCGCTCAGCCCGATCCAGAACGCCGCCGAAGCCGGCGCGATCGGCATGGACGGCGCGATGCCGGACGTGCGAAATCTGCGCATCCCGCTGAAATATCTCGCCAATATGCTCACGGCGGGTGACGAGGAGCCGGTGGCGCACGCGCTTGAGCGGATGCTGGCGATGCGCGCCTATATGCGGGCGAAAACCGTCGACGGCGTGATCGACGAAGGGATTGCCGCCCGCGTCGGTCTGTCGGGCCGGGTGATCGAAGACATGTACCGGATCATGGCGCTGGCCAATTACGAAGACCGCTTCGTGATCCCGACCACCCACCGCGAACAAGTCGAGGATGCCTACGATCTCCGGGGCGGCTGCAGCTTTACCGATGGCAATGCCTGCTCGACCGGGATTTCGACCGGCTCGCTGTTCGGCGGCTCGAAGAAACCGTTGAAAATGCCCGAGGAGTTGCGCTGATGGACCGGACGCTGAAAGCCCTGTCGCTGATCCTGAGCTACCCGACGCGGGAGCTTCAGGCGGCGATGCTCGACATCGGCGGCGTGCTGGCCGCCGAACCCAGGATCACCGCCGCGGTGCGCCACGATCTGCTGCCGCTGGTGGGCGAACTCGCCTCCGACGATATCTACGACCTCGAAGAGCGCTACGTCGCGCTGTTCGACCGGTCCCGGACCCTGTCGCTCAACCTGTTCGAACATGTGCATGGCGAGAGCCGCGACCGGGGCGGCGCGATGGTGTCGCTCGTTGAAACCTACCGGGAGGCGGGCTTCGAGCCCGCCACCTCGGAACTGCCCGACCACCTGCCGGTGCTGCTCGAATTCCTGTCGACGCGTCCCTTCGCAGACGTACAGGAAACCTTGGCGGACGCGGCCCATATCTTCGAGGCCCTCGAAGCGCGGCTTTCTCGCAGAGAAAGCACATATGGTGCCGTGTTCGCCGCTCTTTTGCAGCTTGCCGGAACCCGCGCCGATCGCGACGCGGTGGCCGAGTTGCTCGAACAGCCGGAAATCGACCCGAACGACCTCGCCGCTCTCGACGAGGTCTGGGAGGAAAGCGAGGTGCGCTTCGGTCCCGACCCCAATGCCGGATGCCCGGTCGGTCGCGACATGCTTGCCCGCATGGATCACGCCATCAACCCCGCCCCGGACAGCCCCGGCGCGTGAAGGAGGCCCAGATGCACTATTTTCTTTACGGAATCTATCCCTATATCGCCCTCGGTGTCGGGATCATGGGAACGGTCGCGCGCTATGAACGCGACCCGTTCACCTGGAAAACCTCGTCGTCGCAACTCCTGCGCCGCAAACAGCTCGTGTTGGGCTCGATCCTGTTCCATGTCGGGATGCTGGTGATCTTCTTCGGCCATCTGATCGGGCTGCTCACACCGATCTGGGTGTTCGATGCGCTGGGGGTCAGCCACAGCGCCAAGCAGCTTCTGGCCGTGAGCCTCGGCGGCGTGGCCGGGGTGATGGCGCTGGTGGGCGGCGGGATGCTCCTGCACCGCCGCTGGACCGATCCGCGCATCCGCCAGACCTCCAGCGTCTGGGATATCGCGATCCTCGTGATGTTGCTGGCGCAGCTTGTGCTGGGGCTGGCCACGGTGGTGGTCTCGCTCGGCCATCTCGACGGGCACGAAATGGTAAAGCTCATGTCGTGGGTCCAGGGCATCGTCACCTTCGACGCGAATGCGGCAAGCTACATCACCGATGTGGCGCTGGTGTTCAAGCTGCATCTGTTTCTCGGCCTGACGATCTTCCTCGTCTTCCCGTTCACCCGCCTCGTGCACATCGTCTCCGGCCTGTTCGTGCCGCTGCGCTACCTGTTCGCGCGGCCCGGCTACCAGATCGTGCGCTCGCGCCGCAAAACGCCGCTGCCGCCGGCGCGCAAATCGGCCAAATCCAACCCCGCGGAGTAACCGGCATGACCGCCCCCCTCTTCCCCGATCTCATCGTGAATGGCGAAACCGTGCCGCATGCGGCGGTCGCGGCGGAAGTACAGAACCACGCGGCGCCCAAGGGCAAGCCCGGCATCGCCTGGCGCAAGGCGGCAAACGCGGTGGCGGTGCGCACGCTGCTGTTGCAGGAGGCACGGCGGCGGGGGATCGCACCCGCCCCCGCCGAGGTCGGGCCGGGCCGGATCGAGACCAACGAGGAGGCCCTGATCCGGGGCCTTCTCGAAGCCGAAATTTCGGTCGAACCACCGAGCGAGGCGGCAATCCGCGCCGAATGGGAGCGCGATCCGTCGCGGTTCCGCGCGCCGCCGCTCTGGGAAGTGTCGCATATCCTCGTGGCCTGCGATCCGCGTGACGAGACCGCGACGGCCAAAGCCGCCCTGAATGCAGAAAACCTGGCCAAACAGGCCCACGCCAACCCGCGTGGCTTCGCGCGGCTGGCCCGCGAACACAGCGATTGCGGCTCGAAAAGCTCGGGCGGCGCGCTCGGCCAGCTTGGCCCGGGCGACACCGTGCCCGAATTTGAAGCCGCTTTGCGTGGGATGACGGAGGGCGAGATCACGTCCGACCCGGTGCTCACCCGCCACGGCTGGCATATCATCCGGCTGGACGCCGCCGCGCCGGGCGCGGTTCTGCCCTTCACGGCGGTGCGCCAGAAGATATCCGATGCGATGGAAAAGGCCGCCTGGGCGCGGGCCGCACGCTCATTCGTCGACGATCTGGTCGCAACGGCCCGGATCACCGGCGCGGATCTCGGGGCCGCCTGACGGGCGGGTATGCCATGGCCGATCTTGCGCCTCCCACCCCACCCCATCAGGTTCCGGGACCGACCGATCCCGGACTGCTCGATACCCCGCTCGACTTCATCGTCGAAGAGCATGAGCGGATCCGCAACATGTGCACCCTGATCGAATACATCGCCGACCGCCCCGCAACGCATCCGGAGATCATCGCCCAGGTCTCGGCCTTCGTGCGGTCCGAACTGCCTTTCCTGATCGACGACGAGGGCGGCGATCTGCTGCCGCTGATGCAGAGCCGGTGCGAACCCGAAGACGAGATCGGCCGGCTCCGGACCCGTCTGGATGCCGAACACGATACGGCGCTCTACCTGTTGCCCGATGCCCTCGATACGCTCGACGCCCTCGAAGCGGGCGACACCGGCGTGACCGCGCCCAGCCTGCACCTGCTGCGCAATTTCGCCGCCCATCTGCACCGCCACCTGATCTTCGAAAACGCGATCCTGATCCCGCTCGCCCGCGCAAGGCTGACGCCGGACGATATCTCAACCCTGCGCCTGCGGATGAAAGCGCGCCGCGGCCTCGACCGGAACGGAGACGACATCCATGACACATGACATCTGGCACATCGGGGCACGCCTGGCGCCATCCCTCGCACTCCCCGGCGCAACGCAGGCTAGCGACCGCCGCCGCGAACGGCATATGCAGGAGCCCGGCGTGCCCATCGCCTACACGCTGCGCTCCGACGACAGCGACACGGACCGCCTTCTCTCCGAGCTGGCCTGGCACCTGGAAAGCCGGGGCCTCAGAATCTGCGGCACGGTTCAGGCCAACATCCAGCGCGCGCATGATTGCCGCTGCGATGTCGATCTGAGGGTGCTTCCCGAGGGGCCGGTGATCCGGATTTCGCAGGATCTCGGCGCCGGCGCGGTCGGCTGCCGGCTGGACCCCGGGGCGCTGGAAACGGCGGTGGGCATCGTCGAAGACCGGCTGAGCCGCGGGGCGGACATGCTGATCGTCAACAGGTTCGGCAAGCAGGAGGCCGAGGGGCGCGGCTTTCGGTCGGCGATCGCCGAGGCACTGGCGCACGATATTCCGGTGCTGGTCGGCATGACGCCGCTCAACCTCGCGGCATTTCAGGAATTCACGGGCGGTCTGGCCGAGGCGCTGCCGCCCGACATTGCCGAGCTTGAGGACTGGGCCCTCACCCACCTTGCCGACGAGATGCATTAGCGACCGGGATGTTGCGAAGACCCGCCCGCACCCGGTTAGCCGGTCGCGGGCAGAAAAAGAAAGGAACCCAACAGGATGCGGACCCGACCCGATACCATTTCCTATCTGGCGCTTCCGGCCGGACGTGTCGCGATTGACGAAGCAGGCTACCTGACAGAGCCGCAAAACTGGACGCGGGACTTTGCCGAGATCGCGGCAGACCGCGAGGGCATCGCCCTGACCGAGCTGCACTGGCATGTCATCGGCTTCATGCGGGACTACCTCGACGAGCACGGCATCGCCGCCGATGCGCGATTTGTGCTGAAATTTCTGGGCGACCGGCTTGGCCTCGACAAGAGCGGCGCCAAGCAGGCGCTGTTCGATCTGTTTCCCTATGGTTACGTCAAGCAGGCCTGCAAGATCGCCGGGATGCGCCAGCCGCGCGCCTGGAGCACGGGCTAACGCCACTGGCCACGGTCTTGGGCCTATAACGCCTCCAGAATGGTCACATTGGCGATGCCGCCGCCTTCGCACATCGCCTGCATCCCGTAGCGTTCGCCCCGCGCGCGCAGGGTGTGGATCAGCGTCGACATCAGCTTGGTCCCGGTGCCGCCGAGCGGGTGGCCAAGCGCGATGGCGCCACCATTCACGTTGAGCTTGTCGGGGTCGGCGCCGGTATGCTTGAGCCAGGCCATCGGCACCGAGGCGAACGCTTCGTTGACCTCGAACAGGTCGATCTCGCCGAGCGACATGCCGGCTCGCTCAAGCGCCACATCGGTGGCGCGCAACGGCTCTTCGAGCATGATGACCGGATCGCCGGCGGTGACGCAAAAGCTGTGAATGCGCGCAAGCGGCACCAGCCCGTGCGCCTTGAGCGCCCGTTCGGACACCACCATCACGCCCGACGCGCCATCGCACATCTGGCTCGCCGTAGCGGCGGTGATCAGGTTCTTCTCGGTCAGCGGCCGGACGGCGGCAATGCTCTCCGGCGTCGCATCGTAGCGGATGCCCTCGTCGGTGTCGTGAAGCACCGGATCGCCGGTCTCGTCGAGCCCCTGCAGCGGGATGATCTCGGCGCGAAAGGCCCCGGCGCGTGTGGCCGCCGCCGCGCGGCGGTGGCTTTCGAGCGCGAAGGCATCCATCCGCTCTTTGCTGAAACCATGCTTTTCCGCGATCATCTCGGCACCGATGAACTGCGAAATGTTGCGCGTGCCATAGCGCGCCTCAACCGCGTCCGGATAAGGGCCGGTGCCAATCCCGGCCTCCTTGTAGAGCGTCACCGGCGAGCCCATCGGCACGCGCGTCATGCTCTCGACACCCGCCGCGATCACGATGTCCTGCGTGCCCGACATCACCGCCTGCGCCGCGAATTGCACGGCCTGCTGCGACGAGCCGCATTGCCGGTCGATGGTCACGGCGGGGATGCTGTCGGGCAGCGACGAGGCGAGGATGGCATTGCGGCCCACTTGCGTGGATTGTTCGCCGCCCTGGCTGACGCAGCCCATGATCACGTCTTCGATCAGCGCCGGGTCGATCCCGGTTTGCGCGACGAGATCTTCCAGCACACGGGCGGCGAGCGCCGCCGGATGCCAGCCGCGCAGCCGGCCCTTGCGCCGCCCGCCCGCCGTGCGCCGCGCGGCAACGATATATGCTTCACCCATCCAGATTTCTCCTCTGTTCGTCAATGGCTTGCCGGGCTTGAGCCGGGCCTGCCCGATCCGTCATGTCACTCGGCCCGGAAATCGGGCGCGCGGCGGGCAAAGAACGCCGCCAGCGCCTCGTCGAAATCGGCTTCACCGGCACAGGCGGCGAAACCGGCGCGCTCGGCATCGAGATGGGCGGCATAGCTGGCGGCGGGGCGGCGGATGAGCGCCTTGATCTGCCCCATCGCAAAGGCCGGACCCCGCGCCAGCCGCGCGGCGAGCCTGTCGGTTTCCGCTTCCAGCGCATCGTCGGCGACCACATGGTTCACCAGCCCCAGCGCGGCGGCTTCGGCGGCGCTGAGGCGCGGCGAGAGCAGCATCAACTCCATCGCCTTGCGTGGGCCAACCATCGCGGGCAGCGCCCAGGTGATCCCGCAATCGCCCGGCGCGGCGACACCGGCATAGGCGGTGGTAAAGCTCGCATTCTCGGCCGCGACGCACAGATCGGCGGCCAGCGCCACGCTCATCCCCGCCCCCGCCGCCGCACCGCCGACAGAGGCGATGGACACCGCCGGGCCTTCGGCCAGCGCCACCAGCGCCTCATGGATCGGCGTGATCAGCTCATGGGCGAAACCTGGCTTGTCGTCGGTGCGCCGAAACGAGGCCAGATCGCCGCCCGCCATGAAGGCCCGCCCCGCACCGGTGAGCACAATCACTTTGATCCCCGGCGTGGCGTTCAGCGCGCGCACCGCGTCGCGGAAGGCCACGGCCATCGGCACATCGACCGCATTCATCGCCTCGGGCCGGTTGAAGGTGATCCACCCCACACCCCCGGCGTAACCTGTCAGAACCGGGGCCGCGCTCATGCCCTGCCCTCCGGTTGCCCGGTCTGTGTCAGCGTCGCGCGCAACGCCTGTTTCTGCACCTTGCCGACCGAGTTCATCGGCAGCGCCTCGACGATTTCCAGCCGCTCGGGAAATTTCTGCTTCGCCATCCCGAGGGCTTCAAGATGGGCGATCATATCGGCGAAGGTGAACCGCGCGCCCTCCTTCGGCACGACCACCGCCACCACCATCTCGCCCCGCTCCGGATCGGGCACGCCCACCACCGATTGCTGCCGCAACGCCGGATGGCGCGCGAGCGCGTTCTCAATTTCGAGCGGGCTGATGTTTTCGCCCTTGCGGATGATGATGTCTTTCGTGCGCCCGGTGATCTGGATGTATTTGCCGTCCACGATGCGCCCGAGATCGCCCATGAGAAAGCGCCCGTCCCCGGTGAAGGCCCCGACATCATCGGCAGGGTTGAGATAACCCAGAAACATCCGGTCCGCCGCCGCCGCGATCTCGCCCGGCATCCCCTCCGGCACCGGCCTGCCCGCCGCATCCAGCACCACGAGATCGGCGGCGATTTCGCCATCGGTGTCGGCACGCCGGAATGCCTCGTCGCGGCTGCGGATGCCGGGGCAGAGGATCGGGATTTCCGATGAGCCATAGGCGCGCGAAACCACCGCGCCCGGAAAGGCGTCCAGCCCCCTGCGGATCAGCTCGGGCGGCACGCTGGCGCCGCCGCAGATAAAGCGGCGCAGGCTGGGAAGCGACGTTCCCGCGCGGCCGGCGGCGGCGATCAGGCCGGAGAGAAAGGGCGTCGCCCCGGCCATGAAGGTGGCGCCATGCGCCTCGATCTCGCGCACCGCCAGATCGGGATCCCAGCGCTCGGCAAGCACGGTGGTGCAGCCGGTCATCCAGGGGAATTCGAAGGCGTAGATCGAGCCACCGATATGGCCGATGGGCGACGGCACGTAGAACGTATCCTCCGGCCCGATCGACCACAGCGCCGCCCCCGCCTCGATGATCGCGGCAATCGAGGCATGGCTGTGGATCACACCTTTCGGGTGCCCGGTGCTGCCAGAGGTGAACAGCACCATCTTGGCGTCGTCGTCCGGCGCAGGTTCGGGCGCGCCCGGCTCCGCCTGCAGAAGCGCGGCGAACTGGTCTCCCTCGCCCCGCACGGTAAAGATATGGGCGGGCGGCGAGGCCAGAGAGGCATAAAGCGCCGGGTAATCCGTGCGGCCCAGCGCTTCGGGGATAAACACCGCCGCCACCTCGCAGGCGGGCAGGATCTCGTCCAGCTCCGCCCGGCGGTAGATCGTCAGGAGCGGCACGAGGCGGTAGCCGTAAAGCGCGCAGGCAAGGTTGATGACGCAGGCTTCCCACCAGTTCGGCAGTTGAAAGGCCACCGCCGCCCCGGCCCCGATGCCGCGCTGGCGCAGGGCCGCGCCGAGGCGCAGCGCCTTGTCGAGCATCCCGGCCCGGGTCAGCCGGTGCTCCGCGTCGATGATCACCACACGATCCGGATCGGCCTCGGCCTGTTGCCGGGCGATATGCGCAAGATTGCGCGCGGGGCCGACCGGCTGCCCGCCGTGCCGTTCGCGCAGCTGCCGCGCTCTCTCCTCCAGCCCTGTCATTGCCCCAATTCCTCCCGTATCCGGGGCGCGGCCGCCCCGCCGCGTCAGCCCTTCGAGCTTTGCGCGATCCGGGCCTTCAGCGCGGCCACCGCCTCGGCGTGGTCGGGCATCCGCTGGCTCGCGGTCTCATAGGCGATCCCGGCATCCATCGCCGCCGTCGCGATCCGGCGCAGCTCGATATTCGTGACCGCCTTGGTCCAGCGGATCGCCTGCTGGCGGCCCGCGAGCAGCTTGTCGCAGAAGGCATCGACGGCGGCATCGAGCTCACCGGCCGGAACGGCATGGTTGATCAGCCCCAGCGCCGCCGCTTCGGGCGCGGTCAGCAGATCGCCGGTGAGCAGGTATTCCTTGGCCCGCGCGAAGCCGATGAGCTGCGGCCAGATGATCGCCCCGCCATCGCCGGCGACAAGGCCGACGCCCACATGCGGATCGCCGAATTTGGCCTGTTCGGCGGCGAAGATCACATCGCAAAACAGCGCCAGCGTCGCGCCGAGGCCGACGGCAGCGCCGTTGACCCGGGCCACCACGGGCTTTTCGATATCGAGCAGCGCAAAGACGATGCGCTTGGCGTCATGCGCCTCGGCCACGAATTGCGACGGGTCGGCGATCATCTCTTCCATGTGGTCGAGATCGCCCCCGGCTGAAAACGCCTTGCCCCGCCCGGTGAGCAGGATCACATCGGATAGCGGGTCTTCCGCCGCGAAGTGCAGCGCCTCGGGCAAGATCGCGTGCAGCCCGGCATCAATCGCATTCAGCACCTCGGGCCGGTTGAAGGCGATCTCCAGAAGCCGGCCCCGGCGGCTCAGCTCAAGGCCGTAGAATTGCGGCAAGGCGCTCATGCCGCACCCCAGCGGCGCTCGGCGAGCAGGCCGAGATTGCCGCTGGCCCCGCCGAGAGCCGATTTCAACAGCCGGAGGCGATAGCTCCAGCGGTGCAACGGATGTTCCAACGTAATCCCCATCGCCCCCATGAACTGGTGAAAATCATAGACGATCGCGGTGGCCGCGTCCTGCACATATCCAAGTGCTGCGGCAACGGCGACCGGATCGAAATCTTCCGCCGCCCGCATCACCAGCCAATAGCCGCCCTCGATGGCCGCCACGTCTTCCGCGAGCCGATGCTGCATCGACTGGAAACTGCCCAGCGGCCGGCCGAATTGCCGCCGGTCGACGACATGGGCGCGCACCGCATCGAGCGCGCCCTGCAGGGCGCCGGTGATCTCGGCGGCAATGGCAATGCGCCACTGGTCGCGCGCCGCCTCCGGGCTGACCGGCAGTGCCTGCCAGTCAAGCGCCGCGCCGGAGAGAACGCCCATCGGGTAGGCGAAGATGCTTTCGGTCGGCGTAACCGCCCCCTCGGGCAGCAGCGCGGCACGCACGCCGCCATCGGCGATATGGATCACCGATTTCGCCACCGGCAAGAAGCGCGTGGCGCGGTCCAGCGGCCCGTCGATCACCGCCACGGGCCGGGGCAGATCGGGGGCATGAGCGGCGTGCAGCATCGACGAGGCCGCCACTTCGAGCGTGACCGGCAGGCGCGCGGCCCGGTCGATCAGCGCCACCGCCGCGATCGCGCCCAGCGTCTCTTCGGCAATCGCCTCGTAAAACCCGTTTTCCTCCAGCATCCCGTCAAGTTCCGGCGCCAGATCGTAGCGCCGCCAGTCGGGCGAATGGCGCCAGAGTGCGGCGTCGGAGGCCATCATCTGGTCGAGCACCGACAGGAAGGTGGTCTGATCTTCATTGGCTTCGAAGCGCATGTCAGGCCCCGCGCGGCAATTCGAGATGGCGGCGCGCCACGATCTCAAGCTGGATTTCGGCGGCTCCCGCCGCGATGCCCGCGACGATGGCCCGCTCGTGATGGGCAAGGTTCAGCGGATGATCCTCGCCGGAATAGGTGTCGGGCAGAAAGTCGAGGCCGAAATCCGAAACGGCCGCATCGGCCTTGATCACCGCGATCCGGGCAATATTCGCCTCGGTGCCGAGCTTCTGGCCGCGCGCGCGGGTGTCGACCGCGCGATAGACCAGCATCCGCGCCGCCTCGCAGGCCGCCGCAGCCCGTCCGGCGCGCTGGCGCACGTGATCGCCGCCAAACTCTCCGCGCGCCTTCAACTCGCGCACCATGCCGTCGAGCGCGCGGGCCGACAATTCGTAGCGCGGAATGCCCACCCGCTCATTGGCCAGCGAATAGGTGATGATCGACCACGCAGCCCCCTCCTCGCCCAGCCGGGCGGTCACCGGCACGCGCACATCGGTAAAGAATACCTCATGAATGTCGCCATGCCCGATCAGGCTCGGGATCGGGCGCACGTCGATGCCGGGCGTGTCCATCGGCACGAGCAGGATGGCGATGCCGGAGCGGTCACCGGGCTTGCCCGACGTGCGGGCGAGCAGGAAGCAGGTATCGGCGAGCCCGGCGTAAGAGGTCCAGATCTTCGAGCCGTTGATCACGTAGTGATCGCCATCGCGTTCGGCGCGGGTGCGCAGCGCGGCAAGGTCCGACCCGGCATTGGGCTCGGAAAACCCCTGGCACCAGATCGCTTTGCCCGCCGCCATCGGCGGGATATAGCGCTGGCGCTGTTCCTCGCTGCCGTAACGCATGATCGTCGGGCCGATCCAGTTGACATTCATGTATTGCGCACCGCGCGGCTCACCGGCGGCCCACATCTCTTCGCCAAGGATGAAATGCTCCCAGACCGTGCCGTCATGGCCGCCCCATTCGGCGGGCCAATGCGGCACCAGAAGCCCGGCTTCAGCGAGTTTCGGGCAAAAGTCGAGACTGAATTCGGTCTGCTCCCGCGAGCCGGGGCCATGGCGCGCGATCCGGTCGAAATCGGCCGGCAGCTCACGGTGCAGAAAGTCGCGCACCCGCGCGCGGAACGCACGCTCCCGGTCTGTCCAGCCAAATTCCAATTGATCCCCCTTTTACCGCATATTGGGACAATTTTTCGGTCACGATCATTGCCACTCAATCTGCAAATCAACCCAAAAACTGTCAACAAATAAAAGATATGAGGATTGCCGTGTTTGAAATACAGGCATAATCTACAGTCTGGGCGGATAGTTGTCTGACTTTTCGTTCCACTATATGAGAATTATCGCGTCAAGCGATTCCATGATACGCTCGCGCATGAATCCGGAGGGAGGACAAAATGCGGGTTGCACTCATCACCGGGGCCTCTACCGGCTTCGGCCTCGCCACGGCGCAAGCCTTTCTGCGCGCGGGCGTCGCCGTGATCGGCGTAGCGCGCGATCCGGGCAAGCTTTCGGAGATGGAAACCGCCTGCGCCGGCCTCGCCGCGCCGCTCGTCACGCTGCCGCTCGACGTGATGGCCGACGACGCGCCAGCGCGTGCGGTCGGCCTTGCGATGGAACGGTTTGGCCGGCTCGACCACCTTGTCAACAATGCCGGGATCGGCGCTCCAAAGCCGGTGCACGAAACCGACGACGATACGCTCGACTACTATCTCGGCCTGATGCTGCGCGCGCCCTTCCGCATGTGCCGCGAGGCGCTGACGGTCTTTGGCGACGAGGCAACCATCGTCAATGTCAGCTCCACTTACGGGCTGCTCGGCGGGCTGCGCGGCGGCGCCTATTCGGCGGCCAAGACCGGGCTGATCGGCCTTACCAAACACATGGCGGCGCAATATGGGTCCGCCGGTATCCGCTCCAATGCCGTCGCGCCAGGCGTGATCCGCACCCCGATGACCGAGGGGCGCACCGAGCTGGACAGCGTGCGGCGGATGAATGACGAGATGACGCCTGCCCCGCGCATGGGGCTGCCCGAAGACGTGGCGGAAGCGATCTTCTTTCTCTCCTCGCCCGCCTCCGGCTGGATCAACGGCCAGGTGCTCGCCGTTGACGGCGGCTGGTCGACCACGAAATATCTGTCGGAAGAGGCGCTCACCGCCGAGCGCAGCTTTGTCGACCCCGGCTTCACCCATTCCGGGCGAGTGCCGAAAAAGACCTAATCGGGCAGGATCTTGCCCGGGTTGAGGATGTTATCCGGATCGAGCGCGCGCTTGATCCGGGCCATCATATCCACTCCCGCACCATGTTCGCGCCGCATATAGCGCCGCTTGCCCTGGCCGATCCCATGCTCGCCGGTGCAGGTGCCATCCATCGCGATGGCGCGCTCGGACAGGCGCTCTAGCATCGCCTCGGCGCGCGCGATCTCGTCGGCATCGTCCATGTCGACATAGAGCGCGACGTGAAAGTTGCCGTCGCCCACATGGCCCAGGATCGGCCCGAACAGGCCCGACGCGGCGATATCGGCGGCGGTCTCGGTCACGCATTCGGCCAGGCGCGAGATCGGCACGCAGGCATCGTTGGGGATCGGGCGCTTGCCGGGCACGATGGTTTGCATGGCAAAGTAAAGCTCGTGGCGCGCCTTCCACAGCCGGCTGCGCGCCTCGGGGCGCTCCACCCAGTCAAACCCCGAGCCGCCGACATGGGCCGCCAGCTCGCCAAACAACTCCGCCTGCTCCGCCACCCCTGCCGGCGTGCCGTGGAATTCGAGCAACAGCAGAGGCTGTTCCGGCAGGCCCAGCCCGGCATGGGCGTTCACCGCCTGGACGCAGCCGGTATCCATCAGCTCGATCCGCGCAATCGGAATGCCCGCCTGCCGGCACAGCGTCGTCGCCTCGCAGGCCGCGCCCACGCCGGGGAAAGAGCAGATCGCCGCCGCCATCGCCTCCGGGATACCGTGCAGGCGCAGGGTGATCTCGGTGATGATGCCCAGCGTGCCTTCGGCACCGATCAGCAGATGGGTTAGATCGTAGCCCGCCGAGGATTTCGGCGCGCGCTGGCCGGTCTTGACGATGCTGCCATCGGCCAGCACCGCGGTAAGGTTCCTGACGTTATCGGCCATCGTCCCGTAGCGGACGGCATTGGTGCCGGAGGCGCGGGTCGAGACCATGCCGCCGATCGAGGCATTGGCGCCGGGGTCGATGGGGAAGAACAGGCCGGTATCGCGCAGATAGGCGTTGAGATCCTCGCGGGTCACCCCCGGCTCGACGATCACATCGAGATCCTCCGCGTTCACCGCGATAATCCGGTTCATGCCCGACAGATCCACGCTGATGCCACCCAGCGGCGCGTTCAGCCCGCCTTCCAGCGAGGTGCCCGCCCCGAACGGGATCACCGGCACCTTATGCGCCGCGCAGATCCGCACCACCGCCTGAACCTCCTCCGTCGAACGGGTGAAGACCACGGCATCCGGCGGCTGGTTCGGCATATAGGTGGAGGTATGACCATGCTGGGTGCGGATGCCCGGCTTGCGCGAAAGCCTGTCGCCAAAGGTCGCTTCAAGCGCGGCAATCGCTCGTTCGAGCGCCTCCGGATCGCAGGGTGCCGCCGTCACATCCGTAAGGCTCATCGTCCCGCGCCGCCCCTAAATCCGCGCCGCGCGCATTTTTTCGGCGGTCTTGCGCAGGCTCGTCATCAGCCGCTTCCAGGTGGCGATCTTTTCCTCCGTCGCAAAGGATTGATGCACCGCGACCGAGATCGCGAGGGTGGCGGACTCGCCGGTGCCGGGCAAGGCCATCGCGAGGCCATAGACACCATCGACCACCGATCCGCGGCTTTCGGAAAACCCGGTCTCGCGCACCCGCGCCACGTTCCGGCGGATCTGTTCGGGCGACAGGTTCGGGTATTCGTCCAGATAGGGGCGCAGGGCCTGCAGCGTGCTTTCGATCACCTCGTCCGAGCATTGAGCCAGCAGGGCCGTTGCCCCGGCCCCGACGCCAAGCAGGCGGCGCTGCCCCGGCTGCACCGGGATCGCCCGCAAGACGGACGTGCCCTCCGCCTTGTGCAGACAGACCGATTCCGAACCGCTGCGACCCATCAGGTAGGTCGTCGCGCCGGTCTGGTTGCGGAACTCGTCGATCACCGGGGCCCATTGCATGATCTCGCGCTCGCGCAGACCCGAGGCAAGGCTGAGCTCAAAGGCCAGCGGACCGATCGTGTAGCGCTTGGACGTATCGTTGTATTCCAGCAGATGCTCGTCGAGCAGCGCCTTCAGGATACGGTGCGCGGTGGAGCGGCTCAGGCCCGTGGTTTCGGTCAGATCGCGCAACTTGACGCCGGTGCCGCCGTTCTGCGCCACCTGTTTGAGCAGCGTTGCCGCCCGGCGGATTGCCTGGGTGCCATCCTGTTTTGCGCTGTTGTCATCCATGCGAAAGCCCGGTCTGATAAATGTCGGTCGGCCCAAGGTCTACCCTGCGAAGACCGGGGGCGGTAGATGAATATGGTCGCAGGCCACCCATGACGGGCGGTGGCTCATTGTCCTGAATTATGGAACTTTTTTACAATTGTCGAGAGAAACCCAGCGCGATGCAGAAGCAATGGGGACAGAACGCAGGCCATAGGCCAAACTGAATGCCGGCACAGGACGTTCTGATACATCCGTAAAATATGACTTATTTTTCATCCTCCAGAAAGTATCGTCGCATACGCATCCTGGGAATCCCGGTCGCGGATGGGCCGCAATCGACATCCCAATATGTAGAACATATGTGTAAAATCCTTGACGAAAAAGCCCCGCGCCAGCAGGATCCCGCGCGATGGGGCCGCGACGGCCCGGACCGCCGGAATGAGGGGCAGCAGATGCGCTTGAACAACAGCCAGGGTCAGCACCGCATCACCGCGCGGGGGCTATAAGTGCAGATCGAATTCACCAGCGAAGACGAGGAATTCCGCGCGGCGGCGCGCACCTGGCTCGGCGAAAACATACCCGCCGGCCCCGCCCCGCATGATGGACCGGCCTCGCGCGCCTATGCGCTCGACTGGCTGAAGCGCTGCCATGCCGGTGGCTGGTCGGGGATCGCCTGGCCCGCCGCGTTCGGCGGACAAGGGCTGACGCCCGAAAGGCTCATCACCTGGTATGAGGAATATGTGGCGGCCCGCGCGCCCTCGGTGCTCGATTGCAGCTTCGTTGCCGTCAACCATGCCGGGCCAACGCTGATCGCCTGCGGCTCGCCGGAGCAGCAGGCCTTTCACCTGCCCAGGATCCTCGCGGGCGAGGTGATCTGGTGCCAGGGCTTCTCCGAGCCGGGAACCGGGTCCGACCTCGCCTCGCTCAAAACCTCCGCCGTGGTCGAGGGCGACGAGCTGGTGGTGAACGGCCAGAAGATCTGGTCGAGCTTCGCCGACATCGCCGATTATCAGGAATTGCTGATCCGGACCGAGCCGGGATCGAAGCGGCACAAGGGCCTGTCATGGGTGATCTGCGACATGAAAACGCCCGGCATCACCGTGCGCCCGATCGAGAACATGGCCGGGGCCACGCATTTCGCCGAGGTGTTCTATGACGATGTGCGCATCCCGCTCGCCAATGTGGTTGGCGGGCTGGGCGAGGGCTGGCGCGTGGCGATGACCACGCTCGGCTTCGAGCGCAGGACGGCGGCGATGGGGCTGCAGCTCGATCTGTCGATCAAGGTGGAAGACCTGATCGCGATGGCCGCCCCGCTTGCGGGCAGCGCGATGGCAGAGCGCCTCGCCGATCTGCGCGCGGAGGCGGCGGCGCTGCGCGCGATGACCTACCGGACAATGTTCCGCGACCCGGCCACCCCCTTCGACGGCTCGATGATGCGGCTGCATTTCGGTGAGCTGGCCCAGCGCGTCTACGCGACGGCGATGGACATTCTCGGCCCCGACGCCCTGTGCGACAACCGCTGGAGCTACGACTACCTCGAAGCCTACAGCGAAACCATTGCCGGCGGCACCGCCGAGATTCAGCGCAACATCATCGCCGAGCGCATCCTCGGCCTGCCGCGGGAGTGACCATGACCTGCGATCTGAACCGGACCGAAGACCAGCGCCAGATCCTCGACGCCGCCGAGGCGATGCTGCAGGCCGCCTACCCGGTGAGCCGGCTGCAGGATGGCGGCCCCGACGACCTTGCCGAAATCGCCGCGTTTGGCGCCTATGCGCTGGCACTGCCGGAGGAGCGCGGCGGCACCGGGTTTTCGCTGGTTGAGGAGGCCCTGCTGCACAGCCTGTTTGGCCGGGCGCTGATCTCGACCAATGCGCTGGCGGCGGCGCTGGCGGCGCGGCTCGCGCCCGACGAGATTGCAGACGCCATCATCGACGGCAGCATGTCCGTCTGCTGCGCCCTGCCCAACCGGGGCCGCGCGATGCTGATCGACGGCGCGGCGGCGGAGCTTGCCCTGATCTTCGACGGCGACACGCTGCGGCTTGCCCGGATCGCCGATACGGCGCAGACTCCGGCGGACGGACTCGGCCACGGCCTTGCCATTTCCTTCACCGATCCTGTGCATGAGATCGCCGCCAGCGATGCGGCGCAGCCGCGCGCCACGGCGGATGTGCTGATCTCGGCCCAGCTTCTTGGCGGCGCCGAGGCGGCGCGCGATCTGGCCGTCGATTATGCCATGGTGCGCCAGCAATTCGGCAAGCCCATCGGGGCGTTTCAGGCGATCAAGCATCATTGCGCCAATATGGCCATCGGCGCCGAAATGGTCTCGGCTCAGCTCGACATGGCCGCGATCGCCCTGCGCGACGGGCGGGCTGACGCCGCGTTTCAGGCCGCCGCGCTGCGCCGTCTCGCGGGCCGGGTCGCGCTCGACAATGCCCGCATCTGCATTCAGGTGCATGGCGGTATCGGCTTTTCCGCCGAGGCGCCCGCGCATCATTACGTCAAACGCGCGCATCTTCTGCGCAGGCTCGGCCAGGCCCCCGACTTCCTGGCGCTCGCCGCCGCCCTGCCGCCACTCACCCCGCCGAACGAGGCTCACCATGCCCCTTCCTGACGCCTTCAAAGGCCTGCGGCTGCCCGCCATCGCCTCGCCGATGTTTCTCACCTCCGGGCCCGACCTCGTGGTCGAAACCTGCAACGCGGGTGTCATCGGCACCTTTCCGGCCCTCAATCAACGCACCACCGAAGGCTTCGCCGACTGGCTGGCCGAAATCGACGCGCGCCGCACCGAAGGGGCCGCGCCCTACGGGGTGAACCTGATCGTGCACAAGTCGAACCCGCGCCTGCAGGCCGACCTCGACGCCGCCATCGCCCACAAGGTGCCGCTGATCATCACTTCGCTCGGGGCGGTCGCGGAACTGGTCGAGGCGGTGCATGCCTATGGCGGGCTGGTATTTCATGACGTGATCAACCGCCGCCACGCCGAAAAGGCCGCCGAAGCCGGGGTGGACGGAATCATCGCCGTCGCCGCCGGGGCGGGCGGGCATGCCGGCACGCTCAGCCCCTTCGCGCTGGTCAGCGAGATCCGCGAGGTATTCGGCGGCACCATCGTGCTTGGCGGCGCGATCAATACCGGCGCGCAGATCGCCGCCGCCCGCCTCATGGGGGCGGACATGGCCTATCTCGGCACGCGCTACCTCGCCACGCAGGAGGCGATGGTGCAGCCGGCCTATAAAAACATGATCGTCGACAGCCGCGCCGCCGATATCCTCTATACGCCGAACATCTCCGGGGTGAACGCCAACTTCCTGCGCCCCTCGATGGTCGCGGCGGGGCTCGACCCCGACAATCTGCCCGCGCATGGCGAGATGGATATGCAGAACGAGGCGCGGGCCTGGAAAACGGTCTGGTCGGCGGGGCACGGTGTGGGCGGCATTCACGATCTGCCCAGCGCGCGGGCGCTGAGCGAACGACTGATCGGCGAATACCACGCCGCAATGCGCGCCGCTGCATCCGACCCGTTCCTGACCGCCCCCTGATCCCCGCACGGCATCGCCCGGTGCGCTGGCGGCCTGTCAGGGGCCGCGAGAGATTCGCACACTCGGCTGGCAGAAAATTATGCCCACATAATGGAACATATTTCCGCCAGTGCTCCCCTCATTTTCGAGAAAGCCCGTGCCGCAAGGCCAAAATCAAGCCAGACACGACAATAAAGCCGGGTTACGCTTGATATTCTCGCTCAAATCTGCAGTAAAATGCCCGCAGGACAATTGGCGTTGAGATAATGCGTCATAACATTGTCCCATATGGTAGGAGACTTAAGGCTCCGCTTGTCGCGCATCGGAAGGCGCGACCGGACAAAAGGACCGGCACCGCCGGCGGGAGGATAGAATGACGAAACACCTAGGCTTGACCACGGCGTCGGCCGCAGTGGTGGCCGCATACGGCCTGCTCGGCGCGGGCGCCGCGCTCGCGCAGGACGACTGGCTGGCAAATCTTGAGCCGATGACGCTGAAGCTCGCCGATTTCTCGGGCGACCAGACGGCCAATTTCGGCAAGGCCATGGTGGCGTGGGAGGAAAGCATCACCGCGTTCACCGATGGCAAGATCACCTTCGAGAACTACTGGTCGTCGTCGCTGCTCAACGCGCTCGACACGCTGCAGGGCGTGGGCGACGGGGTGGCCGATATCGGCCTGATCATCCCGTCCTACATGCCGCAGGAACTGCCCGTGGGCTCATGGCTCTTCGGCCTCGGCGGGGCGCTCAGCGGCTCGACGGTGCATGACGTGGCCGCCGGTGGCGCGACGGCGCTGGAAACGGTGCTGACCCTGCCCGCGCTCACCGAGGAATATGCCCGCCATAACGTGGTGGTGCTGCAAGGCACCTCGACCCCGGCATATAACCTGCTTTGCAACACGCCGATCTCTTCGCTTGCCGATGCGGAGGGCAAACGCGCCCGCGCCATCGGTGCGGTCTGGTCCGACACGGTCGAGGCGCTTGGCATGACGCCGGTGTCCATCGCCTGGAACGAAGCCTATGAGGGCCTCCAGCGCGGCGTGTTCGACTGCATGGTGATCAACCCCAACCAGTACGTGAACGGCCTTGTCCTGAAAGACGTGGCACCGGAATTCGTGCCGGTGACGATGGCGCAGCTCCAGTCGTCGACCTGGGTGATGAACAAGGACATCTGGGATGGCTTCCCGGTGGAATTGCAGAACTTCATCACCGAGGCCAACGCCAAGGCCGCCTATGAGATCTGGATGGGTTATCTCGAAATCGAGGCCCAGGCCGGCGATCTGATCGCGGCTGCCGAAGAGATCCACACCAACGACGTGTCGGAGATCGAACCCGTCGCCGCCGCCCAGCGCGCCGAGGCCGTTGCCGCCCTCGCCGGAACCGCGCCGGGCGCGGTCGAAAACCCGCAGCAGGTGATCGACGATTACCTCGCCCGGATCGACTACTGGACCGCGGCGCTGGAAGCCGACGGCTACATGGTGACCGAGCGCACGCCGGAAGCCATCCTCAAGGCCTTCGCCGGTCTGCGGGATGTCGACCTCGCGAATTTCTTCGCCAGGTACAACGAAGAAGTCACCTCGACACTGATGAAATAAGCTATCATTCCCCCGCCCGCCCGGTGCATCCGGGCGGGCGGAGTCTTGTCTGAACTGCCGGGTGGGAAAGCAGGCGCCACATGCCCAAGACGCAGCATCGCGATGAGCCCGGCCAAGCCGGGCGTCTGCCCGCCATCCTGCGCGTGATCGACCGGATGAGCGATATTTTCGCCTTCGGCGCGGCCACGGCGCTGGTGCTGCTCGCCGTCAACGTGTTGATCGACGTGGTCGGGCGCGCCTTTTTCAACACACCGCTGCACGGCACGCTGGAATATACCGAGAACTGGTGGATGCCCGCGCTCACGCTTCTCGCCTTCGCCTTCTCCGAAAAGCACCAGGAGCATATCAAGGTCACGATCCTGCTCGACTCGCTGCCGCTCAGAATGCGCCAACTGATCGAAGGATCCTTTGGCCTGCTCACCGTGATCCTGCTGATGGGGCTGACCTGGTACACGCTCAGTTCGGGCCTCGAAAGCGCCTCTTATCGCCAGACCACCGCCGGCCACCCGCCGGTGGCGATCTGGCCGTTCAAGCTGCTCGCCGCAATCGGCGTGGCGATGCTGACGCTTCAAATCGCCGCCACCACGCTGCGCCAGTTCCTCGGGATGATGCCCACCGCGCGCAGCCTCGATACCGATGCGGATATCGTATGACCCGGCCTCTCGCGCACCGTTCTCACCGCGTCGCCCGCACGATCTTCATCATCGGGCTGCTCGCCGCCGCCGGTGCGGTGGGGGCCATGCTGTTTCTCGATCTGTCGAAACAGGCAATCGGCGGGCTCGTCATCATCCTCAGCATCGTGCTTCTGCTGATGGGCATCCCGGTGGGGATCGCCATGCTTGGCGCGGCGCTGATCGGGCTGCATGCCCTGAGCGGTATGCGCGTCGTTGCCTCGACGATGGAACGCGCCGCGTTCGACGCCACCGCGTCGTGGTCCTACAGCGTGATCCCGATGTTCATCCTGATGGGCATGATCCTGTGGAAATCCGGCCTGACCGCCTCGGCCTTCGAGGCCGCGCGGCGCTGGCTCGGCTGGCTGCCCGGCGGCCTTGCCGTGGCCACCAACTTCGCAGGCGCGGTGCTCGCGGCCAGCAGCGGCAGCACCATTGGTATTACCTACGCGCTCGGGCGGGTCTCGATCCCCGAAATGCTCAAGGCCGGCTACAAGCCCCAGCTCGCTGTCGGCAGCGTCGCCGCCGCCGGCACGCTCGGGCAGATCATCCCGCCAAGCCTGCTGCTCGTCGTCTATGCCGGGGCCGCCTCGGTGCCGGTGGGGATGCAATTGCTGGCCGGGATCGTGCCCGGCCTGATCCTCGCCGGATCATTCGCGGTGATCATCATCGGCCATGCGATGATCAGCCCCTCCCTCGCGCCACGGGTGGATATGAGCCAGGTCACCTGGCCGATGCGGCTGCATTCGCTGGGTGACACGCTGCCGATCATGATCGTTGTGACGGTGGTGATCGGCGGGCTCTTCGCGGGGATCTTCACCGCCACCGAAGCGGGCGTGGTCGGCATGTTCACTGCCCTGTTCTTCGGTGTCGTCCAGATGCGCCGGAGCGGCACGGCCTGGCGCGCGGTCTGGCGGATGATCCGCGAGTCGATCGTCGGCACATTGCACGGCACAGCCTCGGTCTTCCTCCTCATCGTCGGGGTCGAGGTGCTGACCCGCGCCATGGCGCTGAGCCAGGTGCCCAACGCGCTCGCCAGCGGCATCGTCGAGATGGGATTTGGCCGGGTCGAGCTGCTTTTGCTGCTGATCCTCGTCTATCTCTTCCTCGGCATGTTCATGGACACGCTGGCGATGATGCTGCTCACCATCCCGGTGCTGCTCGCGCCCTTGCAGGCCATCGGCGTCGACCCGCTGTGGTATGGCGTCTTTCTCGTCGTCATGGCCGAGGTCGGGCTGCTGACCCCGCCGCTCGGGATTCTGACCTTCGTCGTGCACCGAATAGCGCTCGATCCAGAGGCAAATCTTGGCAAGACGATCTCACTCAGCACCGTGTTCAAAGGCGTCGCACCCTTCGCCGTCACCGCCATGCTCGTGCTCCTGTTCCTGATCTTCTTCCCCGGCGTCGTCACCTGGCTGCCGGAGATGAGCGTCGGGTCATAAGCCAGGCCGGCCAGCCAGAACGGACCCCGCAATGAAGGTTTACGAAGCCCTCGCCCAAGCCCTCGCCGACAATGGCGCCACCCCGCTCTGCGGCCTCGTGGGCGATGCCAACGCCTATCTGGTGAACAGTTTCGTCTCCGCCCATGGCGGGCGATACGTTGCCACGGCGAACGAAAACGGCGCGGTGCTGGCAGCGATGGGGGCGGCGATGCTGACGGGCGGGGTGGGCTTCGCCACCGTCACGCACGGGCCGGCGCTGACCAATTGCGTCACCGCGCTTGCCGAGGCGGCGCGCTCCTTCACCCCCCTCGTGCTCCTCTGCGGCGACACCGCCGAGGCCGACCGCGAGAACCTGCAGAACATCGACCAGCGCGAGGTGATCCTGTCGTCCGGTGCCGGGTTTGAGCAGATGCGCTCGGCAGGTTCCGCCCTGGGCGACCTCGCCCGCGCGGTGCGCCGCGCCCGCAGCGAGCGGCGGCCCATCGCCTTCAACATGCCCGCCAACCTGCTCTGGGACGAGACCGATTACCGGCCCGTCGCCTGGGAGGTGCCCGGCCTGCCGCCGGGCCGGATCGAGGGCGAGGCGCTCGACAATGCCGTGGGCATGATCGCCGCCGCCCGCCGCCCCGTGGTGCTGGCCGGACGCGGCGCGATCGACGCGGAAGCGCGCGCGGCGATCCTGCGGTTTGCCCGGCGGATCGAAGCGCCGCTCGCCACCACGATCCGCGCCAAGAACCTGTTTGCCGGCGAAGATCATGCGCTTGGCGTTTACGGCACGGTCAGCACGGCCCAGGCGAGCGAGGCGATCCTCGGTGCGGATTGCCTGATCGCCTTCGGCGCGGGGCTGAACTTTCACACGACCGCGCAAGGCTCGTTCATCGAGGGCAAGCGGGTGATCCAGGTGGCCGACCGGGCGCAGGATCTCGGCCGTGGCGCGGTGGCCGATGTGGCGATCCTCGGGCGCAGCGCCGATGTGGCGGAAACCTTTCTCTACTGGCTCGACGAGGCCGAGATACCGGGCTCCGGGTTCACCCGGACCTTGCCGGCGCAGGGCCTCGACCAGCCACAAACCCCCGAGGCCCGGCTTGTGTCCGATGGCACGGTTGACTTCCTGCCCACGCTCGCCCGGCTCAATGCGCTTCTGCCGCAGGATCGCACATTGGTGACCGATGCGGGCCGCTGGATGGTGCGCAGTTACGGCACGCTGACGGCACCGGGTCCGCGCGACTTCATCACCACCGCCAGCTTCGGCTCCATCGGCCTTGGCATGGGTGCGGCAATCGGTGCGGCGGCGGCGCGGCCCGGTCGGCCCACGATCCTGTTCTGCGGCGACGGCGGCTTCATGCTGGGCAACCTCACCGAGTTCAACACCGCCGTGCGCGAGCGGCTCGATCTGATCGTGGTGGTGTTCAACGATGGCAGCTACGGCGCGGAATATATCCAGCTGCGCGACAAGCAGATCGCCCCGGATATCTCGCTGTTCAACTGGCCGGCGCTGGCGCCGCTGGCCATCGCGCTCGGCGGTGACGGAACCACGATCGCATCCGATACCGATCTCGACGCGCTGCCCGGCAGGCTCGCGGCGCGAGACCGCAGCAAGCCCTATCTCATCGACGTGAAGCTCGACCCGGAGCAGGTGGCGATGTGGTAGCGGCGCGGCGCGCCCCTGCCCGCCGCCGCGCTACATCCGCTCAATCGCAATCGCCGTCGCCTCACCGCCACCGATGCAGAGCGAGGCCACGCCGCGCTTCTGCCCGTGGGTTTCGAGCGCGGCGAGCAGCGTGACGATGATGCGCGCGCCGGAAGCCCCGATCGGGTGGCCCAGCGCGCAGGCGCCGCCATGCACGTTCACGATATCATGCGGCAGGCCGAGATCGCGCATCGCCGCCATCGCCACCACCGCAAAGGCCTCGTTGATCTCGACCAGATCGAAATCGGTGAGCGCCAGTCCGGTGCGCTCCATCAACCGGCGGACCGCCGTGATCGGGGCGGTGGGAAAATTCTCGGGCCGGTCGGCAAAGCTGGCATGGCCCAGAATGCGGGCGCGCGGGGTGAGGCCGCGCCGCTCCGCCTCGGAGGCCCGCATCAGCACCAGCGCCGCCGCTCCGTCGGAGATCGACGAGCTGTTGGCCGCCGTGACCGTGCCGCCCTCGCGGAAGGCCGGCTTCAGCAGCGGGATCTTGTCGAGCCTTGCCTTGCCGGGCTGTTCGTCGGTGTCGACCACCCGCTCGCCCGCCCGGCTGGTGACGGTGACCGGGGTGATTTCAGCGGCGAAGGCCCCATCGGCGATGGCCTTTTGCGCCCGCTTCAGCGAGGCGATGGCAAAGGCATCCTGATCTTCGCGCGAGAACTGGTAGGCTTCGGCGCAATCCTCGGCAAAAGACCCCATGAGACGGCCGGATTCATAGGCATCCTCCAGCCCGTCAAGGAACATGTGGTCGATCACGTGACCATGCCCGACCCGCGCGCCGGACCGCATCTTCGGCAAAAGATAGGGGGCGTTGGTCATGCTCTCCATCCCGCCCGCCATCACGATCCGCGCCGAACCGGCGGCGATCAGATCATGCGCCAGCATCGCCGCCTTCATGCCCGAGCCGCACATCTTGTTCACGGTGGTCGCGCCCGCACCATAGGGCAGCTTCGCCTTCAGCGCCGCCTGGCGGGCCGGTGCCTGCCCCTGCCCGGCGGGCAGCACACAGCCCATGAACACTTCGTCGATAGCCTGGCGGTCAAGCCCGGCAACGGCCGCCTCTATCGCCCGGGCGCCCAGCGCCGAAGCTTCCACATCATTGAAATCGCCATGAAACCCGGCCATCGGCGTGCGCGCCGCGCCGGTGATGACGATGGGATCGCTGTCCATGCTCTTCTCCTATTTCGGGGCCATGCGCAGAGCGCCGTCAAGCCGGATGACCTCGCCGTTCAACATCTGATTTTGCACGATATGCCGCACGAGCGCAGCATATTCCGCCGGGTCTCCGAGCCGCGGCGGGAAGGGCACGGTGGCGCCGAGGCTGTCCTGCACCTCCTGCGGCAAGCCCGCCATCATCGGCGTGGCGAAGATGCCGGGCGCGATGGTGACAACGCGGATGCCATGGCGCGCAAGCTCGCGGGCGGCAGGCAAGGTGAGCGAGGCCACCCCGCCCTTCGAGGCCGCATAGGCCGCCTGCCCGATCTGGCCGTCGAAGGCGGCGATGGAGGCTGTGTTGACGATCACCCCGCGCTCGCCGTTCTCACCGGCTGCGTTATCCGCCATCGCCTCGGCGGCGAGGCGCAGCATGTTGAAGGTGCCGATAAGGTTGATGCTGATCGCGCGGGCGAAAGTCTCAAGCTTGTGCGGGCCGTCGCGGCCAAGAACCTTTTCGCCCGGGGCCACGCCCGCGCAGCTCACCGCCACGTCGATCTGCCCGAACGCATCGCGCGCGGCCCTGATCGCGGCTTCGCCCTCGCTGGCGGAGTTCACATCGGCCCGCACGAACAGGGCGTTCTCGCCCAGCTCCGCCGCCACTGCCGCGCCGCGCGCCTCATCGACATCGACCAGCACCGCCTTGCCCCCGGCCTCCACCGCCATCCGGGCCACCGAGGCTCCAAGGCCGGACCCGGCCCCCGTCACCAGAAATACGCGATCCACGACATCCATGCCGTTCCTCCCCAAGCGGATATGACGCCACTGTCGCGGCCCCGCGCAACAGGATGCGCCGAACAGCTATTGCAGGCAATGACATCGGCAGGCAGAATTAATGATCGGAACTGCCATATATGAAGGCCATGGAACGGCGACAGATCTCACCCGGCTTCGTGCGCGATGCGCTGCGCTGCCTCGATGCCGAGGGCATCGACCCGGCCCCGCTGCTCGACCGCGCGGGCATCGCGCGCGATCTGAGCGAGCCTGTGTCGAACCTCCAGTACGGCGCGCTCTGGCGCGCTATTGCAGCCGGGATCGGCGACGAGTTTTTCGGCGAGGGTCATCGCCCGATGCGGCCCGGCAGCTTCGCCCTGATGGGACACGCCGTGCTGCATGCGGGCAATTTCGAGCGCGCGCTGCGGCGGGCGCTCGCGTTTCTCGACGTGGTGCTCGACGGCCCTCTTGGCCAGCTACGCATCCGCGAGGGCCGTGCCGAGATCGTTCTGGCCGATCCGCATGGCCCGCGCTCGGCCTTCGCCTATCGCACCTACTGGCTGATCGTGCTTGGCCTGATGAGCTGGCTGGTCGGGCGGAGGATCGCGCTGGCCCGCGTCGAGTTTTCCTGCGAAGCACCGCCGAACCGCTCGGATTATCACCAGTTTTTCGGCGCGCCCGTGACCTTCGGCCAGAGCGAATGCAGCCTGAGCTTCTCCACCCGATACCTGTCACTGCCCACGATCCGCTCGGAGGAGGCGCTGGCGCGGTTCCTGCAGGGCGCGCCCGCCAACATCCTGCTGCGCTACCGCCACGATCAGGATATCTCGGGCCGGGTGCGCGCGCATCTGCGCGCAACGCCCTTCGGCCAATGGCCCGGCTTCGACGCACTCGCCGCCACGCTCTCGCTCTCGCCCGCAACGCTGCGCCGCCGTCTGCGCGCCGAGGGGCAGAGCTACCTCACGATCTGCGACGAGCTGCGCCACACCGAGGCGCGCCGCCTCCTGACCGGGACCGACAGGACAATCGCCGATATCGCCATGGAACTGGGCTATGCCGAACCCGGCGCCTTTCACCGCGCTTTCAGGAAATGGGCGGGCCTCACGCCGGGGCAGCTCCGCAGAGCGGAAGGCAAACCATCCCGGTGAACCGGCCGGCGGCGCCTTACACCGGGCGCATGGCGCATCCGGCGTTCGCTCATTCCTCGCCGACGGAAACGCAATGGCGCAGGATCGCGGCGGCTGGCGGCGCCTCGGCCCCAAGCGCTTGCGCCCAGGCCACGAAGCCATCGGGCCGGACCAGAACCGCCTGCGCCGCAAGCCTCTCCATCTCACCGACCTCCGCTTCCAGCACAGCACATGGCACGCTCAGCGCCTCGGCCGCGCGGGTAAAATCGGCGGCCTGATCCGCGCCCGGCGGCGTGAGCAGAGCGTAACCGCCTGAAAGCCGTTCCTGAACCAGACCGCCCATTGCCACCGTCACGGGCACGAGATGGTGGCCCGCGCGCGCCACTTGCGAATGGCCGCCGATGGCGCTGGTCTCGCCCGCGCCGCCCAGAACGATGGGCGAGCCGGAATAATGCGGCTCATAGCGGTCCACCTCGCTGGCGGCAAAGGCGGCGCGGCCCTGCCAGCTGCGCGCGAATTCATCGGCATCCTGCTCGGGCGAGCGGCTGCGCAGAAAGGCGCGGTCGTTGTCGATCGAGGCTTCGATGAAATCGCGCGCGACCGAGGCGAAGACGGGCTGACGCTCGGCGGAGTAGCTGTCGAGGAGCGCCTCGCTGCCCCAGCCATTGATCCGCGCGGCGAGCTTCCAGCCAAGGTTGCGGGCATCTTCCAATCCGTTATTGACCCCGTAGCCGCCATAGGGCGGATGGCTGTGGCAGGCGTCGCCGGCGATGAACAGCCGCCCGGCCCGGTAGCTGTCGGCCACGGCGAAGCGCAGGTTCCAGAAACCCGAATAGATCACGTCAAGCGCGATCGGCCGCCCGATGGCGCGGGCCACGAGCGGCGCGAAATCTTCAGGTGCATAATCCTTCTCCGGGTCCACCGGCGCGTGGAAAAACCAGCTTGGCGGCGTCTCGCCCCCGCCCATGTCGACCCGGCCGAAGAACTGCCAGTACCCGTCGAGCTCCGGGGTCAGAACGTTCATGAACGCCTTGCCCGGATAGGCGTCCATCACGCGCTCCATCTCTTCGGAGCGGAAGACCAGCAGCGCCATCTTCTTGTGGTGGTCCGAAACCGTCTGGGTGATCCCCGCCGCATCGCGCAGCAACGAATGCGCCCCGTCGCAGCCCACCGCATAGGCCCCGGCGATACGATGGGCGGTGCCCGTCGCGCCATCCTCGGCCTCGACCGTCACGCCCTCCGGCCCCTGTTCCACACCCGTCACGCGCCAGCCAAGCCGCAGCTCGATCTCTGGCCGAAGGGCGGCCTCGGCGCGCAGCACGTTTTCCATCGCATATTGCGGCAGGCGGGCATTGGCGCTGGCGTAGTAGCGCGCGACGCTTTCCCGCTTCAGCCAGTCGTAATGCAGGCCCCGCAACAACGAGCCATAGGCCGTCATCCCGCCGCCGCCGACCTCGGGCGGCACGGTGACGGCGGCGCGCAGCGCGCGTTCGATCCCCCAATGCAGAAAATGCTCCGCCGTGCGCTGGGTCAGGTTCTGGCCCTTGGGCACATTGTGCATCCGGGGCCGCCGCTCGAAGACGATGCTGCGCACGCCGGATTGCGCCAGTTCCAGCGCCAACCCAACCCCCACCGGCCCGCCGCCGACGATCAATACCCGATCCGTTTCAGATGGTTGCACCTTTATCCTCCCCAAAGTCGCTTACGGCTTGAGGTGATAATTTTATCATATTGTGCGAATTTTCAAGTCTGAAATTGCATCCGTCACCTCATCAGCAACGAAATCACCGCCTGTGCATGGTCCTTTTCAAAGCTCTCGGCGGTCGCATCCACGCCCGTCACAAGCCCGATCTCGTCACTGAGGCCGAAGATCGAGGAGGCGAGAAACAGGATGTAATAGAGGTTCGGCAGCGGCACGTCCCGCACCAGCCCGGCCCGCTGGCCGCCGGCAAGGATCTGCGTCACCACCCGGTAGATCGGTTGAATATGGCGCGCAGCGAGCCAGCCGAGCATATCGGCATCATCGCGGTTGATCTCGGCCATCGCCTTCTGGATGTAAGGATAGTTGCTCGCGGGCCATGAGGCGATGAAGCCGATCACGCCCCGCAGGAAGCTTGCGTCGTCCAGCCCCGACAACGCGGTGATCCTGGCATGGAAATCGTTGCGAAACCGGCCAAAATAGGCATCCATCGCCGCCTGCCAGAGCCCGATCTTGGCGCCAAAATGGTAGCGGATCAGGCTTTGCGGCACGCCCGCTTCCTTCGAAATCTCGTGGGTCGAAACCGCGTCATAGCCGAAATCGAGAAACTTGCGCTCAGCCACGCCGACAATGGTTTCGCGCACATGGGCCGACCGCTGGCGCGACGGGTCGGCCTCTTCGTGAAAGGCGAGCGCCGCGAAGGCATCGCCCGCCATGAGTGTGTCGCGTATCTCGCTCATCTGTCCGGTCTTTCCCGTCCGGGGCTCCGCGCCCGCCTGCGCAGCCAAACATGCGCGACCGGGGCGGTCAACGCACCGCGCCTGTCAGAACGCACTGGCGGGCGCGACCGTGATCTCCATCCCGTCCAGTTCCGGCCGCAGGATCACCTGGCAAGACAGGCGCGACTGCTCTGTGCGGTCTTCGGCGAAGTCGAGCAGATCCTCCTCGGTCGGGCTGATCGGCGGCAGGAATTCGGGCGCGGCCTTGCGCAGATAGACATGGCAGGTGGCGCAGGAGCACGATCCGCCGCAGGTGGCGGCGATCTCGTCACAGCCGCTCGCGCGGATCGCCTCCATCGCGGAGATACCAGCCGCGCCGGTGATCTCGCGGCGGGTGCCATCGCGGGTTTCCAGATGGAACGTGACCATCGTATTTACTTTCACTATGCCCATCAATCCACTCATTTCACTGTAAATTTCACCGGGAGGCTGCTCAACCCGCTGATGAAGGAGCTTGGGGAATAGCTGGGCGTGCCGTTCAGTGCGATCTCGTCGATCCGGTCGAAGAAGGCGAGGAAGAATTGCCTGATCTCCAGCCGCGCGAGGTGCTGGCCGAGGCAGGCATGGGGGCCGGAGCCAAGCGCCAGATGCGGGTTCGGCGCGCGGTCGACGCGGAACTCTTCCGGCGCCTCGACCATATCGGCATCGAAGCCGGGCGACGGGAAGGCGAGCATCACGCTGTCGCCCGCCCTGATCGCGGTTTCCCCGATCCGCGTATCCTCGGCGGCGGTGCGGAAGAAGTGTTTGACCGGCGCCACCCAGCGCAGCATCTCCTCGACCGCGCTGTCGATCAGCGACACGTCGGCGCGCAGCTTCTGCATCTGGTCCGGGTTCTCGATCAGCGCCAGCAGCCCGCCGGCGATGGTGGCCGCGGTCGTGTCGTGCCCGGCGGTGGCGACGGTGAGGCAGTAGGAGAGCGATTCAAACTCCGGCAACGGCGCCCCGTTCACCGTGCCGTTGGCGATGGTGGTGGCAAGGTCGTCGCGCGGATTTTTTCGCCTGTCTTCAAGCACATCCCGGAAGTAGCTGAAGAAGCCGAGCTGTGCCTGATCCCTCTGTTTGCCGAACTCGTCACGCGACTTTTCCTCGAAGATTTCGCGCGTGAGTTTCAGCATCAGCGCCTCATCCCCGGCGGGCACGCCGAGCAGCGCCATGATCACCCGCAACGGATACCACACCGCCACGTCCTGCACGAAATCCGTCTCCGGCCCCTTGTAGATCAGGCGGCTGACGAATTCCTGCGCGATCGCGTCGATCTCGTCGGTCATCCGGCGCACCGAGGGCAGCAGGAAGTTGCGGCTGGTGATGGCGCGCACCTGCCGATGCTCCTCGCCATCCATATTGTTCATCGAGCGGATGATTTCCTTGTGCCCCGCCTGCCTGGCGGCCAGCGCCTCTTCCACCGCGACAGGCCGCATCACCGCGCGCGGCGCGTTGAGGAACACGCTGGCGCGGCTTTCGACCGAGTGCACATCCGCGTGGCGCGAGACCAGCCAGAACGGCGCGATGCCTTCGGGCGCGGTCCAGCGCACCGGCTCCTCGCGGCGCAGATGGGCAAACAGCGCGTGATAGGTGGCGCGGTCCATATAGGTGCGAGGATCGGCGATCATCGCGTCGATATTTCCGAAATCGTGAGCCATCTGGTCCTCCCTGACCCTGTTGATCCTGCTCAGTGCATCACCGCGCCGCCATCGACCACGAGGGTCTGGCCGGTGATGAATCCCGCGGCGTCGCCCGCGAGAAAGGCGACCGCGCCGGTCAGATCGCCGGGCACCTGGTCGCGTTTGATCGCGCGGGCATTGCGGGCGCGTTCCTGTTGCGGATCCTCGGCCCCGGCGCTGCGCGCCAACACGCCCTCGCTCAGCGTGTAGCCCGGCGCTACGGCGTTGACGGTGATCCCGTCCGCCCCCATCTCGCGCGCCATGCTGCGCGTCATCGCCGTCAGCGCCCCTTTGGTGGCGACGTAATGCAGCATCATCGGCGGGGCCGAGAACACGGTGGCGGAGGTGATGTTGATCACCCGCCCGGCCCCGGAGCGCTTCAGCAGCGGCCAGGCGGCGCGCACGATGTGCAGCACCCCGGTGACGTTAACGGCAAAGACCCGCTCCCATTCATCGAGCGGCAGATCGGCAAAGCTGGCGCGGGTGATATTCGTGAACAGCCCGGCATTGTTGACCACGATGTCGAGCCCGCCGAACCGGCTGCGGGCGGCCTCTACCGCCGCGGCCACCTGGCCTGCATCGGTCACATCCATCTGCACACCAAGGGCCGCCTCAGCGCCGATCCGCGCAGCCGCACGCTCGGCGCCGGCCACATCGCCCAGCACCACCCGCGCGCCCTGACGCGCGAGTTCCGCCGCCAGATCGAAACCAATGCCCGATCCCGCCCCGGTAACCAGCGCCACTTTTCCCGAAAGATCCGCCACGTCATTCCCTCCCCGGATGCCACATGGTGATTCTGATTATTCTCATATTTCGAGATTATTTACACACTTTGTTTGTTCAAGCAAATAAGTTTATGTGTGACCCACAATCCCTTGTTTAAATACGGAAAAGGGCGGCGCACTTGGCGCCGCCCTTCCAGGGAGTGGACCTGCCCGACGCACCGGGCAGGTCCGAAATCCGATGACCTTACAGGGTCACAACCACCTGTCCCGCCTCCACACGAACCGGCACCGCCTTCAGCCGGTGACGGTCGTCGATGGCATGGCGGCCATTCAGGATATCGAACTCGAAGCCATGCCAGGGACAGACCAGCATCTTTTCATCCTGCGAAAGCTGAAGCCCCCTGCTCTTGCGCGTCGCCTCGTCGACGCCCTGCAGGGTGCGCGGCACGATCTTGCCCTGGCAGACCGGCCCGCCCAGATGCGGGCAGACATTGTGCCAGGCCCGGATCTCGCCCGCGATGAAGTAGACGCCGATCGACACACCGTCGATATCGAGCACGATCCTCTCGCGCTCCTTCAGCTCGTCATAGGCGCCGATGGCGATGTCGCGGCTGTCTGCGCTCATGCCACCCTCCTGTACCAGATCGCGAGATCGAACAGGTTGATATCCGCCGCTTCCATCAGCGCGGTCACCAGCACCACGCTTTGCGTGGCATTGAGGCCGTGCGGCGGAAAGGCAAGCTCCTGCTTGCCCTCGATATCGGTGCGCGCCGAAAACAGCCGCGCACCGGCCGCGATCAGATCGGTGATATCGGCATCGGCCACGTCATCGGGCAGCCGCCCGGCGGTCAGCCGTTCGGTGAGGGCGGACAGCTCCGCCACCAGCTCGTTCAGCCGCGCCACGTCCTGCGCCTGAATGTTGTCATTCGTCATCGTCACGATCTCCCCGGTCGGCCCGCCAGCACCTGATCGGCCTTCGGCTTCAGCGGCGTGGTATCGAGGTTGAACAGGCGCGCGGCGTTGAGGCCGAGAATGTTGCGCTTCGCCTGATCCGAGAGGAAGGGCAGCGAGGTGATGGTCGAGGGCGGATCCCAGTCCCAGTGCGGCCAGTCGGACGAGTAGAGAAGCTGCGTCTCGGCCTTCATCACCTTCATCGTCGCTTCGAGCAGCTCCATGTTGGTGCGTTCGAGCGGCTGGCTCGTATACCACATCTCCTGCATGTATTCGCTGGGCAGGCGCTTCATGCCCGGCGCCTCGCTCGGGCGCATCAGCACCTCGTGGTCGAGCCGCTGCATCAGGAAGGGAATCCAGGCCAGCCCGCTTTCGACCCAGAGCATCTTCAGCTTCGGAAAGCGCTCGGGCATGGCGTTGATGAGCCAGTTCGTCACGTGGATCTGGTTGTAATGCGTGAACGACAGCGCATGCATCGACAGGAAGCGGTTAAGCTGGGCAAACGAGGGATCGCCCCAGTGATAGCCCGAATGGAAGGCCAGCGGCTTGCCCGTCTCCTCGATCATCGCGTAGAGCCGCATATATACGTCCGAATGGATCGCGTTGTTGCGGGTCGAGCAGACGGTGAAGCCGATGATGTCATCCGCACCGGCATATTTCTCCACCAGCGCCTCGCAGGCTTCCGGGGTGTTGTAGGGCAGATAGAGCAGCCCTTTCAGTCGCCGGTCCATCGGCAGGATGCGTTCGACCATCCAGCGGTTGAAGGCGCCCGCCAGCGCCACCTCCACCTCGTCCTGCGGGTGCATCCCGAGCAGCAGCATCGCCGAGGGAAATACGATCTGATAGTCGAGCCCCATCGCATCCATCCCGCGTTGCGCGGCGATGACGAAGGGGTGCCCCTCGACGCCCTCGACCGGCTCGCGGCGGCCCTGATGCCCGATCCGCCCGCCGACGCTCTGATGCGACAGGCCCGGCGCGATGTTCAGCAGCGCGTTGTTGCCGCCGAACCCCTTGAGCTGGGTCATCCCCAGATCGCGCAGATAGTCGTTGTCGATCAGCTCGATCACCTCGCCCCAGAAGTGGTCTTCAGACACATGGGCGTCGATATCGACGACGAAGTAATCGTCATAGGCGGCCTGGGCCTGGCTTGTCGCCCGGGCCAGCACGTCGCGGGTGTCGGACTGGCCGTGAATGGCCTCCAGCTCCCGGATGCGTGCCGCCTCCAGCTTGTTGCTTGTCATGATCCTCCCTTTCGTATTGGAGCGCCTGTCCCCGTCCCTAACGGTAGCTCAGCCCCTTGCCGATGGCGGGCTGCCTGAGATCGTAAAGATCGAGGCTCAGGGTTCCTTTTTGCAGTTCGCGGCGTTTTTCGTCTTCATTGGCGATCCGCGCGCGGGCGGCGGCCAGAACCTCGTCGGCACGGGCGCGCGGCACCACGACGACGCCATCGTCATCGGCCACCACCACATCGCCGGGCTGCACGATGGCCCCGGCGCAGGAGATCGGCAGGTTCACCTCACCCAGCGTTTCCTTCACCGTGCCCTGCGCGCAGACGGCGCTGGACCAGACCGGAAAGCCCATCGCGCGCAGATCGCGTGTATCGCGCACGCCCGCGTCGATCACCAGCCCCCGGCAGCCCAGCGCCATCGCCGAGGCGGCCAGCAGATCGCCGAAATAGCCCGCATCCGAGGGCGAGACGGGCGCGACGACGAGCATGTCGCCGGGCGCCACCAGTTCGAGCGCGATATGGATCATCCAGTTGTCGGCGGGCGGTACCGAGACGGTTACGGCGCTGCCGGCGATGGCGCGGTCCTGCTGGATCGGCCGCATCCGCGACGACATCAGCCCGACCCGGCCCATCACCTCGTGCACCGTCGCCACGCCGGCCTCGGCCAGCCCGTCGATGGTGGCCTGCGCGGCGCGCTCGATCTCTTTCACGGCAATATTCATGGCCGGCTCACGCCTTCTCGCGCGTCTGCAGCGCGTGGTAGTTCATCTTACGGCGCGCCTCGGTGATCGAATGGCCCTCGGCCACCAGCGCCCGGATCGCGTCTTCGGCAGCCTGGATACGCTCGGCCTCGGCCAGCACATCCTCTTCGCGCCCGCGCGGGATGACCACCACCCCGTCGCTGTCGCCCACCAGAAGATCGCCGGGGCAGACCCGCGCATCGCCGATATTCACCGGTACCTGCACCGCATCCACCTGCACCCGGTCCTTGCCGGTTTTCATCGAAAAGCTGCGCGAATAGACCGGGTAGCCCAGTTCAAGGCACAGATGCACGTCGCGGCAGGGGCCGTCGATCACCGTGCCGGCGAGGCCACTTGTATGGGCAAACTGGGTGAGGATATCGCCCCAGACCGTGCAATCCTCGCGCCCGCCATTGTCGAGCACCGCGACCTCGCCCGGTTTCATCTCGTCGACGTAATCGCCCACGGTGCCGGGATTGATCGGATCAATCGGCCCATAAAGCACGGTGTAGGCCCGCCCGGCGAGGCGAAAGCCGTGATCGCGCGGCTTGATCCCCCGGCAAACGCCCTCGATCCCCAGCTTGTCCATCGCGTCGGACAGGGTGGCGCAATCGAGCTTGCGGGCGCGGTCGACATTGGCATCGGTCATCATTTCGTCTCCAGCATGGTCTCGTAATCGGCGCCCATCACCTCGGTGACGGTCACGCCCGCGCGCAGATCGCGCGTCATCGCCGCCTCGCGGGCGGCAATCGCCTCGGCCTTGTCGAGCAGCGCGGCGATGGAGGCCGCCGGGATCACGACCGTGCCGGAGCCGTCGGCGACGATGTAGTCGCCATCCTCGATCCGCAGCCCGTCGATCTCGATCGGCCCGCCCGTCGCCACCTCATGCACCCGTCCACGCGCGGTGCGCGCAGTGGTGCCGCGGGCGAACAGCGCGAAGCCAAGACCGCGCGCCTCGTCGATATCGCGCACCGGCCCATCGACCACCACGCCCCGCACGCCGGCGATCTGCGCGGCGTTGGACAGCACCCCGCCCCAGCCGCCCGCGTCAATGCCGGGATGAGCAACCACGATCACCGTTTCGCCATCGGCCCCGGCAATGGCGCGCGCGCCCAGATGCACCTTCGGCGCATCGGCGGGGGCGGGCCCGGCGGCCAGTTCTACCGTGCGGATGCGCCCCACCAGCAGCCCCTCGCCCGAGAGGCGGCCAAGGCCGGTCAGCGCGGGGCCAAGCCCCAGCGCATCCATCGCGTCGGATACGGCGCAGGCATCGAGCCGCGCCAGCCTTTCCAGTTCATCCGCCATCAGTTTTTCACATCCCACCAATACATGCCCTGCGCCGTGCCGGTGCCCGCCTCCGAGCGGTAGCAGGGCACATAGGCGATCTCGTGCATTTCGGTGTCGAGCTCTTCCATCACGCCCGCCGCCGAGATCCAGCTTTTCATCTCCGAGGTGCCCGATTGCAGCTCCGAGATCGGGATGGACTTGAGAAACGCCCCGTCCTTCTCGCGCATCGCCCGCATGAAGCGATGGTCCCAATCCTCGTCGATCACGAAATGGCTCATGCCGCCGGAGCCAAAGACCACGACCCGCGCATCGCTCTTCCACGAGCGGATCGCCCGGCCCACCGTCTTGCCGAAATTGTAGGAGCGGCGCGCCGAGGGCTGGTTGGGCGGGAAAAACGTGTTCTGATAGATCGGCACCGAGGGGATCACCTTGTCGCGCATCACCTGGCGGTAGATATGGCCAAAGGCATGGCTCACGCCGTTGGTACGCGGATTGTGCGAGGGCAGCTCGGGCGAAACGGTCACGTCGAACTCGGCCTCGATCAGCGTGGAGATGATGTGGCGCGCGAGGTCCGACTGGCAATCGTATTCGCGGTAGCTGTCGGGGGCATGGCCCGCCTCGCCTTCGCGCACGCCGGGCGGCATCAGCGCGCGGCCCTCTTCGGAGGCGGGGAAATGCGGGATCTTGTCGCCGTAATAGACCATGTAGGGCGGGCTCAGATCGTCGCCGTAGATCTCATGCTGGTCATTGCCGAAGATCACCGCCACATCGGCCTTCATCGCGTCGAAGGCCTCGGCAAGCTGCTCTGTCGCAAGCTCGCAGGCGGCGTGGTTGGCCTCCATCGCGGGCATCGAGGATTTCTCGGCCAGCCCCTCGCCCTTGCGCAGTTCGATCAGCTCGTCGAAGCTGTAGACGCCGCCGCGAAACGGGTGCTTGCGCTTGCGGTCCGATTCGAGCCGGAGCAGCCACTTGTCTGGCGTCGTGTGCAGTTGCGGTCCATGCGCCGTGGTGATGACGCCAACAATGCTGGCCATTGGTTTCTCTCCCTGTTGTCTTACTCGAAGGGCCCTGTTCGCGACATGACCACCCCTCGCCGGCGCGAGGCTGTTGGCAGATCAAAAAGCAAAAATTTTCTCAAATGGCAATATCTTTTCACATGTCCTTGCCTTTTTCCGCGATCCATGCGCTTTTGGCACAGGTGGCGGCCCCGACCCGGCCCTGGCCGGGAAACACCCGCTTAAGCCACGGATTTTATGAGTAAAACCGGACCCCGAAGATGAGCGCAATTCGCCACGCAGGCTTTGCGAAATACATGGCAGCCAATGTCGTCTCCTATTCCGGGCTGTGGATCGAACGGGTCGCGCTCGGCTGGTACGCCTGGGAAACGACGCAATCGACCTTCTGGACCGGCTTCGTCGCCGTCGCCTACGTGGCGCCATCAGGCATTCTCGGGCCGTTTCTCGGCGTGCTGGCGGAAAACTGGCCGATGCGGCGGGCGGCGATTCTCGTCAATATCGCGCTCGCGCTCATTTCCACCCTGCTCTTTGTGACGGTCCGGTTTTTCGAGCCGGGCATCGTGGTGATCGCGGCAATCTCGCTGCTGATCGGCACGGCGAGCGCGGCGATGCACCCGGTGCGGCTGGTCATGGTTTCGCAGATCGTGCCGCCCGGCCTGCTTTCGGGCGCGGTCCGGCTGAACGCCGCCGCCTTCAACGTGACCCGGATCGCCGGGCCTGCGCTGGCGGGGGTGCTGATTGCCGCCATCGGCACCGAAAACAGCCTGGCGGTGAACCCGATCACCTTCCTGCCGATCATCTTCGTGCTTGCCCATATCCCGCTGGCCGAGCGCCCGCGCAGCGCCTTGCGCGCCGGCACGCCGCGGCAGGGGCTGGTCGACGGGTTGCGCTACGTGGTGCAGGACGGGCTGATCCGCTGGTGCATCCTCGCCACCTCGATCAACGCGATCTTCGTGCGCAGCGTGATCGAGATCATGCCCGCGATCACCGGCGGCGCGCTGGACGGCGACAGCCACCAGCTTGCCATTCTCACCTCTACCGCGGGGATCGGTGCGCTGGCCGCCTCGCTGGCGATGAACCTGCCGATCCTCGCCAGCCGCGACGTGTTCCGCACGACGATGGTGGCGCTGGCCGTGGGCACGCTCTCGGTAACCATCGCCGGGTTGTTCCCGGTACCGCTGGTGATGACCGGAGCGCTCGCCGCCGCCGCCGCCTCGGCCACGATTGTGGCGATCGGCACCCAGGCGACGCTGCATGTGAGCGTGGCCGAGGATTACCGCGCCCGCACCCTGACATGGTGGACCACCACCAGCTTCGGCGCCATCGCGCTCAGCGGTTTCGCACTGGGCGCTCTGGGCGATCTGGTGCCGATGTCGGCGGTGGTCGCGGGCGCGGGCCTTGCCGGGATCGCGGTGGCCGCCTGGCTCGGTTTGCGGGGCAATCCGCGTGCCTATGGCTAAGCCTGCGCGACGTATTTGGTGTTGAGGAACCCCTCCAGCCCCTCGATGCCGCCTTCCGAGCCGTGACCGCTGTCCTTTATCCCGCCAAAGGGGGTCTCCGGCCCGGTCAGCACCGCGAAGTTGACGCCGATCATCCCCGCCTCCAGCCTGTCGCTGATCTCCATCGCCGTCGCGCCCGAGGCGGTGAAGGCATAGGCCGACAGCCCGTAGGGCAGCCGGTTGGCCTCGCGGATCGCCGCGTCGAGATCGCTGAAGCGCTGGGTGACGGCCACCGGCCCGAACGGTTCCACGCTCATGATATCCGCGCTGTCCGGCACGTCGGTGAGCACGGTCGGCGCCCAGAAGTTCCCGGCATTACCGATCCGCTCGCCGCCAAGGCGCAGGCCCGCGCCCGCCTCGCGCGCATTGCCGATCAGCGCCTCCATCGCGTCGAGCCGGCGGGTATTGGCAAGCGGGCCCATCCCGGTCTCCGGGTCGAGCCCGTTGCCCACGGTGAGCCCACCGGCGATGGCCGCGAATTTCTCGACGAAGGCATCGTGGATCGCCTCATGCAGATAAAAGCGCGTGGGCGTGATGCAGATCTGCCCGGCATTGCGGTATTTCGAACGCGCCATCATCGCGGCGGCCTTGTCGATATCGGCATCGTCCATCACGATCACCGGCGCATGGCCGCCCAGTTCCATCGTCGTCTTGGTCAGCGTCTCCGCCGCCAGCCGCGACAGGTGCTTGCCGACGGCGGTCGATCCGGTGAAAGACATCTTCTTGATGACCGGCGAGGCGATCAGATGCTCCGAAATCTCCGCCGGATGGCCGAAGACCACGTTGAGCACCCCTTTGGGCAACCCGGCATCGTCCAGCGCACGGGCGAGTTCGAGGCAGCTTGCCGGGGTTTCCTCGGCGGGCTTGATGATGACGGTGCAACCGGCGGCCAGCGCCGCCGCCATCTTGCGCGACGGGATCGTGGTGGGAAAGTTCCAGGGCGTGAAGGCGGCAACCGGGCCGACCGGCTCCTTGATCACGTTGTGGCGCACGCCGGGCTGTTTCGACGGCACGATCCGGCCATAGGCGCGGCGCGCCTCCTCGGCGAACCAGTCGAAGATATCGGCGCAGGCAAGGGCCTCGGCCGTGGATTCGGCCAGCGGCTTACCCTGCTCCATCGTCGTCGCCCGCCCGATCCGCCCGGCCCGCTCGCGCATCAGATCGCCAGCCCGTCGCAGGATCCGCGCCCGGTCATAGGCCGGGGTATCGCGCCAGGCCGGAAAGGCCGCCTGCGCCGCCGCCAGCGCATCGTCCAGATCCTGCCGCGTGGCGACGGGCAGTTCGGCAACGGGCTGATTCGAGGTCGGGTCGAGCACCGGCAGCACATCGCGGTTGCCCGCCACGCGCCATTCGCCCGCTATGAACAGATGAAGATCGGGGTAATCGTCGGACACGTTGGCTTCCTCCCGGCATAAGGCTTTACGTTGCTTCACACTATCGCCCGGCGCCATTCCAGAGGCAATAAACTTTATCACGATTTGATAATTGTTGACTGCCTCCGGAAAATTTAACATGTTCACCGCAACGCGACTCGCTGCAAGCGGGCGAAGGGAGGATTACATGATCATTGATTGTCATGCGCATATGGCGGTTCCGGGAAAGCTTCCGGCATGGAAGGCGAGCCTACTGTCGCATCGCGGCGCGCATGGCCAGAAACGGCCGAGCTTCACCGAGGATGAAATCCGCACCGCCTTCACCCGCGTCGAGATGGCGGAATACGGCCATATCGAATGCCTCGACCGCGCCGGGGTGGATCATCAACTGCTCTCGCCGCGTCCGTTTCAACTCATGCATTCCGAAGAGCCCAAGCAGCTCGTCCACTGGTACGTTTCGGTGGTGAACGATCTCATCGCTCAGCAATGCGCGCTCTATCCGGGCCGCTTCACCGGCATTGCCGGCCTGCCGCAGACCGGCGACAGCCCGATCGAGGAGAGCCTGCCGGAACTGGAGCGCGCGGTGAAGGATCTCGGCTTCCGCGGTTGCCTGATCAACCCCGACCCGTTCGAGAACAATGGCCGCAAGGCCCCGCCGATGGGCGACCGCTACTGGTATCCGCTCTACGAAAAGCTGTGCGATCTCGACGTGGTGGGCCATATCCACTCGGCCAGTTCCCGGCTGATGCCGCGCGAGCCCTATTCGCTGCACTTCATCAACGAGGAAACCACCGCCGTCTACGGGCTGTGCAAATCCACCGTGCTCGACGATTTTCCCGATCTGAAGATCCTCGTCAGCCACGGCGGCGGCGCGATCCCCTACCAGGTGGGCCGGTTCGACGCCACCAGCGTGCCGCGCAAGGGCATGGACGTGGCCGGCAAACGGTTCAGCGACCGGCTGCGCAAACTCTACTTCGACACGGTGCTCTATTCGCGCGAAGCGATCGAGCTTCTGGTCAAGGTCGTCGGCCCCTCGCAATGCCTCTATGGTGCCGAGATGCCGGGCGTGGGCTCGTCGATCAACCCCGATACCGGGATGGCCTTCGACGATCTGGTGCCGCTGATCCGCGAGATCGACTTCATCACCGAAGACGAAAAGGCCGACATTCTCGGCAACAACGCCAAGCGGGTCTTCGGACTCGCCCTGTAAGGAGGCATCCCCGTGGGATCCTACGTTCTCAAACGTATGATCGTCGCCTTCGCCGTGGCGGTGGCGGTGTCGATCATCAGTTTCGCGCTGCTGCGGATGTCGGGCGATCTCGCCACCATCCTCGCCGGCGATGGCGCGACGGCTGAGGACGTGGCGGCCATCGCCCATGCCCACGGGCTCGACCGGCCCTTCGCGGTGCAATATGTCGACTGGCTGGTCAACGTGCTCAAGGGCGATCTGGGCAAGTCGCTCTTCACCGCCGAGCCGACGATGGACATGATCCTCGCCGCTGCGCCGGTAACGTTTCAGCTTTCGCTCTACAGCCTGATCCTCGCGCTGGTGGTCTCGGTTCCGCTCGGCGTGGCGGCGGCGGCCAATCCAAACAGCTGGATCGACCGCTTTTCGCTGTTCGTCGCCGTCTCGGGCAAGGCGATCCCCAGCTTCTGGCTGGCGCTGCTGATGATCTACTGGCTCGGCGTGCAATGGCGGCTCCTGCCGATCTCGGGCGCCGGAAGCTGGAAAAACCTGGTGATGCCGGTGGTCGTGATGGCCGTCTCGGTGATGCCGCAACTCATGCGCCTGACCCGCTCGGGCATGCTCGACACGCTTGAATCGCAATATATCCGCATGGCCTGGGCCAAGGGGCTGGCGCCGCGCACCGTCTTTTTCAAACACGCGCTGCGCAATGCGATCCTGCCGGTTGTCTCCGTCTCGGCGATCTCGCTCGGCTTCATGCTCGGCGGCTCGGTGGTGGTGGAGACGATCTTCGCGATCAACGGCATCGGCGCGCTGGCCTACAAGTCGATCATCCGGATCGACTTTCCGGTGGTTCAGGCGATCCTGTTCTTCCTGTCCTTCATCTACATCCTGCTCACCCTCGCCGCCGACCTGATCAACATGTGGCTCGATCCGCGGATCAGAGTGAAATGACCATGCCCGAACGTCCCCCCTCCTCCGAAGACATGGCCGAAATCATGCCGCTTTCGCCGGCGCGTCAGGCGCTGCTGCAGGCGCGCGGCCATGTCGGCCTGCTGGTCGGCCTGTTCGTGCTGCTCGTCGTCATGGTGAGCGCCATCTTCGCCCCCATCGTCGCGCCGCACGATCCTTACGTGCAGGAGATCGCCACCAAGCTCAGCCCGCCGGTCTGGCAGGAAGGCGGCGACTGGGCGCATATTCTCGGCACCGACGGGCTTGGGCGCGACATCCTCTCGCGGCTGATCTACGGCGCGCGGGTGACGCTGATCGCGGGCGTCGGCGCGGCGATCATCTCGGGCATCATCGGCACGATCATCGGCATGTGCGGCGGCTATTTCGGCGGCCGGGTAGACGATTTCGTGGTTTTCCTGATCAACGTGAAGCTGGCGATGCCCGGCATCCTGATCGCGCTGTCTCTGGTGTCGATCTTCGGCGGCTCGCTGGTCACGATCACCCTGATCCTCGGGCTGTTGTTCTGGGACCGCTTCGCCGTGGTCGCGCGCACCACCACGCAGCAGCTGTCCAAACGCGATTTCATCACCGCCGCCGAGGTGGCCGGCGCCTCGTCGCGCTGGATTCTGATGCGCGAGATGCTGCCCAACCTGATGAACCAGATCATCGTCGTGGCCTCGCTGGAAATGGCGCTGGCGATCCTCGTGGAAGCCACGCTCTCCTTTCTCGGCCTCGGCATCCAGCCGCCAACGCCGAGCTGGGGCCTGATGATCTCGGAAGGCCGCACGCTGATGTTTGCCAAGCCCTACCTAATCATGATCCCCGGCATCGCGATCTTCGCGCTGGTGGTGGCGATCAACCTGATCGGTGACGGGCTGCGCGACATCACCTCGCCGGAAGGAAAGGGGTGAGCGCGATGCCGACGACGACCCAGAAACGCCCGCTTCTTGAGGTGCGCAACCTCTCCACCCGGATCGGCGCCAGCCACGGCACGATCACCGTGGGGCGCGATATCAGCTACGAGCTCAATCCCGGCGAAACCCTCGCCATTGTCGGCGAGAGCGGCTCGGGCAAATCGGTCAACACGATGGCGCTGGTCGGCCTGCAGCCGAAACGCGCCACGGTGACCGCCGACAAGCTCGCCTTCGAAGGGCGCGATCTACTCACCCTGCCCCGCGACCAGATGCGCACGATCCGCGGCAACGAGATCTCGGTCATCTTTCAGGACCCGATGACCTCGCTGAACCCGGTGCTGACCGTGGGCGAACAACTGATCGAGGTCTACCTCGCCCACGGCCTCGGCACCCGCGCCGAGGCCGAGGAGCGCGCCATCTACCTGCTGGAGCGGGTCGGGATGCGCAACGCGGCGGCGCGGATGCGGCAATATCCGCATCAGCTTTCGGGCGGTCTGCGCCAGCGGGTGGTGATCGCCATCGCCATGATGTGCAAACCCAAGCTCATCATCGCCGACGAACCCACCACCGCACTCGACGTGACGGTGCAGGCGCTGATCCTGTCGCTGCTGCGCGAGTTGCAGGACGAGTTCAAGATGGCGCTGATCCTCATCACCCATGATTTCGGCGTGGTGGCGAGCATCGCCGACCGCGTGCTGGTGCTCTATGCCGGCGGCGTGGTCGAGAGCGGCCCGGCGAAAGACGTGATCGCCAACCCGGCCCATCCCTATACAAGCGGCCTGCTCAATTGCATCCCCCGGATGGAAGACGACGACCGCGGCCAGCCGCTCAACACCATTCCCGGCATGGTTCCCTCGCTCGCGGGCAACCTGCATGGCTGCCTCTTCCGCAACCGCTGCGCGCTGGCCGAACCCGCCTGCGCCTCGGACCCGATCCCTGAGGTCGCCGTGGGCGCAGGCCGCATGGCGCGCTGCATCCATGCCGATGCGATCCTTGCCGAAACCCGCGCACAGGAGGGCGGACAATGAGTGGCCTGCTCGAAATCCGCAATCTGCGCGTGCACTTCCCGATCGGCGGCGGGCTGTTCAGCAAGCCCAAATTGCTGCGGGCGCTGAATGGCATTTCGCTCGACGTGCAGGAGGGCGAGGTGCTTTCCATCGTCGGTGAAAGCGGCTGCGGCAAATCCACCCTCGCCAACGCCATCCTCGGCATCCAGAAGCCGACCTCGGGCAAGGTGCTGTTCGAGGGCAAGGAAATCCACCACCAGCGCCGGCGCGACATCGCCGAGCGCATCCAGCCGATCTTTCAGGACCCGCAATCGGCGCTGAATCCGCGCAAGACGGTCAAGGACCTGATCGCCATGCCGCTGCGCGTGCGCGGGGCGCACTCGGCCAAGGAGATCGGCCGGACGGTGGACGAGATCATGGAGCTTGTCGGCCTGCCGCAGCGGCTCGGCCATTCCTACCCCACCGCGCTCTCGGGCGGCCAGCGCCAGCGCATCGCCATCGGTCGCGCGCTGGTGACCCGGCCCAAGCTCATCGTCTGCGACGAGCCCACCTCGGCGCTCGACGTGTCGATCCAGGCGCAGATCCTCAACCTGCTGGCCGATCTGCGCGCCGAGCTGAACCTGACCTACGTGTTCATCAGCCACGACCTTTCGGTGGTGCGCCATATCTCCGACCGGGTGGCGGTGATCTATCTCGGCCGCATCGTCGAGCTTGGACCGGCCGACGATCTGCTCGACGATCCCCTGCATCCCTACACCCGCAAGCTGCGCAGCGCGCATCTGTCGACCGCACCGCACCAGGAACTGCCCAAGCCCGTGTTCAAGGGCGGCTTCCCCGACCCGACCAACCCGCCGCTCGGCTGCCATTTTCACCCGCGCTGCTTCGACGCGCTCGAGGTCTGCGAAACGCACGTGCCCGGCAGCGTCCGGCGCGGGCGCAGCGACGTGGCCTGCCACCTGTATACCGGGCTCGGAACGCCCGGCGACGACATGACCGAAATCCGCAGAACAGGATCAACAGAGGAGGAGTGATATGTTTCTGAAAAAGAGCCTTCTGGGGGGCATTGCCCTCTCGGCGCTCACCGGCGCGGCAGCCCTCGCGGGCCCCGATGACGGCACGCTGAACATGGCCTTTTCGTTCCCCATCGAGGGGATCGACGAGGTCTACGACCCGAAGCCGGAGACCGACTTTTCGGCCTCCGCCGTCTTCAACAACCTCGCCGCCTACGACCCCAACACCGGCACCTATTCCGGCGTTCTGGCGAGCGACTTCACCCCGGTCGACGATGTAACCTGGGATATCGCGCTGCGCGAGGGCATCACCTTCCACGACGGCTCGGCCTTCAACGCTGAAGATGTGGCCTATACGCTCAACTTTCTGGTCGACCCGGAAGCCCGCTTCCCGTCGAAGGCGCGCTACAGCTTCATCGACAATGCCGAGGTGGTCGACGATTACACAGTGCGCGTGCACCTCAACCGGCCCTATGCCGCGATCATGGCGCGCTTCGCCACCGGGATGCCGATGTATCCCTCCGATCTGCACGGCGCGCTTGAAGACAAGGCACTCTGGGGCAAGACCCCGGTGGGCACCGGCCCCTATCGCGCCGTCGAGGTCAGCTCGGAAACCGGGCTCGTGCTTGAGCGCTACGAGGATTACACCGTTGGCGATAAGCCCGAGATCGAGCGCATCGTGATCCGCCCGATCCCCGACGCCCAGTCGCAGATCGCCGAACTGCTGACCGGCGGGATCGACATCTTCGCCGCCTCCAGCTCCGACGTCATCACCTCGGTGGACGGGATGCCGGGTGTGACCACCACCGTGTCGGAAGACCTGTCCTTCCTCTACGTGATGATTGATGCGGCCGGCCGCTCGGGCAATACCCCGCTCACCGATCTGAAAGTGCGTCAGGCCATCGCCCACGCGATAAACCGCGAGGAAATCCGCACCAACCTGACCGGCGCGCGCGACGAAGCCCCGGCGATGGACCGGCTTTGCTTCGCCCGCCAGGTGGATTGCCCCGCTGGCGGCAGCCCGGCCAGCTACGATCCCGATACGGCGCGCGCGCTGCTCAGCGAGGCGGGCTATGGCGACGGGTTCGATCTGACCATCACCACCACCAGCAACATGCAGCAATTCGCCGACGCGGTGGCCGGTTACCTGCGAGCCGTGGGCATCCGCGCCGGCGTGAAGACCGAAACCATCGGCGCCTACCGCAAGTCGCGGGCCGATGGCGCGCTGGAAGTGACGGTGATGTTCTTCACCCATGCCGGGATGCCGGATGCGGGCTATTCGCCGACCTTCTACTTCGGTAACGCCTCCAGCGACTATACCGGCGATCCGCGCTTTGCCGACATGGCCCTGCGCGCCGACAGCGAAGCCGGCGAGACGCGGCTGGCGACGCTGACCGAACTTTACGACCTGATGGACAGCGAAGCCGTTCTGTTCCCGCTCTCGGCCAACCCGATCGTCTTCATCCACAACGAAGGCGTCGCACTCGACAAGACCGACCGTGGCGGGCTGCTGAACCCCTACGGCATCTCGGCCCATAACGTCGCCTGGAGCGAATAATCCCAACCGGTCCGGCGGGGCATCCCCTCGCCGGACCACGCCCGGCCCCCGCCCGAGGCATCGCGGCACATTCCGCACCCTCCTGTAATACGAAGAAAAGGCTGTCAAAATGCATACTCAAGTGGCCATCATCGGCGCCGGCCCCGCGGGGCTTCTGCTGGGTCGGATTCTCCAGTCGCACGGGATCGGCACCGTCATCCTTGAGCGCCGGAGCCGCGACTACGTGCTGGCGCGGGTGCGTGCCGGGATGCTCGAACAGGGCACGGTTGACACCTTGCGCGAATATGGCGTGGCCGAGCGGCTCGACGAAATGGGCGTGGCCCACCCGACGATGCAGTTTCTCTGGAACGGCGTGCGCCGCGACGTGCCGCTGGAAGACGAAGATGGCCGCCGGTTGACCAATTACGGCCAGAGCTACGTGGTCGAAGACCTGATCAAGCACCGCGAGGCGGATGGCCTGCCGATCGTCTTCGAGGCCGAGGTTTCCTCGCTCGACGGGATCGAAGACAGCCCGAGCGTGACCTATTCGGTCGATGGTGAAACCAAAACGCTCACCTGCGATTTCATCGCCGGGTGCGATGGCTATCTCGGCGTGTCGCGCCGCAGCCTGCCGGGGGCCGAAGCGGCCTCCTACCTCAAGGAATTTCCCTTCGCCTGGTTCGGCATCCTCGCCGAAGCCACGCCGAACCCGCATACCCGCGGCTTTTCCAACACCCCGCGCGGCCTTGCCGTGAGTTCCGCCCGCTCGGCCACCCGTTCGCGGCTCTATCTGCAGGTCGACCCCGAATTCGACATCACCTCGATGAGCGATGACGAGATCTGGGACGAGCTTGACCGCCGCCTGTCCGATCAGGACGGCAACAAGGTCACCCGTGGCCCGATCATCGAAAAGAGCGTGGCCCGCCTGCGCGCTTTCGTCTGCGAGAAGATGCGCCACGGCAAGCTGGCCATCGCCGGCGACGCGGCGCATATCGTGCCGCCGAGCGGCGCCAAGGGGCTCAACCTCGCCGTGGGCGATGTGCGCCTGCTCGGCGAGGCGATCCGCCGCCACCTGCTCGACAAGGACGACGCGCTGCTCGACGATTATTCGCGCCTCGCGCTGGAGCGGATCTGGCCGACGGTGCATTGGTCCTGCCTGATGTCGGAAGCCTTCCACACCTTCCCCGGCCAGACCGAATTCGACACCCGCCGCCAGCACCAGACACTCGATTTCTGGGCGCATGACGAGATCGGCAACCGCTGGTTCCGCGAGGCCATGCTTGGCCTGCCCTACGCGGTCTGAGCCAGTCACGGAGCGATGGACAGATGACAGAGCTTTCCACCCAGGTCGTCGTCATCGGCGGCGGGCCGGTCGGCATGGTTTCGGCAATCGACCTTGCCCGGCGCGGCATCGACGTGGTGATGCTGGAAACCCGCCACGCGGGCGAGCCGCCAAGCGTGAAGTGTAACCACGTCTCGGCCCGCACGATGGAGATCTTCCGCCGCCTCGGCTTTGCCGACATCGTGCGCAATGCGGGCCTGCCGGCGGATTACCCGCATGACGTATCCTACCGGACCACCTCGATCGGCCCGGAGATCACCCGCATCCGCATCGCCTCCCGTGCGGAGCGCTTCACCGAGGCCGATACCGGCTGCGACAGCACCTGGCCCACGCCCGAGCCGCCGCACCGGATCAACCAGATCTTCCTTGAGCCGCTGATGGCGGCGGAAGTGGCGAAATACGACCGGATTACCGCGCTCTACCGCACCGAGATGACCGGGTTCGCCCAGGACGGGAGCGGCGTGACCGTCACCGCGCGCGACCTCGACAGCGGCGAGACGGTGAGCGTTCGCGCCGATTACATGATCGGCTGCGACGGCGGAAGATCGCAGGTTCGCAAGGGGATCGGCGCGCAGCTCGAAGGCGATGCGGTGATCCAGCGGGTGCAGTCGAGCTACATCCGCGCGCCGGGGCTGATCGAGCAGATGCAGGCGGGCCGCGCCTGGGCGATGTTCTCGATGAACCCGCGGCGCGTCGGCAATGTCTATTCCATCGACGGCAAGGAAACCTGGATCGTCCACAATTACCTCAAGCCCGACGAGCCGGACTTCGACAGCGTCGACCGCGATGCCGGCATCCGCGCCATTCTCGGCGTCGGCCCCGAGTTCCACTACGAACTTCTGAACAAGGAAGACTGGTTTGGCCGCCGCCTCGTGGCCAACAAGCTGCGCGAGGACCGGGTGTTCATCAGCGGCGACGCCGCGCATCTCTGGGTGCCCTATGCCGGATACGGCATGAATGCCGGGATCGCCGACGCCACCAACCTCACCTGGATTCTCGCCGCCCATATCAACGGCTGGGCGCCCGAGGGCATTCTCGCCGCCCATCAGGCCGAGCGGCTGCCAATCACCGAGCAGGTGAGCCACTTCGCGATGAACCACTGCATCGCCATGGCCTCGCAGCGCAGCGAAGTGCCGGCGGATATCGAGGAGACGACGCCGGAGGCCGAAGCCCACCGCGCCGCCTTCGCCCGCGAGGTCTACGATCTCAACGTAGCGCAATATTGCTGTGGCGGCCTCAACTTCGGCTATTACTACGACGCCTCCCCGATCATCGCCTATGACGGCGCATCCCAGCCCGGCTACACGATGAACACCTTCACCTCGTCCATCGTTCCCGGCTGCCGCGCACCTCACCTGTGGCTTGAGGGTGGACAATCGCTTTATGATGCGCTGGGAGACGGCTACAATCTGCTGCGGTTCGACTCGTCCATCGAGGCCGGGCCGCTGGAAAGCGCCGCACAGGAGGTGGGTTTGCCATTGCAGGTTGTCGACGTGGTCACCGAAGACCCGCTGCGCGAGGTCTACAGCGCCCCGCTGGTGCTGGTGCGCCCCGACCAGCACGTTGCCTGGCGTGGCGACCGGCTGCCCCCCTCCCCCCGCGAGCTGGTCGACCGGCTGCGCGGCGCGGCCTAGGAGCGACTGAGGACGAGAAAGCGGATGCGTGACGAAGACCAGACAGACGGACCGGAGCTGACCGGCGACGGCGAGGCCGCCGACGGGTCGGGCAAGTCGAGCCTGGAAAAGGCCCTGAGCATTTTCGACATGTTCGAGCAGGGCCGCTTCGCACTCACACTGGAAGAGATCGCGGCGGAGATGGATGTCGCCGTGCCCTCCTGCTACCGCTACCTCAAGGTGCTGAGCGATGCGGGCTTCATCATCCAGTCGACCACCGGGGCCTATACGATCGGGCCCCGGATTTCGCTTCTGGAATACCAGATGCGCTCGAACGATCCGCTGATCGCCGAGGCTGCGCCCTTCGCCAACAAGCTGGTCGGCGCCTATCCCGGCACCGCCCATGTCACCCGCGCCTATCGTGACGAACTTGTCTGCATCTATCGCTGCAAATCCGAGGGCGACACGCGCGACATGTTCCACCGGGGCCGCGCGATGCCGAAGGTCCGGGGCGCGCATGCGGGCATCCTGCAGGCCTTCACCTCGCGCTACCGGCTGAAAAAACTCTACGAGGAAAACACCGAGGAATTCGCGGCCCTCCCCTATGGCGGCACCTTCAGCGATCTGAACGCGGCCCTCGCCCGGGTGCGGCGCGAGAAGGTCAGCATGGAGATCGGCACCCACCGCCCGGATTCGGTCGGCATCTGCGCCCCGATCCTGAGCGATCAGAAACTGCTGCTCGGCAGCCTCTCCTTCACGTTCGAGATCGGCGCGGTGGACAATCAGGACTATGAGGCGCTGAAAAATGCGGTTGCCGCCTACGGGCAGGACATCAGCGCGCGCATGGCCGAGGTGTCTCCGAAGGACGCCTAGGCTCTGCCTGGCGGGCGTTGTGACACTTCGGCATGTGGCCCGTTTTCGGCGCGGGTCAGCACCAATCGGCTCCAAGTTAGGCTTGCTCGTTTCCTGCCTCGATTGCCTGCCCCCCGGCAGCGTCGTCACCTGCGTGAAACAGCGCCTTGGACAGATGGCTTGCCGCATTCCTGATATGGACCTTGAGCAGTTCTGCCGCGAGCGTGGCGTTGCGGCTCATCGCAGCGTCGAACAGGGCTTTGTGCTCCTGAATCAGCCGCTCCATCGGCACCGCGCGCATCTCCACCGCCGGGCGACGGTAGCGCTCGGCCTGATCGGCGAGAGCGGTGATGAAATTGAGCAGCCACGGCGAGCCGCAATTCTCGACCAGCGCGAAGTGGAAGCGTTGATTTTCGTGCTCCCAGATGCCGCCGCTGTCGTCGGGCGCCCGGTCAAGCGCGCTCTCGACCCGCGACAGGCGGTGGAACGCAGCGGCCACGTTGCCTTCCCATGCGAGCGTGGCATTGGCAATGGAGCGTTGCAGCGCCTCGGGTTCCAGCAGAAGGCGCATATTGACGATGTCGCGGTACTCTTCCTCGGAAATCGGCGCGACCCGAAAGCCCCGTTGGCCCCGCGCGATCACCAGCCGGTCGGCCGCCAGGCGCGACAGGGCTTCGCGCAGCGGACTCGTGCCGAAGCGGAAGCGTTCGCGCAGGCCATCGAGCAGCAGCTTTTCGTTGGGCGCGAGTTGGCCGGTGATGATCGCCTCGCGGATCCGGTGATAGGCCGCCTCCGACTGGGTGGCGAAGGTCGGCTCGGTCGCGTCATCGCCGCGGCCCTGAGCCGGTGCACTGGTGGCGGTTTCATCCATTCCGGGAGGCTCCATCGTCTGGGTTCCGCGAAAATATCGAAGTTCTTGCGAATTTGTAAGGCGCTTCCCGCCGCGCGGCGCGGGGGCCTACATCCTCGCCGCCAGCGTCGGCATCAGTCGCAAGGCGTTTTCGCGCCGGATCGCGGCAAGGGCATCGTCTGGCAAGGCGAGCGCATCCAGCCCGGTCACCGTCGCCGTCATCGTATCTTCGGGCGCGAAGGGATAATCGCTCGCGAAGAGGATCTGCTCGGGCGGGAAAAGCTCAAGCAGCGAGGGAAACACGCTACGATTGGCCGACAGCGCGGTATCGACATAGAGGCGCTGCATCAGGTTGCGCGCACCTTCGGGCACGGCGGCGCGGAAGTCGGGGCGGCGTTCGAGCCGGGCAATGCGATCGGCGAGGAAGGGCAGCGCGCCGCCGGCATGTGACAGGATGATCCTGCTGCGGCTGAGGCGAGAGAGCACCCCTTCGAACAGCAGGCTCAGCACGGCGCGGGTGGTGTCGAAGGGGAAATCGAGCGTCGCGGCGGGAATGCCCGGCAGGTATTGCGGCCCCGGCGTGGCAACCGGATGCATATGCACAACGGTGCCGCGATGCTCCAACTCCTGGAACAGCTCGCGGAAATCGGCATGGCCGGGATAGCGCCCGTCATAGCTCGTCATCAGGCAGACGCCGTCCGCCCCCAGCTCATCGAGCGCATATTCCAGCTCGCGCAGGCTGGCTGCAATATCGGGCATCGGCAGGCTTGCAAACATGCCGAACCTGCCCGGATGATCGGCGCAGGCGCGCGCGGCGTAGTCGTTGCACAGCCGCGCCAGGCGGCGGGCCTCCTGCGGTGTTTCGGAGGGAAAGGCGGGGGCCGAGATCGAGGTGACGGCAAGGGCGATCCCGTTGCGGTCCATCGCCTCGACCGAGATCTGCGGCGTCCACACCGGCACCTTGCCCGAGACCAGAAGCGAGCCGATCGCCTCGGCCCCGACAGCGTCGACATAGGCCGGCGGCAGGATGTGGTGCTGGACGTCAATGGCCCCGGTCCGGTCGGTCATAGGTGTCAGATTCCCGTCACTGTCTGAGTTCTGCGATGCTCGAGTCGCGTGATAATATCGAAATTTTTTAGCAAATGTGAAAAACTGTTGTCGATAGCCGGATTTGACAATCCATATTTTTCTCTTTTAAAACATCATGAAGTTGCGGTTTTTGGTCGATTTTCACCTGCGCACCAAGAAGCATCCGCGAAGAAATCAGTTTACAAAATCGAAATTCATTGCATCCTTTCACCCGAAGGCGTCGGACAAGATGCCCGTGCCGCAGGGCGGCACGCTGCGAGTTGCGATCCCGACCGGAAGAAAGCGAGGGCCTATGTACACACGTTCCATGCATGATGCGCCGGTCGTCATGATCGAAGAGGTGGGCCGCGAGCTTGAGAAGGAAGGCAAGCGCGTCAGGGTGCTCTGGCAGGAGAACGACGCCCTCACCTTCGTGGCGCGCGGGCGCGAATACCGCAGCGAGTTTCACGTCAACCCGAGTGACGAGATCATGTACATGATCCGTGGCCAGATGAACCTTCACATCCGCACGCCCGAGGGCGACGAAAAGATCGTCGTCGTCCCCGAAGGCGGGCTGAACTTCACCCCCGCCGGGATGCCGCATTCGCCCCGCTTTCCGCCGGAGGCGCTGCTTCTGGTCTCCGAGCGCAAACGCCGCCCCGGCGAGGCGGACCGATTCCGCTGGTATTGCCCCGAATGCGACGCCTTCCTGCATGAAGAAAGCGCCGAGGTGACCGACTATCGCAGCGATCCGGTCTCGCAAGCCTACAAGCGCTTCTTCGACAGTGAGGAATTTCGCACCTGCAAGGAATGCGGCCACGTCATGCCCGCCGCGCAGAACACCTGACCGCGGCGCCCGGCCGCCGTTCGGTAAGGGCGCAACTCCGGCGCGCTTTGCCCCGTCAGGGCAGATGCTCGCGCAGTGTCGATATGAACAACTGCACGATTTCATCGTCCTGCGCCGCCACCCGCGTGGTCACCCCGATGGCGGTGCGGTTGTCCGGCAGATCGAGCGCGACCCGGCGCAAGCCATCGGGCAGGTTTGCAAGATAGCTCTTGGCGTAACTCAGCAGAGCGATGGAATCCGAGCGAATGATGAGTTTCTCAGCGCTGCTGAACGACAGCATCTCGCAGGTTTGCGCGGGGGGAATTTCGCCCTCCGTCGCGAAGAGCCGCTCGAAATAGCTGCGCGCCGGGGTGCCGTGCTGGGCGATGATCCAGCGCTCTTTGCTCAGGCTGGTCAGCGTCGGCGGCTTGTCGTGGCAAGGGTGATCGGCCCGCGCCATCAGCGTATATTGTTCGTCATACAGATAGGTTTCGACCAGATCGCGGTACGGCACCGGGTTGCGCAGGATGCCGACGAAACAGTCGATCTCGCCATGCCGCAGAGCCTCGACCAGCATATCGTAGCTGCCGGGCACCGCCACGAACCGCAGATCGGGATGCTCGCGCGAAAGCTGGCCAAAGGCGATGGCCACGGATTCCTGCCCCGAGAAGGGCAGCATTCCCACAGCGAGGCGCCCGACGAGCCCTTTGCCATGCAGGTTCAGAAGCGGCTTGATCCTGGCCAGCTCGCGGTTCACCCCGTCGCGCAACTGCGCCAGCCGGTCGGCCTGCGGCGTGGCGATGAAGCCGCCGCGCCGGCGCTCGAACAGATCCTGCCGGCAATGGCTCGAAATCGCGGAAACCGCCCGGCTGACAGCGGGCTGGGTGATGCCGAGCCGGGTCGATGCCGCCGACACGCTGCCCGAGCGCGTCACCGCCGCCACCGCTTCGAGCTGGTGCCAGCGCAGATAATTGATCAGCAACGGACGGGTGCCGGACATCGCCTCGATCTCGTCCTCGGCCTCTTCGACCAGACGCAACACATTGGTGCAGGAGCGCAGCACCGGCTCGCAGCGCGCGGTCGGCTCGGTGCCGCCCCAGCCGCGCTGGAACAGCGGCACACCCAGTTCGGCCTCGGCCGACGCAACGGCGCGCGACACCACCGATTGAGTCGTATTCAACGCTTCGGCGGCCTGCCCAAATCCATGGGTCTGGGCAACCGCGTTGATTGCACGAATTTGCTTGAGTGAGAGTACGGGTTGCGGGCGCATGGCCCTATTATTACCAATTTGTAGCCACTTATACAATAAAGGCATAAGTTTGGGCTTTTTCATGTGCTACCAATGTATTGCGGCACCCAATCGCATGTGAAGAGTGACATGGGTTCTCGGCAAACGCTCGGCCTGTGGGGGGCCGGCAGGGAGCACGACCGGCCCGGCGATTTCGGGCCGCCCTTCCGACTGGAAAGGATCCTTGCCGTTTCTCCTCAACGACCGGGCGACCGCGATCGGCGGAGCGATGCGACCCGCACATCTCCGCAGGTTCGCGCGCCTGAATCCGACGATGTCACACACCCACTTGGGTGCCCAGCAACGAATGAGAAAAACGGCATCAGCCAGGGAGATACCAGAATGACATTCATGAAAAAATTGCTTGCGCCGGTGGCCTTCGCGGTCCTCGGCGCTTCGGCGGCACAGGCGGAAGAGCTGAAGCTCGCCGATTTCCTGCCCGCGACCCATCCGTTCCAAGAAAAGGTCTGGGCGGTCTTCGCCAATGACGTGGCCGAGCGCACCAATGGCGAGGTGACGATCCGGGTCTATCCCGGCGGCGAACTTGGGCCGGGTCCCGTCGAGCAATATAACCGCGTTGTCGACGGGCTGGCCGAGCTGGCCTATGCCCTGCCCGGCTACACCGCCTCGAACTTTCCCAAGCTGCTGCTGACCGAACTGCCCGGCGTCATCACCGAGGAAACTGGCACCAAGGCCGTGCTCGACAATATCGACATGCTCGACGAGGAATTCCGCCGCGCGCAACTCATCGGGTATTGGTCAAATGGTGCTAACCTTCTGTTTACGGCGGAAAAACCAGTCCGCTCGCTGGAAGACATCAAGGGGCTGAAACTGCGCGTTCCGTCGCGCAATGCCGGCCTGATGGTCGAGAGCTGGGGCGCGACGCCGGTGTCGATGCCGGTGTCGGAAATCTACAACTCGATGCAAACCGGCGTGATCGACGGCGCGATGATCGACGGCACGGCAACCTTCGTGTTCAAACTGGCCGAAGTGACCAAATATATCACCACCGGCATGGACAGCTCGATCTCGTCCTTCTTCCTGATCATGAACAAGGATGCCTTCGCGGATCTGACCGAGGAACAGCAGCAGGCCATGCTCGATGCCGGCCGGGATCTGTCATTCCTCGCCAATGCGCAGCAATTGTCGGACGTGGAAAAAGGGCTTGAAATGTTCGGCAACACCGAAGGCAAAGAGCTGATCGAACTGTCGCCCGAGGCGGTGGCCGAGTTCAACGCCGCCTCCGCCCCGGTGCTCGACGCCGCCATCGCAGACGCTGAATCCCAGGGCATCGACGCCCGCGGCTTCATCGACGCGCTCGCCGCGTCGAAGTGATCGCGCGCGTGAAACCCCGTGAAGCCTGAATCCTCTCTTGCCCGGTCGCGTTATCTCGGCCGGGCATCGAAAGCCCTCGCGGCACTCTCGGCGGTGGCGCTCGTCGTGATGATGAGCATCACCTTCGTCGGGGTGGTGATGCGCTATGCCTTCAACGCCCCGATCCTCGGTGTGAACGAGATCGTTCAGCTGATGTCGGTGTCGATGGTCATGCTCGCCCTGCCCTACGCCACCCAGACCGACGCGCATGTGCGCATCGACGTGCTCGACGGAAAGATCGGCCGTTATGGCCGGCTGTTTGGCGATATCCTCGCGCGGTTGGTGGGCGGCTACGTGCTGATCGTGCTGGTCACGCGGGCCTGGCGGCGGCTCGCGGACGCCTTTGAATACGGGGACGCCACCAACATGCTGCGGCTCTCGCTGTGGCCGTTCTACGGGCTGATCGTGCTTGGAATATGCCTCGTCATCCTGATCTTTGCCCTTCAAATCATTGATCTTTTGCGGCGGGGACGCAGCTATGATGACTGATACGCTCGTCGGCATCCTCGCCATTGGCGCGATGTTCTTCTTCATGATCCTGCGCACGCCGGTCGGGCTGGCGATGCTGATCGTGGGGTTCTTCGGCACCTGGATCCTGAGCGGTTACCGCTCGGCGGGGGCGCTGCTGATCTCTGAAACCTATTCGGCCACGTCGAACTACGCGCTGACCGTGATGCCGCTCTTCATCCTGATGGGCAATCTCTCCTCCGCCGCCGGGTTCAGCCGCCGGCTCTACGAGGCGGCCTTTGCCTGGGTGGGCTGGCTGCGCGGCGGGCTGGCCTCGGCCTCGGTGATCGGCTGCGCCGCCTTCGCCGCGGTCAGCGGCTCGTCGGTCGCCACGGCGGTAACAATCGGCCGGGTGGCGCTGCCGGAGATGAAACGCTTTGGCTACAGCGACAGTCTGTCGACCGGCGCCATCGCGGCGGGCGGCACGTTGGGCTTTCTGATCCCGCCCTCCACCGGCTTCGTGATCTACGCCATTCTCACCGAAGAAAGCATCGGGCGGCTGTTCATGGCGGGCATCCTGCCCGGCCTGCTGCTGACCGGGCTGTTCCTCAGCACCATCGCCATCATCGTCACGCTGAAACCCGGCCAAGGGCCGAAAGGCAGCCTGCCCGACAGCGCCAACCGCCTCACCGCGCTGCTGCGGGCCGCACCGCTGCTGGCCGTGATCGTGATTTCCATCGGCGGCATCTATCTGGGCGTGTTCACTCCGGTCGAGGCCGCGGGCGTGGGGGCGGTGCTGGTGGCGGGCATGGCCTTTGCCGGGCGGCTCATCACGCTGCGGGAGTTTGGCGAGACGCTGATGCAAACGGTGCGCACCGCCGCGATGCTTTACCTGATCATCATCGGGGCCAATGTGCTCAACCCGTTCCTCGCGCTTACCCACATCCCTTCGACGCTGGGCGAGTCGCTGATGGGGGCGGGCCTCGGCCCCTATGGCGCGCTGGCGCTGGTGGTGGTCGCCTATCTGTTCCTCGGCATGTTCATGGACGGGCTGGCAATGCTGGTGGTGACGGTGCCCATCGTGTTCCCGCTGCTCACCGGCATGGGGTTCGACCCGATCTGGCTGGGCGTCATCATCGTGATCCTGATCGAGATGGGCATGATCACCCCGCCGGTCGGGCTGAACGTGTTCGTCGTCAAAAGCGTGGCGGCGGACGTGCCGATCATGAGCATCTTCAAGGGCGTGTTCCCGTTCTGGATCGCCATGCTCATCTGTCTGATCCTGCTGGTGGCCTTCCCGAGCATCGTGCTGCTGCTGCCCAACTCGATGTTCGGCTGATCCCCGTCAGCGCTGCATTCAAAGGCCCGGCCCTTGCGGACCGGGCCTTTTCGCCTGAGTGGTGGCTTAGGCGGTCCGATGTGGCGGACGGTGCGGCGTCAGTAGCTCATATTCCAGAATGCGTCGTTGCGCAGGAAGGCCGACAGGCTTTCGGCGGCGGCGTCGAGCAGCCTTTCGCCCTTCCCGGCGCTGGCGCGGGTCGGGTTGCCGAGCGTGCCGGTGACAGTGCTGCGCGCGGCGAAACTGCGCCAGCGCAGAACGGCGGGGCCGGCGATATCGGCCACCGTCGGATTATCCGGCCCGATCGCCTGGCCGAACTTGTCGCGGTCGACGAGCCCTTCGGCCAGCGCCAGCATCATCGAGGTTTCGCCCTCGCAGGCATGGCCGATCGTGTCCTGATCTTCGAGGATCGCGGCGAACCTTTCGGCGGCATGTTCCCAGTAGCTCGTCGTGGCGATGGCGATATCGAGGGTCGAGCCGATCTCGTTGGTGATCGCACCAAGGGCGGCGATATTGCCGCCGTGGCCGTTGAGCAGCAGCACCTTGCCAAAGCCCTGGCGGACGATGGAGCGGCAGATCGAGCGCAGCACCGCGTGCAGCGTGTCAAGATCGAGGGTGATGGTGCCGCCAAGGCTCATATGCATCTCGGCCAGCCCGCTCCAGACCGCCGGCGTCACCAGCACTGGCCGGTGGGGATCGGTCAGAACAGCGGTGCGCCGGGCGATCTCGGAGGTCAGAACGATATCGACCCCGGTCGGCAGGTGGGGTCCGTGATGCTCCAGCGAGGCGACCGGCACCACAACGATGGTCTCATCCTTGGGAAGGCCGGAAATCTCATCCGCCTTCAGATCGGCCCACTGCATAGAACTTTCCTCCCGAATCAACCCTTTAAGCTTATCCGATGGCGCGGCGGATCAGCTTATGCGTTTCCTGAATGCTGCCTCTTAGACTGGTTATAAGACGCCACCACACTGGGCATAACAGGCCGAAAAGGAGGGGAAACCACCGCTGAAAACATCGAAATCCATTTAAGAAATCGAAATTCTGGCTATACTTTCACCCAACAAAACCCCAGCGATATCCGAGGAGCCCGACCGTCCATGCCCAAGCAGATCATCCAGTCCAGTTCCGCCCCGGTCACGGGCTTCACCGACAAATCCAATCCCTCGCCGCTGGCGCAGGCGATCCGGGCGGGCGATTTCGTCTACGTTTCCGGCCAGGGCCCGCTCGACCCCGAAACGCGCGACGTTGTCGAGGGCGACATCACCGTTCAGACCCGCCGCACGCTTGAAAACCTGCGCGCGGTGCTCGACGCGGCAGGCGCGAGCTTTGCCCATGTGGTCAACATGCGTGTCTGCCTGCGCGACACCGCCGATTTTCCCGCCTTCAACGAAACCTTCCGCGAGGTGATGGCGGGCGAAAAGGTCACACGCACCTGCATCGGCGCCACCCCCCATCGCAAGGGCGTGAATGTCGAGATCGACTGCGTCGCCTATCTCGGCTGACGCCCCGGCACAGTATACCCCGGAGCGGCGGCGGTCCGGGGCGGCGCAATGGTCACCCGCCCTGCCCCCGCATCGCCGCGATGATCTGCACACTGTCGGCGACCATGCCGAAATTGGTGCGGACAGTCGCGACGGTTCCGGCATGACCGGCGGCGTTGTTGCTGCCGACGCAGTCTTCGGCCAGCACGATGTAATAGCCTGCGAAAAACCCGTCGCGCAGCGTGGAATCGACACAGACATTGGTGGCGACCCCGGTCACCACCAGCGTTTTCACGCCCATCTCCTTCAGCAGCGCGTCAAGCCCGGTGTTCCAGAACCCGCTGAAGCTGTGCTTGGTGACCACTGTATCGCCTGGCTCCGGGGCGATGCGGTAGAAATCGGCCCCCCATGCCCCTTCGAGGCAACAGCCCTCGGCCCCGCGTTTGACCTGCTGCGCCTCGCTCAGAAAGCGAAAATCGTAATGCGAGCGCAGCCAGACGATCCCTGCCCCGGCGGCACGGGCGTCTGCTACCAGCGCGCCGATCCTGTCGACGACAGGCGCGGCAAAGCTCACGTCATAGCCGCGCTCACGGCTGAGAAACCCGGCCTCGTCGCAGAAGTCGTTCTGAATGTCGATCACCAGGAGCGCCGTGTGCGCCGGCGCGACCTGGGCGGCAAGCGTGGTCAAACCCGCCATTACGATCCGCTGATCTTCGGCTGGTTCATTTCGATCACCGGCATCACGTTGCCGCAGGATTTGCAGGTGCGGATCTCTTCCGAGGCGTTCATCTGCTCATAGGCGCGCGAAACGGGGTCAACCTTGTAGTCGTCAACCGTGTGGGTGACGGTGTGCAGAAGCTCGTCGCAGGCGGGGCAATACCAGTTGAACTGGTCGACCTCGCCGGGCTTGCGGGAGCGCTCGATCACCAGCTGGAACGAATCCGGCCCGAAACGCGGCGAGTGCGGCACCATGGCGGGCTGATAGAGGCAGGAACCTTCCGGCACCACGGCAACCTCTTCCTTGCCCTCCGGCGTGCGGTAATGCAGGTGCAGATCCCCGATCAGCGAATACTGAATCTCATAGCTCGGGTTCACATGAAACTCGCTGCGATATTCGCGGCCCCGCGCCACGAAAGCGAGGGAGTCGTCGTTCAGCCACAATTGCTTGGTGCGGCGGGCCGACGATCTGAGTTCGTCAACGATGGCCTGCAGATCGAGATTGGGCATTTCCGGCATTTTCATCATGGCGCTGGCCTTTCGATATTGGATCAATACGGTTGGCCAGATCCTAGGAACCTGAACAGGTGCTGTCTTATGCTCAAAACGATTAGCCGGAAGTATTTTGGTAATAATTTGGAAATGCAAAGACCTGAGCCGGAGGTGGCTGGATCATTCAGATGGCCTGGCATCGACCGCGCCGCTGCCTATGGCCCGGCAATACCACCGCGTCACCGCCCTCCGGAAAGATGCCTCACACGAAGCCCCGACAACCTCGCCCGCGGATCCTGAAAGTTCGATCGGCTCGGGTTGGCGGCGGGTCGCTTCGCAGCCGTCGAGGGACCCTCGGCGGCCTGCTTTCCGGCTTTGTTTCACGATCTTTTTTCAGCGATCAACGGGTATGGCCCAACGGCACCCTCTGTCGGCAACATCACCGACGCCTGAAAGCCGGCCGTAGCGCCCGGGCGCGGCGAGGTCAGAACAAGCGGGCTGCCGATCCGGTCGGCGATGGCGGCGACAATGGCAAGGCCCAGCCCGCTGCCATCGCTGCTTGCATCTGCCCGCTCGAACCGGGCCGTCAGACGGTCCAGAACATCGCGCGGCACGACGGGCCCATCGTTTGCGACGATCAGCTGCCCGCCGGCGGTCAGCGTCACGTCGACGGGGGCGCTCTCCGATCCATGCCGCAGACCGTTCTCCACGAGGTTGCGGCACAGGATCGCGAAGGCATCGGGATCGAGATCCGACATGACCGGCGTCTCCGGCAGCGTCAGCACGATACGCCCCGGTGCGTGCGCATGTCCGATATCCTCCACCATAACCCGCGCAACGGCCCGCAGGTCTGCGCTTCTGTCGAGGCGTAGCCGGCCGCCCTCTGCCCTGGCAAGTTGCATAAGACGCTCCGAGAGCCGCGTCAGCCGCTTGAGCGTGGCCTCGATCTCGGCGGCACGCGCTTCGACGGCAGGGTCTCGCGATTCCGACCGGAGCCGCTGCGCCTGGGCAATGGCGCCCGCGAGCGGCGTGCGCAGTTCGTGTGCGGCATTCGCGGCAAAGCTGCGCTCGGCCTCGAATGCCTCTCGCAACCTGGCCAACAGACTGTTCAGGGCTTCGGCCAGCGGACCGATCTCCGCCGGCAGATCGTCAGCCGGAACTTCCGACAAGTCGTGGGCGCCGCGCGATTCCAACCTTGCGCGGTAGCGGCGCAAGGGCACGAGGCTGAACCGGACGGCCAGAATGATCGCTGCCAGTGCGATCGGCAGCACGATCAGCAGCGGAAGGCCAAGACCCATCTGGATTTCCCGCGCCACCGCCGCCCGATGGGCCAGCGGTTCGGCAACCGTGATCCGGATCGTCCCCTGAAGCGCCGCATCGCTGTACAGGCGATGGGTCGCGGTCTGCCGGAATCCCGGCCCGTCATAAGCCGGGAAGACCTCCGGATCCGCCGCATGGGATTGCAGGAGAATCCGCCCCTCGGCATCGCGCACGACATAGGTGAAAAACTCGTCATGCTCGCGGATCGGCGCGAGCCGCTGGGTGATCCCCTCATCCTCGCGCCCGACGATATCGGTCACGGCGAGCGGCAGAATGCGCTCCGCGGTCTCGCGCAGGGCGCTGTCGAAGACCTCGTCCATCTCGCCCCGAAGGATCACCGCTGTGCCCGTCGCGGCCAGGAACCACAGGATCGTCAGCGCGAGCCCGACCGAAAGACCGAGCCTTGCCTGAAGGCTGCGGGGCAGCCTCATGGCTTGCCCAGCCTGTAGCCCAGGCCCCGCTCGGTCTCGATAACCGCGGAGCCGAGCTTCTTGCGCAGGCGGCTGACATGAACTTCGATCGTGTTGCTCTCCACCTCGGCGTCAAAGGCGTAGAGCTTGTCTTCCAGTTGCGCCTTCGACAAGAGCTGGCCGGGGCGCGCAAGGAAGGCTTCGAACAGGGCCCATTCGCGGGCCGTCAGCTGGACGGGCCTGCCATCTCGGCGCACACTGCGTGCCGCAAGGTCGATCTCAAGCGGCCCATGGGTGACGATGGGGTTCGGGTTTCCGCTATAACGCCGGGCGACCGAGCCGATCCGCGCGGAAAGCTCGGCCAGATCGAAGGGCTTGACCAGGTAGTCGTCGGCGCCGGCATTCAGCCCCTCGATCCGGTCCGACACCTGATCGAGCGCGGTCAGGATGATGACGGGCGTCACCTCGCCCCGCGCGCGCAAGCGCTTCAGGAACCCGATGCCGCGCCCGTCGGGCAGCATGAGATCGAGCAGGATCAGATCGTAGGACGCGCCATGCAGGGCGTCGCCCGCGGCATCGAGGCGCGTGACCCAGTCGACCGACTGGCCATCGGCCGCGATCTGGTCGCGCACGGCGGCGCCCAGAACCGTGTCGTCCTCGATCAGCAGGATGCGCATGGTCGCCTCTCTTTTCCCCGATGACCCTCCATGACCCGTTTGGCTGACGCGAAGCTGAAGCGGGGCCGCATGCCCCTTCAGGCTGCTGTCAGCTTCGGCGCGCATGAAGTGCATCAAGATGGCCGCAGCGAGGAGTTTGGCCCATGAAGAAGACATTGACAATTCTCGGCTTTCTCGCGGTCTTTCCGGCCAGCGCCGCCCTGGCGGACGATGACTGCTTCGTGCCGATGGCCGATTGGCAGCCGCGCGATGCCGTCGCCCGGCTTGCCGAGGAGAACGGCTGGTCGGTGCGCCGCATCAAGATCGACGACGGATGCTACGAGATCAAAGGCTACGATTCCGATGGGCGTCAGATCGAGGTCACCATCCATCCCGCCACGCTTCAGGTGATCGAGTTTGAATATGAGGACGATGATGACGATCGCCCGCGCCGGGATCGCGACGGAGACGACAATGACTGACACCGCCACGCACAAGCCGCCGCAGACGGAGATTGAGACGTCCGGCAAGGTTCGGGTCTGGGATCCGCTGGTGCGGGTGTTTCACTGGAGCCTTGTCGCCGCTTTCGCGACGGCCTGGCTCACCGCCGACGAAGTGCAGCCGCTGCACGAGATCGCGGGCTATACGGTGGCCGGCCTCATTGCATTTCGGCTGATCTGGGGCTTTGTCGGCGGACGATATGCGCGTTTCGCCCAGTTTCTCAAGGGCCCTGGCGCTACGCTCGCCTATCTCCGCGACATGGCCGGGCGAAGCGAACAGCGCCATCTCGGCCACAATCCAGCGGGCGCCGCGATGATCCTGGCGCTGCTCATTACCCTGTCGGGCACCGCCTTCACCGGCTGGCTCATTGCAGAGCCGGACCGCGTGGCGATGTTGCCGGACGCAACCTGGATCGTGCCCCCTGCCCGGGCCGACGGCGACCGGGACGCGCACGAATACGGCGCGCGGGACGAGATTGACGGTCCGCTGAAAGAGGTCCACGAGACGCTGGCAAACCTGATGTTGCTGCTTGCGGCGCTGCATGTCGGTGGCGTCGTGCTGGCATCCGTCCGGCATCGCGAGAACCTCGCGCGTGCCATGGTTACCGGCCACAAACGCACCCCGGGACCAGATGACATCTGCTGACTCGCACAGGCTACAGGGCCGACCGTCCCTTCGATCCCACCTGGCCCCGCACTTCAGCGCAGGGCCTTTTCCTGACGGCAAGCTGAACCGTAAACCGCACTCCCGTCAGGCAAACATCAGGCATGACCCTCACATTGAATTCATCAAGTAAGAGGAGGCTAAGATGCAAAAGATTCTGATCGTCGCTGCGGCCCTGTCGCCCCTTGTCATCCCTGCCGAGGCGGCACCCTACGAAACCCCCTACGCCCTGAGCGCAGTTCACGCGGATTTCCAGGCACAGCTCGAGAAAATCACTACAAGGCCCGGTGAGATTGGCGCCGCCGCCCGCGCAGCCGCCGAACTCATGGCACTGCAAAACGCCGCGCAAGAACGGCTGGTCCTGCCGTTGCTTGGCTGGGTCGGTGTTGTGCCAACAAGCCGGATGGTGGACTTACCCGACCGGATGCGCATCGAGGCGGAACTGTCGCAGCTCTACGACGGTGACGTAAACCTCGTGACTGCTTTGGTCGAGCTTTATGCAGTGGCGGACGAGAACGGGGACGCCGAAACAACGCGCCTGGCAGAGACAATGATCTGGCACCAGACCAGCGATATCGACGTGCTCTACCCGTCGGCACTGCTCGTCGACATGGCCGCGCGGGCGCACCCTTCATCTGCTCATCCGGCGACCGTCACGATCCCGCCGGACCCGCTTATGAAGCCTAGCTCACGCCAATGACGGGTATCGGTGATCCGCACAAACCTGGCTTTGACAACTGAGGCCCGGCAACAGGTGGTCAGATGGCTCTCTCCCACCCAAAAGAAGCTTCGAAGGCCGGCTGCTTCAGCCGGCCTTTTCCCTTCCTGACGGCAAGCTGAAGGGGGAATCGCCGCGCCGTCAGGAAACCCTCAGGTCGGCGCTCCAGACAGGTCTCAGCAGACAAAAGGAGACCTGTCATGAGAAAGACCCTCACCGCATTCGCACTCGCGGCACTTCTGCCCGCAGGCGCGGCCCTTGCCGATGACGACGATTGCTACGCGCCCCGCGGCCAGTGGCAGCCGCGCGAGGCCGCGATGCAGGTGGCCGAGCAGAACGGCTGGAATGTGCGCCACGTCGGGATCGACGATGGCTGCTACGAGATCAAGGGACGTGACAGCAAAGGCCGCGAGATCGAGGTAAAACTCGACCCGATGACGCTGGCAATCGTCGAGATGGATTACGAGGACGACGACCGCCGCCGCGGTGCCCGCAATCCCGCGCCCGCCGGCACCGTCGCGCCGCCGCGGAACGGCCTCTTCGGCAACACCACCCCGCCGCAGGTCCAGGTGAACTGAGCTTCGCCGCAGCAATTCCCCGAACAAGGATCCCCCCAATGAAATCGCTCCTCGCAACGCTCGCGGTGACCACCGCGCTGACGCTTCCCGGCCTGGCCATGGCCCGGCCGGTGACCCTCACCACCACCCTGAACAATTACGGCGGCGACGGCGCCTATCTGGCGCTCTACGTCACCGACGCCTCGGGTGCCTATGTCGGCAGCCTCTGGATGGCGGGCGGCAAATCCAAATACTACGAGCATCTGAGCGACTGGTATCGCGCGACAGGCGGCGATACCGCACAGGTGAACGGCATCACCGGCGCGAGCGTCGGCGCGGGTCGGACGCTGGAGATCACCCTTGACCTCGCCGATGCACTCTTCGATGCGGGCTATACGCTTCACATCGACGCCGCCGTCGAAGACATGCGCGACAGCCCCAACGAAGTAAGCGCTCCGCTGACGACGGACGGCGCCGGCACGCCTGTGAACGGGCGCCGCTACGTCGCCAGCTTCACCTACGACATGTGAGGAAACAGGGCCATGATCCGTGCATTCCATCGCTGGCCGGGTCTTCTGGCCCTCGCGCTCGTCACAATCCTCGCCCTGAGCGGCGCGGCGCTCTCGGTCTTTCCCGCGGCCGAGCGGATCGCTGCGCCGCAAGCCGAGGCCGGCCTGACGGTCGGCGCTCTGGCTGAGCGTATCCGGGCGATCTATCCGGGCGTCGAGCAGATCCGCCGGTCACCTTCGGGCCGGATCACCGCCTACTGGTTCGATCAGGGCGCGCCCGGAGCCGCCGTGATCGAGCCCGCCACGGGCCGGGGCGTGGCATCGGCCGACCCCAACCAGGCCGAGCGGTGGCTCACCAATTTGCACCGCTCGCTGTTTCTTGGCGATGGCGGCCGCATCGCGATGGCCGCCGGGGCGGCGGCGATGCTGGTCCTGGCGCTGTCGGGCGCGGCGCTGGTCGCGCGGCGGGCGGGCGGCTGGCGGCACTGGTTCGCGCCCCTGCGCGGGCCGCTCGCAGGGCGCCTTCATGTCGAAATCGCGCGGATCGCGGTGTTCGGCCTTGTCCTCTCGGCCAGCACGGCCCTCTGGATGACGGCCTCCACCTTCGATCTGCTTCCCGACGGCAGCGTCACGCCGGCCGCCCCCGCCGAAGTGAGCGGCAAGACGGGGGCCGCGCTGAACGAGATAGCCGCTCTGCGGCAAACGCCTGTCGCCGCGCTGCGCGAGCTGAGCTTTCCCTATCCGGGCGATGTCACCGATGTCTTCACGTTGAAGACCGCTCAGGGCACCGGGTATCTCGATCAGGGCACCGGCGCGCTTTTGAGCTGGGCCGATCTGACCGGGTGGGAGCGCATCTCGGAAACCATCTACATGCTGCATACCGGGCAAGGCGCCGCGGCGCTGGGGCTGTTGCTGGGGCTCGTAGCGCTCGGCGTGCCGGCAATGAGCATGACCGGCACCCTGATCTGGTTCGCCGGGCGGCGCGGGCGGCCCCGCATCCGGGGCAATCAGCCTGCCGGACGTGCCGAAACGATCCTGCTCGTCGGCAGCGAAGGCGGCAGCACATGGGGCTTCGCCGCCACGCTCCACGCCGCTCTGACCGAGGCGGGCCAGAGCGTGCATGTCTCACCGATGTCAGCCTTCGCGCCACATCGCTACACCCGCGCCGGGCAGATCATCGTGCTGGCCGCGACCTATGGCGACGGCGCGGCGCCTGCTTCGGCGAAAGGCTTTCTCGCCCGGCTGGGCGCAACCGACTACGCGCCCGATGCGCCGCTTGCCGTGCTCGGCTTCGGCGACCGCAGTTTTCCGGCCTATTGCGGGTTCGCAAAGGCAGTCGCTGACGCAGCCGAGGCGAAGGGCTGGCCGCAACTTCTGCCGCTCGACACGATCGACCGCCAATCGCCGCAAGACTTCGCGCGCTGGGGCCGCGCGCTCGGCGAGGTGCTGGGGATCGACCTCGAACTGACCCATCAGCCGGTTCTTCCCAGAACCGAGACGCTGACCCTCGTCTCCCGCCGGGACTACGGCGCCGAGGTGCAGGCGCCGACCGCGATCCTGCGCTTCGCGCTGCCGCGTACCACGCTCTGGCGGCGGCTGGCCGGGACGGGCTTCGCGCGCTTCGACGCGGGCGACCTGATCGGTATTCTGCCCGAAGGCAGCCCGGTGCCGCGCTTTTACTCGCTCGCCTCCGCGCGCCGCGACGGTTTCATCGAGATCGTGGTAAAGAAGCACCCCGGCGGCCTCTGCTCGGGGCAACTGACGGCACTGGAACCCGGCGACGCCGTGACCGCCTTTCGGCGCCGTAACCCGGGGTTCCGCCCCGGTCGTGGCCGCGCGCCCTTGATCCTGATCGGCGCCGGAACCGGGATCGGGCCGCTCGCAGGCTTCGTGCGCGCCAATGCCCGGCACCGCCCCATCCACCTCTTCTTCGGCATGCGGCATCCCGACAGCGACTACCTCTACGGCGAGGAGATGCCCGACTGGCAGGAGGAAGGCCGTCTGGCCCGTCTGGTCACCGCCGTCTCGCGCGGGGCCCGGCCCCACTACGTGCAGGACGCGCTGCGCGGTGACACCGCCGCGCTCGCCCGGCTCATCCGGGACGGCGCCCGCGTGATGGTCTGCGGCGGACGCGACATGGCCGCCGGCGTGACCGACGCTCTGGCCGAGATCCTCGCGCCGACAGGGCTTACGCCCGCACTTCTGAAAGCGGAGGGGCGGTATGTCGAAGATGTCTACTAAGACCCTGCGCCTTGCCCTGAGCGGCCCGACCATGGGTACCCGCTGGTCGGCGCTGCTCTTCGCGGAGCCCGGCTTTAACCCCGATCCGCTCCGCGCGGCGCTGCAGGCGGCGGTGAACGAGGTCGACGCGCAAATGTCCACCTGGACACCCGACAGCGACCTGATGCGCCTCAACGCGGCGGCGGTGGGCGAATGGGTGGCGGCTCCCGGACATCTCAGGGAGGTTCTGCGCCTCGGCGTCGAGGTCGGCCGCGCCTCGGGCGGAGCCTTCGATATCGGCATGGGCGACGCGGTAACCGCCTGGGGCTTCGGGCCGGAGGCCGCCAGTTCGGCGCGAATCCGGGCCGCGATGACCTCGCCGCGCGCCCCGGCGCATGAGGTGCTGGAGATCGGGGAGCGCCGCGTTCGCAAGTCCGCCCCCCTTGCGCTCGACCTGAACGGGATCGCCAAAGGTTATGGCGCCGACCGGCTGGCCGAAACCCTGCGCGACCACGGCATCGCCGATGCCCTCGTCGGGATCGACGGCGAGATGCGGGCGCTCGGATTGCGGCCCGATGGCACGGCATGGATCATTGCCGTCGAGGCGCCCGACCCCGCGCGCCGCGCGCCCCGGTCCATCCTCGCGCTGCAGGATGCCGCCGTGGCGACATCGGGCGACTACCGCCACTGGGTCGAGGTGCAGGGGCGGCGCCTGTCACACACCATGGACCCGATCCGCGGCGCACCCCTGATCGGCTCTCCCGCGTCGGTCACCGTCGTGACCCGGACCTGCGCCGAGGCCGATGCCTGGGCGACCGCGCTGATGGTGCTCGGCCCCGAAAAGGGGGCCGCCCTCGCACGCAGACGCGGGCTCGACGCCCTGTTCCTGCTCCGCGATCCGACGGGCGGCGTGAGCGAGGTGGGCGTTGGGCCGTTGTTCTCCGGGGAACCTGCGGCAACCGCGTCAGCCAAAACCGGCTGAGGCGCAGCGAGATCGGAACGGACCGTCTCGCGACAACCATTCCGCGCAGGGCCGCTGGCCATCTCGTGCCAGTGTCTTCTGTTGCCACCCCGTTCATTGTGGGTTTTTGACTGGATGGAATAATGCAATCTATTTTCCAAACAACGCAATAACACCCAGGCAGCGCTGCGGAACGCTTGGATACTTTGTAAACGAGACCCGTGATCAAAAACCTGCCGATGCTCCACATGCCACCGATCTTGATCGCCACTCGTATAGCGAGCGCGCTGCCAACTCCGTCATTGTCACGCCGTCGAACACGGATGCCTCGATCGTCGCCAGTGCCGCATCCAGAATTGCACTCCGTATGACGCGTTTTTTTCTTCGTCCAAGCGCACACTTTTCTGTTTTTCGCCAGCGCCATACGAGAAGCTCCCTTACTCCCCGCGATCACCCCTTGGTAGATGACCACAGGCCCCAAAAAACTGACCATAAGTTATGGTCAGATCGTCCCGGCCAGGAAGCAACGTCTGGATCAGGGGCAAGCCCATGGGGCCAGCCAAGGCAAAGCACGCAGCACCGGGCGGGATCTGACGCCAACCGAACACCCGTTGTCCCGGGTGGTTTTGTCGACCGCGGTTGGCTCAGAACGGGCGCACGACATTGCCGGAGTAGAAGAACACCCCCATCCCGATGGTGAACAGGATATTGCCCGCAACCGCATGTAGCGCCAGGGCCAGCGGGAAAGACCCCCGCACTTCGTAGGCCCAGGCGAAGACCAGACCGCCGCCAAAGGTCATCGCCGCGACGATCCAGTTCCAGTAGAGCAGATGCGCAAGCGAGAAGAGCGCCGCGTTCAGCGCCAGCCCGGCGCGTGCCGGCGGCAGGATCGGTTCGTAGCGGCGGAAGAACAGCGGGCGAAACACCACCTCCTGCGGCAGGGCCGACAGGATCGGGTAGAGCAGCATGATCGCGAGCCATAGCCACGGGCTGACCTGAAAGATCCCGAGAAACGCTTCGGGCAGGACCGTCATCAACACGGCCCATGAGAGGAGCGCGGTGACCAGAGCGAAGGCAATGACCGTCCGCCAGTCGCCCTGCTGCCAGCCGCGTTTCAGATCGCGCCAGCGAAAGCCCGGCGTGAGGTGCAACAGGATCGCCCCGACCAGGGTCGAGGCGAACAGCACCGGAAACATCGCGGTGGGCGGCAGGAACAACGCCATTGCGACCGGGGTGAGCAGGAAGAGCACGAGGAATTCGGCCCAGAGGCGCAGATGCCGATGGTCCGGGTTGTGCGTGGCGTCTACCTGCATCCGTGTTCTCCATGTCAATGCCCGCCCGTGCTTTTCGGGCTGGGGGCAGAGCGCCTGTATCACACTCGAAGCCATCATCGAAACCGGCGCCGGGGCTGCGATTGGATGTGCCGCCAGCGCGTGTAAAACGGGCAACGCAGGATTCGCTTCCCACGTTGCCGGGGGTTTGCCGCGCGGGCCCGGTTGGCCCGGCACGCCTTCCTAGATCTTGCCGCCGTAGACCGGGAAAAAGCTGGCCTCGCCGTAATCCTTGATCGTCTCGACGTTTTTCAACGCCTCCATGTCAGCCTTGGAGATGTCGAAATCGACCTCCGCATTCGCGCGCATATGGTTCGGGTTCGCGGTTTTCGGCAGTGGCAGCAGGCCCAGTTGCAGCACGTAGCGGATGGCGAGCTGCGGGATGCTGACGCCGTATTTCTCCGCCATCGCGCCGATCTCGGCGTTCTTGAGGATCTCGCCATGCCCGACCGGCGAATAGGCTTCGACCAGAATGCCTTTGCTCTGGCAATACTCGATCAAAGCTGTCGGGGTGTTGCTGACATGGGCGAGGATCTGGTTCACCATCGGCTTCACCTTCGCGTTGTCGAGCAGGTTGTCGATGTCGGTTTTCTCGAAGTTCGACACGCCGATCGCGCGGATCTTGCCGGCTTCATAGGCGTCCTCGAGCGCTTTCCACGCCGCAAGGTTGCCTTGGAAGTAGCGGTCGTCACCCCGGAAATCCTGCCAGGGCTGCGGGCTGTGGATGATCATCAGGTCGATATAGTCGAGCCCCAGCGCCTTCAGCGAACCCTCTATGGCCGCTTTCGCGCCGTCATAGTCCTTGAACGAGGCGTCGAGCTTGGTGGTCACGAACAGCTCTTCGCGCGCCACGCCACTGTCGCGGACGCCTTCGCCCACGCCGCGCTCGTTGCGATAGGCCTGCGCGGTGTCGAAGTGGCGGTAACCCAGCGCGACGGAAGTTTTGACCGCGTCGGCGACCACGTCGTCTTTGATCATCCAGGTGCCCAGCGCGAGTTTCGGGATCTCGACGCCGTTGGACAGGGTGTAATTCTCTTGCAGGATCATGTGTCGTTCCTTTCGTTGCGGGCCGGTCATTTCCGGTGCGTCTGGTGGATATGTGGCCTTGCAACCCCGCCGAGACAATCGGGCGAAACCTGAACCCACTCATGAGCGCAGAGCATTAATCCGGCGCCGCACAGATTGGACAAACCGGCCCTGGTTTGCCGTGTGCGGTGCTGTGCGCCAATCAATCGGCGCGTTCGATCCGCACCGGGAAATCTCCGTCCTTCAGGAGCGCATCTATCGGGCCATCGAAGGCGCCGAGGCGCACCAGACCGGCGGAGGCCGGGAAGGGCTTGTAGAAGATCGCCAGATTGCCCCAGGGCGCGTAGAGCGTGATATCGCCGGGTTGGGGGCGGCATAGCTGGCGGGCGCGTCTGTGGTGTCGAGCCTGCGCGGCAGATCGGCGATTTTCTCGGTTGCATGATAATCGCTGAGCGTCAGCTCCAGCGGCAGGAGCGCGGCGAAATCGCGCCCTGCAGTGGTGTCGTCGAGCGTGGCGGGCAGATGCACGCCGTCGACGATGACGACGATTTCAGTCATGGCGGCCTCCTTCGGTGTGTCCGCTCCGGCGAGTGCAGGAAATGCGAGGAAGACGGCGAGCGCGGGACCTGTGATTCTTCTGATCATGACGCCCTCCTTTGCACGTCGCCCATCTTACCCGGTCCATCGGTGAAAATGAGCGCCGCGCGACCAGACGTCAATGCGGTGCACATGATCCACTCGGGCCTTCGTCATGCCGATGACGTAGCAGAAGCGCGCTTCGCAGGTCACCTCCTTGCGGCGGGCTTCTCCAAGCTGGTCCGGCAACGGCAGCGCCGAACCTCCTGCAAAGATCGCCCCGGCACTGCGCGATGATAATGCCCGCTGTTCTCAACCCAGTCATGACCAGCAATCATTGATTGATTTGCCAAGCCTTCGGATCCGTGATCTGCTCGGGGGAGTGGCCCGGTGCATGGTCCACATGCGCCGAGGAAAAGGTGCGGGGAATGCCATGTTGCGCGAGAACATCAACGACCTGATCGCCTTCCAGGCCGTCGCCGAGGAACGCAGTTTCACCCGCGCCGCGGCAAGGCTGAACGTGTCGCAATCCGCACTCAGCCATACCATCAAGGCGCTGGAACAGCGGCTTGGCCGCCGGCTCCTGATCCGAACCACCCGCTCGGTCGCGCCCACCATCGAGGGCGAGGATCTGCTGGCCACCATCGCGCCCTGTTTCGACCGGATCGAAGCAAGGCTGGAGGCGTTCAACGAGGACCGGGGCGAGCCGATCGGCACGGTGCGCATCGCCGCGGTGGAATACGCGATCGAAAGCCTGCTCTGGCCGAAGCTCTCGCCGATGCTGAAACAGCATCCCAAGGTGAATGTCGAATTCGTCATGGATTACGGCTACACCGATCTGGCCGAGGCGCAATGCGATGCCGGCGTGCGCTACAACGATCAGGTGAGCGAGGGGATGATCGCCATGCGGATCGGCCCGGACGAACGCATGGTCTGCGTCGGGGCGCCTGCGTATTTCGAGCGGGCCGGCACGCCGGAGACGCCGCAGGATCTGAGCGCACATAGCTGCATCAACCTGCGCCTCTCGAACCATGGTGCGCTCTATGCCTGGGAGTTCGAGGACAAGGACGGCCACGATATCCGCGTCAAGGTCGGTGGGCAGGTCACGTTCAACACGATCAACCCGGTGATGCAGGCGGCGGTGGACGGGCACGGGCTGGCGCTGGTTCCCGAGCGTCTGGTCGCGGCGCACCTTGCCACTGGCGCGCTGGAAGTCTGCCTTGGCGATTACTCGCCCTATTTCCCCGGGTTCTACCTCTACTACCCCAGCCGCGAGCGGCCCTCGGCGGCGTTCGACATTGTGCTTGAGGCCCTGCGCGAGCGTGGCTGATTGATGAAGCTGCCTCATGATTGGCTTGCGGGGCGCGCGCATTAACCTGCCGGGCGACGGGGTCCATATCTGGAAGCACAGCCAACCCCCCGAACGGAGGCCCCGTCATGAAGACCCCCATCGTCGCATCGGCATTTGCCCTCATGTCCACCGCCGCGCTGGCGCAGGACACGATCCCCGAAAGCCTCGGCCGGGTCGCTCCCGCGCTTCAGGCCTACACCACCGACGACCTCTATGGCCGCGTCTGGCAGGGCGACGAACTGTCCGCGCGCGACCGCGCCCTTGTCACCTTCGCGGCCCTGATGACGCGGCATGAAACCGAGGCGCTTTCCGCCCATATCGCGCTGGCGCTCGATGCCGGCGTGACGGCGGCCGAGATTTCCGAGACGATCACGCATCTGGCGTTCTACTCCGGCTGGGGCAATGCCATGGCCGCCGCCGAGGCCGCCGCGCCGGTCTTCGATGCACGCGGCGTAGAGGTTGCGGATCTGCCCGCTGTCGACGTCGAGCTTCTGCCGCTCAACGAACAGGCCGAAGACATGCGCGAACAGATGGTGCGTGGCAATTTCGGCGAGGTGAGCATCGGCGTGGTCGACAATACCCGCGATCTGCTGTTCCGCGATCTCTGGCTCCGGCCCGGCCTGGCCCCGCGCGACCGCAGCCTTGTCACCGTCGCCGCCCTCGTCGCCGCCGGCCAGCCCGACCAGATGAGCTTCCACCTCGCCCGCGCCATGGACAACGGGTTGACGCAGGAAGAGGCAAGCGGTGTGCTTTCGCATCTCGCCTTCTACACCGGCTGGCCGAAGGTGTTTTCGGCCCTGCCGATTGCCAAGCAGGTGTTCGAGCAACGCGCCGAGTAGCACGGAGCACGCCATGAAGATCGCCATTCTCGGATCGGGCTTAATGGGGGCGAAGCTGGGCACGCTCTGGGGCCAATGCGGCCACGACGTGACCTTCGCCTATTCCCGCAGCCCCGCGAAGCTGGAACGCCTTGCGCGGGAGTCCGGCGGGGCGCATGGCACCGTCGCCGAGGCGGTGGCGGGGGCCGGGGCCATTCTGCTCGCGGTGCATTGGTCACGCATCGAAGACGTGCTTGCGCAGGCGGGCGATATGGCGGGGCAGGTGGTGATCAATTGCTGCGTGCCGCTCGACGAGAGCAACACGGATATCGTCGTCGGCATGACGACCTCGGGTGCCGAGGAGCTCGCCCGGATGCGCCCCCGGGCGCGCTGGGTGGCAACGCTCAATACCAGCCCGTCGGAGAGCTTCGCGCCGGTGTTCGCCCGCAAACATCTCGATCCATCGCCGCATCTGCTGATCTATGGCGATGACCCGGAAGCCAAGGAAATCGCCGGCGATCTTGTCCGCGAGATCGGCTTCGAGCCGCTGGAGGCGGGCGGCCTGCGCACGGCCCGCTTCGTCGAGCCTTTCGCCATGGTCACCGCCGAACTGGCCTATAACCAGCCGGGCGGGGCGGCCCTGACCTACCGTTTCGACAAACTGCGCGACTGAACACGCGCCAAGCCAAGGAGATATCCCATGAAAATCACCCGCTCCGGCACTATCCCCTCCATGCCCGGCCCGGCAGACTGGTTCACCGGCACGGTCCGCGTCGATCCGATGTTCCAGTCCGAACCGCCCGCGACCGTCGCCGGCAGTCACGTCACCTTCGAGCCCGGCGCGCGCACGGCCTGGCACACGCATCCGGCGGGCCAGACGCTGATCATCACCTTCGGCCGTGGCCGGGTGCAGCGCGAAGGCGGGCCGGTCGAGGAGGTTTCGGCGGGCGACGTGGTCTGGTTCCCGGCTGGTGAGAAACACTGGCATGGCGCTTCGCCCAAGACCGTGATGAGCCACATCGCCATTCAGGAAGCGGTCGACGGTGTGGCAGTCGATTGGTTGGAGAAGGTCTCGGACGAAGATTATCAGGGCTGAGGGCATGGCTGGCTTTAACCGGTCCGGGCACCATCGCCCGGACTGGGGCGGTGCAGGCTACAGAACCGCATCGCGGCTCACGCTGGACGTGGCCAGTGCACAAACCGGAGGACGCTCCCGACGAGTGGAGGAAAGTGGCGTCTCAGGTCAAAGCCTGATCATCGGCAAAGGCGACGAGACCGCCCTGCCCGCTTCAAGCTAAAGCGTTTCGGCTTGAACCTGACTCGCGGGGGATTCCCTTGAGGCATCGGATGTGATTCATCCTTGTTGGGAGGATGGATCATGTCAGCCCCTTTGCCATCGGCACTCAGGACGCGATTTCAGAGATACATTGAAGAAGGGTTAAGCGGGCGCGCGGCAGCGTTGCGTTTGCAGCTTTCGCCCGCGACGGGCGCACGTTGGGCGCGCCAGGTGAGGACGATGGGCCATGCGGAACCAGC
>NZ_BROH01000015.1 GCF_027923545.1 Sinisalibacter aestuarii | reverse complement strand
GCTGGTTCCGCATGGCCCATCGTCCTCACCTGGCGCGCCCAACGTGCGCCCGTCGCGGGCGAAAGCTGCAAACGCAACGCTGCCGCGCGCCCGCTTAACCCTTCTTCAATGTATCTCTGAAATCGCGCCCTGAGTGCCGATGGCAAAGGGGCTGACATGATCCATCCTCCCAACAAGGATGAATCATATCCGATGCCTCAAGGGAATCCCCCGCGAGTCAGGTTCACGCCGAAACGCTTTAATGCAGCAATAGCTTTCCCTGATCTAGAAATTATCCAATAATTTCACGGGTAAGTGGCGGTGCTGGCAGACGAATTCGAACCAGTCTCAACATGGACAGCGGCGCAGTCCCTTAGTGGCGCGGTCTCTGCGTAGGATCTGCGTAGGATAAGGGACAGTGTTACCGACCAACCCAAGACTGGTCCGCGCATGTCTAACACCACCTGAAACAGAGGCCGAAGCTCAGCCATTGTTCCAGTACGGCCCGCCATGTGCCCAAATCTCTGACGAAGAACTGCGCTCTCATGCGAACAGATTCGGCATGCCTCCGGTTTCGCCGCCATCAGCAACAAATTCGGCTGCGGTACTGAACGAACTGTCGTCGCTGGCGAGAAACAGAACAAGCTTGCTGATTTCGTCGGGCCGCCCGATCCGGTTCATTGGAACGTGCTTGTAATTGGGGTAAAGCCCGTCCGTCATCTCCGTTTCAATATTGCCAGGATGGACCGAATTGACCCGAATATTGTGCTCGGCTAATTCGATCGCCGCTGCCTTGGTGAGCCCGCGCACGCCAAACTTCGATGAGATGTAAGCCGAGCAGCTTTGAAAGCCCTTGAGGCCCGCGGTCGACGAGATGTTGATGATCGAGCCGCCGCTCGCTGCCGTCATGGCGGGGATCACGGCGCGGATGCCCTTGAACATGCCACTCAGATTGACAGCGATCACCTGATCCCAGACCTCGTCTGAATAGTCCTCGATCGTCGCGATGCGCAAAATGCCGGCATTGTTGACCAGTACGTCGATCCGGCCGAACCGGTCCATGGCCGCATTGACCGCAGCATCCCAATCGGCTGTCTTGCTGACATCGAGGTGCACCGCAATCGCATTTTCACCCAGTTCGTCGGCCAGGGCATTGACCTCATTATCCAGAACATCGCCCAAAACAAGCTTGGCGCCAGCTGCCGCGAAAACGCGCGAGTGATGTGCGCCCATGCCCTTGGCCGCACCGCTGATCAGTACCACCTTGCCCTCTACACTCATGAAATTTCCTCCTGATTTAAGTGATCCGGCGCCTACGAAATGGCTCAAATGATATGTTGATGGATATGCCCGGATCTGGCCTGGTATCTCGGCAAACTTCTGGGTCAAAGTTTGGATGACAGACGGTTCGGACATGCCGCCATTGAAAACCGCGATGCGAGCCCAACCCAGCTGCCAACTTGGTGCATTTGCTACCTAAAACCTCAGGCACTCGCGTCTCCGCTTGCCTTTGAAGCTCTCGCAAATCCTTTCTCGCAGGGTGATCCGGACTCGACATAGAGCGGCTTCACGTCCGGGCTCCCAGAGGTGTACTCGTCGATGATGTTGAGCAAGCGGATTACGGAATCTGGATCAATCTTCATCATGGAGCCTCCAGTGCATGAGTTTGGCTTCGACATTCACAACCACCACGTTGAAGATCAGACCAATCGCAGCCAAGATCAGAATGGTGCCAAGCAGCCCATCGCCCTGGAAGCTCGCCGCGTAGAAGGCGATGCGCTGGCCCAGACCCATTTGCGAGGCGATCATTTCCCCGACGACCACGGCCAGCAGCGAATACACCACGCCGAGCCGCATGCCGCTGAACATGGCCGGCACGGCACCGGGAAGCATGACTTTCCAGAACAGTTGCGTGCGTGTGGCGCCTAGGGCGCGCTGGGTGATGATGAGTTCGCGGTCGAGCGACTTGATGCCGGCCTCCGTATTCAACATCAGAATGAAGAAAACCAGGCTCACTGAAAGAGCGATCTTCGACCCTTCACCGATCCCGAACCAAAGGACGAACATCGGCGCCAGGGCAACACGGGGCAACACGTTCAAAATCGTAAGGAACGGGTTGGTGACATCTGCCAGCAGCGGGAACTGCATCCTCAAAATACCCGCAGCCACGCCTGCAACGGCTCCGATCAGGAACCCCATAAGCGCTTCGCGCACCGTCACCAGGACGTGCGGCCAAACCCCGCCGCTACCTAACTCGGTCACCAGAAAGGTCAAGATCGCACTCGGGCTCGAGAAGAAGAGCGGGTCGATCAAACCTGCTTCAACGCCCAACTGCCAGGGCACGAGCAGAGCCGCCAGCACCAAAATACGCATGATGACGACATTGATCGTGCGCTTGCGACGCTTCGCCTTGTCCACGTCGACTTGCCGGGCCAGCTTGAACTGAACATTTTCAGCATAACTTGTAGGGGTCATCCGGCCCGTTCCTCCGCTTCCTTCAGCGCGTGCCAGACCTGGTCAAGCTGGCGCAGATAGCCTTCGTCGAACCGGATCTCCGCCGGATCGCGCGGTCTTGGCAGATCAATTTCGAATTCAGCATGGATCCGACCGGGGCGGCTGGTCAAAACGATCACGCGGTCGGCCATGGAAACGGCCTCGGCAAGGTCGTGCGTAACGAACATGACTGTCTGGCGATCCTTTTCCCAAATCTTCAGGAACTCGGCCTGCAGCGCGAGTTTGGTCTGCGCGTCGAGTGCTGCAAACGGCTCGTCCATCAGCAGTGTTGCTGGGTTGATAGCGAGCGTGCGCGCGATGGCAACACGTTGCCGCATGCCCTGAGACAATTGCGCAGGGTAAGAATCCCCGAATCCGGACAAACCCACGATGTCTAGCATTTTCAAAGCTCGCTCGCGCCGCTCTGCTTTCGGAACGCCACGATGCTCGAGCCCGACTTCGACGTTCTTCAGCGCAGATCGCCAGGGTAACAACCCATCGCGAGCGAACATGTAGCCGGTATCGCGCAGTGGCTTCACGACATCTTTTCCGCCAACCCTGACACGCCCGGAGACCGGTCGAACCAGCCCCGCGGCCATATTCAGGATGGTGGTCTTTCCGCATCCGCTGGCGCCCACGACGGCCAGGAACTGCCCATTCGGAACCGAGAAAGACACATCGCCAAGGACGAGTATCGAGCCGCCGTCCTTGGTCGGAAACGCATGTCCAACCTTTTCGATGGAAATGCCGTCGGCGCCGCCGGCTTGACCCGCGAGATTCGCTACCACCTCTTCTTCGCCCGGGCGCGTCACTGGTCGGCACTCCGGCCAGTGGACCTACGGGGCCCGAATGTCGCTGAATTCGTCGGGTGGCCATAGCAGGACGCTGCCGCAATCGCCGTCCGGACGGAGCAGACGCCGCTCCTAACGACAGCAAGAGACGATTCTGGTTCGTGATGCATTGCGCCGATCCTCCCGGAGCGCCCTGAATATCTTGGACCTCGACGACAAACTACACTAGTCAAATTGATGAAACAAAGTCATAAGTATCATATCGGTATGAAACGAAGGAATTATGTGATGCGCCTTTCGCTGCCCAGACAGTTGAGCATCTTTGCCAAAACCTATGACCTCCAGAGCGTGTCACTAGCGGCTGAAGCGCTGGGGCTGACCCAGTCCGCGGCATCGAAAAGTCTGATCGCTCTCGAGAACCAGCTGGGAACGCGGCTTCTGGCGCGCAGCCCCCGCGGCACCTTGCCCACGCCAGCCGGAAAGGTTCTACGGACTCGCGTGCGCTTCATTGAACGCGAGCTCGAACTTGCCGCCGATGAAATGATGAGCGAACTGAACATGAATGGCAGCAAGATCGCAATAGGCGCCGGGCCATCTTGGGCGGCAAAGCTTCTCCCACCCATGATCACGGAGCTGCACCGGGAGTATCCGCTCGTTCAGATAGAGCTGGTTTCTGGATCGGGCGACTATCTCGTTCCCTATCTGGAAGAGGGTGTGCTGGACATCTATTTTGGCCTTCCTCCTGACAGCGCTCAGTTCACCAACTATACGATCCTTGACGGTGCTAGCATTGACGTCGCGATTTACGCACGGGGCTCACACCCCATATTTCAAGACGACGGCCCTCTGCTCGATAATGTTCACCGCTATCCCTGGATGGGGTTCGCACACCACATAGAACTGCACCGGCGCATCGCCGACTATTGCGAGAGGACCAACCGCCCCTACCGGCCCTTCGAGATGCAAATCATGTCGCTGCTCGCCTTGATGTCCATTGCGCGCGAGACCGACCACATTGCTTTCGCGACCGATATTCTCGAAGAAGAAATGACGTCGAGAGGTTTCAAGAGAATAGCGCCTGAGGAAAAGATCTATTCATTCGAGTCATCGGTGGCCGTGCGAACCAGCATGCTAGATCTGGCACCAATAAAGAAGCTCATCGAATTGGCGAAATCCAGATTGGCGAAGTGAAAGCCCGCGTGAGCTTCCCGACCGTCGGTTGACATCACCGCTCCCACGGGCCCTCGGCACTGCACGCGGCAGCCCAAGTGCCGACGTTCGGCGTGGTCGTAATCGAGCCAGACGTCGAGATCGGCCTTGAGGGTGTCGCCTGGTCGGTCACGGGACAGGGGGGTGTTCGAATCGGGGCTGATTGCGCCCATTCTCGGTGGGTGCCTGTCGGGCAGTTGCAGCAGCGCCAGCTCTATGCTTCGCTCCATGCGAAGAACCGGCACGGCCCCTCGCTTGCCGGCTTTGCCCTGCGGGCGCCCAGCAAACGTCTGGGCGTGGCGACGGCTTCGGGCACCGCACAGCCCAGAATGGGGGCAGCCGAATCGAAGGTCGATCCTGCGCGACTCGCTTCGGCCGCCGGTGCGGCGATGTCCGCCGATACCCGGGCGGTTCCCGACAGGGTGCGTCAGCACGGATGCGTCCGGGCTCGGTTACATCACGCGCTTGGATGGTGCTCTGCTGTCGCGCCACGATCGCCGCTCCATGATCTTGGGACCCTTGGCCCGAATAACAGTTCCTTGAGCCCGGCGATCATCTGGGCATTTGCAGCAGGTGACTGTCGTGACGTCGGCTTGATTGAATATTCAAAAAAATCATGAGGATATGATATTTATGAATTTGCTTCATCAATTGGGCCGCTGTATTTCACCCTTACTCTTTCGATTTGCTCCAAAGGTGAGGAACGAAAAATCTGCCATACGGCAGGCCAAGCGTCGAAAGCTTGCCACATGGAGCTCCGGCTTCGTGGTCGCCGGGTTCGTGGCGACGAGCCTGAATAGGGGGCGAGAGTTCTTATGTTGCTCAAGAGGCGGAATGGAAACAGGGCGCCGCAGGAGGACTACTGAATGAAACAAGACAGTTTTCGAGCGCACAAAGCTGCCAGCCAATCTGTCGTAGATGAATTCTCAAAGCTCAAAGACGAGCTCCCTTTCGAAGATACGGCCGACTTTGACGATGCCCGGCGCGGGTTTATCGGCACCCGTGAACACGCAAGGGTCAGGCGTGCTGATGGATCGTGCACATGGGACCTAGAGCCGTTCAGCTTTCTGGACGCTGAAGAGCCTGCACCGACCGTCAATCCCAGCCTCTGGCGTCAGGCGCGCCTGAACATGGAGCATGGTCTTTTCGAGGTGGTGCCCGGTGTCTATCAGGTGCGCGGCTTCGACATCGCAAACATGACCCTGATCGAAGGCGACAAGGGCGTGATCGTGGTCGATTGTCTGATGGTCATCGACAGCGCGCGCACCGGGATCGAACTGTATTTCGAACATCGCGGAAAGCGGCCGATCACCGGGGTCATCTTCACCCACACCCACGAAGACCACTGGGGCGGCACCCTTGGCGTTCTCACCGAAGAAGAAATTGCCGCAGGCGAGATCCCGATAATCGCCCCGGATCAGTTTATCGAAAATGCCGTCTCGGAAAACATTATCGCCGGGCCGGCGATGCGGCGGCGGATACTTTATCAGGTCGGGATGTCCCTTGAGCCAAGTATTCACGGACTGGTGGATTGCGGGCTTGGCAAGGCCGTGGCCCGCGGACCACAGGCACTTGTGCGTCCGAACGACCTCATTATGGAGACCGGAGACACAAGAACGATTGATGGTGTCGAATTTGAATTCCAGATGGCACCCGACAGCGAAGCGCCGGCCGAGATGCACTTTTATGCGCCGAAGTACAAGCTGCTCAATCTGGCCGAAAACTGCACTCATACGTTCCACAATCTTCTGCCGTTTCGCGGCGCCGAGGTGCGCAATCCGCTGGCCTGGTCCTATTACCTCACCGAAGCGCTGGAGCTTTGGGGGACAAAGGCAGATGTGGTGTGCGGTCAACATCACTGGCCGGTATGGGGAAACGATCGCGTGGTTCAATTGGTCCGCCAACAGCGCGATCTTTACAAATATGTCCACGACCAGACCCTGCGTTTGATCAACCACGGCCTGACCGCAGAAGAGATCGCCGAGACCCTGACACTGCCGCGTGAACTCGATCACGCCTGGCATCTGCGTGGTTACTACGGCCATCTTCGCCACAACGTGAAAGCCATCTATCAGAAATATCTGGGCTGGTATGATGCCAACCCCGCCAATCTCAACCCTCTGCCACGTATCGAATCCGGCCGGAAATACATAGAATACATGGGGGGCGCGAAGGCTGTTCTTGAGCGGGCCAGGTCAGATATGGAGGCCGGAAGTTTCCGGTGGGTTTCACAGGTGCTCAGCCATCTGGTTTTCGCCGAGCCGGACAATACCGAGGCACGGGCCCTGCTGGCGGATGCTTTTGAACAATTGGGCTACCTTGCCGAAAGTGCAAACTGGCGAAACGCTTACTTGTTCGGGGCGCTCGAATTGCGAAACGGTGCGGGTGAGCACTCAAAAGCGGCGGGCGGATTGCCAAACTCTTTGGGCTCATTGTCGACGCGGCAAGTCTGGGATGTTCTGTCGGTCCGCGTCAACGGACCGAAGGCAGAGGCCCAGAAGCTTAATATGCTCTTCAGGTTCACAGACACGGAAGAGTGCCTTGAGGTATGCCTTGAAAGTGGCGTTCTCACCTATGGCCTTCCGGTTTCCAACACCGCTGCGGACGCAAGATATGAAATCACGCGCGGCGACTTCAACGATCTGCTGGCCTCACAAGGGTTGTTTTCGGAGGCTGCCGAGCAAGGCAGGATCAAGGCCGAAGGCGATCCGTCTGCCATGGACCAACTCATCGGTCTGCTTGACCAATTCGAGGACAACTTTGGCATTGTTGAACCTCGCAGTCTATATCAACCGAGCTGAATGATGTCCTGCTCGGTAACCCGATAACGCGATGCACCGCCCCTTCAGGATCGTGCGCTACTGACCAGAACTGAAAGGATCAACGAAGAGATCACAACATGCATGATTGAGGAACATGTCGTTGTGAGAAGACCAGAATGCAATATCCACTTAGGGAGGAAAACTATGGTTATTGTCAAAAGAGCGTTGGCTTTATGGGCGGCGGCTCTCACACTCCTGATTGCCAGTATGGCGAATGCGCAGGACCTCAAGCCGATGAGCATCGGCGTCTACACCGGCTCGTTCGTTTCGTTGCCGATCTATGTGGGTGTCGAAAGCGGCATCTACGAAAAACACGGGCTTGACGTCAGCACCGTCGACTTCCGTTCGGCACCCGAAGCAACCGCTGCCATGATGAGCGGGGCGATCGACCTGATGGGCAACAGCGTGGGCAACCTCATGCTGGTGAACAAACAGGGTATGGACATGGTGACGGTGATCGAAGGCTACCCGACCCCGGTATGGGTCATCGTTGTCAACAAGGGCATCGCAACGCCTCACAAGGGCGACGGCTACCCGTCACTCATCGTTGATCTGAAAGGCCTGAAAGTCGGGGTCCCGGCGATCGGCTCGGACGGGCACAACTTCATGCGGCGCTTTGCTTCCGATGCTGGACTGAACCCTGAAACGGATGTCACCTATGTCGCAGCCGGTCTGGGGCCGAATGCGCTTGCCGCTTTCAAGGCGGGCCAGCTCGATGCGATCATCGCGATCGAACCGGTGGCGGAACTGCTGAAAGGGATCGGCGGAACGGTGTTGCTTGACCTCGCGCTGGACAAGTCCGTTCCGCAGTTCGAATCCTGGACGTCGAGCGTCTGGCACACAAGGCGCAAACACGCAGACGAAAACGCCGATGCAATGCATGCCTTCCAGAAGGCGCATGAAGAGGCCCTCGAATTCATCAGCAACCCGGCCAATCGAACCGCGACTGCAGAAATCTGGAGCAAGTATAACAAGGCCCTGACGCAGGACGTGATGATTTCCGTGCTGGATCGTCTCGGCCCGCTGGTCAGCCCCTATTTCAATTGCCAGGGGATCGATAACTTTGCCCAGTTCCAAGTAGACAATAGCCTGATCACGCCGTCGGAGAAACAGTCGTGCGCCGATCTGGTCTGGTCCGGCGCTAAGCAATACGAGCGCGATACCGCGGTATACCTCCGCTGAACCCGCGCGTTCGGATGTTAAAAAATGGGGTGCCTACAAAGGCGCTCCATTCCTGCTTAAACGATTTGAACTGATGCGGTGGAGGGCTACCGAGACATGAAACGCCCGAACCCGCTTCCTCCCGACCAAATGACCGCCGCCGAGCGCTGCGCCGAACTATGCGGCCTGCTGGCGCTCGGGCTGGTTCGGCTGCTCGGGCATCAGTTCGTGGTCTTGACCTCGATCAGCCGTGGGAGCCCGTCCGGGGCGAAACTCGCGATGTCATAGCCCGCGCCGTCGCCTTCCTCCTCCAACACCCAGCGCACCTTGCGCGCCAGCACGCGCTCCTCGCCCGCACGTCCGAGGGCCCGGTTGCGCTCGTCCCGGCCCGCCACATCGAACTTGCGGGCGATGTGCAGCATCTGGTCCAGCTCCTGCGGGGGCGGCTGGTTCGACAGCGTCGGCGGCGGCCCGATCCAGATCTGCGCCGCCTTGCGCAGGCCAGCGGCGGTTTGCAGCCCCGGTTGGCGCCCGAGCCAGGCCGGGTTCAGCGCCAGCCACCGCGCCACGGCATCCACCAAGGTCATCTGGAAGTTGAACGCGGGCTTGTAACCGGGGATCCGGTTCTCGTCGAGGCCCTTCAGCACCGCACTGATGTTCTGGTGCTTGAACTCGACGGACCCCTCGGACCGGTCGTTCAGTAGCGGCAGCAAGCCTGGGCCGAACGTGCTGACGATCCGCGTAGGTGGCGAACGTCGGTCATATTGAAAGCACAGCACAGCCCGAAGAGCATGACTCCGCATGAACGCGGCCAAGTCGCGAATGTGCTACGTACCGTCCAAGGAGCGAAGCTGTTTTCCGAAGCTGATCCAACGCCTCATCCCGATTGGATAGTCGTCGCGCCATGCCGCAATTAAATGGCGGGCATGGCGCAGGTTGGCAAAAAGAGGTGCTCGTTCATCGTCTGTCTCCTCGGTTGGGGAACAGGCTAACCTCAAAGCGAGGACTTTTCAGGGGAGCAGGTCAACAAATTCGAACCCGTCTCTACAAGGACAGGATGACTGTCCCTTATGTCGCAAGAAGACACCGCCACTCGGCAAGAGCTGCGGCACGATTGGCATTGAAGAGGGATCGGCTTGAAAGGCTTCGTTCTTTGTTGAAGTGATTGTGGATGGAGGCGTGAACGGCGGCAAATTTCTGCAAACTTCGCATCCGCCGAAATCGGAGCATCGCCCGCTCCCGCCTTCAGAATGGCAAGTGTGAATTCTCCGCACGGTTGTTCATCCATCGGCCAGTTTGCTGGCGTTCACGGATACCGAGATCTCCCAAGGCCGCGCCATAGGAGCGCAGACGGTCGGTCACCAATTCTTCGGCCGGACCATGTCTTTCAGAGATTTCCTCAAGAATTTCAATGCGGCCTTCTTGTCCCGCGTCTTCGTCACAAAGCTTTCGAGAACCTCGCCCTCGTGATCTACCGCGCGCCACAGGTAGCACCGCTCGCCGCTGATCTTCACGAACATCTCATCCAGATGCCATTTCCACCGACTGGACCACATACCCGCGACCCGACGTTTTCGGATCTCCGCCGCGAACAGCGGACCAAATCGATGCCACCAAAACCGGACGGTCTCGTGGCTAATGTCGATGCCACGTTCATGCAGCAGGTCCTCGACGTTCCGGAGTGACAGCGGGAACCGGACGTAGAGCATCACAGCCAGACGAATGATCTCAGGGCTGGTTTTGAAGTACTTGAATGGGGAAGGTTAGCTCATCTTCGCAGGCTACCTGACCGCCCTGCCCGCCTCAAGTCGAGTTCCTTTGACAGAACCCTGCGTCGCCCTTCTCGAACGCCGGGCCGACTTCATCGGCGCGTAGATGCCGGGCCGGTGTCGGCGACAGGCAGACCATGCGGCCGCCGGGGCAGCTGTGATCTCAGTCCCGAATTTCTATGCGGGCAGCGCTGGCTGTCACAGGCACAGCCCAATCGGCACGGCCTACGGCAGATGGCAGGCGTTTCTCAGGGGTATGAGCCGTCGCTCGGTTGCCGCAACCACGCACCAAACATCACGAGGATACCCTTGCGGGCATTGCTTGGTGGGATTCCCCGAAGGTTGGGTAATCAATATATCCCTCATGCGTCTGGGTATAGAATGTCTGCCGGTCCGGCTCCGTCAGTTCCCAGCGGTTTTTCATTCTTTCCACCAAATCCGGGTTTGAAATGAAAGGCTTTCCAAACGCGACAAGATCCAGTTCTCCGGTCTCGACCGCCGCTGATGCGGTCTCGGCCGTGAAACCGCCGGCGGCCATCAGAGTGCCTTTGAACGTGTTCCGGAACTCTCTTCTGAAGTCTTCCGGGAGACTGTGTGATCCATCTGTTAGCTGATCGGAAAGGTGAACATAGGCGATGTCTCGGTTGTTCGCTTCCTTCGCGAACGCGATCCAGGTCTCGCGCTCATCCGGAAAAGGCTGCATGTCGAAAAGCCGGCCAAAAGGCGCGACACGAATTCCCACGCGCTGCGCCCCGATTGCCGCGCTGATTGCGTCAATGACTTCAAATACAAACCGGAGCCGATTTTCGATGGAGCCGCCGTATTCGTCCTGCCGGTTGTTCACCGAAGCATTCACGAACTGCTCAATAAGGTAGCCATTCGCACCGTGTATTTCCACGCCGTCGAAACCGGCATCCACCGAGAGCTTGGCAGCATCAACATAGTCCCCGACGACACGCGCGATCGCCGGTTTCGTGAGCGCCCGCGCCGGAGAGACCGGGACGTGCCCCGTTCCACCATCATCCGTATATGCAAAGCAGGTTGTGGTTTCACAGGGTGCCGTCGACGAGGTTACCGGATCGCCGCCGTTGGGCTGCAAAGACGTGTGTGAGACCCGACCAACGTGCCAAAGCTGTATGAAGATGCGCCCGCCGGCTTCATGGACAGCATCCGTAACCCGGCGCCAGCCCGCCACCTGTTCGGCACTATGAATTCCAGGCGTGTAGAGGTAGCCGCGCGCTTCGGGTGAAATCGGAGCGCCCTCTGTAATGATCAACCCCGCCGAAGCGCGCTGACTATAATACAGAGCTGTATCCTCGTTGGGATTGTTATCAATGGCGCGTGAACGTGTCATCGGAGCCATAACGACGCGATTTTGCAGTTGTAGCCCGGCGAGATTGTAACCATCGAATAGCTTCGACATATATTTCCCTTTTCTTAACTTCGGCTCTTCGGGCCTTTGTGGAGTGCTGATCGGTCAACAAGTTCATCAACCAATTTGGTGCCGACTTGTGATCTGTGCCGATGGACACGAGATGCCGTCGCGGCTGTGTATTGGCGCAGGCCGTAGCGAGGCCAGACCCTCCGACGCCAACCAGATAACGAAACTTCTCATCACACCGCGCGCAACATTTCTTGGCCGACAATATGTCTCGTGCGTGCGCTGGCGAAGGCAGCAAATGTTCACCGTGGACAATCTTGCAGAACGCAGTCAATTCGTGCTCGCCACGAACACGGGCTTACTGCAAGCGGCTCACCTGAGCTGCCCAACCCGCTGCGCGACCAGCCCGCGGCAAGCTTTTGAATCCGTGTCCGGCTCGAATGAGATCGACAATGTCGCCATATTCGGTCCGGTCGAGAAAGGTGGCAGTGGAGCAATACACATTTGCTCCACTGCCACCATGTGCCTGAGCTCAATCCAGGCGAATGGTTGCTGCATCCAGCGTTGCCGGCACCATCATCTCGAACGAGATGCCGTTGCGGTTGAAGAAGGTGTAGTAGGAACCGAAGAGCGGCAAGGCATCCCAGCTTTCCAGGATCGCGTGCTGGGCTTCGGACCATGCCGCACAGCGCTCGTCGCTGCCGGGAGCCGCAGCAAGCGCCCGATCACGTGCAGCATCGAACTTGGCGTTCTCGATCTTTGCATGGTTGTTGGGGCCGGAGACATGTGCACTCATCGCATTGGGCGTGTCGATCGACGCGATGTACGGGCGCACCTCTACATCCCAGTCATCGCCCCGGAACATCACGATGTATTCCTGCACCGACCCGGTTTTCAAGGATGCCTGCGCACCCATTTCGGTGAGCGCCTGAAGCACATATTCGGGCGTCGAGTTTGACAGCGTCGGCGTGCCAATGACCCGAAGCACCAGCGGCTGCCCGTCTTTCTCAAAGATACCTTTGTCGTTCGGAGTCCAACCTGCATTCGTCAGGATCTCCCGCGCCGCCTCGATGCTGGCCTCCGGCAGAGCATCTTCCGTCGTCGGGTCGTAGCATTCCTGGTTGCTGCTCACGAGGCTGGACGCCACGACGCCATGATCAAACGTGCCAACACGGGCCGCCTTTTCGCGGTCAATGGCAGTCATGATCGCCCGCCGCACCTCCATGTCGCTTGTTGGGTGATCCTCCCGGTGATTCATGCTCAGATACTGGCTTCCCCATTGAGCCAGATCGGTCACTGTCAGAGATGGGTCCGCACGCAGCCGGTCTTGGTCACGACCGGTGATGGACGCGATATCGATGCCACCAGAGATCAGTTCGTTTGCAGCCGTCGTGTTGTTCACGATAACACGAAATACGAGTTCGTCCGGAAATGCCCCCTCTCGCTCAGGGGCGTAAGGATTGGCGACAAGAGTGTAGGTTTCACCGTCGAGGCTTCGCGACGTATCAATCATGTAAGGGCCGGTGCCGAACGACGTGTTCCTGAGCTGATCCTCGGAGTCGAGCCCGGCGGGACATGTGATCGAAGTTGCCGGATTGGACAGGCCAAGCAGGAGGTCACTGTTCGGCGCGTTCAGCTTGATCGTCACGGTTCTCTCGGCGTCGTCGCTGGTTACCGTATACCCGGCAGTACCAACGACACGCGAAATGTACGGGCTGGCGGTTTCCGGTGCACCCATGCGCTCGAGAGATCTGGCCACCATCGCCGGGGTCATTTCCGTCCCGTCCGAACAAACGATGCTGTCGCGCAGCTTAAGGGTCGCGCTGTCAGCGGTCGTCTCCCAGGAAACCGCGACTTCGGGGCGGATTTCACCGTCCATGTTCCTCTTTACCAGTGTCTCATATGCCGCCGAAATCAGACCATAGGTGCTTTCCGTTCCGGCCGACTTGGCGGGGTCGAGCGTATCCGGCGGCGAAGACATACGGATCGTTATCGTTTCAGCCGTCGCCGCACTCCCCAGCGCAATTGCCGCTGACGCGATCAAAGTCATTCCGATACGGTTCTTCATACTTTCCTCCCATTGAGTTGAGAGGTCCGGTACGTCCACCCTTTTGGCCTTCCTGTGAACCCGGACCTTGCATCTAGGCTAACAGGCTAACAATGCGATGCCCCCGGGAGGGCTCGAAAAAATGTCCAAAATGACCAAACACGGATTTTCACGCAAACCGCGATCGCGACCGACACAGCATTGCAAACGGAAAAGGTCCTGCGGCATCCCGGCGGGTCCAGACGGCTCCAGGGACAGGCCAGAGAGCTCCTCAGTTGGTGCCAACATATCTCAGGCATTGCGGCGGTCGATGGGATGCTCGACCGGGCCTTTCGACTCGACCCAGCCAGAAAAGCCTTCCCGGATATGCGCAACCTCCAAACCCATATCGAGCAGGGTCGACGCGGCGAGGGCCGATCTCCATCCGGACGCACAATGCAGGATGTAGGTTTTGTCCGTCATCAGTTCGGACCGCGCATATGGGCTTGCGGGATCGAACCAGAACTCAAGCATGCCCCGCGGCGCATGAATGCTGCCCGGGATGAAGCCCTGACGCTGCCGTTCGCGGATATCGCGTATGTCGACAAAGATGACACCAGGGTCTCCGTGCAGATGAACCGCTTCGATTGCGCCGATCTCTGTTATCCTTGCTCGGGCGCGGGCGACCATGTCAGCCGACGAGATCTTGAGAACGCGGTTTGTGGACATTCAGGATCTCTCCTATTCAACGATTGGCAGTTGGTTCGCTCAGGCCGCGGGTCGGCGCACCCCATGCGTATCATGACCGTATCGCCGTTGGCTCTGTCCGCCGATCAGCAGAAAGACCATTTTGAACATTAGCCTGATCGCAGTTGTGAAACGCCGCACATACACTTCGGGGACACGGTCGCGGCTGACGAAGCGGAGGAGGCTTTGCCGCGTGGGTCGATGAGCGGGGTCTATAGCGGCTCGATGCCGCCCGGAGGGGTGCTCGAACATACGACACAGTTAGAAGCGGTCGGGACCTGGAGGAGCGCGATTACATGAACGATACTTTGCAAATGTGGGCACACTTCATCTGGCGACGATTGTTGGCCCTGATCGTTCTGCTCGCTGCACTCGTCGCCGTCACCTTCTTCATGGTGCGGCTCATCCCGGGAGATCCGGCGATCAGGCAGGCCGGCACCAGCGCCGACGCCGCCTATATCGAGCAATTGCGCGAACAGATGGGGCTGAATGAGTCTGTACCCCGCCAGTTTGTAACCTATGCCGGCGGGCTCCTGCGCGGCGATCTCGGCAAATCGCTCGTGACGGGCGCGCCAGTGTCCGAAACGCTCGGTAAGCGTCTGCCCTACACAATCAAGCTTGCAGGCTACGCCCTGCTCTTCGTTATTGTGTTCGGCTATCTTCTGGGCATGTTCGCCGCCATATTCACCCGAAACGGGCGAAACGGCTGGTTCGAACACGGTTTCACCGCCGTAACCGGCCTGCTTGGCGCCGTACCCGAATTGGTGGCCGGGATCGTACTGGCCTTCATCTTTGCCGTGAGCTTGCGATGGCTCCCGGTCTCGGGTGCGAACACCCCCGCTTCGATCGTGCTTCCGGCGCTGGCAATCGGGATTCGACCGGCGATCAATCTTGCGCGGATCGTTCGGGTCGAAGCCGGCAATGCCCTGCGATCAGATTATATGCGCACGGCGCAGAGCAAACGCCTTCCACCCCGTCTGCTCTATGTCCGCCACCTCGCGCCAAACGTTGCGACGTCGGCGCTTACCATCGGCGGCCTGCTGGCCCCTCTTCTGATCGGAGGCGCGGTCGTTGTCGAGAACGTGTTCGCCTGGCCCGGCATAGGAACGACCGTCGTGCAGGGCGTGAAGACAGCGGATTTCCCGGTCATCCAGGGCTGTGTCCTGCTTCTGGGGCTGATCGTGATCCTGATGAACCTGGTGGTCGATATTCTGCTGACCATTTTTGACCCTAGATCCCTGGTGGCACAATGAAACGTTTTTCCAAACGAATTGGCATTGAGGGCGTCGTCGGGCTTACTGGCCTCGTCATTTTGCTTGCCATCGCCGTTGTCGCTCCGGTCTTCCTGAGCGAACCTGCCGAGCGCATGGACGTTCTTGTAGCTGCCGAGCCTGCGTCAAAGGAATACTGGCTTGGCACCGACAATCTGGGGCGCGATGTTCTGGCACGCACGCTGGTTGCCGCGCGGCTCTCGATCGGTCTCGCTATTGCGGCAACCTTCTTCAAGTTCTTGGTCGGGGTTCCTCTTGGCGCTGCCCTGGCCATCGCTCCAAAGCGTATTCGGAACCTTGGCGCGCGCATGATTGATGGCGCGCTGGCACTGCCCTCGATTCTGGTCGCAATCGTTATCACGACCATCATCGGCCCCAGCGCGCACGGAGCGGTCATTGCTGTGGCGATTGCCGGGATGCCGACAATTGCACGCCTCAGTTTCACCCTGTCCGCCTCAGTTGCCGGACGCGACTATATTCACGGCGCGCGCAATCTCGGTGTCTCACCGTGGTACATTATCACGCGCCATGTCATTCCCAATACCGGCGATACCTTCGCAGTCGCCATCGCATCCTCCATCAGCCTGGCCATCGTCGAACTCGCTTCATTGAGCTTTCTCGGACTGGGTGTGCACCCTCCGGCCTATGACTGGGGAACGATGCTCGTCGACGGAGCGCAGTCGATCTACTCGACCCCCTGGGCGGCATTGGGACCAGCTGCCGCGATCGCGATTTCGGGGATTATCTTCAGCTTCGCCGGCGAGGCGATAGGGCGCCTGCTCAACCCGCAGCGACGCAAACAGGGCAAAGCGGGCACCTCTACCTCGGGCGGGCAGGAAGTGTGGTCGACCGGATCTGGCTCTGACGCCGGGGCGCTGATCAGCGTCAAAGGGCTGCGCGTGAGTTTCCCGACCGAAGACGGCGACGGCGAAGTGGCCGCTGTCCGCGATGTCGATGTGACGATCAACGATTCAGAAATCGTTGGTATTCTCGGGGAATCCGGCAGCGGCAAGACGCTCATGGCCCTTTCGCTGGGCGTGCTGCCGCCTCCGGGTGCGGCGGTATCGGTTCAAAGCCATCGGTTCGAGGATGTCGACCTGAACAACATTGACCAGGAGGCAAAGAAAAAGCTTCTGGCAACCGGGATTGCACTTGTCTTCCAGGATCCCTCGGCTTCGCTGAACCCTGCCCTTCGGGTCGGAACACAATTGACCGAATCGGCAATCTATCATCGCGCTGTTCCCCCAAAGGTCGCGCGGGAGGCTGCCGTCAAACGTTTGCAGGAAGTCGGGATCACGGGGGCGCAGCAGGTTGTCAACCAGTACCCACACGAGTTCTCGGGAGGTATGCGGCAACGCGCGATGATTGCCATGGGACTGATGAACAGCCCGAAACTGATCATTGCGGACGAACCCACGACAGCACTCGATGTCACGGTGCAGGCCCAGGTGCTCGATCAATTGCGCGGCATCAACAAAACACATGGAACCGCCATTCTGCTCATCTCGCATGACATCGCAGTCCTGTACCAGATCTGTACACGGATCATCGTGATGTATGGCGGCAAGATCGTCGAGGACGCCCCGGTTGACGTCATCCTGAACGAAGCGAGACATCCGTATACAAAGGCCCTGCTGAGTGCGGTGCTCGACGCGACGCATCCGAAGGACAAACCGCTATATGCAATTCCCGGCCGCGCACCTGCTCTTGGTGAGATGCCGTCTGGTTGCCCGTTTCACCCCCGGTGCTCGGCGGCACGCGCCAAGTGCAAGGGCGACTTTCCCGCCATGACCGATGTCGGCCCGAACCACACGGTTGCATGCTTCCAGGAAGACGGTTCATTGGCGGAAGACCTTCGTCCGCTCAAAAGCGTAGCGGTGTGACATGACAAAGCGCGAAGCCCTAACCCCCTTCGTCAGCGGGACCGCGACGCCCAGTTCTTTTCAACCCGGAGGTCTGCGCCACATGCAAGGTCTGATCATCGAGAACCTCACCGTCCGCTTCGGTGCATTCAAGGCAATCGACAATGTCAGCATCAACGTGCCGCCCGGGAGTGTTGTTGGTCTGGTCGGCGAGTCAGGTTCCGGAAAATCCACCATCGGGCGCGCAGCGTCTTTCATGACGCCTTATTCGGGAAAGATATCACTCGATGGCAAAGTCGTGTCGTCGGGTGACCTGAAATATCTGCGCAGCCGTATGCAAATGGTGTTCCAGGATCCCACGGCGTCGCTCAATCCGCGCATGCGGGTGGGAGACAGCATCCAGGAAGCCATCAAGGTGAACAGAGCGATGGTGCCGGGTGAAGTGGGTCACTATCTGGATATGGTACATCTCAACAAGGAACTTGCGGACCGTTATCCCTATGAGTTGTCAGGTGGGCAGCGTCAGAGGGTCGCAATCGCGCGGGTTCTGGCGGTCAAGCCGTCCTACATCATACTCGACGAAGTGACTTCGGCGCTGGATGTCTCGGCGCAGGCTGCCATACTGAATCTGCTGCGCGAGCTTCAGAGCAAGCTTGGCCTGAGCTACCTGTTCATCTCCCACAATCTGGATACCGTTCGATTTATGTGCGACAGGATCGCCGTCATGTATCTGGGACGCATCGTCGAAGAGAACGACGCCGAAACTTTCTTTCAGAACCCGCAGCACCCCTATTCCCGCGCCCTTCTGGCGGCTGTGCCGCGTCTGGGTGTGCGAATGGATCACGCCCCATTGACTGGGGATATCATGGAACGGCCCCGTAACGCGACCGGGTGCCGATTTCAGGATCGCTGTCCGGCCGGACCCAAGTTCAAACCCGACCGCGACATCTGCCGTTCCCGCGATCCACAGGACCTGATGAAGACGCGCGGCTATGCGTGCCATTTCTAATGCCTTCGGGACAGACGGTCGACAGATCAGTCGCTTGCGCCCGTCCGGGCGCAAGCGACGACTGGGTTGGCAGATTAATTCGAACCCGTCTTCGCCAATCGGGTTGCATATGTGAAGGCGTCGTTGCTTGGCGCACACTTCGGTCTAACGCCGCGCAAATATGCCTCCGCGGAGGCCGGTTGAAACGGCCGGATCACGCGCTGCGGTGAGCGGATGGTGCGTTCCCTGCTCTGAGAAGCCGCGACGGCTCTGCTCCGCAGGGTCCGGTCCTGGAACTGGCTGAGGCGATGGGGAATGCAGGTCGGGTAGCGGCGGGGGATGTGGCGGAGGGAACCGGACGGGGTTTTTAGGAGCGACGGGGTCTTCCGCAGGTGCTCTTCCGCCTCGACCCAGCGGGCCCAGGCCTGGCAATAGGCCGCCAGGGCCGCGCGGTCCGCAAGGGTTACAAGCCCCGCCTCGTGCAGAGGTGTCGCGAGGCGCCGCCATTCCTTCCGTGCCGCATCGGACAGATGCGACGGGCAGCGCGGCAGGGCACCAATGGCCTTGCCCGACAAGGTGCCGGCTTTGGGTCTTGGCTTGGGTCTCCGCATCCGACATCTCCGACAGATCCCGGCGTTCCTCCTCGCCCGACGGTTCCTGCGTCTCGCGCAAGCCGGCCTGGGTCTTGAGATAGAAGATCGAGGACGTCGTATCGCCGGCGCGCGCCTTCTGCAAAAGGCCGTTGGCAACATGGGCGATGGCCTTCGCCTTACCCCTTTGATACCGCGCAGCAACCTCCTCGTCGCGGTCGCAGATGGCGCGGAACGTATTGCGCGCAATCCCGAGATAATCGACAATCTGCTCCTGGTTCAGGAGCGCCGCCAGCGTCTCCACCTCGCGGCACTGGTCGGGTGACAGAGTGATGTGTGGACGGGCCATCAGTCCCGCCCCTTGCGACCCGAGGCGCGGCACGCGCGATGCCCGGAAAACGGCGTGCCCGTGACGAGACACAGGACGCAGACCAGGGTCCACAAGACCCATTCGGAAAACGCAGCAATCCGATCGGGAATGGGCTCCTAGCTTATGACGCCGCCCTTTCCGCGGCAACCACCGCGAACGACCGGCCATCTCCGTCGAGCATCGCATCCTGGCCGGTGAAGGCCTGCCAGCGCAGAACGGCCACATCGACATAGGCCGGGTCCAGTTCCATCGCGAGGCAGATACGGCCCGAGGTCTCGGCGGCGATGATCGTCGTGCCCAATCCCAAGAACGGCTCGTAGACCGCCTGGCCCGGCGAGGCATTGTTGAGCATCGGCCGGCGCATGCATTCCACCGGTTTCTGGGTGCCGTGCACCGTCTCCGCATCCTGATCCCGGCTCCCGATGCTCCACAGCGTCGATTGCTTGCGATCGCCCGACCAGTAACCCGTCCATGTCATTCGCGTCCATCACGCTGTCTCCTGTTTGCGGCGGCCAGATCGGGCCGTCACAGGAGAAACGCCATTGCACGGGTCAGAATGGGACATCGCACGCATCCCCCAGTTCCTCGCGCAATTTGACAATCGCCCGCTGGTAGCGTTTGCGCGCCGCATCGTGGCCGAACCCGAGCACGTGGCCCGCTTCCTTCCGGCTGAACCCCATGACCGCGACCGCGACAACAAGGGCGGCGTCGCCCCCAATGAGCGCGGTGAGCCGCTCGATCAGTGCATCGGGATCTGAAAGGGGAACGGCATCGGCGACCGCCATCCTCGCCAGCCGCGACGGGCGTGACACGCCGATCCTGGTGGAAGAATACCGCCGCGACCCGAACTTGCTGAAAGCGCTTCTCGAGGCCCATCGATGGGCCGAAGCCTTGCGAGACGGTGTGCCTCTCAACAGGGTTGCCCATGATGCAGGCCACCACGACGCCCTGATCCGCACCCGTGGTCAGTTCGCCTTCCTCGCCCCGAAGATCCAGCACGCGATCCGCGATGGAGCCCTGCCGCCGGAACTCACCCTGAAACGAATCCCGCGTCATCCGATCCCGCTCGACTGGGACGACCAGGCGCGGATGTTCGGGATCTGACCGCCGAAGCGGGCAAGCGCTGCGCGCTGCCGCCGGCCCCGATTTCATCGTCCATTGCGGTGATGACGGTCTGGCGCTGGCCTTCTTCGCCCTCGGCGCGGCGGGGCTCACCAGCGTCTTTTCCAACTACGACCCCGAAATCTGCGTGGCTTTGCATCGGGCCTGGGCAGAGGGCGACACCCAACGCGCCCTCGAAATTCACGAGGTTCTGCGCCCAGCCGCCGAGGCGATGTTCATTGAAAATAGCCCAGCTCCGGTGAAATATCTTCTTTCAGAGGCCGGACATATCGGGCCGGATGCCCGACTGCCGATCGCTAAGCCCTCTTCCGGAGCGCGCGCCGAACTCGACCGCATGGTCCAGACATATTCGGCTCACCGCACCGGCCTGGCACTTGGCTGACAGGCGCTGTCAGACCAAGACATATAGCGGCCCAGCCGGCGAAACGGCCCCTCACGCGAGTCTCTGCACCGGCGGCGGGGGCGTAGCACACGGGCCAAAGCAACCGCACACTTAGTATTTTCAAGGTAATATCAAGGGCTTATGCGGTGGCGGAGGAAATGACTCCGGCGACCAACTCTCTCTCGTGCCGATATCGGACCAAGTGCGCGTCCTTCGCGTTTCTTCGCACCACATTTTCGGAGGGGCGGTGACAGCCGTCAATTCTCGGGTCGCATTGATCTCCAGTTACCGAGCAGCGTTTCCGCGTCGAACCGGGTTGAATAGAAACCTCGACATGGCCCTGTCGGGCGGCCCAGACCGCTTTCCTCGATGGTCGCCAAATATCTTGGATCGCTAGCGTAAATCACCTCGTGATCTCCACCTAGCCACACAAATCCCTCCGGCTCTCCCCATCCCGAAACCGCCGTTTCGTTCCAGCAAAGGTTCCGTACATGTCGGACGATCAATCGGCCATTGGGTAGATAAAAATCTCCACGCGACCGAGTTTTCAAATCGAAGTTCCGATTAAGTTCGGCGCCATTGGGAAAGAACGCGTCGGTCGTGTAATACATCATGACCAAAAGAAAGGGATAAGCCACCATAAGCAATAGCAGGCCCTTCAGAAGACGGTGAAGTGATCTCCAACCTATGCATAAAGTGTTTCTGATCATGGCGAACCGAGGTTCGGATCCCAGTAGTGGCTCCGGTTTCGCTCTCGGTGCACTGCTGCACGAAAGTGTGCCTCCCATTCACCAGTAATTATGTACGAGGTCCCTCCCATTTCGGAAACGGCCATGAAGATTGATGAAACATCGTTTTCGTCGATCTCGAGCGGCGCGCCTTGCGGACCGCCACCAATCCCGACGAGGTCACCGACTGTCTGCAACAATCGCCAGAACCGGTCCGGGCGCTCCCGCAACCACGCCGAGAACTCGCGCAGGTCAACCGGATCCGTAAAATAGTCTTTGAACCGAAAACGTGCCACGCCTTCGATTTGCACCATATCACCGGATACCATAGCCGTGCCGCTGAATCGCCCCTGGACCGTGGCATCTCCGTGCGAGAATTCGACACCTTCGAAATCGTAGGGTGCCTCAAAATCGTACGGTAGATCGCCCACTCGCGCCCTGTCCGCTATCTGATCGGCCAAGCGGCGAAAAGCCCCCTCCGTTCCATCCTTGTGGCATACTGATCGACAATCTCCCGAAGATGCCCGATTTCGGGCAGTGCCACCTCCCGACCGGCACCGGCAAAGAAGTGCCAGATGAAATCATGGTTCTCCCAGCGATCGACCATTGAATCGGTATCGGTCACAAGATCGAAAAATGCAAACTCGGTCCGCCCCTCGACATACGGAATAGCCTCGCAGCGACAGTTATAGTCCTCGCCCGGATGGCCAGTATCCGGCGGATTCGATCATGAGAAGATTCGGCCATCATTTACCCGATGTGAAGGTCGCACGCGCTCGTCCCGCTGAGTACGCCAGACATACCGCTCCGTGTCCGCAACCTGTTTAAACGACAACCGGATCGGTGTGCCCCGACGAAGATACTCGGAAAAGGCGGTGCGATACGCGTCAGTATCGATGATGTTGATGGAAACCACAGCTAACTGGATGCGGTCCAAAGTTCTCAGATTTCGTTAAGATACTCACAGCGATTCCCAACGCAGTCGTGGTCCCCGACATAGTCGCGGTTGAACTCGACAACGAAACGGGCCGAAGGAACGGCGACCGCGGTTTCCTGCATGGGCTCGTGGGTCAGGGGAAGGTTAGCATCGTCGCCATGACGGACGATGAGTACGAGGATTTCGCCGGCCTCACTTCCGGAACAGCGTCACTCGACGACGGCGAGGCCGCTACGATTGCCATCGCCGCGCGACGTCGTTTTCGCGCTGTCATCGATGAGAAGAAGGGCCGTGCCCAAGCCGTCATTCGAATGGGCGGCGAAGGGCCAGGATGGACTCTAGACCTGTTTCAACATCCTGCGGTGCCAGCTACGCTTGGCGAGGCTGGCCAAACCGAGGCCATCTACCTCGCTCTCCGTGAAGGTAGGATGCGCATCCCGCAAGAGCTGGGCTGCGCTATCGTTGCCCTAATCGGCATGGATCGCGCGCTCCACTGCTCCTGTCTTCCGAACTACAAAGGTTTGCTAAAAGGCGGGGAAGGTTTTCGCAATAACTTGGCAAGATAACAGGGATTGGTTGGCCCACACCAGGCGGCGGGCTTTAACTATCGACAGACCGCGCTAACCGCTAGTCTTTGCCCTGCAGCATTGGAGGCATTGAGCTGAATGGCGCGGATTCGTAAAATCGAAATCAGGAACTTTCGGTCTATTGGGTGGCTCGACTGGTTTCCGCTGGCCGGAATCAACTGCCTGATCGGTCCGGGAGACAGTGGTAAATCGACGATCCTGGATGCAATCGATTTCTGCCTGGGCGCGCGGCGGAACCTCGCCATTTGCGATGATGATTTCCACCGGCTTCAGCTTGACCAGCCTATCCAGATCAGCGTCACGCTCGGGGAGCTCGACAGCCACCTTCGCTCGATGGAGGCCTATGGCTTGTATCTGCGGGGCTTCGATTTGCAGAGCGGCGCTATCGATGAGGAACCAGGTTCGGGCCTCGATACGGTGTTGACGGTTGAGCTGGCGGTGGGTGACGATCTCGAACCACAATGGCGGCTTGTCTCCGATCGAGCGGCGGCACTCGGACAGTCGCGCAGCCTGAGCTGGGCCGATCGTGTCCGCCTTGCGCCCACCCGGCTCGGCCAATCGGGCGAGCACAATCTAAGCTGGAAACGCGGTTCGATCCTCAACAAGGTCTCCGAGGAACGGGCCAGCGCCGCTTCGGCGATTGCACAAGCCGCGCGCGACGCGCGCATCTCCTTTGGCGACAAGGCGAAGGATCAGCTCGGCGAAGCCCTTGCTGCAGTCCAGACGACGGCCGGCAGACTCGGCGTGCCAATTACTGGGCAGGTTCAGGCTCTGCTCGATGCCCATGGCGTAAACTTCACCGGCGGCACGATCTCACTTCATGGTGGGGACGGTGTGCCCCTGCGTGGACTCGGACTGGGCTCGGTCAGACTGCTCGTCGCCGGATTGCAGAGGCATGTCGCGGGCGATGCTCCGATGATCCTGATCGATGAGCTGGAGCATGGCCTTGCGCTGTCGCGCTCGAACTCCAGATCCTTTTCGGCACGCACGATCTCGCCCGAGGTTGCGACAACTTCGCCGTGCTTTGAGGTCCTGCCGTCGAGTCGGCGGAGCGCCTTCAGGATCGCGCCAATCTCATGCCGTGCGAGCCTTGAACGGGCCGAGAGCGAGAACTGGCGCTCAACATCATCGCCGGCGAAGAGGAGGACGCAATTGGCGTGCTCCCGATCTCGGCCTGCGCGACCAGCCTCTTGCAGATAGTTTTCCAGAGAGCCGGGAATGTCGCCATGAACGACAAGCCGGATATCGGGCTTGTCGATCCCCATGCCAAAGGCATTGGTGGCGGCGATCACCCAGAGCTCTCCGATGCGGAACCGTTCCTGAACGTCCCGCTTTTCGTCCGGCTTCAGTCCCGCATGGAAGTGCTCGGCCGCGAGACCCTGTTGTTTGAGGAACTCCGCGACCCGTTCTGTTGTGTTGCGCGTCGCGCAGTAGACCACAGCGCCAGAGGCTCCTTCGCGCGGCAGCTTCGCTTCGATCACGTTGAGGATATCGGCAAGGTTGGTCCCGCGTTGGGTCGGCCGTACCTCGAAAGTCAGGTTGGTCCGGACCGCGCCGCCGTCCAGGAGCAGAAGGTCGGCTTCAAGTCGCGACAGGAAATGCTCCCGGATATCGCGGACGACTTCAGGTTTGGCGGTGGCGGTCAAGCATAGGATGGGCGCCGAGGGCTCGTCGCCCGAGAATTCCTTGATGAAGCGTCCGACATAGCGGTAGTCGGGCCGAAAGTCGTGGCCCCATTTCGAAATACAGTAGGCTTCATCCAGGACCCAAAGACCGACCTCGCGCTGCGCCAGGACCGAGCGGACCGAGACACTGCGCAGCTGCTCGGGCGAGATCAGCAGCATTGCAGCTTCGCCCTTGCGTACTTTGTCGAGCGCGTCTTGCCGTTCGGGTAGCGAGAGCATGCCGTTTACTGTGACAGCAGAGGAAATCCCGGCTCTGGCCATCCCTTGCACCTGATCGGACATCAGCGCCACCAGAGGCGAGATAACGACTGTCAGCGCCCCGGTCTTGTCGAACTTGGAAAGCGCCGGGATCTGATAGCAGACCGATTTCCCGGTGCCGGTAGGCAGGATGCCGAGGACGCTCTGTCCGTGCATCGCCTCATCGACGATCCGTTCCTGCAAGGGTCGGCCCATGTCGTCCATTGGCTGAGGCCGGAAAGCCTCGAAACCGAACCAGCGCGAGAGCGCGCGCTTGGGATCATTCTTTTCGCGACACCAGGCACAGTCGGGGCTGTCGCAGACCGTATCACGCAAATGGCGCACGATGAGCGCGGCCTCGCGGAACTGCATACGCACCGATGGCGGCATCACGGACTCTCCGCCAGCCACGGAAATCCACGAGAGGGCATAGGCCATCGGCCAAGCGGCTGCACGGACGGCCCTATGGGCCTGAGTCCATCCAGAATCACGAAGACAATCTGCGCAACCACCGGCAGAGCCGCGCTCACCGCTAAGAATGGCGACTCTTCCACACTTCCTGCATTTGCCTTGCCGAATTGCTCTCAGTTGGCTTCCCGCCCCACCTGCCCACCTACAATTTCTCGCTGGACTTCGTCGGCCCCGCAAGCGGTAGTCAGGTCATGCCGACACAGCAGGTTCGTCCGGCGCCACCGCCCGGAACTCCGGGCTCTGCCTGGTAGGAAGGCCGGTATGGATCCGGCCCCAATCAGGAGGCTAACTATGGCGAAGAAACCCACGACCACATCCGACAAAACCGACGTTTCTAGCGGAACGATCGTAACGGAAGCTTCGGCCCGCACCGCGAGCAAGAAGGATCAACTGATCAGCATGCTGGGCCGTGACGGTGGCACCACGATTGCTGGGATCAGTTCGGCACTCGGTTGGCAACCGCATACCACCCGCGCAGCGATCACCGGCTTGCGCAAGGCAGGCCACAAGGTCGAAACGGCCAAGCCGGAGGATGGTGGCTCCGGGCTGATCTATCGGATCGCCCTCAGCGCTAGCGCCGACGCGAAGGCCAACAGCAGTTCGGAGGCCGGCCAGTGAACTCGGCCCACCAACCGGCTGCCTTGAAGGACCTGCCCGAGGCTCTCACCGCTCTTGAAACCGCAGACCGCGCCGATCTACTCGATCACTGGCGCGAACTGATCGGGGCACCTCCCCCGAAGAACCTCTCGCTGCCCTTCCTGCGCCGGGCCATCGCCTTCGAACTGCAATGTCAGGTGCGTGGCGGACCCAAGGCCCGAACGATCAAGGATCTGAACCGCATCGCCGCCGGCAGTGCGTCTCGGGCGTCCGTTGGCACCAGACTGCGCACCGGTACCAAGCTCATTCGGGAATGGCAGGGGCGCACCTGGACCGTCGAAGTGATCGACGGCGGCTTCCTGACGGCCGGGGAGCGGTATGTGTCGCTTTCCGCCATAGCCCGAAAAATCACGGGAGCCCGTTGGTCGGGCCCCCGATTCTTTGGGTTGGCTGAGGAGGTTCGGCGGCGCCCACGCCACCATCATACATCAACGCTCCTGAAATCAGGCCGAAATATGCCAAGCCGTATCTGGCAGAAGAAAGTGACGTCGAGACTTATGTTGAGGAAATGAAGCAGATCCGACTGACCCCCCTGAGAACCAGGTCAGGATCCACCTCGTCACAGGCCCAGACGAGGGCAACATTTCCAGACAGCGTGAACTGCTGGAGTCGATTACGACAGCCTGTACCGGTACTGGCGTCGAATTCAGTTGGGCTTTTGATACGTCCGGTACGGCCCATGCACGCGACATCGTAACTGACACAGGCTGGAAGGTCGTTCTCGATCGGGGCCTCGACATCTTCCAGCCGCCGATAAGAACCGAGGGCTTTTCGCTCGGCGACCGTTTGCAGGAACACCGAATGCTGAAAAACTTCTAGTTACTTACGTGCGGGCGGACGCTCCCGGCGCGGCAAAATAGTTACTATCCTTGCTGGTGTGCAGACAAACAACGGCATGCTGTAATACACACGATCGGAGCCAGTCGGCTTCGAATTGACGGCAAGTCAAGTCCAGCGCCAGAAGCGGCCGCCGAAAACCGTATCGCGCCAAATGCCAAACAGAGACTCGGGCCGTATTGGGCGGCTATTTCGCCTGCAATTTCAAGTCTCTAGGGGTCGATACCCCGCACAAGTCGCGAAAAACACGCCACAATACGCGAGGCGTAAAATCGATTAATATCAATGATTTATGTAGTGGCGGTGCTGCCAGACCAATTCGAACCGGTCTCCGCAAGGGCAGGATGGCTGTCCTTTATCCCGCGCAAAGGCCGCGCCACTCGGCGAGGGCGGCGGCTCGGTTCAGCTTGAAATGTGATCTTGAGGTGAGGCTGCGTTCCGAATTGAACAGGTTCAAGACCGAGGCGTGGACCGAGGCAAATTTCTGCAAACTTCGCATCTGGCGGAAGCGTTGCATTGCCCGTTCCCGTCGTCGGAACGGCCGATGTGAATTCTCTGCTCTGTTGTTCAGCCAACGCCCCGTTTCCTGTCGATCGGCGTTGCCGATCTCCTTCAGTGCAGCGCCATATGAGCGCAGCCGGTCCGTGACAATGGCATCTGGGCGTCCGTGCTTGCGCATTGCTTTCCTTAGGAATTTTAGCGCCGCCTTCTTGTCACGCGTCTTGGTCACGAAGCTTTCCAGGACTTCGCCTTCGTGATCCACGGCCCGCCAGAGGTAATGGCGTTCACCGTTGATCTTCAAGAACATCTCGTCCAGGTACCAGCGCCAGTGGCTGGATTTCATCCTGGCAATCCGCCGCTTTCGGATTTCCGATGCAAACATCGGCCCGAACCGATGCCACCAATATCGAATGGCTTCGTGGCTGACATCGATACCCCGTTCATGGAGCAGATCCTCGACGTTCCGCAATGAAAGCGGAAACCTGACATACAATATCACGGCCAGACGGATGATCTCGCGGCTGGTCTTAAAGTATTTGAAAGGATCGCGTTTCGTCATACCGGGACGCTATCCAGCCCCCTGCCCCGCCGCAAGCCAAGTTCCTTTGACATGACCTCCCGACGCGCTCCAGAACATCACTTACACCCAAGGGAGAAGACTTCCAGCCGCCACCTCCTAAGCGGGCAAGGACCCTGCAAAGAAGGGCCCCGACCTAAGCCGGGACCGTTCATTGTCTGTCGAGGCAACCTATGCAGCCGTCGCGCGGAGCATCCAGACCACCTCCTCGTGGAAAGCGGCGCGTTCGGTGGCCAAGTCGGCTGTCGCCGGATCATCTTCCACTTCCGCGAGCTTCACAAGCGCGCGCAACCGTTGCGCGAGGCTTTCGTGATCGGCGATCAGGTCCTTGACCATCTCATCTGCAATTTGTGCATCGCCAGCGCCCCCCTCTTCAGCAGTCAAGGGCGCAAAGTTGACCGATGCCGGCTTACCGAGTGCGCGGATTCGTTCGGCCAGCTTGTCCACCGCGGCGAACATGTCGGTGTATTGCTCTTCGGTCATCTTGTGGATCGAGTAGAAGAGCGGGCCGGTCACGTTCCAATGGTATGTATGGGATTTGACGATCAGCCGATAAGTATCATTCAACACCTCGCCCAGCACCGCGAGCGCGGGACGGGAATATAGATCGCCGCTATGCCTGTTCATGGCGTCCAAAACTTTCGTCTGAGTATCAAGCATTTGAGTCTCCATTGCTACATGTTGTCGTGTGTGGCGGATGAGGCCTTGTGGTGCCGGGGCACTACCGCACAGGTTTTCTGAAATCGGGACGTGGCCGCCATGTTGTTGGCAAGCCTCATTGTCGTTCCTGGCGTGTCGCTACTGTACGCCGCAGCGCCTTCCAAAGCGGCGTTCACGGTTGCGATCATCGGCCATCCACAACCCGACCAAAGCTCGCGAGCATCATCCACGCGGCTCCAAGGGCCGCCGCAACCGGCAGCGTTTCGAGGGCATGGCGCGTTTCCACGGGATCATGGACAGCGTAGCCGACTTCTCTTCTCCGGTCAGACACATCGTGTGATTGCGTCCTGTCGCAGAGCCTGCCACCATCGTCTTCCCAGCGGGCGATACAGGCGGGACTGGCCGCCCTGACCGACTGGCTCACGAGGGCGCGGCGCTCCGGCCTGAACAAGTCGGGGAAAATCTCTTCGAAATCGGCATTGCTGAGCATCATCGGTCCAACTCCTTTTCGCGGCGTCTCATCTAAATTCATTATTGTCGCGCCATAGAACGCCATGGCGCGACACGGGTCAGGGATGCCGCTCAAGCTACGTTGCGACAAACCTCTTCGTAGATCTCCTCCGGCTTGGCATTCGTAGTCGCCAGCGGGCGCATCCGAAGTTCGCGATCGTCGAAGCCATCTACCAAACGCGGGATGTCGTTGCGGTATATGCCGATGTCCCGTAGAAGCCGGTCATCCATGGCTTCCAGCGCCGCAATCATCTTGCGTCGCTCCCAACGCCGGAATGCGGCTCGCAGCCATCGGCGCAGAGCCTCCCCCGATTTTGAAGGCTTGCGATAAGCGCGTGCGTAGCGCAGCGCAGGTGCGGGATCGTTTCGAAAGAACATATAGGGGTGCATGTCATTCTCCATTCCAGAGATACTGAAGCTATTACGTGAGACCGGGCAGCCGAACGCGGTCAACTTGCGGAATTGCGCAAGTTACAACCGGACAGCACGGGAGCCTCCGTCACATGTGTAGATCGGTGAGAGATAAGAGTTAGCCCCGAGGCGTGAGACAGCCGTACTGGCCTGCCCCGCCCGGGGTCACCGGCGGTTCAGCAGCTTTCCTGCTGAAAGCAGGAACCTCTTATGAAGACTGAACATCGTCATGAAACTGATATGAGCCCTGCCGATACGCCTTTCAATAGCGTCACAGTAAGTCTCGAGCGCTCGGCGCAATTGCGCCGATGAGAGCCTGCGCCAAGCGTTTGCGACGGGTCATGTGCTTTGATACGTTTTCGTAAAGGCACGGCACTTCCGCGTTACCGGAGCGCAAATGGGATCCATTAACGGGAACTCGTACTTGGGGGGCTGCGCGGCAAGCGCGTGAATTGCCGGATCGGTCACATCCGCGCTTTCGCCATTTTCGCGGTGCTGGCGACTGCGACTACCCTTGCCTATGCAGTATTTTCCAGGACACACGCGCCATGCGACCTTTGTTGATCCGGTAGCTTTACTGATTACAGTTGCGCACCATTTGCACGCACCATTTCCGCATGGTCGGGCTGATTAACGGCCAGATGAACCGGGGCCTGCGCTTCATGAAGATCCATTTGACGGCTTTCATCGGGATGCCGGGAGCCGCCCAAGGAGAAGTCATGCCATAGCTCAACTGACCTGCATTAGCGTAGCTGGTCTCCAGGCCCGGTCCGGCTTGGCGGTCGATCACCACGACCTCAGCGCCTTGCTTTGCCAAATAATATGCGGTGGTGACGCCGATAACGCCCACGCCCTTGATAACAACCGTCATGAGAAAAAACCTTTTCGTCTGCAGCCTTAGCCACAAAGCCCTGACTGCCGTTAAAATGATCGAAGATAAGCATCATCCTGCAAGGACGGCGTTCATCGAGCGGTTCGAGGTCTACGCACAGCTTCAGTTTTGCAGAGAAGGTTGCTTAACGCTTAGGACCGTCAACATACGCCGCTGGTTTTCCCGCGTGTCCCAATAGAAGCTGGCGCCCTCAGCCAAGCCCAGAAGCGCGACACCAATAGGTGTCATGACCGATACGCGCAACTTGGCGATATCTGCCTCGTCGGGATAGACCAGCGTAACAGATTTTTCCTGCCCGGTGCTTTCATCACGATAGGTCACGGTGCTGCCCATGCTGACGACGTCTCGGGGCATCTTTGAGTATGACACGATACGGGCACGCCCGATCTCGTCAAACAGGCGGTCCGCGACAGCCGGGTAACGCTTCATCATGCCGTCGGCCAAGGCCTCCAGATGCGTGAGGTCTTCTGCATTGAGAATGATCTTTGGATTTCGTTTGGTCGGCTTCGCTGCTGTTTGAATAGATTGAGGCATCTTTAACTCTCCTTACTTTGGTGATGACATTGGCTTTTCCCAGAGACCCAAATTGGACTTTTAACGTCATTCACAAGAAGCCTTCTGATACTGCCGTTTTCAGATTAGGAGCGGGCCACGCTGCCCGATCTTCATACCGATCAACGTAGCCCCAAGCAGCGATGCAACTGGGATGACACCGCAGGGCAGTCCTGCTCTGGCGCGATAAACGAGAAGGCCTGTCTGGGGCGCTCCCCATCTACGACGTACGTGACGCAGGACCCACCAACCACAAGGTCGCTGTGATGCACAGCGTCCTCGGGCCGACGGTTCATCAGTTTGTTTGCCAGCACATACGCCAGCAGCTTCGAGCCAGGACGCAAGGCACATTCGCAATCTTCGAGATGCGCTTGGAGCTCTTGGTAGTCGGTAGCGGGCAAGGCAAGCGGAATGTTCCGCAATATTCTCGCAAGCGATCGCGGTTGGATAGCTGGCTGATGGGGCTGATTGAAGTCGCACATAGTTTCTCCTCGGGCGAATTTCACCGCATTCACGTTTCAAGTATGTGAGGAGACCCTGGGAGGTATGGCAGGCGCGAACGCGCCTAGACCGCCCGGAGAAACGGGCGGTTCAGCAGTATAAATCGAAAATGATCTAGCTGATCCATCATGGCGGTAATGTATGTCTGCGCGGCTTGAGCGTCAATCGAGCGGCGTAGGTATTGTCGGATTGGCGCTTTAGTGACTTAAATGGCCCAGTCGGCGCGAAACCTGCAATAGATACCGACTTACTCGGCCGGCAGAGTTGGAAATGGGGGTCACATCGCCCATGTCCGGTGCATGAAGATCCGCACACATATGAGGTCCCTGTGCTTCGCAGGACAGACACTCAATCGCCGGTAGCCCCGGGCGGGGCGTCACGTTGTGCCGCTTCACGCCTCGGGGCATCGCGGATCGAATGATCCCAACCGTTTGACAACAACATCTGCACCTCCTCGTTGGAGGGAACGTTGTTGCATGAAGTTGTCACTGCTTTCACTCCTGATGAGACTGGAGGATAACGTGCATCCCATCTTGTTCCACCTGGCGTTCCTGCGCACTTGTCCGTCCGCCAAAAACCTGCGGTATCTCGAACAGTGATGAGGAATGGCACCGAACGCCAAAGGAGATTCCCCGTGAATTTAATCCGCCATCTGACCCGCGTTATCTTTCCAGCCGCAGTTCTGTTGATCAGTGTCGGTCTTACAGTATACCAATCTGACTTGCCCGAATTTCTTGCCACAAGTGAGGAATTCTCGCTTTTTCTCACAACCGTGATCTATCTGGCCGCTGCATGGGTTGCGAGCCGTGTGGTGGCAATGGCTTTGGATCAGATGGGTGGGAATCGGCCCTACCCCCGCCTTTTGAAAGACCTCATCGCTGCATTCTTCTTCACAGCAGCCTTTGCGGCAATCGGGTCGCTTTACCTGGGGCAAGGTGCGCTTGGTGCCGTCGCAGGCTCAACCATCATTTTGGCGCTATTAGGCTTTGCAATCCGCAACGTGGTCGCTGACACCCTTTCGGGCATCGCTCTTGCCATCGAAGCGCCGTTCCGCATAGGAGACTGGATTGACATTGATACATTGGCACAGGGCAAGGCCATCGAGATCGGCTGGCGGACGACGCGGCTGCTTACGGTCGATGGTACGTATATGATCTTGCCAAATAGCCAGATTTCACGTCAGCGGATCACAAACTTTTCCGCACCAAAGAAGGAATTTCGCGCGCAGATCAACATCACTCTGGACCACGTGCTATCAATCGGAAACGCACGGAAGATCATGCTGGAAGCATTAGGAGAGGGAAAACTGATCCAACAGGAGCCGGCCCCGGATATCCGCGTGCGATCCTATGAAGAAGGTGGCATCAGCTATACCGTCCGATACTGGGTACCGCGGTTCGAGCGCGTCGTGGATTGTCGGGATGAAGTCTACAGTCTGATCGACGATGCTCTCCGCCGTGCCGGAAGCATTGCTCCTTACAGGAGGATACAACTCGTCAGCGCAGCCCCGGACGCCGGGGTGGACAATGCTACTGTCGAGCTTGCCCATCCCAGTGGTGATCGGGACTGAGGAAGGCCAACTGCAGTCTCAGTCTCTCGCTTCCTGCCGCGTCGAGCATGCTCGCCAATGACGGGGAGATCCTCGACCATTTCAAGACAAAGAAGTTCTCGCAGAGGGTGCTGCGTGCCCGCTGGGGCAACCATGACGCTGTCCTTTATGCCGTGCAGAGTTGACGCCACTCGGCGAGAGCGGCGGCACGATTTAGCTTGAAGTTTGCTCTGGAGGAGAGGCTCCGCTCCGAATTGAAATGGTTGAAGACCGAGGCATGGATGGCGGCAAATTTCTGCAAACTTCGCATCCGCCGGAAACGCAACATTGCCCGTTCTCTTCGTCGAAACGGCAGGTGTGAATTCTCAGCCCGATTGTTCAACCAGCGGCCGGTTTCGTGGCGATCGGCATTGCCGATCTCCTTCATCGCCGCGCCGTAGGACCGGAGCTTGTCGGTCACCAGGACCTGAGGCCGACCATAGAGTTTCATGGATTTCTTGAGGAATTTCAATGCTGCCTTCTTGTCTCGTGTCTTCGTGACATAGCTTTCGAGAACCTCGCCTTCGTGGTCCACAGCTCACCAAAGGTAGTGCATCTCGCCATTGATCTTCACAAACATCTCGTCCAGGTGCCAACGCCACCGGCTCGATCGCATGCCCTGGATCCGGCGTTTGCGGATCTCGGATGCGAACATCGGACCGAAGTGATGCCACCAAAATCGGACCGTCTCGTGGCTCACCTCGACACCGCGCTCGTGGAGCAAGTCTTCGACGTGTCGCAAAGACAACGGGAACCGCACATAGAGCATCACCGACAGGCGAATGATCTCAGGCGAAGTCTTGAAGTACTTGAAGGGCGAGCTTTTGGTCATAGCCCAAGGCTACGAGACCGCCTTGCCCCACTCAAGGCGGGTTTTTCTGACAGAGCCCATTCAAATCTTTGCATTTTTTGCGCAGCGCCGTCTCGCCCGAAGGTACTGTCAAAACAAAAGTCGGTGCCTGTCCCTCCCCGTCCGGCAGCTCCAAGGCCGGATCAAAACTCCCCTGTTTGCTGGCCAATGGCCAGGCAAGTGACTGCGATCAGCACTGAAATTCCGACTTCCAACTGTACCGGAACAATTTGCTCTGACAAGACCTGCCCGCCTAAAGCCAAGCCCCACTGACAGCGCCCGCTGGCTTGCTGTTGTCGGTTGGGCCGGTCCCTAGCTCAGCCGTCGATCCACTCCGGTCGGGCAACCATGATGGGCCCGAACTTTGCGGTCAGCTCACGCAGAATATCGTCGGAAATGGCCCGTTTTGGCCCGCCCGCCGAAAGCACCTTGCGGTGGATCGCAGCGGCTTTCTCGATGGTCTCGACAAGGCCGAAGATCTTGTCGGGGCTTTCCTCGGAAACGAATATCCCGTGGTGACTCCACGAGATGATCCGCGATTTCTCCAACTCAAGCGCCGACGCCTCGGCGATCTCGACCGTGCCCGGCAACAAGAGTGGCACCACGCGCACGCCGTCGGGGAAGATTACGATACATTCGGGCATCTTCTCCCACAGCGCCCTGGTTAGCGCCCGGCTGTCGAGGTCCTCGAGGAAAGAGAGAGCGATGAACTCCGGCAGATGCGCGTGAAGGATCATCCGCTCACGCCCATCCGACAGGCGCTTGCGGATGGCGTGGGCTACAAGATGGGTGGCGAACTCTGACGTCGGCCGCGCCCCTGAAGTGAAACCCCAAACCTGCCGCCAGGCCCTACCGCCCTCAACGATCTGAACGATGCCAAACACCTGGTTCGGCCGTTCCAGCGCATGGCGGAAGAACTGGCCCGAGCCGGTGACGAGGAAGTATTCGCCGTCCAGGTTGGGCTCGTCGATGGGCATCGGCACTGTCGGGCCGGGCTGAAGCTCCGCATAGTGGCGCGCGAGGATGCCTTCGATCTCCTGCGTTGGCAGGCGCCAGGAAAAATTGCCGCCGTTGGCTTCGTTCCATCCCATCTTCCAGCAAAGATGCACGAACGGCGCGGCTTCTTTGACGAAACTGATCGGGTGCGTGAAAGTCGCCATCTCAACCCCTCCCAGCCACCGAAGCCTGATAGGCATCGAGGTCGTCAATCAAGCCCAGGCCGGCGGGCACTTCGTTGCGCTCGCAGAACTCTTCCCAGACCGCCGCGAAAGGCAGATCCCGCGCCTCTTCGGTGAGCATGAGGCGGGTGGTCCAATCGAGGTTCTCCTCGACTTCTTTCAGCCGGTCCTGTGGGAGCAAGAGCGCGCGCAGCAGTGCCTTTTGCATGTTGCGGCTGCCGATCACCCAAGCGGCGGTGCGGCTGATCGTGGCGTCGAAAAAGTCGAGCCCGATATGGGTGCGGTCGAGCAGGCCGGTGAAGACCAGCTCCTGTGCCATTTGGAGAATGCTGTCGTCTTGCAGGATCACGTGGTCGCTGTCCCAACGCATCGGGCGCGAGACATGGAGGAGCAGCTCGTCGACCGACAGGGCGACCGACGAAAGTTTGTCGGCGATGTTCTCGGTCGGGTGGAAATGCCCCATGTCAAGGCAGAGCAGCGTCCCGCGCTTGATCGCGTAGCCGAGATAAAACTCGTGGCTGCCGACGGTGCAGGCCTCAACACCAATCCCGAAGAGCTTCGACTCGACTGCGTCGAGCATGTGTGCCTTGTCGTGCTTTTCCGCGCACATCGTGTCTAGCGAGGCTTCGAGCCGTTGACGCGCCGCCATGCGATCGACCGGTATGTCCTTGTATCCGTCCGGCACCCAGATGTTGTTGACCGCAGCGCTGCCCAGCGCCTCTCCCATCCGCGCTGCGATCTCACGCGAGCGTTTGCCGTGCTCGATCCAGAAGTCGCGGATTCCCGCGTCGGGGTGTGAGAGCGTCAGGTTGTCGTCGGCCTTGGCGTGCGCGAAGAAGGTCGGGTTGAAGTCGAGACCAAGCCCCTGCTCCTTCGCCCAGTCGACCCAGGGGATGAAGTGGCGATACTCGATCTCGTCACGATCCGGGCTTTCATCCGTGTCCATGTAGAAGGCATGGAGGTTGAGGCGATGCTTGCCAGGGATCTTCGAGTAGGCAAACTCGAGATCGGCACGCAGCTCTTCGGGGGTGCGGGCGCGCCCGGGATGGTTGCCGGTGGCCTGGATGCCGCCGCCGGAACTGCCAGTTTTCTTCTCAAAGCCCACCACGTCATCGCCCTGCCAGCAGTGCATCGAGATCGGGATCTGACTCAGCGCCGTGAGCGCAGCCTCTGTGTCCACCTCCCAACCGGCGAAGACGTCGCGGGCGGCATCGTAGGATTTGCTCATCTGGGTTCTCCTTTTCGCGGTCAGCGAAACCGCAGGTTGTCGCGGCCGAGATCGGCCACCGAGGCCGCTCCCATGAGCCGCATGTCTCGTTCGACCTCTTCTTTCAGGAGGCCGATCATTCGCTCGACGTCGGCCTGCCCGGCCGCGGCAAGCGGAAACAGATAGCCGCGCCCGATACCGACCGCCTTCGCGCCCATCGCAAGCGCCTTAACGATATGGGTGCCACGCTGGACGCCCGAGTCGAGGATCACGTCGAGCTTGTCGCCCGCCACGTCGAGCACCTCGGCCAGCCCGTCGAACGGTGCGCGCGAGCCGTCGAGTTGGCGTCCACCATGGTTTGACAGGATCACCGCGTCGCAGCCAACCTCGGCAGCCCGCACGGCGTCGTCGGGGTGGATGATGCCTTTCAGGCAAAACTTGCCGCCCCATTCCTCGACCATCTCGGCGAGGTCGTCCCAGTTCAAGGTCGGCTCCAGCATCTCGGTGAAGTAGCGCCCGATCGACATTGTGCCGCCGCCCATGTCGACGTGTTCGTCGAGCTGCGGCAGACTGAATTTCTCGTGGGTGACGTAGTTGATCCCCCACATCGGTTTCAGCGCGAACTGCATCATCCCGGCGAGCGTGAGCCGGAACGGGATTGAAAACCCGGTGCGCTTGTCGCGCTCGCGGTTGCCGCCCGTAATGCTGTCGACGGTGAGCATCATCACCTCAACGCCCGCCTCCTTGGCACGCTGCATCATCGCCCGGTTCAACCCACGGTCCTTGTGGAAATATAACTGGTAGACCTGCGGGTTGGAATGCGCCCTGCGCAGCTCTTCGAGGCTCACGGTTCCGAGACTGGAGACGCCAAACATCGTGCCGTATTTCGCCGCCGCCGCAGCCACGGCGCGCTCGCCGTCGTGATGGAACAACCGCTGCAAGGCGGTGGGCGAAAGGTAGAAGGGCAGCGCCAGCTTCTGACCCATGATCTCGACCGACAGGTCAACCTCTTCGACTCCGCGCAGCACCTGCGGCAGCAGGTCGACCTGCTCGAAAGCGGCGGTGTTGCGGCGATAAGTGGTTTCGTCCTCCGCCGCACCGTCGATGTAGTTGACGATCGGTCCGGGCAGGCGTCGACGCGCCAACTCTCTGAAGTCATGGAAGTTATGGCATTGGCTGAGCCGCATAATGTCCTCCCCGATCCAGCGTCAGCGCGTGAACGCCTCCTTATTGCCGGCATCGACGTTGATGATATTTCCGGTCGACTTGGCCGAGAGATCGGAGGCAAGGAAATAAGCCGCTTCCGCAATGTCCTCCGGGAAAACAGAGCGCTTGAGCATCGAACGATTTCGGTACATCTCCTCAAGACCTTCTTTGTCAGTTCCATAAGTCGAGGCGCGCTGCTCCAGCCATTCGCCTTCCCAGATCTTCGACCCGCGCAGCACGGCGTCGGGGTTCACCACGTTGACCCGTATCCCGGCTTCGGCGCCTTCCAGCGCGAGGCACCGGGCGAGGTGGATTTCGCTCGCTTTGGCGGTGCAATAGGCCGAGGCGTTGGGCGACGCGGCGAGGCCGTTCTTCGACGCGACGAACACGACCGCACCACCGATGCCCTGCGCGCGCAGCACCTTGAAGGCTTCGCGCGAGACGAGGAAATAGCCGGTGGACAGGATATCCATATTCTTCTGCCACAGATCCAGCGTGGTTTCTTCGACCCGGGCCGAACTGGCGATTCCGGCGTTCGAGACCAGAATATCAACCCCGCCGAACTCCACCGCGATCTCTGCGTAGGCGGCAGCCACGGCGGCATCGTCGGTGACGTTCATCTGCACAGTGCGCACAACGTCCTTGCCGTATCGGCCCGAGAGGTTTTCGGCGGTTGCCGCGAGGCTGTCGGCGTTGATATCCGCCAACATGACACAGGCGCCTTCGGCGAGGTATTTTTCGGCTGTCGCCGAGCCGATGCCACCTGCCCCGCCGGTCACCAGCGCGACGCGGCCCGCCAGCGGCTTAGGCTTCGGCATGCGCTGCAGCTTGGCTTCTTCGAGCAGCCAGTACTCGATATCGAAGGCCTCCTGCTCGGGCAGGCCGACATACTCGCTCACCCCTGAGGCACCACGCATCACGTTGATCGCGTTGACGTAGAACTCACCCGAGATACGCGCGGTGGCCTTGTCCTTGGCGAAAGTGATCATGCCCACGCCCGGCACCAGCCAGACCACCGCGTTGGGATCGCGCAGGGCGGGCGAGTTGTCGTGTTTGCAGCGATCGTAATAGGCGGTGTAGTCGGCGCGGTAGGCGGCCACTTGCTCCGGCAGATGGGCCAGGACCTCGTCGATATTTCCCTTGGCCGGATCGAAAGCCACCACCAGCGGACGGATCTTGGTGCGAAGGAAGTGGTCGGGGCAGGACGTGCCGAGCGCCGCAAGCGCCACGAAGTCCTGCGAATTCACGAAATCCAGCACCGCGTCTTGGTCGTCGAAATGGCCGACCATGTGCTGTATACCGGAAACCATACCGCGCGCGGCGGGCATCAGCTTCGCTGCCACGGCGCGCCGGTCTTCAGCCGACAAGCTCTCGTGCTGCGCGCCGCCAAAAGCCGGCTTGCCCTCGGTCTTTGCTGCAAACCAGTCCGTCGCCTTCTGGATGATCTCCAGCGTCAGCTCATAGCAATCCTTCGCGTCGTCGGCCCAGGTGAAAAGCCCGTGGCTTTCGAGCACGACCCCCTTGGCCTCCGGGTTTTCGAGGCAGAACTTCTCGAGCCACAGCCCCAACTCGTAGCCCGGCCGCTTCCACGGCAGCCAGCCGATCTCATCGCCGTAGATCTCCGCGGTGAGCGCGCGCGAATTTTTCGCAGCCGCGATGGCGATTACCGCGTCCGGATGCATATGGTCGACGTGCTTCTTGGGCACGTAGGCGTGCAAGGGCGTGTCGATCGAAGCGGCGCGCGGGTTCAGGTTGAATGTGCAATGCGGCAGGTAGCCGACCATCTCGTCTTCAAACTCGACGCCGCGATAGACACCCTTCAGCGCGTTCAGCTTGTCCATGTAGAGCGTGGCGAAGCCGTCGACTTTGATCGAGCCGACATCGCCGCCCGAGCCCTTGACCCACAGCACTTCAACCGTCTCTCCGGTTAGCGGGTCTTTCTCCATTACTTTCGCCGACGTGTTGCCACCGCCGTAGTTGGTGATCCGTTTGTCGGAGCCAAGCAGGTTGGACCGATACAGCAGCTTTTCTGGCTCGCTCATCGAGGCCGCGCGGCTGTCGTCCCAAAGGTTTTCTAGCCGCGAGGCGGCAGAGGTCTTGGTCATGCTGATGTCCTCCCAAAGGCGCCGCGCGCCCGAGTCTGTTGCCGCCGCAAGGCTGCGGCTGGTGCGGCGAAATGTCAATCAGAAACGATCATTTCCAATCATAATGCATTTTATTATGTGCATATGTGACAAAATTTGATTGACTTTGAGCGAGAATCTTCGCAGCGTCACGCCTCAAGGGAGGAAAAGATGCACGAGAGTGAACGCCACAGGCTCATTCTGTCCGCTGTCCAGGATCGTCCTGTCGTGACCGTGGTCGACCTCGTGAACCTCACGGGCGTGTCCGAAGCCACCGTGCGCCGGGACATCGCCACGCTCCACATGCAGAAGAAGCTCCGGCGCGTGCGCGGGGGCGCCGAAGCCATCGCCCCGCCGCAATTCGTCGGCCTTGCAGGGCGCACCTTCGCGGTAAACGAGACCCACCGCATCAAGCAGAAACAGGCCATCGCCAAAGCGGCGGCGGACCTGTGCGAAGACGGCGAACCGATCATCATCAACGGCGGCACGACGACCTTCCAGATGGTCCATCCGCTGGCCTCGAAACGGCTGCAGGTCTTCACCAACTCCTTCCCGATCGCCGAGCATTTGTTGAAGCACTCAAAGAACACAGTGATGCTCTCAGGCGGCGTGATCTACCGCGAGCAGCAGATCGTGCTCAGCCCCTTCGAAAACGACGTGACACGCAATTTCTACGCACGGCGGATGTTCATGGGCGCGCAAGGGATCGGGCCGCTTGGGCTGATGGAGGCCGATCCCCTGCTGATCCAAGCCGAGCACAAGCTCATCGGCCAGACCGACGAGCTGGTGGTGCTCGTCGACAGCACGAAGTTTGAAAACCGGTCGTCGCTGGTGTTGATCCCCCTCGAGCGGATCGACGTGGTGGTGGCCGACGATGGCATTTCCGACCGCGCGGCAGCGATGCTCGAGGCGGCGGAGATCAAGCTGATCGTCGCAAACGTCGCGACGGGACGCGAAAGCGAGGAAGGCGCGGCCTCATAACCGCACCACGAAACACGCTCAGGGAGGACATCATGAGTGTTATGCAAAAAGTACTGACCACGGCGGCAATGGCAACTTCGCTGGCCGCCACCACCACCGCCGCCAACGCCCAGGACATGCGCATCGCGCTCGTCGTCAAGGCACTGGGCATCGGCTTCTTCGAAGCGGCCGCAAAGGGCGCCGAGGAAGCTGCCGGCGAGCTTGGCGGCACCGAGATCATCTACACCGGCCCGACCGACACCACCGCTGAAGGCCAGATCGAAGTGATCAACTCGCTGATCGCGCAAGGTGTCGACGCAATCGCGATCTCCGCAAACGACCCCGACGCGCTTGTCCCGGCACTGAAGAAGGCGATGGACCGCGGCATTACCGTGATCTCGTGGGATTCAGGTGTGGCGCCGGAAGGCCGCATGATGCACCTCAACCCGTCGTCGACTGAACTGATCGGCAATACGATCCTGAAGCTGGCCGCAGATCACATGCCCGATGGCGGCGACGTCGCGATCCTTTCGGCCTCGGCCACCGCGACCAACCAGAACGCCTGGATCGAAGCCGCCAAGGCAGTGTTGCCGAACTACCCGGGCATCAACCTCGTCGCGACCGTTTACGGCGACGATTTGTCGGACAAATCCTACCGCGAAGCGCAGGGCCTCATGGCGACCTACCCTGATCTGAAGGCGATCATCGCGCCGACGACCGTGGGTATTCTCGCCTCGTGCCAGGCCGTGACCGACGAAGGCAAAATCGGCCAGGTCAACGTGACCGGCCTCGGCCTGCCGTCGGAAATGGCCGGCTGCGTCGAATCGGGGGCCACCGAGAGCTTCGCGATCTGGAATCCGATCGACCTCGGCTACGCGGCGACCTACATCGCCCATGAACTGGCCGCTGGCAACGCGGCCGCCGAGCCCGGCGCCTCGATCTCGATGGGCCGGATCGGCGCGGTGACGCTGGACGACACGAACACGGGCGCGATGTCGGATCCCTTCACCTACGACGCGTCGAACATCGAGGAATTCAAGTCGATCTTCTGATCGCTTCCTCCCACCCCGGCGCGGGCTGCGTTCGTGCCGGGGAGCCAATATGCCATCAGGGTGAGGCGTGCCATGTTGATGAAGTCCGAAAAAAGTACCGAGGCAGCAGCCGTGACCGCATCTACTCCGATCCTCGCCCTCGACGGCATCACCAAGACGTTCCCTGGGGTGAAAGCACTCTCGGAAGTATCGTTGAGCCTCTTCCCGGGACAGGTCACAGCTCTGGTCGGAGAGAACGGCGCGGGCAAGTCGACCGTTGTCAAGATTCTGACCGGTATCTACCAGCCCACTGAGGGCCATATTATCGTCGACGGCGAAGCGACGCGGTTTTCTACCGCCCAAGCAGCGGCTGACGCAGGTATCACCGCGATCCACCAGGAGACGGTGCTGTTCGACGAGCTTTCGGTGGCGGAGAATATCTTCCTCGGCCATGCCCCGCGTGGGCGGTTTGGCCTGATGGACTGGCCCGAGATGGTCCGGAAATCGCGCGCCATCCTTGATGAGATTGGCGCCGAAATCGACCCATCGCACAAGCTCAGAGATCTCGGCATCGCCAACAAACACCTTGTGGCCATCGCCCGCGCGCTGTCGATCGATGCGCGCGTAGTCATCATGGACGAGCCAACCGCGGCACTCAGCCACAAGGAAATCCAGGAGCTCTATGAGTTGGTGGAGCAGTTGAAAACGCAAGGCAAAGCGATCCTGTTTATCAGCCACAAGTTCGACGAGATCTTTCGGATCGCTGATAATTACACCGTGTTCCGTGACGGTCAGTTCGTCGGTGAGGGACGTATTGCCGAAGTCGACAACGATGCGCTGGTCAAGATGATGGTAGGCCGCGAGGTCGACAACATCTTCCCTACCCGCACGGCCTCCCCCGGCGAGACTGTGCTTGAAGTAGATGGTTACGAGCACCCAACCGAATTCGCGGATATCAGCTTTTCGCTGAAGAAAGGTGAGATCCTTGGCTTTTACGGGCTCGTGGGCGCCGGGCGCTCTGAATTCATGCAGTCGCTATTTGGGATCACCAAACCCGCCGGCGGGATGGTCAAAATCGACGGGACCGCGGTTTCGATTCATTCGCCAGCAGATGCGGTTGGCCACGGCATCGTTTACGTGCCTGAGGACCGTGGCAAGCAGGGCGCGATCACGCCCATGCCTATCTTTCAGAATATCACCTTGCCCTCACTCGCACGAACCTCGCGCAAGGGTTTCATCCGGCTTGCAGAGGAATTTCAGCTCGCGCGCAGTTTCACCGAGCGGCTCGACCTGCGCGCGGCCTCGCTGGATACCCCGGTGGAGAGCCTCTCGGGCGGAAACCAGCAGAAGGTGGTCATCGCCAAGTGGCTTGCCACACAGCCCAAGGTCATCATCCTCGACGAACCCACCAAAGGTATCGACATCGGCTCCAAGGCCGCCGTGCACGAATTCATGACTGAGCTCGCCGCCCAGGGCCTCGCCGTCATTATGGTCTCTTCCGAGATACCCGAAGTTCTTGGCATGTCCGATCGCATCATCGTGATGCGTGAGGGTCGGATCGTGGCCGAGGTCGACGGAGACGACATGACCCCAGAAACCCTGGTCCGCCACGCGGCCGGTATTGCCACCGAAGCCATGGAAGGCTAAGCAATGTTGAAACGTCTCGTCACCGCACGCGAAACGATCCTCCTGGGCGCCATCGTTATGCTTCTGGCGCTAATCGCGACACGTTTTCCGGGTTTTGTCGCGCCGGGCAACCTCGCCTCGGTATTCAACGACACATCGCCGTTGATCCTCCTCGCCTTGGGGCAGATGATCGTCATCCTCACGAAGTGCATCGATCTCTCAGTCGCCGCCAACCTCGCTCTCACTGGCATGGTCGTGGCAATGTTGAATGTCGCCTATCCCGGCGTTCCGGTCCCAGTCATCCTTGTAATCGCGGTGACGCTCGGAACGATCATGGGCTTGTTTAACGGCCTTCTGGTCTGGAAGTTGGAGATCCCGCCAATCGTGGTCACGCTCGGCACGATGACCATTTACCGGGGTATCATCTTCCTAATTTCGGAAGGCAAATGGGTCAATTCTCACGAGATGTCCGACCCATTCAAAGCCTTCCCGCGTGCTGAAGTCCTCGGCCTACCAGTGTTGTCCTGGGTTGCGATCCTCGCCGTCGTAGTCATTTACCTGTTGATGACACGTACCACGCTGGGGCGGGCCTTCTACGCTGTGGGTGGAAATCCGCATGCGGCGGTCTATGCCGGCATCAACGTTGGGCGCACCCAGTTCTGGGCATATACCATCGCTGGCGCGCTGGCCGGGATCACGGGCTATCTTTGGGTCTCGCGCTACGCCGTGGCCTATGTTGATATCGCCGGGGGCTTCGAGCTCACAGTCGTCGCGGCCTGCGTGATCGGTGGCGTATCGATCGCCGGTGGTATCGGTTCCGTCATCGGTGCGCTCCTCGGCGCAGTGTTCCTCGGAGTCATCAACAATGCCCTTCCGGTGATCAACGTCTCACCTTTCTGGCAACTCGCGATTTCCGGCGGCGCAATCATCATAGCTGTTGCCCTCAATGCGCGTGCCAACCGCACCAAGGGCCGGGTCATCCTCAAGAGAGCGGAGCAGGCAGCATGAGCACGTCATCGCATTTCGTTCCCGATCGGCTGCAATCTCCGCTGGCACGTCGGCTGAAGAGCTGGGAGACGCTGCTGCTGATCGTGGCGGTGGCGATCTTCATCGCAAACTCGTTTGCCTCGCCCTATTTCCTTAACGCGTGGAACCTGTCGGACGCGACGTTCAACTTCACCGAAAAGGCGATGATCGCTTTCGCCATGGCACTCCTGATCATCTCGGGCGAGATCGACCTTTCGGTTGCCTCGATCATTGCGCTTGCGTCGACCGCGATGGGGGCGGCGGTTCAGATGGGTGCGGATACGCCTACGATCGTCGCCATTGGACTTGCCGTCGGGCTAGCGGCAGGCGCCTTCAACGGTTTTCTCGTCACAGGCCTCGGCCTGCCTTCAATCGTCGTAACCATCGGCACGATGAGTTTGTTTCGCGGCATCGCCTATATCGTGCTCGGCGACCAGGCCTATCGGGGCTATCCGGAGAGCTTCGCGTTCTTCGGGCAAGGCTATGTCTGGTGGGTGATCAGCTTCGAGTTTGTGCTCTTCGCAGTGCTTGCCGTGATCTACGGAATCGTGCTGCACAAGACCAATTTCGGCCGAGCCATTTTTGCCATCGGGAACAACCCCACCGGCGCCCTGTTTTCCGGCATCCGGGTGGCGCGGGTGAAATTCATCCTGTTCCTGCTCACCGGGCTGATGGCCGGTGTCGCGGCGGTGTGCTTGACCTCGCGGCTGGGCTCGACGCGGCCCTCTATTGCATTTGGCTGGGAGCTCGAGGTGGTGACGATGGTCGTGCTGGGTGGTGTCAACATTCTGGGTGGTTCGGGAACGATCCCCGGCGTGGTGATCGCGGCTTTCGTGATGGGACTGGTCACTTTCGGGCTGGGCTTGCTGAACGTTCCCGGCATCGTGATGTCGATTGTCATTGGCGCGCTGCTCATCTCTGTTATCGCCCTGCCCCGCCTTTGGAACATGGTCCGGAGGCCCTGATGCAGAAACACGCGTTCAAGATGCGCCTGAACCCTGGAATGAAGGCAGAGTACAAAAAACGACACGACGAGATCTGGCCGGAACTTGTCTCCTTGCTGAAAGAGGCCGGCGTGTCGGACTACTCCATCCATCTCGACGAGGAAACGAACACGCTTTTCGGCGTGCTCTGGCGCACCGACGACCACAAGATGGACGATCTGCCCTCTCACCCAGTGATGCAGAAGTGGTGGGCCCACATGGCTGACATAATGGAGACGAACGCGGATAATGAACCGGTTTCGATCCCGCTTGAGACCGTGTTCCACATTCCATGACCCACGTCGCCGTTTTTGACATCGGCAAGACCAATGCAAAGCTCGCTTTGGTCGACCTCGACACCCTCGGCGAGATCGCCGTGGTCACGCGCCCCAACAAGGTTCTGCCCGGCCCACCGTGGCCGCATTTCGACCTCGACGGGCACTGGGGGTTTTTGCTCGACGCCCTGGGTGCGTTTCACCGCGAGCATGGTGTCGACGCGATTTCGGTCACGACCCACGGCGCGGCAGCCGTGCTGCTCGCCGCCGATGGCAGCCTTGCCGCCCCGATGCTCGATTATGAGCATACCGGCCCCGACGAGATGGCCACCGCCTATGACGAGATCCGCCCTCCCTTCTCCGAAACGGGCTCACCGCGGCTGCCTATGGGGCTGAACCTAGGCGCGCAGATCCACTGGATGTTCGCAACCGATCCGGAATTGGCCCGGCGCACCGCGACCATCGTTACCTATCCTCAGTACTGGGGCTACCGGCTGACCGGCGTCACAGCGACGGACGTATCTTCACTCGGCTGTCACACCGATTTGTGGAATCCCGAGGCCCGGGGCTTCTCTTCGCTGGTCGACCGGCTCGGCATCGCGGAGACACTCGCCCCGGCGCGGCCCTCGGCCGAGGTGCTCGGCACGGTCCTGCCCGACATTGCTCTGCACACAGGGCTCTCCACCGAAACACCCGTCCATGTCGGCATCCATGACTCGAACGCGTCACTCCTTCCTTATGTGCTCGGAAGAAAAGCCCCGTTCTCGGTCGTGTCGACCGGCACCTGGGTGATTTCGATGGCCGTTGGCGGTGATCCGGTTGCGCTTGACCCGAACCGCGACACGCTGGTCAACGTCAACGCTCTGGGCGACCCGGTTCCCTCGGCTCGCTTCATGGGTGGGCGCGAGTGGGCACTTGCAATGCAGGGTGCGCAAGTCGATCCCGGCGAGGCCGCGATGGCAGAGGTGCTGGACAGCGGCATCATGCTTCTGCCCGCACTTGTGTCCGAGAGCGGTCCGTTTCAGGGGCGCGAGGCCCACTGGGTCGGCGCGGAACCCGCCACCGACAGCCCCCAACGCGGCGCGGCGATGGGCTTCTACCTGGCGCTCGTGGTGGCCGAATGCCTCAATCTTATCGGCCATCGTGGCCCGGTCGTGGTCGAAGGTCCATTCGCACGCAACCGGGCTTTCATCGCCATGCTCGCGGTCGCCAGCGGCAGTCCAATCGAAACGGCGGCCTCCACCACCGGCACTTCGGAAGGAGCGGCCCTGCTTGCCGCCACGGGGAAGGTGCTTTCGCCCAATACCAAGGCGCATGATGATGCGTCCCTGGCGGATAGGCTCACCTTGTATCGAAAAGCTTGGAAAGCCGCGCTTGAAGCCTGACCCCACAGACCCTCAGCAAGGCGGTGTCAGGCTAGTCGAGGACCTATGTGTTCTACCGCCACTTAATAACAATGCAGATCCATATCCGGCTTCGTAGGGAACAGACCTCGCTCAGTCGTTTCCGCAGAGAGACAAAAGAGACGCCCACCTTGTAGCGAAACACTGAAGTCTGTCTTGGACAAGGCACGGGTGACCAGGCGCCCGACGTACTCTTCGAAGAGAGTGTTCATTTCGAAAAGCAACGCTGTGCCCTGCCCCGAACCGCCTGTGGTCGTCTGATAGCGTCCCTGCAAAAAGAGCCGCGCCATGCTCAGGAGTTCCTGCCATCGTCGATTGGTTCGGTCGATCACAACCTCATCCCATCGCAATGCAGAAGTCGCGACATTCGAGATGTCGGCGTAAGCGCTTCCAATCCAGATAGTCAGCCAACGCGTGCCCAACTGAGTACTCCAGCCCGATTGGGCAAATCGACAAGGTTCGTTTTGAGCCAACCTGGTAGGGTTCCGCAGCAATCCGCCGCACGTCACTGCGACGAAACCACCGTTCTGCACATTCCACAGCCTCTTCATAGCTCATAAGGTTTTCGCCGGCTTGCGTTGCATGGCCGAGGCAGTTCTGTGTGTAGCCCCCATCTTTCCGCCTGATACGCGCGACCCACGTCGAATTTCTATCGTCGAGCTTTCTGAGACCGATGTGTCGGCAATAAGAGATCAGATTGAAGTAGATCGCATTCCGCGGAGCGAGTCGTTTTTGAACGCCGGGATCGGAAAGATCTGGTCGCCAAGTGCGGTTGTTCATGTCCACCTCCCACGAATTTTCCTAGGCTGAGATGGTAGAGGATTCCCAACCTTCGTGTGCGAACTCCTCGCGAATGGGATTGCGCAGCTCTCGTGGCAGCACTGGAATTCAGTCTTCAATCAGAGATCCCTGCATTGACCCGTGCCCAATGATGGTGCTGGCAGAATAATTCGAACCAGTCTCCATTTGGACAGTGACACTGTCCCTTATGCCGCGAGAAGACCGCGCCACTCGGCGAGAGCGGCGGTGCGTTTCCTCTTGAAGACGTCGCGACTTGAGAGGCTGCGTTCTTGGCTGAAATGGTTCGAGACGAAGGCGTGGACGGATGCGAAGCATCGCCCGCTCCCGTCGTCGAAATGGGAGGTGGGAATTCTCCGCGCGATTGTTTTTCCAGCGCCCTGTCTGTTGACGATCTTCGGAACCGAGGACGCGCAGCGCCGCCCCATATGACCTGAACCGGTCCGTGACGATTTCCTCCGGTCGACCATGCTTGCGCATTGCTTTCTTTAGGAATTTCAAGGCCGCTTTCTTGCCACGTGTCTTTGTGACAAAGCTTTCGAGGACCTCGCCTTCGTGATCCACAGCACGCCAAAGGTAATTCATTTCGCCGTTGATCTTGACGAACATCTCGTCCAGGTGCCACCGCCAACGGCTCGATCGCATGCCCTCAATGCGGCGTTTTCGTATCTCGGAAGCGAGCATCGGGCCGAACCGATGCCACCAAAATCGAACCGTCTCGTGGCTCACATCGATACCGCGCTCATGAAGAAGATCTTCGACATTTCGGAGCGACAACGGGAACCGGACGTACAACATCACTGCAAGGCGGATGATTTCAGGACTGGTCTTGAAGTAGCGGAATGGAGAGCGCTTGATCATCCGCCAAGGCTACGAGGCGCCCCCGCCCGTCTCAAGCCCGGTTCTTCTGACAACGCCGGTTCGTCTTATGAATCGGAGTGAGGTGGAAGAGAATTTTGGTATTCCGGTTAGATTTCTCGAGTTAGCAGTTTCTAGGGGTGACGGCCCGCCAATCGTCAGACTTGGCCGATCAGTTCGATACCGGGTTTGCGACGTTCAAAAATGGATCGAACAACGAGTGGAGGGCTGAATGGGATACAGTGCGTCGCAAAATGCGTCCCGATTCAGCACAATCCTTGAGGCAGCAGAAAAGCCGAGGTCATTCAGCCGTGGCATAATTCCAGCGGATCCGAATTCGGCGTCCAACTAGAAAATTCCCTAGGTTCGCGCGCGTCTGCTGCGGACAAACCTCCCCACCACACGAGGATAAACTGACCCCAATACCAGTCCATCTTTTGGTCAAGGTCCTTTGTCACATGTCGAAAAAGTTGTTGTTTTTCAAGCTTCTTTCTGGGACTTCGGATTGTCCCGGAAACGTTCCATTTGTCCCAGCGACTGACGGCTCCTAGGACTTTCCGAGGCCGCAAAAGAACCGGACACCCTGCCGTTACCAACCATCGCAATTCCTGCTTGAACGAGGGCGGGGGGGGGGGGTGAAAACTCCGACCTCGGTTCGCTGCAGACCTGCACTCTCCACAACGCGCAGATTTTTTTCCCGCTCATGCTTAAGTTTTCTAATCCGATAGGGAGTTGAGTCTTCTACGAACACAAAAAGATTTAAAAACAGTAGGTTAGATGCGCTGTCCTCCAAGTGCCCTACCCTACGTCAACATTTTTCCCGTTGGGTCCGGGGGGGCAAAAAAATTCCCGGCAAACAATATTGCATCTGATTTCGCCCGATCCCTACCTTAGCTGAAGTCCCAGAACACGTCGGCATCTGGTCCGGAGCGGACGGAATTTGATCCAAGTGTTTTTATCCCACCTATGCCAAGCTCTGTGCTGGTTTCGATCGGTCCACAGCTTCGATGCGAGCATGCACCGCTCAAACCAAGGTTTCCTTACAAAACCCTCTGCACAGCTAAGCACAGGCTGGTAACAACTCGTTCATACGGTTAGAAATCAAGCACTCGCGGCCCATCCTCAAGGAGCAAAATGGTAACTGGGACTCAAACGATCGACCGTGCCACAGTGATCATGGACATCGTCGCCGACGGCCGAACTGACGGCGTATCCTTCAATGAGATCGAAGCAGCGTGTGGCCTGACCCGACCAACGGCCCGGCGCATGCTTCATGCCCTCGTTCAACACGGCTATGTTGCCCAGGATCGCGAAACCCGTCGATACTACTTGGGGCCCCGTATCTATGAGTTAAGCCTTATGGTTCAGCCGGTCTTTGACTTCAAAGCACTCTCTGAGCCAAGCGTTAACCGCCTTGTCGACACTACTGGTGACACCGTATTCCTGAATCGTGTGACCGGCGGCAGTGTGACCTGTATCGTACGCGAAAGCGGCAGCTATCCAGTGAAGGCATTCATGCTTGATGTCGGTGTCCAGCGCACGATAGGCCTTGGAGCGGGCGGGATCGCCATATTGGCGGCCATGGCCCCGAACGCTGCAGATGCACATCTACAGGCACACGCCGAAGAACTATCCGCCTTCCGCGGTGGGAATGACTCACTGCTCGATGTAATCGAAAAGGCGCGCGTCGTAGGATATGTCCACCGTGATGTACCCGACTTCGGCGTAAGGACGATCGCTAAGGCGATCCGTGACTGCCGCGAGGTGCCATTCGCATCTATGAGCGTCTCGAGCATCCGCGATCGCATGCAGGGGGAGCATCTAGATTTGGTCGTTAATGCGCTCGAGAAGGAAGTGGCTCGCCTGGAGCACAAGCTGTCGCGAATGCGGCCGATGACCTACGGTCGCTGATCCATCTCGCGAGTGGTCTTCGACTGGGCCAATCGACGGCGACGTTTCCAGATCGCGCCAACAATGGGCGAAATGACCATCAATAGCGTGATTGAGTGCAGTACGATCGCTGTAGGTGAACTGAACAGGTATGCAAATTCGCCGCCCGAGATCATCAGTGCACGGCGCAGGTGCTCTTCAATCATAGGTCCAAGAACGAAGCCGACAAGCAGCGGCGCAGGCGAGAACCCAAAAAATCGCAGCACCGTACCGAACACCCCCATCACCAACACGGCCCAAATATCGAAGGTCGAGTTAGCGACCCCAAAAACACCTGCACAAATCAGCGCGATAATTACCGGGAAGAAGAACCGGCGCGGAACCGAAATAAGCCGCGCCCAAACTCCGATCAAAGGCACGTTGAGAACAACCAGGATGATGTTGCCAATCCAGAAACTCGCCACGAGACCCCAAAACAGTTCCGGGTGCCCGCTGACAAGTTGCGGGCCGGGAGCAATACCGTGGATCATGAGTGCCCCGAGGATGATCGCCATTGTCGGCGTCCCAGGAATCCCCAGAGTCATTGTCGGAATAAACGCTGTTTGCGCCGCCGCGTTGTTTGCTGCTTCAGGCGCTGCGATACCATTGATACGGCCGGTCCCGAACTCATGCTTCTTACCACCGACGGAACGCTCCAGAGAATAGGCAAGGAACGAAGCGATCGTCGGGCCAGCTCCGGGCAGCGGTCCCATCAGACTCCCCACACTTGCGCCGCGCAGGATTGACGGAATGATCCGTTTGAGCCGCTTGAAAGCCGTAAACATCTCCCGCGCCGTAATAGTAATGGCGTGGCGACCATCGTTTCTATCACCGAGATTGGAAATGACCTCCGGGATACCAAACAGACCCATAGCGACCGCAACAATTGACAGGCCATCGAGCAGGTTCGGCGTCCCCATATCAAATCGCGCGACACCGGAGTTGAGGTCGAGTCCAATGGTACCGAGCAACATCCCAAAGAGGACCATCGCCACGCCCCGTATCGGGGCGCCACCTACTGCAACCGACCCTGCTACAAGACCGAGGAACAAGGTTGCAAAGTACTCTGCCGGGCCGAAAGATAGAGAGAACCGAACGATCAAAGGCGACAACAGAACCATGCAGAGAATGCCAAAGGTACCCCCAGCCAGAGAGGAAAGCTGTGCCGTCAGAAGGGCAAGGCCTGCGTCCCCACGCTTGGCCATGGGGTAGCCATCGAGCGTGGTGATCGCGTTGGAGGCTGTACCCGGAAGGTTGAGCAGAATTGACGCGATCGATCCGCCATACTCCGCGCCGTAGTACACGCCTGCTAGCATGATGACGGCCGTAGTGGGCTCCAGATAGAATGTGACTGGCAACAGGATCGAGATCGCGGCGATTGCCCCAATTCCGGGCAGCACCCCAACAATGTTGCCCAGAACGACACCGGCCAACACATAAAAAAGGTTAATGGGCTGCAGGGCGACGGGGATACCTTGAAAAAAGTCCATCATTGGATTGCCTCCGGGAGGAAGTTAAGCGGCATCCCCAGACCGAGAACGAATACCACCCAGAGAAACAAAGCTAGGCCTACACCTAACAACAGGGTCTCGACCGGTTTCATCCGCGAAACGAAAAAACCCATCAAGCCAATGGCCAACATAGTTGTGACAGCAATGCCCGCCGGTTCGATCAACAAGGCAAACAAGGCGATGACCGTGCCGACAGTGAACAATGGCCGCCAGGGAAAGGGCCCTTGGGGTGTGTTTCCCGACACTAGATCGCCTACAGCAACAGCAAACCCAACCACGATCGTGAGAATGCTCAACACGATTGGGAACATACCTGGCCCCATATTGCGTGGTGTCCCCATGTCGAAGCCTGTGCTTCCGACCAAGAAGATGACCCCAAAAATCGCGACCAGAAGGCCGCCGTATATTGCCGACATTGCCTTCATGCTCGCTCCTCCCCGCTGTATTCTGCTCAAATCTTTCCGATGTATTCCCGCAGGTTGTTCATTTTGTAACTGTAAGCGCTCGGAATCTCCTGCATCTCGAAGGCATATGCCAATGGACCCCGGTCTGCGAGTGGCTTTAGATGGGTCGAGGTACGCGTAAATATCAGATCTGCAGCATTTTGTTTGACATCAGCGCTGCGGCCTTCGCCGATCCTGATCTTGAGGTGTATGTACGCGTTGTCGGCGTTGCCGTCACCGACGAGGCAATCAACCTCCTGGAGCCGTATCCGGAGCCCCGCTACCGGGAAAATCCCGGTTTCCAACATGGCATCCCGAACGCCTTCCCGAAACGTTTTGAGCTCAGGTTCTTCGGCTATGTTTTTCGAATACTCGATCCACGCATGTGGCATGTCATGTCTCCGGTTTCCGGGAGGGCACCGCCCTCCCGGCCATTCGCGATTTGATCGGTGGTTACTTCGCTTCGATGCCCGCGTCGGCGATCTCTTTCGACCACAGGTCCACCTCCGAAGCAATGAAGGCTGAAGTTGCGGCTGCATCCAGGCCGCGCGATGAAGGCGTCACACCTACGTCGATGAGCTTCTGGCGCACAGCCTCGTCGGCCAACGTTTCATTGAACGCAGCGTTCAGAATGTCGATCCGATCCTGTGGCACACCTGCCGGTGCCACGACACTGTACCAACCGACAACGTTGAAGCCGTCGAACCCAAGTGAGTCGGCGGTCGGTGTGTCTGCCAATGCCGGATAGGACTCAGAACTTGTCACGAGTATGGGCCGAAGCGCACCGCTTTCCACATGTGGCAGTACCGAAACCGGTGAACTGATCATCGCATTAACACGCCCGGCTAGGATGTCAGAAATCGCATCGCCTGAGCCCGGGTACGGAATGTTGGTGAAGTTGAGATCAGCCTGCCTTGCAAGGAGACGCGCGGCCAGTAGCGCGGCGCTACCACCGTTTGCCATCGTCATATTGTCATTCGCCGCGTCCGCGAAGCTCTCATAGTCCGTGATATCGGACGCGCCTGGCACCGTAATCACGTAGGGTGACTCGGAAAGCAGTGCCACGCCGGTGAAGTCTTCCTTGGAGTCGTAGGTGGCCGAAGTAAACAGCGATGGGTTCAGAGCCAAAGTTGCCTGGATCCCAAAAAGAATGTTGTATCCATCCGCATCGGCTTCCTTTGCAAGAAGCGTTCCCACAGTCCCCGATGCGCCCGGCCGGTTCTCCACCACGACAGGTTGGCTGAGGTACTTTGACATTCCGTCAGCGACGATGCGAGCCGTGACATCCGTGCCGCCACCTGGCGAATACGGCACAATCAGTCGCACCGGTTTCGACGGAAAGCTATCCTGTGCGAGTGCTGGCGTGGCCGTCGCCAGCGTCATCGCCCCCACCACCATCTTTAGAAATCCGCGTTTGTTAAACATGACGTCCTCCCTAGTCTGCTTTCGGTTAGTTTTGCTTGCGGAACAACTCGTCGATCTTCTGTTCGTAGTCGTGATAGTTCAGGAAATCGTAGAGTTCTTCGCGTGTTTGCATGATGTCCAGCACTCCTTTGGCCGAGCCGACCTCACGAATGTGCCGATATACTTTGAGCGCCGCGGCGTTCATGGCACGGTTCGCAGAAAGTGGGTACAACGCAGCCGACACGCCCACCCCGCGCAAGTCATCGAGGGTGAAATTCGGAGTTTTTGAAAACTCAGTAATATTGGCCAGCACCGGATGCGGTGTATGGATAGCATCCACGAAGGCCTTGTATTGCTCAAGCTCGGTGCAGGCTTCCGCAAAGATCATGTCCGCGCCTGCCTCTACATAAGCGCACGCTCTGTCGACGGCGCCATTGAGCCCTTCAATCGCCAAAGCATCTGTCCGCGCGACAATGAAGAAGTCACTATCAGTCTTTGCGTCAACTGCGGCCTTGATACGATCCACCATCTCGTCTTTGGACACGATTTCTTTGCCCGGGCGATGCCCACAGCGCTTGAGCTGAACCTGGTCCTCCATATGCATCGCGCCGGCGCCGTCCTTGATCAGGCCCTTCACGAGACGCGCAATCGTGAACGCGCCGCCAAATCCGGTATCGACATCGACAAGAATTGGAAGGTCCACAGCGTCGGTCACCCGGCGGAGGTCAGTCAACACATCAGTAAGGTTGGTAATTCCGAGATCCGGGAGACCATAGGAAGCATTCGCGACCCCCGCGCCCGCAAGGTAGAGGGCCTTGTAGCCCACACGCTCGGCCATCATCGCCGTGTAGGCGTTAACCGACCCCATCACTTGCAGCGGGCTTTCCTCATTCAAAGCCTGTCGGAATTTTGCCCCGGCGGAAAGTCCAGTCATTTCGGTCCTCACTTCGTTTTCATCAATGTACTTTCCTCTAGGTAGTCCATTTTGTGATCTTTGTAATACTATTTTGCCTACTTGTATCATATTATGATATTTTGATGAACTTTTCGCCGAATGAGCTAGTGGCAGACAAACCAAGTCGGTCTTTCACCTGAGGTATCGCGAAAAGCATTGGGGCGGCTCACATGGGTTCGCAGCCAGACCATGGGTTCTGTTCACAAACGACGTTTTTCATGATTGGCGAGTCGGGAACTGAGTGCGCATGATCATAGCTGTCATCAATGTGGCGGCGATCAATGCACCTAATGAAGGCAGGCGATCAAGTGGGTCGACCCGCTGTGCGTCGGAGCGCGATCCGATGCTGGTATCGTCGATCGCCTATGCCTGCGGCTTCAACGACGTATCCTATTTCAACCGCCAGTTCCGCCGGCTGTTCGGTTGCGCCCCGGGGCAATTCGCCGAGGCCGCCTGAGCCTCGCGGTTCAGAACGCCGCGCGCAGCGCGGTCAGGCCCGCGCGCATCACGCCCACGTCGGAGCCGACGGCAAGGAACTCAACACCCATCGCAGCATAGCCTTGCGCCAAGGCCCGGTCCGAGGTGAGGATGCCCGCCGCCCGGCCCGCCGCACGAATGCGGGCAAGCGCGTCGTTCACCACTGCCTGCACCTCGGGGGCTCCTGGCTTGCCGAGGTGGCCCATGTCGGCGGCAAGGTCGGCGGGACCGATGACCACTCCGTCCACCCCCTCGACCGCAAGGATCTCGTCAAGTACGGCGATCCCGGCCCGGCTCTCGACCTGGAGCAACAGGCAGATTTCCTCATTTGCCGTCTGCAGATAGTCGGCGATGGCGTTGTAGTCCGAAGCCCGCGCGAGGGCCGCGCCGACACCGCGCACGCCCTGCGGCGGATAATTGACCGAGCGCACAACCTCGCGTGCCTGCTCGGCGGTCTCGATCATCGGCACCAGGAGCGTCTGCGCACCGATGTCGAGCATCTGCTTGATCTCGGCGCGGTTGTCGTCACGCAGCCGCACCACAGGATGGCTCTTGCCGCCCACCGCCCGCAACTGCGCAAGCACGTCGCGCAACCCGTTGGGCCGTGCTCGCCGTCGATCACCAGCCAGTCGAAGCCAGTGACCGCCGCCAACTCGGCCACGCTCGCATCCCCAAGTCCGACCCAGAGGCCGATCTGCGTTTCGCCGGATTTCAGGCGCGCTTTGAAGCTGTTTGACGGTGCTGGCATGGCGGGTCTCCTCAGGCGAAGTCGATATCGACGCGGCCGAAGCTGCCGAAATCGGCGCGGATCTCGGTGCCGGGCGGGCATTCGACCGGGCCTATGAACGAGCCCGAGAGCACCACCTGCCCTGCCTCGATCCGCTGGCCATATTGGCCCATGCGGCGCGCAAGCCAGACCAGCCCCGTAACCGGATCGTCGAGCACCGCCGCGCCAAGCCCGGTCGCAACCACCTCGTCGTTCTTTTTCACGATGGCCCCGGCCCAGCGCAGGTCGATTGCCGCCGGGTCATGCCGCTCGGCGCCAAGCACGATTCCGGCGTTGGCGGCATTGTCCGACACCGTGTCGGTGATAATGCGCGCCTTACCGGTTTCGGGGTCGGCGCGAAGGATGCGGGTGTCGAGGATCTCGATGGAGGGGCAGACATAGTCTGTTGCCGCCAACACATCGTCGCGGCTCACCTCACCTTCCAGCGGGGCTTTCATCACGAAGGCAATCTCGGCCTCGATCCGCGGCTGGATGAAGCGCCCGGCCGGTACGGTATCGCCGGTCCGGAACAGCATGTCGTCGTAGAGCACGCCGCTGTCGGGCGTGTCGATGCCGAGCGCATCCTGCATCGCCTTCGAGGTAAGGCCGATCTTCCAGCCTATGATCTCGCGGCCCGCCGCCAGCTTCTGCTCGATCTGGGCAGTTTGGATTGCGTAGGCATCGTCGAGCGTCATCCCAGGGTGGCGGAGCGACAAGAGCCCGATCTGGGTGCGCGACGTTTCCGCCGCCAAAAGATCAGACGCGGCGGCCTCGATCTCAACCGCGCTCAGCATTGCTCGTCCTCGACGCCGTTGCGCAGGATGCCGATCCCCTCGGCCTCCACCTCGATCACGTCGCCGGGCTTCAGCCAGATCGGTGGATCGAACCGCGCGCCCGCTCCGGTGGGCGTGCCGCAGACGATCACGTCGCCGGGCACCAGCGTGGTGAAGGTCGAGATGTAGTTCACGATGTAGCGGAAGTCATACATCATCCGGCCGGTCCGGTCTTGCTGGCGAACCTCGCCGTTCACCCGGGTCTCCAGCTTGATGTCGTCGAGCTGATCGGCACTGGTGAAGGGCACGAGCCACGGGCCGATGCTGCCAGACTTGTCCCAGTTCTTGCCTTGCGTGACGTTGAATTTCGCATGCCGCACCCAGTCGCGGATCGTGCCCTCGTTGCAGAGCGTGATCGCGGCGATGTGGTCATAGGCGTCCTCGCGCGAAATGCGCCGCCCGCCCTTGCCGATCACGATGGTCACTTCGCCCTCGTAGTCGAGCTGCGGGCTTTCGGGTGGACGCACCAGGTTTTCGCCGTGGCCGGCGAATGAGCGCGGGAAACGGATGAACATCGACGGCTTGCCCGGGGCTTCCTGCCCGTCTTTGTATTCCGCGTTGCGGTCGGGGAAGTTGACGCCGATGCAGATGAGTTTTTCGGGATTGGCGACGGGGATGAGGAAGCGCACCTCGTCCTCCGCGAAGGTCGCGGCGCGGCCCTCGGCGGCAGCGATGACCTCGGCCAGCGCGCCGGCTTCGATCACTTCCTTCAGCCCCGTGAACCGTGCGCCATACTCCGGCGTCAGGTCGACAATACCGGCCTCGGTGAGCACGCCAAAACGGTCGGCCCCGTTGGCGTGAAAGGCAACCGCGCGGGCGGGAATGGGTCTGGTCATGGGACTTCTCCTCAGGCGATCCCGCCGAAGCAGAGATACTTGATTTCAATGAATTCCTCGATGCCGTAGCGCAAGCCTTCGCGCCCCAAGCCTGAGGATTTGACGCCACCGAACGGCGCTTCGGCGGTCGAGATCAACCCGGTGTTGATCCCCACCATGCCGTATTCCAAACGCTCGCCCACCCGCCAGGCGCGGGTGAGATCGCGAGTGTAGAAGTAGGACGCGAGGCCGAACTCGGTGTCGTTCGACAGGGCCACGACCTCGTCGTCGGTCTCGAATTTGAACAGCGGTGCGACGGGGCCGAAGGTTTCTTCGCGGGCAATCGCCATGTCCTGCGTGACGCCCGTGAGCACGGTCGGCTCGAAGAAGGTGCCACCGAGCGCGTGGGGCTTGCCACCGAGAGTAACCGACGCGCCGTGGGCGGCGGCATCGGCGATGTGCTCCTCGACCTTAGCGACGGCGGCGCTGTCGATGAGCGGGCCGAACACCGTGTCTTCTTCCAGCCCGCCCCCACCTTGAGCGTCGCCAACCCCGCCGAGAGCTTATTGGCAAAGGCGTCGTAAACGCCGGATTGCACGTAAATCCGGTTGGCGCAGACACAGGTCTGGCCGTTGTTTCGGAATTTCGAGATGATCGCACCCTCGACCGCTTCGTCGAGATCGGCATCGTCGAACACAATGAAGGGCGCGTTGCCACCCAGTTCGAGGGCGAGTTTCTTCACCGTCGGCGCCGATTGTCGCATCAGCTCGATCCCCACCTCGGTCGAGCCGGTGAAGGTGAGCTTGCGCACCTTGGGCGAGGCGGTCATCGCCCCACCGATGGCGCGCGCGGCACCGGTGATGACCGAGAACAGCCCGGCTGGCAGCCCGGCCCGCTCGGCCAGAACCGCGAGCGCAATTGCCGAGAATGGCGTTTGCGCCGCGGGCTTGAGCACCATGGCGCAGCCGGCGGCCAGCGCGGGGCCGGCCTTGCGAGTGATCATCGCGTTGGGGAAGTTCCACGGCGTGATCGCGGCAACAACGCCGATGGGCTGCTTTATGACGACAATCCGCTTGTCGGCCGCATGGCCCGGGATCACGTCGCCATAGACGCGCCGCGCCTCTTCCGAGAACCACTCGATGAACGAGGCGCCATAGAGGATTTCGCCCTTGGCCTCGGCCAACGGCTTGCCCTGCTCCATCGTCAAGATGCGCGCCAGATCGTCGGCATTCTCGATCATCAAGTCGTACCAGCGACGCAGGATCACGGCCCGCTCCTTGGCCGTGCGCGCGGCCCAGTCGATTTGCGCGGCCTCGGCGGAGTCGATCGCGGCCAGGGTCTCGACCTCGCCCAGCCGGGGCACGCGCCCGATCAGCGCGCCGGTCGCGGGATTGTGCACCTCGATGGCGTTTTCGCCCGTCTCGACCCAGCGGGCCCCGACAAGCGCAGCCTCGCGCAATAGCTTTTGGTCGGCGCTCATTTCCTGCTCCGCTAATCTGACAGACATGCACCTGGCAGGAAATCACGCCGACGACAATCACAATATGAATTGTCGCTTCACTTTTTTTGAATTAATATCAATATATGATACAGACTTCGCGTTCAGTGCCTAGCGTGTCGTCCCTCAGGTACTTCAGATGGGGTTTGATGATTGAAGCCAATCCCGAATGCGGGTGGCTATGCTGATGGACCCTAAGTTTCCGGTGTACAGCGTGGATATTGAGTACAATCGCAAGGGTCCAGGCCTGGAACCGAAAGAAATTGAGATGCCGGATGAGAACGGTGAATTGACGACCAATCGAGTTTTTCCGGATATCATGGTGCATGAGCGTGGGCACAATCTTCGCAACTTTTTGGTCGTCGAAGTGAAGAAGTCCACCAATGCCGTCGGTGACGAGCATGATCTCGCAAAGTTACAGGCGCTGTGTGGTCAGCTTCGATACCAAAATGGGTTGTTCTTGCGGTTATCCACGGGACCAAATTCTGCCTTAACAGGCGTCCAACGCCAATGGGTTGAAGGGCCTGCGATAGGTGAGTTTTGAACGACAACTCTCGAGAAGCCGCGGCGCAGCAATAACGAATTCTACGAATGTCGGCCAAGGGCCGGAAGCGGAAGCGCAGTTCGGGCGGAGACGCATCCAACGCCTTACGCAGGTGGACGCGCGACAGGCCGAGATCATTCGGGCCGTCCCCCATCGGGAACCGTGCCTTAGTGGTCAGGACGACCTTATCGGCATCGGCAGGGTGGTCGGTCAGCCACCGGCCGACGATCTCCTCGGAGAGGCCCTGACTGTAGACATCCGCGGTATCAATGAAATTGCCGCCCGCCGCGACGTAGTCGCTCATGAGCTTTCTCGACGTCGCTTCGTCGGCCTCGTGCCCGAAGGTCATGGTGCCAAGGGCAAGATGCGATACGACGGCGCCGCTGTTGCCGAGTTTGCGATACTCCATGGTGTGTTCCTTCCGATCCGTTGAGGGAGAGACCAGACAAGCGGTCCGGAGATAGATCTAAGGGATGACCCGACGCTGATCCAGCGAAGGGCTTCACAGCGGCCCAGCCGATGGATGCCTGATTTGAATCAGCTTCATCGCAGCGTTAGGCTGCGCCCGCAATGGCCGGAACAGTCCGTCAGCGGGTCTTAGGCCATCGCGCCCGTACAGGCACCTTGACGCAAAAACCGCAATGAAATAGGCAATGATCTCCGGCGCGGGCGTTGTGTAGTGGTAAGACCTCAGCCTTCCAAGCTCGTTATATCAGAGAAAAGACTGTTCTCGCACGATTTCTCCGGTCCCGACCAGAATCCAACGCTATCTTCTGTATTCGTCACGAGGCCGCATATCCTTTTCTCGCCGTTCTTTTGACAGGTCTTTTGACAGGGGGTTCTCTGCCGAGGGCCTGCCAGGACCCGTGTCTTTTGGCAAAAAATTCGGGAGAAACAGGAACGTCAACCTGATTCACATAACCACCGCTCGCGAAGTCCAGGAGCCCTTGCTTGAATGCGGAGAGCCCCGGCAGGTAGCGCGAGAGAAGCACGATGCCTTTCTTTGCCAGAGTACAAACCGCGTTGAGCAACGTTCCTTTCGCATACAGTTTGACATCGTCAGGGCCAACCGAAACATTCATGTCGGTCTCTGCACATGCCGGCAGTGACAGTACCGTCCACTTTCCCTGCCGCTTAAGGTGCGCTGCGGGATCGTTCACGGCAAGCCGTTGCATTACAAGGACCATGATCCCGTCGGCAGCATTGTTGAACCTCGGCATGAGGACCGTGTCGATCCAGTGATTGAGCTTTGCGCAGGCCGCCTCGTTCAGTGCGTCCGAAGCATCGAGAGGATCGTCCAGGATTATGATATCTGCGCCCTGCCCCGTGATCTTGCTCTCTACGGAAAGCGCCTTTCGGAACCCACCGCGGCTCGTCCTGAGCATCAGCGTAGTGTCCTTGTCAGCTGTCGGGGACATTGTTGGGAAGGCATCCTTGTACCAGTCCGACTCGATGATCTTTCTGAAAGCAGCGTGATGTTCCTGGGCCAGGTCGAGACTGTGGGAGACGACAAAGACCTGCAACGAGGGATTGTGGCCGAGCAGGAATGCTGGCCACGCAATTGACACTATGATCGATTTCAACATCCGAGGTGGAACATGGATCATGGCCCTGCGTGTCTCGCGGTTTTCCACGCTCAGCAGAAGCCAGATGATCGCACCGATGTGCCAGCTGTCCACGTACTTCTGGCCCGGATTTAAGGTCGCAAAGACCTTTTCGACAAAGGCCCTGAAATCCTGCCGTAGGACCGCACTGAGGTCAGAATTGCTGGTCATCGTCCGCCTCCCCTTCGCCACGCTGGTCCTGCGCAAGGCGCCGCCGGACGTAGCTTTCCAGGATCCTCAGATCGTCGTCCGTGGGAGGCAGTGACGCGTCCTCATGTGCCGGTGGTTCTGGAAAATATCGGTTGATCTGCCGCATGAGCTCGGAAAGTGCCTTCTTGTCGCCAGAAAGTGCCATATTGATCATCAGCTTCGTCAGCCCGCGCATGACCGACGCCTTGATCTTCTTGTCGCCGATCTTCATGACGATTTCGTTGGCCCGTTCCTCACGCAACACCGATGCGAAGCGCTCCTGTTCGGCCCGGCGGCCCGCTGGGTTTCCCGAGCGCCCTTTCCTGAACTGCCCATGTTTGGGCGGGCGCCCGTAGCCCACTTCGAAATCATCAGACATCGGTCCCCTCCTCGGCGGGCGCTGGCAAGAGCTTGACGGACCGCCGTTCCGCGACTTGCTCAAATGTCTCGCCGGTTGTGGCGAGACGGACATTATTTCCCGTCAGCGCCATCCAGCGCCGAAGCGCCAGATCGACATAGACAGGCTCGACTTCTACGCCGACGCAACGCCGGTGTGACGTTTCAGCGGCGATCAACGTACTGCCGGAACCCAGGAAACAGTCGATGACGAGGTCGCCTGGCGCCGAGACATCGCGGATCATCGCGACCGGCTTGACGGTCGGATGTACCGAGAAATCATCCTCGTCGGTGTTGCCGCTCGTCGCACCGCCATATTCCCAGACGTTGGAGCGATTACGACCATATTTGCCGAGCTGAACGTTATTGCGGTGGGGCGCTCCGGGTTTGCGGACAACGAAGACGAGCTCATGGCGTGACCGGTAGAAGCTTCCCATCCCTGCTGCTGGTTTGACCCAGACCGCCAAGTTGATCAATTCCACATCCAGCTGGCGAAGGGCCGAAATGAGCTCCCGCTGGTACCGCCGTCCATAAAGACAAATGCTATGCCACCTGGTTGAAGCATCGCGATCATGGCGCCTAGGCTCTTCACCAGGAATTCGGTGAATTCCTCAGGCTGCATCTCGCCCGAGGCTTCCGCGAATTCCCCGTGGCGCCCCGGAATCGTGCTGACGTGACCATTCACCCGGAGATTGAAGGGCGGGTCAGTGATTACCATCGCCGGGGGCCCCATCGAGGCCGCAATAGCGATGCCCGACACGTCCTGCGCTCGCCCACATGCGATTGTGTGGCCGCCACCAACCCAGACATCTCCGAAATTCGTCACCGGATCGGCACTGTCAAAAGTCAAACCAGCGAGATCATCTAGCGGATCAGGGTCCGAACCATCGACCGATGGGTCCTGCAGAAGAAGGTCAATTTCCGGAATCTCGAAACCAGGAATTTCGTAGTCTCCGTCGATTTCTATGATCTCGTTGATCTCCAGGCGCAGGACATCGGGGTCCCATTCGCCGGTTTCCTGCAGCTTGTTGAGCGATAGGACCAGACGGCGGATTTCGACATCGGGAAGGTCGTCGACCAGGATGCAGGGCAGTTTCTCCGCGCCCAGACGCAGGGCGGCCGCGAGCCGGGTATGACCATCGACCACCTCGTAACGCTCGCTCCCTGGCTTGTTGCGCACAAGGAGCGGAATCCGGAAACCGAAGCGCTTGATCGACCGCATCACGGCTTCGGTCTGGCGCTCCAGAACCCTCCGAACCCGGCGCGGCGCCTGGTCGATCAGATTGACCAGCAGCCAGACGGAAGTGACTTCCCGGAATAAGTCGTTCTTGCCGGCATGCAGGTTAGTTGGAGTTTGTTGAGATAGATCTTCGCCCATGAGGACTCCCTTCTTTTCCAAGAAGCGGGGTCTCCAAGGGATTCGACGCAAACAAAAAGGACGTCGAACCACCACCGCGGTTTGAGCTGATACCCGTCGGTGGTATCGGAAAGCGTTCTACTGAGCTTTCCGATACGGGCAAGATAATCATGGCGCATCCAGCACGGGGACGCAAGATCAAAATCAGTCAAGGCATTGATTAAAAATAGTAAAGTTGACAAACGACCTTTGGGGGCATGGATTTCTGAAACCGAAAAACGGACTGGACTTCGTCGCCAAAGAGAGCGTCATTGGTCCCACGCCCGGTTCAGAGCCCGGGCGCGCCTCGGTGAGGGCCAGGCAATCCCAACGGCCCGTGAACCCGAGGAGAACATCATGACCAAGACGACCAAAACCCAGCGCCGAGAGACCAAATCCGCTCTTGTACTTAGGCTGCTTGAGCGCAAATCCGGCACAGATCTCACCGCTCTGCAGGACGCCACCGGCTGGCAGCCGCATTCTGTCAGGGCCGCCCTCAGCACCTTGCGCAAGGCCGGCTATACCATCGACCGCCTGCCCCCCAAAAAGGACGGCGGCACAGCCATCTACCGGATCACTGCGACACCGGAGGTCGCATGAAGCTCTCCGTCGATCAAATCGAGACAATGGACCGGGCGGCGCTCATCGCCGCCTGGGACCATATCTTCAAGACCCCGGTACCGAAGAGCCTGAGCCAGGCCTTCCTACGCCGGTTCCTCGCTTTCGAAGTTCATGCCCGCCGCTATGGCGCACTGCCCAAAGGGTTTGTCGCGGACCTGGAACGGCGGGCGGGTAGCGTTGGAGGGCCATCGTCACCAATCCTCAATACTGGTGGGCGACTGCTCCGGGAATGGAACGGGGTGACCCACGTGGTCGAGGTAACGGAGACCGGCTATCTCTGGGACAAGGAAACCTACCCCTCGCTCTCAGCCGTCGCCCGGGCAATCACTGGCGCACATTGGTCGGGGCCGCGCTTCTTCGGCCTGAAGGCGACAGGCTGATGTCGGCCCCGAAGATCCGCTGCGCGATCTATACCCGCAAATCCTCTGAGGACGGGCTGGACCAGAGCTTCAACTCGCTCGACGCCCAACACGAGGCCCGCGCGGCCTACGTCGCCAGCCAGAAACACGAGGGCTGGATCCTTGCGCGCGACCGCTTCGACGATGGCGGCGTCTCGGGCGGCACGCTCGACCGCCCTGCGCTCACCCGGCTCCTTCCCGAGATCGATGCCCGCCGCATTGGCATGGTCGTGGTCTACAAGATCGACCGCCTCACCCGGTCGCTGACCGATTTCGCGAAGCTCGTCGAGCGGTTCGACGCCGCCGGCTGCTCCTTCGTCTCCGTCACCCAGGCCTTCAATACCGCGTCCTCGATGGGGCGTCTCACCCTCAACGTGCTTCCCTCTTTCGCCCAGTTCGAGCGCGAGGTCACAGCCGAACGGATCCGCGACAAGATCGCCGCCTCGAAAAAGCTGGGAATGTGGATGGGCGGCCTGCCGCCCCTGGGCTACGATCCACATCCCGATCCCCTGGTTCGCGAACTCGTGGTCAATGCGCGCGAGGCCGAAACAGTTCGCACCCTTTTCACCTTGTACGACCAGCACGGCAAGATCACGGACGTCGAACGGGCCGCGGCCGACGCCGACCTGCGCTCGAAGCTGCACCGGTTTCAGTCCGGCCGGGAACAGGGCGGCGGACATCTCTCAGCCGGGCAGATACACAAGATCCTCACAAACCCGGTCTACCGTGGCCAGATCCGCCACAAAGACCGGGTCTGGCCTGGGCGTCACCCGGCGATCGTCGATGAAGCACTCTGGGAAAACGTACAGGTGAAGCTGAAGGCGGCATCACGGCGCAAACGCGGCCGCAGGACCGATGCGGAGACAGCGACGCTCACCGGGAAGCTCCGCGACGAGACCGGCTGACGCCGACCCACAGCCTCAAGGCCGGCAAGCGCCATCCCTATTTCGTCTCGAACCGACTGATCTCTGGAGGGCCGGATTCCACCGGATGGCGCCTGCCCGGCCGAAAGCTCGACACGCTGGTCGCCAATGCCGTTGCCGATCACATCTTACAGGCGACAACCAACCATCGGCTGCAGGCCAAGCCAGATCTCCGCGCAGATCCTGCCCTCCTCACCGCAGCGCGAGATCTCGTACGGGCGCTCCGCGCACGCGACCCCGATCTGCTGCGCAGCCTCCTTGTCGGGGGCACCATCGCACCAAGGGAGATCGTGTTAACTCTCGATCCCGCCGTGCTGTCCGACGCGCTCCATTTTCCGGCCAGTGAACTTTCGCCCGATCTCCTCGATCTGTCGGCACCGGTTCACCTCCGCCGCCGCGGCGTCGAGGCAAAACTGGCGCTCGGCACAACGGCACCCAATCCCGACCCCGTGCTGCGCCGTACGCTTGCCGATGCACATCGGTGGGCCTCAGCACTGCAGGATGGAACCCCGCTCATCGAGATTGCTCGCAAGGCCGGCCACCACGACGCATTCATCCGGACCCGCACGCCCCTCGCCTTCCTCTCCCCAAAACTTCAGCTGGCGATCGTAAACGGAACATTCTCTCCAGAACTGACACTGCGTCAGATCTTGCGACAACCGGTCCCGCTAGATTGGCGAGAACAGGAGAGGATGTACGGGATCTGAGAGCCCGTTCCGGCACTGGATTTGCGTTGGACTCCCAGGGGACGCAATGATCTCAGTGACCGATGTGAGAATTCCGTGCGTATTCCCTGTTTATCCGCCCAGGGAATTTCCCTCTAAGCCACTGATACCAAACAGGTTAGTCCACCGCATGGCGCCGAAATCAGGCGAAATCCGAACAAATTCCCTGCAAATTCCCTGCTGGCAGGGAATTTTGGGTCAAAACCGAACCCGCAGATGCGCCCGTCAGAGACCCATCGCGGCGGTGCCGGAAAAACGGTCTCACAAGCGAGTCTCTGGATAGGTCATGCAGGCATAACTTACGGAAAAAACGACCGAATTACCGGTGTTTTTTCATTCAATATCAATAACTTATGTCGGTGGCGGAGAGACAGGGATTCGAACCCTGGAGACGGTTTCCCGCCTACACGCGTTCCAGGCGTGCGCCTTCGACCACTCGGCCACCTCTCCGTGCGGGCTATCTATCCTCTGAACCAGTCGGGTGGCAAGAGGGAGAGGGGCGGAAAATCGACCGCCCCTCCAGGCGTTTAGAAGCAGACCCGGCGATTGATCCCGCGCAACTTGCGCAGCGCATTCAGGTTCGGGCTGTTCACCGCGATATTCGTGGCCCCGTAATTGCGGTTGAAGCGCCGGGCGGCGGCGCGCGATTGCGGTCCCCAGATTCCGTCGACGGCACCGCGGTAGCAGCCAAGCCGGCTCAGCTGGCGCTGAATGCCCGCCGCAATGTCGCGCCGGCTGACGCCAGGCGCGGTTTGCGTCGGCGCGGGCTGGACGGTGATGATCTGCGTCGTCGGCGCGGCCTCTTCGGTATCGGCGTCGCCGTCATCCTCGGCCATGTCGTTGCCGCCGCTGTAGATCTCTTTCAGCCGCGCTTCGGCGATCACCCGGAAGGCCCCATTGGGATAGCGCTGCATATAGGCGAGGAAGAGGTCGGGGTTGTCGCTGTCCTTGATCGAATCCCAGAATGTCAGCTCGACAGCCGGATCTTCCGCCACCGGCGCCGCCGTCGAGTCGGCCGGCTGAACCGGCGCCGCCGTCATCCCACCTGTATCCTGCGCAACCGCGGGCGCGCCCATCACAATGGCCAGAACGGCAAGAACCCATAATGTCTTCATAGAACTATCCCCCAGAATTTCAGCAACCGGACCCTCTTCTCAATGGCTGCGCCCGGAAAGGCACGGCCCGGTCGGCCTTACATAAATCCAGCTTACTCCATGCAACCGGTCAGGGCCAAACTTTTACCGCCAGATTGCTCAACGGGCCATTTTCGTTGCAAAAAGCGAAAATGACAGTGGCAGCCAGCGCTTGCCCGGCCAGCGGAACATGCCGCCGGGCGCCGGCTCCAGCACCGAAAACATCGGCCAGGGCACCGCGTCGTGCTCATGCAGCCAGTCGAGCCGCAGCCCTGCCCCGGCAAGCGCGGTAAGGATATGGCCGAGCTGGTGATCCCACCAATATTCATGCCCGGCCTTCAGCGCGGGAAAATCGCCGGTATAGTCGCGCGGGGCCTCGTCTTTCCACAGGCCGAAATCGAGGTAGGGCATGTACCAGCGCGGCCGGCCGGCCTCGTCGGCGCCGAGGTCGTCGGTCTCAAAAACCATCGCGAAAGGGTGGCCTTCAGCGAGGTAGAGCCGCCCGCCCTCCCTGAGCAGCGCTGCCACCACCCGCGCCCAGCCATCAAGGTCCGGCAGCCAGCCGATCGCGCCCCAGGTGACAAAGACCATATCGAACGGCCCCTCCGCCGCCAGGGCCTCTGGCGCGGCATAGAGATCGGCCTCGACGAAGCGCGCGCGCGCCGCGAGCCCCAGCTCGCCCGCCAGCGCCCGGGCGGCGGCGATGGCGGCAGGCGAAAAATCCAGCCCCACCACCTCGGCCCCCTTCTGGGCGAGGATCAGGCTGTCGCGGCCGAAATGGCATTGCAGATGGGCGATCTTCAGCCCCGCCACATCGCCGGTCTCGGCCTCCTCGATCGGATGCAGCGCCGCCTGTCCGGCCCGCAACGGCGCAAGATCGTAAGCCTCCGCCGCAAGATGCAGGCCCACCCGCTCGTCCCATGTGGCGCGATTGGCGCTGCGCCAGTCCTCGGGGGGCTTGGTCTCGTCCGCCATCGCCGCCATCCGTTCCTATTCCGCGAGGTGGATGTTGACGCGGCGGTTGAGGCGGCCTTTCTTCTCCAGCTTGCCGATGCGCACCGGGCCGATCTCGACGGTGCGCGCCACATGGGTGCCGCCGCAGGGCTGCAGGTCGACCTGCTCCGCCTCGGTGCCGATCCGCACCAGCCGCACCCGGCCCGCGCCGCGCGGCGGCTGAACCGACATCGTCTTCACCAGCCCCGGATTGGCGTCGAGCTCGGCATCGGTGATCCAGTCGGTCGTCACCGCCAGATCGCGTGCGATCAGGGCGTTCAACGCTGCCTCAACCCCGTCCTTGTCGTCAATCGGGTCTTCCATCGCGAAATCGAGCCGGCTCTTCTCGGCGCCGATCGCCCCGCCGGTCACCGGAAACGGCAGCACCACCGACAGCAGATGCAGCGCCGTATGCATCCGCATGTGGCGGCTGCGCATATCCCAGTCGATAAGCTGTTCCACCTCGGCGCCCACGGGCGGCAGCGCAGTACCCTCCTGCGGCACCAGCACGATGTCGTCGCCCTCGCCCTTCACACAGGTGGCCACTGCCATCTCGCCGCCCTCCCAGCGCAGCCAGCCCCGGTCGCCGGGCTGGCCGCCGCCTGTGGGATAGAAAACGCTCCGGTCAAGCACCACGCCGCCGCTTTCGGTCTGCGCCGTCACGCGCGCGCCGGCGGCACGCAGATAGGCATCGTCGCGATACAGGGGGTCAGTCATCTTCGCTGTCTTCCTTGCCGTATCCGTGGGTATCCTGCATGTCCTCGACATCAAGCTGGGCGCGCGCGGCGGCGGTATCGGTCTCGTCCGGCCGGGCGGCGGGCTTGCGGCGGGCTTTCGGTTTCGGCGCGGCAGGCGGCGGGGCGACCGCGCCTGCCAGCACCTCGGGGTTGCGCAGCCAGATATCGCGCTGCGCGAAGGGAATTTCGATCCCCTCTTCGGCAAAGCGCCGGGCGATTTCGTGGTTCATTTCGGAATGCACCGCGAGCTTGAAATTCACATCGCGCAGGATCGCCCGGATCTCGAAATTCAGGCTGTCGGCCCCGAATTCCATGAAGAAGACCGAGGGCGGCGGATTCACCGTGACCAGCGGGTGATTATTGGCGATCTCCCTGAGGATGTCCTCGACCTTCTTGGTATCGGTGCCATAGGCGACACCGACCGGCACGATCACCCGGCCAACGGAATTGCCGCGCGTGTAGTTGGTGACCACGCCCGAGATCAGATCGGAGTTGGGCAGGATCACATCGGTGCGGTCGAAGGTCTCGATCCGGGTCGAGCGCACCGAGATATCGCGCACGAAGCCCATCTGCCCGCCAACCTCGATCCAGTCGCCCTTGCTGATCGGCCGTTCGATCAACAGGATGATGCCGGAGACGAAGTTCGACACGATATTCTGCAGGCCGAAACCGATGCCCACCGAGAGCGCGCCGGCGACGATGGCGAAAGCCGAGAGGTTGATCCCCGCAGAGGTGATGGCGACGAGCGCCGCGACGAAGATGCCGACATAGCCGATGCCGGAGCTGATCGCGTTCTGGCCGCCGATATCGAGGCGGGTTTTGGGCAGAACCGTGCTCTTCAGCGTGCCCTGCACCAGCCGGGTGGCGGCATAGCCGATGGCGAAGACGATGGCGAAGGTGATCAGGTCGGACAGTGCGATCACCGTATCTCCGATGGTGACGCCCTGGCCGATCGTCGTCCAGAGTTCGGTGAGATCGGTCACTCGCGCGCCCCAGAACAGCGCCAGCACCGGGATCGCCAGCAGCGCGACGACGAAGCTTGCCAGAACCGGCACCAGCGCTTCCTGTGCCTGGGCCTGATCGGCCCTGACAACAAGCGCGTAGAGATCGACGAAGAAGTGATGCAGCGCGAGCACGACGCCAATCAGCCCGAGCGACATCACGGTCGGAATCAACATCCGGTCGCCGAGCCCGGTATAGCCGATCGCCACGGCGACCGGCCCCAACACGCCCACGATCTTCAGCAAAAGCCCCACGAACCCGGCGCTGCGGGCGAGAAATCCGCCGCCCTCTTCGCCCTCGCCGGTTACCTCGCGCGCATGGCGGCGCAGGATCTGGCCGAGACGGAATTGCAGAAAGGCCACCGCGCCGAGCACCGGAAACAGCAAGACCGCGCGGCTGCCATCGGAATAGCTCTCATACTCCATCACCCGCTGCAGGACGGCATAGAGGCCCAGCAGGAAGCCGAGCGTCGCGCTGTAAAGCCGCGCTTCGGTGCGCCTGGCCGGCGTCAGATCGAACACCTGCCAATCCGCACCGGGCTGACCGAACACCCGGTTGCCGATCCAGCGCGCGGTGAAGAACAGCAGCCCCGCTCCCGGCAGCGTGTCGGCCACAAGCTGGGCGCGCAGGCCGAGCGCGCCGGTCAGCCGCAGCGCCTCCATCAGCGCGACGAGGCCGAAGAACGGCAGGAGCACCTGCCCGAGAGACAGGATGAAGCTCCAGACGTCGAGCGTCGCGCCGCTGCCGCGCTCGCGCATCTTGACACCAACCCGCATCACCCAGATGCGGCCCCGCACCAGCAGCACCAGCGCCAGCACCGCCAGCACCAGCGCGGCGGGCAGGTTCTTGCGCAATTCGGCCCGCTGGGTCTCGGTCTGCCAGGACGAGGTGACACCGGCCCAGCTCAGGTTGAAGGTGGTCAGCAGCTCCTCGGCCGCCTTGCCCCAGAGCGCCGGGTTCAGCGGCGTCGGCCCGAGGGCAAAAAGCGCGTCGGTCTGGCGCGCGCGCAAGGTGCTGTCGATCTGGTTGATCAGCGCATTGGCCCGCGCAAGGGCAAGCTCGGCCGCTTTGACCGGCGCCTGCGCCTCTTCAAGCTGGCGGGTCAGTTCCAGCCGCGTCTCCGAGATCACCACCGGTTCGGTTTCGCCCTCCGCCGGGGCCGGGCCGAGGGTGTTGATCTGGGTCCGCAACGTGGTGATGCGCACCTGATTGTCGGCCCGCGCCCTGGTGAACACTTCGCGCCAGCCCACCAGTTCCGAGCGCAGGTTCTGCAACGCCTGATCCGAGGCCCGCCCGGCCTCGACCGCCTGTTCGGCCCGCACCGCGACCCGTTCCCAGGCCGCGTAGTCGATGGTCGAGGTGGTGGAACCGGGCGCGAGCTGCGCCGCGCCCTCCTCCGCCAAGACCTGCTCCGGCGCGCTCTCGGCCCCGGCGGCGCTTACCGCCGCGCCATCGCCGCCCGCCGCCTCCTGCGCCCGGCCGGTGGACGGCAGGGCGGTAAGGGTCAGGAGCGCGAGAAGCGCCGCGAGGGCGGAAAACCGGCGCATCGGGTCAGACCTCTTCAAACACCTGCGGCAAGGCGGCGGGCGCCCGGTCGAGCCAGCCCGGCACCGGCAGGCCCTTCTCTTTCAGAAAAGCCGGGTTGAACAGCTTCGACTGGTAGCGCGTGCCGTAATCGGCCAGCACCGTCACGATCGTATGGCCCGGCCCCATCTCGCGCGCCATGCGCACCGCGCCGGCGATGTTGATGCCCGAGGAGCCGCCGAGCACCATGCCCTCCTGCTGGGCCAGATCGAAGATATAGGGCAGCGCCTCCTCGTCGGGCACCTGGAAGGCCATGTCGGGGGTGAAGCCCTCAAGGTTTCTGGTGATCCGCACCTGGCCGATCCCCTCTGTGATGGAGCTGCCCTCCATCGCGATCTCGCCGGTGGTGTAATAGCTGTAAAGCCCCGCCCCCATTGGATCGGCGATGGCGAGTTTCACACCCCGGGGCTGCAAGGCCATGCCGATCCCCGCCAGCGTGCCGCCCGAGCCCACCGCGCAGACGAACCCATCGACCTTGCCGCCGGTCTGCTCCCAGATTTCCGGCCCCGTGGACTCGATATGCGCCTGCCGGTTGGCCACGTTGTCGAACTGGTTGGCCCAGACCGCGCCGTTGGGTTCGGTGCGCGCCAGCTCATTCGCCAGCCGCTCGGAATAGCGCACGAAATTGTTGGGGTTGCGGTAGGGTGCTGCGGGCACTTCCACCAGCTCGGCCCCGGCCAGCCGCAGCATGTCTTTCTTTTCCTGGCTCTGCGTCTCGGGGATCACGATCACCGTCCTGAACCCCATCGAAGCACCCACCAGCGCCAGCCCGATCCCGGTATTGCCGGCAGTGCCCTCGACAATGGTGCCGCCGGGCTGCAACTGCCCGCGCGCCACCGCGTCGCGGATGATCCACAGGGCCGCGCGGTCTTTCACCGACTGGCCCGGATTCATGAATTCCGCCTTGCCGTAGATATCGCAGCCGGTGGCCTCGGATACGGCCTTGAGCTTCACCAGCGGCGTGTTGCCGACCAGCTCGGAGAGTGTTTCGCGCTTGTCCATGCCGCTGCCCTTCCACGTTCTGCCGCTCCTGAATGTGTAGGCGGCGCGGGGCGGGAACTCAAGCAGCGCGAACCGCGCAATCGCGTGACATCGGCCCCGATTTGCCAGCGGTCATGGGAGGGCGTTCCGGCTGCCTGCATGCCGGGTATCCTAACCCCGCCACAGCTTCTCGCGAAACATCTCCAGCCAGTAGAGCGACAGGATCAGCGGCCCCGTCGCCACCTCGCCGCTCGCCACCAGCGCCATGATCTCTTCGCGCGGGATCAGGTGGGTACGGATATCCTCGTGCTCATCGTCCATCCCGCCCAACTCGCCACCCCGGCCCGAAAGCTGCGCCTCGGCGACGAAGGAATAGACGAATTCGCTCACCGCGCCGGGGCTCGGGTAGTAATCGGCGATCCGGTGCAGCCGGCCGAGCGCAAGCCCCGCCTCCTCCATCGCCTCGCGCCGCACGCAGGCTGCCGGGTCTTCGCCCGGATCGACCCGGCCGGCGATCGGCTCCAGCGTCCAGGGCCGGGGATCGCCGCGAAAGAACGGCCCGGCGCGGAACTGCTCCACCACCAGCACCGCATCGAGCTCGGGATCCCAGGGCAGAACCGTCGCCGCATCGCCGCCGACGAAGCCGGCCCGGCGCACCGGGGCGCTCATCGCACCGTCGAAGCGGCGATAGCGCAAATCGTGGTCCTGCAGACTGAAATAGCCGGTATGGGGGTGGCGCGCCTGCTCGACGGCAACGTCGCGCTCGGTGCTGTAATCCACCCGGCGCACATGGCCTGCGATGCGCGCCTGTGCCCGGAGCGCCGTGGCGGCGCGCTGCTTCATCATCTCCCAGCGCGCGGCGAGCGACGCGCCCCGGCCACGCTCCTGCTCGAAGACGGCCATTGCCTCCTCGGCGGCCCGCAGCCAGACCGGCGCATGAGCACCAACCCAATCGTCCAGCGACCAGGGCGCGCCGGGCGTGAGCCTGCCATCCGGCATATAGACCCGCGCCGCCACCGCCCCGCGCCCGTCGACGGCCACACGGACCTCTTCGAGCCGGTAGCCGAACCCGCCCTCGAACCAGTTGGCCCGCGCCTCGGCCCCGGCCTCGATCCCGTCAACGACGATCCCCAGCGTCACACCCGCGGCATCGGGCACGATCACCGGATAGTCGCTCCCCTCGGCCCAATGCACCGAATAGCCCGCGAGCCGGGCTTCGTTCACCGTATGACCGAGCCCGAGCACCGCTTCACGCAGGGGCGCATGGCACAGCGTGCCATAGAAAAACAGTGGCAGGCTCACCGGAAGCGCCGGGCGACCCAGGCGGTCAGCACGCCGGCCAGCGCGCCACCGATCACCAGCGCGCCGATCACGTCAGGCTGCATCTGGTCGCGCACATATTCCATCGCGATCTTCATCATGTCTTCCAGCGCTTCGACCGGGCCGCCATAGCGCACGCGGGTGGCGCGGCGGACCATCTCGAAGCCCGCGAAAGACAGCAGCACCCAGAATACCAGCAGCGCCGCGCCGACAAGGCCGACGCCAAGCGGCTTGCCGCTGCCCTCCTGGATTTTCCGGCCCGTCCAGATCCATCCGACGATCACGCCCCAGAGCGCCATGACCGGCGCGAACAGCCCCACCGGCTGCCCCTCGGGCAGATAGGCGGTGGCGAGGGTGGCCACACCCCAGCCGAGCGCCGCCATGAGCACGGCAGCAACGAGACGCGCGGTTGTCGGCATCTGCTCTTCCTCCAGCTTGTCTGGCGGCATTCTCGGCAGCAGGCCCGCCGCACGCAAGGGCGAAATGCCTCAGCCGCCGCGATGGGCCGCATAGGCCGCCAGCGCCCGTGCCCGGCCTTCGGCGAGGTCGACCACCGGATCGGGATAGGCGGCGGCGGGGCTGAGCCGCCACCGGCGTGGCACCGCATCGAAATAGCGCAGCGCCGTTTCGGGCGGATGCGCCTGCCCCTCGGCGATCCAGCGGGCACGGTAGGCGCCGTCGGGATCGAACTTTTTCGCCTGCGTCGCCGGGTTGAACACCCGGAAATAGGGGGCGGCATCCGGCCCCGACCCCGCCACCCATTGCCAGCCCATCGCGTTCGAGGCCGGGTCCCAGTCGGTCAGATGTTCGGCAAACCAGTCCAGCCCGATCCGCCAATGTGTCAGCAGGTGCTTGGTGAGGTAGCTCGCCACGATCATCCGGGCGCGGTTATGCATCTTGCCGGTGACATACATTTCGCGCATCGCCGCATCCACCAGCGGCTCGCCGGTGCGCCCCTGCTGCCAGGCCAGCACCTCCGGCGCCTCCGGGTCGCCGCGCCACGGGAAGCTGTCCCACTCCGCACGCCAGTTGCCGGTGACCAGCGCGGGGAAATGAAACATCAGGTGGTAGGCGAAGTCGCGCCAGGCCAGTTCGCGCAGAAAATCCTCCGCCCCCGCCGCGCCCTCGTTCAGCGCCCGCCAGCCGGCGGCCCAGATCTGGCGCGGGCCGATCTCGCCCCAGGCAAGGTTTTCCGACAGGCCGGAGGTCGCCGCCTGCGCCGGGTAATCGCGCCCTGCGCCGTAGTCTGCGATCCGCTCATGGAGAAACCGCTCCAGCCGCGCCGCCGCGCCCGCCTCGCCGGGGCACTGGTGCGCGGCAACGATCGGCGCGCCCCGGTTCATCGCCGCGCCGAGCCGCCACGCGGCCAGTTCATCGCTCCGGGGCCAGGCCTGCGGCGGCGCGAGGCGCCGGGGCGCGTCGAGCGGTACGCCGGGATGGCGCGCGCGCACCGCCTTCCAGAACGGGGTGAACACCCGGTATGGCCCGCCCTGCCCGGTAGCCACTCTCCACGGCTCAAAGAGCACATGACCGGGAAAGCTCTCGGCCCGCACCCCGCGCGCCGTCAGCGCCGCCTTCACGGCGGTATCGCGCGCGATGCTGGCTGGATCGTAAAGGCGCGTCCAGTAAACCGCGTTCGCCCCGGTCTCGGCGATAAGCGCCGCCAGCGTTTCCTCTGCCGGTCCCGCCCGCAGCGTGAGGCGGCTCTGCAGAGCGCCCAGCCCCTCCGCCAAAGCCACCAGCGCAAGACCCAATCGGAACCGCGCCGCCGCGCCCAGCCCATCGACACTGTCGTCGCGGATGAAAACCGGGATCACCGGCTGGCCGGTGGCGATTGCCGCCCGCAGGGCCGGATGGTCGGCCAGCCGCAAATCGCGGCGCAGCCAGAGCAGAACGGGCGGCGTGCCGTGCATCGGTGCTCAGAGCACCGCGTCGAGCGCGTCGATCAGCTTCGCCACTTCCGCCTCGGAGGTGTAATGCACGAAGGAGAGCCGCAGCACGCCCTGATCGGGGTCGATCCCGAGGCCGGTCAGCGGGCGGTGGCCGTAAAAGTCGCCGCCTCCCGCCATGATCCCGTGATCGGCCAGCGCCGCTGCCACCGGCTCCGGCGCCCGGTGCAGATCGACGGCCACGGTCGGGGCGCGCGCGCCGGCCTCGCGCGCGCCGATCAGCCGCAGATCGTTGCGCGCGGCAAGGTAGTCGAGCAGCGGCTGGAGTAGCGTCACCTCCTGCGCGCGCATCAGATCATGCGCCTTACGCGCCGCGCCCGCCCCCGTCTGCGGCCCGCCATGACGGGCCGAAAGCGCCTCGATGTAATCCGCCATCCCCGCGCTTGCCGCCACCTGCGCGTGATCCGGCCCCGCCGGGGTGAAGCGCTTGTAAAGCACGCCCGCATTGAAGTGATGCGCCTGGTTCGGCAGCACGTCACCGAGCGCGCGGCGGATCACCATCATGCCCTGATGCGGCCCATAGGTCTTGTAGGCGGAAAACAGATAGATATCCGGCCCCAGCGCCCCCACATCGGGCAGGCCATGCGGTGCATAGCTCACCCCGTCGACACAGACGAATGCACCGGCGGCATGGGCACGCGCGGTGATTGCGGCCACGTCGTTGATCTCGCCGACGATGTTGGAGACATGCGGAAAGACGACAAGCCGCACCTTCTCGTCCAGCAGATCGTCGAGCCGGTCCGGGTCGAGATGCCCCGTCTCGGCGTCGATCCGCCATTCGCGCAGCTCTATCCCCGCCTCGGCCAGCCGCCGCCAGGGGCCGGAATTGGCCTCGTGATCCTGATTGGTCACCACGATCGCCTCGCCGGGCTGCAGCATCTGGCGGAACGCCTGCGCCAGCACATAGGTGTTCTGCGTGGTCGAGGGGCCGAAGGAAAGTTCATCATTCTCCACCCCCAGCATCGCCGCCAGCCGGGCGCGGGCCTCGTCCATCTCGGCGCCGCCAAGGCGGCTGGCCTCGTAAGGCGCATAGGGCTGCACCTTGCGTTCGCGGTAGAACCGCGTGAGCCGGTCGATCACCGGGGCGCAGGCATAGCTGCCGCCGGCATTCTCGAAGAAGGCCTGCCCCGCCAGCGAAGGCTCCGAAAACGCGGGGAATTGCGCCCGCACCCAGTCCATATCCAAGCTCATTGCGCTCTCCTTGCCGACTCGCCCGCCAGCCTAGGCGCGCGCGCGCGGCCCGTCCATGTCGCTAAATTTCGCTTGCGGGCGGCCCGGGTTGGGCGACTATGGCCTGCCGGCCCGGTGCCGGTTTTTTCTTGGAGACAGATCATGCGCAGAATGCTTGCGCTCCTCGCCTGCGTCGCGGCCGGTCCGGTTCTGGCGCAGGACGGTGATGCCTTGCCGAAACTCGGCCCCAACGCCACCCCGGTCACCGACGCGACCGATTACCTCCGCCAAAGCCCGGCCCCGGATTACTGGGCTTTCGCCTCTTTCGTAAAACCGCAATACACCACCTCCGCCTGTTCCATCGCCGCCGTCACCGCCGCGGTGAACGGGCTGAACGGGTTGCCCGCCAATGCCGAAGACACGGTGCTGACCCAGCCCGGCCTGCTCGACCTGGTCGGCTCGGATGAGTGGACGGCGCTGTCCGCCGAAGGCGGCGACGGCGTGCGCTTCGACCAGCTTGTGAGCTTCACCGAAGCCGCGGTGGCCAGCCTCGCGATGGCGGGCACCCGCGTCGAAAGCTTCCAGCCGCAAGCCGCGACGGCGGAGACCCTCGCCACGCTGCGCGACTGGCTGGCCGCCAACGAGGCCAGCGCCGACGATGCCCTGCTGGTCTATTTCAACCAGGGCGTGGTGACCGGCGACTGGGATGGCCCGCATGTTTCGGTGATCGGCGCGTATGACGCCGCCGCCGACACGGTGCTGATCCTCGAAGTCGACCAGGAATGGTATATCCCCTACTGGACCCCGGTGCCGGTGCTGCTCGACGCGATGGTCAAACCCACCGGCGCCGAGCACGGGGTGCTCGAAGGCGAAACCGGCGGGTTCGTCCGCATCGCCAGGGCCGACTGACCCACCCGTGCCACCCGGCTTGGGGGACCGTCCCCAAGCCGGTTTTTTTGTGCGCCGGCCCGATGCTGTTGACGGCGATCAAGGCAACGACTCGGGATGAGTGGTAGATCACTTCTGTTGTTGGCCACTCGATACAGGAGGGTTCGATGACAAACAAACGTGACTGGCTCCCGACGATGTGGAGCGATTGGGGCGAAGACGAGAAAAGCCCGTTCTACGCCCTGCGCAGGCAGATCGACAGCCTGATCGAAGATTTCGACCGGGGCGAGTTGATGAAAGGCGAGTTTCGGATGCGCACCAATGTGAGCGAGACCGAAACCGGGATTCGCATCACCGCCGATCTGCCGGGGATCGACCGCGACGATCTCGATATCGAGATCAGTGGCGACACGATCACGATCCGCGGCGACAAGGTGGCTGAGGAAGAAACGACCGATGACGATGAGGGCCGTGAATATCACCGGCTCGAACGGCGCACCGGCTCGTTCCGCCGCACCACCCGCCTGCCGTTCGAGATCGACCCCGACACAGTGCAGGCCGACATGAAAAACGGCGTGCTCACCGTGACGATCCCGAAACCGGCCGGGGCGAAGCGCCCGGCGCACAAGGTCGAGATCAAGACCGCCGCATAGCGGACTGATACGGCACGAAAACGCCCGCCCGCGGAAACGCCGCGGGCGGGCGCTGTTTTACGCCCCGCGTTTCTCGGCCTGAAGCCCGCGGATGATCGCCCAGCACATCAGCAAGAGCACCAGCGTGAACGGCAGTCCGGTGGAGATCACCATTGCCTGAAGGCTCGAAAGCCCGCCGCCGAGCAACAGCGCGATCGCCACGGCGCCCTCGAAGATCGCCCAGAACACCCGCTGCGGCACCGGCGCGTCGACCTTGCCGCCGGCGGTGATCGTGTCGATCACCAGCGAGCCGGAATCCGACGAGGTGACGAAGAACACCACCACGAGGATGATCCCGACAAACGAGGTGATCGCGGTGAGCGGCAGTTCCTTCAGCATCTCGAAAAGCTTCAGCTCCAGCGGCGCGTTCATCACCGCCTCATAGCCGGTCTGCACATATTGCTGGATCGCGGTGCCGCCGAAAACGGTCATCCAGAGCACGCAGACGAGCGAGGGCACCAGCAGCACGGCGATGATGAATTCGCGCACGCTGCGGCCCCGGCTGACGCGGGCGATGAACATGCCCACGAAGGGCGACCAGGAGATCCACCAGGCCCAGTAGAAGGCCGTCCAGCCTTGCGAGAAGTTCAGGTCTTCGCGGCCCACCGGGTTGGCGAGCGCCGGCAGATACTCGATATAGGCGACGAGGCTGGAGCCGAAGCCGGTGAGAATGGCGAGCGTCGGCCCGGCCAGCAGCACGAAGGCGAGCAGCAGGAAGGCCAGCCCCATATTGATCTCGGAGAGCACCTTGACCCCACCGTCGAGCCCGCGCACCACCGAGATCAGCGCCACCGAGGTGATGGCGGTGATCAGGATCACCTCCGTGGTCGGCCCCACCGGAATGCCGAACAGCATGTTGAGCCCGGCATTGGCCTGCGTCGCGCCGAAGCCGAGCGACGTGGCAAGACCAAACAGCGTGGCGAACACCGCCAGCGTGTCGATCACATGGCCGACCCAGCCCCAGACGCGGTCGCCGAAGATCGGGTAGAAGGCCGAGCGAATGGTGAGCGGCAGGCCCTTGTTATAGCTGAACAAAGCCAGAGCCAGGGCCACCACGGCATAGATCGCCCAGGGGTGCAGGCCCCAGTGGAAGATCGTCGCCGCCATGCCCAGCCGGATCGCCTCGGCCTCGTTGCCCGCCGCCGCGCCAAGCGGCGCCCAGTCGGTGCGCACGCCGCCCTCCTCGGTGACCCCGCCGAGCGCGGTGGAAAAATGGCTCATCGGTTCGGACACGCCGTAGAACATGAGGCCAATCCCCATGCCGGCGGCAAACAGCATCGCAAACCAGCCGATATAGCTGTAATCGGGCCGCGCATCGGCCCCGCCCAGCCGCACCCCGCCCCATGGACTGACGATCAGGAACAGGCAGAACAGCACGAAGATGTCGGCCGCACCGAGGAAGAACCAGTCGAACTGAGCGGTGATCGCCGGGCGCAACCAGCCGAAGAAGGCCTCGGCCTGCTCCGGCAGCGCCAGCGCGTAGAACACGAAGGCGATGATCGCGAGCCCCGAAATCAGGAAGACGGGGTTGTGAATGTCGAGGCCGAAAGGCCCGATCGAGGTTTCGATATTGTCCTGACCGATCTCGTACTCGGTCTCGATGATCTGGGCGTGTCCCTCTGGTGCGGGTATGCCCTGGCTGTCTGTGTCGCTCATCGCGATCTCCTTCTCCCTGGCTACTCTTGAATTGTCTCGCGCGGGCTCAGCCGCGCACCACCAGAACCGAGGCGCTGGCATGACCGGCGATCTTGCCGCCATTGGAGGGCCAGACGTAGTCCATCAGCCCCGGGATATGGCTTTGCATCACCACGAGATCGGCCCCGGTCTCGTCGACCGCGCGCAACAGCGCATCGTCCAGATCGGTTGTCGGGTCATGGGCGATGGTGGCATGCGCCGCCGCCTCGATCCCGTGGGCAACGCCCTGTGCCTGCGCGAAGGCGGCGAGCCGGGCTGTGTATTCCTCGGGCGTATGGGCCAGGACGCCGGGCGTATTGGTACCCACCCCCACATAGGTGACCCGGGCGCTCCAGTGCCTGGCAAGGTCGGCGGCGACGCTCAGCGCGTGCCCCAGCCGCTCTTCATGCGCCAGATCGACCGGCACCATGATGTGTCGGAACATGATCTCTCCCCTCTGCGCGGGGTGGATCAGCCCTCGGGACGCCCTGGCGTCGCGCGGGTCGGTCCCCTCGCGTCGTTTTGGCTTCGGGGGGCGATGCAGCGGGCCTGCATCACGTCCGCCCTTGCATCGAGGCTAGCCCATTTTTTGAGCGATCCGCAAAGGTCTGCGGCGAAAAATTTCCAAAAAGCGACATTCAGGGTCGCTTTTGTCTCCGGTCAGGCGTTCACGTCGACAACCACACGGCCCTTGACCTGGCCTTTCAAAATTGCCGCGCCGAGCGCGGGCAGATCGGCCAGCGTTGCGGGCTGGACCATTGCTTCGAGCTTGTCGATCGGCAGATCGCGCGCCACCCGCGCCCAGGCGCGTTTGCGGTTCTCCACCGGCTGCATCACCGAATCGATGCCGAGCAGGTTCACCCCGCGCAGCAGGAAGGGCACCACCGTCGCCGGCAGCGCCGCGCCGCCCGCAAGGCCGACAGCAGCGACGGAGGCACCGTATTTCATCTGCCCCAGCACCCGCGCCAGCATTGCCCCGCCCACGGCATCGACACAGCCCGCCCAGGTCTCGGTTTCCAGCGGGCGCTTCACGGTCTCGGCGAGGTCGGCGCGCGGAACGATCCGCGCCGCGCCCAGGCCCCTGAGATAGCCTTCCTGTTCCGGCCGCCCGGTCACACCCGCCACCTCATAGCCGAGATTGGCCAGGATCGCGGTGGCCACCGAGCCGACGCCGCCCGCCGCGCCGGTGACGAGAACTTCGCCTTTCTCGGGGCTTAGCCCGTGATCTTCAAGCGCCATCACCGCCAGCATCGCGGTGAACCCGGCGGTGCCCACCGCCATCGCCTGAGCCGTGGTCAGCCCCTCGGGCAGCGGCACCAGCCAATCGGCCTTCACCCGCGCCTTCTGGGCATAGCCGCCCCAATGCACCTCGCCCACCCGCCAGCCGGTCAGCACGACCTTGTCGCCGGGCTTGTAGCGGGCGTCGTCGGAGGCTTCGACGGTGCCGGCAAAGTCGATCCCACCAACATGGGGGTAGTTGCGCACCAGCCCGCCGCCCTTGGGCGAAAGGCAGAGCCCGTCCTTGTAATTCACCGTGGAATACTCGACGGCAACGGTCACGTCGCCCGCCGGCAACCGGTCTTCACCGATCTCGCGGATGCTGGCGCTGGCCAGCCCCTCGGCGTCCTGTTCCAGAATAAGTGCTTTGAACATGCGGCCCTCCCGATCCGTTTTGCCACTGATAGAGCGCAGGGGCGCGGAAATGAAGTCTGTTAACCGGCAATTAACCGCAATGAGCGATCGTCGCGGCATGGACAGGCCCAATGCTCCCCCCCTCACGCCGCAAGGCTGGCTCGACGCGCTCTTTGCGTCGAAAGCCGCGCAACGCGGCGAGGTGATCCAGCGCAAGGCGCGCGATATCGAGCGCTATGCCGGCTGGGCGCTGTTTCGCGCCGAGATCGAGCGGCGCGGCTATCGGGCGGTGGAAAACTCCGGTCAGGTGGTGATCTTCTGCAAGCGCGCGGCGGTGCGGCCGCTCTTTTCCACCGAGCTTCAGATCCCGGTTTCTTTCTAAGAAACCGGGCCGAAATCTTAGTAAGATTTCGGCGTTCCACCGGCGGGCTGCCCCTTCACAGCCGCCGCCCCACCCCCTATATTCCCCCTGCCGGGCAACCGGCTATGGACATAAACGCGCTCGTAATAAGCGGATCGGACCCGGGGGCGGTACCCGGCGGCTCCACCAATCACCCTTCGTTGGGGGGACATGGGGCCGAAACAGGATCGACGAACGTCTAAAAGGGTTAGCTTTGTCCCGGTGAGGTACCACCGTTATCGGTCCGAAAAGCATAATTGCCAACGACAATCGTGCTCCGATCGCCCTCGCCGCCTAAGCGGTGCGGAAGATCGAAACTTAAGCCCTTGCGCCTAGCCGCGTAAGGCGGGGTTCGCAGGCACCTGGCAACAGAAGCCTGCACTTCCCCCCACATCCACGCATGCCCTTTTCTTCGCATCCGAATCCCTTATGGTGAGGGCAAAGCTGCCCCGGGAATTCGCGATGTCGCGTTCGATTGATTACGGCAACCTGATGCATGATGCCATGCGTGGCCTGATCCGCCGGGTCTTGTCCGATGTGGCCGAGAACGGCCTGCCCGGCGCGCATCATTTCTTCATCTCCTTCGATACCGGCCACCCGGACGTGGAGCTGGCCGACTGGCTGTCGGACCGCTTTCCCGAGGATATGACCGTGGTCATGCAGCACTGGTTCGAGGATCTCGACGTCGATGAGGACGGCTTTGCCATCACCCTCAATTTCGGCAACAATCCCGAGCGGATGTACATCCCGTTCGACGCGATCCGCACCTTTGTCGACCCCTCCGTCGAGTTCGGCCTGCGGTTCGAGACGCAGGAGAGCGACGAGGCCGGGGAAGATGGCGACGATCCGCTGCCGCCCGCCGGCGGCGATGCCACGCCCGACCAGAGCGGCGACAAGAAAGATGCCGACGTCGTCCGCCTCGACAGCTTCCGCAAATAGCCGTTAGCGTTACCCGCGATTGCGCCGCGCCCTTTGGGGCGTTAAACGGCATGCAAGTGTATACATGGGAGGCCCCGATGACCAAGACCCGCACCGAAACCGACAGCTTCGGCCCCCTCGAGGTGCCCGCCGACAAATACTGGGGGGCGCAGACCCAGCGTTCGCTGATGAATTTCCCGATCGGCTGGGAAAAACAGCCCGTCGCCGTGATCCGCGCCCTTGGCGTGATCAAGCAGGCCTGCGCCGAGGCCAATAAAGAGGCCGGCGCGCTGGACGCGACCATCGCCGATGCGATCATCGCCGCCGCCGGCGAGGTGATCGAAGGCAGGTTCGACGACAATTTCCCGCTCGTCGTCTGGCAGACCGGCTCGGGCACCCAATCGAACATGAACGCCAATGAGGTGATCGCCAACCGCGCCATCGAGATCCTCGGCGGCGTGATCGGCTCGAAAGATCCGGTCCACCCGAACGACCATTGCAATATGGGCCAATCGTCGAACGACACCTTCCCGACCGCGATGCATATCGCCGCCGCAACCTCGGTGCGCGACGTGCTGATGCCGGGGCTGGACAAACTCGCCGCCGGGCTGGAAGCCAAATCCGCCGAATTCGCCGATATCATCAAGATCGGCCGCACCCATACGCAGGATGCCACGCCGCTGACGCTGGGCCAGGAATTCTCGGGCTACGCGATGCAGATCCGCAATGGCATCAAGCGCATCGAGGCGGCGATGCCGGGGATCTACGAGTTGGCCCAGGGCGGCACCGCCGTCGGCACCGGGCTCAACACCCGGCCGGGCTGGGGCGAGGACGTGGCCGCCAACATGGCGCGCATCACCGGCCTGCCCTTCGTCACCGCGCCCAACAAGTTCGAGGCGCTGGCCGCGCATGACGCGATGGTGTTCCTCTCCGGCGCGCTCGCCACAATGGCCGGCGCCATGTACAAGATCGCCAACGATATCCGCTTCCTCGGCTCCGGCCCGCGCTCGGGCCTCGGCGAGCTGATCCTGCCGGAAAACGAGCCCGGCTCCTCGATCATGCCCGGCAAGGTCAACCCGACCCAGGCCGAGGCGATGACCCAAGTCGCCGCCCATGTGATGGGCAATGACGCCGCGATCAAGTTCGCCGGATCGCAGGGCCATTTCGAGCTTAACGTCTACAACCCGATGATGGCCTATAACCTCTTGCAGTCGATCCAGCTTCTCGGCGACGTGGCCGACAGCTTCACCGAGCGGATGCTGTCGGGCATTCAGGCCAACGCGGCGCGGATCGACAAGCTGATGAAGGAAAGCCTGATGCTGGTCACAGCCCTCGCCCCCACCATCGGCTACGACAACGCCACCAAGGTGGCCAAGACCGCGCATAAGAACGGCACCACGCTGAAGGAAGAGGCCATCGCGCTCGGCTTCGTCGATGCCGAAACCTTCGACCGGATCGTGCGGCCCGAAGACATGATCGGCCCGAAGGGCTGAGCGGCAGAGGGGGCTCTGCCCCCTCGCCCGTGCCGGGCTCACCCCCGCGGTATTTCCGGAACAGAGAAGAGAAACGGGACTGGTCCGCTCGTCGGCTCGGGCCTATGCTGCGGCCATGTCGAAGGTCACCAACCTCAACCGGTTCCGCAAGCAGAAAGCCCGCGCCGACAAGGCGCGCAAAGGCGATGAGAATGCGGTGAAGTTCGGGCGCAGCAAGGCGCAGAAAGAGCTGGAACGCGCCCGGGCCGAGAAAGCCAGGCGCGATCACGAGGGCCACGAGACAGAATGACCGCCCGCCCCCGCAAGCATTCGCTGACCCTGCGCGGCCACCGCACCAGCGTGTCGCTCGAAGATGCGTTCTGGGATGCCTTCCGCGCCGTCGCCGAGGAACAGGGCAAGGGGATCAACGAGCTCGCCGCCGAGATCGACGAAGCGCGCGGCGTCTCCGCCGGGCTCGCTTCAGCAATCCGGGTTTACGTGCTCGACCATTACCGCAGCCGGGCGGGCTGAGCGAGACGGCGGGGCTGGCCTTCCGCCACCGGCGCGGCTAGCGTGGCGCGGGCGTCACCGCCCTCCCCCAATGTTTCATCCCGACGAGTCCGCCGATGCCCTACCTCATCCTGTTTTTCGCCGTTGTCGCCGAAACCATCGGCACCACCGCCCTGCAGGCGAGCCAGCAATTCACCCGCCTCGCGCCGTCGGCGCTGGTGGTCGTCGCCTATGCGATCAGCTTTGCCCTGCTCGGCTGGGCGCTCAAGTTCATGCCCGTCGGCATCGCCTATGCGATCTGGTCGGGGCTTGGCATCGTGCTCATTGCCGCCATCGGCTTCGTGGTGTTCGGCCAGCGGCTCGATCTGCCCGCCGTCGCCGGGATGGCGATGATCCTTGGCGGCATCCTCGTCATCCACCTGTTTTCGGGCACCGCGCCGCATTAGCGGCCCTCCGGGGCTGGCCTTTTCTGCGTCGCGGCGCTATCTGGCCCGCGTCATCCCCCGCGAGGCCCCCATGCTGCTTCTCTCCGCTCCGCCCGATCAGCACACCAAGCTCGAAGACGCGCTGGCCTTCGTCACCGGCACCGGGCTTGTGGCGCTCTCGGTGCAATTCCTGCAGGCATCGGGGCTGATCACCGGGCAGATCGCCGGGCTTTCGCTGGTGCTCTCCTATGTCTCCGGCTGGTCTTTCGGCCTGGTCTTCTTCCTGCTCAACCTGCCCTTCTACGGCTTCGCGCTGGCCCGGATGGGCTGGCGCTTCACCGTGAAGACCTTTCTTGCCGTCGCGCTGCTCTCGGGCCTGACCGAACTCATGAGCCGGTTCGTCACGCTCGATGTGTCGCATCCCGCCCTTGCCGCGCTCTTTGCCGGGATCACGGCGGGCACCGGCTTGCTGGTGCTGTTTCGTCACGGCGCCACGCTGGGCGGCGTCGGCATCCTCGCGCTTTACATCCAGGACAAGGCCGGCATCCGCGCCGGGATCATCCAGCTCGGCTTCGACCTTATTGTCTTCGTCGTCGCGGTGTTTATCTTCCCGGCCCCCGTCGTGGCCTGGTCGCTGGCCGGCGCGGTGCTGCTGAACCTGCTCATCACCATGAACCACCGGCGCGACCGCTACATCGCCCAGTAGGTCAACCCTCTTGACCTGATCGCGCGGCAGGCGCATATAAGGGTCATGGTTGCTGACCCAAATACCGCCCCGCATTATGCCGTTCATGAAGACGTGCAGGGCCTGCTCGTCGCCTCGCTGCAGGCGGCGCTGGGGATTCACCTGTTGCGCGCGGCGGGGCTGGTGACGGGCGGCACGGCGGGCTTTGCGCTCATCCTCTCCTATCTCGGCGGCTGGTCCTTCGGGCTGACCTTCTTCCTCGTCAACATCCCCTTCTACGCGCTGGCCTACAAGGCGCGCGGCCGGGTGTTCTTCCTCAAATCCCTCGCCACCGTCACCCTCGTCTCGCTGCTCGCCGAGGCGCTGAAGCCGCTCTTCGATGTGGGCGCCATCCACCCCGGCGCGGCAGCGGTGCTGTTCGGCGTTTCCGCCGGCGTCGGCCTGCTTGGCCTGTTTCGCCATTCCGGCAGCCTTGGCGGCGTTTCCATCGTCGCCCTGATCCTGCAGGACCGGTTCGGCATCCGCGCCGGGCTCACCCAGATCCTGCATGACGTAGCTCTGTTTGCCGCCGCCGCCTTCATCCTGCCGCCCGACCGGGTGCTGTGGTCGCTGCTCGGCGCGCTGGTGCTGAATCTGGTGATCGCCTTCAACCACCGGCGCGACTGGTATGTGGTAAGCTGAGCGCAACGCAACCTGCCCCGAAAACCGTTTCACACTTTTCGGATTGCGCTATAGGGCTGGCGTTTCACCCGTGCGCAGGCTATGGCCCCGCGGAACGCGCACAAAGGACGCCCCATGGACCTGAGAAACATCGCCATCATCGCCCACGTCGACCACGGCAAGACCACGCTTGTCGACGAGCTCCTGAAGCAATCGGGGGCGTTTCGCGAAAACCAGGCGGTCGCCGAGCGGGCGATGGATTCCAACGACCTTGAGCGCGAGCGCGGCATCACCATTCTGGCCAAGGCCACCAGTGTTGAGTGGAAAGTCACCCGGATCAACATCGTCGACACCCCCGGCCACGCCGATTTCGGCGGCGAGGTGGAGCGCATCCTGAGCATGGTCGATGGCGTGGTGCTGCTGGTCGATGCCGCCGAAGGGCCGATGCCGCAGACCAAGTTCGTCACCTCGAAAGCGCTCGCCCTCGGCCTGCGCCCCATCGTCGTGCTCAACAAGGTCGACAAGCCCGATGCCGAGCCCGACCGCGCGCTTGACGAGGTGTTTGATCTTTTCGCCAATCTCGGCGCCGATGACGACCAGCTCGATTTCCCGCATCTCTACGCCTCGGGCCGTTCCGGCTGGTGCGACCCGGAGCTGGACGGGCCGCGTAAGGATTTGCACGCGCTGTTCAACCTGATCGTGAACCATGTGCCCGCGCCGCGCCAGATCAAGCATCAGGACGAGGATTTCACCATGCTCGCCACCACCCTCGGGTCGGACCCGTTCGTGGGCCGCATCCTGACCGGGCGTGTCGAAAGCGGCAGGGTGAAGGTGGGCCAGACCGTGCAGGCGCTCAGCCGCATCGGCCAGAAGATCGAGCAATTCCGCGTCACCCGGGTGCAGGCGTTCCGCGGCCTCGGCCAGCAGGATATCGACGAGGGCGTGGCTGGCGATATCGTCTCGCTCGCCGGGATGACCAAGGCCACCGTCGCCGACACGATCTGCGCGCTGGCGGTGGATACGCCGCTCGACGCCCAGCCGATCGACCCGCCGACCATCACCGTCACCTTCGGCATCAATGACAGCCCGCTCGCGGGCCGCGACGGCAAGAAGGTGCAAAGCCGCGTGATCCGCGACCGGCTGATGAAAGAGGCCGAGTCGAACGTCGCCATCAAGATCGCCGACACGCCGGGCGGCGAGGCCTTCGAGGTTTCGGGCCGGGGCGAATTGCAGATGGGCGTGCTGATCGAGAACATGCGCCGCGAAGGGTTCGAACTGTCGATTTCGCGCCCGCAGGTGATCATGCGCGAGGAGAACGGCCAGATCGTCGAGCCGGTCGAGGAAGTGACCATCGACGTGGACGACGAATATTCGGGCGCGGTGATCGAGAAGATCACCGGCGTGCGCAAGGGCGAGCTGGTCGAGATGAAGCCCTCCGGCGCGGGCAAGACCCGGATCGTCGCCCATGTGCCCTCGCGCGGCCTCATTGGCTATCACGGCGAATTCCTCACCGATACGCGCGGCACCGGCGTGCTCAACCGCGTCTTCCACGGCTGGACCCCGCATAAGGGCACCATCGAGGGCCGCCGCCTGGGCGTGCTGATCTCGATGGAAAACGGCGAGGCGGTGGCCTATGCGCTGTGGAACCTCGAAGAGCGCGGGCGGATGTTCATCGAACCGCAGGAAAAGGTTTATACCGGCATGATCATCGGCGAGCACAGCCGCGACAACGATCTCGAGGTGAACCCGCTCAAGGGCAAGAAGCTGACCAACGTGCGCGCGTCTGGCACCGACGAGGCGGTGCGGCTCACCCCGATCTCGCGGATGAGTCTCGAACAGGCGATTGCCTATATCAACGACGACGAGCTTGTCGAAGTCACGCCGAACGCGATCCGGCTGCGCAAGCGCTACCTCGACCCGCACGAGCGCAAGCGGGCGGCGAAGACCGTCGGTTGATCCGGGCCTTCCCGGCTCAGAACGGCCCGCGAAAGACGATGCCCGCGCCGAGCAGGATGAAGGCGAAACCGACCACGTGATTGAGCGTGACCGGCTCCTTCAGCCAGAGCGCGGAAAAGCCCAGGAAGATCGTCAGGCTGACGACTTCCTGGATCGTTTTCAGTTCAGCGGCGGAATAGACCCGGTGCCCGATCCGGTTTGCGGGCACAGCGAGGGTGTATTCGATGAAGGCGATCAGCCAGCTTGCCACGATCACCAGCATCAGCGGGCGATTGGGATAGGCGAGATGGCCATACCAGGCCAGCGTCATGAACAGGTTCGACGCGATCAGCAGCAGGAGCGGCAGCACATGGCTGAGCGTCATGATATGACGGCCCGCCCTATTCGTCGATTTCGACGATCAGCAATTCCCGCTCCGAGGCGCCTCGGGCATGGTCGAGCGCCGCCTGGTATTCCGGGCTGTGATAACAGGCTTCCGCCGCCTCGACCGAGGCAAAGCGCGCCACCACGTTGCGCGGGCGGTCCTTGCCCTCAAGCTGCACGTAGCGCCCGCCACGGGCGATGAAGGTGCCACCATGCTTGGCAACGGCCGGCCCCGCCAGCCTGGCGTATTTGCCATAGGCCTCTTCATCGGTGACGGTCACATGAGCGATCCAGAGCGCGGGCATCCTATCCTCCAATCACGGCTTCGGCAGCGGCGATGGCGGCCTCGGCATTGGCGGCATCCTTGCCGCCGCCCTGCGCGAGATCGGGCCGGCCACCGCCGCCCTTGCCGCCCAGTTCTGCCACGGCGGCGCGCACCATGTCGACCGCCGAGACGGTGCCGGTCAGATCATCGGTCACCCCGGCGGCCACGGCGGCCTTGCCGTCCACATCCGCGATCAGCAGCACCGCGCCCGAGCCAAGCGCCGCCTTGTGCTCGTCGATGAGCGGCGGCAGATCCTTGCCGGAAACGCCCGACAGAACCTGAGCAATCAGCTTCACGCCGTTGATTTCCTTCGGCTTTGCCGCTTCCTTCGCGCCACCTGCCATCGCCAGCTCGCGCCTCAGCTGCGCCAGTTCCGAGCTCAGCGCCTTGCGCTCCTCGACCAGCGCCTTCACCCGGTCGACCAGTTCCGAGGGCTGCGCCTTCAGCACGCCCGCGATCTCGGCCACCCGGCCCGCTTCCTGCTCCAGCCAGGCAAACGCCTCCTTGCCGGTCAGCGCCTCGACCCGGCGCACCCCCGCCGACGAGGCAGAATCGCCCAGCAGCACGAACATGCCGATATCGCCGGTGCGCTTCACATGGGTGCCGCCGCAAAGCTCGATCGACCAGGTATCGCCGCCCGTGCCCTTGCCGGTGGGCGCATTGCCCATCGAAACCACGCGCACCTCGTCGCCGTATTTTTCGCCAAACAGCGCCTGCGCGCCGATCCCGCGCGCGTCGTCCGGGGTCATGATCCGGGTTTCTACCGGGCTGTTCTGGCGGATGAAGGCGTTCACCTCGCGGGCCACATTGTGCAATTCCCGCTCGGTCAGCGCCTTGCTATGCGAGAAATCGAAGCGCAGCCGGTCGGGCGCGTTAAGCGAGCCACGCTGCGCCACATGCTCGCCAAGCTCCTGGCGCAGCGCCTCGTGAAGCAGGTGCGTGGCCGAGTGGTTGGCCCGGATCGCGCTGCGGCGCAGATGATCGACGCTGAGCTCGGCGCCCTGGCCCGGCTCGATCCGTCCCTCGGTCACCTCGGCGATGTGAATGAACACGCCGGCCACCTTCTTCGTGTCCGACACCTTTGCCGAACCGCTGTCGGTGCGGATCAGCCCGGTATCGCCCACCTGGCCGCCGGATTCGGCGTAGAACGGCGTCTGGTTCACCACGATCTGCACCGCGGTGCCAACGGTGGCCGCATCGACGCGCACCCCGTCCTTCACCAGCGCCAGAACCTGGCCCTCGGCATGTTCGGTGTCGTAACCCAGAAATTCGGTCGTGCCCTTTTCCTCGGCAATGTCATACCAGACGGTCGCATCCGCCGCCTCGCCGGAGCCCGACCAGGCGGCGCGCGCCTTGGCTTTCTGCGCGGCCATCGCGCTGTCGAACCCGGCGGTGTCGACGCTGCGGCCCTTTTCGCGCAGCGCGTCCTGGGTCAGATCGAGCGGAAAGCCGTAAGTGTCGTAGAGCCTGAACGCGGTTTCGCCCGGCAGTTCGGCGCCATCGGGCAACTCCGACAATTCGTCGTCGAGCAGCTTCAGGCCCCGGTCCAGCGTGGCCTTGAAGCGGGTCTCCTCGGTGAGCAGGGTTTCCTCGATCATCACCTGAGCGCGGCCAAGCTCGGGATAGGCCTGCCCCATCTGGCGCACCAGCTCGGGCACCAGCCGGTGCATCACCGGATCCGTGGCGCCAAGCAGATGCGCATGGCGCATGGCGCGGCGCATGATCCGGCGCAGCACATAGCCGCGCCCCTCGTTCGAGGGCATCACGCCATCGGCGATCAGGAAGGAGGTGGAGCGCAGGTGGTCGGCGATCACCCGGTGATGCACATTGCCCGGCCCGTCGGGATCGGCATGGGTCACATGCGCCGAGGCTTCGATGAGCGCGCGCATCAGATCGGTGTCGTAATTGTCGTGCTTGCCCTGCAAGAGCGCGCCGATCCGTTCCAGCCCCATGCCGGTGTCGATCGACTGCATCTCAAGCTCGATCATCGAGCCGTCTTCGAATTGCTCGTTCTGCATGAAGACGAGGTTCCAGATCTCGATAAAGCGGTCGCCATCTTCCTCCGGGCTGCCCGGCGGGCCGCCCCAGATATGGTCGCCGTGATCGTAGAAAATCTCGGTGCAGGGGCCGCAGGGGCCGGTCGGCCCCATCTGCCAGAAATTGTCCGCCGTCGGGATGCGGATGATCTTGTCGTCCGGCAGGCCCGCCACCTTCTTCCAGATGTCCGCCGCCTCGTCGTCGGTGTGGTAGACGGTGACCAGCAGCTTGTCTTTCGGGATGCCGAATTCCTTCGTCAGCAGTTCCCAGGCATAGGGGATGGCCTGCTCCTTGAAGTAATCGCCGAAGGAGAAGTTGCCGAGCATCTCGAAAAAGGTGTGGTGGCGCGCGGTGTAGCCGACATTGTCGAGGTCGTTATGCTTGCCGCCGGCGCGCACGCATTTCTGCGCCGTGGTCGCCCGGCTGTAATCGCGGTGTTCGACGCCGGTGAACAGGTTCTTGAACTGCACCATGCCCGAATTGGTGAACATCAATGTCGGGTCGTTGCGCGGCACGAGGGGGGAGCTGTCCACCACCCTGTGATCGTTCTTCTCGAAATAGCTGAGGAAGGTGGAGCGGATATCGTTCAGGCTGGCCATCTGTCTAATCTTGTCCGGGCGCTAGGTTGGGGCCTCCATCGGCCGTCGTCCCGGTTTAATTAAGCGCAAAGTGACTGTCCACAAGAGAAGCCGGGTTTTGCGGGTGCGGCCCGGTTCGCGGCGGCCAATGCCCGCGCCCGGCGCAGGCAGAAAAACGGGCCGGCGCAGCACCCTGCCCGGCCCGTTTTTCACTCTGGTTCCGCTGCGGTCAGGCTTCGAGAATGTCGTCGCCCGCGTCTTCGTCATCCGCGCCCATATCGAAATCGAGCCCATGCGCGGCGCGGATCTTGTCTTCGATCTCCAGCGCGATCTGCGGGTTTTCCTTCAGGAAGGTCTTGGAGTTTTCGCGGCCCTGGCCGATCCGCTCGTCACCGTAGGAGAACCAGGCGCCGGATTTCTCCACCACGCCAGCCTTCACGCCCAGATCGAGCAATTCGCCGGTTTTCGAGATGCCTTCGCCATACATGATGTCGAATTCCACCTGTTTGAATGGCGGGGCGACCTTGTTTTTCACCACTTTCACGCGGGTGGCGTTGCCGACCACCTCGTCGCGGTCCTTGATCGCGCCGATGCGGCGGATATCGAGCCGGACCGAGGAGTAGAATTTCAGCGCATTACCGCCGGTGGTGGTTTCGGGGCTGCCGAACATCACGCCGATCTTCATGCGGATCTGGTTGATGAAGATCACCATGCAATTGGAGCGCGAGATCGAACCGGTGAGCTTGCGCATCGCCTGGCTCATCAGCCGGGCCTGCACGCCGACCGAACTGTCGCCCATATCGCCCTCAAGCTCCGAGCGCGGGGTGAGCGCGGCGACCGAGTCGACCACCACCATGTTGACCGCGCCCGAGCGCACCAGCGTATCGACGATTTCGAGCGCCTGTTCGCCGGTATCGGGCTGCGAGATCAGGAGCTCGTCGAGGTCGATGCCGAGCTTTTTGGCATATTGCGGGTCGAGCGCATGTTCGGCGTCGACAAAGGCGCAGACGCCGCCCTTTTTCTGTTCCTCGGCGATGCAATGCAGCGTCAGCGTGGTCTTGCCCGAGCTTTCCGGCCCGTAGATCTCGATGATCCGGCCTTTCGGCAGGCCGCCGATGCCAAGCGCGATGTCGAGGCCGAGCGAGCCGGTCGAGGTCGCCTCGATCTCGGCAACAGGGTTATCGGCGCCAAGGCGCATGATCGACCCTTTGCCGAATTGCCGCTCGATCTGGGCCAGCGCCGAATCCAGGGCCTTCTGCTTGTCGCCGTCGCGCATTTTCGTCATGTCCAGTAGATCCGCCGTTGCCATCGTTTCTCTCCTTATTCCACACCCGCGCAGGGGCGGCAATCGCTGCTCATGTTCGCCTCATGTTCTTACGTTCCGTATTGCAAACAAAATGAGAACATTTCAAGCCGTATTTTATCGAGAGACTTTGCCACGCCGAGTGTTAATCAAAGATGAACGGGCCAGAGACTCCTGAGAGATTTCTTTTAGTTGTCTGTTATATATGAAATTTCCTGAGCGGAAGGCGCGGCGAAAGCGCCCTCCCGGCCCGTCTCGTGGAGCTGTTTCGCAACAATGGCCGTCAGTTCCGCAAGCGAGAACGGCTTGGGCAGAAACACCGAGTTCGGGATCCGCGCCTGATGCTCGGAAACCGAATCCTCGGCATAGCCCGAGACGAAAACCACCCGCACGCCGGGGCGGCGGCGCAGTGCCTCGGCAACCCATGTGGGTCCGTCCAGCCCCCGCATGATCACATCGGTGACGAAGATATCGACCGAAAGCGATGCGTCATCGAGGATCTCCAGCGCCGCCTCGCCGGTCGCCGCTTCCAGCACGGTGTGGCCGCGCAGGCGCAGGGCGCGCGAAGCGAAGGCGCGCACCGGCGCCTCGTCTTCGACCAGCAGGACGACGCCGCTCGCCTCCGCCTGTGCCGCCGCAGGCGCCTGCGGCGGCAGGGCGACCGGCGCGGCAGGCTCGGGCGCTTGGCGCTCGATGTCGGGGTCCGCCGCATCCGCCGGTGCGATATCCTCGTCGAAGACCGGGAAATAGAGCGTGAAGGTGGTGCCGCTGCCGGGCACGGAATCGACGAAGATGAAGCCGCCCGACTGCTTCACGATCCCATAAACCATGCTGAGGCCCAGCCCGGTGCCCTTGCCCGCGCCCTTGGTGGTGAAGAACGGCTCGAAGATCTTCGCCAGATGTTCGGGCGCGATGCCGCTGCCCTCGTCGATCACCTGGATCGCCACGTAATCGCCGGGCGGCACCGTGGCGCGGTCGCGTTCCAGCGCTGCGTCGAGGTGACGGTTTTCCAGCACCAGCCGGATCCGCCCGCCGCCCGGCGCCATCGCATCGCGGGCATTGACCACGAGGTTCATCAGCACCTGTTCGAGCTGGCGCTTGTCGGCGCGCACCGGGCGCACGCCGGGCGCGGCCTCATAGACGATCCGCACCTGTTCGCCGACGAGGCGGCCCAGCAGATGGGTCAGATCGCCCATCGTATCGGCAATGTCGAAGATCTGCGGGCGCAGGGTCTGCTTGCGCGAAAAGGCAAGGAGCTGGCCCACCAGCGCGGCGGCGCGGTTGGCGTTCTGCGCCACCTGGTGAAGATCGGCATAATCCGGGTCGGCCTCGTCGGCATGGCGCAGGAGCAGGAGGTCGCAATGGCCGGAAATGGCGGTGAGCAGGTTGTTGAAATCATGCGCCACCCCACCGGCAAGCTGGCCGATGGCCTGCATCTTCTGGCTCTGGACGAATTGCGTCTCCAGCGATTTGAGCTCGGTCGCGTCATGCAGCACCGCCACCAGCGCCGGGCCGGTCTCATCGTGGTAGCGCTCCAGCGTGACCTGCAGGAAACGCTCTTCGGCATGGATGGCGCGCAGCGTTTCGGTACGGCCGAGATTGCGCCCGTCCCAGGCCTCGCGCAGCCAGTCCGAGACAGGGCGGCCCAGCCCCTCGACCAGATCCGACAGGTGCTGCCCCGTCGCCGCACCGACGCCGAGAAGCCCCCGCGCGCGCCGGTTGGCCATGATCACGCGCCCGGCCCGGTCGACACGCAGGAGCGGCACCGGTAGGCTCTCGACCACGCCCCATTCGGCCGGGGCGATGCGCGCCCGTGCCGGTTCGGGCAACAGATAGATTTCACGCCGCCCGCCAGACAAGGGCTGCTCGATGGCGAGCGCCGCCACCGCGCCCTGCCCGGCATTCACCCGGTGCACTTCGCCCGAACGCAGCGGCAGATCGGCGATCACCCGGTCGAGCGCGGCCTCGCGCCCGCCGAGCAGGTGGCGCAGCGCCTCGTTCATCTCAAGGATCGTGCCGGTCGCGGTGACGATCATCATCGGCAGCGCGATCTCGCCGCCCATGCGCCCCTCGGCACGGCCAAGATCGTCGAGCCGCCAGACGAAGCCCGCCTGCCCGGCCCGATGCACCGACAGCCGCGCGACACCGCTGCGCAGGTTCAGATCCTCCCGCGCCGCGCCCTGCGCCAGAGCCCGGTTCTGAAGCCGATAGAGCAGCGAGGCCGGCGCCGGGCTGAGATCGGTGAGCGCGCTGCGCAGCGCGGCCCCCGTCACCGCACCAAAGCGGGCCTTGGCCGCCGCGTTGGCGTAGAAGATCGCGCCGTCACGGTCGGTCAGGAAACCGGGGGCGGCATCTTCGGCGATCAGTTCGGCGAGGCTGGCGCGCAATTGCGCTTCGGCCCGCGCATGACCGAGGCTCAAGCCCTTCACCAGTAGCACAAGCGCACCGAAGGTGAGCCCCGTCACCAGCAGGGCCAGCGCCAGCGCCGCCCAGGGCACGATGGCGGCAATGGCGAGGCAGCCCGCCATGGCCAGCGCCAGCCACGCCGCGCGCGGCGAAAGCTCCAGCGCCGCCCGGGTGACGGGCCGCGGAGAAAGCGCGGGATGCGACACGACAGCCCCTTATCCGATTCGTCCGTGCCACTTTGCGCGGGGAGCCGTTAACGCAGCCTTAACACCGGCCAAACCATGACACTCACAACCTGAAGTTGAATTTGTGCTATTCATGCCGCTGCGTCAACAGGGCAATGAAGAAGCCGTCGCCGCCGTCGCGCGGGGTAAAGCTGCGGCTGAGGCTGCACTGCCAGCCGGGGTGACGGGCCAGAAACGCTGCCACCTGAGCGCCGTTCTCGGCCTCGATCACCGAACAGGTCGCATACCCTATCCGGGTATCCGGCCCGGACAAACGCACAATTTCATCGAGAATTCCAGCCTGTATAGCACAAAGCTCATCCAGGCGCCGCGCCGTCAGATCCCATTTGCCCTGCGGGCTTCGCCGCCAGGCGCCCGAGCCCGAACAGGGCGCATCGGCAAAGATCAGATCGAAGCTCCCGCCCCCGGGCAGCCGGTCCGTGGGCAGGAGGCCCACCGTCACCCCGGCGCGCGCCGCGCGGCCCGGCAGGTCCGACATCCGGCGCGGGTCGATATCATGGGCGCTCACCTCAGCCCCCTGCGCCGCCAGCGCGAGCGATTTGCCACCGCCGCCGGCACAATAGTCAAGCACCCTGTCGCCCGGCGAGATGGCGAGCGCATCTACCACCGCCTGGCTCGCCGCGTCCTGCAATTCGACGAGCCCGCTGGCATAGGCGGCACCCTGCTGAATGCGCCGCGCCCCCTCCGTCACTTCCAGCGCGGAAGGTGAGAGCGGATGCGGGCGCGCCGTGATCCCCTCTTGCGCCAACGTGCCGATCGCCTCGTCACGGTCAATCCGCGCGAGGTTGACACGCAGAAATACCGGCGCGCGGTGGCGCAGCGCCTCCATCACCGGGGCAAAGTCCGCACCGAGGCTCGCGCGCAGCTGCGGCGCCAGCCAGTCGGGGCAATCGAGCCGCTCTTCCTCGCTCAGATCCGGGCGTGGCGGTGCATCGCCGGGGCCGAAGGCGGCGGGCGCATAGCCCTCGCCGGTGAAGATTTCAGCCGGATCGCGGCCCGCGGCGCGCTCCGCGCCGATCATCAGCGCCCGCCCGCTTTCACCCCCGCCGAGGGCGGCGTAGCTGCGCCGGCAACGGATCGCGTCATAGACCAGATCGCGGATCGCGGCGCGGTCCGTCGAGCCGGCGAAGCGGTGGCTGCGCGCCCAGCTTGTCAGCAGCTGCTCCGCCGCGCCGCCCGCAAGCCAGCCGTCGAGCACCTCGATCGCCGCCGCGACGCGGGCCGCCGGTGTCATCAGCCGATCCGGTAATTCGGGCTTTCGCGGGTGATCTGCACGTCATGGACGTGGCTTTCCTTCAGCCCCGCCCCGGTGATCTTGACGAACTGGCAGCCACCGCGCATCTCGGCCACGGTGGCATTGCCGGTATAGCCCATCGCGGCGCGCAGACCGCCGACCATCTGGTGAATGACGGTCGAAACCGGCCCTTTGTAAGGCACCTGCCCCTCGATCCCTTCGGGCACCAGCTTGTCGTTGGCCGCATCCTTCTGGAAGTAGCGGTCCGCCGAGCCGCGCGCCATCGCGCCGAGGCTGCCCATGCCGCGATAGGCCTTGAAGCTGCGGCCCTGATAGAGAATGACCTCGCCGGGGCTTTCGTCGGTGCCCGCGATCATGCTGCCGACCATCGCGGCAGAGGCCCCGGCGGCGATCGCCTTGGCGAAATCGCCCGAGAACTTGATGCCGCCATCGGCGATGACCGGCACGTCGCCCGCCGCCTCGGCACAATCGATGATCGCCGAAAGCTGCGGCATGCCCACGCCCGCCACCATCCGGGTGGTGCAGATCGAGCCGGGGCCGATCCCCACCTTCACCGCATCCGCGCCCGCGTCGATCAGCGCGCGGGTGGCCTCGCCGGTGGCGACGTTGCCGGCGATCACCTGCACCTCGTTCGACACCGCCTTGACCCGGCGCACCGCTTCCAGCACGCCGTCGGAATGGCCATGCGCGGTGTCGATCACCACGATGTCCACGCCCGCCTCGATCAGCGCCTGCGACCGCTCGAAGCCCGCATCGCCCACCGAGGTGGCCGCCGCCACCCGCAGCCGCCCGAGCGGGTCCTTGCAGGCGGTCGGGTTCAGCACCGCCTGTTCGGTGTCGCGCAGGGTCAGAAGGCCGGTGAGCCTGCCCTTGTCGTCGGTCACCAGCAGCTTTTCGATCCGCCGCGCTTTCATCAGGCTTTTGGCTTCTTCCAGATCCGCCGGCTCCCTGAGGATGGCGAGGTCTTTCGAGGTCATCATCACCTTCACCGGCGTTTGGTCGGAGGTGGCGAAGCGCATATCGCGGTTGGTGACGATCCCGACCACATGGCCCTTTTCGTCGACCACCGGGAAGCCGGTGAAATTGTAGCGTTCGATCAGCTCTTTCGCGTCCGCCAGCGTCTGCTCCGGCGTGAGCGTGACCGGGTTGTAGACGATACCGCTCTCGAAGCGCTTCACCCGGCGCACCTCGCGGGCCTGTTCCTCGGCGGTGAGGTTCTTGTGGATGACCCCGATGCCGCCCGCCTGGGCCATGGCAATGGCCATGCGGCTCTCGGTCACCGTGTCCATCGCGGCGGCCAGCAGCGGGATGTTCATGGTGATATCGCGCGTCACCCGCGTGCGGGTGTCGGCGGTGGCGGGAAGAACGCTGCTCGCGGCAGGAACAAGCAGCACGTCGTCGAAGGTGAGCGCCTCGCGAATCTCCATGAGTGGCCTCCTTTGGAGTTTTCGTTTGGCACGTCCCTATTTCACGCTGGTGACCCTTTGGGAAGGGGCGCGACGCAATTTCTTGGGGGTGCGGGCCGGTTTTCCACCCGATCCGGGGTGGACAATCGCTCCAACCCGTGGCCCGTTCGCAAAAAACGGAGATTGCGATGGGATATTCCGACCGGATCACCGGCCTCGCCGGCGGCGGCGCGGCGTGGGATGTGTTCTTTCGTGCCCAGCGGATGGCGGCGGCGGGCGAAGAGCTGACCATGCTCACCATCGGTGAGCCCGATATCGGCACCGCGCCGGCGATCCTCGACGCGATGCACAAAGCCGCAGAGGCCGGCAATACCGGCTATGCCTCGATCCCCGGCATCGCGCATCTGCGTGAGACGGTGGCCAGACGGGTCGCCGCGCGCACCGGGGTGGAGACCGCGCCGGAGAATGTGATGATCACGCCGGGCGGCCAGCCCGCGCTGTTCGCCACCCATGCGCTGGCGCTCGATCCGGGCCAGACCGGGCTTTACCTCGATCCGTTCTACTCGACCTATCCGGGCACGATCCGGGGCGTCGGCGGCGTGCCGGTGGCGGTGGCGACCCGGGCCGAAGACGGATTTCTGCCCCGCGCCGCCGATCTCGCCGCCGCGATAGCGGCCCATGACGCAAAGAGCCTGCTGATCAATTCGCCCAACAACCCCACCGGCGTGGTCTATCCAGAGGCGACGCTCGCGGAGATCGCCGGGGTGGTGCGCGAGGCGGGCATCTGGCTGATCTCGGACGAGGTCTACGACACCCAGATCTGGGATGGCAGCCATGTAAGCCCGCGCAGCCTGCCCGGCATGGCGGAGCGCACGCTGGTGATCGGGTCGCTGTCGAAAAGCCATGCGATGACCGGCAGCCGCGTGGGCTGGGTGATCGGGCCGGATGAGGCCATCGCCCATCTCGGCAACCTCGCCATTCACACCACTTTCGGCGTGCCCGGCTATATTCAGGAGGCCGCCGCCTTCGCGCTGACCCAGGGGCCGGAATTCGAGGCCGAGCTGGCCGCGCCGTTCCGGCGGCGGCGGGAGGCCGCCCTGCGGCTGATCGGCGCGCAGAACATCCTGCGCCATGCCCCGGCGCAGGGCGCGATGTATCTCTTGCTCGACATCCGGGCGACGGGCCTGTCGGGGCAGGACTTCGCCGAAAGGCTGCTCGATGCCGAGCGTATCGCTGTGATGCCGGGCGAGAGCTTCGGGCAGGCGGCGGCAGGCCATGTGCGGGTGGCGATGACGGTGGCCGACGATCTGTTCGAAGACGCGCTGGCCCGCCTCATCGCCTTCGCCGGGGAGCTGGCGGCATGAGCCGCGATATCGGCGCCGCCTTGCGCGCCCTGCACCGGCCGGGCGATCCTTTCATCCTCGCCAATGCCTGGGATGCGGGCAGCGCAAAACTGCTCGCGGCCCTCGGCGCCTCCGCCATCGCCACATCCTCGGCGGCTCATGCCTTCACGCTCGGGCGGCCCGATATGGGCCTTGTGAGCCGTGACGAGGCGCTGGCCCATGCGCAGGATCTGGTGGCGGCGGTGAATGTGCCGGTCTCGGGCGATTTCGAGAACGGCTTTGGCGAAGCGCCCGAAACCGTGGCCGAAACCGTGCGGCTCGCCTTCGAGGCGGGGCTGGCCGGGATCTCCGTCGAAGATACGGCGCTGCCCGGCGATATTCCCTACGCACGCGCCCTCGCCGCCGAGCGCATCCGCGCCGCCGCCGCCGCCGCCCGGGCGCTGCCGCGCGACTTCGTGCTGGTGGCGCGGGCCGACGGGGTGATGAATGGCCAATACGACCTCGACGAAGCGCTGGCGCGGCTGGCGCTGTTCGAGGCCGCCGGGGCCGATTGCCTCTATGTGCCCGTGCCCGGCGGGATCGAGGCGCAGGCGCGCATCTGCGCCAGCACCACCCTGCCGGTCAACGCGCTGGTGGCCGGCGATTTTGCCGAGATCCCCCGCGCCCGTTTTGCCGGGATCGGGGTGGCCCGGCTCTCGCTCGGCTCATCGCTCGCCCGCGCCACGCACCGGCTGATCGTGGATGCGGGGCATGACATGTTCGAGCGCGGCGACTTTTCGCGGCTGGCCCATTCGATCACCGGCGGCGAAGTGGACGCGCTGCTGGGCAAGGCTTGAGGGGCGCACGGGGGTTCGAAGCCCCAGCCCCTTCCAAACCGCGCCGCCCTGCCCCATCTTGCGCCGACATGGACCAGATCATCGCCACCCTCCCCGCCGACCGCCCGGTGCTCATCGCCGGCCCCACGGCCAGCGGCAAATCCGCGCTCGCCCTCGCCATCGCCATCGCGCGCGAACAGGGCGGGCGCATCGTCAATGCCGATGCGCTGCAGGTCTTCGCCAACTGGCGCGTGCTCACCGCCCGGCCCTCGCCCGCCGAGGAAGACATCGCCCCGCACGCGCTTTATGGCCATGTGCCCGGCGATGTGGCCTATTCCGTCGGCCATTGGCTGCGCGACCTCGCCCCGCTGCTCGCCGACGGCCCGCGCCCGATCATCACCGGCGGCACCGGGCTCTATTTCACCGCGCTGACGGAGGGGTTGGCCGATATCCCGCTCACCCCCGCCGCGGTGCGCGCCGAGGCCGATACGCGCATGGCCGAAGACGGGCCGCAGGCCCTGCTCGCCGATCTCGACGACGCCACGCGCGCCCGGATCGACACCCGCAACCCCGCCCGCGTCCAGCGCGCCTGGGAGGTGCACCGCGCCACCGGGCGCGGCCTTGCTGCCTGGCAGGACGAGACACCGCCGCCCCTGCTGCCGCTGAGCGAGGCCAGCGCCCTGCTGATCGACGCCCCGCGCGACTGGCTGAACGCCCGGATCGCGCGCCGTTTCGACGCGATGCTCGCCGCCGGAGCGCTGGACGAGGCGCGCGCCAATCTGCCGGGCTGGTCCGACACGCTGCCCTCGGCCAAAGCGATCGGGGCGCGCGAACTGATCGCGCATCTCAGGGGCGAAATGACCCTCGATGCCGCACGCGACAGTGCCGTGATCGCCACCCGGCAATATGCCAAGCGCCAGCGCACCTGGTTCCGGGCGCGGATGTCGGCATGGCAAGCACTTTCTCCCACGGCGCTTGACTGAACGGTTCCTGCGTGTCTCAATTGCGACACTTGCCGGTGGGAAACAGCTTATCCACAGAAAATGCCCGGAGGCTGTGGATAACTCGCGCGACTCAAAAAACAGAATCGGCTAGGCAATTCGGGTGCGCGAATAAAAAACGACAACAGGGACAGCTGCCACCCAATGACCCGGACTCAAACGCTTTCGTCGCCATTCCGCGTACTTCCGCTCGCCCGACTGGCCAAAGGCGGCCGCTGGCGCACCGAGGCGATGCGCAGCTATGGCGCGCCGGTGCTGCTGTGGTTCACCCGCGGCCAGGGCCGGATCACCGTGAATGGCCGCACCTCCGGCTACACCGCCCATAACGCCATCTACATTCCGCCCGGCACGATGCACGGGTTTGAAATGAACAATTCCGTCGCCGGGATGATCGTGGTTTTCCCCTCCGGGGTCGACGACCAGCTTTCGCTGCCGGAAGAGCCGGTGCATCTGCGCCTGTCGGATGCCGAGCAGCATATCGAGCTCAACAAGCTGATCGACGCGATCCAGACCGAGCTCGACAATGGCGCCACCGCGTCGGACCGCGCGCTTCTGAGCCATGCCGGGCTGCTTTCGGTCTGGCTTGAGCGGCAAATGACCGATCCCGACGAGGATGCCCCGCGCGAAGACGCCACCGCCCGCCTCGCCGCCGCCTATACGGCGCTGGTGGAGAAGGATTTCCATTCCTCCAAAACCGTGCGCGACTATGCCCAGGCGCTCGGCGTGACGCCGACGCATCTGAGCCGCGTCTGCAACAAGGCCTGCGGCCGCCCCGCCTCGGCGATCCTCGCCGACCGGGTGCATTACGAGGCCCGCCGCCTGCTGACCGAGACCCATATGCCGGTGAAAGACATCGCCTCCGCGCTTGGCTTTGCCTCGCCCGCCTATTTCACCCGGGCCTTCTCGCAACATACCGGGCGCACCCCCTCGCAATTCCGCCGCGGCGGCTGAGGCGGTTCTGGTGCCGCAGGGTTTGCCCGCGCATTCCCTGACGCGACGAGCTTTTTTCACTGCCCTGCCCTAACCGTGCCCGATTCATACCCGATCTTGGTGAACACATGCATGTGAGGTTCGCCCATGACGCGGGTTGCGATATTTGTTGACGCTGACAATGTGAGTGCCGTCCACGCCGCGCGGATCGCGCAGCGCGGTGCGGCCGAGGGGCGCATCGACCTCCACCGCGCCTACCTCGACGCGGCCACGGCAAAAGGTTGGAACGATGCGCCGGGCGTGCGGCTCGTGCACGCCGGAACTGGCAAGAACGCAACCGACCTGCTACTCGCCATTGACGCGATGGACCTCTGCCCATCCGGTGCCTTCGATACCGTTGTGATTGCGAGTTCGGACGGCGATTTCGTTCACCTTGCCACCCGCCTGCGCGAACGCGGGATGCGCGTGGTGGGTATGAGCGAGGCGGCAAAGAAGCCGAGCCGATTTTCTGAGGCTTGCACTGAGTTCCAGTTTCTGGACAGTGCGCCGCCCACGAGCGCCGTCACGGAACTCGACCACAACATCCGAACCGTGATCGCCCAAAATAGTCGCAATGGTGCCGGGATGCGCCTGGCCAACCTCAACGGCGAGATGCGTCCGCGTTTTGATATAAAAATTAGCGAGTTGCCCGAACGAACTTGGCGGCGCTACCTCTCAGCCCGCCCACACCTCTTCGATTTGGACCCCAAGTCCAAAGGGACGGAGGCGTTCGTTCGTTTCCTGCCCGACGGGTTTTCGACCGTGTCCCTCACCGAGACCGCTTCCTAATAATTCATTTCATTTGCAACGTTCTTTTTGCTATGCTCCCCCCAAACAGGGAGGACGCTCATGAAAATCGAGAAAATCCACCACGTCGCCTATCGCTGCAAGGATGCGAAAGAAACGGTCGACTGGTATCGCGACATGCTGGGGATGGATTTCATCCTCGCCATCGCCGAGGATCACGTGCCCTCGACCCATGAACCCGATCCTTACATGCATATCTTCCTCGATGCGGGCGACGGCAATGTGCTCGCCTTCTTCGAACTGCCGACCAAGCCCGAGATGGGGCGTGACGAGAACACGCCGAAATGGGTTCAGCACATCGCCTTCAGGGTGAAGGATCGCGCGGAACTTATTGAATTTAAGGAACATCTTGAAAAGAGCGGTGTCGACGTTCTGGGCGTGACCGATCACTCGATCTTCCACTCGATCTATTTCTTCGACCCGAGCGGCCACCGGATCGAACTGGCCTGCCCCGATCCCGCGGAACAGGCCATGCTCGAAAAGCTCGACGCGGTGAAATGGGAGATGCTGGAGGAATGGTCGCGCACGAAGAAGGCGCCGCGCCACGCCGACTGGATGCATCGCAAAGAGCTGTCCGATGTGAGTTGAGCGCCCGGCTCAGCCGCCGAGGATCGCCTTCACATAGCCTTCGGTCTCGGCATAGGGCGGGATGCCCTCGTATTTCACCACCGCCTCCGGCCCGGCATTATAGGCCGCCAGCGCCAGCCGCCAGGAGCGGAACCGGTCATATTGCTGGCGCAGGTAGCGCGCCCCGCCATCGAGATTGGCGAGCGGGTCGAGCGGATCGACGCCAAGCCGCAATGCCGTATCGGGCATGAGCTGGGCCAGCCCCAGCGCCCCGGCATGGCTCTTGGCCGAGGGGTTCCAGCCCGATTCCTGCTGCACCAGGCGCAGGAACAGATCTTCCGGGATGCCATGCTTCTGCGCCGCCGCCTTGGCATGGGTCAGATACTGGCCCCGATAATTGCCGGCATAGCGCGGAATCACGCCCGAGCCCTGATCGGGCACGTAATTCGGCGTCAGCCGCACCGAGTTTTCGTATTGCTGCGCCGCCCGGCCATCGAGCACTTTCAGCGCGTTCTCGAAGCTCGACCGGCCCGAAGACGAGGAGAACAACGTATCGGCCACCGCCGGTCCACCGACCGGCAGGCACACAAGACAAGCGCCGAGCACGAAGCGTCGCATCCTTCCCCCTTCGAGGTTCCCGCACACAAAAATACAGGATTTGCGCGCCGACGACCAGTACCCGCGACAAATGGCGGATTTAAGGCTTTTCTTAACCAAGTGCGGGTGTTGTAACCAAGGGAACCATTTGACGAGATTCGGGAGGCACCCATGGCAGGGTCGGTAAACAAGGTCATTCTCATCGGCAATCTTGGCCGCGACCCGGAGGTACGCACCTTCCAGAACGGCGGCAAGGTGGTGAACCTGCGCATCGCCACCTCGGAAAACTGGAAAGACCGCAATACCGGCGAGCGCCGCGAGCGCACCGAGTGGCACTCGGTGGCGATCTTCTCCGAACCGCTGGGCCGGATCGCCGAGCAATATCTGCGCAAGGGCTCCAAGGTCTATATCGAGGGCCAGCTCGAAACCCGCAAATGGCAGGACCAGTCCGGGCAGGACCGTTACACCACCGAAGTGGTGCTGCGCCCCTATCGCGGTGAACTGACCCTGCTCGACGGGCGCGGCGAAGGCGGCAGCGGTGGTGGTGGCTACGGCGGCGGCAGCGGCGGCTATGGCGGCGATCAGGGCGGCGGCTATGGCGGTGGCGGCTATGACAGCGGCGGCGGCGCCCCCTCGGGCGGTTCCGGCGGCGGCTCTTCCGGCGGGTTCGACGACGAAATCCCGTTCTGACCGCGCCAGGCCGGGCTTGAGCCGGCGGCCGGGGCGGCCCATCATGTCAGGGCGTGCGGCCACACCGCGCGCCCTTTGCAATGGAGCCGGCAATGGCATGGTCCTTCCCGATCGGGCATCTCTTCGGCAGTGAAATCCGCGTTCATGCCACCTTCTTCCTGCTGCTCGCCTGGATCGGGATCGCGGGCTATTCGATCGGTGGCGCGGCCGGCGCAGGCGTGCACATCCTCTATGTGCTCCTGCTCTTCGCCTGCGTCGTCGCCCATGAATTCGGCCATGCGCTGATGGCCCGCCGCTTCGGCATCCGCACCCCGGATGTGACCTTGCTGCCCATCGGCGGCCTCGCGCGGATGGAGCGGATGCCGGAAAAACCGGGTCAGGAAGTGCTGGTGGCGCTGGCCGGGCCCGCGGTGAATGTGGTGATCTTCCTTGCCCTTGCGCTGATCCTCGGCCCCGACCGGCTGGCCAGCACCACGCTCGACCAGATCACGCTGGCCGATCTGCCCGCCCAGATCGCGCTCCTCAACGCCCTGCTCGCCGCTTTCAACCTGCTCCCCGCCTTCCCGATGGATGGCGGGCGGGTGCTGCGCGCGGCGCTCGCCGCGATGACCGACCGCGCCCGCGCCACCCGGATCGCCGCCAGCGCCGGACAGGTGCTGGCCTTTGGCCTCGGCCTGTTCGGCCTTGTCAGCGGCAACCCGGTGATGGTGCTGATCTCGGTTTTCATCTTCCTCTCGGCGGGGGCCGAAAGCTCGCAGGAAGCGATGATGAGCCTCGCGCGCGATCTGGCCGCCCGCGATGCGATGATCACCGAATACGAGGCGCTGCGCCCCGATGACAGCATCGACGCCGCCGCCACCACGCTCATCCGCACCACCCAGCATGAATTTCCGGTGATCGAACCGATCACCGGCGCGGCGCTCGGCCTGCTCACCCGCGCCGATCTCTACCGCGCGCTCGATGCCGATCCGCGTCCGCGCCGGGTATCGGATGTGATGATCCCCAACCTGCCGATTGCCCGGCTTGGCGAAGGGCTGTCATCGGTGCTGGAAAAGATGCAGGCGGGCGCCCCGGCGGTGGGCGTCACCGGCAAGGATGGCGCGCTGGTGGGCTATATCACCCGCGAGAACCTTGGCGAGCTGATGGTGGTGGCGAATGCCCGCCGCCGCTGAGCCAGTGCCGCCGGTCAGCGCGCCGACAGCGCCTCGCTCAGTACGTCGCGCACCACCTCAGGGTCCACATCCTCGGCCACGAACGCCTCGCCGATCCCGCGCGCGAGGATGAAGCGGATACGCCCCGCCTCCACCTTCTTGTCCTGCGCCATCAGGCCCATCAGCCCGGCGGCATCGGGCAGTTCCGAGCGGATATCGGCCAGATCGCGCTTCATGCCCATGGCCGCCAGATGGGCGCGGAACCGCGAGGGCTCTTCCTGGCTCATCAGCCCGAGCCTTGCGCTGGTCTCGAAGGCGAGCGCGCAGCCGATCGCCACGCCTTCGCCGTGCAGCAGCCGGTCGGAATAGCCCGTCGCCGCCTCCAGCGCATGGCCGAAGGTGTGGCCGAGATTGAGCAGCGCCCGCTCCCCGGCCTCGGTCTCGTCGCGCGCGACGATATCGGCCTTCATCTGCACCGAGCGGCGCACCGCCTCCTGGCGCAGCGTAGCATCGCCCGCCGCCAGCGCCGGGCCATGCGCCTCCAGCCATTCAAAGAAGGCGAGCGAGCCAAGCCCGCCATATTTCACCACCTCGCCGTAGCCTGCGAGAAAGTCGCGCTCCGCAAGCGTACCGAGCACGTCGATATCGGCCAGCACCAGCGCGGGCTGGTGGAAGGCGCCGACGAGGTTCTTGCCATGCGGCGAGTTGATCCCGGTCTTGCCGCCCACCGAGCTGTCGACCTGCGCCAGCAAGCTGGTGGGGATCTGCACGAAGCGCACGCCCCGGCGCAGGATCGCCGCGGCAAAGCCCACCAGATCGCCGATCACGCCGCCGCCGAAAGCAACGACCATATCCTTGCGCTCGACCTTTTCGGCGAGCAGCCATTCCACCACCTCCTGCAGATGCAGCCAGCTCTTGGTGGCCTCACCGGGCGGCAAAACCAGCGCCTCGGCCTCGATCCCCTCCGCCGCAAGCCCCGCCTTCAGCGCGTCGAGATGCAGCGCCGCGACGCGGGATTCGGTGACGATCCACACCCGTTTCCGGTTCAGAAGCGGCCCGACTTCAGCCCCGGCGCGGGCGATGAGCCCCGGCCCGATCCGCACATCGTAGGCGCGGGCGCCCAGTTCCACCCGGACCACGTCGATCGCACTCATTTGCGCTTCTCCTCCAGCACGTCGGGCCGGGTCTTGAGCACCCGGATCACCTGTTTCGTCATGTCGCCCAGAGAATAGGCCGGATGCGCATCGACCACGAGGTCAGCCTTGGCATAGATACCCACCCGCCGGTCATAGATATCCCGCAAGGTGCCCTTCGGATCGGGCGTATGCAGGAGCGGCCGGGTGGATTTGTGGCGCACCCGCTCCCAGAGCAGATCGAGATCGGCCCTGAGCCAGACCGAAACGCCGATATCGTGCATCATCTGCCGGTTTTCTTCTGCAAGAAACGCGCCGCCGCCGGTGGAAATCACGCAAGGTCCGGTGGTCAGCAGCCGCTTCAGCACCTCGGTTTCGCGGGCGCGGAAAAAGGCTTCGCCATCGCGCTCGAACACCTCGGCAATCGACATGGCGGCCGCGCGCTCGATCTCGTGATCGCTGTCGAGAAAGGGCACGCCCAGCACCTGCGCCAGCGTGCGCCCGACCGCCGACTTGCCCGCACCCATCATTCCCACCATGACGATGGGCTTTTTCACCTTCAGTGCCAAACGGCAGCACCTCGCCGATTTTTTGTCCCGCCGCGTGATGGCGTGACCTTCGATTTCATGCCATATATGAACGGCGCGGGCGATGAAACCTGCGAAACGCGGAAGGCGAGGCATGATCGGGCGGCTTGTGAAATTCCTTTTGCTGGTGGTTGTCATCGGGGTGATCGGCCTCGTGGGTTATGCCTATATCGGCGATCTCGCGCCCGAGCCCTCCGAGCAGAGCCTTACGGTGACACTGGATGCCGGCAGCTAGCCATCGGCGCCTGGCCGCGCCGGCGCTTGCCCTGGCGCTGCTGTCGCCCCTGCCCGCCCCGGCGCAGGATAGCGGCGCGCCCATGTCGGCCATCGACTGGCTCTCCGACAGCGTCGCCATGCCCGCCGCCGCGCCCGGCGCGGGCATCGACGAGCCCGCCGTGACCCCGGGCGCAACGGTGGACCCGGTGGCCGTTGCCCCGCTCGATGGCGGCAACCGGCCCGACGCGATCGGCATTCTCTCGCCCGCCGTCACCGGCCTGCCCGCCAATCTCTGGGGCAGCTCCGGCGCCGAAGACCTCGCCCGCCGGGTACGCGCGCTGGCGCCCGACATGCTGCCCGCGCTGCAGGCGCTGCTCTACACCATCCTGCTCGCCGAACTGGACCCGCCCGTCGCGCCCGGCGGCAAGGACGATACGCTGTTTCTCGCCCGGGTCGACAAGCTGCTGGAACTGGGCGCGCTCGATCAGGCCAATGCCCTTCTCGAACGCGCCGGGCCGGACAAGCCCGAGATCTTCCGCCGCTGGTTCGATGTGGCCCTGCTGATCGGCGAGGAACAGGCGCTGTGCGAAACCATGGCCGGCACGCCGGATCTTTCGCCCACCTATCAGGCGCGGATCTTCTGCCTTGCCCGCGCCGGCGACTGGACCGGCGCGTCGCTCCTGCTTGGCACCGGCTCGGCGCTCGGCCTGATCCCGGAGGACGACGCCGATCTCTTCGCCCGCTTCCTCGACCCCGATCTGTTCGAGGGCGAAGCGCCGCTGCCGCTGCCGCTGAACCCCAGCCCCCTCACCTTCCGCATGTTCGAGGCGATCGGCGATGCGATCCCCACCGCCGGCCTGCCGCTTGCCTTCGCCCAGACCGACCTGCTGCCGAGCGCGGGCTGGAAAGCGCGGATCGAAGCCGGCGAACGGCTTGCCCGCACTGGCGCCGTGTCCGACAACCAGCTTCTCGGCCTCTATACCGAGCGCCGCCCGGCGGCCTCGGGCGGCGTCTGGGACCGGGTCGCCGCGATACAGGCGCTGGAGGCCAACATGGCCGCCAATCACCATGCCGGCACCGCCGCGGCACTGCCCGCCGCCTGGGCCGCGCTGCAGGAGGCGCGCGTCGAAGTGCCGATCGCCCGCATCCATGGCGCGGCGCTGGCGGGCATGGCGCTTGACGGAGAAGCCGGGCGCATCGCCTTCCATATGGGCCTGCTCTCGGACAGCTACGAAACCGTGGCCCTTGCGGCGGTGCCGGATACACCGCTCGACAGCCTGCTCGCCGCCATCGCCCAGGGCAGCCCCGGCATCGCGCCAGCGCCCGACGCGCGCAGCGCCGCCGTGCAGGGCGGCTTCGCCGCCGCCGGGGCGCCGGTGCGGCTGGCCTCGCTCGTCGACAGCGGCCGGCTGGGCGAGGCGATCCTGCGCGCCATGACGCTGCTGAGCGAAGGCGCCTCGGGCGATCTCGACCAGGTGACCGACGCGCTGGCTCTGCTGCGCGCCGTCGGCCTCGAAGACACCGCACGGCGCACGGCGCTGGAATTTCTGATCCTGGACCGGCGGGGATGACCCTCGGCCCGGACGACGCGCGCTGGATCTCGGCCTTTCTGGAGGCGCAGGCGGCCGAACTCGACGCCGCTGAAAACACCCTGCTCGCCTATGGCCGCGATCTCAAAGCCTTCGCCGGGTTTCTCGACCGGCAGGGGCTCGATTTCGCCCGCGCCGGCAAGGCCGATATCGAGGCCTATCTGATCGGCTGCGAAACCGAAGGGCTGGCCGCCGCGACCCGCGCCCGCCGGCTTTCGGCGGTGAAACAACTCTACCGCTTCGCCTTCGAGGAGGGCTGGCGCACCGATAACCCGGCGATGCGGATCGCCGGCCCAGGCAAGGCGAAAAAGCTGCCCAAAACGCTCTCGGAAGACGAGGTGACGCGGCTCATCGGCGCCGCCCGCAACCATGGCCGCAGCCCCGCCGACCGGCTGCGCAATACCTGCCTGATGGAACTGCTCTACGCGACGGGGATGCGCGTGTCGGAGCTTGTGGAGCTGCCAGCCGCGGCGGCGCGCGGCGATCCGCGGATGCTGCTCGTGCGTGGCAAGGGCGGCAAGGAACGGATGGTGCCACTCTCGCAGCCCGCCCGCGACGCGCTCGCCGTATGGCTCGCCACCCGTGACGCGGCACAGGATGCGGCGGTGAAAACCGGCGCGAGGCCCTCGCCCTATCTGTTCCCCTCATCCGGCAAGGAGGGGCACCTTACCCGCCACCGCTTTCACGGGCTGATCAAGGAAATCGCGGTGGCTGCCGGCGTCTCTCCCGACGCGGTTACGCCGCACCGGCTGCGCCATGCCTTCGCCACCCACCTGCTCGCCCATGGCGCGGATCTGCGCGCGATCCAGACCCTGCTCGGCCATGCCGATGTGTCGACCACCGAGATTTACACCCACGTGCTGGATGAACGGCTGAAGGAGCTGGTGCTGACCCACCATCCGCTGGCGGACAAGGGGTAGCGGCGGCGCTTCGCCAGGCTGGGGCCGGAGGACGACCAGGCGTCATAGACATGATCGCTGAGGGAGGCGCGCCAGGTCTCCAGAAATCCGGATAAGTTGAGATCCAGAAATCCGGTTTTCCGGTTTTCCGGTTTTCCGGTTTTCCGGTTTTCCGGTTTTCCGGTTTTCCGGTTTTCCGGTTTTCCGGTTTTCCGGTTTTCCGGTTTTCCGGTTTTCCGGTTTTCCGGTTT
>NZ_BROH01000014.1 GCF_027923545.1 Sinisalibacter aestuarii | reverse complement strand
CAAGGCCGCAATCACGAACCACAACTTCACCGATCTCGCCACCTTTCACCGCACCCCGCTCGGAAAGACAGGTCGGGAAGTCCCCTGGGGCGTGCCGATCACGCTCTTTCCGACACCCGAGCGCAGTGGTTTTCGCTTCAACTTCCACGAACAGGGCGCGCCGGATCGCGAGCCCACGGGAGGCCACACGCTGATCCTCGGCCGTCCCGGCTCCGGCAAATCCGTCCTGGCGGCTTTCCTGATGACCATGGCACGGCGGGCAGGTGCGCGGGTCTTCGTATTCGACTATCGCGCGGGCATGGAGATGGCCGTCCGCGCGCTCGGCGGCAGCTATTCGACCGTGCGGGCGGGGCGCCCCACGGGCCTCAATCCGCTCCAGACCGAGATCGACATGCGGGGCCAGGCATGGCTTGCTGATTGGCTCGCGAGCCTCTTGGAGCGGCGCGATCGACCGCTAACCCCGGTTCAGACCAACCGATTGCAGGAAGTCGTGCGCCAGAACGCGAGCGCAGGACATGCGGGCCTACGAAACTGGTCGGATTTCGCCTCGCTGCTGGTCTCGACCGATGACGAGGGCGATCTCTTCGAGCGTATGCAGGAATGGACGGCCGAGGGTCGCTACGGCTGGATCTTCGGGGCCAATGCCGAGGACAGTTTCAGCATCGATGGAGACGTCGCGGGCTTTGACCTCACCGGCATCCTCGATTCCGAGAGCGAGCGGGAACGCATGGCGGTCCTGTCCTACCTCTTCCGCCGGGTCGAGCGGGTGATCGAGGACCGCAAGCCCACCATCATCGTCATCGACGAGGCATGGAAAGCCCTCGACAACGCCTACTTTGCGGAGCGCCTCAGCAACTGGCTGGTGACCGCCCGCAAGCAGAACGCCGTCGTCGTGATGATGACGCAATATGCCAGCCAGCTCGAGCGCACGCGCACCGGCAAGACCATCGTGGAAGCGGTGCCGACGCAGGTGCTCTTGCCCAACATTCGTGCTTCCGCCGCTGACTACGCGATGCTCGGCCTGACCGAGAAAGAGCTCGACGTGCTTCTGGGCGTCGGCTCGGCCTCGCGGCTCGCGCTTGTACGCGACGACCGTGGTTCCGTCGTGATCGATGCCGATCTCAGCGCGCTCGGCCCGCTCGTGACCATCCTTGGCGGAATGGAGAAGGGCGAAGCGCTTGTCGGCGCCGATTATCGCGAACGTCCTGATTTCTGGAGAGTGACATGACCCGTACCATCATTCGCAGCGTAGTGCTGCTCGGGCTCGGCCTGACCCTGACAGCCTGTGCGCAGCATAACCCCCCGCAAGCCAACTGCTTCAATTTTCGCGAGGCTCCTGCGCAGGCAGGAACCGCCACCGCCACGATCTCGACCATGGGGGCGGAGGTCACGCGCCGCGACAGTCCTTGCGATTTCGTCCTCTTGGGGGCGGGCGGCTGAGCCAATGCGGACCTGGCTACCTCTCTCGATGATCGGCTTTGCACTGGCAGGTCCCACGGCAGGGCCAGCGGTCGCCCAAGGCGTGCCGACCTTCGATCTGCGCCTCTTCGCAGAGCGGCAGGCCATCCTTGAGCAGACCGATCGGGACCTGGCACTGCAGCAGGTCCGGCTAAGCCGCGAGGAGGAACTGGCCGAAATCGAGCGCCAGCAACTCGCCTCCCTCGAAGGGCTGATGGATGCCATGTCGCTTGGCGCTGGAGACGTGGCCGGAACCGTGGCGGGGCTCGAGGCGGGGCAGGGGGCGGTAGACGACGTCGAAAGCGCGGCCGCCAGTCTTTATGCGCCCGAGGACACCAATCCAGCGGCAGCGCGGATGTTCGGCGATGCCAGGGAGGGGATCGAGGAGCTGATCATCCGCGCAGCACGCGACACCCATAGTCTGTCCGGGGTCGGCCGCGCAGGTCTTTCGCTCGTGCAATGGCGCTGTCTCTTGCAGGCGCTGATTTGGCAGGAGAGCCGCTTCCAGATCGGGGCACGCTCACCCGTAGGGGCCTTCGGACTTACCCAGATCATGCCCGGTACCGCGGGCGATCTCGGGATCTACCCGGCCTATTACGACGATCCCTATCTGCAGGTCACCGGCGGTGCGCGATACCTCGCACAAATGCTGAACATGTTCGATGGCAACATTATCCATGCGCTCGCCGCCTATAACGCCGGTCCTGGCAATGTGCAGGATTATGGCGGTGTGCCGCCTTTCGCGGAAACCCAGCACTATGTCGTGGTGATCCCGCAGCAGTACAACAGCTACCTCGCGGCCGTGGGCGGCATCGATGCGCTCGGCACCATCGATCCTGTGCTCCTCGCCAACGCGAGTTTCAGCCTCTCGGCCCACGGCGCAGGGGTCTATGGCGACTATTCGCTGGTCTCGGTCCGTGCCGCCGCCCTGCGGGTTCAGGACATCATCACCCGCATTGGTGAGACCGAGGATCTCCACGAGGCCATCGCGCTCAACACCTATGCCCGGGCCGAACTGGCCCGGCTGGTCGCAATCCGGACCCGGATCAAGGCCGCCCGAACCGAGCCACTCAGCGCCGAGCAGATCGCCTTGGCGGCAGCGCAAGCTGCCGAGCGGCAATACATGGATTTTAGTCAGGAGGATTTGCGTTGAACCTGCGCCTGCCCCGTTCCCTTTTCGCCGGTAGCATCGCTCTCGCGCTTGCCCTCAATGTTACCGGACCTGTCGCGGCACAGGGTGTGCCCACGGTGGACACTCAGAACATTGCCCAGGAAATCCGCCAGCTTCAGCAGATGCTGCAGGATTTCGGGATCCAGACCGATCTTCTGGACAATGCGTTGGAGCAACTGGACATGCTGCAAAGCCAACTCGATCAGCTGAACGAGATGTATGCCTCGCTCACCGGGCCGCGCAGCATCCTCGGACTTGCCATGGGCGGGGACCTCGATACCTTGCTTGAGGCCAACTTCGAAGACATCCCCGGCCTGATCCGAGGCATCCAGGCGGGCGATTGGAGCGCGCTCATCGGGCCCAATGCCGGGCCCATGCGCACGCAGATGGAACAGGCGCTGGCAAGCGCCGGGTTCGACGAGGATTCACTCCGCGAGATCGCCACCAGCGGCAATCCGGGCGCCGAAGGCGTGGCCACGCGGGCCACCACAGGTGCTGTGATGTCGGCGGCGGCGCAGAACAGCCACGCAGAGGCGGAACAGTCTCTCGAACGGGTGGAACGTCTGGTCGAGATGATCCCCGACATGGAGGATCTCAAAGCCTCGATGGATCATAACACACGCGTCACGGCGGAACTCGCCATCGCCATGACCCGGATGTGGGAGCTGGAAGCGATCCAAACCCTAGGCGCAGGCAATGCAGGCGTGGTCGACGCCGCCACGGTTGCCGAAGAACGCCGCTACATGGACTTCACCTTGCCGGATCTTGAGCCATGAGTGGGGCAGGGGTGATGACTGCGCGCGAGCTCGTGGAAGAGGAACTTGTCTACGGTGCCCTGCGCCGGGAACAGCTTTGGCGGATGATCGGCATTTCCGGGGCAGGCTTTGGCGTATTCGGCTGTTTGACGGCTGCGGCTGTCGCGCTGATGGTCGAGACGCCGCCTCCCGTGGTTGTGCCCTACGATCCCGCGACCGGGATGGCGCTCCCCAATGCCACGGTTGAAACCGTGTCGCTCGCCGAACGGCCTGCCGTGATCGAAGCGCAAATCTACCGCTACATTTTCGACCGCGAAACCTACAACCAGCTCGACAACGATCTTCGTGTCCGCCGTGTCCTGGCACAGTCTTCCGGATCGGCCGAGGCCAGCATGCGCGCGATGTGGACATCGGGGCAGGACAGCTATCCGCCGACGCGTTACGGGGCTGCGGCCGAGATGGCCGTTGAGATCGCATCGATCACCCTTATTGGCGATAACCGCGCCCAGGTGCGGCTCAGAAAGCGCCTGACCAGCCCTCAGGGGGTACAGGATGGATCGTTCACTGCCACGTTGATGTTCGAATTCCGGCCCGAGCGGACCCGAGCGATCGACGATGTTTGGCAAAACCCTTTCGGTTTCACCGTTACCCAATATGCCATCCGATCGGACCGTTCCGAATGACTCGCACTCCAATCTCTGCGCTGCTGGCCGCCAGTATTCTCGCGTTCGCGGGAACGACTGCTTTGGCCGAAACTACGCCCCGTCCAGGTTCTCATGACAATCGCGTGCGCGTCGCGACCTGGACTGAAGGCCAGGTTTACCGTGTCGTCACGACTCTGACCCGCGTCACCACAGTCGAATTCGGTGAGGGTGAAACCATCCGCTCGATCATCGCCGGCGATACGGTCGGGTTTCAATTCGACGGTGTCCCGGGTGGCCGTGCCTTCGCCATCAAGCCGACAGCATCTGGCGTCGCCACCAACATCACCGTCTACACCAACCGCCGCTCCTACTACTTCCATGTCGTCGAAGCCCGGGAGACGCCGCATTATGTCGTGCAGTTCCGCTATCCTGAAAACCGCGTGCAACCCACCAGGGCGGTTGCGGCCGATGCGCCGAACGCGAACTATGCGGTCAGCGCCCGAGAAGAGTTCACGCCGACGGCCATCTGGGATGATGGTACCTTCACGTATTTCCGGTTTGCACGGAACGCGCCGGTGCCCGCCATCTTCCGATATTCGAACGGCAGGGAACGCGCGGTGAACAGCCAAGCCTTGAGTGACGGCGTCATCCGCGTGTCCGGCGTCAACCGGCAATGGGTCCTTCGCCTTGGCGAAGAGGTGATTTGCGTCCAGGACGCAGGACAGGCCACATCATGACCGAAGGTACGGAAGACCTCGCCGCGCGCCTCGCGGCTCTCGAAGGTTCGACAGGCAAAGCGAAGGCAAACAAGCGGCCTGCACCGCTTGCCGCGATCCTTGGAGTCGTCGGCATCGCCGCAGCAGGTGGTCTGGCGTGGGCTGCCCTACAGCCGTCGGCAGAAGCACCAATGGCGACCGCCGCGCCGGAGGAGTTCCAGAGCAGCGGCCCCGGATTCGGAGATCTGGCGCCGATTTCTACCCCGGAGCCCAGCCAAGCCCCGCCTGCGGACACAGGTCCGAGCGAGTCTGAACTCGCGCTGATGGAAAGTCTTGCGACATTGAGAGCGGAACTCGAGGACCTGCGCGCAAGACCGGCCGAGGCCGCGGATAGCGGGGCGGAGCAGGCTATTGCGGACCTGACGGCGCAAATTGCCACCTTACAGGAAGCATCCGCCGAGGCTCAGCGTGCCCTCGAGCGGCAGCTGACCGAGCGGGACCGCGAATTGGATCAGCTCCGCATGGACTTGGAACTTGCACGGCTTGCACCACCAGAGCCGACCTCATTGGGACCAAGTGAAGAAGAATTGCGGCTGGCCGAACTCGAAAGGCGGCGCGCTGCTGAAGCTGAGGCCCGCGCAGAGCGTATCGCGTCTCCTATGATCGCATTCTCCGGGATGGGCGCGGGTGCGGATAGGGAGAACACGCTGGAAGCCGCACGTTTGAATGCAGATGAAGCCTTTGTTCGTTCGGGCGCACAACCTGCGCAGGTGACACGTGCCGAAGTGATCGCGAACCCATCGAACACGGTTGTTCAGGGCACCATGATTCAGGCTGTCACAGAGACGGCTCTCGACAGCACACTGCCCGGCGCGATCCGCGCCATCGTCTCGGAAGACGTCCATTCGTTCGATGGAACCCGTATCCTGATCCCGCGCGGCGCGCGGCTGATCGGGCGCTACCGCTCCGATGTCGCACTCGCCCAATCGCGCGTCATGGTGGCATGGGACCGGATCATCTTGCCCGACAATCAGACTGTGCAGATCAGCGCCTTCGGTGGAGACGAACTCGGCCGTACTGGCACCACCGGGTTTGTCGACACCCGTTTCGCGCAACGCTTCGGCTCCGCCGCGCTGATCTCCTTGATCGGCGCTCTGCCTGCGGCTGCAGCGGGTCAAATCGACAGCGAGGCGGCGGCCGATGTTGCGAGTGATGTCGGCACCGACCTGCGCGATAGCACGCAAAGCGTGATGCAGGACTATCTGGCGATCCGGCCAGTGATACATGTCGACCAGGGTACACGGATCACGGTCATGGTTGATCGTGACCTCGAGATTTTCTGACATGGCTGCAAGTTATCTGGAAGCGTCGCTCGACCGTTTCGGCCCCGAGGTCCTGCGCGACGACACGATCGAGATCTGTATCAATCCCGACGGACAAGTCTGGGGCGAATTCCAGGGCGACCACTTCATGCGAGGTCTCGGCAGCCCGCTGAGCCAGACCGAGATCAAGGACCTCGGCAACCAGATCGCCTCCGCCGCCTCGACCACGCTCAGCACCAAGAAGCCTATCGTCTCGGTCTCGATCCTATATCGTGATCGCCCGATCCGCGCGCAGGTGATCCAGCCGCCGGCAGTCGAGGGCGGTTTCTCGATTTCTCTTAGGTTCTTCTCCTCCCTGCCGCTTGAGAAGGTCAAACTCGGATTCCTTTTCGGCAAGGAACGCAGCCTTGAGGGTCTGCGCCGGGAACGGAACGCCGCGCTTCGTGATGTGGTGAGGTCCGGCGACATCGACGCTGCGCTGCGGTTTTGCGTCGAGAACAAGCTCAACATGATCGTCTCGGGCGGTACATCTACCGGCAAGACGGTGGCGGCGCGCAAGATCCTTTCGCTGATCCCGCCCGAAGAGCGGATCATCACCATCGAGGAGGCGGCCGAGCTGCGCCCCGAGCAGCCCAATGCCGTGACGTTGATCGCGGACCGGGACACGGATGCCCGCAGTGCCGATGTGCTCTTGGCCTCAACGCTTCGCATGCGACCCGACCGGATTGTCCTAGGCGAAGTCCGCGGTCGCGAGGCGATGACGTTTCTCGAGGCAATCAACACCGGCCACGGTGGATCGCTGACCACGCTGCATGCCGAGACCCCACAACTTGCTGTTCGCCGCCTCGCCATCGCCGCCCTGAAAACCGATGTGCCGATGACCTATGCCGACATGCTCGATTATATCGAGGGCTCAATCGACGTGATCATTCAGGCAGGCCGCCATGAAGGCGCGCGCGGAATCACCGAGTTCTTTCTCCCGGGCCAAACCACTGATTTGAACCTCGACACGGTCGACGGCAGAGGCAACAAGAGCCCCTCCGTTGCCGCTGAGTAAAAAAGGAACCCCCCAGATGCGAAAACCAATCCTCGCAGTCATGCTTGCCGCCCTTGCGGGCCCACTTGTGGCACAGACTTCGCCTCCGATCTCAAACGATCTCACGGTCGATATGTCGCCTCAACAATACCGGATCTGCAACGATCGTCCGGCGCGCCCGACCTGGATGGACGAAATCAATCCGCGGGAAGCCTACAAGGCAGCAGCTTTGATGGAATTGTACGAAATTCGGGCCTGGGAGGAGATCGCTGAATCTGGCGACTGCGGCTGTGAAACCCGCTTTCCCGCTTGGGGTAGCTCCGATGGCGAGTATCATGAAAGGTATGCAGGCCTTAGCCAAGCCGAGCATTCAGCGTTTCGCCGCGACTGGATTGAAGTAAGGAAGCAACTCGAGCCGAGCGTGCGTACAATCTGCGAAGCTCAAGGCAACTGGTAATGGGCGTCGTCAGCTGGATGGTCGGAACGGCAGACGCGTTCCTTGTCGATGCGGCTGAGTCCCAGTTCGGGGCCGTGGCAAGCAATACCGGCACGATCGTCCTGCTGATGGTCACGCTTTCGCTAATCGGCGTCTGCATCAACATGGCATTCCAGTTCCGCAGCATGGATGGGGCCAGCTTCTTCTGGTACCTGATCAAGCTGATGCTGATAGGGCTCTTCGCCTTCAACTGGGCAAACTTCAATGCAGTAGCGAACGCCGTCATTGGAGGCTTGGACTACGTCGCTGGCGCACTAGTGTCTTCGGTTGGCGGCGGAGGAGCCGGAGCCACACACTTTGCCGGCGAATTCGACATCCTGATCGAAAAATTCAGCCAGTACCTGAATGCCATCGGCAGCAATTTGAACTGGATGACGGGCGCGATCCTAGGCGGCATCGGGCTTATTCTTTTGAGCCTCCTTGGCTTCATGACCGGCATCGTCCTCATATTCGCCAAGATGATGCTGACCCTCATGCTCGGCCTTGCTCCGATCATGATCGCTCTGTCGCTCTTCGACGCGACCAAGGATTTCTTCCATAGGTGGGTCTCGACGACGGTCAGCTATGCCTTCTACCCCATCGTCATCGCAGCAATGTTTTCGACCGTCGTCGGCATGGCGAATTCGCTTCTCGCGCAGCTCGGTGATCCAAACTCGGCAACCAACATCGGATCGCTCGTGCCGTTCTTCGTCATGGTGTTCCTAGCCAAGGGCTTCGTCGCTGCAACGCCCCTGATTGTGCGGGGGATCTCTGGGAACCTGATGGTAGCCGCAGCGCCCGCTGTGGTCGCTGGATCGACCGGGATCATGCGGGGGATCTTCAATACCGACGGCGTGAAGGGCCGGGCGCGGATCGGTGCGCTCACGACAAGCGAAGTAATCGGACGAGGCGCGGTGCAGACGCCTGCCGCTGTGCGGAGCGCCGCGGCAACGACAAGCGCGCAGGTGGTCAGAATGGCGGAACGGGCAAAACGTTTGCGAGAGTAGAAAGGAGAAAGCAGCCTTTCGCCGCACTGTGCATGAACTCACACAATGCGGGACTTTCCGCACCTTCTGCTGTTCGACCGAATCAAGCGTGCAGGCCGTGAGGCGTTGACGAGTACGCTTTCAGCCTCCGAAGATATTAAGCGCTGTTCCGTTCTCAACGATGATGGTTGCGCCGATCCATAGCGCTGCTATCCCGATTGCTCCAGAGGTCCCAATTCGAAGCCAATTCGCCCCGCGCTGAGCTAGCAGCAACGGAAAGCTGACCACCGTGGACAACGCCGCCATTCCGGCCATCGAACCCAGTCCAAACACGGCGAAATACGCCAAAGCTTGGCTAATGTTCTGTGTCGCGCTGATTGCTAGCACCAAGAGCGCTCCTGAGCCTGCGGCGCCGTGAACCAGCCCGATACCAAGGGCCTTGGCGTTGGTCCTGTGGTGGCTGTGGTTGTGCCACACCTCGCCGTGAGGCAGCGTCTCTCCCTTGTGCGAATGGGCGTGCATGTGCTGGGAGCCGTCATGTTCGTGCATGTGGATGTGTACGCGGTCTCGGTGCAACCGCCAAAGTGTCTGCGTGCCGAGCGCCACGATCATCACGCCAACCGCAAATTCAAGTCCTGCTTGCATTTGGCCCGAAATTGTAAGGCCCAGCAGCACTACAGCAGCGCAGAAACCGAATAACGCGAGTGTATGTCCCAGCCCCCAGAATGCCCCACGGGCAATCAGCGCTCGGCGGCTGCCCTTCTGAGCCAGCATGTTGGATACGGCGGTCAAGTGATCGGTCTCAAGCGCGTGCCCCATGCCGATGACGAAGGCGAGCAATAGGATCGCGGAGTAACTCATGCCTTAGACCTCATGTATTGAGCCCGGGACGCATCACCGGAATAGGCGCCGTCCCACCATTCCTGCAGGACCAACAGCGCCCTTCTAAACCACCGCTTCGAACTTCCCATGCGGCCCCCTTCCCGATCGCAGTTGTCGACGATGCGCGCAACCCGTCACGCCAGACCGCATCCCGTGTCTGGCATGACGGCCATACGTGCCTTCTGCTACCAATGGCCGGAACGCGGTCAAGACCGCATGTGCAGCTGTCGTCCGCAAAGGGCTCTTCAGTTACATTCGCCGCGAGGAGAATGAACGTCAACTCCTGCGAAACTCATCCGTGCTCCGCGATGATAGCTCTCGTTGTCTGAACTGCCGAAGCAAGCGTTGTCCGGTCTGTGTTCGTGATACCTAGGCCCTCAACATCAAGCGACAGCTGGCCCTGGCCACCGCCGCTTGCAGCGACACGAGCCGCGCGGCCGCGGGCCTTCGCTGCGCTGACAGGGTCGGTTTTCGATACGTTGGGCGCATTCGGGCCGACGTCCCGCGGTCCCGCAGCCGCCCGCACCTCCTGCAGTTCTTGCTTCAGCCTAGCCACCGTCTCGCGGGTCTCGGACATCTGCCGATCCCGCCTCAGTTTGTCCTCGTCTGGATATGGGAAGCTTCCCGATTGACCGGCGTGCAGAATCTGCAATGCCGGATCCTCAAAATACTTCACCCTTCTCCCGCGGATGGGCATCTGCGCGTCGATCACGAGAATGACCTCGTCGAGGTCCATGCGTCGGGCCTCATCCTCGGTCAGGAGCGGGGTATCTTCTGTCCTCTCCGAGACGCTGCGCCCTTCGAATGGATTGCGTCCAACAGCACGGGAGCGGGTCACCACACGCTTGGTGGTCTTGCCGACAGCCTGGCTCAATTCCTCGATGGTCTTCTGCTCGGATGGGGTGAGGTAGAGCTTTACCCCGGCGCCGCCCTGCAGCGACCTGCGGGTGTTTTCACCATAGATCTCGTCCAGCGCCGGGATCGTCTGGGTCACGATGGCGAGGTTGCCGCCGAAGGAGCGCAGCGTCTTTATGCTTTCGGCGACGATTGGCATTTTCCCGAGCCGGTCAAACTCGTCGAGCATGATCATCACCGGCCAGGGCTCGTCATCGCCGGGTTCCTGTGCTTGCAGCGAGGCGATCAGGTCCGAGAAGAAGAGGCGGATCAGCGGGGCAAGCGGGCGGATCATCTCGGATTCGACCGCAAGATAGATCGCATGTGGGCGGCGGCGGATATCCCGGAAGGAAAAGTCAGAGGTCGCGGTGGCCGCGTCGATCGCGCGGTTGTCCCAGGTGTCGAGACCCGATGTCATGAGAAGCGAGAGGTAGGAGGTGAGGGTGTCGTTGTTGGTCGAGGCCATACGCTCGAAGATCAGTTTGGCCGAGGTGTTCTTCACCTCCTGCGAACGCTTCAGATATTCCTTCTGCTTGTCGCCCCCCGAGGCGGTGATGCGGTAGATCTCGCCGATGGTCGGCACGCCGCGCTCGAAAGCCAGAAGACCGGCCGCCACGAACAAGTCGATACCGCCTGCGAGAAGGCCGCTCAGCTTTTCGTTGTCGGTCTGCAGGAAGAGCTTCGCGGTGAGTTTAAGCTCCATCTGCTGCCGGTCGGGGTTGGTCATGGCAGCAATGCGCGCCAGCGGATTATAGCGATGTGTTGGTCGGTCCCAGTCGGTCGGCGCGAAGCGGAAAACCTTGTCCCCCATGCTGGCGCGGAAGCGCGAGGTCTCGCGGAAGTTCTCGCCTTTCACGTCGAGCACCACGGCGGAGCCCTTGTAGGTCAGCAGGTTCGGGATCACGAACCCCACGCCCTTGCCCCGGCCCGTGGGCGCCACGATCAGCGCGTGGGGGAAGGTTTTTGAGACTAGGAACGGGCGCTTGGATTTCGGGGAGCCGAGCTTGCCCAGAAGGAAGCCGCCGCCGGGCTTGGCAAAGAAACCGTTCCTCTTCATCTCGCTGCGAGTCTGCCAATGCGTCGTCCCGAAGCGGGTCAATGCATCCCCCAGAAGCGTGACGCTCAGCATCAGCGATGCCAGACCGAAGCCGCCAAGTATGAGGTTCACCCAGAGGAAGTCTTTTGGTGCGGACTGAGACAGACCCCGATATTCGCGGGCAAGCAGGGTGACGTCGAAACGCGTGGGAGAAAGCCCATAGCGGAACATGACAAAGCCGGTCGCCACGACATAGCCCATGGCGAGACCGACCAGCACGAGGCTCAACACTCCTAGGGCAATCTTGCCTTTATCCATGGGTGATCCCCTTCTCACCATGTGCCGCGGCGTGGCGTGCGCGCTGCGCCTCTATCTGTTCTTCCGCCAATGCATCGAGAACGCGCTCCATGGCCGGGCCATGCGCAGTGACCTCGCTGCTCTGGAGATAGGTTCTAGCGAGTTCCAGCTGGCGGAGCGGATCCTCAGTGAACTTATCGAGGACTTCTGCGTTTCCGGCCCGCAGCGCGTCGATTGCGTCGGGGCTTAGCCGTTCGTTGACCTGCCGGACGATGTCATGTCGCTCTGCCTCGGAGAGCGGGCCCTCGACGTCTGCGTTTCGCACAAAGGCCATGACGGTTGGCGCTGTCTCTTCCAGATACCGGCGCTCGGCGTAGTCTTGTCGCGCCTGGTCCTCGATCTCGAAACTGCGCTCGCTGATATAGGCACGCGACGCGCCGAGCGAACGAAGGTGGTTGATTTCGTCCTGGACGGCCTGCCCAAACTCGTCATCCGGCATCTCCGTGCGATAGCGGGCGAGGGTACGGAGCTCTTCGGTAATCGGACCGAGATGATCCGAAGGATCCCGCAAGGCGAGGTCCATGTCGCCAGCATGAAGTGTGCGGTCCTGTTCCGATACCGCATATTGCGGCGGCATTCGACTGTCAGTCATCTGTTCCCAAGCCATCGAGGCCAATTCGGCATGCTGCGGAGATCTCTGCGCATAGGCGTCGAACGCAACGCGGGCCTCCTCCACCTCCACGGCGCCCGCCCGCCGCACCGAGGGGTCGTCGGAGAACGGATGATCGAAATCCGTCCGACGGAACTGCGCCACCAGCGCCCTGAACGCCTGCCGCTCCGATGGGGCAAAGATGTCGGACCCGTCTTGCGCGAGATCACTCCTAGGTGTCGTCAACCGCTCACCAAGCGCTGCCTCAGCGTCATCCACCTCGTCGACCTCGGTTGGCGCGCGCAGGACGCGCACGTCAGTCAGAACATCGCCCAACCGAACATGCACGGCTTCCAGCCGGTCGAGCGCGTCTTCCCGGTCCGCAGATTTCTCCAGATCGAGGTCGCTTGCTTTGGCAATCCCCTGCAGATCCTGTGCCAGCCACTGGCGCTCCAATGCGGCATTGCCTGCCCCCTCCCGCAGGCGCGCGGCCACAGCCTCGGCATCGATGCCCGTGCCTTGCAACGCCTCGGCCAGCTTTGATGCCACCTCTCCATCGTCAATACGCGCGAGGTGTTCTTCACTTAAGTTCGGCCTTGCATAGATGCCGTCCCGGGATGGGGCATCGACCAGGGCGGCGGAGCGATCCCCGAGCGGGTTCAAATGCGCGACCGAGGCCAGAACGTCGGTCAGCTTGCGCTCGATCACCGGCCTCTCGGCCGCTGGCGCCCTGTCGATCGCCGCCTCGATCTGGCGAATGTTCTGAGAAAACTCGGTGATCAGCGTGTCGAACGCTGCTTCGTCTTGGGACATGTAGATGGCTCCGTCAGATTGAATCTGACCGCCACTGGCAAGGATGGTGCTGGCCCTCTCGAGCGCCTCGGACACGTCTTCGAAATTCGAACGGGACGCCTCCGCCGCGAGCCCGCGATAGATCAAAGCGTTGTGCCGGACGGTTTCCAGAGCGGCCGCCAGGTCAGCACCGGTTCTCTGGCGCTCGACTGGGGGACGACCTTCGTCGCGGGCCTTGTAGATTTCATCGATCTCGGCGCGGTAGGTCGTGACGCCGCGATCCAGACGACGCGTTGCCTCGAGCCGGATCCCGTGTCCTCTGGCCGCTTCGACCATCGCCTCGCGAAAGGCGTCGTAGTTGAAGTGATGATCCTTCCCGAGAAAGAACATTTCGCCATCCTTGCTGCGGCGGTTCAGAACGATATGCGCATGTGGATGCGCGCGATCTTGGTGTATTGCAGCAATATAGTCGAATTGCGAGCCCTCACCTTGAAAGAACTTCTCGCAGACGGCCTGGGTGATATCGCGCACCTCTTCACCACTGGTCCCAACCGGGAATGCCATCAGCAGATGCGACGTATGGCCAAGCTTGGGGCTGTAGCGCTCGTTCCACTGGTTCTCGAACCGCCGCGCCACTCGGTTGATCTCGGCTTCCGAGAGCTGCTTCTTCCCGTCATGGGTGCCGCGGCTGTCGAGGATATGGGTCGACTTCGTCGTGAGATATGTGAGCTGCGCCCGTAGCTGCGCCCCGGTGTGGCAGCCCCCTTTCGAGATAGCCTTGAAGATCGCTGGCGAATAGCCGCGCGCGGCCCGGACCATCTGCGCGCCCTTGGAAAGCCCCTGCCAGGATCCCGAAACCCGGCTCCAGCCGCGGTCGAAAAGCGCCGGATCGATGCCACGGACCCGGTCACTCCGCGCCATTCTCATCCCTCTCGGCGAGGCCCGCCAGGGCAGAGCTGATCTCAAGGTCCAGCAGGCTGCGCCGCGCACGCGACATCTCCTGGACCTGGTCGGCCAGATCGAAGACCAGACCCGCAAGGGCGCGGACGTCACGGTGACTTGAGGCCGGGTAGGACAGTCTCTCGCCCCGCACCTTGGCCTCGTTCAGACGTCGCGCGATCTGGTTCACGTTGTTGCCGACCCGGTTGAGCGCGGCGCCGAGGCTGCGCAACTCGTCACACATCTCGTCGTCGGGCAAGAAGACACCTTCGGCCGCCAGCATCAGGCGGCGCATGGCATCAGAGCGGTGCGCAATCCCGCGCCGCGACAGTGCCGCGTCGAACCGGCGCAGGTCGTCGTCCGAGACCCGGATCCCCACAACCCGCGATCGGCTGCCGTTCGCTGTCTGACGCTCATCCCGGTGGTTCACCACGTTGTAGATCGTCTTCAGGCTGACATCGTAGCGCGCGGCCAATGACGCCGCGGAGACGCCGTTCCGGCGCTCCTGGGCGATGGTCGATCGCTCGATCTCTGACAGTCTGCGGCGGCGGGACATTTTGAAGTTAACGTTCCTATTTCTTGCCAACTTCGTACAAGCCCGCCGACTCCCAACGCAAGTGGAGTCGGCCATAAGGGATTGTACTCAATGTAGAAAATCGCCCTGCAGGGGCGATTTCCCGTCCTTTGTCAAATGGATCGCGCGCCGCGCTCATTGCACCACGCGATGCGGTCTCCGCATCGCGCATCGCGTCTTTTGCGCCCCGTCTCTTGCACCCCGCAAGACGGGTTCTGCCGCGCGCTGACCGTCTCGCGTCACCCGCAGAACGCCATACGCGAGACTGCCTCCCGTCGTCTGGAGCGCGCTATCCGTCACCTGCATTCCGTCCGCAGCACATCGCCGAGCGCATCCCGACATTTGGAGGGTGTGCGGTGCCCCGCGACGAATGCTGACGGCGCCACGGCAGACGTCGCACGGTCATCGCATTACGCCACCCGCTGCATGCCAAACGCAGTTCGCATCCCGACTTCTGCTTGACCCCTCCGCCTCATGCGTTTAGCGACGCTTTTGCATTATCGTTGCGATTCACTATTTTTGCGGAGGATCAGAATGCCGAACGAAAATCTTGTGGTGATCGCAGCGATGGCCCGGAAAGGGGGCAGTGGAAAAACGACGCTTTCGCGCGCCTTGATCAGTGCCGCGATCGCCGCCGGACGCAGAGTGATGTTGATCGACACGGACAGCACGAGAGTACTCGGGGCATGGCATGCTCGGGCGGAAGCCGGTGGGCTGAGTTCGCCGCTTCTCTGCTCGGCCACCGTCGAAAGCGTGGCGGGTGTCGAGGGTCAGATCGATCAGGTCTACATGGCAGGCACGGCAGACTTCATCTTCATCGATACCGCGGGGGTCGGTGCCGAATGGTCAGACGGCATCGCGGTGCTTGCGGACCACATTGTGACGCCCGTCATGCTGTCGACATCTGATTTCGATGTCGGAGCGCAGACGGCTGATTGGTTTGAGAAACTGAAATCCCGTGTTGACGACCCCTCCAGCCTTCCGCGCCACCACGTCGTCCTGAACATGGTCGACCCGAAAACGACCCGTGCTGACGCCGCCCTGATTGAAGAAGCGCTCACCCGTTTCCCGGTGATTGAGACCGTCATGATGCGGCGGAACACTTACAAGGAGATGGACCAGAAGGGGCTTCTCCACGCCTTGGCACTGGAAAAGCAATCTGATCCAAACCCTCTGATGCGTCCACATGTACGTCATGTCGTCGAGGCGCTCGAGGAGGCGACGGACATCCTCAACAACATTCTTGCTGCGTGAGGACAGTCGATTGCGCAAGAAGATCCCGACCATCACCAGGCCCGACCCAGCCTACGCCGCCACCCTGCAACAGGGTGACCGCGAGATTCCCGGGACGGAAGATGAGGCACAGGTCACAGCAACAAAGACAGGCACCCCAGCCACTGACGTTGACGCTGATCGGCACGAGTCAGAGCTTATGCCGGGAGGTACCGTGGCGCCGCACCAAGTCACCGCGGAAAGCTCTGACCCGCATACCAGCCTGAGAGCTCCCGTATCGGCGCGCGCATTGAGCCCGACCCGGAAGATCGACATCAGGGTCAACGCACTCGAACGACAGGAAGCAGCGCTGGAGACTTGTGGTGTTGAGCCAGCACATGTGGTGCGTGCCGCCCTGCGCCGTGCAGTCAAAGGCTGGCAACTGTCGCCGGTCTTCGCCCCAGTCGCTGAGGAGCGACGCACTCGAAACACGCAGTGGCAGGCCCGGACATCTCTGGCAGTAGATGCAGCCAGCCTGGGTGTCCTCCTCCGGGACCACGACCCCCTCGACGTCTTGAGTAAATGGGCTCTGATCCGCGGTCAGGTGGAACCACGCATATGGGGCGAGATCGACAGAATCTTGGAAGAAATTGCTGTTCCCGCTGCATCGCCGCATGAGCAGCCCGGACCTTAAGGAACCTATCTGAAAGGACAACTTTCACTTCGCCGGTGGATTTTTGCCCATACGCGGCCATTCGCCTTGAAGTTGCATAATGCCGCCATTAACACCGCCGAACAGATTTTTTTATGACCTCATTGTTAAAGAGTTACGAGGTCCATTTTGGAGGAACGCATTATGAACACGAAGCCCCGCCTGACTGGCGAACCGATCATGCGCATCCTCTGCAAGACATCTGAAAATCTGGTTGGCTACCTGTACCAATGGAACAATGGTGACGTGCAGCCTGCCTGGTTCGACGGCGCCATGGCGGACGTTCGCTATGAACCATTCTTTCAAGCGCCGGAACAAAACCCCGCCGATCCGAAGGCCCCCAGACCGCGTCAGCAAGGTCTGACGCACCTTGAAAAGGCATAGCTCAAGGCCTCGCGTCGTTTTGTGGGTCACCCCATCGCGCAGGTCCTTTGAGCGATAGAGTTGACTTCTATGCCTCAGAAGTGGTCTAGATGTGAGTTATAGAAAGGATGTCTATAACTCATGGCTTGGAACTGGACGCTGCCTGATTGGCCGGATTTCCGGTATGACGCCTCCGCTCTGGAGCCGTTTGAGCAGACGTTCCTGCTGTCGTCCGGAGAAATCCTCGGCGCGGTCCATCATGTCAGCCAGCCGGAACGCGAGCAACTCCGCATCGAACTGCTCAGCGAGGAAGCGATGCAGACGAGCGCCATCGAGGGTGAAATCCTCGATCGGCTCAGTGTGCAATCTTCGCTGCGCCGCCATCTGGGCCTCGATCCGGACAGCTACCCTGCCAAACCGCGCGAACAGGGCGTCGCGGAAATGATGGTCGACGTCTATTCCAGTTTTGCAGAGCTGCTAACCCATGAGACACTGTACCGCTGGCATCGGATGCTCCTGTCCCATGACCGTCGGTTGGAAACCATTGGGGCCTACCGACAACACGCCGAGGCGATGCAAATCGTTTCCGGCCGCCTTGACCGGCCCACGATCCATTTCGAAGCGCCGCCCTCGGAGCGGGTCATGCCTGAGATGGAGCGATACGCGGATTGGTTCAACAAGACCGGTCCGGGGGGAGCAGAGCCGCTTCCAGCACTGACGCGCGCAGGGCTAAGCCACCTCTATTTCGAGAGTATCCACCCATTCGAAGACGGCAACGGCCGCTTGGGTCGCGCCCTCGCTGAAAAGTCGCTGGCGCAGAACATTGGCCAGCCCACCCTCATCTCGCTCGCCTTCACCATCGAGAAGGAGCGCAAGGGATACTACGATCAGCTTGAGCAGCATCAAAAAACGCTCGACGTGACCGATTGGCTCGTCTGGTTCGCAGAAGTTGTCTTGAAGGCCCAACAGGCAACACTCGACCGCGTAGGCTTCTTCATCAGCAAGGCACACTTCTACGATCGTCACAGAGACCACTTGAACGAACGCCAGGCCAAGGCCATCGCTCGAATGTTTCAGGAAGGCCCTGGCGGTTTCAAAGGCGGCCTCAGCGCCGACAACTATCTCAAGATCACCGGAACTTCACGCGCAACCGCAACCCGCGATCTGCAGGATCTGGTCGAGAAAGGTGCGCTCAGCCGGACCGGTGAGCGACGGCATACGAGGTACTGGTTGAACCTAGACCATATGGAGTAGCGCAAGCGACGATGACTTCATATTGGTATTTATTATCAATATGTTACCAAAATACGCATAATTCGTTTTATGTAATTTTTTTGCCCTATTGATATTTGAATCGGGCTAGCTAAGAATCTGAAAAAACCAGCGCGATAAAATAGCTCCAAGTAGCGCTTTATTGAGAATGCTTCCCCGGATTCAGCCTGATTGAGCTGCAACGAGCATGACGATACAGGACGAAGGCCGCCTGAAGGCGGCATGGAACCAGAAGACAATCCCTGTCGCGCTTCGCCGTGACGGCAAGGGCGAACGGGTCAGGGTCCGCCTTCCTTATGCGGACGACAACTATGCCTGGCTCAGGAATGGCCGGCGCATCCGGCCAAGCTGGAACTCGGCACTGGGATGCTGGGAGAGTCCCAAGGCATGGTTCAATGACCTCGTGAACCGCTGTCTTCGCCGCTGGGGCCTGATCTATGTCATCCAACCCTACCGGGAGCAGGAGATCTGCGCTCCGGCCTGCATGAACGCCATCGGCCATGAGTGCCAGTGTTCCTGTATGGGGGCCAACCACGGCCAGGGCGACGATGGCGGCTGGTTCTCGACAAGCGAGGCCTTCGCGGCCCGATGGGGCGACCGTGAACTCGCCTGTCGTCTCATGACGGTCAGCTCTGAAAAGTAGAGGCCCGGCCGATATGGCCAGGCCTGCGACAGACGTGCAGATGATGGTCATGACCAGACAGAGAGGCCCGTCGAGAACAAATCACAGCTTGGGGCGATCCTGTTCTGGAACCTCCCACGGGTCCTCCAGGGTGACGATGCCGTAGCGGACGCCATCGCGGCCGGCCTTCGGAAGAAAGGTGATCATCCCGATATCCAGGATCATCCCCTTGTCGTGCATGTGCTGCTGTCGGAAGTGACCGAAGTGCGTGAGATATCCGAGGCCCTCCAACTCGAGACACAGCGCGGAGATCGCGGCCGAATACTCAAGCCGCTGGCCGGCGCTGCTCATATCCCAGATCCCGTCCAGATCGGTCATCCAGTCCGAAATCGCGGCAGTCAGTTCGAGGGCATTGCCGGCCTCCACCGCGCCGGCGTTGAACAGGAGCCCGTGCCATTCGCGGTTACGGGAATAGAAGTCGTTGGGCTTCCTGATGGGGGACGTGGGCACGAGCACCGTCTTTTTCAGCGCGCGCTCCATTTCTTCCTGCTGGCGCTTCTCCTCCTCGGGGGTGAGCTTGGAGAAGACCGTGATGTCGAACCCGAGGCCGCGCGCGAGGCTTCGCAAGGTCTGCACCTCGGGCACGTGCCGTCCGCTTTCCACCTTCTGGATCGTGCGGACCGTCAACCCGGAGGTGTCCGCAAGGTTCTCCTGGGTTAGAGAGAACATCTTGCGGATATACTTGCACTGGTTGGCGATATACTCGGCGTCTCGTTCCATCGTTTCCATCAGATCACTCCATGTTGCTGACAGGAATAGCATGGCACGCCGGCTCTGGGGGGTCCCCGAACGCAACCCGAACGCTCGACTGCTATCCCGCCCCGGGGCCGCTGTCCTTGCACCAGTCAATCCGCCCCTGCCGGATCCAGAAGTGACACCGGCATTCGTTCGTCTGGCGGACCGACGGCGAGATGGTCGGGCGCCTCAGCCAGTCTGACATGGCCGTCCACCTGGGCCTCCGGTTCTTGCTGAGGGACAGTTTGATGGTCTCGCCGCACCCACCAGGGCAGTGGAAGCAGGCCCATTTGTCGACGCCATCGCGCACGATGGTCATCTCCCCCGGCACGATCTGATCCGGCGTCGGGTGTCTGGGTGTTACCCTGGCAAGCAGGTCACTTCGTGGAATGAGGCGGAAGAGCTCGAGGCTCTTCCGCAGAATGTCGATCATCATCCCGCTCACCCGATGCGATCCAGGAACGGATCGATGTCGCCGAGACCCCAGTATTCCTCGCTGCCGCAGACCGGGCAGTCGGACCGAGGCTGCGCCGCCTGCGAACGCTCTAAACCCTTGTCGAGCTTGCGATAGCGTTGCCATGTCCATCCACCGCCGCCGCGGAAGTCAACGAGACCGGCAAGAAGTTCGTTCACTGCCATGGTGGCGGCCTCGGAGGTGAAGGTCACGACGGCCGGCGCGGGATTACCTCCGCCGCGGACGTAGGCTTCGGTCTTCTGCCGTTCATATTCGACGGGGTCCGATCGCTGGAGGTCCTCCTCGCGAGCCCTGACGCGATCGACTGTGCCGCGGCAGCCGTGGCACGCCGACGTGGGAAACAGCACGCTGACCCGCGCGGCCATCTCGAGGAGGCCGGGCTCACCATCATCACGGGGCATGAGGACCAGCCCGACATCGATGACCGGGATCAGGTAGAAGTGCGCCACGCGGTTCAGGTAGAGGCGCCCGGCGTGATCGTCCGTGCATCCGAAGATGACGTCGCAGGATTTCAGCGCGTCACGGATATGCGGCGCATCCACCCAGCCGTTCATCGACCGGATCTCGACGTCGAGGCCCATCATCGTCACCTCGCGCGCCATGACGTCGACCTTGGGCACCGCGTTTTCAGCATCCTTTCGGGTCGCGCCATACAGGCGGTTCAGGTTGGAATGCTCGACCACGTCATCGTCGATGACCAAGATGCGCCCCACGCCGAGGCGAGCGAGGAGATGGACCACCGGGCTGCCGGTGCCGCCGCAGCCGACCACGGCAACGGAGAGCTGTTTGAGGAGTCCGTTGACCTCCGGCCCGAAGGCCAGTGCCTGCCGGGCCAAGGCTTCCGACGGGGTCGGCACGTCGGTCGACTGGATCTCGAGCCGAGTGCCGATGACGGTCACGCGGCGACAGGGCAAGGGTGTCATGTCGTCTTCCCAGACCCGTGCCCGGTAGAGGCCGTCACCGACTTGCACGACGCTCACCAAGCGTGTCCCCTCGCCGTTACGGTTCCGAGCCATGGTGAAGAGGTCGCGCTCGTTGCGATCGTCCTGGTCCGAGAAACCGTCGAAGCCTCCCGGGTGACTATGAACGATCGCCGGCACCAGGCCTTCCTCCTTGGCCCGGCGACAGAGCTGGGCGAAGGAGTTGGTATTCCAGGTGACGTGCTTGTCGCTGGCATCGACGCGGTCCTCCTGCGGGATCGCGATGACCTCGTAGGAGGTGTAACGGGTCCGCGGCTCGAGGTCCCAGGGGTCCTGCGCGATCTCGCTTTTGCCGAGCAGCATGTAGGCGGCGCCCTCGTGCCCACGGGGGTGCGCGAGCAGCGCCTGCAGCTTGTCGCGGTGACGGGCGTGGAGGGTGATGTCGCTGCGCTTCATGCCGCCACCTCCAGGGCCTCTTCGACCCGCTTCAGCATGGTCCAGATGCCGTCGGTGCCGGGACGCCACTGGTTGTTATGGCGAGACCAGCGCTGCCAGTTCTGGCCATCAAAGGCCTGGCGTGCCTGCGTGCAGCGGGGCTCACGCTGGCCGACAAGGAGCTTCAGATGCGGCACGGCGTAGAACATGTCGGGGGCGACCTCGGGATACGAGGGCGGCAGCAGGATCAGGATATCCACCTGGGCGACCTGATACTTGCCTTCCGGCAGCGTGATCCCGGTGAGGATCACGCCCTTCTTTCCGCCTTCGATGACCTCGCGAACGGTGATGCCGCGACCCTCGAGGTAGCGGCGATCCTGACGGGGGAGGAGGCTCATGCCGCACCCCCTTCCGTGGTCTGGGGCACGCCGGTGAAGAAGTGCTCCAGGCCAGCATCCGCGAGGCAGATCAGATCGGTGTCGCCGACCAGGATGTCATCCTTGCCGGGGATCACCTGCCAGACGGCGAACTTCGCGGGATCGACCCCGGCCAGCTTCTTGAGCACGCGCCCGCTGATGACCTTGTGGCCCCACTCGAGGCGTTTGCCATCGATGTCGAAGCGGAAGGATTCCGCGCTCGGGAAGACCAGGAAGCGCTCGACCTGGCCAGGGCGCAGATCCGTGGTTTCCTCGAGGCGCAGTTCTTCAAGTTCACCGTTGCGCAGCACCTGGAACACGAGGTGTTCCTCGGCCTTACGGAAGTCGGCCCCCTCGATGATCTGGCGGCCGGTGGGCGTCGGATCGTCGATGACGGCGTCGGTGAACTTCAGGTCGTGGTCGCCGACTTTGACCTTGTAGGGTCCGTGGTCGCGGGGCTTGCGGCCGGCCTTCAGGGCGGCCTGGAGATCTTCGATTTCCATCTGTTCGGTAGTCATGGCAGCAAATCCTTTTCTTGTCTGCTCGACGCCCGCAGCAGGCGCCATCAATGGTGTATGCGCGGCACAAGAGGGTTCGCGTTCTTAGCCTTGATATTTTTTTGAATTTTCTTGACTGCGATAGGTCGCTGCGTGCGCATATGTATATTAAGAGCAGCGAAGATGGCGATTGGCATGGCGAAAGACACACCCCAAGAGTTCAATACCCTCAAGGAATTCACTGACGAACTGGACCTTCTCTTCCGCGATGATGTCGCACTCAGAAAGCTCCTTCAGAAGGCGCGCAACTGGTGCATTCGGAACAACCGAGTCGGCGACGAGGAGGAGGTCCTTCAAGAGGCCGTCATGAGGGTGATGAAAAGTGAGATCACCGGGACACGCCAATGGCCCAAAGGTGTTGCGCTTATGGACTTTCTCTCCGGCGTGATGCGGAGCATTGCATCGGAGCGGCCTAAGATCGGGTTTCGCAAGAACGCCGACAAAGACATGGAGGCCGCGAAGGACATTGCCTCGTCGTGCAACCAAGAAGGGCAGCTCTTCGAGAAAGAATTTATGGCCCGCTTCATGGCGCTCTTCGAGGGTGATGACGATTCACAGCTATACCTCCTGGCTCTGGAGGAAGGGCAATCGAAGTCCGAGATCATGACGGGCCTCGACTGGAATGAAAGGGAATACAACACGGTGGTGCAGCGGGTCAAAAGGACACGCAACGCCCACCCGGAAATGAAAGAGATGCTCAATGGCGAAGGATAAGAAAACCTTTCAAGATCGCCTGGCGGAGGAAATCGACGAAGCTATCACGAACGCTTCAGACGAGGATATTCGAAAAGAGGCTGAAGAGGCCGGGGAGGACATTGCTGCTTTCGGTGATCGCATGAGAGTTTGGCTGGAGACCGCGAAAGACGAGGTCGCCGAAATGGCAATGAAGGAAGCCAAGGCCGCAGCTGAGCAAGGTCGTGCAACGCGCGACCAGAATGTCGTCTCCATGGCTCAACGCAGGCCTGCGAACAGGCCTGGCAACTTCATGCCCGATACGGTGGCCGCTCGTCATGGAAAGAAGCTGTCGGAGAGAGACAGAAAAGGGATCGAGAAGGACTTGGAAGACCTGTTCGACGATGACGCTTGGCCTGACAAAAACGGCGATGAAGAATGACTCATTCTCCGCGTCGTGCTGAGGAGATCCTCCAGGCTTTGCGCCTGAAGCGACCGGAAGACATCAACCTTGAAGCCATTGCCTGGCTTCAAGGTGCCAAGGTTGACTACCGGGAAATGGACGGATGTGAGGCTTGCATCCATGGTCGAGCTGACGTCGGCCGCGCGATAATCGCCGTGAATGACGCGCATGGAAATCTACGGCGCCAGAGGTTCTCCCTCGCACACGAACTGGGGCACTGGGAATGGCACAGGGGAGAACATCTGTTTTGTGCAAAAGAGGATATCGGGGGTAGCAAGGGGCGGGAACGAGGAATGTCCCGAGAGAAGGGCGCCAACCGGTTCGCCTCAGAGCTGTTGATGCCGGAGTTCATGCTCAAGAGCGCACTGAATGACTTCAGGAAATTCGATATGCGCACCGTCCGTCTTCTTTCGGACGCCTTTTCTGTCAGCAAGACGGCCATGGCGTATCGCTTGGTGGATCTGGATTTCGAGCCGAGCCTCCTGGCCTCTTACAGCCGCGGCGGCCTCAACTGGTTCAAGAGATCGAAGAGCGTCGGGGAGCGATGGTTCCTGCGTCGAACACTTGACCCGCAGAGCAACGCTCACGATATCCTGCACAAGGGAGCCCGGGACGACATCTCGCTGTCTCTTATGGACGCGGACACCTGGTTCGATACAGAGGGCGCCGATCGGTATGAGCTTGCTGAGCAGTCGTTCCGTGTGGGTGACGACGAGGTCATGACCTTGCTGGTCCTGAAGAGCGAATACATGATGGCGCGATAAAAATTCACAACCTCAATAGCTTCTTCACCCAGCAAGTGCTCAAGCTGACTTAAATTTACCCACGCTGTATTGACGAGATGCCTCAGACTGTCTCTAAAGCATGCGTTCGTACACCTGCCGCTCCTGCTCTAGATCACGTGCTTGGTCGGCTTGCGCTTCACGTTCACAGCCTTTCGCATATCGCTTCAAAGCAATACATCTCTTGGGAAATGACAGTGCAGCGTTTGAGTTCAAGGTCAGTGGCTGCATCGGGCCGCTTCTTCAAATTTCGCCCAATAATTTGTAGCCCCGCCGCTGCTTCGTCGCCGACAGCTTCATCAGAGCGTTGACCGCCCTGCCCTCGTCATCATGCTGTTCGATTAGCATCTGCCCTCTATACCCGATACGGCCCCATTCCCGCACAAGGCATGCGCCGCCAAACAGGTCCGGCTGAACGCTCATTCGATAGAAGCGCCGCATGTTGAGAGACGGGTCGATCCGCTTGAGATCGACCGTTGTCGGGAACACTTCCATTTGCTGCGATATGTCGAACATGTTGTTGGCGCCTCTCTCCGGACCACAATATCAAGCGCTCTTCGACGTTTCCACAATGTTCTGTGCCGGATTGAAGTCGGGGGCTCACGCCCCCTTCTCGAACTTCATGACCGGGATGCCGAGCTTCTTGGCCTTGTCGGCGAGGTTTTCCTGGATACCGGTGCCGGGGAAGACAAGGACCCCGACCGGGAGCACATCCAGCATCGCATCGTTTCGTTTGAAGGGCGCGGCCTTGGCGTGCTTGGTCCAGTCAGGCTTGAAGGCGACCTGCGTCACGCCCCGAGACTCTGCCCATTTGGCGGCGATGAGTTCTGCGCCTTTGGGGCTTCCACCGTGCAGGAGGACCATGTCTGGATACTTGGTCCGGACCTGGTCGAGCTTACCCCAGATCAGGCGGTGATCATTGAAGTCGGTCCCGCCGGTGAGGGCGACCTTGGGACCAGCGGGAAGCATTACCTCGGTCTCGGCGCGGCGCTTGGCGGCCAGGAAGTCGCGGCTGTCGATGAGCGATGCGGTCATGTGCTGGCGGTTCACCATCGAGCCGGTGCGGGGGCGCCAGGTCGATCCCGTGTGATGGACGAACTCGGTGGCGGCGTGATCGCGCATCATGTCCATGCAGTTGCGCCGTTCAACGAGAGTCAGGCCTTCGGCCGTCAGGCGCTCGAGTTCGACGGACTTCACTTCGGAGCCGTCCTGCTCGCGCTGGAGGCGGCGCTGCGCCTGCTCGTTCTCATCGAGCGTCCGCTCGATCCGGGCCGTGGCGCGGTGGAAGAGGTTGACCTGGCCCCAGAGCACCTCTTCGAGGTCGGGTTCCATACGGGTGTCTTCCAGGGTCGCGACGAGGGCGTCGAAGATGTCGGCGACGGCGACGGCGAGGCGCTGCCCATCGGGCATCGGGCGCGGATCGGGCTCGTCAAAGGGGCGATAGCCATAGAGCTGAAGCTCGTCGAGCGCATGGGCGGTCTGGGATGCGCTATGGGCGGGTTCATACGCGTCGTCGTGGGTCTGGATCGTCATCGGTTTCTTGCCTCCGGGCCTGTCTCGTCCGCGCGTCATCCCGCGCGGCCTTCATGGGCAGACCCGAGCCGTCGGAGCGGTTGCCCCTTCACCCCGGCTTCACCGGGGCCGGAACAGCGTGGAGGAGGTCGGCAGGGAAGCTATTTGTCTCGCGATGCAAAGGCGGCTTTGCCGCCGGCGGAAATAGGTTCCCTGCCGACCTTGCAGGGGCAAACGCTTTGACGGCCTGCCCATCTCTTGAAGGCCGCGCAGGGCTGACGGGTGGATGCGCAAGGACCGGGATGGGGTGAGGACGACGATCCAGTGCCACGACTGGGATGCTGCCTCCTGCCCCGCACTCCCAGCCCCCCCCTGCGCGATGCAGCTCAGCCCAATAGGCGATGCCGATCCTCTGGCCCGATCTGACCTGCCAGATGCTGGCGCAGCGCGTCCTTGCCGTTCGCCCGAAGATCATCGTTGAAATCCCCGAGCCGCGGTTCCAGCACCCGCACGCGCACCCCGACCTCGGAGGCTCTGGCGCTCAACTTCTCTGCCGCGCGATGCCCGGCCGGATCGCGATCGATCGCGATGTAGAGGCGCTTCAGCCCCGCTGGCAGCAGGACCGCCCCGAGGTGACCCGAAGAGAGTGCCGCCCAGACGGGCAGACCTGGGAACGCCTCGGACAGGGACAGCATGGTCTCGATGCCTTCGCCGATGACGAGGATGTCATCCTGCGGGGTCAGCCTGACAGCATTGCCGAGGAGGTGACCCATAGCCCGACGCTCTGGCTTCACTGCCGCCTTCCCCTGCCCGTCAGCGGCCAACCAGGTGCGATGCACGCCCTGAACGGCCCCTGCCCCATCGGTGACCGCCGCGATTATCGCAGGTCTGGGGATACTCCGGGTCTGCCCCTCTTCCCGATGCCAGCACTTCGGGTGGAAGCGTAAGGCGCCGTTCGCCCCGAATTGGGTGATGCCTCGGGAACGGAGGTAGGTCTCAGCAAGCGTGCCTGTGATCGGGTTCGAGGCCGCGAACAAACGCGCCGCCGCCGCAGGAGTGCCACCGGGCGCCTTAGCCTTCCTCGGCTCTTGCCTATCCGGGACGACCGGCTGCGGACGGCCAAGATGCGCTCGGGCCTCGGCGAGAAGGTCGGGGAAGCGCGTGATCCCCGTCCGGGCGCGGATGATGTCCAGGAGATCGCCATGCTCGCCTGTGGCCCCATCCATAAACTTGCCCGCTGCCCCTCGTCCCGACGCAGGGCCCGTCAACCGCACGAAGAGCGACCGGCCGGGGTTGTTCTGCAGATCGCCGACGATCCAGTAGGATCCTTCCCGCCGTCCGGCGGGAAGGTAGGCACGACAGACGCCTTCGGCATTTTCTGCCAGATCGCGCACGAGGTCTTCGGTCTCGGAATACATGGGTCAACAACCTCCGCGATCATGTAGCCTTGCAACAGGACAACGTGCAAGCAGACGATCCAGTATCGCGATGCCATCGGCGTCGGTCGGGCAAAACAGCCGAAGCTTCCAACTGATAATCTCCGAGAAGAAGCCATCGGCCTTGAGCCGATCCTTGGCTGCCTCCGAGAAGCCCGACAGTTCGATCCGGTTCGCGCCCATGACGCGCGAGCGGTACAATTCCATCCCTTCGGACAGGCACACCACGGTCTTGCCCTCCAGAACGAGGGCATGGATCTGAGCGGCCGAGAGCTTGGGCGCATCGGTGGCCAGCGTGGTCGCGACCCAGGCAGGCGAGACGCGGCGGCCGATGATGCGCTGCCCGTCATCGGTCTGCAGGCGATAGACCCGGGTTTCATCCTGGGGAAGCTGCTTCCAGATCGGCAGCAGCAGACCTGCCACGATGTGCAGCGTGGAGCCCGAAAACTCCGGCACCTCGGCCAGTTCCGCAGTCCACGCCGCAGTGAAGGCCGCGCGGTCGGCCTCGAGCCAGTGGGTGTCCTCCATGACCTTGGCCGGGACCGTGCTGGCATCAAGCGGGCGGATCAGGCGCAGGCGCGGCTCGATGGTCCCATCGTCCAGCATGTGACTAGTGGCGGGAACCTGCACGGCAGCCCGGCCCGAGCGGCTGTTGATGAGACACCGCGCCTTCGGGTCATCCAGCCAGTCGAACGCATCCGCGAGCGAGGTCGGCGTGTTGCGGCGTTTCTCCGCGATGGTGAGAAGCTGGGTTTCTGCGCCGGAGCCGGGATGGGCGTAGATGACACGTGCGTCGGTCACTCGAAAGCTCTCGGCACGGAGTGTCTCGAGCCCGAGATCGTAGACCCCGGCGGCGATAGCACCCGCAATTCGCTGATCGAGCAGCTCCTCGAAGGCCGCGAACAGCACGGCCTGCATGTCGATCGTCAGCGCCAGCAGGCGATTGAGGAAAGTCGTGATCGGCGGCAAGTCGTCTTTTAGCCCGTTGTCGTCGGTCAGGCTGAGACCTGTCGCGTCCTCAAACGCCCCGAGCGAGCAGCCAACGACATCGCCACGATAGATGCGGCGGTAGAGTTGGCGCAAAGCATCACGGGCGTAAGGCGACTCGAGGTTGTCCTCGGGTCGGAACAACCCTTGCCCGCCAGTCTGGCGCTGGCCGCGGGTGATCGCGCCAAGCGTGTCGAGACGACGCGCGATGGTCGAGAGGAACCGCTTTTCCGCCTTCACATCGGTGGCGACCGGCCGGAACAGCGGCGGCTGCGCCTGATTGGTGCGGTTGGTGCGCCCGAGGCCCTGGATCGCCGCATCTGCCTTCCAGCCGGGTTCCAGGAGGTAGTGGACCCGCAAGCGCTGGTTCTTCGCCCCGAGATCGGCGTGGTAGCTGCGCCCGGTGCCCCCGGCATCCGAGAAGATCAGGATAGGCTTTTCGTCATCCATGAAGGCGGCGGTTTCCGCGAGGTTGGCCGAGACCGCCCGATTTTCCACGACGAGGCGCGCAGCACTTCCTTCGCCCTTGCGCACGATACGGCGCGACCGGCCCGTGACCTCGGCGACGAGGTCGGTGCCGAAGCGCTGGACGATCTGGTCGAGTGCGCCCGGCACGGGCGGAAGCGAAGCCAGTTTCTCGATCAGCGCATCGCGCCGTCGGACGGCCTCGCGGCATTCGACCGGTTGGCCGTCTCGCGTGACGGGGCGCGACGAAAGATTACCTTCGCTGTCGGTGAAAGGCTCGTAGAGCTGCACCGGGAAGGAATGGGCAAGGTAGTCCAGGACGTATTCCCTGGGGGTGATGTCACAACGGATATCGTTCCATTCGTCAGTCGGGATATCCGTCAGGCGGCGTTCCATCAGTGCCTCGCCCGTCGAGACGATCTGGATGACCGCCGCATGACCCGCAGCCAGATCGGCATCGATGGATGCAATCAGCGTGGGGGTCTTCATCGAGGTGAGCAAATGGCCGAAGAAGCGCTGTTTGGCGCTCTCGAAGGCTGACCGCGCGGCGGATTTCGCCTGACGGTTCAACGTGCCGCTCTCGCCAGAAATGTTCGCCGCATCTAACGCCGCGATCAGGTTGTTGTGAATGATGGCGAAGGCCCCGGCATAGGCATCGTAAATGCCGCGCTGCTCGGGGCTGAGCGCATGTTCGAGCATCTCGTATTCGACACCGTCATAGGACAGCGACCGCGCCGTGTAGAGACCGAGCGCCCGGAGGTCGCGGGCAAGAACCTCCATCGCCGCGACACCGCCAGCCTCAATGGCTTCCACAAATTCCGACCGGGTCTGAAAGGGGAAATCCTCCCCGCCCCAGAGCCCGAGACGCTGCGCGTAGGCGAGGTTGTGGACCGTCGTCGCGCCCGTGGCCGAGACATAGACCACGCGGGCATTCGGAAGTTTGTGCTGCAGGCGCAGACCCGCCCTGCCCTGCTGCGATGCCATGGTATCGCCCCGCTCGCCTTTGCCCCCGGCGGCATTCGCCATAGCATGGCTTTCGTCGAAGAGGATCACCCCGTCGAAATCCGCCCCGAGCCAGTCGACGATCTGGTCGACGCGGGATTTCTTGGCCGCCCGCTCTTCGGAGCGCAGCGTCGCATAGGTGGTGAAGAGGATGCCCTCGGTCAGAGGGATGTCGCGCCCTTGTGCGAAACGCGACAGCGGCGTCACCAGAAGCCGCTCCTGGCCAAGCGCCGACCAGTCGCGCTGCGCATCCTCCAGAAGCTTGTCGCTCTTCGAGATCCAGAGCGCCTTGCGGCGGCCTTGGCACCAGTTGTCGAGCAGGATCCCAGCCGACTGGCGGCCCTTGCCCGCTCCGGTGCCATCGCCGAGGAAGAAGCCGCGGCGGAAGCGGACGGCGTCAGCGGCATCGTCCGGTGCAGCGGAGACCACGTCACCGGTCTCATCGACGGTCCAAGACCCAGTGAGATGCGCGCCATGCGCCTCCCCCGCGTAGATGACGGTCTCGAGCTGCGCGTCTGACAGCAGGCCGTCACGCAGGATGGCCGGGGGCAGCTTGGGGCGGTACGTGGGTTTCGGCGGTGCGACAGAGGCCATGGCCGCCGATTGCACAAGCTTGGTCGGGTGCGATGCGGCGTCTGGGATGTCGATAGCCTGCAAACGGAATGTCTCGTAGATCGCGTCGGACAGCCGTGCGGCATCTTCGTCCCCGGCGACGTCGCGAAGCGCGTAGTTTAGGTCTTCGACCTCGATCGGTATGTCTGATTTCGCCGGTTGAGCTGCGGAGGTCGCGCGGGATCGGCTGACGGGTTTGCGGGGGGTCGGGGCAGGACTTCCCGGGAAGAGCGAAGTGTGGCCCAGACTCACGGTAGCTGCCGGATCAAGCTCCAGGCGCGGCGGGACCTCGGCAGTGACCCGAGACATCAGATGTGCCACGTCCGGGGACGTGGGCTGGCGCAGGTCTGCGGTGGTGCCGCCCGGCTCACCGCCGCGGCATTTGTCAAAGACAGAAATCCGCGTCTCGAAGCTGGTGCCGTGCTTGGCGAAAGCTGCGCCCGACACCGCGCCGGAGAACACCAGATGCGCGGTCTCGGTCAGACGGCCGAAGGTCTCGGCCCAGGCAGGCGCATCCGGCGCGAAACCAGCTCCGGTAATGGCGACGAGCCGTCCGCCGGGGGCCAGACGCGCGAGGGCCGAGCGCAGATGCCGGGCCGTCGCCTCGGTCGACCGACCATCGACATTGGCTTGGGCCGAGAAGGGCGGGTTCATCAGGATGACGCTCGGGCGGGTCTCTTCGCCGAGATGATCATCGATCTGCGCGGCATCGAACCGGGTGACGGGGCGACCCGGGAAAAGCAGCCGAAGAAGGTCGGCGCGGGTGTCCGCCAACTCGTTCAGAGCCAGAGTGCCGCCGGCGATCTCGGCGAGGATCGCCAGAAGCCCGGTCCCGGCCGACGGCTCGAGGACGAGATCTCGGGGCGTGAGCTGTGCTGCCGCCACAGCCGTGAGCCCCATAGGCAGCGGCGTCGAGAATTGCTGAAAGCGCTCCATCTCTTCCGACCGCCGGGTGTGCGTGGGTAAGAGGCCTGCCACCTTGGCGAGGATCGGCAAGAGCGCCGCAGGCGAGCCGGCACGCGCAAGCAGCGCCCGACCGAACTTTTGCAGAAAGAGGATCTGCGCCACCTCACCCGCCTCATAGGCGAGCTTCCAGTCCCAGGCACCGGTCGCATCGGAACCGCCAAAGGCATGTTCCATCTCGCGGCGCAGGTGCAGCGCGTCGATCTGAAGTCCTTGCGCCAGATCGGGCTGCAGCGCTTCGGCAACAGCAACGATCGCAGGGGCAGGATTTGCTGCCAACGGAACAACGGGCGCAGGCAAGGACGCCTGCGCAACAGGGGCAAGATGGGTCATCGGGAAACTCCGGAATGAAGGACAGGATCAGGCCCGGACACCCTATCTCGGGCAGCCTCGGACCTGATCTTTCCCGGCCCCTCTCTCCCTCTCGCACCAAGGTGTTCCCGACGCTTGGCTTGATTTTGTTCTTGTTATGTTCTATTTTAGAACCAAGCCAGAAAGGGGGTTCCACAATGGAAAGCACCAAGCACGCCCTGCCCGTAACGCCCAAGCAGATTGCCTATGCGCGGTCGCTCGCCCTGCGCAACCGAACGCTCCTGCCCTGGGAGGTTCAGCAAGACCGGCGATCTTTGAGCGCTTGGATCGAGGCTCAGGCCCAGATGAAACCGGTATCGGACATGGACCGGCTGCCCACGTCCAAGCAGGTGGCCTTCGCTGAGAAACTCGCCCGGATCAAAAGGCGCGCCGTTCCGGACGAATGCTTCCGCGACAAGGGGCTCATGTCGAAGTGGATCGACGGGAACAAGTGACAGGAACGGGGCGCTCGTCCCCCGACGAACGGGGTCACAGGCCTGCGGTATCTTCACACGTCATAACTCTGAGCTTGGAAAAGCCATTCCTGGTGAAGGTCGACTAGAAGCAGAATAGTGGGATGACCAAGCGCCACCGCACCATATTGGGCTGAGAGTTTGCCTCGCCAAATCTTCTTGGATTTCCGTAAGTAGATGTATAAAAAGCGAAAACCCGCGAGGACCTGTAACGGCTGTCGCGGGCTTCTAAGGGTTTGAAGGCCTGACTTTGCCTTCGATTGCTCTCATATATGGGTATCTTCGCACGACTGTCAAGCGCAGTGTGAAAGTCGTGCGAACAGTCGATCGGAGCATTAAGTACTTGGTAACAAATATAATTTCTCAAGAACGCCTCACGAAGTACCTCATTGCTGCTGGTCACGATCCAGATCACGCTCTCGCCCTCTATGGCTGGAACATTCAGCTCAGTGAGGCTTTCTTCCCTGTACTGAGCGCAGCCGAGGTCAGTCTAAGGAACATAATCGTCGCTCGCCTCATCGCGCTCTATGGTCCGCAATGGTGGGATGACCCTGCCTTTCTCTTGCAGATCAAGAGCGGCGGCAAGCGCATAGTAAAAACAGCACGCGACAAGCTCGTCACAACGGGCGCGGTTACCTCAGGGCGAATGACCGCAGAGCTCAATTTTGGATTCTGGGTGAAAATGCTGCTGCCAAGGCACGAACCCGTCTTCTGGGCAAATCTGCATGGAGACTTCCCTCACCTGCCGGGGCCTGTTTCCTATGCACAACTATACAAGCGCTGTGACGATGTCCGTGAATTTCGCAACCGCGTCTTTCATCATGAACCAATTCATCATCGAAATATCACCGCTGAGTATAGTCAGATCATGGAACTGATTAAATGGTTGAGCCCAGATAAGGCCATCTGGATCAAACAATATTCCCGGGTCATGACGGTCGTGCGGCAGAAGCCGTGAGCATTGCCGACTGACAACACCTAGCCCCCGCTTGTCTGCGTGGAACGAGATCAGCTCACCCAAACCGCCGCCCTCCTTCCGTGAACGTATACTCGTTGACGATGATCCCCTCCTCGATGGCCTCATCCGAAGTGAGGTGGTCGTATTCGGCCTCAAGCCGGCGGTAGAGCCAGCGGGCCAGATCACGCAGCGCCTCGGTCACGACTTCTTCCGCGTCCTCAGTCGGCGGCTGCCAGGTCGCGCTGTCCCGCGTGACGTCGATTGACATGGTACATTCATGGTAATAGCGGCCACGGTGGCTGGCCTCCGCGGCGAGCTGGTAGAAATTCCGCCGCTGGATGGCCTGCAGCCGGTCGGCGATGCCATGCAACGTCGTGTCCGTGGGTACGTAGTCCCGGATGCGCGCGGCCGCGCCCTTGGCGTGGGACCAGTAGCCCTCGAAGCAGGCCCCGTCGCCCTGGCTCCAGAAGCCGGAGAACCAGATGCAAGGCTTGGCCCGCGTCCCGCCACCCATCAGGCGGATGGGTGTGGTTTTCAGGCGGATGCCGAGGATCTCGCAGACCCGCTCAAAATCCTCATAGACCGCGTCCCACCAATCGTCATGGGGGCCAAGCTCGCGATACCAGCTGCGCGCCTTCTCCTTGGCGGCATCCGAGAGTTCGGGGAACTGGTAGACGGTGGTGCAGATCACCTCAGGCATCGATGCCCTCCCCGTTCAATGCTGCGGCCAGCCATTCTTGCGTGCTGGACCAGCCGATGGATTTGCGCGTGCTGAGATCGATGGCATGCGCGCCGCCACCAAAGGCGTCGAGTCGTGGCCGAGAGCAGGTCAGGGCATGCTGGAACCCCCAAAGCCCGGTGAGATCGAGGTCGTCCGCAAGGCGGAGCACGAAGCGGATGACGGCTTCGACATCGCCGTCGTCGTCATCATGGATCCAGAGGGTGCTGCCCTCGGGCGCGTCCTGATGCACGAGGGTGAAACCCGCCACCTCCGGATCGTCGGCGTCCTGATCCGCTGCGCGCAGTTTCTGGAACAGCGCGAGTGCACGAGCAGCCTTGTCGGGGGTGCCGACGTCGAGCAGGCATGAGAAATGGGTGAAGTAATCCGCCATGGGGACCTCCTGAATGAGGAAAACCCGGCCGGGCGGCCGGGCGTTGTGTTGGAATGAAGGGGTGGTTGGGGGCGATCAGCCGGTAGGACTGTCGCCTGCCGCCTGTCGCGCGGCATGCGCGCAGAGCATCTGCCTATAGAAGCGCTTGCGCGCCGTCCGGAAGGTGCGAAGGGCGCGCGTGTCGGGATGCAGCGCCCTGACCGCCGCCCGCAGGACGGCGTAGGGCGAAGCCGTTTCGGACAGGCCGAGGCGCTGATAGGCTGGATCGCTCATCTCAGGTGACCTCGACCACGGGCGAGGCGAGATGCGGATCAACCAGGGCCTCGATCCGCTCGGCCCGGCCCATCCAGGGTTCGGGCCGGATCGCCTTTACCCAGTCGGCGAAGCTCGGGATGAAGCCGAGGTCTTCCTTCACATGCTGTTCCCCGACCCAGCGGGTCGGGATGATGCGCCCGGTCGAGAGCGTGAGAGTCTGCCCGAAAATCGTCTCGGCCATGAAGATCCCCTCCGCATGGTGGCGCAGCGCCCGGTGCCGAAAGTCGGCTGTGATCTCCTTGCTCTGGTCGAACCAGGAATGCACGGCGATGAAGTCGTCGACCGTGCCGCCCCATTTCTTCACCGAGGAGAGGGCGTGGTGATAGGGATGTGCCATACCCGCCCCCTCAGAAATCATGGGTGGTGAGTTCGGACGAGGTGAACCGTTCGTTGAACTCGAGATGGATGCAGCGGGCAGCGGCGTCGAAGCAGAACTCGCCCCAGGCGCCGTCATTGTTCTCCCAACCGCCATGGGTGTCGGAGAGGAAGTCGTAGGCGAGTTGTTCGACAACATCCTCGAGCGACAGGCTGCGCATCTCGACCTCGGGGTCGTCCCAGGTCAGCGCGGCGTATTCGATTTCGGTGGCGGGGAAATCGACGGCGGTATCACCGGACCATGCGCCGATGCTTTCGATCTGGCCGCTGTCGCCGGCACCATCGAACGTCACGGTGACATGGGTGATGCCGGCTGCCATGAGGCCGTCGAAGAGGCGGTCCTTGTTGCCAGGGCGCAGTGCTTCGATGCGAGCCGTGCGTTCGGCATGCGCCGCGATGATCTGCGCCATGTCGACGGTCGGGGGCACCATAGGCGGCGTGAGGGAGGGTTCGGTCAGGGTCATCGGGTGTCTCCGGTCAAGGGAAGGGATCGGAGCTGTCCCGGGCGTTCTCTCTCACCCGGAACAACTCCAATTCCTCCCTGCCCTCCTCTGTCTCTCGGGCCTCACGCCGCGACCTGCAGCGCCCGGGCGGCGAAACCGCGCCAGAGCGGATCGACCAGCCGCGCATCCAGAAGATCGGCGCGGTGGCGCAGCCGCTGCGCCAGATCGGGCTCACCCCAGGTGGCCGCTCGGCCCGCCTGTGCGCGCAGCTGGCTCGCCTCGGTCACCACGCCCCGCGCCTCGGCCGCGCTCGTCACCGGGTGGCACCAGGCGACCGCGTAATCACTGGCGGCCCCGGCCAGCACAAGGCGGGCGTCGCGGTCGAGGATTGCCAGAAGCTGGGGTGCGGCACCCGGGTCGATCCCCTCGGCATGATCGATCGCGCCCTGCATGGCCTCGGCCAGCGAAGCGAAACGGGCGAGGACCAGCGGGGCGGCCCGGCCCGACATGAGGTCAGCCGGTGCGCGGCGCGACAGTGTCAGGGCGAAGGGATGATCGGGATCGGTGTCGCCCAAGGGAAAATGTGGCGGGATGCCCCGCGCGAAGGCGGTCGGGTGGATGGGCAAGTACAGGTCGAACATGGGAGTATCTCCGACGGCGCGGGAAGCCTCTCTCCCCGCCTCATCCGTCAAAAACCAAACCGCCGCCCTCTTCCTCGAAGGGGCGGCGGTGATGGGTCCGATGGGCCCTCAGAGTTTGCCGAGGGCCCGCAAGCTCAGCTCCGTCCCGGCGCCGACGATGATGTGGTCGTGCAACGTCAGGCCCAGGTACTTGCAGCCATTCTGGATCTCCTTCGTCATGCTGAGATCGGACTCGGACGGCGTTGGATCGCCCGATGGGTGGTTGTGGATCAGGATCAGGGCGCTGGCGTTCAGCATCAGCGCCCGCTTGATCACCTCGCGCGGATAGACCGGGACGTGATCGACCGTTCCGGTCGACAGGAGCTCATCGGCAAGGATGCGGTTCTTGCGGTCGAGATAGAGCACGTGAAATCGCTCGATCGGGCCGCGGACGGTAAGCGCGCAATAGTCCAAAAGCCCCTGCCAGCTGTCGATGACGGGGTTTTGGCTAAGATAACGGCCGAGGATGTCTCGGGCCTCGAGGATGACGGTTTTTTCCTGGGGGGTCATGGAGGTCTCGCGAGTTGCCCACCTCGAAGCCCCTGCCCTCTCGAGGCGGGGCCAGTGGCGTGCATGTGGAAGAGGAAAACGCGACCGCCGCGGATGCAGGCGGTCGCTGTGCCGGGCTTCGCGTCAGCCGACCCGGTCGAGGAGCTTCTTGGCGCGCCCTTCCATGTCGAGGCGCGCATCCTGCTGGGTCTTGTCGCGCGCAAGCCGCGTGATGCCCTGCACGAAGTCGAAGATGCTCTCGGGCGGGCGGCCTTCCTCCATCAGCACCTTCTCGATGATCTTGCCCGACTCCGCTTTCGAGAAGCCCCGCTTGCGCAGGAAATCCGCGCGGTCTTCGTCGCTGCGCGCCACGACCTGCTGCCGTGCTGCCTTGATGCCATTCACGAAGCCCTGCGGCGAGGAGTTGGCAAACCGCGTCAGCGCCGGGGCCGCCTCATGGGCAAAGCGCGAAGCGGCGTATTTCGAGTGGCGGATCTTGATCTCCTGGAAGTCCTCGACGCCCCAGAGGTTGCGGTTCTGGCACACCGCCCGCAGGTAGAAGCTCGCCATGCCGAGGGTCTTCGCGCCCACCTCGGAATTCCAGCAATAGAAGCCCCGGAAATAGAGATCGGGGGAGCCGTCGGGCAACTTGCCCGCCTCGATCGGATTGCGGTCGTCGACCAGAAACAGGAAGACATCGCGGTCCGAAGCGTAGAGCGTGGTCGTATCGCGGCTGATTTCGACATCGGGGTTGTAGACCCCGGTCGACCAGTCGAGCACACCCGGCACCTTCCAGCGCGTATCGCCCGTGCCATTGCCCGCGATGCGCTGCACCGCCTCGACAAGCTCGAAGTCATGGATGCGGCCGTAGTCGGGACCGGTCACGGCGCGCAGTTCGGTCTGGCCGTCTTCCGTCTCGAGAGTCTTCACCTGCTCGGCGCGGTGGTTGGTCAGGCCGTATTGCAGGTTGATCCCCGCCAGCGGCGCGGGCAACTGCCGCAGGTAGGAGGCCGGAGCGCCGACAATGCTGGCAAGCTGGCCAAACGCCCAATGGGTAGGCACGACCGGCTCATGCGCCTTCGGCAGGACCAGGTGCAATCGCTCGGCGCTGTCGCGCGCGGCCTCGACGCGGATGTCCGCTGTCTGCACCACGCGGCTGCGGCTGCGCTCGGAGCGACCCTTCACGCTCGCCCAGAGATCGTCGAGCGACAGATACCGCTCGTCATCGGGCCGGTTGAACCATTCGGACGACACCCGCCCGTTCCGCTCACCCCGGCTCACATCCACCTTCCAGCCACCAGCCCGCGTCGGCTGTACCGGATCCAGAACTTCAACAACGCCCATCGGCATTCCTCCGCGACAGGCGCCGGGAGCCACTCTCCCAGCCTTTAACCTGTCGCGAAAGCAACCAGCCTTTCTCTCACTCTTCAAAAGAGGCACGAGCGGCGGCAATGCGGGACGAAGCGGGCGCTCGCTGCGATTGCGCAATCGCCGAATTTCCTACCCAGATTCGGTTGTACCAGCGCAGTATGTGTCCATCTCTAGATGTGCGTGGGAATCTCAGACTTAGGGGGTGAAAGGTGAGCAAGTTGCAGGATGAAGAGGGCAAGACCGCCGAACTGCCACAAGGCACTACGATTCCGAGCGATCTTCAGTTTTCCGCCAGAATGTTTCCAGACGAGGACTACGCCAAGGAGGCGATGTACAAGTTGCATTCCGTTCTCAGCGTCATCAGTCAATCCATCGACCTAACCAACCTGGATGGCGTGACGGTCGCCTTCGACTACGACGAAGCACTGGCTGATCTTGATCGTGGATATGAGACAACCTACACACTCACCGCCACCAAAGGTGTCGCCATCGGTGTTGCAATGGCGCCCACGGTAATTCGCGACGGTGTGATCAAAACGCATCTAGTACTTAACGCGAACTACGCGCTCAGCATCCTAGAAGGACCTGGGGAGGAAACCGAATACTTTTGGCAATCACTTCACCTAATTGCACACGAATGCGCGCATGTGGAGGTGACAGCAGCATTTGACAAGTCGTTCCCCGGGTTTCTTCTTCAGAAAACACACAGCAATATCCTAGATAACATGCGCTGGCAGGTTATTCTGGCAACGTGGGATGAGTATGCTGTATGCCGCATCGCCGGCTCCATTGGAGATGATCCCGTAGAGGGTTACCTCGAAACCTTGGTCAAGGTGTTGGGCGATACCAGGGGCCAATGCTGTGAGCTGATTAAGGCATATCGGACCCACGGGGATGTTGGGCAGATTGTAGGGGAAGTATATGGGAAGCTCGGCGATCTGCTGAAGTATTCATCTTACTTTGTGGGTGCTGCAGCGGCGCAGGAAACCCCAGAAACGCATCCGCCTGCTCTCACCGATGAGGCTGAGTTTGGGTGGTTTTCTCCGTTCTACGAACGCTTGATTGAAATGCAGGAGGCGCTTTGGAACGAGTTTGGGAGATGGAAGAATTTGGATGCCTTCGAGGCAATCGGCGATATCTTAGAGGACATGGCTGAGAGCATTGGTGTCGAAGCGTCGCGCGAGTCCGACGACCTGATCAAATTCAATATTCCATACCGACCGGAAAGCATGCCCGACATTGCCATGACGAACCCGTTAATGCGTGCACTGCTCGGCAGATAGCTGCATTGCATCATCGGCCAAAGTGGGCTCGAAGCTACATTGTAGCAGTGCAGCGAACCCGGCGGGTTTCCCCGCCGGGCCTGAGGGGGGGGAGACCCCGTTCCTCAGAACGGGATCTCATCGTCGCGGTCGACCAGTTCGGGGTTTTCGTTCTCGGCCGACTTCGGGCGGCTCAGGAAGTCGACCTTCTCGGCGATGATCTCGCAACCGTAGCGGTCGTTCCCCATGCTGTCGGTCCACTTGGTGTAGTGGATGCGGCCGTGGACGAGGACCTTCATGCCCTTTTCGCAGTGCTCAGCGACCGTCTTGCCGAGACCATTGAAGCAGGTGATGCGGTGCCATTCCGTGTCCATGACCCGGTAGCCGTTCTCGTCGCGCAGGACACGACCTTCCGAGAGGCGGGGGCGCGAGGTGGCGAGGCTGAAGTTGGTGATCTTGCTGCCGCTCTGGGTGGTGCGGACTTCGGGGGTCTGACCGATGTTGCCGGCGAGGATGACGATGTTCTGCATGATAAGCTCCTGTGTTTCCTGTCTTCGGGACCGTCCCTTCGACAAGACCCTGAAAAAGCCCGTCGGGCGACGCGTGCACGGTGGACAGCATGGACACCGGACACCCCCAGAGGACCGGGGTGGAGCGGGCAGGACGCCAACGGCGGCCAACACGGCCCGGACTGACGCGGGGTTGCGCGCAGGAGACCAAACGGGATTAGGGGATTGTCAGTCGAAGGGATGGCCCAGGAGACAGAGATGCGGGGAGAGCGCATGCCAGACCCTGACATCCCGGCAACCGGGACAGCCTGACCCCCAGTCCAGCACCTCCTTGGGGACGAAAGCGGCGATCACAAGCCTCCGCCACCCCTGCCCGCCTTCCGGGAGTTGCGGCACCCTGCCGCGACGGGCTATCGGTACCGGAGCATTCAGGACACGGTTCGCACCAATGGCTGATCACGATCTCGAGGCACTGTCGCTCAGCGAGCTGAAGAAAATGTAGAAGGACGTCGCCAAGGCGATTGCCACCTTTGAGGATCGGCAGAAGGTGAAAGCCCGCGCCAAGGTGGAAGCTCTCGCCCAGGAACTGGGCTACACCCTCGCCGAACTTGTCGGCACCGAGACGAAATCCTCGCGTTCGCCTGCAGCACCGAAACACCGGCACCCTGAGAACCCGGCGCTCACCTGGTCAGGCCGAGGACGCAAACCGCAGTGGTTCGTGGAAGCCCTGGAAGCAGGAAAGACCGCGAGCGATCTGGCCATCAGTTGAAGGCTTGGTCTACGCGATCGGCCCAGAGCGGCAGTTCGCCTCCCAGCCGAGCGCTGCCACGCAGCTTCACAGAACCGGTCATTCGTCCATCGCGCAGCATTTTTGGTGGGTGCGGGTCGGCGGAGCGGCAACAAGCTGACCTTGATCAAAGCGGTGGTAGCTTCAGGCGGTCCCTATATACTCCGATGCGTTTGCGAGCACGATCCACGACGTCCCCGTAGAAAAGAAGTTCCGAGTACAGCTGCCCAAGTGTAGCCTGGCTTTTCGGCTCCTTCACGTCGTCGGTGCTGAAGAAGCCGTTCTCACCGGGCAAGCGATTGTAGCCTCTCAGGCGGATCGGATTGATGGTATCCCCTATCAGGTATCCGTAGAACTTCTTCAGCCTTCCGTTGGACTTCGCGGCCAAGAGTGTGGCGTATTCCATCAGGTCGTTGTCGTGCTCGTCGAGACTGACGCCGGGCGCCTTGAACTCGACGATCACAACGGAGCCTTCCTCGTGGAACAGCGCTATATCCGGGCGGCAGCCCCCGTTCTCCTCACCTATCCGGTTTAGCAACTCGCCAACGGCATCATCGACGTCGGCTTCAAAGAGGCTTTGGCCATTGTCCCATTTGATCTGGTTCAGCGGCATGTCAGAGGCGATGTAGTCGTAGTAGTGGTACTCCTCGCTGAGCAACCAGACGTCGTGGTCCGAGACATCCTCGCTGTCCTTCCGCATCGGGAAGAAGATGCTGTGGATCAGGGCCTCGTTTTTGCGGCGCTTTCCGTCGGGTAGTTCGGTCTGGACGTTGAGGCCCTGTTTCACGGCCAAGTCCAGCACGTCGATCAATGCTGACCTGCGAACAACCAGCTGCGAAAGGTTGGCCATGTCTATCGTCTTGAGCGAGGAGGCGAATTCCCACGAAAGATCGTCGATCTTGCGTCGGAAGTCATCGCTGTCCGGGGCGAGGCCCTTGATGGCCTCCTTCATGGCCGAGAGGCTGGACGTCTCGTTGACCACCTGCTCCTGAAGGTTTGTCAAGACACGCTTCGCGACCTCGTTCGGGGTGTCCCCGAACTTCACGCGCGTGTTCGAGTACGAGAGCATCTCCTCAGACACGCCGAAGTCCTTCGCCACGTCTTTCACGATAGTGTCCCTGGACCAATCCGGTGGCGTTATGAGCTCCTGTACCTTGTCGTCGAGAACCGAGAATATGTCTTCGAACGTAATCTGCATCCCTCCGAAGAGGTCGCCTGAGCCGTCGTCCAATGGAATCTTATCGAACCCATCGCGCTGCTCGTTCACACCATCATCCAACAGGGCCCCCTCGATCAGGACAATGTGGTAATGACCGTCAATCGCATTGTTTTCGAGCGTCTTGGTCTTGAGGTAACGACCAGTGATGAGCTCAGCGATCGATGCCTTCGCACACAAACCTATGATGTTGCGAGGCAACGGGTACTGCGTCTCGTCCAGCTTGTAGTGCGTTATGGTGAAGTCGGCTGACACCTTTTCCTTACCTTCGACGTGTTCGACGGTAATCGACGTCACGGACGTGTGCTCGGGGATATCCGCGGGCGTCAGGGTCTTTTCAGACGTGTTGCCCCCGAGGTCACTGACGAACTTGATCCGGAAGTCGCCGAGGTCATCCTTAAGGCTGACGAACCTTTGCAGCAGGTTGAAGAGAACGTGCTGTCGGATCGCCTCGGCAGTGAACGTCCTGTGCACGCTGGCGACGGATAGGATGGTCTCGCGCAGCTTCGGCACCACGTGCGAAAGTCGTATATGGGTCCCGACTTCGCCGGTGTCCCGATCCTCTACCGTGAAATCGGTCTCTTCGATGGTCTTTCGGTCGCGCAGAAAAGGCAGTGAGACATGCTTAAGCCCGTCTCCCTCTCTGTAGGTTGATGATAGTGACACCGCCGTGAAATGGTGGAAGAACTGGACGCGACCCGTTCCCTTGCACTTCCCAATGCCAGGGATGTTGAGGTCGTCCTTGTAGGAGGTGTCCTTAGTCAGGAAGGCCTTGCGCTGCTCTGGCCCAAGACCGCAACCGTTGTCCTCGCAGGTGATCTCAAGCTCGAACACCTCGCCGAGCAAGTCCGCTTTCGTAGCTTTCACCTTGAGCGTCACTTCCAGGGCAACCGCGTCGGCCTCATCCCTCTTTCGGATCAGGAACGCGTCGATCGAGTTCGCCAGTAGCTCATCCACGACCACCAATGGATTCTTACTGATGCGCGTGTTTTTTAGGCTACCGCGGATATCCAGCGTCACTGTCGTTCCTCAATCATTTAACGATTTGTTTTTCCCACTTATCCTAGCGTGCTCTCTCCAAGTCAATTTTCGCGTGCTTGAGCCCTTGTAAGCTCTATAATCTGCGCTGGTGGCACACAGGCGTTCTTCAGATAGGTACCGCCGGTCACTCTGTCGGCGATAGGCCCGGGGGCGCACCTGCGCCTTGCCTGGGCCCTCGGGAAGTGAGGCCGAAGCCTCACCCGAAGGGATCGTATTCCGAGACGATCACGACTTCGTCTCCGTCGATTTCATCGGCGGGGACGGCGCCATAGGTTCCATCACCGGCCTGGAAGACGACGATCGAGACCATGAGCGTGGCGGCGAGAGAGGCGGCGAAGGCGTGAGCATCTTTGCGGGACATCTGTTTGGCTCCTGTCTTGGAGGCGGAGGACCATCCCCCGCGCGACAGGACCCCGCAGGCCCGAAGACTGGCTGACATCACCGGGTGCGTTCGGCTCGTCCGAATCCACCCGGCGGCACGGGCTCGCCCGTAGTCCGACCCCTTTGCGGGTTGATCTCCAAGACAGGGTTTGGGGCAAGGAAGGGAATGGCGAGCGGGGGATGGTGCGACCGCTGACTGGAGCCGAGTGTCCCGCTGATGCTATCGCTGCCAGCCTCCCGGGCAGGCTCTTGGGTGAAGATCTCTTTCCGTAATGGATTGGATCCTATGGTGCCCCGCGATCTCACAGGACAGAGTCGTGATGGGTGAGAGGCCCGCGCTTGGGCGGGCCCCTTGGATTTTACAGGCTCAGGCGGCGAATTCTGCGTTCCCTGCCCTATCGCCGTCCTCGCTGCCGACAATCTCCAGCCGCGCGTTGCGATAGCCTTCTCTGGCGATCCAGAGTTCCGCAGCCGTGACAGACTCGGCCAGGTGGAGCAGCTCCGTGCAACCGCCGAAATCCAAAAGGACACGCACCTGCCCGGGCTGTGGTTCCTCAGCGACCTCGAAGGTCAAGGCGCTATCCGCCGAATGGGTCCGCATGATCGTCACGAGTATGACCCCGTCCGAGGAGAAGTTCCCCTCGTGCAGCGTGAACGACGCCGGCGCCGTCCAGGTCGGATAGGGTCGCGGCGGCTCCTTCTTGACGAGACGGCCGACGCCGTTCGAGCGCTCCCAGGCCGCGAGCTTCTTCGTGAACCGCGCAGGCGGTTTCGGACTGTTGTCGGTGTAGCGAATGAGCGCGCCCAGGGGCGCGGTGTCGAGAATGGTGGTTGCAGACATGATTCCTCATCCTGAATGCGCCATTTTGCATTCATCATATTGATATTGTTGATTTTTATTCGATTGAGGGCGGGGAAACCCGCCCTCGGATGGCGCGGATCACTCCGCAGCCATCATCGATGCATCATCACCCGGCAGGTCAGCGGTGAGGAAGGCGGGAAGGTCGACATCTTCAGCTTGCTCAGCGTCGGAAACGAGCTCAGGCGCCCCCTGCCCTTCCGCGCCATCGAGTGCTGCCAGATCGTGACGGCGCAGAACCTCCGGCAACCAGCCGCTGCCTTTCAGCAGACGCTCGGCTTCACTCGCCATCTCGCCCTTCTTCAGGTGATCGAGGAGTTGCGCCGTCCCCTCCCCTTTCGCCTCACGCACGGCCTCGAGGATCCGGGCCTTGGGCACGCGGTTCAGGTAGGTATCGGCCGTCGGCTGCCAACCCGCCTCGACCATGTCGAGTTCGACCGCCTGGGCGACCAAGTCAGACTGGGTGATCCGCCTGGTCAAACCGCTGGCGGAGATACCGGCCCCATAAGGGTTCACCTTCTCATGGAGCGCGTTGACCCCGAAGCTGAGGCAATGCGCGAGCAGCGACAGCCGGCTCCCTTGATCAAGGGAGGTCAGGTAGTCCCAGAGAGCGGCATCGTCGCCGAGCGGTAGGTCGGCTTCCCACTCCGCGTGGCGATCGTCCACCAGCTTGGCCACCACGCTGTCCTTCAGATCGCTCGCCTGCGCCGACATGTAGACGTGACGAACCGAAGCTTCGAGGCAGCTGCCGGCCGAACTGGACGTCCGGAAGGTGTCATTGACGAGCTTCAGGAGCAGCAGTGTCAACGCGACGTCAGGGGAGCGACCGACAGCTTCGCGCAGTGCCAATGTCCGGTGCGCCGTCAACTCCATGACCAGCCGCTCAGGCAAGGGCTTCAACGCACCATCGTCCTCGTCGTCGGGCAGGTTCGCACCAAGCGCCTGACCAGCAGAAGTAATTACCGTGCCGTGGCCGATACCATCCGCGTGGCTCCCCGTTGAATGCGCAGCGCCATGCCCGTCTTCCGCCTTTTCACCGCTGTGGACGTCGGCGTCTTCCCGAGGCTCATCCTCGGGCCGCACAAAGCCCCGATAAACGGCAAGCTCGCCATAGCGATCAAGCGTCACGAAAGCCCCTGCCCGCGCGATCTCCTCATCGTCGAAGATCAACGGCCGGGCCTCGAGCTTCTCCATCTCAATTTCCAACTCGCCAAGACGCGCGTCGATCTCTTCGGGGAATTCATCCTGGCCCTCGTATTCCTCCTCGAGCGCCCGATACTCGGCAAGCAGTTTGGCATGCGCCGCGCCTTCGTCATCCGTCATCGGCGCCGGGTCTCCGCTCAGCCGCCGCAAGCCGTGGCTGTAGCCATAGGGCAGGTCGAGCGAGACCTCGATCCATTTCCAACCTTCGGTCGCGATCGCTTCGGCTTCAGCCTGAAGCTTCTCGGTGACCAGACGATCGAGCAGGGCAGGGTCTTCCAGCCAACCGCCGTCGTCGCCCTGGAAGAGGTCGTGCAACATGGTGCCGCCAGCAGCCTCGTACGCCTCGACGCCGACAAAGGCGGCACGACGGTCAGACGCGCGCACCGAGGTTTCCGTCAGCATGCGCCGGATCTGATAGGGCTCTTTGTTCCAGGACGACCGGATCGCCTCCCAGACCTGAACCTGGCGCTCGTGATCCGGATTGACCGTGAAGGCCATCAACTGCTCCAGCGTCATTTCATCCTCGGCATAGAGCTCAAGAAGGGCAGGGGCCACGGCGGCGAGTTTCAGGCGCTGTTTGACCACCTGCGGCGTGACGAAGAAAGCGGCCGCGATCTCTTCATCGCCCTGACCCTTCTCCCGAAGCGCCACGAAGGCGCGGAACTGATCGAGCGGATGCAAGGCAGCGCGCTGCATGTTCTCAGCGAGCGAGTCGTCTTCGGCGAGGATGGTGGAATTGGCATCCCGCACGATGCAGGGAATGGGCGTGGTCTTGGCCAGGCGTTTCTGCTTCACCAGGAGAGACAGGGCCTGGAAGCGCCGACCACCAGCGGGGATTTCGAACTTGCCGGTCTCGGATCCATCATCCGCCAGAACGGGCCGAACGCTCAGGCTCTGCAGCAACCCGCGGCGGGCGATGTCTTCGGCCAGTTCCTCAACCGAGATGCCAGCCTTGATGCGCCGGACGTTGGACTGGCTCAGCACGAGTTTGTCGAAGGGGATATCCCGGGACGGGGACAGGGTGACTTTCTGGGTAGATTTCGCCATCAGATATTCTCCACGACGGGCGCCGGAAGCCACTCTCCCGATCTCACTTCCCGTCAACCCTTTCACAGCCCATCTCTACCTCTCAACATGTCCACCGCGGTGGACATCACGCAGTAGCTGCCCCAGAACGAGAAAGCCTCTCCAACAACACTGATGGGTTGAAGTCAGTTTCTCTGCGACCGAGCGTGATGCTGTGGAAATACGCTCCGAAGTCTCGGATGCGGTTGCTCATCTGGAGAATTATGAAGATGGCGCACGATGCTTTTTGAGAGCCTATCTTTCTAGCAGCCTTTTCGAAGGTGCTTTCGTGGATTCCCATCATTGGAGCGAGCGTTCTGGCGTGGCTTTCGACATCGTGCCAGTTTCTAAGTGAGTTCGTCGCGAACGATGTAGCTTGATCACAAACGGTTGTGAGTGTTTGCAGGGGAAGTGTTTCGCTGTCGGTCCCGCTTTCTAAATCTTTTTGTTCTTTTTTAGACTTAGAATGGTGGCGGACAGTTTGCCCGTCATTGGCGGGCAGTTTCATTGTTTCTGGTGCGTCCACCGCGGTGGACATCTGTTTGCATTGAGCTTCCAGTTCGCCGAGCAAAGCACGATACTCCGCGATCGAGAGTTTCCTCCGAAGAACTCGGCGTACCTGATGAGTGAGTTCGTTCTCGGGGTCAGCTTCGTCGATCTGCGCAAGTTTGGTTAGGATTTGTTTTCGCAAAAACACGCGATCCCGACGAGCGTTTTCCATCGCTTGGGCTGTTGCAAGTAGTTCGCCGGCACGCGCAAGCAACGGAGCCAGCGACAAGCCATAGCTAATGGACTGACCTTCGGACGACTTCACTCGGTATCTTTTGCGATTTGGGCTGTCGTGGCGCTTCATAAAACCGAGTTCAACAAAGCGATCGATGTGCCTACGGAGGGTTCGTTCATCGATCCCGCCAACTCGACGGCAGATCTCGTCGTTGGAAGCGAAGACTGTGTCGCCATGCCCAGGCTTGAGAAAGCTCAGCATCGCTTGGAGCGTTTGAACATGTCCTGGACGGAGACCGAACAGGCTGCGACTATCTCTGAGCGCGCGGAAGACTGCCCAGATGTCGGTTTCAGGTGTGGTCGTGGGGGGGGTGTCCTTGCCGACGCCAAAGGTCTGAACGGAAAGCTTTGTGAATGCCATGTTTGTTGAACGACGACCGTTGCGGCCCACAACTTCCCCGGCTCTTCTCGCTGTTTTTGGCGAGAAAAGGCAACAAAAAGACGTCCACCGAATCGGTGACTCTTGACCGGCATGTCGGAGATTGCTACATCACAGGTGCAAATCAGATGATGAGGGCTCTCCGGGGGAAACCTTGGGGGGCTCTTTTCTTTTCGGTCTTCGCCTTTCTCCTCTGCTCGTGTTTTTGGTTATGACCGGGGATCAGCTCCCCGAGCCTCTCTCATTCTGCCATTGTTCAAAAAGCTGTCGCAGCGTGGTTTCCGCGCGCTCTTCGAGCCATTGGCCGAATTCCGGGTTGTCCTTGCGGGTGATCTTGATAGCGATCGACTTGCCATCGACTGAAAGTGTGCCGACAGGGCTACCACTATTGTCCTTTACCACGGTCGTTTGGCCACGGGCGCTTTGGTTGGCTGCGCCACGCGCCTTGCTGGAGCAAGCAACATAGACGGCTTGAAACTTGTCCGTGCTTGGAGTGGTGTCAGGCAGAGAGGCAAGTGTCTCACGCGCAATGTCGACAAGCGGAACCTTCTCTGAAAGTGCAGCAAGATCACCCCATTGGCGTCGACCTACGCCATGAGCCGGGCCGATAAGCCGGACAAGTTCGTCAGGCAGCTGCTCGATGACTACACGATGGTTCGACACACCTTGCCGGGTGAGGCCTAGGGCGTCCTGAATGACGCCAGGCTTGTAACCGGCCTCCTGCATCTCTTTGATAAAAAGAGATTTTTCAATGAAGGACGGATCCAGCCGCAGGTTGTTTTCCTGACCTTGCGCGATCAGAGAAGCATCATCATCGAGCGTTCGAACGATCGCTTTGACGGTTCCACCAACTCTTCGAATGGCTGCAAGTCTACGACGCCCGTAGATGATGCGGTATCGATCCGGTTGGTCAGAGGGGCGAACCATGATTGGCACTTGCTGACCATGCTTGCGAATGCTTTCGGCGAGATCTTCAATGCTACTATCTTCCAGGATCAGGCGATCCCGGAGACCATCCATATCGATCCGGTCGGGTTCGATATCTCGGATTGAGTTGGCAGTGATTTCCCGGAGAGAATCCCGCAATCCGCCAACCGAGCCAGGTAGCTTCGAGGATTTGACCGGGGCAGGGGAGGGGGCTGCCGACTCTTTCTCGTCTTTCGGTGGCTGGTTGAAGATATTTCGAGCCATCAGCGACGCCCCCATGCCATTTGGATTGTCTGCTCCAGCTCATCGGCAACGCTGTTCACGCTGGTCAAAGCCCGATCAATGGTCTTCCGAATGAGCTGGCTCGGGTCTACCTCATAGATGGTTTGCTGAGTCATGCCGGCGTCAGAAATGGCTGTCGACTTCAGCATCGGTTCAGTCATGACTTGGCCCGCAAGGATTGAACGCAGGTACCCGGCCATTTGCGTTTGTGGTCCGTCCGACGGCTCGTAGCGTGTGATCAGGAACTTTACGAAGTCCCAAGTGACATGTCGTCCAATCGCCTCTTCGACGGCTTTGACCGTTTCCGAAGCGAGTTTGAGGAACTGGCTCATCGAAGCGATGTCGAGCATGCCGGGGACGACCGTCACAAGTAAGCCCGTGGACGCTGCCAATGCTGTCAATGTCAGGAAGCCCAACTGCGGAGGGCAATCAATCAGCACGATGTCATAGTCTGAGTCGACTTCCTCTAGCGCCAGAGCAAGACGCTCTGCAAAAATCGGCTGAACCCTACGCGCAAGGGCATTCGCTGTCTCGGTTTCGTACTCGGACAACATCAAGCCAGCCGGGACCATGTCGAGCTTGTGGAAGTATGTTTTCTGGATGACCTCCGAGAGCGGAACTTGATCATCGTATCTCAATGCGTCGTAGATTGTGCCGCCTTCGGCAAATTCGAGCTCAGGCCGGTAGCCGAAAAATGTCGTCAAACTGGCTTGTGGGTCGAGGTCCAGCACAAGCACGCGGTAGCCACGCAGGGCATACCTGTGTGCCAAATGGATCGTCGCTGTTGTCTTCGAGCTACCGCCTTTGAAATTCACGACCGAAATGACCTGAAGACGGTCGCCGTCTCGGCGGCCAGGTCTGTACGCGTCAGCATTTTTGCCTGTCCGCGCCAAAATGTTGCGGAGGTCGTCAACTTCTTCGGCCGTGTAGAACCTATGACCGCGACCGTCAGTGTGAACTTCTGGGAAGCTGCCATCTTTGTGGCGGTTGCGCAGGTTCGACGTACTAACGCGCAGCAACTCGGCGACCTCGGTCGAGCTGAAGCGGCGCAAGGACTTGCGTTCTTCTGGCTCGAACGCAACTTTCATCTGCCGGTCAAGCGACTCAGCAAGACTGTCTGCGAATGCTCCGATGTCGGAAGAGCCTATACCTTGCGTGTAGCCCGTATTTCGATCATCCATGTTCTGCCGCCTCTCATGGCCTTTGCTAAGGCTCTTTGTCGTTCTGACGGTCGAAGCCGCGTCTGACGCGTTTTGCCGTCAGAATGGAGATGCCACGAACATCTGTGTCCGGCAAGAAGAATCTAGATGTAGTTGAAAAGTTATCCACAGCACCAATTTGGTCGCGCGGGGCTTGCGACAGATAACGCATTGATTAACAACGATAAAGACCGTTTCTGGCGAAGCCGATACCCTTCGAGATATTTTCTGCTCGCGCGAACTAACCCCAAGGCTTTGTTGGATATTTACGTGGCTTTCGTCCAATTGAGGTGATGATTCTGGAAGATTTGGGCCGAGCGAACAGAGTGGTTTGCCGACCATTGGCGCCTACAAAAGGCCGAGACGCTCTGCCCGCTCCAGCAGCATTCTGACTGAGGAAGGCTGCCAGCTGGTACGACCGCGAGGGGTGCGCTCACGCATGGCTTCCAGTCGGTCGCAGATTGCCTGCAAGGTGATCTCGGGGTCAGCACCTTTGATCGCAGCGACTATCGCAGGCAGGCGATCGTCAGTTTCGCGGCGTCCGGCGCGGCCAAGAACTTCATCAGGCAGAAAGCCGTCGCGCACATATGCCTTCACGGCGCGGAGCAGGCGGCTTTGGGTCCAATGGCGATCTGGGGGCAGGGGGCCATTGATAATCCGGAGGACGTCTTCCCAAGCCATATCGGGGCGCAAGCGGCGCACATGGGGCACCCAATCCTGCGCTGTCTCGTTCAAGCGCTCCATGTAGCCGTCCTGTCGAGCCAACCGCACCTTGCGCAGCGCTTCAGGGTCCTTGGCGCGAAGACCTGGGTTGCCGCCTACGCGGCCCTTTGAGTGTGCCGAGGCAAGTCCGGCTTTTGTGCGCTCTCGTATCAGCGCGCGCTCGAACTCTGCCGCGGCGCCCAGAACCTGCAATGTGAACTTGCCCTGCGGGGAAGCGGTGTCGATGGGGTCCTGAAGGGAGCGGAAGAAAGCTCCCTTGGCCTCCAGACGTTCGATCACCTCCAGCAAGTGCGACAGAGATCGCGCAAGCCGGTCGATCCGCACAACGACCAGCGTATCACCGCCCTGGACGCGTTCGAGCACGCGTGCCAGCACCGGTCGCGCGCGATTGCCGCCCGAGGCGTGTTCTTCAAAGATCTCGGCGCATCCCGCAGACTGCAGTGCCTCAGACTGGGGCAGGGGGGTCTGATCCTCGGTGGAGACGCGCGCATAGCCAATCAGGGGCATGAAACCGGGCCGTTTGCAATTTAATATATCGCTAATAAACGACCGTTTGTAAACAGATGCAAGGGCGCTCTCTGTGGTGCCGCTCATCAAAAACCCCTTGGTTTTCATACGCTGAGCGCGATCAGAGAGATCTCGCAGACCACCGCGCGCGCGTGCTATATAAGGTGTACAGGCGCACCCTGACAAAACACTTGGGTAAACTGCAAAACTGCCATATTTTGCACATATGAAGCCTCAAGTAACTACGCAGTATAATAGTTTTGATGATCCTCTAGTGGATGCGGAGGGGCTTGAAGTGACGTCTGAGGACGATCTGTGGTTCCTGCCCGGTCCGATGGAAGTGGAGCCGGATTATCTGCCGCCCGGACCGAGGGCAGAGCTGCGTGAAACCGCAGTCCTCGACGACTGGCGGAAGGCAGAGGCAGGCAATGCCGCCCGTCTCGCCCGTGTGGCGGGCCGGATTGGCGCGCTGGATGACCGTCTGCACCGTGGCCCGGAGGGCTGGCGGCATAGGCTCGCGCTGATGGAGGCGGCAGACCTCAGCTGGTTTGTGGGCGACCGAATTGGCCCGGATCGGCTGGCCCTCTGGATATCCATGCGCCTGTCGGGTGTGCAGGACGACACCGCAGCACTCGCGCGTGTCGGATGGGCGGTGCGGCGTCTGACAGGCGGTCCCGGCCCAGAGGTGGACCTATCCGCTTTCCTCGATCGCCGTGACCCTGAAAACATGGCCAATGAAGCCGAGCCCTTTGCGGATCGCGCGGTCGGTTGGCTTGACCTGATGGCGCAAGCCGCCGACCTGCACTCGATCACACGCGCCTGCATGGGGTTTCACCTCTGGAACCTTGCGGGCCTCAGGCAACAGGGCGACCGGACGGAAGCAGCGGTTACCGCCGCACGCATTGCCGCGAGCGAAGGCCCGAATTCGAATCGCGGGGCCATCTTTGCGCCTCTGGCTATGCGCGGGGCAGGGGGGCTGCGCGCCAGTGGCCCACCTGCTGAGCGCTTGGAGCGTTGGCTCGAGGGAATGGAAACAGCATGCCTGACCGCGATGCGGCACCTCGACGATATCCAGGCATGGTCAGTGCGGGCGGAAGCCATGATGGCCCCGCTCTCTGGCAGGACACCACCTGCATTGCGCGCTGTGCTGACCGAATGGCCCCTCGTCTCCGCCCCAATGGCCGAGACCCTGACCGGTGCCAGCCGCGGCGCCGTCCAGCGCAACCTTGCTTGGATGGAAACGCGCGACCTGATCCGCGAGGTGACCGGGCAAGGGCGTTTCCGCATGTGGCGGGCGATGCCATGAAACACCTCTACAGAAGCACTCGTTTTGGTGCGTAACATCTGTTGATAGTTCAACGGAGGCGCTGAATCGTGACAGAATGAAAATATGAGACAGTCTATTTCGACGCGCGGCTCAGCAATAGTAGTCAGATGGATTTGCAGTGTTTTCACCTATCTGTGGGATCCTCTAGTCGCTCTAGCCTCAAATTCTTCATTTCGAAATCACGAAAGAATAAGTCTCTTGGGCGCACAAACTGGGGCACGAAAATTGCGATCTCCCCGTGGACACACGGGGTCAGTTTATAGAGTTGGGCGACCGCCCCATGAAGCCGAAACAGCCGATCACCGCTCAGATCTTGATCAATGCCTGTGAACGGCGGAGCAATACTTGGCCACGGTAGCGACGGCATAGTGTTGTCGCGGGCGGCGTAAAAGTCGTCCACTTTTGCCCTTTCGGATTTCGGGAGGGCTTGGGGATATACACCGTGGACTTGTATTTGAAGGTGCGTCACGCTCATTTCCAGGATGGATTGAGCGGGCGTCAGATTGCCCGGGATTTTGGGATCAGCCGGGACAGTGTTGCGAAGATGTTGGCCTATTCGGAACCGCCGGGATATCGGCGGACAGCGCCGATCAGGCGCCCGAAGCTGGATGCGTTCACCAGCCAGATGGACCAATGGCTTGCTGAAGACAGGAGCCGCCCTCGCAAGCAGCGTCACACCGCCAAGCGTATTTTCGAGCGGTTGCGGGACGAGTGCGGTTTTGATGGCAGCTACACCATCGTCAAGGATTACGTTCGAGACCGGAAGCGGACCGGCAAGGAGATGTTCGTGCCGCTGAGCCATCCGCCCGGTCATGCACAGGCCGATTTTGGTGAAGCGCTTGTCGTGATCGGCGGCGTCGAGCAGAAGGCACACTTCTTTGCCCTCGATCTGCCGCACAGCGACGCATGCTACATCCGGGCCTATCCTGCGGCCAATACCGAGACGTGGCTTGACGGCCATGTCCATGCCTTTGCGTTCTTCGGCGCGGTTCCCCAGTCGGTTCTTTATGACAATGACCGCTGCCTGGTAGCCCGGATTCTGCCGGATGGCTCCCGGCAAAGAACCCAGCGGTTCAGCGCGATGTTGTCGCATTACGTGATCCGGGACCGCTATGGCCGTCCCGGCAAGGGCAATGACAAAGGGGCCGTGGAGGGGCTGGTCGGCTACGGACGTCGCAACTTCATGGTGCCGATCCCGTCCTTTCCGGACTGGCACGCGTTCAACGCTCACCTGGAAGAGCAGTGCCGCAAGCGCCAGGGTGATGTTCTGCGTGGCCACAAGGTCAGCATCGGGGAACGGCTGAAGGCCGATCTCGCGGCGATGCGGGATTTGCCCGGCACCCCCTTTGAGGCCTGTGAGTTGCAAAGTGGCCAGGTCACATCGACATCGGTGGTGCGTTATCGCGGCAATGATTACTCGGTGCCGGTTGCCTGCGGCCACCGTGCGGTCTGGATCAAGGGATTCGTGACCCGGGTTGTTATCGGCTGCGGCGCCGAGGTGATCGCTGAGCATTCGCGCTCCTATGACACCGGCGACATGGTGTTTGATCCACTGCATTACCTGGCGCTGATCGAACGCAAGATCATGTCCTTCGATCAGGCCGCGCCTCTGCAGGGCTGGGAGTTGCCCGAAGCGTTCAAAACCCTGCGCCGACTGCTGGAAGCCCGGCAGGGAAAGCCGGCAAGCGCGAGTATGTGCAGGTCCTGCGCCTTCTGGAGCGCTTCGAGATTGACGTGCTGCATCTTGCCGTCAAAGATGCCCTGCGAATGGGAGCGGTCAGCTTCGATGCAATCAAGCACCTGATCTTGTGCAGGGTCGAGCAAAGGCCTCCGAGGCTGGATCTGGATGTCTATCCCTTCCTGCCCAGAACCAACATCACCACCACCTCCGCCGCATCCTACATGAGCCTGCTGGCAGGAGGTGGGGCATGACGGATGCACCCGAACTGCTGCTGGCCCACCATCTCAAAACGCTTCGGCTGCCCACGTTCTTGCGTGAACATGACAAGCAGGCCCGTATCTGCGCCGCTGAAGGCGTAGATCACGTGCGTTACCTGGCCCGGCTGACCGAGCTGGAACTGATCGACCGGGAACGGCGCATGGTGGAACGCCGGATCAAGGCCGCAAAGTTCCCGACCATCAAAAGCCTGGACAGCTTCGACTTCAAGGCGATCCCGTCGCTCAACAAGATGATGGTGCTGGAGCTGGCGCGCTGCGAATGGATCGAACGCAAGGAGAATGTGATCGCGCTCGGTCCCTCCGGCACCGGCAAGACCCATGTCGCCCTCGGGCTGGGACTGGCTGCCTGCCAGAAAGGATTGCCTGTCGCCTTCGTGACCGCCGCAGCCCTCGTGCACGAGATGATGGAGGCCCGCGACGAAAAACGCCTCCTGCAACTCCAGCGCAAACTCGCCAAGGTCAAACTGCTGATCATCGACGAGCTGGGATTCGTCCCCTTGAGCAAAACCGGCGCCGAGCTTCTGTTCGAGCTGATCTCACAGCGCTACGAGCGAGGGTCGACCCTGATCACAAGCAACCTGCCCTTCGAGGAGTGGACCGAAACCTTCGGCACCGAACGCCTGACCGGCGCGCTGCTGGATCGGCTGACACACCACGTCAACATCCTCGAGATGAACGGCGAAAGCTACCGCCTCAATCAAAGCCGCGCCCGCCTCGCCGCCGCTAACAAATGAACCTCACAGAATTGGCCTGACGGCCAATGCGCCTTGGACCGGGCTTGCTATATGAGGGCCGCACGCTCCAAGGCGCTCGCCCCAAACTGGCCGACTTTTGCTCCGCCACAATGGCCGAATTTTACTCCGCCGTTGACACGTGCATGCGTTCACGAAAATTTGCCCTTGAACCTCTAGCCACTAGAAGTCCTATCTAGTCGACGAGAATGTATATCGTTCTTGCCATTGATCGCCGGTGGGAACCGAGAGGGTATGACATGCTGACAAGACGACACTTTATTCAAACGACAACAGCGCTCTTTTCGGCGACTGTGGCCAACCCTGTGTTTGCCGATAGCTGGCCCACCGAAGCGCAGAAGGCTGAATGGGACGCGCAAGTCAGCCCGCCCGGCTTCGATCCGGCCACGTCAAACCCTTGGGGGCTACACCCGCGCTTCTTGCCTCAGCGTGTGGACGCGAAGGACGGCCTCGTGCCAGGAGACATCCATGTCGATGCGGTTGCGCGATATCTCTACCACATTGAGGAGGGTGGAACCGCGATGCGCTACGGCGTGGCGATCGCGCGGGGCAACCTCTACGAGCCAGGTGTTTATAACATCAAGCGCAAGGTCAGGTGGCCGCACTGGACGCCGACACAGAACATGATCGAGCGGGATCCCGAAAACGCAAGATGGGCCGACGGGATGGAACCCGGCCCTCAAAACGCCTTGGGATCGCGGGCGCTCTATCTCTATGTCGGAGATCGCGACACCTATCTTCGGATACACGGCACACCCTATCCGAGAAGCATCGGAGGGCGCGCGAGTTCGGGTTGCGTGCGGATGGTTATGGCACACATCAACGAGCTTTATCCGAACGTCGAGATTGGATCGACAGCACATCTTTATTCGGCTGAGGACAGTGTTACCGCGAGAAGTTGAATGAGGTAATTAGCTTTGAGCGAAATGATGTGACGTGCGGGTCGTCGTCACGCTTCCCGCGCGACGCAGATCGGATTGCCGTTCGCCGTGCGCAGCGGCAGCAAGGTCGTTTCAACGGGGCCGCTGTGTTCGTACCAGTAGCACCCGTCTTCCGGCACCAAGCGCGCGGTTGCAACATCCTGATCCGGGGCAGCCATTGCAATCACAGCTTCGGGAACGTTGCCCCGCTGGTCTGCCGCGTCGCCCGGCCCAGTCGGCTGGACTGCGCACCCGGCCGTAAGCGATAGCGCCACTGCAACCATTATTTTTTGCTTCAGCATCAAAACCCGCATCAAGCTTCCTTTCGTGTCTGTTTTTCTTTGCATCGGCTTTTCATGCCTCAAGGAATGATAGAGCCGGTCACCGCACCCTCTAGCAATAAAACAAACTGAAATACCACCGTATTTTGCTCTTGAAGCTCTAGCTACTGTAGGGGCTATGTCATTACAAAGCACCCGAATCCAGAGGTCCATTCATGCCGTCCGACACCCATCGTCACGATCACGCCGAAGATGCCCAGACAAGCGGCGGCAGCTGCTGCGGGAGCGCCGGAACGTGCGGCGACATCGTTCCAACGACGCCCGCGCCAGCGGGCGGGCGCAGTTTTCAGGTGTCCGGCCTCGATTGCGCCGAGGAGGTAGCAATCCTGAACAAGGTGGTCGGCCCGAAGATCGGCGGGGCCGAGCATCTCGCGTTCGACGTGATCAATGGACGGATGACTATTCTCGACAGCGCCAAGAGTGTATCGGACGGCGAAATTGCAGAACTGGTCGCAAGCACCGGCATGACCGCCAAGCCCTGGGATGCCGAAAACGCGTCGGTCGACCAGGCGGCCCATCTTGCACGCCAGCGGCTGTTTACGGCGCTCAGTGGCGGCTTCTGGGCCGCGGGATTTCTGTGGCACATCATCGAGACCGGCATGGGGGGGGCACTCGGCCTCTTCGCAGGGCACGGCGAAGCGCCGATGCCACTGGTCGAGGCAGGGCTATTCGCGGTTGCGATCCTGTTCGGTGTCTGGCTCGTGGCACCCAAGGCATGGTCGTCTGCACGGAGGCTGTCGCCCGACATGAACCTGCTGATGGTCGTCGCAGTCGCGGGTGCAATTGGCCTCGGCGAATTTTTCGAGGCGGCGACGGTCGCGTTCTTCTTCTCGCTCTCGCTTTTCCTCGAAAGCTGGAGCGTCGGGCGTGCGAGGAATGCGGTTTCAGCTCTGCTCGACCTGGCGCCGCCGACGGCAAGAGTTCTTAATGATGACGGCTCGGAAGCGGACGTTCCGGCTTCTGCGGTTGCTATCAACGCACGTTTCGTCGTGCGCGGCGGAGACCGCATCCCATTGGATGGTGAGGTTGTCGATGGGGCAGGGGCCGTCGATCAGGCGCCAATCACCGGAGAGAGTGCGCTGGTCCCAAAGGAACGGGGCGACGAAGTCTATGCCGGTACGATCAACGGCGAAGGCACACTGACGGTGCGCGCCACGAAGGCCGCCTCGGATACCGTGTTGGCCAAGATCATCCGCATGGTCGGTGACGCCCATGCCCGCCGCGCGCCGGTGGAGCAGTGGGTGGCGAAGTTCGCCCGCATCTACACGCCTATCGTCATGGCTCTCGCCATTGCAATTGCCCTGCTGCCGCCGCTCATTTTCGGGGGGGCCTGGGATTATTGGTTCTACAATGCACTCGTGCTGCTGGTGATCGCTTGCCCATGCGCTCTGGTCATCTCGACACCGGTCTCCATCGTCGCTGCACTCACCGCCTCAGCGCGGGCCGGGGTGCTGATCAAGGGCGGTGCATATGTTGAGGCACCGGGCAAGACCACTGCACTGGCCATGGACAAGACCGGCACGATCACCATGGGCGAGCCCGAGGTGGCGGCGGTGCATCCGCTGGGCAAAGCATCGGCGCAAGATCTGATGACCCTCGCCGCTGGGCTGGAGGCACGTTCCTCGCATCCCTTGGCGCGCGCCATTCTTGCGCGGGCAGAAGCCGACGGCATCAAGGTATCCGCCGCGGAAGATACCCGAACCGTTCCGGGCAGGGGACTTGAAGGACGCACAGACGGCCGGTCGATCTGGCTGGGGTCGGACCGGTTTGCCGAGGAGAAGGGTTTCGGCGACGCCATTCCGAAGGATTTGCGCGACCGCATCGAAGGGGCTGGCAGCACCCTTGTTGCCGTGGGCGACGACACCGGTGTCACCGGCATCTTGGAATTGCGCGACCGTATCCGCCCGGATGCCAAAGGCATCGTGGCGCAGCTTCACGCGCAGGGTGTGAAGACCATCGTCATGCTGACCGGTGACAACGAGCGGACAGCGCGCGCTGTTGCAGCCGAGGTCGGCATCGACGAGGTCCGTGCCGAGCTTCTGCCCGAAGACAAGGTGACTGCCATCGAAGAACTGGTCGAAACGCATGACATGGTGGCCATGATCGGCGACGGGGTCAACGACGCCCCGGCCATGGCGCGCGCGCATTACGCCATCGCAATGGGTGCCGTTGGTTCGGACGCGGCAATCGAGACGGCGGATATAGCCCTGATGACCGACGATCTCGGCAAGGTGCCTTGGCTGATCGGTCATTCGCGCCGGACAATGTCGATTATCCGTCAGAACATCGGTATTTCCTTGGCGACCAAGGGCGTTTTCGTCGTCGCTACTGCGTTCGGAGTGGCATCGATGTGGGGCGCTATTGCAGCCGATGTAGGAGTGTCATTGCTGGTGGTGGCCAACGCCCTGCGCCTGCTGAACAGCCAAGAGGCCAAGGCACCGCCGTCCGGCGGTGAGCAGGTTGGCGAAGGCTTGGCCAAAGGGGCGCTGGCACATGGTCATTGAACTGGGAGAACCCGGAAAGGAGCCGAGACGAGACATGAGCGTGAAGGGCAGGATGATGTGTCCGGTTTGCGAGGTGCCCTTGAGCATGACCGACCGCCAGGGGATCGAGATCGACTTTTGTCCCGATTGCCGGGGTGTCTGGCTAGACCGGGGCGAACTGGACAAGATCATCGAGCGTTCGGCACCCGATGTGACGCCTCAGCGGGTGCCTGAGCCGCGCGGCTACGACGATGATCGCGGCTACCGGCGCGGAAAGCACGGCGGCGGCGACGGCAAGCACGGCTATCGCCGCAAATCCTGGCTTCACGAGTTGTTCGATTAAGGCTTGCCGTGGCCTCCCTGCCGGTCGCCCTCAAGGCGCTGCGGTAGGCCCGCAAGGCATTCAGCGGTGAGCAGGTTGGTCCAGAGATGGCAAAGGCCGCGCTTGCCCACGGACATTGATCACGCAGCATTTGCAAGGTAACGTAATGTCCATATCAGACCTCACGAAAGAGGCATCGAGCAGTGAAAACCATCCGATTTCCCCGCCGCGCCGTCCTGTTGGGCGGGTTGGCAGCGTTTTTGTCTGGCTGTGCCAGCAAGTTCCGCAGCTATGGCGGACCCGAGGTGACCCGTGTTCGGCTTTACAAGGGGCAGCGTTTGCTTGTTCTGGACGGAGCCGATCGCGTATTGCAAACCTATCCGGTCGGGCTGGGTTTCGCTCCTGAGGGTCACAAGCAATTCGAGGGAGACGGCCGGACCCCTGAGGGCGCTTACGTAGTCGATAAGCGCAACCCCGAAAGCACGTATCATCTTTCGGTTGGCATCTCCTATCCGAATGAGGCCGACATCGCCTTTGCTGAAGCGCAGGGCCTTTCCCCCGGCGGCGACATCTTCATCCATGGTGGTCCACGCCCAGGCATCGACCCAACGGACGTCCGCGACTGGACAGCTGGCTGCATCGCGGTCACAGATCGGCAGATCGAGGACATCTATGCAATGGTGAAAGACGGAACACCGATCGACATCTACGCCTGATGGGAGGAGATGATCTTCCGTCAAATCAGGCAAATCGTCGGCACAGGGCGACGTTGATCGCTTCGATGGCGATCACGGCCAAAGTGACGCTCGCCGCCGTGGGCCAGCGCAAGCACCCGGTACGCGTAAGGACACTACAATATGTGTCCAGCCGTGGCAGTGGCGAAACAGGCGGGCCCTAGCGGGGAAGAATACGTCTGGTATCATGTCGAATTCAATCTATCCGAGGGCATAGACGATGGTCACGACGGTAATCATGACAACCATGAACATGGCGAATGCGCCAAGGGCGAGGGTACGGCCCATGTCCCGGTTCGGCTTCTCTACTTTCAGACGCAGTTCCTCCGCGGTTTCCGGAAACTCGAGCGCCGCCGCATTCGATTGGCGCATCAGGTCGTAGCGGGACGTCCAGCGCCGTTCCTCCGCCGCGTTCCAGCCGTTGAGCACCAGGATGATTGCCACGATGAGAACCATCGACGACGGGACCCAGATTACGTAGCCGCCGATTGTCTCGTCAGCCAGGGCGCGAAGTCGACCACCGCTCGCTGCGATGATTTCTGATCCATAGAGGGGCACCTCCTTGAGCGTTGTCAGGGAGCCCGGAAAGATGTTGGAAACGATCACCACGAACCCTGACATCAGTCGAGCACCGCGCCGCGCTCCTTCAGGCGGATCACGCGGATCGAACAGCATAGCAAAGTACCAAAGCCCCGCCAGCACCATAGACAGATGTGCCAGCGCTTCCATCGCCGCAATACGTTGTGTAAGGGCGTAGATCATCGGGATCTGCCAGACGAAAAGCGCGCCAATCAACAGGGAGGTGGCAGATGCAGGAAGCGCCAAGAATCGCGGGATGCGCGCACGCCCAATCGCGGCAAGGCGTCGGCGCCATTCCGTTTTCAATCCGGCTTGAAGGCCAAGCCAGGGCTGAGAAACCGCGATAAGAAGCGGTCCTACCAGTCGCAGAAGAAGATGCTCGACCTGATGTACAGAAAACAGACTGTGCCCCAATGGCGGGAGCGGCCCATTCGTCGCGACGAGGACGACCGCGAGGCCGACAAAGAAGACGGTTCGACGCCAGCCAGAAACCCTTCCGAGACAGCGAACGTGTATTTTGAGCCCACGCAAAAACAGCCATGCTGTAAGGCCGACAACAATGAGCGACACCGGTGACAGCGCATCGCCGAAAGGGTCGTAAAGAAAGAAGAGGTTCGTGATCATTCGCTCTGGCCCTCGCTCATCCGAGGACTGTCCGAGGTAGCCGGTGTGAGTCGCGAGATCCCGGAAGCGCCGCCACGGGCCAGTGACAGATCGGTCGACATGGCCAGGTATTCGCCTCGTATCCAGGAGGGAAAGAGATTGTCGTAGAATCGAGATAGCGGATGTCCCGACTGTCCGGTGGGCGAGATGTAGTATGATCCCGCTGCTTCCGATATCGACATGACCGCCTGAAAATTGCTTCCGGCACTCACAAGGAATGGACGGTCTTCTTCGACACCAAATGATGTCAAGAATAGCGTATACGGATCGCCTGAAATCGGCGCTTGAAGGGACAGCAGGTCGGTCAGCAACCCACGTGAACTGATTGGCGACCACTGCATGTCCAATCTATGCTCCTCCCCCCAGGTCCACGTCGAGGGATCGCGCCCATATCGATCGACCAGCCAGCCAAGGGCATCATCCAGGGCCACGCGAACCTGCTCCTCACATGTCTCGCGAGGTGAGGATAGGCGGATGTCGCACCAGATCGCGCTACCGCGACGATCGCTGAGTACCGCATAAAGAAAGTTTGGGTTCGGACGGGTCCAGAGTTGCTCCGCTGTCGGAAACTCGTCCTTCAAAATGCGCTGCTGCAAAGCCCGGACCCAGGTCCAGAACAGCAGAGGTTCCGGTGAATAGCGATCCATTTCGCCATTCCACGAGGCAAGCCTGTCCAGAAGCTCACGACGAAGGCTGTCCGCATCGGTGCCTTCGATGCTGTCTCTGGACTGCACGAACCAAAGCTCTTTCGCCATCAGGGGCAGGAGGGTTCGCGCCACGGAACTTACGGTGTCCCTTTGAACACCGATGGCGCCTTCCGTCGAGAAGATCGATTGCCGCGCTTCAAGCTCCGCCAGTCGAATGTCGCGAAAAGACGACGCCCGTACGGCCTCCGCTCTTGGCCATCGGGCAACGGTCTCTCGGTCAATGGCCAATGCCTCCATGCCCTTCGGCAACATGTCTGCGGCAACTCCGATGGCATCGGTCGCGTCGGCCGAACGCGCGAACAGCTCCAGCATCGTCAGGAAACCTGCCGCCCGCACGGGTGACGGCCCCCTTGGTGCCTCCTCGTCTGGCACGGGAAATGACCGGAAGGCCCAGGCGACGCGCGCATTGCGACCGACAATAACGAAAGGTACGCCCGGTATTGTGGCCCCTATGGCCGGCCCTGTCGAAAATTGAAGATCTGCGAGATACCATTCCGAGGGAAGCGACAGGGAACCGCTGATATCGGCGGCTAGAATTGGCGTTCCGGTCGCTGTTCGGTCGCCGTCGATCGCCCATGCATCAAGGCGCTGCTCCGGATCAGTCGCAAACAGTTCGGGCACTCTCAGGCGATCCGCCGGTATAATGGCACCTGATATACTCGGCATTCCTTCCCGTGCGCTTCCCGGTCGCAGGCCATTCAGGAAAGACCGGGCAATCCTCAGGCTATCGCCGGGTGTCCAGGCCGCGATCGACCGTTCGTCTGCGATCAGCAGCTCCGGAGAGCCTCGGCCACGCCCGCCTTCCGACACTAGCTCCAGCCACGCATTAACGCCGGCGGCATAGGATGCGAGCGCGTCTGAGACCGCTGGCTCAAGGTCCAAGATCTCATCCGATGGCCACGAAGCTTCCGCTTTTCGCCTTGCCCTTAACAGTTGACCGAGCCTGTCTTGGGCGTGAACGAAGCCGATCGCGAAGTAAACATCCGCAGCGGAAGCTGCGGAGATGTGCGGGACTGCCGAAGAATCTCGCAGAATGTCGACCGGTCCGCCTAAGCCTGCGACCGTGAAGTCCTCGTCGTAATCGGGAACGGATGCGCTCAGCAGAAAATAGACCAACCCGGAACCAACCGATACCGTGATGCAGATTGCCAGAAACCCGTACAGCAATATGTTGAAAAGCCGTCTCATGTCGGTGCTGTTTCGAAACCCTTCTTAAAAAAGATGCGCAAGAGGACCACCGATATGAAATAGGTGAGAAGACCGAAGGCGATCGCCGAACTCGCCGCATACTGGAGGATATCCAGCCGGTTTCCTTTTCGGCGTCGCGCCAGATATCCACCCCAGATCGCACCCGCGACAATGCCCGCGATTACCAGCATGACTTTTTCTCCGTTCTTGTTCTCTTGTTGCACCGGTGTGTGCCGACCAGACCTGCAGCCAGTCCCACGGCCCAAGTAGTGAAGATGAGAGCCAGCAGCGCCCAGTCGCCGAAGCGCGCATAGAGCGTTGACGGATGAGCAGAGGGCAGAGCCGCATCTATGACACCGGTTTCTCCGTTGCCGAGCCGCGCGACGAGGTCACCGTTTGCGTCGATGATCGCGGAGATCCCTGTGTTTGCGGCCCGGACGATGGGAAGCCCTTCCTCGACAGCGCGCATGCGTGCGGAGGCGAGATGCTGCTCCGGTCCAATGCTGGTTCCGAACCAAGCATCGTTGGTCGCATTGAAAATCCAGTCCGGCCGGAACAGGTCGTCGACCACATGCCCTGGGAAGATGATCTCATAGCAGATCGCCACGGCGACCAGCGGCACACCCGGAAGCGCAAGCGTTCGCGGGCCCGGTCCGGGCGTAAAATCGCCCAGACCCGCCGTGAGCCGCTCGATGGGCAACCAGCCGCGGAATGGCACATATTCGCCGAAGGGTACGAGATGGTGTTTCGCGTATCCGGTCAGGATTTTGCCGGTCTCGCCAAAAGCCTGGACCGTGTTGAAATATTGGATCCCATCCTCACTCGGTACACGGTCCGGCACCCCGGTGAGCAGCACGCTGCCTTCCGGTAGCGCAGCGGCAATGCGGGCCTGTGCCTCCGTATCCTCATCGAGGAAACCCGGAAAGGCGGTTTCCGGCCAGAGAAGAACGTCGAAATCGCCGCGCCGGGTTGAAAGCTCAAGATAGCGCGCGAAGGTCGCCTCGCGGTTCTCGGGCGCCCATTTCTCCTCTTGTGGAATGTTGCCCTGGACGATGCGCAAATCGACACCGGGTGGCTGTTGTGCATCCGACTGGAGGCGAAGCGTGCCGACAGCCCACATCGTCGCTATGCCGGCCAGCGCCATGAGCGAAATGGTCAATCGTTGCCGCCCGGACGCCATGGCAGCCGCGCCGGGGAGTAACGCAACGAACACGGTGAGAAAGCTTAACCCATAGCTTCCGACCCAGGCGGCGGGCTGGCGAAAAGCGGCGTAATCGACCAGAGCGTAGCTGGCGAGGTTCCACGGAAATCCTGTCAAAACGTGACCTCGCAACCACTCGGCAGCGGTCCAGGAGGTCGCGAACAGGAGGCAGGCCAAGAGACTGCCCATGGCTCCGCGCCGCGCGATTTCGGCAAAAAGCGCGGCGGCAATGGCTGGGAAAATCGCGAGACCTGCGGACAATCCCGCGACCGCCGGGATCGCCATCGTCCCAAACCGCCCGGCCTCGACGTAGAAACTTTCCGCGATCCACGAAATCCCGAAACCGAACTGGCCAAGACCAAACGCCCAGCCGACGAGGAAAGCGCGCCCGAAGGAGAGATCGCGAAGACCGACAAACAACGCGGAATAGGCAATTGGAACAAGCAGGAGAAGCGAGAAGGGCGGGAAAGTCAGAACGGTCAGCGCCCCGGCGGCGAAACCAAGCGTCATCCGCGAAAGAAAACGGTGGCGCAGAGCGATGCGGTTCAGAATTTCCGGCTTCACGACTTGATCGAACGCCGCGCGCTGATCCATGGCGCGGCGAGCAAGAGCCCCACGCCACTGACGACAAATACATCGGCCATGTTGAAGGCAGGCCAATGTGTTGTGCCAATGTAGAAATCGAGAAAGTCTGTTACAGCCCGATACCGCACACGATCGATGACATTGCCCAGGGCTCCGCCAATGATCGCGCCATAGGCAAGTGTTTCGACCGCATTTTCGGCGCGAAACAGCATAACCCCTAGCCAGATACAAATGGCAAGAGCGAGAGCGATTAGGCTCCACCACGGAGCGCCGCCCAGCATCCCGAAAGTCACGCCGTCATTACGATAAAAGACGAGGTTGAATCCCGGAAACACGGAAATCCCGACGCTTAAAGTGACGGCATTCGCAACGACAATGGCTTTGGTGATCTGATCGATCGCGAACGTAGCAAGCGCTGCGAAGACGCCGATCATCGGAGATACCTTGTTGAGTGACATTGCCTCACCCCAACCAGACATCGAGAAACAGCATCAGAACGAGCCCGACTGCGAGACCGAGCGTCGCCCTGTTCTGATGGCCGCTGCGATGGGTTTCGGGGATGATTTCGTGGCTAATGACGTAGAGCATTGCGCCCGCGGCAAAGGCCAGACCCCATGGAAGCAGCGGTTCCGACAGTGTGATGATGCCGGCCCCGAGCAAACCGCCAATCGGCTCGACCATGCCCGTCAGCGCCGCGATGCCCCAGGCGCGCAGCTTAGGATATCCCTCGCCCAGCAGAGATACAGCGACGGCCAATCCTTCGGGCGCATTCTGAAGCCCGATGCCGATGGCGAGCGGCAGACCGCCCTCCATACCTCCGGATCCGAAGCCGACCCCGACCGCGAGGCCTTCGGGGAAGTTGTGGATCGTGATCGCGATGATGAACAGCCAGACCCGCCGCAAAGACGCCGCTTCGGGCCCTTCGCGTCCCGTCTTGAAGTGCTCGTGCGGCAGCTTTTCGTTCATCAGCGCGACAGCCCCCATGCCCAGAAGGATCGAGACGCATACGATGGCCGCAGGCATCGCGCCGTTTTCGAACATTGGCTCTGCCGCATCCAATGCCGGGATGATCAGCGAAAAGAACGAGGCTGACAGCATGACACCGGCAGCGAAGCCGAGCGACAGATCGCGCGTGGCCCGGGACGGGATGCGCCCGAACAGCACGGGAGCTGCCCCGACTGCCGTAAGGGATCCGGCGGCGAGACTTCCGAGAAAGCCGAGCATTATCGGAGACAGATTTTCCATGGGCGAGCCAGATTATCCTTCGGCGTAGCTCGAAAAGACTTCCGTCGACCCGTCCTTGCGGATGAGGAAGACATCATAGGCCTCGCGGTCGTCTTCTGGCCCCATGCCGGGCGAGCCATAGGGCATCCCCGGAACGGCGAGGCCGACGGCGTCCGGGCGCTCCTCGAGAATGCGGCGGATGTCAGCGGCCGGGACATGGCCTTCGATCACGTAGCCATCAATGAGCGCGGTGTGGCAGGAGACCATGCGCTGCGGCACGCCGTTGTCGAGCTTGAAGCGAACCAGCGACCCACCGAACATGTTCTCGCCCGTCGGCGCAAACCCGTTTTCTTCGAGATGGTTCATCCAAGACAGGCAACAGCCGCAACCGTTCGTCTTGCGGACCTCGATCGCCGTTGCCTCTGCGAGGACCTGGGCCGCCGGGAACAGGGCGAGGGTGATTGCCAGAGCTTGGGTCATGCGTTTCATGGGTCAGAGCCTTTCGGTTGTCGTTTCGGCAATCTCGCTGCCGAGGTTTTGATTCAGAAGCGCGCGCGCCTCGGCCAGACGCGAGAGCGCGGCGGTATCATCCGCTTCGCTCTCGGCTGCTTCGGCGAGCCGGTCGTCAGAGAGCGGGTCAGTCGGGCGCCCATCCACGAGGACTTCGTAGTGCAGGTTCGGACCTGTCGCCGTGCCAGTCGCGCCGACGCGGCCGATCACATCTCCCGCCGTCACGCGTTGGCCTTGTGCCAGGCCATCCGGCACGGCGCTCAGATGCGCGTAGCGCGTCATGGTGTCGGAGCCGTGGGCGATTTCGACCACTCGACCATAGCCGCCCCGCCAGCCGATGAAACTGACCCGCCCCGGTGCCGTCGATTGAACCGGTGTCCCACGTGCCGCTGCGAAATCGACGCCGGTGTGCATCCGGACGTTGCCAAAGACCGGATGCGTGCGGCGTCCGAACACCGAGCTGAGGCGCGCACCCTCGACCGGCTGTGCGAAGACACGCAGCACCTCGCCATCGACGTAGATCGTCGCCTGACCGCTGCCGTCGTCCGGCCATACGATCTCGTAAAGCGAACCGCCAATCTCCAGTGCGGCGAAGGCGAGTTCGGGCTGTCCGATCCTGTCCTCGCCGACCCGCGCCTCACGCCAGAGAAGCCTTAGTGTTTCGCCGCCGGCCATCTCGCGGCGGAAATCCACGGTCCCACCCAGCATCTGCGCAAGGTCCACGGAAAAACGGGCGGGTATGCCGGCTTCGTCGAGTGCCGCGAAGATCGAGCTGCCGATCACGGCTTTGCCGGCAAGGGTTACGATCTCCGGATCCGGAGCCACGACCTGCGTAGACAACTGCTCGCCGAAAACCACCTCGATCCGCACTCCGTCCTCGACGGCGAGTGAGACGGTGCGGGGGCTGCCGTCCATGGTCGAAGCAACAGTGACCGAGTGCCCCGGCCGCAGCCGTCGCAGATCGTATTCCGCGCCAAGCGCGAGGGCAACTTCGGCTCTGTCAGGTGCCGCAAGTCCAGCTTCGGACAGCAAGAAATCGAGCGTCTCGCCAGGTGCAATGTCGCGCGACCACGTCGACAGCGGTGGCTCGATCGCCCTTACCGGCCTGTCGGCAAACGCGACCTGCAGAAGGGGTAGGGGGCCGAGGTCGGGTGCATCCTCTGCCCATGCCGTCGCGGGCAGCGTCACGAGGATGTCAACGTTCTGGGGGGCTTCAGGACCTTGGGGCATCCAGCTACCTGCCTGGGCAAGTTCCGGCGGCACGGGTTCTTTCAACATTAAACCAGAGATGGCAATAGTCGCCCCGGAAACCGTCCCCACAATTGCGACACAAGCCGCCAAAGTTCTGAGCCTCATGTTGCCCCCTCCATTTCTTCTTCCAGAGCGCGGCGAATTTTTGGCACCGCGAATTCTCTGGGTTCGTGATAGTCGATCATGGTGACGAACCGCCCGGAGGCTGCGAACAGGAAGACGCTCGCGCTGTGGTTCATCGTGTAATCGCCGCTCTCCGTCGGCACCCGCTCGTAGGTGGCGCGGAAGCTGTCCGCGACGCGCGCGATCTGCTCCTCCGGCCCCGTCCAGCCGCGGATCGCCGGATGGAAGTAGCCGACATATTCGGCCATCGTTTCGACAGTGTCGCGCTCTGGATCGACCGTGATGAAAACCACATTCATCTCTTCGGCCTCGTCTCCCAGATCGTCGAGCCATTCGGAAATGTCAGAGAGTGTGGTCGGGCAGACATCCGGACAGTAGGTGAAGCCGAAGAACGCCATCGTCGGGCGGCCGATCAGGGTTTCTGGCCCGACCGCGTTGCCCTCATGATCCGTCAGACGGAAATCCATCTCGGTCAGGGCCACAGGCCGCTGCCCGACAGGTTCGGGTCCACCGGGTCCATCGACCTGCCACCAACCGACGAAGAGCATCAGGGCGACCGCCCCGACACCAGCCGCCCCGTACCCCAGGATCGCCCGTCGCCGCATCAGTCCTCTGGCCCCCGCGCGGCGATTCCGAGGATCGGCACCTCGACCGTCACTTCGCCTCCGTCGTCGAAAAGCAGGGTCAGCGGAAAGGTGTCCCCTTCCGTCATCAGTTCTTGCAGCCGCATCAGCATTGCGTGCAGGCCCCCCGGTTCGAGCGCGACGCTCTCGCCCGGGGCGATCGCGATCTCCCCCGCCGGGCTCATGGAACTCACACCTTCGGCATTTGTCTTCGTCTCGTGAATTTCGGGCATCATCGCGAGCGGTGTTGCAAGGCCGATCAGCGTCACTGGCTCGTCGCCAGTGTTGCGGATCGTCATGTAAGCGGCCCCGGGACGGTTCATCCCGATGGAGGCGCGGGACCACGCGTGCTCGACGACAACATCCTCGGGTCCGGCCAGCGCGGGCACTGAGAGCCCTCCAAGGGTCAAAAGCGCCGCCAGTGTGCTGGTCAAAATATACTTTTTCATCGTTCTGATCCTGCCCTTTCCATTCAGCTTTACGCGGCAGCGACTTCGGCAGCCACCATTCGCCGCAGTTCTGCCTCCCCGAACGGATCGAGCGGCTTGCCGTTCACGAAGAATGTGGGCGTCTGGCGAATTCCCACGGTCTCGACGTCAGCACGATCCTGGTTCAGGATCGCCACGACATCGGGTGCCAGCATTTGCGTGCGCGCGGCCTCGGCATCGAGTCCGGCCGTGGCGGCGATTTGAAGGATCAGACCAGGCTCCGGGGCACCGTGCGACGCCCATCTCGGCTGTTCCCGCAAAACGGCCTCGAGCACCGGCACGTAAATGTCCTGCATGCGCGCCGCCTCGAGCACGCGGATCGCTTCCTCGGATGCCGCGCCGTGGAAGGGCGTGTAGCGGATCACGACGCGGACAGCATCCCCATGCTCGGCCATGATGTCCTTCACGATGGGATGAAAGGCGCGACAGGCCTCGCAGGCCGGATCGAAGAATTCGACGATCGTGACGGGCGCTTCCGCAGGCCCGAGGATGGGCGAGTAGGGGCGGATCATCGCGTCCGCGAGTTCCGGCGCAACAGGCTCCGCTTCGGCCACCGGGCCGGGGCGGGTTGCAAACCAGGTGGCTCCGCCGAAACCGGCGACGCCGAGGGCGAGAACGGACAGGATCAGGCCGCGTCGGTTCATGTTCGAGTGTCCTTCAATGAAAGGGCCGACAGCGCCCCGATCAGCGCGAAGGCGGCGACCGCCATCAGCGGGATCGGGATGCCGAAGACCAGTTGGTTGTCATCGGTGCAAGAGGGGCCGGTGGCCGTGCAGGGCTGGATGCGTTCGGGAACAAGACCGACGTACAGCCCCATGTGCCAGAGGGCGATTGCGCCGCCGCCAAGCGCCAATGCGATGCCGTAGCGCCCCACGCGGCCGTCCCGCCACCAAAGGCCGAGCCCGAGGACAATGGCCAAGGGGAACATGAAGGCGCGCTGGAACCAGCACAGCACACAGGGCGTCTGCCCCAGCACCTCGCCGATGAAAAGCACGGCAAGCGAGGCGACGAGCGCGATGATCCACGCCAGCCCGAGGGCTGTTTCTCCGGATATGCGGTTCATTTCGGTCAGATCCTCTCTTCCAGATCGGCGAGGATCTCTTCGGCGGAGGTGCCGTAGGGCCAGGAGTCGGCAAAGCCTGCCTCGGGGTCGAAGAGGAACAGATGCGACGTGTGGCCCATCGTGTAACCATCCGGCGCTGCGGTCTCTTCGACGCGCTCAAAGAAGATTGGAAACGTCTCGGACGTGGCGGCGATCTGTTCCGGCGTGCCCGTCAGCCCGATGATGCCCGCATCGAACAGCGGGACGTATTCGGCGAGTGCTGGGGGCGTGTCTCGTTCAGGGTCGATTGTTATGAAAATCGGCTGGACCTTGGCGGCATCGTCGCCCAGACCGTCCATCACCGCCGCGACCTCAGATAGGGTCGTCGGGCAGACGTCGGGGCAGTTGGTAAAGCCGAAAAAAACCAGCATCCAGCGCCCCGCAAAGTCCTCCTCGGTTTGAACCATACCCTGATGGTCCGTCAGTTCGAACTCAGCGAAAAAAGGCGGCTCGGCGCCAGTTCGGGCGCTATCGGCACGATAATCGGACCATAGCAAAAGCCATACGAAGGCAAGCGCTGCCACGCCTGCCAAAACCCAAAGAAACTTCTGTGCCGATGTAAGGGACAATCCTGTTCGCCTGTTTTTGATTCTTATTGCATGTGCGGATACATCCTCTAGCCGCTAGAGGTTCAAGCACGAAATCATGGTATAGCTTGAACTCACGCGTCTGTGAATCCGACACTTGTTTATTCCGACGGCAAAACCTACACAAACTGTATCTTTTTCATGGAGGCGAAAATGCTCACGATCGGTACTCTGTCAAAGAAGACTGGCACAAAAGTGCAGACCATCCGGTACTACGAACAGATCGGACTCATGCCCGAACCTGGCAGGACCGAAGGCGGACAGAGGCGCTACGACAATGCACAGCTCGACCGACTGTCCTTCATCCGCCATTCGCGGCAACTCGGTTTCTCGCTCGATGCGATCCGCGAGCTGCTCGACCTCAGCGACCATCCCAACCGCCCCTGCGACGAGGCAGATGCCATCGCGCGTCGCCAGCTCAAACAGGTGGAGCAGCGCATGGCCCGCCTGAAGGCGCTCCGCACGGAACTGAAACGCATGGTTCACGAATGCAGCGGCGGGCGGACCGGAGACTGCAAGGTGCTTGAGGTGTTGCGGGACCATTCGGAATGCCTGACCGAGCACGAGGAAATCGGGGCCTGAAGGAATTCAGCCAACATTCCGGCTGGAACGCAGATCAGCCGCAGAAGTTAATGTGTCGTACAACACAAGCTGGAACCACAAAATGGCCGCTAGACAAGATTCAATGGAGAGACGGACGCTTTGGATCGTTCTTGCGCTCAATATCGGTTTGGCCGTGGCCTTTTTCGCAACAGGCGCCTTCGGCGACTCAAGTGCCCTGATCGCCAACGGGCTCGATAACCTCTCCGACAGCTTCGTCTACGCGATCAGCCTTTTCGCTTTGTCCCGATCCGACAAATGGAAACGCGGGGCGGCGAACGTTTCCGGCGGGCTGCTGATTCTGTTCGCCGCTGGTATCCTTTACGATGCATGGCGCCGCTACATCGGCGGGTCAGATCCGCTCGGGACGATCATGATCGCCATGGCCCTGATCGCGGCGGCTATCAACGCAGTCTGCGTCTGGCTGCTCGCTAAGCTCAAAGATCCGGACGTCAACATCCGCGCGGCCAACACCTTCAGTTACAACGATTTCGCCGCGAACCTCGGAATCGTCGTGGCTGGCGGCCTCGTCGCCTGGTTGGGAACCAACTGGCCGGACCTCGTCGTCGGCGTGATTGTCGCCGGGATCGCGGCCTGGGGAGGTATCGACATTCTGCGCGACGCACACGGCGAACACCACAAAGCGGTTCACACGGACAAATAGTTGCGGGAGATTCTTTCTGAAAGAAAGGATTGAAGCTACAGTGACTATAGCAATTAGTCTTGTTCCAAGACGATTCGAGGAGCGACCTGTTGCATATGACCGACCCCCTACTTGTACCCACCAAACTACTAGATTTTGATGCCGCGCCTCTTGCGCATCTAATAGAGAACCGCAGCTGGCGCGACTTGTCCGAATACGATCGGATCGGAGCAGTCTATGATTTCGTTCGGAATGAAACCGCGTTCGGATACAATCGAGCTGACGACATCCCCGCATCCGAGGTGTTTTCCGACGGCTACGGGCAGTGCAATACCAAAGGCACGCTCTTGATGGCGCTGCTGCGTGGTGTCGGCATTCGTTGCCGGTTGCATGGGTTTACGATCCACAAAGGCTTGCAGCGCGGTGTTGTCCCTGAGCTGGTGTATCCGCTTGCTCCGCAGGAAATTCTCCACTCATGGGTAGAGATCGAATATCAAGGTGCCTGGATTAACCTTGAAGGCTTCATCCTGGATGACGCTTTCCTCAAAGTCCTGCAAACGTCTTTCTCGAACACAGACAATCTCTGCGGTTATGGCGCGGGCACGGATTGCCTTGGCGCGCCTCCCGTCGCCTGGAACGGAGAAGATACCTACATTCAGAAAACCGGTATTGTGCAAGATTTTGGCGTGTACGATACGCCGGACGCCTTCTATTTGTCCCATGAGCAATCCTTTGGATGGCTGCGTGGTGCCCTTTACCGTCATATAATACGCCACTGGATGAATGCGCGCGTACGTGGTTTCCGCAGCGGCCGCCTGAAGACTGACCGACGCGCGACACACGCGCACGCGGAGCCTGCCAATGCCACATGACCACGGGCACGCGCATATCGATCCGAATTCTGGGGACCGGCGGGTTGCCATCGCCATCTGGGCAAACGGGCTACTTACCGTTGCGCAAGTCGTCGGGGGCATATTCTCGGGCAGTCTGGCACTGATCGCCGATGCGCTGCACAACTTTTCCGATATGGCCTCGCTTGTCATTGCCTTCGCCGCACGCAAGATCGCGCGCCGCCCGGCCGATGAGCGCATGACCTTCGGCTATGGCCGGGTCGAAATCGTCGCGGCCCTGATCAACTACACCACCCTCATCGTGATCGGCTTCTATCTGATCTACGAAGGTGGCATGCGCATGATTGATCCACCCGAAGTCATGGGGTGGACCGTCGTCATTCTCGGTGGAATCGCGCTTGTGGTCGACACGCTGACCGCAATGCTGACCTATTCGATGCAGAAGGGGAGCGTGAACATCCGTGCGCTTTTTCTCCACAACCTTTCGGATGCGTTGGCTTCAGTGGCCGTCATAGTCGGCGGGACGCTCATAATACTCTATGATATGCGTTGGGTTGATCCGGCCATCACTATCGGCATCGCGCTCTACATCCTGTATCTGTCCTTCACCGAAATAGGGGGCCCAATTCGAACCCTGATGCTTGGGAGCCCACCAGGTATTGATGGAAATGACGTGGTCAGAGCGATCCAGTGTGTCGATGGCGTTGTGGACGTGCATCATGTCCACCTGTGGCAAATGCAGGAGCACGCCGCGGCATTGGACTGCCATATTGTCGTCGAACGCGAACGGATGGGTGAGGCCGACAAGATTAAAGAAAACGTCAAATCGGTGCTGCATGAACGTTTCTCAATCGAGCATTCCACGCTTGAATTCGAAGCGAGCGACAATGCGCATCAGGAGGCGCAGGTGTTCGGACACCGCTCATGACGATTGCCCAAGGCATACTAGTGGTCGTTGGCCTGCTATCCGGTCTGGTTTTGATTGGTGCGCTCCTTTGGTCGATCGCCCGCCCGTCCAAGCGCATCTGGCCTCCAAACAGAGAGCATTCAGTCATACCAAACATTGCATGGGGACTCACATTGGCCGTGTTTGGGGCGGTGATCGGTTTGGGCATCTTGGATTGGAAATCCGCTTCTATGGCCAACGCACTCCGTTGGGCGGTCGGGCCGTTCTTGATCGCAACCGGAAATCTGATTGTCTGGTGGGGGGCATTCAGCATTGGACTGAAAGCCACCAGCGGTGCGAAAGACGAGCTGATCACTTCGGGTCTCTACCGTTTCTCTCGGCATCCGCAGTACCTTGCCGACATGGCCATCCTGATAGGTTTTGGTCTTCTCTTCGCCTCATCTTGGGTTTGGCCTATCGTCATCGTTGGAGTTGCCGCGCTGGCCCTTGCCCCGCTCGCGGAAGAGCCATGGCTGCATGAACAATACGACTCCAAGTATCGCGATTATTGCGCTGAAACGCGTCGATACCTGTAAACTCGCTGCCTCACGAGAACGTCATCGTTTTTCAGTTGAACCTCTAGCTACTAGAGGTCGTATCCGTCAGCCAACAAAAGAGTGAGGCGAGGCATATGACAAAAACACTGAAAACACGACGCCAGTTCGTTTCGACAACTATGATCGGACTTCTGGCAGCACCTTCCCTTCTCCGTGCTCAGGAGCAGGAGCCCTCGGCGGTACGCAGAAATATTTCGTCCTTTAGTGTGGATCTCTGGCAAGACCACTTCGATAACCTTCAGCACGGTGCAATTTTGTGCGACATCGACTCGCGTGCAGTCCAGTATTGGTCGGAAGACGAAAGTGTCTACAAACTCTATCCGTCGAGTGTCCCTGCCTCGGAAGAGTTGACCCGCCGAGGATATACAGAGGTTATAAGGAAGGTGGAGGGGCCGAGTTGGCGGCCCACTCCATCAATGAAAGAGCGTAACCCCGAATGGCCTGACTATTGGCCGCCGGGTCCTGACAACCCGCTTGGAACACACGCACTTTATCTGTCGTGGCAGTATTACCGGGTGCACGGAACCGGTGACACGCGCAAGATCGGTCGGCAATCATCAAACGGCTGTATTGGACTGTACAACGAGCACATTGCTGAACTTTTTGCTCTGGCAGAAGTGGGAACTCAGGTCAGGATTTTCTGAAAGCCAAGGAAAGCTGGCTAATACTTCCATTTTTAACATAAACTTCATTATCTGCCGATTTTCTGTACGCGGGGGCAGAGCCTTCCCGGATCCAAAGCTTGGCAGGTGAATCTACCTGGATATCTCCCCTGCCAGCACCGCTCGTCCGTGCACCGCCAACGTCGCTGAAAACCTCTGGCACCCAAACTCGTGGATCACATCGAGTACACGCGCTTCGTAGGCAGTGTATCCGATCAAGCGACACAAGTCGGACGCGTGGAACTGGCGGTTCGAAGTTGGTGCGGCTTGCATCTGTCTCAGCAATTCGCGCTCTTTGGGGTCCGTTATTGGTCTCGCGGGCGGCTTGACCGCGGGACGAGTTGGAGTTCCCGACGAATTTCGCCACCGGCGCATGAAGCCAAGCAGGAAGCCGGCCGGCACCCTGCCGTTGCCTCGGGACCGATTGAAGGCGAGGAAGCGATCCCAGATGACCTGGGTGTCGATGTTCCAGCAGGGCAACGTGGCCTTCGCTGCTTTGATGAGCTCTGCCCAACTGGTCTGAAAAACGTTCGAACTCGCGGTGATGTCGATCAGTCCTGAGAAGATAGTTTTGTTATTATTATCTCTAGATAGTGATGTGTCACCTTCACCTGACACGAGATCATGGGTTTCACTCTCCTCGTCGAAGGCGGAAAACCGAAAGATCCAGGGCGCGAACTTTCCATTCGGCTTTGCCCGCTCGAGCTGCAACTTCGACGTCTCAAGTTCGCTCAATAGAACCGAAAGATATTGTCGTGAAACACCCATCTTCTCCGCCAGGGCCGAGAGGGTGAAGGCTGCCGTTCCGCGCGACAAACCGTTGTAGCCATCCTTCCAGGCGATGGCATCGAGGATGAGGGTAGCAAGCTTGTGCGCAGCAACAGAGAGATTTGTCTGTGTGATCCGTCGCAGGATCAGGCCGGTCGTAGGTTCCATGGTCGAGGTCTCCTTGGAGAACCGACGCCATGTCGTGAGACAACAACATTCTTGCCAGCAAAACAACTTTGCTGGTTGCGGGTGTTTTAGCGGTGCGCTAGGAAACTCTTGTTCACGGAGTTTTCTAGCACGGCGTCAGGCTTCACGGTCTGGCGTCGTCTCCTTTTCGGGGGTTTTGCACAGCCTTCCGTGCGGGGTTGTCAGGACGCGCGCGGTAATACCGCGCGCAGATTTTGTCAGTAGCGAACCTCTTCAGAGCCATAGTTCCCGGCGTGATCACGCCAGTCGACGAAGACGGAACGGTAAAAGTAGCTGCCGCATCCATTCGGGATGCTCAGGCCGGATGCGGCTGGCACCTGGCCCACGGTGGATCTTGTCCATCGGTAGTCGCCCTGCACGCCGTAGGACCCCAATCGCGTCGAGTCGCTGCGATTGCAGTCGCCATCTCGGTTTTCGTGCTGGCGATACTGGATGTGATAGACCCGTATGCTGCGCACGAAATCAAAGGCGTCGCCCGAAATGTCGATGTCAGCTTGCTCATCTGCTTGGACGCGAACAAGGGGTTTCGAAGTCGATTCCTGCGGTTCGGGCGGATCGCGGAACGTGGTGTCATAAAGGCGTTCCATAGGCGACATCGGGCTGGGATCGTTGAACGACACACCCATCGGACACCGCCAGATTTGTAAGGGCGGCTCGATCGGCCATGGTGTGATCCGCCGAATGAAGACCGCTCTGGCATGCGCGCAGGGCGCGGAGGCAGGCCAGCCGCCCGCAAGGCAGAGGAGGATTGCACAGTCCACCTGATAGGCCTGAGCCGGACCTGACGAGGCCATTAGTCCGGATATGGTTAGTGCCGTGGCTGTTGCCACGCTGTGGATCACGTGCTTCATGATGCCGACTCCATCTATAATGGTGCAGCGATACGAAACAACATTAATGATAGCAAGGAGATTTGATTGATGGTTGCTTGCGACTGTTCGCTTGTGTCGCTTGACCGCTTCCAAGATCTGACGCCGGTTCTGGCTGCTTCTGCGTCTTGAAAGTGGCCAAAATTGCGGACCCCTTTCATGTTAGCTGCTAAACAAACGTCTGTTACAAAGGGGAAATTGGGTGTTCCAATGTGGCCGCGAAAGTGGTCACGGAAGGACAGATCGAATGAGCCCTCCAAACCGCGTGGCGCAGCGCTCCTGGCCTCGGGAAGGGCTGTATCGGGAAACTGCCCGGCCCGGCTCTCCGCATGGAATCCGGGAGCAGAAGGGCGGGAGCAGCCAGCGAGCCGATTTAGGGCCCAAGTTGGGATCGAGCATGAGCTTGAATATCTATGTCAGTATCTGATACGATTGAGCATGGATAGGAGAGTCTGATGCCAAACGTCCACCTGACCGAACCGATGCAGAAATATGTGCAGGCGCAGATCGAGTCCGGCGCCTACGCCAATCTGAGCGAAGTCGTGCGCGCCGGCGTAAGGATGCTGATGGAGAAGGATGGCGCCCGGCAGTTCTATGCCCTCAAGGCCGACCTAGAGGAAGCAGCCTCCCTGGCCGAAAATGGGGATTTCGCCGAGTTCGATGCTCATGCCTTCGAACCGGATGCATTTGATCGCTGACCCATATGATTATTCGACTTTCCGGTCGGGCCAGGGCCGACCTTGAAGAGATCCGTGCCTACACCGTCGAAACTTGGGGTAGGGACCAATGGCTCGTCTATTACCGCCAGTTGGTCAACGCCTTCGAGCAGATCACCGGGGATCCCGACCGGGGTCGGGACAGGAGTCTCTTCGTTCCGGGGTTGCGGTCCGTCAACTGCCAACGTCACGTGATCTTCTACAAGCGGCTAGATGCGGCGGATGGGGCGGCAGTCATCCTGCGCATCGTGCATCAGCGCCGCAACATGCCCGCGCTCGTCTACTACGAGGATCTCGACGGCGGTTAAGCCCTTGCGTTTCCTCATTTCAATGGCTCGACCAGTCTTCCATAGTCTTCACTGACCTCGTGAAACGCGCGTTGGCGCCCGCCATCGAGGCAACGAAAGTAGTCCTACACATCGGCAAAGTGGGTCTCAAAATCGCTCAAACCCGACCAATTTGAATGTTGGAAGCGCTAAGAATTACTGCTTCGATACCTGGTCATCACGCGAGCACTCAATGCCCATTGTGATCATGTTGATGTGGCTCGGTTTTTGTGCGCTGAAGAAACCAATGCTCAAAGATCAATACACAAGCCATGATCGCGAATGCGACCACTACAATCATTGGATCGCTCTGCCACTTTAGTGAAGCGAATACGGCAAGCACGATCGCGTCGAGACCGATTGCAGTCAACATGATCCATCCATGCGCAGAAAGCTCGGCCCTAAGGTTTCGGTACACTCCCCAGTGAATAACCATATCCATTACAAGGTAAAAGAAGGCCCCCATCGACGCTATTCGGCTAACGTCGAAGAGAATGGTCAGCAGGCTCGCAATCACTACTGTGTAGATCAGTGTATGGTCGCGGACTCCGCCTGACATCCCAAAATGACTGTGCGGGATCAATTTCATCTCTGTCAGCATTGCCAACATACGAGATACCGCAAAGATGCTGGCAATCACGCCTGATGCAGTTGCGATCAAAGCGAGCGCGACGGTCAGATAGAAGCCCGTTTCCCCAAGGGACGGTGCTGCCGCTTCCGCGAGCGCATAGTCTTTTGCTTCGACGATCTTGCCAAGCGGCAAGCTGCTTCCCACCGCAAATGCTACCAAGAGATACACCACTACGCAGACCGCCAATGAAATGATGATCGCGCGTCCGATGTTGCGGTGTGGGTCCACTATCTCGGCGCCGCTGTTGGTGATTGTCGTGAACCCTTTGAATGCCAGAATTGCCAACGCTGTGGCACCAACAAATCCGCTGAGACCCTGTGAAGCTGTTCCATCTCCTGTTGTGCCAAAAGTAAACCCGCCGGCCCAAAGCGCAGAGATCCCAAACAGAGTGATACCGCCAACCTTCAGTACCGCGAGCAACTGGGAAATCCAGCCTACAGAGCGGTTGCCCGAGATGTTGACGACATAGGCTGCGATAATGAGAGCAACGCCTATTGCCGGAACCAGTAAGCCATCTGGTGCAATGCCCAGTCCACGGAGCAAATAGTTTGCGAAGGTCCGTGCGACTAGGCTTTCGTTAATGACCATTGACAGAGCCATAAGCAAAGCCGCTGCAGCGGCTACGGCGGTTGGTCCATAGGCCTTTTGCAGGATCATTCCAATTCCGCCAGCTGACGGGTAGGCATTGGACATTCTTATGTAAGTGTAAGCGCTGAAGGCTGTAACGATGGCTCCAACGATGAACACAAGTGGAAAGGTAGGGCCGGCCAGTTCCGCAATTTGGCCTGTGAGTGCCAGAATTCCGGCGCCAATCATGACACCAGTCCCCATGGCGACGGCATCCCAAAGAGAAATGCTGCCCGCTTTATAGTCGCTATTCATCGTCGATCTGCTTTCTATTTTTGAGGGTCAAAAAGACAAAAGGCAGTGCTGTCACAACCCCAAGTCCTATCGTGATCCATTCAGCCGTTCCCCAATCCCCTGACATGGCCACAGCTCCAAAATGGGCAAGAACAAAACTCGCCGGCAAAATCCCGGCAAAAGTTGCCAGCATGAAGCGCCATAGATGAAGTTGGCTCAAGCCCGCAACATAGCTGATTGCATCGAAAGAAACGAATGGAAGCAGGCGGGACGCAAACACTGATAACATCAGAGCCTTTTGCGACCCCAACAGCCCGAACTCTGAATACTTACCCAAAAAACGCCGAACTGTGCTTCGACCGAGTTTTCGCGCGAAGACAAATGCGATTGTAGCACCGAGCTCCGAGCCTATGGCTACGTAGGCGGCTCCGAGATAGTGACCAAATGCAGCCCCGGCGGCAAGTGCGATTGGTGCGCTCGGTATGGGGCTTGCGACAATCGCGAGGGCCATGAGTGCAATAACCGCGAGGGGGCCAACGGCTCCGGCATTTTCAATATGGCGCTGCACTTCAGCCTGTGAAAAGGCGACCCCAAGATTGCTCAGAGAAACCGTGCCCGAAAAAAAACCGAAAGCTGCAAGAGACAGAACTGTTGCTATCGCCAAACAACCAATCAGGCGACCATATCCCCATGCTTGCACGATCATGTGACCGTGAACTGCGCCATCATTCCTCCATCTTCGTGTTCAAGGATGTGACAGTGATACATGAAGGGATTGGCGCGATCTGCCGTCTGCTCAAAGCTGACCAGGATATCGACTCGGCCATTTACGAGCACGGTATCCTTCCAGCCAGAATTTTGTATGCTTGGTTTCTTTCCGTTTTCGGCGAGCACCTGAAACCTCACGCCATGAACATGAAACGGGTGCATCATCATGTTTGAGGAGACTTGCCAAATCTCGGTCGCCCCCTTCGAAAGAGACAAGTCTATCCTCCCCATGTCGAAGGACTGCCCATTGATCGCAAACCGATCATTCGACCTACGCATCATCATGCCCATCCCCATTGGCATATCGAGTGTGATCTGACGTGTATTGACTGATCGGGCCTCACCGTCAGGCAGGACGCCGCCCAAGTCGGCGGGTATTTCCAGAATGCGGGCAGGAAGTCTCGCATCCACACCAAAGGGTACAACTACGAAGCTCCCCCCAGCAGTGCTCGCGCCGCCCATCATCCCACCCATCATCTGATTGGGATTTGCAGAGGATACCAGCGTGCCAGCCTCTCCTCCCGAAAAATCGACGAGGACTTCGTATCGTTCGCCGGGAGCGATCACGAGGGACTCAATGGCGACAGGTTGATTGAGATAGCCACTGTCCGTCGCGATGAGGTGCATCTCGCGACGGTCAGAAAACGATAGGGGATAAATCCTCGCGTTCGAGCCGTTGAGCAAGCGCAAACGGACAATACCGCGAGGGACGACAGCCTGGGTGCCTAGCTGACCGTTAACAAGAATGACATTGCCCATGAAACCCATCATCTGATCTGGCATAGACAGGCCATAATCGATGCGGCCCTGCCGGTCGAACCGGCGGTCTTGCAGAACCAAGGTCAAATCATCGACGCCGTATGAGATCGGGAGACCCCGAGCATCGTCCCGACCGTCATCAACGTGGATCACACCGGCCAATCCCCTTTGAACTTGTCGTCCGGTGTCACCATGAACGTGCGAGTGGTACCAAAGAGTAGCGGGTGGTTGTGTCAGATCCAGTTCGGGAAACCAAGTCGTGCCCGGTTCAATGGTCTGGTGTGGGCCGCCGTCAACTTCGCCGGGTATCAGCATACCGTGCCAGTGCACCGAGATTTTCTCTGACAGCGTATTGTCGATCTGTGCTTGCGTCGAAGCTCCTGCGGGAAGACGTAGCGTAGGCCCCAAAAAGGATTGGTTGAACCCCCAGGTCTCACCGCCGCCCAGTCCTGTAAAATCGGTCTTGCCCTTTTGGGCAGTCAGACGGAAATGCCGATCGCGGGTTGCGTCGAGCAATGGTGGCATAGCCAACGCCCTGACACTCCCCTGTGCGATGGCCGCCAGCGGACCTGTGGCGAACGGCAGGCCAGCCAAGCCGGCGATGAAGGCTCTACGATTTGTCATGGTATAGCTTGTGTCTCACGCTAGCTCACTTGGGAGGGCGGCCAGTGCGGCTTCTCTTGTTACTGTCGGCAGACCTTGCTCGATCCAGCCGGATCTCCCCGGGGCGCCAAGCATCCCGCCTACGGCGTCAACAAAGCCGGCAGCTTTCGCTTCACGCAACTTGCTCATTACGAGACCTGAGCGATGGCCGGTCCGACAAATCAGGGCGACCGGGCGTCCCGCAGCAAGATCGCGGGCGTCGAAGAGGCGCTCCCCGAACCGCGGATGGGTCATGTCGATTGGCCACGCCCCCTCCGCGACGCCGGTATCTTGCCATTCCTCGGGTCTGCGGATGTCCACAAGCCTTGCCAAATCGCTTTTCAGCGCATCATGGAGAGTATCGAGCGCCCATACGTCATGGTTGTCAGCCCAAGCTGGCGAATAGGCAAGCAAGGTGCTCGATGCGAACAGGCCAAAAGTTTGACGGCGGCTCAGCATGGTCTGCCTCCTCAGTTTAGTTTATGCATTATCAACCGCAGATCGCAGCATATCGCGCACCTGCGCGGCGACTTCGTGCAGCTTCTCATTCTCGACAGCGGCCATCGAAGCCACTGGATCAACAGCGCTGATTTCAGTGCCGTTTTCGACCGTCCGCAAGATCACATTGCAAGGCAGCATCGATCCTATACGGGGCTCCAGCCCAATGGCCTCCCATGCCATATGAGGGTTGCACGCACCCAGAATGCGGTATCCATCCATGTCGCGGTCAATCTTTTTCTTCATTGTTGCCTGTACGTCGATTTCGGTCAGTACACCAAATCCCTTTTCTTTCAGGGCTTCGCGCAGGCGCATCTCCGCATCATCAATCGCCGTATTGGGCAGATGTCTGTTGTAGGTATAACTCATTTTGAGCCCTCTCGATCTTGTTCAGGCAAACCCAAAGCACCGAACCGTTGACGGGCTTACCTGAATGGGGAATTTCTGAACGACGGGGTTCAGTTGTCTTCGTCCGTCATCATTCCGGGATTTGCGGCCATACCCTGTGCCATGTTGTCGGCAGGGGCGACCATTTCGCCTTGAGAAATCTGGCCGTCGCCATCAGCATCAAGCATCTGGAAACGATCGACCATGGTCTCGCGCATCGCCTTGGCGTGAAGCGACGCGAATTCGTCAATCGAGAGCGTGCCATTACCGTCGGCGTCATAGTCCGACAGCATCGACTGAAGGCCCTCATGCGCCTCTTCGGGAGACACCGCGCCGTTTCCATCCATATCGAACATTGACATCATGTTGCCCCCCATCATCGGGAACATACCTTGACCGGTTGTGCTTGGTCCCATCATGCTGCCGTTTCCGCTCATCATGCCCGAATGCATTTGCATCATCATGCGCATCATGCCGTGCATCATCTGAAGATGCTCGGCCATCTGACTGGGATCCATCATGCCGCCACCCATCATCATTCCGGGCCCGCCCGTCCCTGCCATCGGTTGAGCAAGTACATTGGGAGAGACGCTTTCACCGCCCGCAGCTTGGTGATGGCTGTCATCGGCGAGCGCAGCACCTGCTGTGAGAACGGCAACCAGAAGACCGGTAGAAACTTTTGTTGAGTAGGACATTTTGAAGCCTTTCCTTCTTTTGACCTCATACAACTTGGCATCAAACATTTGAATGTAAGGACGTACACCCGTGGATTTGTATCCGTCTGTCGCAATGGACAGGGGCTGATACAATTGGCGACAAAAAGGAACCTGACCGTCTGATTTCCAATGCTTTAGAAGGGCCCCATGCAACACGCGCCACATATTCTCGTCGTGGATGACCATGAACAGATCCGGAAAAGTGTAACCCGCTATCTGGAAAAGAATGGCATGCGAGCAACCGCTGCCAAGGATGCGGCGGAGATGGACGCGAAGCTGGCTGTCGGAAGCTTCGACCTACTGGTCCTGGATATCATGATGCCTGGCGAGGATGGCCTTTCCGTTTGCCAACGTCTGTCAAGCGAAGGGCGACTGCCGATCATCATGTTAACCGCGCTCGGTGAAGATGCGGACCGTATTGTCGGTTTGGAGATCGGTGCGGACGATTATCTTCCCAAGCCGTTTAATCCACGCGAACTCCTTGCGAGGATCAAAGCCGTCCTGCGAAGAAGCGAGCACAAAGAGGCCTTCACCGGATCTCTGAGCGGCCGCAAAGTCCGCTTTGCACACCTTACCTTGGATGTAGACCGGCAGGTGCTTCTCGACGACGCGGGACAAGAGACCGCTCTTACGGTCGCAGAATTCAAACTGCTGACGGTCCTTCTGGAGCGCCCTCGGATGGTGTTGAGCCGCGATCAGTTGCTAGATCTTTCTCAGGGCATTTCCGCTGGTCCGTTGGACAGGAAAATTGACAACCAGATTTCGCGCCTTCGGCGAAAGCTCGAGCCCGACATTCTCCGTCCACGTATTATCAAGACGATCAGAAGCGGCGGCTACTGCCTGTCGGTCGACGTCGAGGTGTCCGAATGATCTGGCGGCTCCTACGATCTCTCCGGGTCCAACTCGTTCTTCTCATCATTATCGCGTTGGGGATCGCACAGTTTGTCAGCCTGTGGCTCTTCGCCGATGAACGAAGCCTCGCCATACGGGCTGCTCTTGGGTTTGAGGCAGCTGGACGAGCGGCAAATGTTGCGCGCTTGATTGAAGAGGCACCCGCTGACCTGCGCCCATCAATTATCCGCGCGGCGAACTCGCCCCTTGTTCGCTTTGACCTCGGGACGAAGCCGCTTGTGCAACATAGCGACCATTCGGATGGCGGGTTGGTTGAAACCCGCGTCCGCGCACTCCTGAACGACAGCTACAGTCGCGACATTCGTGTGGAGCTTCACCAGATCCAAGGCGCGATCCTGCCGCTACCGAACCTGTCGCACGAAATGACCGAGATGCACTTGGCCATGATGCGAGGTGAACTGTCCGCTATCGAGATGAACCTTTCAATTTCGATCGCCGGTGGCCAGTGGTTGAACGTAAGTACGCGCTTTGAGCGTCCGCCGATCCAGTGGCCGCTTTATTCCATGCTGACATTTGGTCTGACGGCAATGGCCCTGTTGGTCGCAGTGAGCTGGTTTGTCATGACCGGACTGCTGGGCCCTCTGCGGCGATTGGCCGGGGCGTCGGAACGATTGGGGCGTGGAGAAGACATAGACGCGTTGCCAGAACGGGGACCCCAGGAGGTTCGGGAGCTGACCGCTGGTTTCAACCGCATGCAGGACAGGCTGACACGGTTCGTTGCCGACCGAACGAGGGTTCTGGCGGCCCTTGGACATGATCTTCGATCTCCGCTTACCGCAATGAGAGTACATTCAGAAATGGTAGAGGAAGACGAAACCCGAGAGAGTCTCGTCGCAACCGTCGAAGAAATGCAGTCGATGGTGGAAGCAACCCTTACCTTCGCGAAAGGTCTCTCAGGGAACGAACCAATGCAGGATGTTGACCTGCAATCGTTCCTAGAAGCTCTGCGGGGGGATATGGTCGTACCGTTTGTGCTCTCTGACGGCCCCGAAGTCACGGTTCGATTGCGCCCCAATGCCATTCGACGGGCATTGCGAAACGTGATCGAGAACGCGGTGCGCTACGGCGGGTCCGCAACGCTGGGCTGGATATCAGCCGATGGGGAAATAGAAATTTCCGTCACTGACAGAGGGCCGGGGATTCCAACCGCAGAATTGGAACGCGTATTTGACCCATTCTTCAGGCTTGAAGAAAGCCGATCTCTGGAAACCGGCGGGCATGGGCTGGGCCTGTCGATCGCAAGGTCCATTCTTCGCGCGCAGGGTGGGGAGATCAGTCTGGTGAACCACCCGGACGGCGGGCTTATCGCGACAATTCGATTGCCAGTTGCTGAAACATGAAATGACAGAAAAGGAAACCGACATGCTTAGACTTACCAACACAACCGCAGCATTCACGCTGTTCGCGACGGCCGCCATGGCGGACCCAGGCGGAGATTATTACGGCCACATGTGGGGCGGTGGATTTGGAATGCTGGGAGGGCTGATGATGATCGTGTTCTGGGGCGTGATTATTGCGCTGATATTCTTCGCCGTTCGCTGGTTCAGCGAAAAGGACCGTGTTTCCGGGTCTAGTGCTCAGGACATTCTCAGGGATCGCTTCGCGCGCGGTGAGATTGATGAAGACGAGTATCGCAAGCGCAAGGCCGCTTTAGACGACTGAGAAACTGATCACCAGTCGATCCCACTGCCAAAGATCATGAGGCTCCTATGACCCCGGAACTCGGCCATTTTGTGCTGGCCCTCGCATTGGCGTTGGCCATCGTCCAATCGACTATTCCTCTTTTCGGCGCGGCCCGGGGCAATCTTCTCTGGATGCGTTCAGCCCGGTCAACTGCTTTTGGGCAGGTCGTCTTCGTCGGACTTGCCTTTGCCGCCTTGATGCGCGCTTTTGTTGTCTCTGATTTCACTGTTTTGAACGTCGCGAACAATTCGCATTCGCTGAAACCAATGATCTTCAAAGTCGCGGCGACTTGGGGAAGTCATGAAGGATCGTTGCTGCTCTGGGTCTTCATTCTGACCATCTTCGGTGCTGCGGTTGCTGCTTTCGGCTCAAACCTACCGGAAACACTTCGAGCGCGAACTTTGGCAATGCAGGCATGGATCAGCGTCGGGTTTCTGTCCTTCCTTCTCTTTACATCCAATCCGTTCGAGCGCGTCTTTCCTCCGCCGCTTGATGGCGCTGACCTCAATCCTCTGCTCCAGGATATCGGCCTCGCGATGCACCCGCCGCTGCTGTATTTTGGATATGTCGGCTTCTCGATCGTCTTTTCGTTTGCAGCCGCAGCCTTGATCGAGGGACGGATCGACACAGCCTGGGCAAGATGGGTTCGACCCTGGACACTGGCCGCGTGGATCAGCCTGACTGCGGGGATAGCTCTCGGATCGTGGTGGGCATATTACGAACTGGGTTGGGGTGGATGGTGGTTCTGGGACCCGGTTGAAAATGTCAGTTTTATGCCCTGGCTTCTCGGGACAGCACTTCTCCATTCGGCGATTGTCACTGAAAAGCGTGACGCGTTCAAAAGCTGGACAATCCTGCTCGCGATCTTGACGTTTTCGCTGTCACTCCTCGGCACATTTGTGGTTCGGTCTGGCTTGCTGACCTCTGTGCATGCTTTTGCCGTGGATCCGGAGCGAGGCCTATACATTCTTGGCCTGCTTGCGATTTCAATTGGTGGCTCACTTGCACTCTATGCGTGGCGGGCGCCAATGATGGAAGGTGGCGGGTTGTTTAAGCCGATTAGTCGAGAGGCAGGGTTGTTGCTAAACAACCTGATCCTGGCTACAGCGACTGGCACGGTTCTGTTCGGTACGCTTTATCCGCTGTTTCTCGAAGCCGTTTCTGGTGACAAGATTTCCGTCGGTCCGCCGTTCTTCAATGGCGCGTTCGTACCAATGATGCTCCCCTTGGTTTTTGTCATGGGTCTGGGGCCGTTTTTGTCCTGGAAACGAGCCGATCTCGTCGGAGTGCTTCAACGTGTCCGCTTCGTGGTGGTGCTGGCGGTGCTGGCAACGCTCGCAATTTGGTATTTCGCCAAAGGCGGGCCCGTGTTGGCATATCTTTCGATCCTCATCGCGCTTTGGTTGTTTTTTGCTTCCTTACGTGAATGGGCGCTGCGGGTTCGTTTGTTCGAGGTTCCGCTCCAGGAAAGCATCCGGCGTGCCCGCAATTTGCCCCGCGCGGCGCATGGAATGACGCTCGCTCATGCGGGAGTTGCGGTCTTGATGATCGGCATGATTGGCTCTTCGGTTTGGAAATCTGAAGAGATCGCATTTGTAGAGCCCGGCACGAGTGTCAACATTGCGGGATTTGATGTCACATTTGAAGGTGTGCAGCGCGTTCGTGGCCCGAACTATATTGCGGATCAGGGAACCCTGCGCGTCGAAAGGGGCGGCTCTTTCGTGACGGCTCTCAAACCTGAACGGCGCAGCTATCCGGTCGCACAAAGTACGACAACAGAATCGGCGATACGGTCAACCCTGGCGGGAGACCTATACGCTTCGATCACGGAACCCTCTCTGGACAAAGCCGAAGAGAGCGGTGCCTGGACTCTGCGTATTCTCTATGAGCCATTCGTCGGCTTGCTTTGGTTGGGTGCGGCCATGCTTGTCATAGGCGGCAGTCTGTCCTTGTCCGATCGCCGCTTCCGGGTCGGGGCACCCCAAAGCTCCAAGGCACGATCCACGAAACCGGTCGCAGCGGAGTGAGCAATGAAACGAGCTGTAGCGATTATTCCCTTGGTACTGGCAGTGATTGTCGGCGGATTTTTCTTGTGGGGCCTGAATCCCAATCGTGACCCAAGCGAGATTCCTTCGGTTCTCATTTCTCAGCCAGCTCCCTCGTTCATTCTCGGGCCGGTGCCGGGTCTTGATGTACAGGGACTGTCTCGGGAAAACCTGCTCGGAAACCCAACGCCAGTCGTCGTTAATGTGTTCGCTTCCTGGTGCGTTCCCTGTCGTGCCGAACACGCGGTTCTGAGCGCTTTGGTTGAGCGCGATGGCGTGCGTTTGTTCGGGATCAACTACAAGGATCAACCGGTAGACGCGGTCAATTGGCTTCAAAATCTCGGGAACCCGTACGAACGTATTGGCTTGGATCTGTCAGGTCGTGCCGGGATCGAGTGGGGGATTTCGGGTGTGCCCGAGACATTCATTGTCGGAGGCGATGGAACGGTGCTCTACCGATACGTCGGCCCGATCGTCGGTGAAGAGGCTGTATCAACCTTTCGCCAGGCTCTCCGACAAGCGGGTGTGTTAGAGGAGAGGAGCTGACATGCGTCGTTTTTTCCTTGTGTTGGCACTCATCATGCCAATGTCTGCGCAGGCTGTTGAGCCCGACGAAATCCTCTCCGATCCAATCCTCGAGGCTCGGGCACGGGAGGTTTCCAGGCAGCTTCGCTGCGTAGTTTGCCAAAATCAGGATATTGACAGCTCGAACGCCGGCGTTGCGCGCGACCTACGACTTTTGGTCCGGGAACGGTTGGTTGCGGGTGACACGAACGAAGATGCAATTGCTTTCATCCAAGCGAGATACGGCGATTACGTTCTACTGAAGCCTCCGTTTAAACCCGAGACCTACGCTCTCTGGTTTACCCCCCCACTCCTTGGGCTCTTGGCTCTGGGGATCGGTGGCGGCATCCTGATGGGCTCTCGAAAAAGAAAAAAAATCGCAGACCTGAGCGATGACGAGGAGGCCGAGGTCGCACGCATTTTCACTTCATCCAGCGAAGGGGACCACCGATGATATGGATTGCAATGGCAGTCCTCGCCTTGACTGCCTCAGGTATTGTTGCGGCTTCGGCGTGGAAGCCTGCCTTGGTGCAAGGTCCGGCCGAAGACAGGACTCTCGCAGTTTTGAAGGACCAGTTGTCTGAAGTCGATCGGGATGCTGAACGCGGCCTGCTTTCTGTCGCAGAGGCGCATGCGGCGCGACAGGAAATCAAGCGGCGGGTTCTCTCCGTGGGGAGAGTAAAAAACACCGGGGAATCCAACGGCGGCGGCAGGGTCATACTCATGGCTGCTGCGGTCTTTGTGCCGCTGTTCGCGGCGGGGTATTACAGTTTTGCTGGAGCGCCAAACCTATCCAGCATCGCTTTCGAGGATCGCCAGGCAGAGGTCGCGCAAAATCGTGAAATCGAAGCGTTGGCGCAGAAGCTATTGCAGCGGTTGCAGGCGGATTCAGAAGGCGGAGCCTTGGAGGGCTGGATGCTCCTTGGACAGACCTTCATGAAATTGGGCCGCGCTTCGGATGCCGCATCGGCCTACGAGCGTGCAACACAATCCATGAATGCCGATTCTGCTGTGTTTTCGATCTATGCGGAAGCTCTCATCGTTTCCGAACAGGGGATCGTGACACCCCAAGCGAAGCGGGCCATTGCAAGAGCACTTGAGCTCGATCCGACCAATCCTGCTGGAACTTTTTACGATGCTGTCGGGCTTGCGCAAGCGGGTGCGAATGAGCAGGCCTACAATCGTCTTCTCACGCGATTGGACGAAGTGGATGGGTTCGCACCCTGGATGGAAACATTTGTCGCGGAAGCAAACCGGATAGGTGCGGCACTAGGCCGAGCGCCTATCAGTTTGTCGGATTATGCTCCAGTAATGTCAGGCAATTCGCCCGGCCCCACTGCTGCAGATGTCGAAGCGGCCAGCCAGATGGATGATGTCGATCGAGATGCATTTATCCGATCCATGGTGGAACGTTTGGCAACACGCCTTGAGGCTGAACCAGACGATATCGATGGATGGATGCGTCTTGGCAGGGCCTACAGGGTGCTCGGCGAAACTGACCTCGCCTTGAACGCGTACAGTCGAGCCAAAGAGCTATTGGTGCCCGTTTCCTCCGAAGACCCGCGCCAAAGTGTCATTTTGCAGTCCTTGGAAGAACTCCAGTCGGGCCAATAGCCCGCGGAAGCTTCACTCGCGATGAACAAACCATGAGAGAGCACGAACGGCGTATGTGCACGATCCGACCTCACCCGAATGACTAGAAAGAATGTCCATGCCTTTGTCCGCACTTCCGTTCCCAAATATCGGGCCGGATATATTTTCGGTTGAGATCGGCACGTTTACGTTGACTCTCCGCTGGTATGCGTTGGCCTATATCATCGGCCTTCTCGTCGGCTGGAGAATTTGTGTTGCCACGGTCAAACGCGCCGCTCTGTGGCCTGCATCGGGCGCCCCGCTAACACCGCGCCAAATTGAGGATCTTTTGACCTGGATTATCATCGGGGTGATCGTTGGCGGGCGGTTAGGGTTCGTGATGTTCTATCAGCGCGGGTTCTATCTTGCCAATCCGTTAGAAATTCTGAAGGTCTGGCAAGGGGGAATGTCATTTCATGGTGGGTTTGCTGGCGTAACCATTGCCGCGCTTGTTTATGGCATCCGTCAGCGTATGCCGCTCCTGAGCATGGCTGACCTTCTCGCTCTGGCAACGCCTCCGGGCTTGTTCTTGGGCCGGATCGCAAATTTCATAAACAATGAACTATGGGGCCGCCCATCGGACATGCCCTGGGCCGTCATATTTCCCGGTGACGCAGCGCAATCATGCCCGGGAATAACCGACATTTGCGCACGGCATCCTTCGCAACTGTACGAAGCCCTTTTGGAAGGCCTGTTGCTTGGCTTCGCTCTCCTATTCCTTGCGTGGCGGCGCGGATGGCTTAGGACACCAGGGGCAATTTGCGGGCTCTTCCTGGCCGGATATGGTTTTGCGAGAAGTTTTGTAGAGTTGTTTCGCCAGCCCGACGCTCAATTCGCAGACGTGAACAATCCGATTGGGTATGTTGTGCAGTTTGGTGACTGGGGGCTTACGATGGGGCAATTCCTTTCCTTGCCGATGTTAGCCGCGGGATTTGGATTACTTTGGCTGGCGCAGAAGCGGTCCGCCATAGGATCGGCATCTTAGGGCGCAAATGAAACTTTCGACGCATTGCCTTATTCTACTGCGATATCCCCTGACGCTTCAGTCGTGATCCTCCTCACCCATTTGGTGCATCATTTCTTCAATCTTTTCGGGGATGTCGCCGGCAGAGAATGCCTTCTGTTCTTCGGAATCGTGAACGAACGCGATGATATCGGCAAGCTCCTGACCTGTGAATTCAATTTGCCCGCCGAGCTCATCCTCTTGGGCAGCGACCATCGCCGGCGCGCCGCGCCACATTCGGGCGGCAAATTCAAACGGGTTCATTGGCAGGTCCATATACGCTGCATCAAGGGCGGGGGCATCCTCGCCTCCGACCCCGTTGATAGAATGACAAACGACACAGCCTTTCGAGGCGAACAGCGCACGCCCCTTGGCTGCATCCATGTTTGGCAGGAACAGTCCGGAGCTCATCATCTGACTCATCGCCCCATTATCTGTCATATGCCCGCTGTCTTGGGCGCCGACTGGCAGCGCCCACACCACAGCAATGGCTAAGATCATCTGTCTGGAAATGTAGGTCATTTTGGTCTCCTTGGTTTGCAGGTGATTGTCTGAACGCTGTTGCCCCTTCTCCGGCGATGGATTGTACCCAATACTGTTTATTGAACGGTCTGATGGACCTCGCGATCGTTCTTGTTTCCCCTCAAATCTGCGCGCGCCGTAGCCGAAGGGAGTTTAGGACGACCGAGATTGAGGAAGCGCTCATGGCAAAGGCCGCAAACATCGGACTGATCAAGATCCCGAGGAATGGGAACAAGATCCCCGCAGCGACGGGCACGCCCGCAGTGTTGTAGATCAGAGCAAAGAACAGGTTCTGGCGTATGTTCCGCATGGTCGCGCGGGCGAGTTTGCGCGCACGCACGATACCGTCGAGGTTCCCTTTGACGAGCGTGAACCCTGCGCTCTCAATGGCCACATCGGCGCCGGTGCCCATGGCAATCCCGACATCGGCCTGAGCCAGGGCAGGTGCATCGTTGACACCGTCGCCGGCCATGGCAACCTTGTGCCCCTTGGCCTGAAGTTCCTTGATGATCTTCGCTTTGTCTTCCGGCATCACATCGGCGCGGATCTCGTCGATGCCTAGACTGGACGCGACGGCCCTAGCGGTACGCTCATTGTCTCCCGTCGCCATGATAATACGGAACCCAAGTGCGTGCAGTTCCTTCAGGGCGGCCGGTGTGGTCGCCTTTACCGGGTCTGCGACGCTGACAAGACCGGCAACGTCATTCTCGACGACGACAAACATAACCGTTTCGCCATTATCCCGACGGGCATCCGCCTTGTCCCGAAGCTCTGCTGCATCAAGTCCGAGGTCAGTCAGGAGTTTCACGTTGCCGAGCGCCACTACCCGCCCGTCCACCGTGCCTTTGACGCCCTTGCCGGTGACCGCCTCGAAGGCGTCGGCTTTTGCCAGGTCGACGCCACGCTCTTCAGCACCGCGTACGATGGCTTCCGCGAGAGGATGCTCGGAGCCGCGTTCCAGCGATGCGGCAAGCCGAAGCACTTCTACCTCATCGTGACCCGGTTCAGGGTAGACGCCGACAAGTTTCGGCTTGCCTTCCGTCAGCGTGCCGGTCTTGTCGACGATCAGGGTATCGACCTTCTCGAACCGTTCCAGTGCCTCTGCATTCCTGATCAGGACACCCGCCTGCGCGCCGCGCCCCGTCGCCGTCATGATAGACATCGGTGTCGCAAGGCCGAGGGCACAGGGACAAGCGATGATGAGAACGGCAACGGCCGCAATAAGAGCATAGGAAAGGGCCGGGACCGGGCCCCAAATGGCCCAGCCAATGAAGGCCAGCACGGCGATGCCAATAACTGCAGGCACGAAATATCCGGAGACCTTGTCGGCGTATTTCTGGATCGGCGCGCGAGACCGCTGCGCATTGGCCACCATCTCGACGATTTGGCTCAGCATCGTGTCGGCGCCGACGCGCGTCGCCTCCATGATCAGGCTGCCGGTTCCGTTGATCGTGGCACCCGTTACAGGGTCTCCTCCGACCTTTTCTACAGGTACCGGCTCGCCCGTGATCATGCTTTCGTCAACTGAGGACCTGCCTTCGACGACCATACCATCGACCGGCACCTTGTCACCGGGTCGCACACGTAGTCGGTCGCCGACCTGGACCTGTTCCAATGGAACCTCTTCCTCGCTTCCGTCGTCGCGGATAATACGTGCCGTCTTGGCGGCCATATCCAGAAGAGCACGGATCGCCTTGCCAGTGCCTTCGCGAGCGCGCAGCTCCATCACCTGTCCCACAAGGACCAGCGTGACGATCACAGCCGCCGCCTCGAAATAGACGCCGACATGCCCTTCGGCATCCCGGAACCCATCGGGGAATATGCCCGGTGCCAGGACGGCGATGATGCTGAACAGCCATGCGGCGCTTACACCCATGGCAATGAGACTGAACATATTGAGGTTCCTTGTCCGGAACGAGTTCCAGCCACGAACAAGGAAAGGCCAGCCGGACCAAAAGACAACGGGTGTCCCGAGCGCGAGTTCGACCCAGAGGGTGACGCGTTCTCCGAATATCTCGCGCACCCCGCTCAGGCCAAGATAGGGGCCCATGGTCAGCACAAGGAGCGGTACGGTCAAAATGGCCCCCACCCAGAAACGACGGCTGAAATCCACAAGCTCCGGGTTCGGGCCTTCCGCTTCCATGGCGGCCGATTCCAGTTCCAGCCCCATACCGCAGATCGGACAAGACCCGGGATGCGTCTGGCGCACCTGAGGGTGCATCGGACAGGTATAAACCGGGCCAGTGTAGTCGTTGGGAACCGAGTCCAAGTGGTTTGGCTCCACCGCGTCGCCCGTGTGCTGATGATGGGCGTGGTGTTGCGAGGGCTCGCCCTCCGGCACCAGATGCATCTGGCATTTCGGGCAATCTCCCGGTTCGGCGCGGCGTACCTCGGGGTGCATCGGGCAAGTGAAGACCGTGCCCGCGTAGCCAGAAGGAACTTGATCGTCAGATCCGTTGGCATGTTCGTGATGGTTGTTCATTCGGGGATCCTTTCCCGTATTTCTAGCTCATTGCCTCAAACCTAATTCTTCCAGTAACTGGAAGGTCAAGTGGCGCATTGAGCAACTTTCATTTCTGTCGCTAACAGCTCGCCGACGCAGACTGCGTTCGTTGAGTGTGGAATCGTATCGGTACTGACGATCCGCGCGGCACCGGCATGGCGGATTGCTTCCTCTGCGCCGTGTGCGAAAACCGCGTGGATAATTACGCAAGTCGCAGGTCGGGCACCGGCCTGCTCGAGTTGTTCGAGCGTTCGGATCAGCGTGTGTCCGGACGAGGCGATATCATCGAGGATCACGGGTGTCCCCTGTCGGAAAACGGCGCTGCCCGGCAGGCTGATCTCGACCTGCCGATCCCCGGAGCGATGTTTTGTCAGCACTTCGTAGGGGCGTCCGGCGAGCCTGGCGACTTCAGCCACCCATTGCTGGCTTTCGCTGTCAGGCCCAAGGAGCACGGCCTCTGGAACGTTCGCCGCAATCCAGTCGGCCAGCAGAGGGGCTGTGGCGACACGATATGCGGGAATGCGGAACAGCGCTGAAAGGCTCGGGTTGCGATGCAGATGGGGGTCAGCGGTCATCACCCAGTCGAAACATTCATCAAGAAATCCCGCGAAGATCGGGGCGCTCACAGCTTCGCGTGGATGAAACCGCTTGTCCTGGCGCATGTAGCCAAGATAGGGCGCGACCAGCCCCACACGCGCGGCCCCAAGTTCGCGCGCCGTCAGAGCTGCGAAACGCAGAGGCAACGCCAGCCGATCAGGATCGCGCAACGTGGCGAGGAAGGCGATTTCGCGTCCTGCAGGATCGCCGCCGAGCTTCACGAGGGTTTCACCATCGGGAAAATGGTGCAAGTCCACCGGCTGGATTTCGGCACCGGATGTCGCCGCCATTCTGCGCGCCAATGGCTCCATGCCGGGAAAGGGGGCGATAATGGTCATCAGTTTGCCTCCTCAATTGTGCAAAGTCCCAATTGCGCCTCGGCATAGGAGCGGGCGTATTCCAGTTCTCCCAGCGTTTCGGCGTGGATCTCGAACAGCGGCTTGCCAAATTCGATATGGTCACCGATCTGGACCAGAAGGCGCAGCCCTGCGAGCTGCTGCCGCGGTGCGCCGGCGAGTTTCGCTGTGCGCGCGATGCGACGATTGTCAATCGCAATGAGGCGCCCCGCCGTGCGGGAGGTGATCACCGCATGATAACGCGCCTCACCGGGCTCAGTGAAACCGCCTTGTGCATCGCAAATCGCCATGAACTTCGCCTCGGCAGCGCCGCTGTCGAGCAGCTGTGCGGCCACCTTTCGCCCGCCCGCGCTGCCCGTCTCGGGGACAAGGTCCAGCAGCGCTCCAGCGATGTCGAGTGCACGGTCGCGCAGGTCGACAGGGAAGTTCTCGTTGCGGCGTAGCACGGCAAGGACATCTTGGGCTTCAAGTGCGGGTCCAATTCCGCGGCCGACAGGTGCAGTCCCGTCGCTTTGATGGATCGAGAGCGTCAGGCCGATGGCCTTGCCAACGGCGCGGAGCCGCTCTGCCAGCGCAGCGGCGGTTTCCGCCGAGCGGACCTTGGCCGTTGGTCCGACGGGCACATCGATCAGCACGCGCTTCGCACCGACCGCAGCCTTCTTCGACAAGACGCTCGCCACCAGCTGTCCGTCGCTGTCGAAATCGAGTGGCCGTTCAATCCGGATCAGAACATCGTCCGCAGGGCTGAGAGCGAGGTTGCCCCCCCAAACGATGCACCCGCCCTCAGCCTCGACGACGCGTCTCAACGCGGGGATGTCGAGCGAGACGGGAGCCATGACCTCCATCGTGTCGGCCGTGCCTGCGGGGGAAGTGATCGCGCGAGAAGAGGTCTTGGGGATCATCAGCCCCGCCGCCGCGATGATCGAAACGATGATCGGCGTGGTGCGGTTTCCTGGAAGCCCCCCGACGCAATGCTTGTCGTAGATCTCGGCGCCGCCCCAATCCAGCGTTTCGCCCGCCGCCTGCATGGATCGGGTCAGTGCGATGGTTTCCGCAATCGAAAGCCGGTCGCCCGCGCAGGCGGTGATGAAGGCTGCCAGATCGAGATCGGAGAGACGATGATCGAGGACGTCACGAATGATTGCGTCGAACCTTTGCTGCTCAAGGGTTTCTCCATAGACCTTGGCGCGGATCGCTGAGACGGAGTCCGGTGGCTCCGGGTGCGTAAAACTTGCCCGGTCCCCCGGTTGGGGCTTCAGGGCGGCCCAGGCTTCTTCCGACAAGGCGGCAGTGTCGTCGGGCAGCCAGTCGCCATTGGTCAACACGTTCAGCGTGGCAATCACCGACCTGTCGCCGAGCGTGACCTCGATCCGGGTCAGGGCTGCGAAGCCTTCGGCGCGGCAGACGTGGCAGTCTTCGCGCATGAAGACAACGGGTTGCCGGTAAGTGTCGATCCCCGCGCGGGACAGGGCGAGCGTATTGTCGATTTCTGTCATTTTGGATTGTCCAGCCGGATCGTTTCGAGGTGTTCGGGGGCGCGGGCAGGCCAGCCGAGTTCATGTTCGATCCGCCAGCGCAGCCGGTCCGAGGCAGAAGGTTCGCCGTGAGTCACATAGGTCATGCGCGGCGCGCGATCCGACGCGCGCATCCAGGCCAGCAACTCTTCGGCATCGGCATGTCCGGAAAAGGCTTCGAGCTGGATCACCTCTGCCCTGATCGGGAAATCTCGACCGAACATGCGCAGACTGTCCGCGCCAGCGGCCAGTGCCGCCCCGCGGGTACCGCCAGCCTGAAAGCCCGACAGCAGGATTGCGTTGCGCGGGTCGCCGCCGAAGCTGGCGAGGTGATGCAGGATCCGCCCGCCGGTCAACATGCCGCTCGCCGAAATGATGATCATCGGGCCATGCTGCGTGTTCAGCTTCTTCGACTCCTCGACCGAAGTGACCCGCTTGGCGATCTGGAACATCGCAAGGCAATCCTCCCAGGCAACGTGATGTTCTTCGTGATGGCCGTGGTAGATTTCGGTCGCGTCGATCGCCATTGGCGAGTTGAGATAAACCGGCACATATGGGATCTCGCCGCGGTTTTGCAGGCGTGCAATGTGATACATAAGCCCCTGCGCGCGCCCAACCGCGAATGAGGGGATGAGAACCGTACCGCCCCGCCCGAAAACACGTTTCAGGATTGGCAGAAGCTCTTCCTCCGCGTCGATGGCTGCGTGATGGCGATTGCCATAGGTGGATTCACAAACCAACACGTCCGCACCTGAGAACGGTTGTGGTGGTCGCATCAGTGCGTCGTTCTGTCGGCCGAGGTCGCCACTGAAGTGGATTGTCCTTCCCGGCAGTCTGATACGGATCTGCGCCGCACCGAGCAAATGGCCCGCCGGGATGAACTCTGCGGATATTCCGTCACCAACATCGATTGTGCTGTTGAAGGGAACTCTGTGCAAATGCTCAAGCGCCGCCTGAGCATCTTTCAACGTGTAGAGCGGCTTGGGGTTCTTGTGCTTGGAGTATCGGTGCCTTTTGGCAAAACGTGCCTCCTCTTCCTGGATATGGCCGCTGTCCGGCAGGATCAGGCCGCAGAGTTCCTCCGTCGCTTCGGTACACATCACCTTCCCTCGATACCCGCCGCGGATCAGCGCAGGCAGATAGCCTGAGTGATCGAGATGCGCGTGCGTCAGAAGTACGGTGTCAATGGTGGAGGGGCGTACCGGAAACGCCTTGCGGTTGCGGTCCCGCAGCGATTTGAAGCCTTGAAACAAGCCACAATCAACTAGAATGCGGCGATCCCCGGTTTCAATCAGATAGCGCGATCCGGTTACTGTTCCGGCGGCTCCCAGAAAACGAAGTGTTGGGCGAGTGTCCTGTGCCATGATCCTGTGCCTTTCATTCCCATCGGCAGCCCTTCAGGGAAGCGCCACCATCTGATGTCCTTCTCCTTCGACAGAAACTGTTTCACGCGTTTGCAGTGAGCTGGTATCGATGAGCCAAACCACGGGCTCTGCACGGCTTGAGACATAAAGGATGTCGGAGCCTGGAATTACCGTCAGGTGGTAGGGTTCTGGTGCAAGCGTGGCTGTGCGCACTTCCCCGGTAGCGAGTGCAACTGAGGCGAGTTTGTCCTCTCCCCTACCCGCGACGAACAAAGTTGCCCCATCATTTGACAGCCCCAGTCCATGAATCTCGCCGCCAATTTCGAAGGTCCGCAGCTTTTCACCGGTACTCAAAGACAGTTCCAGAACCTGACCTGCGTCCGCGTCTGCCACAAAGAGTCGATCAGTTTCGGGCGAAACCGCCGTATGTTCCGGGGTGTCACCTGCAATGAAGTTGCGACGAACGATACCCCGCGACAGGTCTACTTCGCTGATCGTTCCGTTACCGGTGTTGGAGACGTAGACGAGATTGGGATCAGTTCCGAACGCTGCATAGTTCGGCATCGATCCAGTCGGGACAAATGCCGTCATGCCGAAAGTCGCCAGGTCAATCACCGATATTCCGTCACCTGCCGGATGGGTCGCAACGGCAAAGCGTCCATCAGGGGAAACTGCCGTATGATGTACGGCACCCGGCACCTCTATCCGACGCAGGATATCGCCACTTTTTGCGTCCAGAATCGAGAGAAGACTGATCCCGGCATCGGGTGGCCCCATTGGCGCGGCCTTTGGTGCGTGGTGCGCGGCGTGATCGTCTGCAGACACGGTGGAGGGCTTTTCTAGCGCCGCGACATCCTCGCGCGGGATCTCCGAATAGCTGCCGGCGACCAGATACGGCACGCCGGGTGCGCCTGCGAGACCGTGGACCGCCTCGACATCATTGATCCGACGCAGGACTTTTCCAGTCTCCGCCTGAACCATCAGGACTGAATTGGCGCTGCCCTCTGGAATGAAGACCGTAGGCGGAGCGGCCAAAGCTGGTGCTGACACGAACAAAGTGGCGAGCGTATAGGCGATGCGGGGCGACATGTTCATTTTTGGAACCTTTATCTGGTCGAGATCATGCGGTGGCCGTGGCGAGGGCAGAAAACCGGCGGATCCACGGTTGATAGGAGCGAATGAAGTGAGGAGCGCGGTCAGGTAGAATCCGGACATCCAGACTACGAGCCTGTCGAAAAACCTAAGCGTCACGATTGGCGTAAAAGCCGAAAGGGAGGCGCTTCGCTACCTCGCTGACTGGAATGCTCAGAAGAGAATGGGGACGTGTATGAATTCGTCATCGGCGAAAGACGCCGATTGCCGCCACGACATTACCATTCGCGTGCTACGGTTCGAAACTACTGCGCTGACAAGCCCGTTAGGGATCAGAGCAGCGGCGCAACCGGGATGAATTCCGCAATCCGCGTCCAGAATAACGTGGACGGAGGAATTTGCGTCGGTGACCTGAACAATCTGCGTCTCTAACCCGGCAGGCTCGCCCTCATGCGCATGCAAACCATCGGCAATGAGACCGAAAAACAAGGCTCCGATCAATATCAGGACGAAGCTGACGCGAATACGCGACACTCTTCTGACATCGATATGTGGCCTTGATCGCATGATTTGAGTCCTTCCTAGGTGATTATAACACGCTATCCAGATGGTGTGGTTGATCTAAATCAGGGCGTTAAATGCTGCCTGACTCGGCGTCCTTGATGCGCAGCTTAGGCGAAATTACTCAGTCGGCACTTTGCTCCAAAGTGTTTCCAAATCTGGAAACCTTCACATCGTCCTCGATGAGCGTTGCTTGAGCGGCCCCCGGACGCGCCGCGTGCAGAGCAGCAAGAACATCCTGAGTCGACAATATTTCAGATAGGGTAATTCCTTCGGGAGCAGACGGCCCATAAACCGCGTTGAATGGAATGCCGTAACGGTTGTTGGTCTCCAAAAAACGGGTGATCGCGTCATCTGGGCGGGTCCAGTCGGCCAGCATCGGCGTGACACCAGAGCTGTTCAATGCCGAAAGAACCGGGTCGCGTTCAAGAACGAGCGCCTTGTTGGCTTTGCAGGTCAAACACCAATCGGCGGTTACATCGACAAAAACGACCTCTCCGCGTGATACTCGACGGGCAATATCGCCGCGGTCAAATGTGACCCAGGCAATTTTTCCTGCTTGGGCATCGGGTGCGGCGGGTGTTGCCAAGAATGGCGCGGCCGCGACCGCGAGTGCCGCCAGCGCCAGCCCAAAGGGCCAGCGAAGAGATCTTGGCACCCAGGGCGATGCCGCTATGAAGAGCATAACCGCACCGAGAGATGCAACTGTTAGGGCCGCGCGCGATCCAGCAACGCCGAGCAGGACATAGAACAGCCATGCCGCGGTACCCATCAGGAGGATGCCAAGGCCGGCTTTCAAGGCGATCATCCAGCGGCCGGGCTTGGGCACGAACCGAACAACGTTCGGCACGATGGCCACCAACAGATATGGGCTGGCCAGACCTAACCCGAGAAAGGTGAAAACGACAGCGATGTCTATCACCCGCCCCGCAAGTGCGAATGCGATAGCTGTTCCAAGAAACGGCGCGGAGCAGGGAGTAGCCATGACCGCCCCGAAAAATCCGGTGGCAAAATCCGCTCCATAACCGGCCGTACCTCCTGCTTTCATCAACCGCGTTGTCAGGGCGGCTGGCAAAGAGAATTCGAACAGTCCAAACAGGTTTGCGGTGAACAGACCAAGGATCAGGAGCATCAGAACCAGGAACGTTGGGCTCTGGAACTGGAGCCCCCAACCGACGGCAACGCCAATCTTTTGCAATGCGAAGAGAACAGCCGCGAGTGCCCACATAAAGACCATGACTCCGGCGGCGGCGGCCAAGAAGCCTGCCCTGACTTGGGCATTGCCGCGTCCTTCGGATTTCAGGGCAGAAGATAACTTGATCGACAGAACAGGAAGCACGCAAGGCATGGCGTTCAGGATCAAGCCCCCAAGAAAAGCGATGATGGCGATCCAGATCACTTGATCAATGCCGGGGACCACCCGATCAATACTGAAAGGGGGAGTTGGGGCGGTTGTTGCCCGATCTGGCGTGACGGTGAGGGCGTGATCCGGCCCGTCCGTCACGGTTACCCGTGGCGGCGCGTCTGTATCTGCCATGTAGGCAAGAATTGGGAATTCAGCCCAAAGCGTTCGCCCGCTTGCCCCAAGGCGAATGTCGGGCTTCCCCAACGTGTTGCCATCACCAATTTCAGGAAAGACGTCCGGGGTTTTGAAGGCAGTCGTGGCAGCTATTTCTATCGTTAGGCGGGTGAAATCATCGTTTATATGGGATGTGGCGGCGGTCACGCCTGCCGCTCCTCCTTCCGCCGGAACGCGTGCGAGAAATGCCCCGATACGATTAGCCGAGACTTGATCGATTGAGTTCCCCTGAGGCAACGAAAGTGCCAAGTCAAAATCCTGGGGGACACAAACTGCTGAGCAGGTCAAGAGCTTGACGTTTGCTCTGAGTTCGACAGGTTCCCCAGGATCCTTCAGGGTGATCTGAAGTGGAAAGACAACCTCATCATGATAGCCGAAGTTTTCGATGCCAAAGGCAGTGAACCGCTCGGGTGCAGGCCATAGGAAATCAACGCCCGCGACATTCGTCGACCCGCTCCAGTCGATCTGTGGCGGAATGCCAACCTCGCCAGGCGAACGCCAATAGGTTTTCCATCCGTCAGCAAGGTTCAGATCCAGACCGGCGGAGAGCGTTTGAGCTTCGGCGGAAACGGCATCCTCGGCGGAGATCAGCCGCGCTTCCACCGCAGTGACCTTGTGGGCGACTGATACCTCGGCCGTTGCAGCAAAGGGGATCAAGAGCCAGAACATTGCGGCAGCGAGGGTACCGCAGAAAGCAAGACGGATTGGCGAGCGCCAGATGGTCATCGCACTATCTCCAGGCTTTGAACTTGAGTGGCAACAAAGCCTGATCGGCCGTTTACACAATCCAACTGGCCCACACCGTTGGAGATAGGCCCTGCCAGACGACATCCATTGGGCAGCTCCAGCTCTGGTGACTTTGTCGACAAAGTTGGCGGCGGGTTTGTCGGGCACAGGACTGGTCCGCCGGAACAAGCGCTCACGAAAATCGCTCCCAAGAAGACAGTCGCCAGCCGCGCTCTTGTTCTCATTTCGACTTACCGCCGGACGGCGCTGTCGGTCATATCTTCAATCGGCACTGGCTGGGGGGCGGTCTGCTTGTGCTCTTTGCTTCCATGGCATGAACGCCCCATCATCTTGTGCATCACAAAATGGGCGCCAACGCAGAGCACCAGAGGCGCAAAGACGGTAGCGTTTGCCCAAAGGCCTGCGACGGTGCCTCCGCCAATCAGGAAAGCTGCGATGGGTAGAAGCATGACAGCACAGCAAGCCATCATGCCCCAGTGCATCAACTTTCCGTGGCGATTGCCACCTGACTCGCTATCCTCTTGCATGGAATCCACCTCTGATTTTGGTCAACGCATCCTGTTTAGCTTGATCTCCCGCTGGAAGGTCAAGGATACACTTCGATACAAATCTTGCGGCCTGTTGCGGTTGAGATTCAGCCCCATCTGAGCAATGCCTGTCTCGTCCAATTGAGTAACCAAGGACGAACAAATGGCAGAGAGACCGAGTTTGAACAGGCGGAGCCTGATTGCAATTTCAGGCGCATTCTTGATGACCCCCCACACTCTTCGGGCGGAAGAGGCTGGTGTGGTAAGACGCAATATCTCGTCGTTCGTTCTCCACAATTGGCGTGATCACTTTGACCGTCTCGGGAAGGGCATCATCATTTCGGATACTGTCACAAAGGTGCTCCAACACTGGACAGAGGATGAAGAGATGCGGATTTACCCGACCTCTGTTCCCTTGACTGATGAATTGACGAAGCGCGGGTATACAGAAGTTGTCGAGAAACGGGAAAATCCAAGTTGGGCGCCGACCCCTTCAATGCGGGAACGCAATCCGGAATGGCCAGCCTATGTGCCTGGAGGAGATCCCTCCAATCCTCTGGGAACGCGTGCGCTCTATCTGTCGTGGCAATACTACCGGATCCACGGAACCCAAGACACGCGGAAAATCGGGCGTCGATCATCAAACGGCTGCATCGGCCTTTACAACGAACATATAGAAGAGGTCTTCGATCGCACGCCGGTCGGGACGCAGGTTAAGTTGATCTGAACGGATCACATGCAGGAGAGTAAAACACTATGAATTTCTGGGGATGGTTCGTTAGCGGGTTCTTCGTGCTCGGCCTTGGAGCGGTCGGTTGGCAAGCGTTGCAGCCGGCCCCGGCGCAGACCGCTCAAGGACACTCAATGGTTCCGCCGGACACGAGCGGCATTCCTCAGGGCGCGCCCATTGCCAATGTAATAATTCCCGCTGAGTTTTCGCCGCAAGCCCAAATGGGGCAACGCGCGTTCGAGGCAAAATGCGCCAGCTGTCATGGTGAAAATGCCGCAGGCCAGAATGGGGTCGCTCCTCCGCTTGTTCACAAAATCTACGAGCCGAACCACCATTCCGATGCCGCGTTCCTGAATGCGGCGCAAAACGGCGTCCAATCTCATCATTGGAATTTTGGCAATATGCCTCCCGTTGAAGGCCTCACCCAAGGTGATGTGAAGATGATTGCTGGATACGTGCGCGAACTGCAGCGCGCGAACGGGATCAACTGACTTTGGTCGTCAGGCTGAACATCTTCCGTAGCGCGATCCAGATTCTCCTGCTGGTCTCGATTGCGTTATTTGTCGTTCTCCCGGCGGGATCTCTCGATGCAATTGGCCATGAAACGGTCGCTGCCAAAGTTTCCGAACGAAGTGCGCAAAAACATCAGACCTCTCATGAGGAAGATGCAGATAATCTTCTCCCCGGGCATTGCGATCCGGGGCCGGACTGCTCGAAAAATATGGTAATTGTCATTTTATCAGCTCCGAGAGCTTCGACCAACTTGTCGCAATTGCCTCGCGAACATCCAGATCAGAGCTTTTCTAACCGGAATGTCCTAAGGGACACCCCGCCTCCCAAACACCTATCCTGACCTAGGGGCAACCACGCCTCATCAAATTAAATCTATCAAGCATGGAAATACAGGATACGGAACGATGAAAAGCAAACTGATGATCGGCCTCTTGGCAGGAACGACAATGGCCGCAGCTGCATTTGCACATGGTGGCGCGGAAGGCGTCGTCAAGGAACGCATGGACGGCATGATGGCCATGGGGCAATCGGTCAAAGAACTGGCTCCGATGATGCGTGGTGAAATCACCTATGATGCTGAAGCTGTTCGTGCGGGAGCACGCGTCTTTGTCGAACATAGCGAAGGCATGACCGAATTGTTTCCCGAAGGGTCTGCTGGGAAACCGTCGGAAGCAAAGCCCGAGATCTGGTCGGATTGGGAAGAATTCAGTGCGCTCGCAGAGCAGCTCAAGGTGGTTAGCGAAGGTCTTGCCAAAGCCGCCGACAACGGGCTTATGGCGTCAGCGGCGGGAATGGATGCAGGCTCTATGATGGGCACGCAATCCCCCGGTGGCATGATGGGAGCTTCGTCCATGATGGGAACTTCGTCAGGAAGCCCGATGATGGACTATGCCTCGATGCCCGCAGATGGGGCATTCAACATGGTGACCCAGACATGTTCGGCATGTCACGCGAAATTCCGCTACGAGGCGAAGTAAAGATGGGCCGGATGAAAAAACTGGTCTTTGCTGCAGGGGCGCTTGGCGCCCTTGTGGTCGGCGGCCTTGTGATCTGGCCGATTGGCAAGGTGCCCGCGTCGATCACGCAAACGGGTGATGTCCAGCGCGGCGCCTATTTGGCTCGCGTATCCGGGTGCATTTCATGCCACACCAATTCAGAGGCTGGCGGCGCCGCACTCGCAGGCGGCGCGGGGCTGGCGACAGATTTTGGCACGTTTTTTCCGCCCAATCTGACGACAGACAAAGAGAGCGGCATCGGGGGGTGGACGGTTGAGCAGTTCGCCAAGGCGGTTCGCCAGGGCATTAGTCCTAGCGGAGAGCCGTATTATCCCGCTTTTTCCTATCCGTTCTATGCGGATTTCACGGATCAGGACATTGCCGACCTTTGGGCAGCTTTCCAGACCGTGCCACCGGTCGCCGAGGCAGCGCTTGAGCATGATGTCAAGTTTCCTTTCGATCAGAGATGGGGCCTGAAGCTATGGCGGGCGGCCTATCTCTACGATCCACCCACGGAACCCATTGACGAGAAAAACGCACAATGGAACCGCGGTCGCGAGCTGGTTCGAGGTGCAGCACATTGCGGTGCTTGCCACACGCCACGCAATATCGGAGGCGGGCGCCTGCTTGACGCGGTTTTTGCTGGAAATGAGGCATTGCCAGGGGGGAGCAAGGCGCCTTCGATCACGCCGAACTCACTGGCGGAACGCGGCTGGACCGTTTCCAACCTCGCCTATGCGTTGCGTACTGGCGTGACGCCGTCAGGCGACGCTTTCGGCGGCAGCATGGTGGAGGTCGTGCAGGGCAATACGCGCTTTTTGTCCCCCGATGATCTGGAAGCGATGGCCGTGTACTTGCTTGATGGTGACGAACCTCGAGCCGACCGGGTCGCTCAGGGCGAGGGCGCCGCTGCTAATAAAGACATGTGACTGCAATAGAGACAATGTGTGAGCCAAAACTGGCTCGCACAACAAACGAGAACGAAATGACACACACCAGAAGAGCATTCATTCAATCGGGGTTGGCAATGAGTGCGTTGAGCGTCTTCCCTAAGGCTGGATCAGCAGCCACCCCTGAATTTCAGGTGATGACAGCGCAAAGTGGCGCCGTACAACTCGCCCCTCCGGACTACCCCAAGACGGAGATTTGGGGCTATGACGGAAAGTTTCCTGGCCCCGTGATCCGTGTTCGGCAGGGCGCGCGTCTTCAACGTCGGCTCGTCAACAAGTTGCCGCAGGCGACGTCCCTGCACTGGCATGGCGTGCGGATATCAAATGCGATGGACGGCGTGGCCGGGCTCACCCAAGATGCCATCCCCACAGGCGAAACCTTCGACTACGATTTTGCCGTTCCAGATGCAGGAACTTTTTGGTTTCACGCGCATAATCGCTCCGTCGAACAGGTCGCTCGTGGGCTCTACGGAGCGTTGATCGTCGAAGAACCGATAGCCCCGGATGTTGATCGCGATGAAGTCCTTATTCTTGACGATTGGCTCCTCAACCCGGAGACCGCACAACTCGACCCAGATTTTGAAGCCGTTCATGATCGTAGCCATGCAGGCCGACGTGGCAACTTTGTCGCCACCAACGGAAGCTTCAATTCTACGCTCAACGTGAGCCAGGGTGAGCGGATGCGGCTTCGGTTGATCAACGCGGCAAATGCCAGGATCTTTGTTTTGGGCCTGTCAGGTCTAAAGGGGTGGGTGATGGCGTTCGACGGAATGCCACTGGTGACGCCGAGTGAGATCAGCGAACCGATCATCCTTGGGCCGGGCCAACGAGCGGATTTGTTTGTCGACGTCATTGCGGATGAAGGGGAAAGTGCTCATCTGGTGCGGCTTGAAGACGGCCAGGGATTTGCCCAAACCGAGTTTCGCGTGACCGGCACTTTGGCCTCCGCTGTGCGGGATGTCCCCCAAGTTCTGCCACCGAACCCTAATATGGATGTGCCGGGACTGGAGCAGGCGAGACGCATCAGGCTCAACATGGAAGGCGGGGCAATGGGCAACCTTGACGCAGCCATACTTGAGGGTGAGCGAAAAACGTTCCGCCAACTGGTCGACGCGAACCAGTTCTGGGCTTTCAATGGTACCGTGGGCATGACCGAGAAGCCACTGGCTAGCCTGTCACGCGGTGAAACAGCGCGAGTGGAGATCTACAACGATACATCCTTCCCCCACGCCATGCATTTGCACGGGATGCATTTCCGGGAGGTGCTGGAGGGCGGTGAAGTTGGTCCCCTGCGGGATACCTTGCTGATGTTCGGTGGCGAGACTCGCGAGATCGCCTTCGTTGCCGACAATCCGGGAAAGTGGCTGTTTCACTGTCACATGCTCTCGCACGCGGCATCCGGCATGATGACGTGGCTGGAGGTCGCATGAGATCAGCTTACCTGGCGGTAATTTCATCCATTGGCCTGATTGGGCTAGGTGCAACCTGGTGGTTCAGCGGCAATGCCTCCCAGGGTTCTTCCCCGTTTGACGACGTCAATATCGAACTGGGGCAAGCTCTCTATTCTGAAAACTGTGCGTCCTGCCATGGCGCCAATCTCGAAGGGCAACCAGACTGGCGAAGCCCTGGTTCAGATGGCCGCCTGCCCGCGCCGCCGCATGATCGCAACGGTCATACCTGGCACCATAGTGACCAGATTTTGTTCTCCTACACCAAGCTCGGGGGGGCGGAACTGATGCGACAACAGGGCTCAGATTTCGATAGTGGCATGCCGGGCTTCGCCGGCAAACTCACAGATCAGGAAATTTGGAACATTCTCGGCTTCATTAAGTCGACCTGGCCAGAGCGAGAGCGCAATGCTCAGGCCGCACGCACAGCAGCAGAACAAGAGGGATAATGGACATGATTTTCAGAAATTTGATGCTCGTATCGTCATTTGCCTTACTTCCAATGGCAGTGCAGGCCGCAGACCTGGACGAAGCGCGGGTCAAGGAACTTGTATATGAGGCTATCCGCGAGAATCCGCAAATCATCATGGAAGCAGTCGAAATACTTCAACGTCAGGACGCCGAAGCCCAGGCACAAGCGCAGGCAACCGTCTTGCGCGATCAGCGACAATTGCTCGAGCAAGACCCGAATGCACCGGTTCTCGGCAATCCCGATGGGGATGTGACCGTTATCGAATTTTTCGATTACAACTGCCCATATTGTCGACGCGCTATGCCGGAAGTTCAGGCTCTGTTGGAGGCCGATCCTGATGTGCGTCTGGTCTATCGCGAATGGCCAATTCTCGGGGACGGGTCAGTGTTTGCAACCAAAGCTGCACTCGCATCGCGGCTGCAAGGCAAGTATGAGGCATTCCACTGGGCCCTAATGGGTATGAACGGCCGGGCGGAAGAGGCAAGCGTTCTCAGGATAGCACAAGAAGTTGGTCTCGACATCGAACGCCTTCAAACCGACATGGAGCGCCCCGAAATTGAAGAGCACATCGCGACCTCGATGCGGTTGACGCAGTCGCTCGGCTTCAGTGGCACGCCTTCATTTGTGATCGGCGACAATCTGGTTCCAGGCTTCGTGGAGAGCGATAAGCTCACGGAACTGGTCGACAACGTGCGGGCGTCGGCAAACTAGCACTCTGCGGTGGGTTCTGACATCACGCCCGATGAGCAATGATGCAGGCGAATGAGCCGGAGCCCCTACATACCAAAAGACCTAGGCACGGCCTACCACTGAAAGAGGCGGCGAGAAGATGACTTACCTTTGGTATCTTATTGCTGCCTTTGCCGAGATCGCCGGATGTTTTGCTTTCTGGGCATGGTTGCGGCTCGATCGTTCGCCACTTTTGGTCGGGCCAGGTCTGGTAAGTTTGGCACTCTTCGCATGGCTTTTGACGCGCGCAGAAAGCGAAATGGCCGGTCGGGCATATGCAGCTTACGGGGGCGTCTACATAGCGGCGTCCATGATCTGGATGTGGCTAGTGGAGGGGAGCCGACCGGACCGCTGGGACATTGCAGGCATTCTTCTTTGCCTCTTAGGCAGTGCTCTCATCCTGTTGCCTTCGCGCTCATGATCTGCGGAACCTCAGAAAACCAGGCAAATCCGTCGCTAGAAATCGCTAGGTCATCGCACCCGTCACGACGGGTGCGATGACCCATAGATTAGGCAGTCACGGTATTTTCGTACCCAGCTTCACGAAGCAGGGCCGTCAGCCGTTCTGTTGACAGTGCACCTTCAACAGAAACCGTGCGGGCCGGAATGTCGCAAGATACGCTCGCATTTGCGTCAGCTGCCTTGATCGCCTTTTCGATCGTACTGGTGCAATGACCACAACTCATGTCGGGAACGTTGAATTTCATGTCGATGTCTCCTCTGTGACAGCTTGTTCAGTGCAGATGGGGCTTCCAGTGGGGGGAAGGTCAAGGGTCTCCGTAGATTTTTAAAGCGAAGCCAGGAAAGTTCAAATTGGGTATTGACCTTCCAGTCACTGGAACTCCTATTTGGGGTGTCAAATGGGATTCCAGGAGACTGAAATGACAGATCAATCCAAAGTGACGCTCTCGATTGAAGGAATGTCTTGCGCCTCATGCGTAGGGCACGTGGATCGGGGCCTAGCCGCGTTGAGGGGAATATCCGATGTCTCGGTGAACCTCGCGAACGAGACGGCGCGTTTCAGCGTGGATGGTTCGCCCCACCTGCAAGATGCGGTCCAAGCCCTGAAAGATCTCGGGTATCCAGCGCGAACGGCATCCGTGACGCTGAACATCGCGTCCATGTCATGTGCTTCTTGTGTCGGGCGCGTCGACAAGGCACTTGCCTTGGTTCCCGGCGTGTTGGAGGTCAACGTTAATCTTGCGGCGGAAAATGCGCGCATCACATATCTTGAGGGCATGACCGACCCTGTGGCCCTCATCCGTGCATCCGAGCAAGCCGGATATCCAGCCAGCGTGGCCGAGGCCACGGCAACACAGGATCGCACTTCGCGAAAAGAAGAGGAAGCGCGCGGGTTGGCACGCCGGGTGGCACTGGCCGCAGCACTCGCTTTGCCGGTTTTCCTGATGGAAATGGGCGGGCACCTGATCCCGGCCGTGCATATGGCGATCAACAATACCATAGGACAGCAGGCCAGCTGGTTGATCCAGTTCATCCTCACAACGGCTGTGCTCATTGGGCCCGGCCGACAGTTCTATCTGAAAGGGTTTCCGGCCTTGCTGAAAGGTGCTCCAGACATGAACAGTCTGGTCGCCGTCGGCACAGGCGCAGCTTATCTTTATTCAGTTGTCGCAACGTTCTTCCCGTCGCTGATGCCCGAGGCCGTCCGCGCTGTCTACTTCGAGGCCGCCGCGGTCATCGTGGTCCTGATCCTGATCGGGCGCTGGCTCGAAGCGCGAGCGAAAGGGCGAACAGGGGCTGCAATCGAGAAGCTGCTCGGCCTACAGGCTCGTACGGCGCGTATTTTGCGTGACGGCGATGCGGTCGAGGTCGAGATCGATGCCTTGCGCACCGGAGATCTGATTGTTGTGCGCCCCGGAGAACGACTCGCCGTGGACGGTGAGGTTGTGGACGGCGAAAGCCATGTCGATGAAAGCATGATCACCGGGGAACCCGTGCCGGTCGGCAAGTCGGCTGGTGATCCTGTCACGGGCGGTACGGTCAATGGCGCGGGCAGTCTGACCTATAAAGCAACGCGTGTTGGTGCGGATACCACGTTGTCCCAAATCATCCGCATGGTCGAAGATGCGCAGGGCGCCAAGCTCCCCATTCAAGGGTTGGTGGATCGGATCACGCTTTGGTTCGTCCCCGCTGTGATGACCCTCGCCGCCTTGACGATCCTTGTCTGGCTAATATTCGGCCCTGATCCCGCCCTCACCTATGCGCTGGTCGCGGGTGTCTCAGTTCTCATCATTGCTTGTCCCTGCGCGATGGGACTGGCGACGCCGACGTCGATCATGGTCGGGACCGGTCGCGCTGCTGAAATGGGCGTGTTGTTCCGCAAGGGGGATGCTCTGCAAGCATTGGGGGACGTCAAGGTTGTCGCTCTGGACAAGACCGGCACCGTCACCGCCGGACGTCCCGCGCTGACCGACCTTGTGCTGGCGGAAGGAGCCGAGCGCTGCACCGTTCTTGCGGCAGTCGCATCGGTCGAAGCCAGATCAGAACACCCGATCGCCGAAGCTATCGTGCGCGGCGCGCAGGCGGAAAACATCAGACTGTCGGAACCGAGCGCGTTTACTTCGATTACAGGGTATGGCGTGCGCGCCATCGTTGACGGGGCCGAGGTTGTTGTCGGAGCTGACCGAATGATGCAGCGCGAAGGGATCGATCTTGGTGAACTCGCAGAGGCTGAAACTATGCTCGCACGGCAAGGTCGCACCGCACTCTTCGCCGCAATCAATGGCAAGGCGGTGGCTGCGATTGGCGTCGCCGATCCGGTCAAACCCTCGAGCCGAGCCGCGATTGCCGCACTGCACAGTCTGGGTTTGAAGGTGGCAATGATTACCGGCGACAAACGCGAAACGGCAGAAGCAATTGCCGAAGAGACTGGTATCGACCACGTGATCGCGGGGGTCTTGCCCGACGGCAAGGTGGCGGCACTGGAAAATCTGCGCCAGCAGGGCACATTGGCCTTTGTTGGCGATGGCATCAACGATGCACCCGCGCTCGCCCACGCGGATGTTGGCATCGCCATCGGCACTGGCACGGATGTGGCGATCGAAAGCGCAGATGTCGTATTGATGTCCGGTGATCTTCGCGGCGTTGTGAACGCTTTCGAGATCTCGCGACACACCATGCGAAACATCAAACAGAACCTTGGTTGGGCCTTTGGTTACAATGTGGCTTTGATACCCTTGGCCGCCGGAGCGCTTTATCCGAGTTTCGCCGTGCTGCTGTCACCGGTCGTCGCTGCCGGTGCGATGGCACTTAGCTCGGTCTTTGTCTTGACGAACGCCTTGCGGCTGCGGCGCGTAAGACCGGCGATGGACGAGCGCCAAGAGTCTGGGCGGGTGGAGGACTTCGCCCCCGTCCCGGCCGAGTGAGAGGAGGCAGAAATGAACATTGGTGATGTTGCCGAGCGGTCAGGAGTGCCGGCCAAGACCATTCGCTACTATGAGGATATCGGTCTAGTAACACCTTTGCGCGCTGCAAACGGGTATCGAAGCTTCAGAGAGATCGATTTTCATAAGCTGGCATTCATCGGACGAGCGCGAGCCTTGGGATTTACAATCGAAGACTGCCGTACGCTTTTGGCGCTCTATAACGATGACAATCGAGAAAGTGCGCAGGTAAAGGCCGTCGCAGAGGTGCACCTGCGCCAGATTGATGAAAAGATCTCTAAACTCATGTCGATGAAAGAAACTCTTTCGTCTCTCGTGCACCAGTGTGCTGGCGATCACCGACCGGATTGTCCAATTCTTGCGGATCTTTCTGTCGTAGACGACGCAACTTTCTCATGATCTCCGACGACGAATGAAATCGCGCGCCCTGCGAGACAGGGCGCGCGACCTGTAGTTACTGCACCAGCTCTGTAATAGTCAGCTTGCCATTCACACGGTCGGCAACGAAGTTGATCTGTGCGCCTTCACTCAGCCCTTCCAGCATCGCGGGATCGGCGAGAACGAAGACCATTTTCATTGCTGGCATGTCGAGGTTTTCCAGCGGGCCATGGTCGACAGTAATCTTGTTCCACTTGGCATCGATCTTGGTCACCGTGCCCGAGGACATGGCACTATCGCTAGCAGCAATTGCAGTTCCAGCGGTCATCAGAAGGGCAGCGGCGAGCGTCAAAAATTTGGTCATGATTGGTTTCCTTTGATTTGAGATCAGTTGACAGTAAGGGCGCCGTGCATGCCGCCTTCATAGTGGCCGGGCAGCAGGCAGGCGAATTCGAAGTTGCCGGCCTTGTTGAAAGTCCAAAGGATCTCCGCCTCTTCACCTGGTTCAAGGCGCACAGCGTTAGGGTCGTCATGTTCCATCTCAGGGAACTTGGCCATCAGCTCTTTGTGTTCAGCGTTTTGTGCCATCGAATCCATCACGAACTCGTGGGTTTCCTCACCCATGTTCGTGATGCGCAGGCGCACGGTTTCACCCTCAGAAAAAGTCATTTCCGAGGAGGGTTCGAAGACGAACGGTGCGTCCTTGTCGTAGTCCTCACGCATTATCACATCGATGGTTCGCGTGGGTTCATGGCCATGCATCGCAGGCATGCCGATGGCCATTTGACCGTTGCCGTGCCCGGCGTCCGCAATTGCGAGGGCGGGAATCAGGGCCAGCCCCAATGTCAAAAGTGCAGTTTTCATGAGCGTGTTTCTCCTGTGCTCTGGCATCAGCCCTGCCGCACGCCGCCGCGCGGCGTGATCACGGTTTTCGGACTGGTGTTGTATGCATGTTCGGGCAGCTCGCCCGTCCATTCGTAGGCCTGTGTTCCGGGCGGGTTGTCGTACCAGCCAGGATCGCTGTAATCGTCGCGGTCGATGCCCTCGCGAACCTTCACCACGCTAAACATGCCACCCATTTCCAATGGGCCATGCGGCCCCCATCCGGTCATCATCGGCACGGTGTTCTCGGGGATCTCCATCGACATCTCGCCCATATCCGCCATACCCGCCGTGCCCATCGGCATGTAGCCAGGCTGCTGGCGGCGGATCATTTGGGTCAGGCGGGACTTGTCGGCGCCAATAAATGTAGGGATGTCGTGGCCCATAGCATTCATGGTGTGGTGCGACTTGTGGCAGTGGATCGCCCAGTCACCTTCGTGAATCGCGTCGAACTCGTAGGCGCGCATGGCGCCTACAGGAATGTCGATCGAGACCTCGGGCCAACGGGCACTTTCCGGCACCCAGCCTCCGTCAGTACAGGTGACCTGAAAGTCATAGCCATGCATGTGAATTGGGTGGTTGGTCATCGTCAGGTTGCCACAACGCACACGGACGCGGTCCCCCTTGTTGACCACCAGAGGATCGATGTCCGGGAAGATCCGGCTGTTCCAGGTCCACATGTTGAAATTGGTCATCTCGGCCACGCGCGGGATGTAGGTCCCCGGGTCGATGTCATAGGCCGCAAGGAGGAACGCGAAATCCCGGTCCACCGGCATGAACGCCGTGTCGCGCGGATGCACGATGAAGAGCCCCATCATGCCCATGGCCATCTGTACCATCTCGTCCGCATGCGGGTGGTACATGAAGGTGCCGGACTTGATGAGGTCGAACTCGTAGACGAAGGTCTTACCCGGCGGGATGCCGGGATGCGACAAACCACCAACTCCATCCATTCCCGATGGCAGGATCAGTCCGTGCCAATGCACGCTGGTATGTTCCGGAAGACGGTTGGTTACGTAAATACGCACCCGCTCGCCTTCGACCGCTTCGATTGTGGGTCCGGTGGATTGGCCATTGTAGCCCCAGAGCCGCGCAATCATCCCGTCCGCCATAATCCTTTCAACAGGCTCTGCAACGAGGTGGAACTCCTTTACATCTCCGTTCATGCGATACGGCAAAGACCATCCGTTCAGTGTTACAACGGGGTTGTAGTCGAACCGATCCGAAGGCCTTGGGGGAACTTGTGTATAGGGGCTGTCGGTAAAGGCGGCCTCGGGCAGATCGCGAAAGCGTGTTTGCGCGGCCCCGGCGTTCGCCAGCACAGCTCCAGCGCTCGCGGTCAATCCCGCGCCCAGTAATTGACGACGGTTCATCATTCTTCGCTACCTCCGGTCAGAGTAATTGCCCCGCCCCAAATCGCCACGGTCGCGTCTGTTTCGGCAAGCCAGTAGTCACGTTTCGCTTCTGCGGCAGAGAGGCGCGAAGCGAGCCCCTCCTGGGCATCAGCGATCAATTCAAAGGTCGAGGTCAGCATGCCGTTGTAGGACAGCAGCGCTTCGTCATCGATCTGGCGTCGCAGAGGCAAAACAGAGTCGCGCCAATGCCGCGCGATGCTATGGCGACCGGTGATGGCCCTATAGGCCATGCGTGCGTCCGAACGCGCATCGACGGCCTGCTGGGCCAGCCTGTTCGCTGCCTGCAGATAGGCCATGCGGCCACGCTTCGACACCAGCGGACCGGTGTCGTAGAGCGGGATCTCGAAATCTAGAGCAAGCGCTGGATTGGCCTCGGTTTCTCCGGCTGCACGTTCCAGGTCGAAACCAGCCACCAACTGGACGTCCGAGACCATACGGGTTTGCCCGGTCAGACGGTAGTCCAGCGCGAGCGCCTCGAGTTCCAGCTTTCCAGATGCCAGGTCTACGCGGTTTGCCAGTGCCAGCTGTTCGATATTTCCTGCAACGCGCGGGCCACCAGGCAAGGCGGGCAGCGAGTCCGGCACGAATACAGTGGTGTCGCTACCCCAAAGCCCCATCAGCCGAAGCAGTTTTTCTTTGGCCAATTGCGCCTCCAATTGGGCGGCTGCACGTTCGGCGGCAAGCTCAGCAGTAAAGGCATGCTCTCTTGCTTGATCGGCCTTGCTCATCGCGCCGGTACGGCCCAGTTGCACAGCAAGTTCGGACGCTGCCTCGGCAGTGCCCTGAGTTTGAGCGATCAGTGCAGCGGCTTCGAAAGCGCCAACCGCCTCAATCCAGGCCCGGCGGGTTTCAACGGCCAAGTCTATCGTGTCGGCGAGCGCAGCAAGTTCGGATTGTCTGAAGCGAATCTCCGCAAGTTGGGTCCGCGGTGCGGATGTTGCCACGTCGAGCAGGGAGTTGATTAATGTTGCCTCAAGTGTGCGAGTGACATCGCCAGCCAACCCGGAGATTGACACACCGATCGAGGGCACCGGCCCCATAGCCACTTCCCATAAGTCAGTTGAGGACAGACCTAGCTCAGCGAAGCTGGCTTGAAGTGCGGGACTGTTTATCAGGGCAACCTGCACTGCGGTGTCGGCGCTGACGGTCTTACCATGCACCATGGCGTGAACCCTCTTGCGCGTTTCCTCAAGGTCCGCGGCAGACAGGTTCCAGATCGGTGTGGCCCCTAGAGCCTGGCGTGCACCCGTCTCGACACTGCCAAAGCCCGCGCGATCTGGTTTTGCGCGCTCAAGAACGGCAGGACTGGCGCAGGCGGACACCAGCAACATGGACCCCATGAGAAGAGGCAGTTTCATTCGCCACCCTCCCGTTGTTCATCATTCAGCGTCCGCCATTCGGCCGGTTCTCCGACCGAGTAGCCCGCGTAAGCAACAACAGGCCCGGGTTGCGCAGACGCGACCACAGGCGATGTAACCGCCGCCGTAAGCGCTGGCACGGTTTCAAGTTCAGGAAGCGCCGAGCAGGCGGCCCCGAACAGCGGCAAGGATGCCGCAAGCAGAATTTTCACTTAGATTTCCTCGAAATGTCAGATGCAGATGGTCGCAGTCAAACTGCGGCTACAGGTGCATCAGGCGCGAGGAGGGCGCCGCAAACCTTCGGGTGTGGCCGAACGGACTAGGGACGCAATATCCCAGGACCGGAGGGAAACATTAGCGGACTGCTTTGTGCAACTTTCGGCACCTACGAAGTCTCCGACCACGCAGATATGTGACGCACAGTGGTCTGCTCCATGGTCGATATCTGCAGCCGGAATGTCCGTTTCATGATGGTGGCGCTCGTTTGAAGACTCCTGGGCGAGTTGTTCAACAGAGCACGAAACCATGGCTGATGCATTGGACGGCATCAGGGTCACTGCCACCAATATGGAGGCAATCTGGAGTATCCCAAAAAAGGCCCGAATCCTGTACATCATTTTTGAAGCTGTATTGCTGAAACAAAATGTCGGCAAGTCACCAAAACGTGTGGGCCAATTTTTCATACATTCTTCGTAGAAGTCTGAACAAACTGCTGAAATCCTAATCGATCAATGAATGTGCGAGCGCGGATGTCGCAAGCGGTGACGACATGATCGCCCGCTTGAAAAACATCATTGCGTTAGAGACTGACGGAGCGTTGGTCTAACGGTTGATTTCTACTGGCGGCACAAACCCGTAGTCGCTTACTCGAGAGCATTCAGGAACCTGGCGTAGTCATCACTGACCTCCCTCGCCTCAACAAAGGCGCGAGCGCGCTCGGCGTCGAGACAACGAAAGTAGTCCTGCACATCGGCAATGTAGGTCTCGAAATCGCTTCTGATCAGATCGGCGTAGGCACGCATGTCGTCTTGCGACTGAGGCAAGAACGGTCGTTCGGGAGGTACGCAATCTGCTGCCGCGGCTATCGGCATGCTTCCAAGCAGGAACGCGAACAGCAACGGTGCGTTGCGCGCAATAAACAGCCGCAGGGCAAAACTCCTTTGCCGCCTTTAAGATTATCATTCTGTCGGCTATCACCGTTATCGGAGCAAGGCGAACTTCGTCAACACGTTATTATTGTCTTGCTATCATTAATGTTGTTTTGTATCGCTCACGGTGTTGCGACCCCGTGGGCCTGATACTGCACCCAGGCAGAACAAGGACCCAAGGGAAGGCCATGATTGAAGAAGCCCCGAATGTGGTTACAGAAGACGGACTGCGCGGCTTGCTCGCCGAGGGCTACCTCATTGAGGTGGTCTGCAAGGAGAGAGCAGAGAAGCGCCATAACAGCTGGTACGGCTCGTGGGTCATCCGCGCCGTCGCCACTGATGAGCGTGACGATAAGATGCTCGTCACCAGCCGAAGCGTCCTCAAGCTCCGCGACTTCAAAACCATCGTTGGCCTTGTCAGTTTCCTGGCCGACATGGGCTGTACGACCGCTAGCATCCCACTTGAAGAAGGTGGCCGCGAGCGCCACGCCGCGCCTCCGGTCAAAGGCAGCTGACCGCGCGACTGCGCTCGTCGTTGCTTTGGGTACAGGCGTTTGTTCCGCGCCCCCGGCCCTGGCCGACGGTTTCATCTTTTCGGTTGGCCCAGACGGCCAATTGATTTCCTCTTCTCAAGAGGCAAACGGGCGCCTTTTTCTCTTCGCAGAACCTCGCGTTCCTGACGCAACGAGCGAGACAGCGATCCCGGCTCGATCCGCCGCCCGCGCCACCCCAGAAATCCTCCATGCGATCGAGACCACGGCTCTGCGGTATGCCGGGCATGGTGCGCTGCGTCGCGCAGGGCTTTCAGTCACTGATTGGGCGCTCCTTTACCGGGCCAATATCGAAGTCGAGAGCGCATACAATCCGGCTGCACGTAGCCCTGTCGGTGCCATAGGCCTTGGCCAGCTTATGCCGGATACCGCCCGCGACCTCGGCGTGGACCCACATGACATTGCGCAGAACCTCGACGGATCAGCCCGCTACTTGCTGATGATGCTCGACCAGTTCGGTGAGGGTTCTCTGGCCCTTGCCGCGTACAACGCTGGCCCTGAGGCGGTCACACGCCACGGCGGCATCCCCCCTTTTCGAGAAACCCAAGGGCATGTGGCCCGTGTGACTGCCGTGTTTGAGCGGCTCAGAGGAGATCTTTCATGACATCGAGGAAACGTCAAAGCGTGCTCCGCACGCGGGCGATCGTCGCGCTCGGCGCGACGGCCCTTATCGTGCTGGCGGGTCCAGCGCTTGCGCAAAGCATCGACCTCTCGCCGGTACAGACCCTGCTTCAAGGCATTGTCGATGCGATCACCGGTCCCTTGGGCATCGTGATTGGCACGCTCGCACTGATCGGTGTGTTTCTTTCCTGGCTCTTTGGCATCCTCGACTTTCGTCAGGCGCTTTGGGTCGTGGTTGCAATCGCGGGCATCGCCGCAGCACCCACCATCGTCGCCGCCATCTGGACCACCTGAGCAATCCCGGAGTTCTTGGCCATGGCTGACCAGTCCCGCGTGTTCATCGGCCTTCTCAGGCCACCCAAGCTGATGGGCTTGCCGATCATGTACGCCATGGTCTGGCTCTTCGGCTCGACGCTTCTGTTCCTCTGGGTGCAGAGCTGGGTGGTGGCTGTTTTCGCGGGGCTGGCCTGGCCGGCGCTCTGGAAGGCCGCGGACTGGGATCCGAACTTCCTCGATGTCCTGGTGATCACCCTGCAGGAAACCCCGCCCACGACGAACCGCAAGCTGCATGGAGGCGACAGCTATGCCCCGTGATGGAATTGCCGATGAGATTGAGAACGCCATCGATCCGCTGACCGCGCTACCCGCATGGGTCAAGGGCGAGAAGCGGCTCTCAATGATGCTGCCTTATGTGAGCCTCGTGAACGACCGAACGATCCGGACACGCGGCAACGAGCTGATGCAATGCATCCGGCTCGAGGGGGTGAACAGCACCACGAGCGAGGACGGGCATCTCGACCGGATCGGAGGGTTGCTGGCTGGCATCGTGGCGCAGGTCGGGACCGAGTTCTCATTCTACTTGCACAAGGTCTCGAAAGCGGTCGACGTGACCCTGCCGCCCGTTCCGGGCGAAGGGTTTGCGGCCGCCGTCGACAAACGATGGCACGCGCATCTCGGCCGCGCGAGTTTGCGCGACAAGACGCTGACTCTGACCGTGCTGAAGCGCCCCGAGGCGAGCAGCCGTCTGCCCTTCGGTCTGGGGGCGTCTCGCTCGCGACATGCGGCCGACACCACCCGCCGCTTGCGCAAGCTCGACGAGGTTGTGGGGTTTCTGCTGTCCTCCTTCGATGAGCTGAAGCCCCGCCCGCTGGCCGCAAGCACCGGCGAGCTTCTGGGCTTCCTCGGTTCACTCAACACGGGCGAGGAGTCCCCGCTTTTCCCCCGGTCGCGCCTCGGTGTGATCGCCGAGGACGTAGCCAATACGCGCGTCACCTTCCGCGGCACGACCATCGCACTCTCGGACGGTGCCGTCGGCGACAAGCTCGGGGCGATCTTTGCGGTGAAGAACTACCCGGCCAAGACCGATAGCCTGATGCTCGACGAGTTGAATCTGCCCGTCGACATGGTGGTCACGCACTCTTTTGTGCCGATCAACGCCAACATCATGGCGGGCCGGATCAAGCGGCAGCTGCGGCTAATGCAGGCCGCCAATGACGGAGCCGTCAGTCTCGCCCAGGAACTGGAACTCGCGCAGGACGATCTGGAATCCAAACGCCTGATCTTCGGCGAGCACCACATGACCGTGGCCGTCTATGCCCGCACCCAGACGGCGCTTGACGACATCGCGGCCGAAATCCGCAACATCTCCGCCACTTCCGGGATCAACCTGATCTCGGAAGCTTTCGGGGCGCGGGCGCATTTCATGGCGCAGCATCCCGGGAACACAGGGGCGCGCAGCCGCAAGGCCGCAATCACGAACCACAACTTCACCGATCTCGCCACCTTTCACCGCACCCCGCTCGGAAAGACAGGTCGGGAAGTCCCCTGGGGCGTGCCGATCACGCTCTTTCCGACACCCGAGCGCAGT
>NZ_BROH01000013.1 GCF_027923545.1 Sinisalibacter aestuarii | reverse complement strand
TCCAGCACCTGGCGGGGATGAAGGATTCGAAGATCATCGTCGCGATCAACAAGGACGAGGAAGCGCCGATCTTCCAGGTCGCCGATTACGGCCTCGTCGCCGATCTGTTCGAGGCGCTGCCGGAGCTGACCGGGAAGCTGTGAAAAAAAGCAGGCTGACAGGCGCGAAAACCCACTGTGACCCCCCGCGAATCCCGGGCCTTTCAATGCGATTCGACCCGGTCGGGCAGACCAGCGCCGCACATTGCTTACGTCCGAAAGGTTAACAGCCCGCGCCTCTCGCCCCCATTGTCTCCCGGCATCGCGGCGGTCACGGTTTTGCCACAAAGTCGCCCAGGTTCCGCCATCGAAAACGCCGGTCTCCGCCATGATGTGGCGGCACATTTACGGCTTTCAGGGGATGAATTTGGGGTAACAAAATGAGAGTGCTGGCTGTCGACGACGATCAGTCGATCCTGGACCTTGTAACGAGCATTTTGAGTGCCACGACCCACCACCATGTCACCACCGCGCCGTCTGTCATCGAGGCGCTCGAAGAGATCGAGGAAGCGGACGAGGCGTTCGACTGCTTTCTCGTCGATTTTCAGATGCCCGAGGATGACGGGGCTGTGCTGGTCCGGCTGATCCGCGAGACGCCGGGCTATGAATACGTGCCGATCCTCATGCTCACCGCGATGCGTGACAAGAGCTGCCTCGACCGCGCCTTTTCGGCGGGCGCGACGGATTACATCACCAAGCCCGTCGATTATCAGGAGCTGACGGCCCGCCTGCAGGCGGCGCAGAAAACCTCCGTCGACAAGGCGCGGCGCCATAGCCAGCCGCTCATGGCGGGCGAGATGCGCGGCATGGGCGAGGATGTGAAGGATTTCCGGCTGCGCGACCCGATTTCGCTGATCGGAGTGCCCGGCGCGATCGACTATGACGAGTTCGAGAATTACCTTCATCAGCTCACGCGCCGGCGCCTGTCCAGCGCTTCGACCTTCGCGGTCAAGATCGCGTCGGTCGAGCAGCTCTATGCCGATTGCAGCTCGGACGAGTTCCGTGCGCTGGTGCGTGGGGCCGCGCAGAACCTGCAGGGCGCGCTGTTGTCGGGGCGGGGCGTGTTGTCGTACCGCGGCAACGGGATATTTCTCTGTGTTCGCGAGAAGCGGCTGAAAGAGCGCTGGACCATGCGCAGCCTGACACACAGGAAGCACGAAACGCTTCTGCATGAAGAGCCCGGCGGCCTGTCGGCCCATCTTCTTGTCGGCGACGACGTGAGGCTGACGAGCGTGCCTTTCGTGCATGTTCTGGAGACGTTGTCCGCTGCCATCGACAATGTCGAAACGCGCTCGTCGGCGATGTGGAACCCGCTGGATGCGCCGAGGCGCTTTCTCGCCAGCCAGTTCGTCTCCGAGCCGGAAAAGCAACTGGAGCGGCGCGCCTATGACGCGCTGCTGCAATCGGCCTTCTCGGACACCAAGAACAAGGCGTGGCATCGCAAACTGGACCGGGCGCTTCCGGGCGAGGCCTAGCGACCAATCGGGCAGTGAGACCGGCCGGGGCGCAACCACGACAGTGCCCCGGCCTTTTCAACAGGCATCGGCAAGAAATCGTACTGCGGAGTGCGATGGGGCATATACCCCGAGCGGCATTCGCTCTATAGGGCGGGGTCTCTTGCCCGCGTGGCGCCCCTTACGGCTTTGTCGCCGACCCTTATGGAATTTCCCTGCCCATGATCCCTCCTCTGTCCGAGGCGCTCGCCGAGCGCGGTTTTGACACGCTGACGCCGGTGCAGGAGGCGGTGATCGCGCCGGAGCTTGCGGCGGCGGATCTGCTGGTCTCGGCGCAGACCGGCTCGGGCAAGACGGTGGGCTTCGGCCTTGCCATCGCGCCGACGCTGCTTGGAGAAGCGCTCGCCTTCGGCCCGGCGGCGACGCCGCTTGCGCTGGTCATCGCGCCAACCCGCGAGCTGGCGCTGCAGGTCCGCCACGAGCTGGGCTGGCTCTACGCCCGCACCGGCGCGGTGATGGCGAGCTGCATCGGCGGCATGGATATCCGTCAGGAGCGCCGTGCGCTCGAACGTGGCGCACATGTTGTCGTCGGCACGCCCGGACGGCTGCGCGATCATGTCGAGCGCGGTTCGCTCGATCTGAGCGCCCTCCGTGCGGCGGTGCTCGACGAGGCCGACGAAATGCTCGATCTGGGCTTTCGCGAAGACCTCGAATTCATCCTTGGCGCGGCGCCTGAAGAGCGGCGGACCTTGCTGTTTTCCGCCACCGTGCCGCCCGCCATCGTCAAGCTGGCCCAGAGCTACCAACGCGATGCGCAACGCATCAGCACCCTGACCGGCACCGATCAGCACGCCGATATCGCCTATCAGGCGGTCCGCGTTTCGGCGCGCGACAGCGAACACGCGATCTTCAACCTGCTGCGCTTCCACCACGATCAGAGCGCCATCGTCTTTGCCAATACCCGCGCGCAGGTGAACCACCTGACCGCGCGGCTGACCAACCGGGGCTTTGCCACCGTCAGCCTCTCGGGCGAGTTGAGCCAGAGCGAGCGCTCGCATGCCCTGCAGGCGATGCGTGATGGCCGGGCGCGGATCTGCGTGGCGACCGACGTGGCGGCGCGCGGCATCGACCTGCCGAACCTCAACCTCGTCATCCATGCCGATCTGCCGACCAATACCGAAAGCCTGCTGCACCGCTCGGGCCGCACCGGGCGGGCAGGCCGCAAGGGCATTTCGGCGCTGATCGTCCCGCCGAAGGCCACCAAGCGCGCCGAGCGGCTGCTGAAATGGGCCAAGATCACCGCCGAATGGACCCTGGCGCCGTCGCCCGAGGAAATCCAGCGCCAGGACGAAGAGCGGCTCCTGTCCGATCCGGCCTGGGACGAGGCGCTGACCGGGGAGCAGGCCGCCTTTGCGGCGAAGCTTCTCGCCCGCCACGGCCCCGAGGCCATCGCCGGGGCCTATCTGCGCCTCTACCAGTCGCGCCACGCCGCGCCCGAGGAGCTTCTGCCGCCCGACGCCAAAGCCGCCGCGCCCGCGCGCCGCGAGTTTGGGCCGAGCCGCTGGGTGGCGTTGTCGGTCGGGCAGGCGGACAGGGCGGAAGCGCGCTGGCTGCTGCCGCTCCTGTGCCGCGCCGGTAATCTCGACAAGGCCGATATTGGCGCGATCCGGGTGCAGCAGAGCGAGACCTTCGTCGAACTGGCGGAGCGCAGCGTCGACGGGTTCTTCGCCGCGCTGGATGAGGGTGGTGTGCTGGAGGAGGGGATTGCCGCACGGGCACTGGATGCGCCACCGGATCTGCAGGCGAAAGGACGCGGGCCGAAGCCTGCCAAGGCGCCGCGCCGCGCACCGCGCTTCGATGAGGCGCCCGGCAAGCCGCGCAAGGAGGCCGCGCCGCGCAAGGACAAGCCCGCCGCCCGGCCCGAGGTGAGCGCGCCGCCGCCGGAGCCTTCGGCCCCGGCCCCGAAACCCGAAGGCAAGAAGAAGCCTAAGCACAAACCCGCCCGGCCCGGTGAGACATGGGCGAAGAAAGACCGCGATCCGGCGCCGCGCGCGCCGGGTAAGCATGCGTCCGGCGGCAAGCCCGGCCAGAAACCCGGCCAGAAGCCCAAGGGCAAAGGCAAGGGCAAACCCGCCGCCAATGCGGGCGACACCTCGAAGCGGTTCACGCCGCCGAAGCCGGGCAAGCCGCAGGGCAAGCCCCGCAAGCCGGGGGTTCAGAAGGACGGCCACGCCATGCCCCGGCGCACGAAGCGCTAGGGCCGGGCGCACGCCTCAGGCGTTGCCGCCCTGGGCGGTTTCGATCAGCACGCGGTCGCCCGGCGCGAGGCGGGTGCCGCTGATGAAGCGGTGATATTCCGTCTCGCCTGACTTGCGCTGGATTTTCAAGGCGTTCACCCCGCCCGGCGGGGCTTCGTCGAGCGACCAGACCGGCACGATGGCGCGGGTGTAGCCCGCCGACAGGCTGGCCTCGGCGCGCGCTTCGTAAAGCACCGAAACGCCGCGCCCGCCATGATGTCTGCCCGTTTGCGGCAGCGCTTCGGTGAGCGACTTATGGATCACGTTCAGCCCGTAGCGCGCCTCGCAGATCTCCACCGGGCAGTTGAACGTGTCGCCATGGCTGGTGGAAAACATCGCATCGACCCCGTCGCGCTCCTCCGTGGCGCCCCAGCCGCCCATCTGCGGCTCGACCATCGTATATTTGCGCCCGGTATCGGGATGGTTGCCGGCGATGACGGTGCCGAAGATCGACGAGAACGATCCGGCGGGCAACCGGCCCGGAAGGGCGCGGGCCATACATTGCCAGAGCATGTCGAACAGCCGGATGCGGGTTTCGAAGTAATAGCCCTGCGGCGCGGTCGGCCCGGCATGGAAGATCGTGCCTTCCTCGGTGATCACTTCGAGCGGCGAGAACGAGCCGGAATTGGCGAAGCGCTCGGGATCGCAGAGCGCCTTGAAGATCATCTGGCTGGAAATCACCGCGCCGTCGCGGCTGGTGTTGTAGGGCGCTGCCTGCTGCGTGGGATTGCCGCGCAGATCGACGGTGAAGCGCTCGTCGGTCACGGTGATGGCCGCGCGCCAGATCGCGCCGTCATCCTGCTGTTCCTCAATCTCATAGCGCCCGTTCGGCAGCGCAGCGAGGCCGCTCAGCGCCCGCGCCCGCCCGGTCTTGAAGGCGTCTTCGATCGCCTCGCTGACGGTTTCGGCGCCGAATTTGTCGAACAGGGTGAGAATCTGCGCCTCGGCGCTCTTGCTGGCCGCGATCTGTGCCCAGAGATCGCCGCGCACGAAATCGGGCAGGCGCGAATTGGTTTCGATGATGTCGAACACCCCTTGCAACGGCGTGCCGGCTTCGAACAGCCGCACCGCGGGCAGGCGCAGCCCCTCGGCGAAGATCTCGGTCACATCCGTGGCCATCGAGCCGGGCACCTTGCCGCCGATATCGCCCCAATGGGCGATCGAGGCGGTCCAGGCCACGCATTTGCCTTCGTGGAAGGCGGGTTTGGCGATCACCACATCATTGAGGTGGGTCACGCCGCCGTGGTTGGGATCGTTGGTGATGAAGATGTCGCCCTCGCGCAAGCTGTCGCCATGGCGCGCGACGATGGTCTGCACCGCCTTGTCGAGCACGCCGACGAAGGTGGGAATGCCCGCGCCGGAACTGACCAGCCGCCCCGCCGCGTCGGTCACCCCGGTGCCCACGTCGAGCACCTCGTAGATGATTGGACTCATCGCCGTCTTGCGCAACACCGAGAACATCTCTTCGGCGGCGTTTTCCAGCCCGGCCTGAATGACCGACAGGGTGAACGGATCGGCCATCACAGCACCTTCAGCTTGCGGGGGAGTTCGGAGAGGATTTCGGGGCCGTCATCGCGCAGGATCACGATGTCTTCGAGGCGGATGCCGAAGCGGCCCGGCAGGTAGATGCCCGGCTCGATGGAAAACACCATGCCCGGCTCAAGCACCGTCTGCGACACCGAGGTCATATAGGGCTGCTCGTGCACCTCAACGCCCATGCCGTGGCCGGTGCGGTGCACGAAATATTCGCCATAGCCCGCCGCCGCGATCACGCCGCGCGCGGCATCGTCCACCTCATGCGCCTTCGCGCCGGGCCGGGCGGCCTTCATCGCCGCCTGCACGGCGGCCTCGACGATGGCATGCACCTCGTCATAGCCCTCGGGCGGCGTGCCGAGCACCGCCATGCGGGTCATGTCGCTCGAATAGCCGTTCATGCCGCCGCCGATATCCATCACCACCGCATCGCCTTGCGCGAGCCGGGTTTCGCCGGTGTGGTGATGCGGGAAGGCGCCGTTGCCGCCCGCGCCGACAATGGTAAAGAGCGGCTCGGCCCCGAGCGCCTTGAACCGCTCGCGGATCACCGCCGCCACCTCAAGCTCGCTCATGCCCGCCGCCATCGCGGCCCAGCCCGCCTCCATCGCCTGGTCGGCGATCAGGGCGTTTTGCTTCAGCACGCGGTACTCGTCGTCGTCCTTGCGCATCCTGAGATAGCCGATGGTCGAGGCGGTGAACCGGCGCTCGGCATCGGGCAGGGCGTCCTGCACCAATGCGGCGAAATCGGCGCGCATCGTCTCGTCGAGCACGATCCGGCGGGCCGACTTCGCCCCCAGTGCGTCGAGCAGGGTGGAGAAGGCGCCATCGGGACCCTCGGCATCGGACCATTCGTGGAACGGCAGATCGGTATGCGGGCGCGAGCCTTCGGCGTTCAGGGCCGGCATCAGGAAGGCCGCCGCCTCGCGGGTGATGCAGGCGAGGCAGGGGCGTTCGTCGGGATGCGGGTGGAAGCCCATGAGCCAGTCCATATGCGCCCCCGGCCCGAGCGCGACGAGGTCGATCCCCTCGGCCTCCATGCGGGCGCGCAGCCTGGTCAGTCTGTCTTGCGTCTTGGTCATCCGGGATCCTCCCATACGCGAATGTCTGATAGGCGGGCCGCCTGTGCCGCCCGCCCGGTTTTGGTCAGCCGGTGTAGCCGTAGACCTCTCTGGCACGGGCTTCGGTCAGCACTCCGTTCTTGATGTCGGCGGCGATCTTCTTCGGATCGCGCTTTTTGGGATCGCCATAGCCACCGCCCGAAGAGGTGATCACGCGGATCACGTCATCCTTGTTCACGGTCAGGCCGGAGACGAAGGAATAGCGCTCCTGCGACCCGTCGCTCTTGATCACCTCGATGAAATTGCCCGAGCCTTCCTCGCCGCCTTCCAGCGACCAGGGCTTGATCTTCGAACGGGTATAGCCCGCCGTCAGGAAGCCGTTATCGGTGCGGATGCGATATTCGAGCTTCAGCCCGCGCCCGCCGGTGAACTCGCCTTCGCCGCCCGGCTCGGTATTGAGCTCCATCCGGTCCACCAGCAGCCCGTTGCGCGCCTCGGAAATCTCGGCGGGTGTGTTGTAGGTTTCGCCGTGGAAGCCCGAGAAGATGCAGGAATTGCCGTCATGGCCGGCCCAGCCGCCCCAGCCGCCGATCTGCGGCTCGACAATGGTGTATTGCCGCCCGGTATCGGGATGGATGCCGCCAATGAAGGTGCCCGCAATCGAGGCGAAGTGCCCGGCGGGCAGCTTTTCGGGGATATGCGGCGCGAGGCAGCGCCAGATCAGGTCGTAGATCCGCACTTCGGTTTCGAAATAGAAGCCGACGGCGGAGGGTTCCCGGGCGTGGAAGATCGAGCCTTCGCGGGTCAGCACCTTCAACGGCCGGAACGAGCCGTCATTGGCCGGCGTGTCGTGGCCCGTGAGCGATTTGAACACCATCTGCGCGCAGATCATCGTGCCGTCGCGGCAGGCATTGGTCGGGCCCGGATCCTGATCGGGGTTGTCGCGCAGATCGACGGTGAAGTCTTCGTCGGTGATCGTGACGGTCACGTTGTAGACCCGGCCATCGTCCTGGTCTTCCGACAGGGTAAAGGTGCCCTTGGGCAAGGTGGCCATTTCGGCCAGCGCGGATTTCTCGCCGAAATCCATGAAGCTCTCCATCCCGCGGATGAAGGTGTCTACCCCGTATTTGGCGGCAAGCTCTTCCAGCCGCCGCGCGCCGACCCGTACCGAGGCGATGGCGGCCCAGACATCGCCGTGCAGAAAGTCGGGCATGCGCGAATTGATGGTGATGATATCCATCACCGCATCCAGGGTGGTGCCCTCGCTGACGAGCTTCACGCCGGGCAGGCGCAACCCCTCCTGAAAGATCTCGGTCGCTTCGCCCGAGAGCGAGCCGGGGGCCATGCCGCCGACATCGGAATTATGGGCGATGTTCGCGGTCCATGCGATCAGCCGGCCGTCGGCGAAGACCGGCATGGTCAGCACAAGATCGTTGAGGTGGGTGACGCCGCCGTAATAGGGATCGTTGGTGATGAACACATCGCCGGGGCGTATGTTGTCGGCCGGAAATTTGCGCAGGATCGCCTGCACAGATTTGTCGAGCACACCGACGAAGGCGGGGATGCCCGCGCCGGAGGAGGCAAGCCGCCCTTCGGCGTCGGTGATCCCGGTGCCCATGTCGAGCACCTCGTAGATGATCGACGACATCGCGGTCTTGCGCATGGCGGCGAACATCTCGTCAGCGGCGGCCTGAAGCGAGTTCTGGATGATTTCCAGCGTGATCCGGTCGTTGTTCTGGGTCATGATCGTGGCCTCATCCGTTCAGGTTGATGTGGAGGTTGCGGTAGGGGTCGACCTCGACGGCGTTGCCGGGGTGGATCACCACGGTGGTGCCGCTGTCTTCGACAATCGCGGGGCCGTGGAACGCCATGCCGGGGCGCAGCGCGTCGCCATCGTAGATCGTGGCTTCGTGCTTGCCCTCCAGCGCATAGTCGACCATCCGCTTGCCCTTGACCGCGCCCGAGGCATCGGCATCGCCGAGCGGCTCGGGGCGCATTTCGAGCTTGCCCACCTCGGCCTTGGCGACGAGGTGAATGCCCACCATCTCGACCGGCGCGTTGAGGCGGTAGGTGTATTCACGCTCGTAGGTTTCGTGGAAGTCCGACGCGATCTGCGCCAGGCTCGCATCGGTGATCGCCTCGTTCGACAGGAGCACTTCGGTGGTGTGCTCCTGGTTCTGGTAGCGAAACTTGCCGTAGCGCAGGAAGCTCACCTTGCCGTCTTCCACACCCTCTTCGGCGAAGGTGGCGAGCGCGCCGGCCTCGGCTTCGGCGAAGGTGCGCTCGATCACATCGCCCGCGCCATCGGTCAGGTCGACGAGGTGGGTGACGAAGAAGTCGCGTCTGAGGTCCGACATCATCATGCCCCAGGCCGAGAACACCGCCGCGGCGGCGGGCACGACCACCTTTTTTACCTGCAATTCCTGCCCCAGCGCTACGGCATGCATCGCGCCGCCGCCGCCGAAGGCGAGCAGGGTGAAATCGCGGGTGTCGAAGCCGCGATTGAGCGAGACGAGCTTCAGCGCGTTCACCATGTTGTTGTTGGCGATACGGATGATCCCCTCGGCAGCCTGGTCGGGGCCGACGCCGAGCTTTTCGCCAAGCGCGGTGATCGCCTTTTCGGCGGCCATCATGTCGGCGTCGATCGCGCCGCCGCAGAAATAGTCGCGGTTGATCCGGCCAAGCCAGAGATTAGCATCGGTGGTGGTGGCTTCGGTGCCGCCCTTGCCGTAAGAGGCCGGGCCGGGCAGGGCGCCGGCCGATTGCGGGCCGACATGCAGCTTGCCGAAATCGTCGACCCAGGCGATGGAACCGCCGCCATTGCCGATCTCGACCAGATCGACCACCGGCACCATGATCGGGTAGCCCGAGGATTCGCGCGACCGTTCGATCCAGTAATCGGTCATGATCCGCACTTCGCCGTTCTCGATCAGCGAGCATTTGGCGGTGGTGCCGCCGATGTCGAGCGCCAGAACGTTGGGTTCACCGATCAGCCGGCCAAGCTCGGCAGCACCCCAGAAGCCCGAGGCGGGGCCGCTTTCGACCATGGTGATCGGCGTTTTCGAGGTGGCGGGCAGCGAGTCCACGCCGCAATTGGACTGCATGATATAGGGGTTCTTCTTCAGCCCCCTGGATTTCAGCCCGTTGTCGAGCTTGGCGAGGTAGCGCGCGGCGACGGGCTGCACATAGGCGGAGAGCACGGCGGTGTTGGTGCGCTCGTATTCGCGCCATTCGCGGGTGATCTGGTGGGAGGCGACCACCGAGACCTCGGGCCAGAGCTTTTGCACCTCGGCCAGCGCCGCCTCTTCATGCGCGGTGTTGGCGTAGGAATGCAGGAAGCTGATCGCCACCGCCTCGACCCCCTCGGCGCGGAAGCCGTCGAGGATCGCGGGCAGGCTGGAAACATCCAGCGGCGCGCGCTCCTCGCCGGTATAGGTGAAGCGCCCCGGCAGTTCGGCGCGCAGATGGCGCGGCACGAAGGGGGCGGGCTTCTGGTAGTGCAGGTTGAAGAAGTCCGGACGGTTGCCGCGCGCGATCTCCAGCGAGTCGCGGAAGCCCTCGGTGGTGATCAGGCCGACCTTCACACCCTTGCGCTCGGTCAGGGCGTTGATCACCACGGTGGTGCCATGCGCGAGAAAATCGACCTCCGCCGGATCGACGCCGCCTTTTTCCAGCACGTTGAGCACGCCGGTCTCGAAATCGGGCGGGGTGGTGTCGCTCTTGGCCGTGATGACACGGGATTCACCGGTATCAATATCGGTCTCGAAGCAGACCAGGTCGGTGAAGGTGCCACCTACATCGGTGGCCACGCGGCGGGTGATCTTACCCATTGTGCTCTCCTTGGTTGCGGATGCTTTCGGCCAGCAGGAATGCCAGCGCGCCAGCGGTTTTGAGGGATTGTGCGGCGGTCACGCGCTCGGGCGTGTAATAGCCCGCTTCGTGCAGGCAATTGAGTGTGCCGCGCAGCTCGCCATTGATGAAGATCGGCAGGTTGAGCACGCTTTCGCAGCCGAGCGACCGGATCAGTTCGTGATCGTCGAACACCTCCGCGATCTCGCCGATCGAATTGGCCACGAAGGTTTCGCGCCGCCCGTCGACGACCTCGGACCACTTGTTCTGATGGCGGGGCTTCTTGCCCAACACGGGGTAGGCCTCAGGCATGTTGGTGTAATTGCGCCAGGCGACGTTTTCCTCGTGATCTACCTCCATCAGCGTGAACAATTTCACGCCGATGGTTTCGTCCACCAGCCGCTCCAACGCCTTGAACGTGGTCTCAGGCTGGTTTCCCGCCTGAGCCACCGCCTGCGATATATCCGTCATGTCTGGCCCTCCGTCGCCAAGGTATTCCTGAGTTCGATTTCTTCGCGCGTCACCACCGGCACCGCCCCGATAAGCTGGCGGGTGTAGTCCTCGCGCGGGTTTTCGAAGATGGCCCCGGTCTCGGCGCATTCGACGAGCTGGCCGGATTTGAACACCGCCACACGGTCGGCCACATTGCGCACGACCGAGAGATCGTGGGTGATGAACACGTAGCTCAGCCCCTTTGCGGCGCGCAGATCGTTGAGCAGCCGCAGCACGCGGGCCTGCACCAGAACGTCGAGCGCCGAAGTCGGCTCGTCCAGCACCACAAGGCGCGACTGGCAGGCGAGGGCGCGGGCAATGGCGACACGCTGGCGCTGGCCGCCCGAGAGCGCTGCCGGCGGGCGTTTGCGGAAGTCGCGCGGCAGGCCCACCTCTTCCAGTGCGGCCTCGACCAGCGACCAGCGGTCGGAAGGGCTGCCGATGCCGTAAACGTCAAGCCCGAGCCGGACAGAGGCACCCACCGAGCGCTTGGGGTTGAGCGAGGAAAGCGGGTTTTGCTGCACGAGCTGGATTGCGCTGCGGTGCTCCAGCGTGCGCCGGGTTGGCAGCGGCTTGCCGTCGAACCAGAGTTCGCCCGACGATTGGCCGAAAACGCCGAGGATCATGTTGGCGAGCGTGGTCTTGCCCGAGCCGCTTTCGCCCACCACGGCAAGGCATTCGCCCGGCATCACGTCAAAGCTCACATCGCGCACGGCCTGCACGATGTGATCGCCGTGGCCGAAGGTCTTCGAGACGTTTTTGAGCGACAGGAGCGGGGTCATGGCCGGTCCTCCCCGTGCACTTCAAGCGGGTCGAAAAACGCCCCGTCCATGTCCTGTATCTCCGGCACGCCGCCGCCGGTGATCCGGGGCACGGCAGCCATCAGCGCGCGGGTATAGGCGTGGCGCGGGTTTTCAAACACCGCCTGCGTCGGCCCCTGTTCGACGATCCTGCCGCGATAGATGACGTAGATCCGGTCGGCGAATTCGCGCACCACGCCGAGATTGTGCGAGATGAACAGCACCGCCGTGCCGGTGCGCTCCACGAGGTCGTGCATCAGGTGCAGGGTTTGTGCCTGCACCGTCACGTCAAGCGCGGTGCCCGGCTCGTCGGCGATCAGCAGCGAGGGATGGTTGGCCAGCGCCATCGCGATGGCGACACGCTGGTTCATCCCGCCCGAAAGCTGGAACGGATAGGCGTTCAGCACCCGCGCGTGATCGTGGATCGAGACCGAATTGAGCAACTCTCCCGCGCGCTTGGCGGCGGCCTCTTTCGACAGTTTCGGATCGCGCCGGCGCAGCACCTCGGTGAATTGCACGCCGATGGTAAAGACCGGGTTGAGCGAGGATGTCGGGTCCTGAAAGATCATCGACATATGGGTGCCGCGCAGCGCGTGCCACTGGCGGCGGCTGAGGCGGTTGAGATCCTGTTCCTCGAAGTAGAGCCCGCCCTGCACCTGCGCGCTGCGCAGTTCCTGCAATTGCCCGAGCACGATGCGCGCGGTTACCGATTTGCCCGAGCCGCTCTCGCCCACCAGCGCCACCCGCTCGCCTGCGCGGATGTTGAGCGAGATGCCATGCAGCACCTCCGTCACGCCGGTATAGCCGCGGAACTTCAGCACCAGGTCTTCGATGCGCAACACGTCCCTCATTGGTCGGCCCCCAGGATTTCGCGCAGCGCATCGCCGACGAGGTTGAAGCCGAACACCGCGATAAGGATGGCGAGGCCGGGGAAGACGGTGAGCCACCAGCTATCGGGCAGGTAGCGCGCGCCTTCGGCCACCATCGAGCCGAGGTCGGGGGTGGGGGGCTGCACGCCGAGGCCGAGGAACGACAGCGACGAGGCGATGATGATGACGAAGCCCATGTCGAGGGTCATCTTGGTCAGGATCGCGGGCAGGCAGTTGGGCAGGATTTCCCGCAGCGCGATATGCGGGGTGGAGGCGCCGATCACCTCGGCGGCCAGCACGTAGCCCTCTTCGCGCTCGGAGCGGGCGATGTTGTAGACCAGCCGCGCATACCAGGGCCACCACATCGCGGTGACGGCGAGCATCGCGTTCATCAGCGTCGGCTCAAGCACGCCCATCATGGCGATGGCCAGCACCAGCGGCGGGATCGAGAGGAACACATCCGTCAGCCGCATCAGGATGAACTCGGTCTTGCCGCCGACATAGCCCGCGAACAGCCCCACCAGCGTGCCGATCGGCGTGGCGATGGCCAGCACCACCACCCCCAGCACCAGCGAGATGCGGAAGGCGTAGATGATCCGGCTGAACAGATCGCGCCCGACAAGGTCTGTCCCCATGATATTGGTGGCGTTGGGGGCCTTGTTGAAGTTCACGAAATCCACCACCGAGCCCCGGTGTTCGGGGAAGGGGGCGATGAAATCGGCGAAGATCGCGGAGAGTACGACCAGCGCCACGAGGATCACGCCGATGAGCGAGAGTGGGTTGCGCAGGAGGATCACCAGGGTCCGTTTCATGACGAGCCTCTCTGCGAGTAGCGGATGCGCGGGTTGAGGAAGGCGATCAGCAGATCGACGATCAGGTTCACGATCAGGAAGGTGGCCGAGATGATCAGCACCGTGCCGATGATCGCGTTGAGGTCTTTGCGCAGGATCACCGCCACGCCGTAACGGCTGAGGCCGGGCCAGGCGAAGACGGCCTCGACCAGAAAGGCGTTGCCGAGCATCGCGGCAAAATCGAGCCCGATGATGGTGAGCGAGGGGATCAGCGAGGGCTTGAAGGCGTATTTGCGCGCAATCCGGCGGGCGCGGAAGCCATAGGCCTGCGCCATCTCGATATAGGGTTTGTCATAGGTCTCGACCATATTGGCACGGGTGAGCCGGGCGGCCTGGCCGATGCCGGAAACGGCGAGTGCGAAGGCGGGCAGGACGATGTGCCAGAAGGCATCGCGGAAGGCGGCGAGATTGCCCGCAAGCAGCGTGTCGATCAGCAGAAAGCCGGTGACGCGCTCGATCTCGTAGATATCCGAGATCCGGCCCGCGATCGGGAAGATCGGCAGGAAGAAGGCGAAGAGCAGCATCAGGATTACCGCCCAGACGAAGCTGGGGGCCGAGACCCCGAGCAGCGAGACGAGGCGGATCACATGGTCGGGCCAGCGCCCCCGGTAGCGTGCCGACCAGATGCCGAGCGGCAGCCCGATCCCCACCATCAGGATGCCGGCAAACAGCACCAGTTCCAGCGTGGCTGGCAGAAACTGGGCGATGTCCTGCGTGACCGGCCGGTTGGTGTAGAGCGAGGTGCCGAGATCGCCGCGCAGCAGGTCTTTGACGAAATAGCCGTATTGCACCGGGATCGCTTCGTTCAGGTGCAGGCTTTCGCGCAGCGCGTCCACCTGTTCGGCGGTCGCGTTCGGCCCGAGCGCGATGCGCGCAGGGTCGCCGGGGATTACCCGTGCGATGCCGAAGATCAGCATCGAAACGCCGACGAGCACGATCAAAGAGATACCGAGCCGTCGCGCGAGGAGGCGAAGGACAGGAGTCATATCCGGGTTCCGGGTTGTGGGCCGCCGGGCCAGTGACGGCCCGGCAGCGGGGAGTGTCGCTTAGTCAGCCACTTCCATCAGGCGGAAGGTGAAGCCCATGCCGTCGAGCCCGAAGGCCTGCGCCGGATCGGTGAGCGCCGGAGCCGTCACGCGGCTGCTGGCGGCAAAGACCGATTGCCGGTCATAGGCGTAGATCGTCGGGGCGATCTCCATCAGCCGCGCATTCAGCATCGCATAGGCTTCGCCGCGCTCTTCCTCGGTGGCCGCCATGCGCCCGGCTTCCAGATACTCGTCGACCTTCGCGTCGTTGAGGTATTCCGGCGATTGCCAGGTGCCCGGCGTCGACGAGTGATACATGCCGTAGAGCAGCGTATCGGGGTCGCCGGTGACGGCGTTCACGAAGAGCTGGCTGATATGCGGCGTGTTCTCGGGCTTGGAGACCTGTTCGGCGAAGAGCGCCCAGGGCATCTTGACAATATGCGACTTCACGCCGAGCGCGGTCAGGTTCGACTGAAACAGCAGGGCGAAGCGCTCTTCGAGCGGCACTTCGGCGATCCAGCTGATCTCGATATCCATTTCGGCCGGATCGTAGGCGCAGGCGTCGAGATGGGCCTTGGCGGCGTCCAGATCCTGCATCAGCGCCATCGAGGCGTCGTTCGCGCCGAACATGCCCTTCGGGATCGCGCCGGTTGCCGGGCTGCCGCCGGATACCTCGTCGGTGATCGCGATCATACGGATCGAGGTATCGTAGTCGAAGGCTTCCGACAGGGCGAGGCGGCAGTTCACATCGTCGAGCGGCGGCTTGGTGGTGTTCATCTTGAGATAGAACGCCCCGGTGCCCCCTTCGGTGAAAAGCTGCGCACCGTCATCGGCCAGCGCCTTCATCACCTCAGGCGGCAGCCATTGCGACGAGATATCGTGCTCGCCCTGCGCGATCAGGGTGCGCACCGTCGCGGCTTCAAGGCCGTAGCGCAGGCGCACCTGGTCGGGCGCGGCCTCGGCGATATCGAGGAAGTAGCTGCCGTTCTTTTCCATCACGGTCTCTTCCTGCGGATTATGCGCGGTCACCACATAGGCGCCGCTGCCTGCCCCGTTGCCGGAGAGGAAGGCTTCGCCCCAGGTGTCGTCGGCGGCCTTGCTGGCCTCGACCAGCGCCTTGTCGACGATCGGCAGGCGGGTCAGCGAGGCGACGAAGGGCGCGTAGGGCGAGGACAGGGTGAACCTGACCGTGCGCGCATCCACCGCCTCGGCGCTTTCGACCACGCCGAACAGGTAGGAGAGGCCCGCGCCGAGCGCCTTGGTGCGGTCGAGCGAATAGACCACGTCATCGGCCGTCACCGGGTTGCCGCTCTGGAAGGCCGCACCGTCGCGCAGGGTGAAGGTGAAGGTGTTACCGTCGCTCGTCCAGCTTTCGGCGAGGTGCGGCACATGGCCCGCCGCGCCCTGCGCGGGCAGGACCAGCGTGTCGTAGACGTTGAACATCAGGATGCTGTCGGCATAGTCCGATGCCTTTGCCGGGTCGAGCTCGCCCACCGCGACCTCGTCGAGCCGCAGGGTTCCGCCGGCCAGAGCGGGGCTTACGAGCGCCGTTGCCGCGAGAAGCCCCGCTGCGAGTGATGTGTTCCAGATTGCCATTACTAACTCCCTATGGGTTGGATACTTCAGGGCTTAGCCGCCCTTTCTCTTTTCATTTTTGTGAACCGGCTCGATGGCGTCCTCGCCGAATACGTCCATCGTTCCGCACCACAGCAGCGATGCGGTTTGCGATGTGTGATTCCAGGTCGAATGAACCTTCCTGGAATCGAAATGCGTGGAATCTCCGCGCGTCAGCACCGTCGGCACGCCCTCGACCTCAACGGTCAGCTCGCCGTCGAGGACAAAGAACAGCTCTTCGCCCTCGTGGCTGACCGGCTCGTTGCGGTGGCCGGGGGGTTCGTGCACCACCACCGAGCGCAGGGTGCTCCCCTCGAACTTCGCCGAGATCCGCTCATAGGCCAGTGCGCCGTCGCCGACCCGGTAGCTCACACGGTCCGAGGCGCGGGTGGCGTCGGCGCTGGAGGGCTGTTCGAGAAAGACCGAGATCGGCTGGCCGAGTACCCCGGCAATCGCGCGCAGCGATGACAGAGACGGCACCGAAATGCCCCGTTCGACCTGCGAGATGAACCCGGTCGAAAACCCCGCCTTGTCGGCCACCTCCTTCAAGGTGAGCGATGCCTGCTTGCGGCTTTCGCGGAGCTTCTTGCCGAGCGTGGAGGTCATGAAAACGGGCATCTCCAATGCGTTTTTTAGCCTGACTAAAATCCTGCGCGAGAATCGTTTGACCTGTCAAGTTTTAGTATTGCTAAAAAAATAGATGCCGGGAATTTGCCTTTTTCCTATGGCTGAAGCGCAGGACGCGCGATGGCGCAATTGAGGCATTGCCGATGAATTGTGCAGTCCGGCAACGGCTTCGGGCACCGGAATCGCCCCTCCGCCGCTCACCGCTTGACAGACCCGGAGCCTGCCCACACCTTTTGCCAATGCCGAACGAAGCAAAAAAACAAGACGAGCAGCAGGCGCCGACGCTCGGCCGGAAGCTCAGAGCGTGCCGCAAGGAAGCGGCGCTGACGATGCAGGTCGTCGCCGACCGTGCCGGGCTGTCTGTCGGGTTCATCTCGCAGATCGAGCGCGACCTGACGGTGCCGTCGATTTCGTCGCTGCGGGCGATCTCCAAGGTGCTCGGCAAGCCGATGTCGTTCTTCCTCGAACAGCCGGGCGTGGGCAGCAACACCACGCGGCGGCGCGAGCGGGTGGAATATCAGGTCGGCCGCGGCGCGCCGACCTTCGAGCGGCTGTCGACGCGGTTCGACGGCAGCACGCTGCGCTCGGTGCTGATCCATGAGCCCTCCGGCCACCGGACAGAACCCTCCAGCCACGAGGGCGAGGAACTCTACTTCATGGTGCGCGGCGAGATCACCGTCGAGGTCGAGGGCAAGGCGACCGTGCTGAAGGAAGGGGATTCGATCCACTTCAACTCACGGCGGCTGCATTCGACGTGGAACCACGGCGCGCAAACGGCCACCTTTTTGTGGTGTGGCACGATGGATGTGTTCGACGAAGACGGCGCCGACCCGCGCTGAGCCGGTGGGCGCGCCTATTCGTCGTCGAGGATGCCCTGCAGCTTTTCGATGATGGCAAAGAGAGCTTCGCGCTCGCCCCGGTTGAGCGAGAGGATCATATCTGCCTGGCGTTTGCGGGCGATCTTGATCGCCTCGTCATAGAGCGTCAGGCCCGCGGGCGTGATGGTGCAGGCGATCTTCTTTTTCGAGGCTTTCGTTTCCGGCTGGATCGTGACCAGTCCGCGCTCTTCGAGCGTGCGCACGGTGCGGCTGACCAGGGCCTTGTCGGAGGTCGATTGCACCACGAGTTCGCCGAAGGGCAAGGTGCCCGCATGGGCCACCAGCGACAGCACCCGCCATTGGGCGATGGAGAGGTCGAAGCTCTTGGCGTAGGGCAGGGTAACCTGGCGGCGCAGGCTGCTCATCAGGGCGCTGAGCCGCGTTGTCAGGAAATCGTGCACCACGAGGTTCGCGCCGCTCGGGTCGAGGTCTGACCACGGGCAAGCCTGTGCTTTGTCCTGTTTCGCCATGATTCTCCCTTTCCTCCGGCTCTGGAACCTACTGCCGCCTGCGCGACTGGTTCACGTAAATCCCAAATATCATTCTAGAAAATATTTGTTGATGAATCAACTTAGCTATGGCAGCTTTGACGTGTTGTTGAATCAACAACAAGCGCGAACACAATTCAACTCAACCACAACCATCGCGCGACGGTGCAGGGAGAAAGCATGGAAACGTCTGCCATCGGCCAGGCGCGGCCACAGATCAACGCACGCGAAAAGGTGCTTGGGCGGGCCCGGTATGCCGGCGATCTGAAGCTGGCGGGGATGCTCCATGCGCGGCTGCTGCGTGCGCCCCATGCTCATGCGCGGATCGTCTCGGTCGATACCAGCGCGGCGCGGGCGCTGGCCGGGGTCAGGGCTGTCGCCACCGGGGCCGACGTGCCCGACCGGCGCTGGGGCGTGGGCCACAAGCAGCAGCATGTGCTGGCGCGCGGCGTGGTGCGCTTCGTCGGCGAGGAAGTGGCCGCGGTGGTGGCCGAGACGCCGGAGATCGCGGAAGAGGCGCTCGACCTGATCCGGGTGGAATATGAAGAGCTTGCGCCGCTGCTCGACCCGGCGCTCAGCCTCGATCCGGGCGTGCCGCAGGTGCATGAGGGCGGCAACCTCTCCGAAGAGATCAATATCGACCGGGGCGATGTCGATGCCGCCTTTGCCGGGGCCGATCTGATCCACGAAGAAACCTATACGACCCATTCACAATATCCCGGTTACATGGAGCCGATGGCCACGCTGGCCGAGGTCGACGGCGCCGGGCGGCTCAACGTCTGGACCTCGACGCAATCGGTCTTCCTCGCCCGCCAGCGGCTGGCCGAGGCGCTGGACCGCCCGATTTCCTCTATCCGCGTGATCCAGCCGACGGTGGGCGGCGGCTTTGGCGGCAAGATCATCGAGGAGCGCTCCAGCGTGATCGCCGCCTTCCTCGCCACGCTGGTCGATCGCCCGGTGCGGCTGGGGCTGAGCCGGCTCGACGATATCCTTTCGGGCTGTTTCAGCGTGCCGGCGACGATCCGGCTGAAGATGGGGATGACGCGCGACGGCACCATCGTCGCCAAGGAGGTCGATATTCTCGCCGATTGCGGCGCCTATGCCGGGCTTGCGGGCGAGGTGATGACCGTCACGGCGATGCGCAGCGACAACATGCAGCGCATCCGCAATATCCGCACGCGGGCGCGGCTCGTCTACACCCACACGATGCCGCGCGGGGCGTTTCGGGGCTTCGGCGGCGCGCAGATGTCTTTCGCGCTCAACAGCCACATGGCGACGATGGCCGAGATGCTCGGGCTCGATGTGATTGAGCTGCACCGCAAGAACGCGATCGGACCGGGCGAGACCAGCGTGCATGACTGGAAGATCGGCAGTTGCGAATTGCCCGCCTGCCTCGACCAGGTGAGCGAGGCGATTGGCTGGGGCGAAAAACGGAGCCGGGCCAAGGCCGGCGGCGTGCTGCGCCGTGGCGTGGGCATGGCGGCGGCGATGCATGTGAGCGGCAACCGCACCATCGGCAACTGGGATGGCTCGACCATTCTGCTCAAGGTCAACGAAGACGGGCGCGCCGTGGTGCATACCGGCGAATCCGACATGGGGCAGGGGGCATTTACCATGCTCGCCCAGATCTGCGCCGAGACGCTGGGTATTCCCGTTGCCCATGTCACCGTGGCCGCCCCGGACACCGACAACTCGCCCTATTGTATCGGCACGCTCGCCTCGCGGGTCACGATCAATGGCGGCATGGCGATGGTGAAGGCGGCAGAGGAGGCCAGGGCCACGATCCTTGCCGCGGCGGCGGCGAAGCTGGGCTGCGATGCGGAGGATCTGGCGCTGGTGGATGGCGTGATCCGCAGCGCCGACGGTGCGCATACAGCACCGCTGGCCGAGATCTGCCGCTATCACATTTATCGCCACGGCGGCGAGGGCATCTATGTGAAGGGCAGCCACGATCCGCAGACGGTGCGTTTCGATGGCGATTTTCGCGGAAACATCGCCCCCGCCTATTCCTTTGCCGCCCAGGCGGTGGAGGTGGAGGTGGATACCGAAACCGGGCAGGTGCGGCTGGTGGAAACCTACCTGTCGGACGATTGTGGCGTGGCGATCAATCCGCTCGCGGTGCATGGCCAGTCGAACGGCGCGGCGGTGCAGGCGCTGGGCTGGACGCTCTATGAAGAGCTGCATTTCGAGGGCGGGCGCGTCATCAACGGCAACCTTGCCGATTACACGATGGCCACTGCCGATGCGGTGCCCATGATGCACAGCATGATCGTCGAGGGCTACGAGCCGAACGGGCCGCTCGGCGCGAAAGGCGCGAGCGAAACCGCGATCCTGCCGGGCGCCGCCGCCATCGCCAATGCCGTATATGACGCGATCGGCGTGCGGATCACCGATCTGCCGATCACGCCGGAAAAGATCCTCGCGGGCCTTGCCGAACTTGAGGAGGCGTCTCTTGCGTAACCTTGACTATCTCGAACCGGAAAGCCTTGATGAAGCGCTGCGGATGCTGGCCGATTATGGCGACGAGGCCGCCGTGTTTGCCGGCGGCACCGCGCTCTTGCTCGCCATGCGCCAGCGGATGCTCGCGCCGGGCATCGTCGTTGCGCTGGGTGGTCTCAGCGCGTTGCGCGGGATTGGCTACACGCCCGAGGCGGGCCTGCGGATCGGCGCGCTCAGCCGCCACAGCGAGATTGCGCGCGCCGACATCGTGCGCGAGCATTACCCGGTGCTTGCCAAGGTGGCGGCAGGGCTCGCCAATCCGCAGGTGCGCAACCAGGGCACCATCGGCGGCAACCTTTGCTACGGCGATCCGGCGACCGATCCGCCCTCCGTTCTCGTTGCCCTCGATGCCGAGCTGGAGATTGCGGGCCGGTCCGGCACCCGCCGCGTGGCGATGGCGGATTTCCTCGTCGATTACTTCACCACCGCGCTTGAGCCGGGTGAGATCCTGACCGCGATCCACCTGCCGCCGGTCACGCCGGGCCGGGTCGGGCACTACAAGCGCCATCTGCGCACGCCGGCCGAGCATCGTCCGGTGGCCAATGTCGCCCTCACGCTGACCGAGCGGGGCGGGCTGTGGGACGATGTGCGCCTCGTCATCGGTGCGGCCACCCCGGTGGCGCAGAGCATGGCCCGCGCGGCGGCGGCGCTGACCGGGCAGGCGATCACGCTCGATCTTGCCGCCGAGGCCGCCCGGATCGCGGCGGAAGACCTCACGCCGGTCTCCGATGCGCGTGGCAGTGCTGCATTCCGCCGGCAGGTGGTGCGCGCCACTGTGCGCCGGATCGTGGCCGAGGCGGCAGGGCTTGACTGGTCGGAGGCCGCGGCATGAGCCATCACTGGATTTCCCTCACCCTCAACGGTGAAACCATAGAGGCGGAAGTGCCCGCCAACCGCCTGCTGTCGGACTTCCTGCGCGATCAGCTTGCCCTCACCGGCACCAAGCGCGGCTGCGAAACCGGGGTCTGCGGCGCCTGTTCGATCCTGATCGACGGTGAGGTGTCCAAGTCCTGCCTCAGCCTCGCGGTGCAGGCCCACGGCAAGACGATCACAACGGTGGAAGGGCTGGCGCAGGGTCAGGCGCTGCATGTGCTGCAGGCGGCCTTCATGGAGCATGGCGGGCTGCAATGCGGCTATTGCACGCCGGGCTTTCTGATCGCCGCGGCCGATCTTCTGTCGCGCAACACTTCGCCGGACGATGCGGAAATCCGCAAGGCGCTCTCGGGCAATATCTGCCGCTGCACCGGCTATCAGGGCATCGTGGACGCCGTCCGCGCTGCCGCGGAGAACCTGAATGGAACTTGAGTTTTCACATGTCTTCGACGCACCGCCGGCAAAGCTCTGGCCGGTGCTGCTCGATCCCGGCAAGGTGGCGCAATGCGTGCCCGGGATGCAATCCGTCGAGGTCATCAGCGATACGGAATACACCGCGCGGATCAAGGTGAAGATCGCCTTCATCAGCGCCGCTTTCACCCTGCGGGTCGTGATCGCCGAGGCGCGCGCGCCGGACTACATGCGCGTCGAGGTGACGGGCGACGACACATCCGTCGCCAGTGCGGTGCGGGCGGTGAGCGAGGTGTTCGCTACGCCCGAAGGCACCGACCGCACAGCACTGCGCGTCGTGGCGAAGGCGACCGTGATGGGCCGGCTCGGCGCGCTCGGGCTGAACCCGATGCGCACCAAGGCCGAGCGGATGTGGGAACAGTTCTGCCGCGATTTCGCGGATGTGCTGGCGGGCCGGACGGTGGCCGCTGGCCGCGCGCCGGATGTTGTGGCGCCCGCTGTGCAGACGGCGACCAATGCGCAGGCCGCGCCACGGCCTGCCCGCCGCAAGGGGTTTCTCGGCTGGTTCGCTGGCCGCGCGGGCGCGGATCGCATTCGGGTCGAACTCGAACGTCAGGGCACGCGGGTGGTGATAGACTGCCCGGTGTCGCAGGCCGATCAGTGCTTTGCCTGGCTCGACCGGCATTTCGCGCCGGATCAGGGCGGTTAACAGGGGAGGGCTGTGCGACACAAGAGATTGAACACACGGGCCGGCGCTCCGGCTCCGACGAACACGACACCACTCAAACGATCACACAAACCGGCCATGCAGAGCCGGGGACAGATCACCAAACCTGGACAGGGAGAACGTCCATGACTTTGAAACTTATGAAGATTTCCGCCATGACGGCAGCGTCGGTCATTGCCATGGCCAGTGCCGCCTCGGCCGAGACCAAGGCGCTTACCGTTGCCTTGCCGGTCAATCTTTGCCTTGCCAACTGGCCGTTCTACGTGGCGGCGGAGAACGGGGAATTCGCCGCAGAGGGGCTTGAGGTCACGATGGTCGGGCTCGACGGTTCGTCGACCGCGATCCAGGCGACGCTTGCAGGTCAGGCCCAGATTGCCGCGACCGCGCCCGCCGACATGCTGGCGGCAAGCGGTGCGGGTGCGGACGTGACCGGGTTCTACAATTTCTACCAGTACCTGCCGTTCCGGCTGGTCACGGCCACGGATTCCGACATCACGTCGCTGGCCGATCTCGAAGGCAAGACGGTGGGCATCACCAGCGCCGGCGGCGGCGAAGCGATCTACATGCGCTCGCTGCTGGCCCATGCGGGCCTGTCCGAAGGCAGCTATGAGGAGCTGGCCGTGGGCGAGGGCAGCATGGCGGCCTCGGCCATCACCGGCGGCGCGGTCGATGCCCATTCGGCCTCTTTCGTCGACGAGATCATCTTTGGCGGCATGGGGCTGGCCTACAAAGCGCTCGATTCCGAGGGCTATCCCGCCACCACGGGTGAGATGCTGATGGCCCAGACGAGCTATTTCAACGACAACCCGGACGTGATCGAGGGCATTGGCCGGGCGCTTGCGCGGGCCACCGCAGCCGGGCTCGCCAACCGCGAGCTGGTGGTGACGGCCTGCGGCAATGCCGCGCCGCATGAAACCGAAGATATGGGCTTCACCAATGCCGTTCTGGACGGGGTCGATGCGCTGTTCGTGCTTGGCGACGCCGCGGGCGGCCAATACGGCTTCATCGAAGAGACCACCTGGGCCGCCTATAAGGATCTCATGGTGAGCATCGGCGCGGCGGGTGAAGAGGCGCTCGCGGCACCGGTGTCCAACGCCTATGTCTCGGCATGGAACGCGGAATGATCAGCGTGAGCGATCAGCAGATGGAGGGGGCGGGCACCATGCCTGCCCCCGGCTCGCCGCCGCCCGCCGTCTCGATCCGGAACCTCGACCGGACCTTCACGCGCGACGGCAACACGATCCAGGCGCTTTCGGGCGTGTCGCTTGACGTGGCGCCGGGCGAATTCGTGGTGCTGCTCGGCCCCTCCGGCTGCGGCAAGTCGACCCTGCTCAATATCATCGCGGGCCTGTTGCCGCCGACCTCGGGCACAATCGAAGTGGCGAGCCATGCGGTCACCGGCGTGCCCGACGAGATCGGGATGATGTTTCAAAAGCCCGTGCTCCTGCCCTGGCGCACGGTGCGCGACAACATCGTTCTGCCGATCGAGATGAGCAAGGGCCGGCGGGCCGCGAAAGCCGCGCAGGGCAGGGTGGATGAGCTGCTCGATCTCGTCGGCCTCAAGAGCTTCGGCGATCAGATGCCCAACGAGCTTTCGGGCGGGATGCAGCAGCGTGCGGCGATCTGCCGGATGCTGATCAACGAGCCCGATATCCTGCTCCTCGACGAACCCTTCGGCGCACTCGACGAGTTCACCCGCGAGCACATGAACATGCAGATGCTCGATCTGACCCATCGGCTTGGGCGCACGGCGATCCTCGTGACCCACAGTATCAGCGAGGCGGTGTTTCTCGCCGACCGGATCGCGGTGATGTGCGCCCGGCCGGGCCGGATCATGGGCATTGTCGATGTCGATCTGCCGAAGGACCGCACGCCCGATATCGCCACCAGCCCCGAATTTCAGCACCACGTCGAAGCCGCGCGCGACATGCTCAAGCGCGGCCATGCAATGGAGATGACCTGATGTCGGCATCCGCTTCGCAAAAAGCCGCGCAACCGGCGCATAAGGCGCTGCGCGACCCCTTCCTTGAACGCATCCCGTCGCCCATTCTGGTGGGCGGATCGCTGATCGTGCTGCTTGCAGTCTGGGAATTCGTCGTCGTCATCGGCTGGGTGCCGGAACTGGTGCTGCCGCGCGCATCCGACACCGGCAAGGCGCTCGTTCAGGTACTCGGCAACCTGTTTACCGGCGGCCATGTCTGGGTGAACTTCAAAGTGACGATGGAGGAAGCGGCACTGGGCCTGTTCTTTGCCGGGATCATCGGCTTTGTGGTCGGTGCGCTGATCGCCGAGACGACCTTCGGCAAACGGGTGATCCAGCCCTATATGGTGGCGCTCTACGCCGCGCCGAAAGTGGCGCTCGCGCCGGTCTTCGTCGCCTGGTTCGGCTTCGACACGACGCCCAAGGTGGTGATGGCCGTCACCATCGCCTTCTTCCCGGTGATGGTCGATACCGCCGCCGGTCTGGCCGGGGTCGACGAGGATGCCGACAAGATGTTCGCCACGATGCGCGCGAGTCGGCTGCAACGCTTCTTCAAGCTGAAACTGCCCAACGCGCTGCCCTTCGTCTTTGCCGGCCTGAAAAGCGCTGCCGTGCTCTCGCTTATCGGGGCGCTGGTGGCCGAGTTTTCCGGCGGCGGGCGCGGCATCGGCATCCTGATCCAGACCGCCAGCCTGCGCTTCGATCTGGATGTGGTCTTCGCCTATGTGATCCTTCTCTCGGTGACGGCCTTCGCGATCTACTGGCTGATCGACCAGATCGAACGCAGGGTCGTTTTCTGGCGCAAGGCCGGGTTCATTCCGACCGAATCCTGAGTCCCACACGGCACCCGAAACTGAGCGGGCTGGCCCTCCGGGGCCGGCCCGCCGTCACGACAGAAACAGCGCCCGGGCCGCGCGTACCTCCTGAGTGAGAAAATCCGAGCAATAGCGGATACGGGCGAGATCGCGCAGATCGGCATGCACGATCAGCCAGAATGACCGGATCAGCCGCACCTCGCCGGCCATGGTGCGGATCAGCCGTGGATCGGTCGCGGCGATGAACTTGGGCAGGATGCACAGGCCCGCGCCGGCAATCGTCATGTTCATCTGTGCGAGCAGGTTGGAACTCGTGATCCATGGCACGATGTCCTTGGAGATCTGCGGGATATAGTCGAGCTCGCGGGCATAGATCAGATCCTGCACATAGCCGATGATCCGGTGATCGCGCAGATCGGCGCGGGTTTCGGGCTGGCCGAACCTGTCGAAATACTCCGCCGTCCCGTAGAGGCCGAGTTCGTAATCGGTGAGCTTGTGCGCGTGAAACCGGCCCTTCTCTGGCCGCGCAAGGCTTACCGCCATATCGGCCTCGCGCTTGGTCAGGCTGAACCGGCGCGGCATTGTCACCAGTTCCAGCTTCAGACCGGGCTGCTTTTGCCCCAGCTTGACGAGGCTGGGCGCCATGAAACTGCTGCCGAAGCCTTCCGGGCCGCCGATCCGGATCGTGCCCGCGATCTTCGAGGTTTCGCCGGAAATGTCGTTGGCCGCCTGCAGCGCGATCGTTTCCGCCCCCTGCGCGGCTTCGAGAAAGCGTTCGCCCTGCGGCGTCAGCGTGTAGCCGGTGACGCTGCGTTCGAACAGGCGGGTGTCGAGGGTTTCTTCAAGCTGCTTGATCCGCCGGCTCAGCGTGGTGTGGTCGATGCCGAGTTTCTGCGCCGCGACGGTCAGCCTGCCGCTGCGGGCAATCGCCAGAAACCATTCCATCGCCCCCCAATCGAACTGTTTTGCCATATGTGAACCTGTGCAACCCGAATGAGACTATTTCACAATTTACGTGCGCATCACAGCATGTTCTTCTTGCCGCCGACGTCGTGTGTCTGGCGGAACGGGAGGATTCTATGGATTTCGCACTCAGCGAGGAACAGGCGGCCATTTTCGACATGGCCCGCGCCTTTGGTGAGGAACATATCGCGCCCTTTGCCCGCGATTGGGAAAGCCGGGGCGAGATTCCGAAGGATCTCTGGCCGAAGCTGGCCGAACTGGGCTTCGGCGGCCTCTATGTGCGCGAGGAAAACGGCGGCTCCGGGCTGACCCGGCTTGACGCCACGCTGGTCTTCGAGGCGCTGTCGATGTCCTGCGCCTCGGTTGCCTCGTTCCTGTCGATCCACAACATGTGCGCGGCGATGATCGACAAATTCGGCTCCGACGAGGTGCGCGCGCGCTTCCTGCCCGGCGCGGTCAGCATGGAAAGCGTCTGGTCCTATTGCCTGACCGAGCCCGGCTCCGGCTCCGACGCCGCCGCGCTGAAAACCCGCGCGGCGAAAACCGAGGCCGGATACAGCCTCACCGGCACCAAGGCGTTCATCTCCGGCGGCGGCTATTCGGACGCCTATATCGTCATGGCGCGCACGGGCGACGACAGCCCGCGCGGTATCTCGGCGCTTATCGTCGAGGATGGCGCCGAGGGCCTGTCCTTCGGCGGGCTGGAGGCGAAAATGGGCTGGAAGAGCCAGCCGACGCGGCAGGTCCAGTTGGACGATTGCGATATTCCGGCGGCAAATTTGCTCGGAAATGAGGGTGAAGGTTTCAAATATGCGATGATGGGCCTCGATGGCGGGCGGCTCAACATCTCGGCCTGTTCGCTCGGCGCGGCGCAGGCGGCGCTGGATGCGACGATCGCCTATATGGGCGAGCGCAAGGCGTTCGGGCAGAGTATCGACCAGTTCCAGGCGCTGCAATTCCGGCTCGCCGATATGGAGATCGAGCTGCAGGCGGCGCGGACCTTCCTGCGCCAGGCGGCCTGGAAACTCGACACCGGCGCACCCGACGCCACCAAGTTCTGCGCGATGGCGAAGAAATTCGTCACCGAAGCCGCCAGCCAGGTGGCTGACCAGTGCCTGCAATTGCATGGCGGCTACGGCTACCTTGCCGATTACGGGATCGAGAAGATCGTGCGCGATCTGCGCGTGCACCAGATCCTCGAAGGCACCAACGAGATCATGCGCCTCATCGTCGTGCGCAACCTTCTGGCGTCGCGATGAGCGATATCCGCATCCGCACAGCCGGCCGCGCGGGCCGGATCACGCTGGCCCGCCCCGAGGCGCTGAACGCGCTCTCGCCCGCCATGTCCATCGCCATCGAAGAGGCGCTGGACGCCTGGCGCGACGATCCGGCGGTGGCGCTCGTGGTCATCGACGCCGAGGGCGAGCGCGCCTTTTGCGCCGGTGGCGACATCGCCGATATCTACCGCAACGGCATCGCGGGAAGGCACGAGGCCGCGCAGGCGTTCTGGCGGCAGGAATACCGGATGAATGCCAGGCTTGCGCAGTTTCCCAAGCCGGTCGTCACCCTGATGCAGGGCTTCACGATGGGCGGCGGCGTGGGGGTGGGGTGCCATGCGGGCCACAGGATCGTCGGTGAAAGCGTCAAGCTCGCCATGCCCGAATGCGGCATCGGGCTGATCCCCGATGTGGGCGGCACCTGGATTCTCGGCCATGCGCCGGGGCATCTGGGCGAATATCTCGGCCTGACGGCGGCGCGGATGGGCCCGGCGGATGCGATCCACGCGGGCTTTGCCGATGGCCATGTGCCCGAGGCCGACTGGCCCGCGCTGATCGCCGCGCTGGAGGAAACCGGCGATGTCGGCCTCGTCGCCGCCGCGCAGCGCGATCCCGGCGTCAGCCCGCTGGCCGGGGCGGCAGGCGAGATCGACCGGCATTTCACCCAGCCGACGCTGGCCGCGATCGTCGACAGCCTCGCCGCCGCCGACAGCGCCTTCGCGCAGACCGCGCTGGAGACGATGCGCCGCAATTCGCCCCTGTCGATGGCCTGCGCGCTGCAACTGATCCGCGATGCGGGCGGGCTTGACGACATCACGCAGGCGCTGGCGCAGGAATACCGCTTCACCCACCGCGCCCAGGCGCAGGGGGATTTTCTGGAAGGGATCCGCGCCCAGATCATCGACAAGGACCGCAACCCGCGCTGGCGCCATGACGGCCCGGCGACGGTGAGCGGAGATGAGGTTGCCGCGATGCTGGCGCCGCTGGGCGAAGACGAACTCGATTTGGGAGGAACGACATGAAAATCGCATTCATCGGACTTGGAAACATGGGCGCGCCGATGGCGCGCAATCTGATCGCCGCGGGCCATGAGGTGACCGGCTTCGACCTCGCGGCTCAGCCCGAGGGCATCGAGATGGCGCCCACCGCCGCTGCGGCCTGCACCGGCGCGGACGTGGCCATCACCATGCTGCCCAACGGCGCCATCCTGCAGAGCGTGGCCGACGAGATCATCCCGGTGCTGCCCAGGGGCGCGGTGTTTCTCGATTGCTCGACGGTCGATGTCGACAGCGCCCGCGCGGTGGCCGCACAGGCCGCGGCGGCGGGGCTCGGCGCGCTCGATGCTCCGGTCTCGGGCGGGATCGGCGGCGCCGAAGCGGGCACGCTCACCTTCATGGTCGGCGGCGGCGATGCGGCCTTCGCAACCGCCGCGCCGCTGTTTGAGGTGATGGGCCAGAAGGCGGTGCATTGCGGCCCCTCAGGCAACGGGCAGGCGGCGAAGATCTGCAACAACATGATCCTCGGCGTCACCATGATCGCCACCTGCGAGGCCTTCGCGCTGGCCGACAAGCTCGGCCTCGACCGCCAGAAGATGTATGACGTGGTCTCCACCTCGTCGGGCTATTCCTGGACGATGAATGCCTATACGCCGGCCCCCGGCGTCGGCGCGAAAAGCCCTGCCGACAACGGCTACAAGCCCGGCTTCGCCGCCGAATTGATGCTGAAGGATCTCGGCCTCAGCCAGACCGCCGCCGCGGCGGTGGATGCCGATACGCCGATGGGCGAGCGAGCGCTGGAACTGTACCGGCAATATGTCGAGGAAGAGGGCGGGCGCGGCATGGACTTTTCCGCCATGCTGCCGCGCTTCGAAAGCCGGGGCCGCGGATGAGCGGGCTCGTCGAGGTCACGCGCGAGGGGCGCGTCGCGCTCCTGCGCCTGAACCGGCCCAAACAGCTCAACGCGCTGAACGCCGCGCTCGCCGCCGAACTGGTTGCGACCGTGCGTGCGCTGGATGCCGATACCTCCGTCGGCTGCATGGTCGTCACCGGCTCCGACCGCGCCTTCGCGGCGGGGGCGGATATCGCCGAAATGGCCGATATGAGCGCCGAGGCGATGTCGGAGGCGGATTACTTCGGTGAGTGGATGGACTTCGCCAATGCCCGCACGCCGAAAATCGCGGCGGTGCAGGGCTATGCGCTGGGCGGCGGCTGCGAGCTGATGATGATGTGCGATTTCGCCATCGCCGGGCAGGGCGCAAAGTTCGGCCAGCCCGAGATCAAGCTCGGCGTCGTCGCCGGGATCGGTGGCACCCAACGGATGACAAAGCTGATCGGCCGCGCCCGTGCGATGGACATGCACCTGACAGGGCGGATGATGGAGGCCGCCGAGGCGCTTTCGGCGGGGCTTGTCGCCCGGGTCGTGCCGGATGACGAGGTGCTGGCGGAGGCGATGAAGGCCGCCGCCGAGATCGCCGGCTATGCCCGCCCGGTGGTGCGGCTGGCGCGCGAGGCGGTGATGCGGGCGGAAGAGGCGAGCCTGGCCGAAGGGTTGCTCTACGAACGCCGGCTGTTTCACCAGCTGTTCGGCACGGCGGCCCAGCGGGAAGGCATGGCGGCGTTTCTCGAAAAGCGCCCGCCCCGGTTCAATGAGGCTGAATGATCGCCCCGCAAGGGTTTGGTCAAAAAGACATATCTGCAAAGGAGACAACCAATGAAGATATTGGTCCCTGTAAAGCGGGTTATCGACTACAACGTGAAGGTCCGCGTGAAGGCGGACGGGAGCGGGGTCGATCTTGCGAATGTGAAGATGTCGATGAACCCGTTCGACGAGATCGCGGTGGAAGAGGCGATCCGGCTGAAGGAGGCGGGCAAGGCCGATGAGGTCGTGCTGGTGTCGATCGGGGTGAAACAGGCGCAGGAGACGATCCGCAACGGGCTGGCGATGGGCGCCGACCGGGGCATCCTCGTCACCGCCGCCGAGGATGTGCATACCGATATCGAGCCGCTGGCGGTGGCGAAGATCCTGAAAGCGATCGTCGACGAAGAACAGCCCGGGCTTGTGATCATGGGCAAGCAGGCGATCGACAACGATATGAACGCGACGGGGCAGATGCTTGCGGCGCTGCTCGGCTGGGGTCAGGCGACCTTCGCCAGTGAGCTTGCCGTCGAGGGCGACAGCGCCGTTGTGACGCGCGAGGTCGACGGCGGCTTGCAGACCATCAAGGTCGCGCTGCCCGCGGTCGTCACCGCCGATCTGCGGCTGAACGAGCCGCGCTATGCCTCGCTGCCGAACATCATGAAGGCGAAGAAGAAGCCGGTCGACGAGAAAACCGCCGGTGACTACGGCGTCGATGTCGCCCCGCGTCTCGAGGTGGTGAAAACCTCCGAGCCGCCGACACGCCAGGCCGGCGAGATGGTGGGCTCGGTCGACGAGCTGGTGACGAAACTCAAAGCTGCGGGGGCGATCTGATGGCCGTTCTTCTTCTTGCCGAGGTCGCCGGGGGCGACCTCCACATCGACGCGACCGCCAAGGCGCTGACCGCCGCGAAGGCGCTGGGCGAGGTGACGGTGCTGGTCTGCGGCCCGCAAGCCGCCGGTGAAGCCGCCGCCACGCTGGATGGCGTCGCCAAGGTGCTCGTGGCCGACGATGCGGCCTATGCCAACACCCTCGCCGAGCCTCTGGCCGATCTGGTCGTCTCGCTGGCGCCCGGCTACAGCCACATCGTCGCCCCGGCCACGTCGGACGCGAAGAACGTGCTGCCGCGCGTCGCGGCGCTGCTCGACGTGATGGTGATCTCCGACATCTCCGCCGTGATCGACGGCGAGACCTTCGAGCGCCCGGTCTATGCCGGCAACGCGATCCAGACAGTACGCTCGAAAGATGAAAAGAAGGTTATCAGTGTCCGCACCTCGACCTTCGAAGCCGCCGGTGCCGGCGGCTCCGCCCCGGTCGAGGCCGCGGCCTCCGCCGGCGACAAGGGGCTGTCGTCCTGGGTCGAGGACAAGGTCGACAGTTCCGACCGTCCGGAGCTGACCTCGGCGAAGGTGATCGTCTCGGGCGGGCGTGGCGTCGGCTCGGAAGAGAACTTCGCGCTGATCGGGGCGCTGGCCGACAAGCTGGGGGCGGCGGTGGGCGCCTCGCGCGCGGCGGTGGATTCGGGCTTCGCGCCGAACGATCTGCAGGTCGGCCAGACCGGCAAGGTGGTCGCGCCGGAGCTTTACATCGCGGTCGGCATCTCCGGCGCGATCCAGCATCTCGCGGGGATGAAGGACTCGAAGATCATCGTCGCCATCAACAAGGACGAGGAAGCGCCGATCTTCCAGGTCGCCGATTACGGCCTCGTCGCCGATCTGTTCGAGGCGCTGCCGGAGCTGACCGGGAAGCTCTGAGCCGGACAGCGCCGCAAACGACAAGGCCCGCCGCAATGGCGGGCCTTTTTTGTGGCGGCGGTCAGTGCGTTACTGCGCCGCGCAATGCTGCGCCCAGGTGTTGTAGCAATCGAAGCTCTCGGGGTAGTCCGAGGCGCGCCGGTCGCCATAGGCGCGCATCCGCGTCTGCGACCCGAGCGCCTCGCCGTATTCCTCGACCGGAACGTAGTAGAGGAACTTCAGAATCCGCTGCGAGAATTTCCACACGCCGTTTTCGCGCCGGTATTCATCGTCGTAGCGCAGGCTGCCGACCAGCGTCTGCCCGTTGCGATGCGCCTCGGCATGGCAGAACACCTCGCCGCTGGCCTTGTCGGGATCGGTCTCGTCGAAGGTGATGATGCTGTCATGCGTCCAGTGCACCGAGATCGCCAGCACTTCGAACCGCTTGCGATACATCTCCATGATCCCGTCGATGCCGATGCCCTCCATCATCCCGTCGAGGCTGCGCACCACCGCATCGTCGGTGAAGGTCGAGCGCAGGAGCGGCACGTCGCGGTCGTCGCAGGATTTGCAGTAATTGGCGATGATTTCGAGGATCGCGTTGCGGCTTTCCAGCCGGTCGATCCGTTTGAGAATGTCCTGGTCCATATTGTCCTCCCTGATATGGCGGGTCAAAGCGTGGCTTCGGTCCCGAAAACGAGCGTGGCCTGGCTCGACAGCACGCCACCATTGCCGTGGCTGAGCGCGATCTCGGCCCCCTCCACCTGCCGCGTGCCGGCCTCGCCGCGCAGTTGGCGCACGGCCTCGACCATCGTGAACAGCCCGTACATGCCGGGGTGATTGCACGACAGCCCGCCGCCATTGGTGTTGACCGGCAGCGTGCCGCCGGGCGCGATGGCGCCGGAGGCCACGAAGCGCCCGCCCTCACCCTTGGGGCAGAAGCCGAGATCTTCCAAAAACAGCACCGTGTTGATGGTGAAGGCGTCGTAAAGCTGCACCAGGTCCACCGCCTCGGGGGTGATCCCGGCGGCCGCCATCGCGCGCGGCCCGGAGATCGCCGCGCCGGTGGTGGTGAGATCGGGCATTGCCGCGATTTCCTTGTGGGTCACTGTCGCCGCGCCGCCAAGCAGCGGGATCGGCGCGCGGGTGTCGCGGGCGCGGTCCATCCGGGTCATCACCACCGCTGCGGCGCCATCGGTGACGAGACAGCAATCCGACACGCTGAGCGGCGTGGAGATCATCCGCGCGCCCAGAAGCGCGTCAATCGTGGTGGGTTCGCGGCGGAACGCTTCGGGGTTTATCGCCGCCCATTGCCGGGCGGCGAGCGCCACATGGGCCAGATCTTCGCGGCTGGTGCCGAACTCGTGCATATGCCGCGCGGCGGCAAGGGCATAGCCGCCCACCGGCATCCGCGCGCCATGCGGGGCCTCATAGGGCGAGGCGCGCAGGGCCGAGACCAGCCGCCCGGCATTGCTGCGCTGATTGGAGCCATAGGTGATCAGCGCCACGTCGATCAGCCCGGCATCGAGCGCGAGGGCGGCGTGGATGGCGTGGCAGAGGAACGAAGACCCGCCGGTGCGGTTGTTGTCGACGATGGCGGGGCTGATGCCGAAATACTCGGCCATCGCGAGGCCGCCCAGGTAATCGTCGGGCAGGGCGACGAAGAGCCCGTCCACCGCGTCGATCGTCAGGCCGGCATCGTCGAGCGCGCGGTAGCCGGCTTCAGCCGCCATTTCCAGAGCGCTGTGGCCGGGGCACTCGCCCAGCCCGAATGTGGCGGCGCCGACCACGGCGCTGCGGCCGCGCGGGAAGGCTTCGGCCCAGCTCATGGGGCAGGGTCGAAGACGATTGTCGGCGTCTCGCCTTCCGTCACGATCCGGGCGGTGACCGCATCGCCGATGGCCACGCTGTCGGGTGTGGCGGCGGGCATGTGCGAGAGCATCCGGCCGCCTTCCTCCAGGTCCACCAGTACGATGATGCGCGCGGGCTGAGGCGGCTTTTTGGGCTGAACCGTCAGCGAATAGATCACGCCGCGCCCGGAGACCGGCGCGAAGGCGCCGAGCGCGCCGCCATGCCCGGGCGCCCGCAGGCGGGGCGGAAACACCGCCGCGCCCGAGAGCGGATCGCGCTGGAGCATGAAGCGGCCCTGGGCGAGATGGCCCAGATATTCGGCCTCGGGAGCGGTGTTGTCGTCGGTCACGATACGCCTCAGATGATCTTGTTTGCCCGCAAGTTTTGGATCTCGGTATCGGTCAGGGTCAAGCGTTCGCGCAGGATCGCCTCGCTGTCTTCGCCGACCAGTGGCGGGGCCCGGGAGATATCGACGGGCGTTTCGGAAAACTTGAGCGGGCTTCCGGCGACGCGCACATCGCCCATGACCGGGTGATGCAGGGTGACGAACATTTCGCGCACGGCGAGTTGTTCGTCCTGTTCGATATCGGCCATGTCGTTGATCGGGCCGCAGGAGACCTTGGCGCCGTTGATCGCCTTCATCCAGTGCTGTTTGCCGTGATGCGACAGCGCCTCGGTCATGTCTTCGGTAAGCTGCACCCGGTTGGCGAGCCTGTCGCGCGAGCGGGCGTAGCGCGGGTCCTGGCCCCATTCGGGGTGGCCCAGCACCTCGGCCAGCCGGGCGAATTCGCGGTCGTTGAAGGTGGCGATCAGGATATGGCCGTCCTTCACGGCAAACACTCCGTTGGGCACCGCGGTGGGATGGTCGTTGCCGGTGCGCGGCAGCGGCGCGCGGGCGTTCATCCAGGCCGAGAGCGAGTTCAGCAGGAGCGCGACCTGCGAATCCAGCAGCGAAATGTCGATATGCTGGCCCTTGCCGGAACGTTCGCGGTGATAGAGCGCCGCGAGAATGGCGATCACCGCGTTGTTGCCCGCCGTGATATCGGCGATGGGTACGCCCACCCGCATCGGGCCGGCGCCGGTCATCCCGTCGGGCAGGCCGGTTACCGCCATCTGCCCGCCCATCGCCTGCGCAAGATAATCGTAGCCCGAACGGTCGCGGTAGGGGCCGGTCTGCCCGAAGCCGGTGATCGAGCAATAGATCAGGCGCGGGTTGATGGCGTGCAGATCTTCGTATCCCAGACCGTAGCGCGCCAGCGTGCCGGTGCGGAAGTTCTCGATGAAAACATCGGATTCACGCGCCAGCGCCTTCAGGATCTCGGCCCCTTCGGGCCGCGCGAAATCCAGCGTGAGCGATTTCTTGCCCCGGTTCACGGTCTGGAAATAGGTCGATTGCTCCAGCTCCGTGGTGGGCGAGGTAACCCAGGGCGGGCCGAGGGTGCGCAGATCGTCGCCCTCGCCGACGCGCTCGATCTTGACCACGTCGGCGCCGAGATCGGCCAGGGTCTGGCCGGCGAGCGGGCCGGCCACGACGCGCGACAGATCGAGCACCTTCACGCCATCGAGGATCCGCTCGGCCGGCGCCTCGGTTGGGCAGTCCGCAGACAGGGCGGCTTGATTCGGTCGGTCGTCCACGGCGTTCTCCTTGGTCGTCTGTCACATACGCAGGCAGCAGAGCCTTTATGCGAAAGCTTGTTTTAAGGTATACAATAATCCGGTGATCATATACATGTAAAGACGGATCGTAAGGAATGGACATCCAGGCAGGTTGCGCGGACCCTGCGTGGTAAGAATTGGAGGACGCGGGGCATGGATCTGGGCCTCAAAGGGCTGAAGGCCGCCGTTTCGGGCGGGTCGCGCGGGATCGGGCGGTCGATTGCCGGGTTGCTGGCGCAAGAGGGCTGCGACATTTCGATCTGTGCGCGCGGGCAGGAAAATATCGACGCGGCGGTGAGCGCCTTCGAAGGCAATGGCGTGCGGGCGATGGGCCGCGCGGTTCAGGGCCGCGACGGTGACGCTGTGCGCGGCTGGATGCGCGATACGGTCGATGAGTTGGGCGGGCTCGATATTCTCGTCGCCAGCCTCTCCGCCGGCGGCGGCACCAATGACGAACGCTACTGGTACCGCAATTTCGAGATCGACCTGATGAGCGCCACCCGCGCGGTCGAGGAAGCCTATCCGGCCCTGAAGAAGAGCCAGAACGCCTCGATCCTGATCGTCGCCACGATGGCGGCCTCCGAGACTTTCGTGGCCCCGATGGCCTATAATGCGATCAAGGCGGCGCTGGTCACCTGGTCGAAGCAACTGGCCGAAGCCTATGCGCCCAAGGGCATTCGGGTGAACTGCCTGTCGCCGGGGCCGACAATGTTTCCCGGTTCGAACTGGGAGATGATCAAGGTGGCCCGGTCGCGCACCTATAACAGCGCCCTGCGCCAGCAGCCCACCCGGCGGATGGGCGAGGCCGACGAAATCGCGCGCGCCGCCGTTTTCCTGGCCAGCCCGGCGGCAAGCTGGTGCGTGGGCTCTCATCTGTTGGTGGACGGCGGCTTCACCAAGGGCGTGCAATTCTGAGCGAGGCGACAATGACTGTGCATCGGATCAAACCCGGCGATTTCACCAAGACGCCGATCGACAAGACCGAAAACCCCGATCTCGGGACCAATATGATCCCCAAGCAGCGCTACATCGCGCCCGATTTCATGCGCAAGGAATGGGAGCGGATGTGGACGAAGGTCTGGCTCTGGGGCTGCGCCTCGCAGGATATCGAAGAGCCGGGCGATTACCTCGTCACCTCGATCGGCAAGGAAGAGATCCTGCTCACCCGCCAGCCCGATGGCAGCGTGCGCGGCTTCTACAATGTCTGCCCGCACCGGGGGAACCGGGTGATGGTCGGGCAGGGCAACGCCACCACCTTCCGGTGCAATTATCACCATTGGGAATACAAGCTCTCGGGCGAGTTCGAAAACCTGCCCGATATCGAAACCTTCCCGCAGGGCGCGCCGCCCTGCGGTGGCCTCACCCCGGTGAAGGCCGAGGAGTGGAACGGCTTCGTGTTCTTCTCGCTCAACCCCGATGCCGGACCGCTGCGCGACTATCTCGACCCGCTTTGCGAGCACCTCGAGCCCTACCATTTCGACCGGATGGTGAAGGTGATCGACTGGACGGTGGAATGGGACTGCAACTGGAAGACCAGCGTCGACGCCTTCAACGAGGCGTATCACGTGCAGGGCATCCACCCGGAACTTCTCTATTTCATCGAAGACAAGCACATCCAGATCGACACTTACGAGCGCCACAACCGCTATCTGATCCCGTTCTCGACGATCTCGCACCGGGTGAACGAAACCACCGAAATTCCTCATCTCATCAAGCACGCGATGCAGGAGGCGGGGATGGACCCGGCCGATTTCGACGGGCGGGTGAGCGAGGTGCGCGTGGCGCTGCAGAAATACAAGCGCGAACACGGGCCCGAGATGGGGCTGGATTACTCCGATCTGAACGACGAGCAGCTTACGGACGATTATCACTACATGATCTTCCCCAACATCACGATGAACACCCATGCCGACGATCTGATGCTGTTCCGCCAGCGCCCGCATGAGACGGACCCTGACAAGATGTATTTCGACGTGCAGATGTTCAAACTGCTGCGGACCGACGAAGAGCGCCCGCGCAAGCCGCGCAACGAACGCTTCAAGCATGGCGAGCGCTCGATGGGGCTGGTCATCGACCAGGATGCCGCCAACCTGCCCGGCGTGCAGCAGGGGATGCATTCGGCCGCCTATGAAGGGCTTTGGCTTGGCGACCAGGAACTGCGTATCCGCCACTTCCACAAGGTGCTGATGGACTATGTTGGAGAAGACTGATCCCCATCCGGAACGCAAGTGGGAAGACCTTGAGATCGGCGAGGAAACCCGCTCCAGCCCGCTCACGGTGACGGCGCAGGACATGCTGGATTTCGCCCATCGCTATGACCCGCAGTATTTCCACTCCGATCAGGAAGCGGCGAAGGATTCACTGTTCGGCGAATTGGTGGCCTCGGGCATCCATACCGCCGCGCTGTGGCGGATCATGGATCACGAGGTGAACGGCAATATCGACTGGGTCTGCGGCGTGCAATGGGACGAGGTGCGCTGGCGCAAGGCGGTGCGGGCGGGCGACACGCTCACCGCGGGGTCGCGCGTTCTGTCCAAACGCCCGTCCGACAGCCGGCCGGGGATCGGCATCGCCAATATGCAGCATTGGGTCGAAAATCAGGATGGCGACGTGGTGTTTTCCTTCACCTCCGTCTCGCTCGTCTACCGGCGGGCCGCATGATCGCGCCCCGCGTCGAGGTGCTGCTGATCACCGGCGGGCCGTGGCATGACATGGACCACGCCCGGCTGGAGCTTCTGGGCTTCCTTGCCGAAACCGAACGCCTGCGCGTGACGCTGCGCGACTGCTACGAGGCCGGCGCCATCGCGGCGGCGGATATGATCGTGAGTTACACCTGCGATCTGCTGCCCGACGCGGCATCGCTCGACGCGCTGGAGGCGTTTCTTGCCGGCGGCGGGCGCTGGTTCGCGCTGCACGGCACCAACAGCGCAATGGTGCTGGAGGGCGACAATCCGGTGGTCTGCCCGCCGCTGCCCGAGCGGCTGCGTGCCATGCTGGGCAGCCAGTTCGCCGCCCATCCCGCGCCGGGGCAGTTCAAGGTCAAACCGACTGGCGACAGCCACCCGCTGGTGGCGGGGATCGAGCCTTTCCGGGTGGATGACGAGCAATATCTGCAATGGCACGAGCCGGGCAACCGGGTGCTGCTGACCACTACATTCGAGGGCGAGACCCCGCTGTTTGAAACCCGCCACTGGGAGCGGACCGAGCACCAGGTGATGTATCTGCGCGAGGCCGGGGCGGGGGCCGTGCTTTACCTCACCCTCGGCCATACGCGCGGGCGCTACGACATGCGCCCGATCACCGAGGAATACCCGTTTGTGGAGCGCGGATCGTGGCCGCATCCGGTGTTTCGCGAGCTCGTCCGGCGGGGCATCCGCTGGGCCGCGAAAGAGGAGCCCTTCGCATGAGTGTGAGCTTCGTCGAAGAGGGGGCGACCCTCATGCGTTACGCGATGGAAGACGGCGTGGAACTGGTTGGCGAAGCCTTTGGCGACCCGTCTGCGCCCGGCGTGCTGCTCGCCCATGGCGGCGGCCAGACGCGCTATGCCTGGAGCCGCGTCGCGCGGCGGCTGGGCGAGGCCGGCTGGCACGCGGTGGCGCTCGATCTGCGCGGCCATGGCGAGAGCGGCTGGGATCCGGCCAAGGATTACTCACTGGAGCGCTACGGCGTTGATCTGGTTGCCGTCGGCAAGACCTTCGCCATCCCGCCGGTGCTGGTCGGCGCCTCGCTCGGCGGCAATGCCGGCCTGCTGGCGATGGGCCGGATCGGGCCGGGCGTGTTCCGCGCGCTGGTGCTGGTCGACATCACCCCGAAGATCGACGTGAAGGGCGCCGACAAGGTGCTGGGTTTCATGGGCCAGCATCTCGAAGACGGGTTCGAGACCTACGAGGAAGCCGCCGAGGCGATTGCCGCCTATCTGCCCGAGCGCAAGGGGCGCAAATCCAACATCGCAAGCCTCGCGCGCTACCTGCGCACGCGCCCCGATGGCCGCTACACCTGGCATTGGGATCCCGCCTTCATCGAGGGGCGGCGCTCGTCGCGGTTGAATGAACAGACGCTGGAAGACCTCAACACCGCGCTGGCGGCGATTGACGTTCCGATCCTGCTGGTGCGCGGCTCGCAAAGCGAGCTGGTGAACGACGAGAGCGTGGCGCATTTTCTGGAGATCGCGCCGCATGCCGAGTTTCAGGACGTGACCGGGGCAGGGCACATGATCGTGGGCGACCGCAACGACGTGTTCTCGGAAACGCTCGATACCTTCCTGTCGCGGCTCTGACCGGGTGGCCCCTAGCGGGCCGGGCGCACGAGCACGCGCCGCCCCTCGATCTTCACCTCGTATTTCGGCAGGTTCGGGCAGGCCGTCTTGGCCTGCCCGGTGCGGAAGTTGAAGCGCGCGCCGTGATGGGGGCAGGTGATCTCGTCGCCCTCCACCGGCCCGCCTTCAAGTTTGCCCATCGAATGGGTGCAGAAGCCGGAAAAGGCGACGATATCGCCCGCCGCGTTGCGTGCCAGCATGATCTCCTGCGAGCCGATCGAGGTGAAAAACACCCCCGTCCGGGGCACCTGCATTGTCGAACAGGCATCCTGAAAGTCTTTCTGGCCGCTCGGGATCATGCCCGCGTCATCCTGCCCGCTGGTTGAACCGCCGCCCGACCATGGCCGAGGCGATGTTTACTTTCTGGATGTCGATCGCGCCGCCGGCAATCCCCCATCCCCAACTGTCGCGCAAGCGGCGCTCCATCGGGTATTCCTTGGAATAGCCATAGCCGCCCATGAGCTGCACCGCGGTGCCGGTGACCTCGCGCGAGATCTCGTTGGCGTAGCATTTGGCGAGCGACGAATCGAGGATCGAGGGCATCCCGTCCTCGGCGTTCTTCGCCGCTCGGTGGATCAGCAGACGCGCCGCCTCGACCCGCAGCTTCATCTCGGCCAGCTTGATCTGCACACCCTGGAACTCGACGATGGGGCGGCCGAATTGCTTGCGCTCCTGCACGTAGTCCAGCACGTCGTCGAGCGCGCCCGAGGCCTGGCCGAGCGACATCGTGGCATTGCCGCAGCGTTCCAGATCAAAGGCTTCCATCAGTTTCTTAAAGCCGCCACCCGGCACGATCACCGCATCGAGCGGCAGTTCGACATTATCGAAATAGAGGTCTGACGAGGGCACGCCGCGAAAGCCCATGAGCTGTTCCTGCGGGCCGAAGCTGAGGCCGGGCGTGTCTTTGTCGACATAGACCGCGCCGATGCCCTTGGCGCCCGGCACATCGTCGAACCGGCAATAGACCACGTAGCCATCGGCATGGCCGCCGCCGGAGCACCAGCGCTTGGTGCCGTTGAGGATCACCTTGTCGCCGACCACCTTGGCATTGGTGCGCAGATCGGTGAGCGCCGAGCCGGCATCGGGCTCGGACATCGACACCGCCACCACGGCTTCGCCTGAGCAGACGCGCGGGATAACCCGCTCGCGCAGGCTCTCGGGCGCGAAATGCTCGATGGCGCGCACCGGGCCGACGCAGCTTTCAAAGACCGGGAAGGCGACGGCCGAGCTGATCTTGGCGAATTCCTCGACCACCAGAAGCGCTTCGAGATTGCCGAGGCCCAGACCGCCGTATTTTTCCGCCACGTTGATGCCGAGAAAGCCCATATCGGCATAGCGCTTGAGCCAGTCATGCGGCACAGGCTCGCAGCTTTCTTCAAGCTTGCGGGCGAGATCGGGCAGCTGTTCCTGCGCGAAACGGCGCGCGGCCTCCTGCAGGCTTTTCTGGTCATCGGTCAGCTGGAAGTCCATCTGGCCACGTTCCTTCCGTTCTGTGAATACAAAAATAGCCCTTTCCATATACACAAAAATCTGGGATGAGTATAGACAATCGCAGAACAAGCGCATTTTTCTGTGCACAGACGGCGGCGACAGGGAGGATTCCATGCAGCAAAGCCCGGACCAAATCCGGCAGGCGTATCGGCAGATGCGGCTTATCCGTGAGTTCGAAGAGCGTCTCCATGTCGAGAACCCGAAAGGCGAGATCGCCGGGTTCACCCACCTCTATTCGGGGCAGGAGGCCATTGCCGTCGGCGTGTGCGAAAACCTGCGCGAGAGCGACTTTATCATCTCCACCCACCGGGGCCACGGCCATGCCCTCGCGCGCGGCTGCGACCCCAGGGGCATGATGCACGAGATCTACGGCCGGGCCGATGGTCTGTGCAAAGGCCGTGGCGGCTCAATGCATATTGCCGATCTCACCAAGGGGATGCTGGGCGCCAACGGCATCGTCGGCGCCGGCCAGCCGATCGCCGTGGGGGCCGCGCTCGCCTGCAAGGCGCGTGGCGACGGTTCGGTGGCGGTGAGCTTCACCGGCGACGGCGCGTCGAACCAGGGGACGGTGTTCGAGGCGATGAACATGGCCGTCGTGCTCAAGCTGCCCAAGCTCTTCGCGCTCGAAAATAACGGCTATTCCGAACATACCGGCGCGAGCTACGGCATCGGCTCCGATCTGAAGACCCGCACCGAGGGCTTCGGCATCCCGGTCTGGGAAGCCGACGGGTTCGACTACTTCTCTGTATACGAAGCCACCGAAAAGGCGCTGGACTATATCCGCGCGGGCAACGGTCCGGCGGCGATCCTGGCCACAGCCACGCGCTATTTCGGCCATTTCGAAGGCGATCCGCAGGCCTATCGCGCCAAGGATGAGGTGAAAACCTTCCGCGAGACCGTGGATGCGATGAAAACCATCCGCGAGAAGGTGACTGGCGCGGGGATCTTCACCGCCGAGGAACTGGACGAAATCGACGCAGAAGTGCTCGCCCTGATCGACTCTTCTGTCGACAGTGCGCGCAACGGCCCGGTGCCGGGCGAGGACATTCTGATGTCCGACGTCTACATCGACTATTGAGGAGCACCGGCATGGCTGAAATGACAATGCGCGACGCGCTGAACCAGGCGCTGCACCAGGAAATGGAGCGCGACGAGCGCGTGATCGTCGTCGGCGAAGACGTTGCCGGCGGCTCCGGCGGCTCGTCGGGCAACGAAGAGGCCGCGGGCGGCATCTTCGGCGTGACCAAGGGCCTCAAGACCCGCTTCGGCGGCAATCGGGTGATCGACACGCCGATTTCGGAAAGCGCCATCGTCGGGCTTGCCAATGGCGCGGCCCTGGCGGGGATGCGGCCGGTGGCCGAGCTGATGTTTGCCGATTTCGTCGGCGTCTCGCTCGACCAGATCTTCAACCAGATGGCCAAGTTTCGCTACATGTTCGGCGGCAAGGCGAAAACGCCGGTGGTGCTGCGCATGTCGATGGGCGCGGGCATGAACGCCGCCGCCCAGCACAGCCAGACGATCTATCCCATGCTGTCGGCGATCCCGGGGCTGAAGGTGGCGATCCCCTCAACCCCGGCGGATGCCAAGGGGATGCTGGCCACCGCGATCCGCGACGACGATCCGGTGATCTTCTTCGAGCACAAGGCGCTCTATGCCCGCAAGGGCGAGGTGCCTGAGGGCGAGTATCTCGTGCCCTTCGGCGAGGCGGCGCTGCTGCGCGAGGGCAGCGACGTGACGGTTGTGGCCATCGCGCGCATGGTGCCCTTCGCGATGAAGGCGGTCGACAAGCTGGCCGGCGAGGGCATCACCTGCGACCTGATCGACATGCGCACCACCTCGCCGATCGACGAGGAGACGATCCTCGAAAGCCTGTCGCAAACCGGGCGGCTCGTGGTGGTCGATGAATCGAACCCGATCTGCTCCATCGCCTCCGAGATTGCCGGGCTGGCCGCCTCGAAAGGGTTTCACGATCTGCGCGCGCCGGTGCAGAAGATCACCGCGCCGCATACGCCCGTGCCCTTCGCGCGCGAGCTTGAGCGGCTCTATGTGCCCAGCCCCAACGATATCGAAGCGGCCATTCGCGCCGTGCTGAAGGAGGTGTGAGATGAGCCAGATTATTGCGATCACGCTTCCCAAATGGGGCCTGGAAATGTCCGAAGGCACGGTAACCGCCTGGCATCTGGCCGAGGGGCAGAGCGCCGAGAAGGGCGCCGAACTGGTGGATATCGAAACCGACAAGATCGTCAACAGCGTCGAGCTGGATCAGTCCGGCACCCTGCGCCGCATCCTCGTGCCCGAGGGCGAGGTTGCGCCCGTTGGCGCGCTGATCGCGGTGATGGCCGAGCCCGCCGTCAACGAGGCCGCGATTGAGCTGTTCATTGCCGAATACAAGCCAGTCGACGCCTCTTTCGAGCCGTCCGAACAGGGCGCCGAGGCGGCGGTTGCCGCGCCCGAGCCGGTTGCCGGGGCCACCCCGCCTGCCGGGGCCGATCTGCGCGCCACGCCGCTGGCCAAACGGGTGGCCGAACAGTCGGGCGTCGATCTGGCCACGGTCGCGGGCAGCGGGCATCGCGGCAAGGTCACCCGCGACGATGTGGCCCGGGCAAGCGCGCCCGCGCGTTCCATCGAGGATATTCGGGCCGAAAACGCCACAATCCATGCCAGCCCTATCGCGCGCAAATTCGCGGGCGAGGTCGGGCTTGGTCTGGCCGGGATCGCCGGCAGCGGGCGCAAGGGCCGGGTCTCGCTCGCCGATGCCGAAGCGGCGGCGATCCGTGCCGGGCTCTGGTCGCGGCCTGCCAAACCCGCGCGCGGCGCGGGCCCGGCTGCCGCCATGCCCGCCGAAACCGGCAGCGAGCAGCCCTTCACGGGAATGCGCAAATCCATTGCCAGAGCGCTCGCCGCGTCGAAGCAGAACGTGCCGCATTTCTACACCACCGTCGATCTGCGGATCGACGCGCTGATGGATCTGCGCAAAGGCATGAACGGCTCGGGCGGCGCGAAGATCTCGGTCAACGATTTCCTCATCCGTGCCTGCGGCATGGCGCTGACCGAGCATCCGGGCGTGAATGTCCATGTGTCGGAGAACGGGGTGACGCTGTTCGAGCGTGCCGATATCTCGGTCGCCGTGGCGATCGACGGCGGGCTGATCACGCCGGTGCTGCGGGATGCGGGCCAGCGTGGCCTGCGCGACATCGCCGGCGCCGCCGCCGATCTGGCCGCCCGCGCCCGCGCCCGCGCGTTGACGGCGGAGGAGCTGAAGGGCGGCACCTTCACCCTGTCCAACCTCGGCATGTTCGGCGTGCGTGAATTCGACGCGATCATCAACCCGCCGCAGGGCGCGATCCTGGCCGTGGGCGGCCCGCGGCGTGAGGCGGTCGAGGGGCCGGACGGTGCGGTGCTGTTCGCCACGATGATCTCGGCCACGCTCTCGGCCGATCACCGGGCCATCGACGGGGCGCTTGCGGCGCAGTTCCTCGCCACCTTGCGCGGCCTGATCGAAGACCCGATGCGCCTGCTCTCCTGACGCGGGCGCACAGGCGACAACAAAGAACCGCCGGGATTGCTCCCGGCGGTTTGCATTTTGGCCCTGCGGGGCAGGCGATCAGCTTGCGGCGCTTTGCTTTTTCGCTTCGCGGTCGCCCATCGCGATATATTCGGCCAGCACGTCGCCCTGCACATTGGTGTGCTTGCGGAACAGCTCGGCGGCCAGCTCGTATTCGCCATCCACAATCGCTTCCATGATCGCTTCGTGATCGCGCAGGTTGCTCTCGGAGCGTCCGGGGTAGGAGAGCTGGAAGCGGCGATAGGGCACCAGCTTGATCCCGAGGCGATTGGTCGTCTCGATCAGCTCCTGGTTATGGGTGCCCTCGATCACCATCAGGTGGAATTTGCGGCTGAGGGTGTAATACTTGTCGTGGTCTCCCGCCTCGTAAGCCTCGACCGACTGCTCATGCAGCTTGCGAATGGCCTTGCGTTCCTGCGGGGTCATCCGGCGGGCGGCGAATTTGGCGCAGATGCCTTCGAGTTCCGACATCACCTCGAACAGCCGGATCATGTCCGACAGGTCGATCTGGGTGACGATTGCGCCCTGACGCGGCTTTTTCTCGACAAGCCCCGACTGAATCAGTTGCAACATCGCCTCGCGCACTGGCGTGCGCGACACCGAGAAGCGCCGCGCAAGGGCTTCCTCGTCGAGCGACGCGCCGGGCGCCAGACGCCCGGAAAAGATGTCGTTTTCAAGGGAAAGGCGCACGAATTCTGCGTGGGTCAGGCCGGCGGTTCTTGCCATGTCTTATATTTCCTTTTCTGAGCGTCCCGGATTTCCCAGTCTTTCGTATTTTTATGTTAGCATTGCGGATACCGCGCTTGCCAGACTTTACTTGCGGAAAAAAGTGCCGCTGCGGCATTGTGGCGCTTGGCCCGATTGCCAGCCATTCAAGGTGGAGACGGCGCGAGCCAAGAAGTTTCTCTTTGTAAGTATGCGAATATGGTGCTAATCGTATACAAAAGGAGGAGCAAATGAGCCGTATCTTTGGCGATGTGCGCCAGATTGCCTACGTCACCGACGACATGGAGCGCGCCCTGACCTTCCTGCATGAGACGGCGGGCATCGGCCCGTGGTTCGTCGCCCGCGATGTTCCGGTGGCTCAATGCCGCTACCGGGGCGAGCCGATCGAGATCCGCATCGACGCGGCGCTCGCCAATTCCGGCGACATGCAGGTCGAGGTGATCCAGCAGCACAGCCCGGGCGCGTCGATCTATACCGAGTTTGCCGGGCGGCACGGTTTCGGCCTGACCCCGCATCATTATTCGTCATGGTCCGAACGCTACGATGCCGTCATGCAGGCGGCGTTGGCCAAGGGGTTCGCGATCGTGCAGGAGGGGCGGTCGCGCTACGGCCCCTTCGTCTACTACCAGCATCCCGCCGAGCCCGATTTCACCTTCGAGGTGACCGAGTTGACGGCGGAGCGGCGGTCGATTTTCGACCAGATCCGTGCAGCGGCGGTGGGTTGGGACGGGACCGACCCGATCCGCGAGGGCTGGCCGGAACCAATCCTGTGATGGAGGCATCATGAAACGTCTGGAAGGTAAACGCGCGGTCATCATCGGCGCGGCGGGGGAGGGCAATCTGGGGCAGGTCACCGCCCGGCAGTTCGCCCGTGAAGGCGCCCAGGTGCTGGTGGCCGGGCGCCATGAGGCGCCGCTGGCGGCGCTGGCGCAGGAGATTGGCGGCGCCCATGCGGTCTGCGACATCACCGATGAGGGTCAGCTTGCCGGCCTCGCCACGGCGGCGGTCGAGGCGCTTGGCGGCGTCGACATCGCGGTCAACGCCACCGGCTGGGGGCTGCTCACCCCCTTCCTCGACACCACCCGCGAAGAGCTCGACCGGATGGCGTCGCTGCAATTCGTCGGACCTTTCCAGTTCTTCCAGTCGATGCTGAGGGTGATGGCCGATGGCGGCTCGATCGTGCAGGTATCGAGCGCGACGGCGAAGATCATGATGGAAGACCATGCCGCCTATATGGGCACCAAGGCGGGGATCGACCATGTGATCCGCTGCATCGCCAACGAGTTCGGGGCGCGCGGCATCCGGGCCAACAGCGTCGCGCCCGGTTTCACCGCCTCGCCGATGACCGAGCGCGCGGCGCGTAATCCGGCCGTGGTGGGCGCCTTTGCGAAGGAATACCCGCTGGGCCGGGTCGGCACGCTGGACGACACCGCCGAGGCGATCACATGGCTCTGCTCCGATGCCTGTTTCGTGACCGGCGAGGTGCTGCAGGTGAATGGCGGCGTGACTCTGCGGCGCAACCCCACCAATGCCGAGATCGTCGCTGCCGCCAGAGCGGCGCGCGAGGCGCGCGACGCGGGCTGAGATCAGCCCGCTTTCGCCCGCGTCTTCGGGTCGATCTTTTCGGCTGGCGTGAAGTCGCGCGCCAGCTTGAACTTCTGGATCTTCGTCGTCGACATCGGCCAGCTGTCCACGATCCGCACATAGCGCGGGATCTTGTAGCTGGCGATCTGGCCGATGCAGTAATCCACGATCTCGCCCGGTGTGATATGCGCCCCCGGCGTCAGCTCGACATAGGCCGCCGCCACCTCGAACAGATGGTCGTCCGGCACCCCGATCACCTGCGCGATCTGGATATCGGGATGCGAGCACAGCCAGGTCTCGATCTCCAGCGCCGCCACGTTCTCGCCGCCGATCTTGAGCATGTCCTTCAGCCGCCCGTCATAGACGATGCGCCCGTCGGCGCGCACATGCCCCATATCGCCGGTGCGCAGCCAGCCATCGACCAGCGCCCGCGCGGTGGCCTCGTCATCCTTGTAATAGCCGTCGAACAGCGCCCAGCCCGACAGCCAGATCTCGCCACGCTCGCCCGGCGGCATGTCGGCCAGCGTCTCCGGGTCCACCGCCTTGCCGGTGATCCCGTCGAAGGGCCTGCCGGAGACGGACAGCGCCTCTTCCGCCGGGTCTTCGGGGTCGGTGTAGCAGGGCACGCCGGTGGCTTCGGTCAGCCCGTAGGCGTTGATATATTGCGCGCCGGGAAAGGCGCGGGTGTATTTCTGCATCGTCTCGGCGGGGCCGACGCAATGCAGGTAGCGCAGCCGCGACAGATCGCGCCCGGCAAAATCGGGGTGGTTGATGAGCTGGTTCACCAGCGTCGGGAAGGACAGATAGCCGAAGGTCACCCGTTCTTCCTCCATCAGCCGCAGCGCCTCGCCCGGTTCGAAATGGGCGGTGGCGATCTGCGCGGCGCCCGAGGCGCGGCAGGCGGCCATCGGCAGCATCGACGACATGTGGAAGAAGGGCAGGGGGTTCATCACGCTGTCGCCGGGGGCGAGGTGGAACCGCTCGGCAAAGGCCGCGCCGATCATGCCCAGGGTGCGGTGGGTGAGCATGCAGGCCTTGGGATGCGCCGTGGTGCCCGAGGAATACATCATCAGCGCATGGGATGCGGGCGAGGTGGCATCGCGCAGCCGCGTGACCTCATCCTCGGGCACGCCGGCCGCGCCGGCCATCAGCGTATCGCCATCGGGCCAGCCGTGATCGCGTGGGTCGCACAGGTTGTAGATCCTGCGCAGGCTGGGCGCGTCGGCCAGCGCCAGCGGTGCGCCGGTCCAGCCGGCAAGCTCGGGGTAGAGCCGCAGGAGCATGGCGTGAAAATCGGTGTATTCCCGCGCCTGCCCACCGATGAACAGGATGTCCATGTCCGAATGGTGGATGGCGTAGCCCAGATCGTCGTCCTTGAAGCGGGCATTGATCGTCAGGGCCGTGGCGCCGATCATCCCGCAGGCATAGAACAGCCGCACATATTCGGCGCAATTGGGCATGAGGATGCCCACATGCGCGCCGGGGCGCACCCCGGCGGCGACCAGCCCGCGCGCCCAGAGCCGCGCCTCGGCGTCGAGCGTGGCCCATGTCAGCCGGGTGCCGTCGATCAGCAGCGCGGTGGCGTCGGGCCATTTGCGGGCGGCCTCGGCCAGCGTTTGCGCCGAGGTGCGGGTGCCGGCCTCGACGATGGTTTGCGATGGCGTTGTCATGCGGCGTTCCTCGCCCATTGTGCCGCCTCGTCGCTCGTCACCCAGTCGATGGCGTTGCGCAGCAGGCGGCGGAAATCCGGATTGCCAAAGGTCGCGCCATCGTTGCCGCACTGGATCGTCACAACGGGCGCCTTGCCTGAGCGCTTCGCCCAGGCGATCAGGTTGGTGCCGGGGGGGTGATCCCAGTCGTCGCGGGTCCACATCCGGGCGTTGAGGGCATTGGCGGCGGAGTAGAAATGTTCGCGATCGAAGCTGTAATCCGCCGCGAGCAGCGGCAGGATGTCATCCTCAAGCGTGTCGAACAGGTAAAGTTCGTCGGTCAGTTCGAACCCGTCTTCGAGCCCGTCCAGCACCGGGTGATCGGCGAGCGGACGCGCCTTGTAGGTCGCGGGAAAGACATAGCCGCTGTCGGGATAGGCGCGGCCCTTATAGCTGCCGGGCTGGTAGAAAAACCGCGCGCCGATCGCCTCGGCATATTCGTCCCAGAGCGGCCAGCCGGCGATGGCGTGATGCAGGAAGATCATCGGCTTGCCCGCGTCGAGCAAGGCCCGGAAGTCTTGCTTGAAGGCTTCCGGCGGTTCGATCAGATCCGGCGGGTTGGGGGTGCGGAACTGCAGCCCCGGCACATCGTAGAACAACAGCGCCCCGAAATCGGCGCAGCCCTCGGGCGACATCAGCGCCGTGGTCGCGGGCTGCTCGACATGGGTCCAGGTCATCCCCTTCATCGCGTCGAACATGGCGAAGAACGCCGCCGTGTCGAACGGGTGCCCCTTGGTCGAAACCAGCAGATTCAGCCGCGCGTCGTAGCGGATGACCATCCGCCCTGCCTCAGAACTGGACGCGCTTGGTAAAGCCGCCGTCGACGATCAGGTTGGTGCCGGTCACCCAGCTCGCCGCATCCGAGGCGAGGAAGGCGATGGTGCGCGCCACCTCGTCGGCCTCGCCCATGCGCCCGTCTGGCTGCTGGGCGAGGATCGAGTTGAAGAAGGCTTCGTCGTTCTGGCGGATCTGGTCCCAGCTTCCGCCTTCGATCAGGATCGGGCCGGGCGAGACCACGTTGAGCCGGATGCCGCGCTTGGCATGGGCCTGGCTGAGCTGCTTGGCATAGGTGATGAGCGATGCCTTGATCGCGTTATAGGGCATCGGGGCGATGAAGGTTTCGACCGCCGCCGTGGTCGAGATGAAGACGACGCTGGCATTGCCCGAGGCCTTGAGGAAGGGAAACAGCGCATCGAAGCCGCGCACGACGCCCATCAGGTCGATCTCGAAGGCGCGGTACCAGCTCTTTTCGCCTTCCATGCCGCCGCCGGCCGAGACGCCGGGCACGAAGATATCGCAGCCGCCCAGCTCTTCCGCCGCTTCGGTCAGCCATTTCTGGTAGCCCTCGACGTCTTTCACGTTGGCGGTGCCGCCGACGATCCTGGTGCCGTAGCCCTTGAGCGCTTCCGCGGTGGCGTCGACATCGTCCTGACTGCGGGCACAGAAGGCGATATCGCAGCCTTCCTGTGCGAGAATTTCGACGAGCGCGCGGCAAATGCCCTTGGTGGCGCCGGTGACGATGGCCTTCTTGCCCTTCAGACCCAGATCCATAAGCTTCCTCCCAGACGGTTCCGGCCGGTATCGGCCTTTGGAAAATTTCGTATACACAAAGACCGATAATCTGCCTGATGGCAAGCCCAAATATCTGTGGATTACCGGGGCGGACCTGTCGATACCTCATGAATGATATGATATTTTATTGGGAATAAGTGCTCAAAGTAAATGTATGCAAAAACTATGTAATTTACACACAATAACATTGAGACCTATACAGAAGGGGGAGGAATTGCCGTGAAGAGACTCGCCTTCGTACCCGGGATCCCGAAGCCATGACCGCCGGGCTCGTCAGAACCACCGTGGATGGAGCCGTCGCCGAGCTCCGTCTGAACCGCCCCGAAGCGCTGAACGCGCTGGACCTCCCTACAGCACGTGCTTTCGGGGCGGCGGTGGCCGAGGTGACGGCGCGGCCGGATGTGCGCGCCATCCTGATCACCGCCGAGGGCAAGGGCTTTGTCGCCGGTGGCGACGTATCGGCCATGGCCGCCGATCCCGACCGCGGTCACGAGGTGATCGACGCGCTGCTGGAGGCGCTGAACCCGGCCATCCTTGCCCTGCGCGAGAACGATGCGCCGGTGATCGCCGCCGTGCGCGGCGTGGCGGCGGGGGCCGGGCTTTCGCTCATGGCCGGGGCCGATCTGGTGGTGCTCGACGAGGCGGCCAAGCTGTTGCTCGCCTATGATCAGGTGGCCGGTGTGCCCGATTGCGGCGGAAGCTGGTTCCTCACCCATCGGCTGGGCCGGGGCCGGATGATGGAAATGATGCTGCTGGGCCGTCCGCTCACGCCTGAAGAGGCGCTTTCGGCGGGGCTGGTCACCGAACTGTGCCCGGCGGACGAGGTGGACGACAGGGCACGCAGGCTGGCCGCGCGGGTTGCGGCGGGGCCGACCCGCAGCTTTGGCCGGTTCCGCCGGCTGGTCGATGCCGCGCCCGGTGCCTCGCTGGCAGAGCAGCTCGACGCCGAGCGCGCGGGTTTCGTCGCCGCCGCCCGGACGGACGATTTCAAAGAGGGTGTCGCGGCCTTCGCCGCGCGCCGCAAACCGGAGTTCAGGGGGCAGTAGCATGGCTGATTACGATATCATCATCATCGGCGGCGGGCCGGGTGGCTATACCGCCGCGATCCGCGCCGCGCAGCTCGGGCTGAAAACCGCCGTGGTCGAGCGCGAGCATCTGGGCGGGATCTGCTCCAACTGGGGCTGTATCCCCACCAAGGCGCTGCTGCGCTCAGCCGAGATGATGACCCATGCCGCACATTTCGAAGACTTCGGCATCACGCTCACCGGCAAGGTCAAACCCGATATCGCCAGGGTCGTGGCCCGCTCGCGCGGCGTTGCCGAGCGGATGGCGGGCGGCGTGGCGATGCTGCTGCGCAAGAACAAGGTGGACGTGATCTGGGGCGAGGCGCGGCTTGCGGGCGGCGGCATTGTCGAGGTGGCCGAACCGGCCCGGCCCGCCCAAGAGCCGCAGGCGCCGCGCCCGAAGGGGATCAAACCCGCCGGGCGCTACAGCGCCGATCATATCGTGCTCGCCACCGGCGCGCGCCCCCGCGTGCTGCCGGGGATCGAGCCGGACGGCGACCGGATCTGGACCTATTTCGAGGCGCTGAAGCCCGCGCACCTGCCCAAATCGCTGATCGTGGTCGGCTCCGGCGCGATCGGCGTCGAGTTCGCCAGCTTCTATGCCGCGATGGGCACCGAGGTGACCGTGGTGGAAGTGCTCGACCGTATCCTGCCTGCCGAGGATGCCGAGATTTCGGCCTTCATGGAAAAAGCGCTGGGCAAGCGCGGGATCGCCTTTCGCACCGGCGCGCGCGTCGAGGCGGTGAAGGCGGGCAAGTCCGCCGTGTCGGTCACCCTGACGGGGGGCGAAACGCTCAAGGCCGAGCGGCTGATCAGCGCCGCCGGCATCGTCGCCAATACCGAGGGGCTGGGGCTGGAGGAGGCGGGCGTCGCGCTCGATGGCGGGATCGTGCGCGTCGATGCGGCGGGGCGGACGAGTGCCGCCGGTATCTGGGCCATCGGCGATATCACCGGTGCGCCGATGCTGGCCCATAAGGCCGAGCACGAGGCGATGATCTGTGTCGAGACGATCGCAGGCGGCGCGCCCCATGCGCTCGACCGCAGCCGCATTCCCGGCTGCACCTATTGCGATCCGCAGGTTGCCAGCATCGGTCTCACCGAGGCGGCGGCGCGCGAGGGCGGGCATGCGGTGCGGGTCGGCACCTTCCCCTTCCTGGGCAACGGCAAGGCCATTGCGATGGGCGAGGATCAGGGTATGGCCAAGGTGATCTTCGATGCCGATACCGGCGAGCTTCTGGGCGCGCATCTGGCCGGGGCGGAGGTAACGGAACTGATCCAGGGCTTCGCCACCGCGATGGCGCTGGAGACGACTGAGGCGGAATTGTTCGACGTGGTTTTCCCGCATCCGACGATTTCCGAGGTGATGAAAGAGGCGGCGCTGGCGGCGTTCGGGCGGGCGATCAACATCTGAGGAGAGTGCCGTGGATTACAGGAATCTCGGGCGGTCCGGTCTGAAGGTCTCGGCGGTCGGGCTGGGCTGCAACAATTTCGGCTGGACCATCGGGATCGACGAGAGCCGCGCCGTGCTCGACGCAGCCCTCGACCACGGCATCACCTTTCTCGACACGGCGAATGTCTACGGCAATTCCGGCGGTTCCGAGACGATGCTGGGCGAATTGCTCGGCCCCCGGCGCGGCGAGGTGGTGCTGTCGACCAAGGTCGGGCTGGAAATGGCCGATGGCAGCAAGGGCGGCAGCCGGGCGAACGTGGTCCGCTCGGTCGAAGACAGCCTGCGCCGCCTCAGGACCGACTGGATCGACCTCTACCAGTTGCACTGGTCCGACCCGGCCACGCCGATTGACGAAACGCTGCGCGCCTTCGACGATCTGATCCGCGCGGGCAAGGTGCGCTACGTCGGCGCCTGCAACCTCGCCGCGTGGGAGGTGGTGGAGGCCGAATATATCGCGCGCGAACTGGGCACCCATCGCTTCATCTCGATTCAGGACGAGTTGAGCCTGCTGGTGCGCGACAAGGAAACCAGCCTGATCCCGGCGCTGGAGCGCTATGGCGTGGGTTTCCTGCCCTATTTCCCGCTCGCCTCCGGCCTCCTTACCGGCAAGTATCGCCGCAATGCCGGTGTGCCGGAAGACAGCCGCTTCGCCAAACTTGGCCGGCTCGCGGACCGCTATCTGACCGAGGCGAACTGGGCGCGGACCGAGGCGCTTGCCGGGTTCTGCGAGGCGCGCGGGCGCAGCCTGGTCGAGCTGGCCTTTTCCTGGCTGCTGACCCGCCCCACCGTGGCTTCGGTGATGGCCGGGGCGACCAAGCCTGAGCAGATCGCCGCCAACGTCGCCGCTACCGGCTGGATGCTGGATGCGGACGATCTGGCCGAGATCGACCGGCTGACAGGCGGCGATGGCTGACAGCCGGGATATCGTCGTCGCCCACGCACAGGAGAACAGCATGGCTGAAACGGATTTTGACGTGATCGTCATCGGCGCCGGGGGCGCTGGGCTTGCCGCCGCCGCCGAGGCCAGCGCGGCCGGCGCACGGGTGCTGTTGCTCGAAGCCGGGGCGCGGGCCGGGGGATCGACCCGGCTGTCGGGCGGGGTGTTCTGGGCGGCGGGCACCAGCCTGCAACGCAAGGCCGGGATCGAGGATAACCCCGACGATCAGTTTCATTACTACATGACCGTAAACCAGTACAAAGTGGACCCGGCTCTGGTGCGGCGCTACTGCGATCTGTCGGCGCCCACCTTCGAATGGCTGGTCGGGCTCGGGGCCGAGTTTCCGCTCGAAAACCTCTACGTCTCCGGGGTGGACAAGATCGCGCGCGGCCATCGCGCGGCGCGTCATGGCGAAGACATTGCCGATGCGCTGGAGGGGGCGCTGGCCGGGCGCAGCGTCGATCTGGCGACGCATACCCGCGTGGAAGATCTGATCGTTGGGGAAGGGGGCGTGCGCGGCGTGCGCGTCGGCGGCGAGCAGGTGACGGCGGGCGCGGTGGTGATCGCCGCCGGCGGCTTTGGCAATAACCGGCGGATGTGGGCCGAGCATTACCCGAGCGCGGCCAAACAGGGGGCGCTGGCCTGGTATATCGGCGCCGATGAATGCCGCGGCGACGGGATAGAGATGGCGCAGCGCGCCGGCGCCGAGATCACCGGGCGCGACCGCGGGCTGTTGCTGATGACCCCCGGTTTTACCCAGGATCTGGAGCCCTACCTGCCGCCCTGGCTGATGCAGGTGACCCATGAGGGGCGCCGCTTCATCGACGAGTCGACCGAATATTCGGTGCTGGCGGAGGTGCTGAGTGGGCAGACGGCGGGCGAATGCTTCGCCATTTTCGACGAGGCGGCCCGCGCCGGGGCCAAAGCCACGCCCGCGCCCAACTGGTCGGCGGAGCGATTGGCGGAGTTTGCCGCTTCGGGCCTGCTCAAACAGGCCGATACGCTCGAAGCGCTCGCCGATATTCTCGGCGTGCGCCCCGGTGCGCTCGTCACCACCGCCGCGCGCTACAGCGCCGATGCCCGGGCCGGGGCCGATACCGCCTTTTTCAAGGAGGCCCGCCACCTGCGCCCGGTCGAAACGCCGCCGTTCTACGGTGCCCGCATCCGTCCGGCGGTGGTTTGCTGGACCGGGATGGGCCTGCGCATCGACGCCGAGGCGCGGGTGCTCGATCTGGCCGACAGGCCGATGCCGGGGCTGTTCGCAGCGGGCGAAACCACGGGCGGCTTCGCTGGCCCCTGCTATGCCGGGGGCGGCGCTTCGGTCGGCAACGCCGTGATCTTCGGGCGCGTCGCCGGCCAGAACGCGGCGCGGCTAGCGCTTGGCTGACATCTCCGCCGCGTGGCGCGCGGCGCGATAGGCAAAGGTCATGCCCGGCCCCAGCGTGCCGCCGCCGCCGGGGTAGCTGCCGCCAAAGGCGTTGGCCATGTCGTTGCCCACCGCGTAGAGGCCGGGGATTGGCCTGTCGGACGTATCGAGCACCTGCGCGTTTTCATCGGTGGCGATGCCCTTGAAATTGCCGATCTCGCCGACGTGGATCTTTACCGCATAATATGGCCCGGTTGTAAGCGGCCCCAGCGCCGGGTTCGGCCTGTGGCTCGGGTCGCCGTGGTAACGGTCATAGGGCGCGCGGCCACGGTGGAACTCGGGGTCTTCGCCGTTGCTTGCATGGGTGTTGAACGCGGCGACGGTTTCGGCCAGCGCCTCGGGGTCGATCCCGGCACGTTTCGCCAGCGCTTCGAGGCTCTCCGCCTTCAGCAGATAGCCGTTGCGCAACAGTTTGCCCTGCGGCATCGGCCAGGGCTTCTGAAAGCCGATCCCCCAACGGCGCACGGCGGGGCCGTCGCCGATGATCCAGCCGTGGGTCGCTCCGCGTTCCGCCATCGCGGCGATCATCTGCTTGCCCAGGTCGTGGTAGCTGGCGCTTTCGTTCGCGCAGCGCCGCCCATCGGGCAGGACGATCAGGAAGCCCGGCTTGTAGCGGTCGACCAGATGTGGCCAGACGCCGGTAAAGCCCTCGACGCCGGGCATTTGCGACACCGGCATCCACGCCCCGGCATTGGCCCCGTTCGACTGGAACCGCGCGCCGATGGCCTCGGCCATATTGGCGCTGTCGCCGGTATTGCCCGGCGGCACGGGCGAGATCAGCGGCAGCCGGTTGACCGGCTCGGGATGCTCCGCCAGCCGGCGGGCCGGGTCGCGGGGATAGCCGCCGGCGGCGAGGATTACCGCTCCGGCGTTCACAATCAGCGGCCCGTCCGGCGTGTCGAGCACCGCGCCGGTAACGGCCTCGCCCTCGCGGATCAGGCTGCGCGCGGGCGAGGAGAGCAGCATCGGAATGCCCAGCTCATGGACCGTGCGCCCGAGCCGGGCGACGAGCGCGCGCCCGGTGGTCAGGCTCTGGCTCTCGCCATGACGCACCATGTCCCAGACATGGCGCAGCATCCGGGCCGCCACGTGGCGGAAGGCGCTGAACGAGCGGGTGGCGCTGAAGAAAAGCTGCACCTCCGCGCCCGACCGCATGGTCATGCCGAGAAACGAGGTTTGCGGCAATTCGCGCTTGAGATCGGCCAGCACCGGGCCGACCTCGCCCGCCGTGATCGGCACGCTGAACAGCGACCGGGTGGCGGCGGCCCCTTCCTGCTCGGAATGGTAGTCGGGAAAGGGCATGGCGGTGAAGCGGACATGGGTCTCGCGTTCGAGAAAGTCGATCATACGCGGCCCGTCATCGAGGAAGGCGGCAAGCTTGGCCGGGTCGAGCCGCTGGCCCGCCTCGATCTCAAGATAGCGCTGGGCCTGTTCGCGGCTGTCGGCCTCGCCGGTTTTGGCGCCCAGTTCGGCTGAATGGTGCGTGCCGGGCACCCAGAGCGCACCGCCTGAGGTGGCGGTGGTGCCGCCGAACACGGCATCTTTCTCGGCGATCAGCACCGAAAGCCCGGCCTTCTTCGCGGTGATCGCGGCGGTGAGCCCGGCACCCCCGGTGCCGATCACCAGAACGTCGCATTGGCGCAGGGAGGGATTCATCTCGGTCATTCCGCTGCCAGCCTTTCGGTTTCGCCCGTTACGCCCGGCAGGCTGCGCCCGGCGGTTTCGGCAAGGTGCTTGGCCGCCCGCCAGCCAAAGACCATGCCCGGCCCGATCGTCGCCCCGGCGCCGGGATAGGCGCCGCCGAACACATTGGCCTGGTCGTTGCCCACGGCATAGAGGCCCGCAATGGGCCGGTCGGCGGCGTCCAGCACGCGGGCATGCAGATCGGTGGCGAGGCCCTTGTAGGAGGTGATTTCGCCCGGATAGATCCGCACCGCGTAGAACGGCCCGCGTTCCAGCGGCCCCAGCGCCGGGTTGGGGTGATTTTCCTCGTCGCCGTGGTGACGGTCATACTTCGAGGCCCCGCGATGGTAATCCTCGTCCACCCCACTGCGCGCGAAACTGTTGAACCGCTTCACGCTCGCGCTCAGCTCGGCGGCGTCGATGCCACAGATCCGGGCGAGATCGTCCAGCGTCTGCCCGCGCTTGAGGTAGCCGTTGCGCAGGTATGTGCCATGCGGGATCGGGAAGGGGCGCACAAAGCCGATGCCCCAGCGCTTCACCGCCCGGTGATCGGCGATGAGCCAGGCCACGTCGGTGCCGCGTTCCTCGAAGGCGCGCAGCATTTCGGGAATGAGATCGCGGTAGGAGCAGCTTTCATTGGCAAAGCGCCGCCCGTCCGGGGTGACCATCATGAAGCCGGGCTTGGTCCGGTCGACGAGATGCGGCCAGACCCCGGTGAAATCGCTCGCGCCGGGCAGTTGCGAGGTGGGCATCCAGGCGGCGGCGGTGGCGAGGTTGCCGTTGAACCGCCCGCCCGCGGCCTCGGCCATGCGCGCGCTGTCGCCGGTATTGCCCATCGGCACGGGCAGGACCGGCTCCATCGTCGCGGTGACGCCGGGGTGATGCTCGCGGCGGCGCTCGCGGTCGCGCGGGTAGCCGCCGGCGGCCAGCACGACGCCGTGGCGCACATGCACGTTTACCGGCCCGTCGGGCGTGTCGAGCCGTGCGCCGACCACGCGGCCATCCTCGACGATCAGCTCGCGCGCCGGGCTTTCGAGCCAGATTGGCACGTTGCCGTCCGCCAGCGAGCGCGCGAGGCGGGCGATCAGCGCCCGGCCACGCACGATCGACTGGCTGGAGCCGTGCAGCGCCACATCGCGGAAATGCCGGATCATGCGCTTGGCGACAAAGCCCATCGCGGTGATCGAGCGGCCGGCCTTCATGAAATTCTTCATCTCCAGCGACGAGCCGAGCGCGAGGCCCATGAACAGCGTCTGCGGCAACTCGCCCTTCAGCGTCGCCATCATGTCGCCCATCTTGCCGGCATCGTATTCCAGCGTGCCGAGCGACCGGATCCGCGACGCGCCCTCTTCCTCGGAATGGTAATCGGGAAAGTCCATCGCGTGGAACCTGACCTCGGTTTCCCGCTCCATGAAATCGACCATTGCCGGACCGGAGGCGAGATAGGCCTCGATCCGGTCGCGGTCGAGGTATTGGCCGGCCTCGATCTCCAGGTAACGGCGGGCATTCGCGATGCTGTCCTCTACCCCGATCTCGGCGCCCAGCTTCTGTGCGTGGCGGTTCATCGGAACCCATATCACGCCGCCTGACGTCGCGGTGGTGCCGCCGAACACCGTGTCTTTCTCGGCCACCAGCACCTCAAGCCCCGCTTTCATCGCGGTGACGGCGGCGGTCAGCCCCGCGCCGCCCGAGCCGATCACAAGCACATCAACGCTGCGATCCGTCCGCATCGCAATCTCCTCCCTCTCATCGGTGAGTCCGGCAAAGTGTATCAGGAGTGCTATGAAAAAATATATGACAAAGTGATATTGTGCATACGAATATCAGGCGGCACCGAGCAAGGCCTCTTCCTCGGTGCGCGAGAGCACGAGGCGGCCTTCACTGTCGAGAAAACCGAGGATGCCGGTGCGCAGGAAGCGCGCTGGCTCGAACGGGGCGATGCCGTTGGCATAGCCCGCCATCACCCCCGGCCCGCGCAGCCAGACTTCGCCGGTTTCGTAAAGCAGCATGTCCATCCCGGTGCGCGGATCGACGATCATCACTTCCATGCCATGCAGTGGCCGGCCCATCGTCGCCGCGACGGTGGCGGCGGGGTCGCGCGGGTCGGAGCACAGCGGCAGGCCGCCGGCCTGGGCCAGAGCCAGCCCGTTCACCACGGTCAGATCGGGCCGGCTGCGCTGCAATTCGGCAAGGGTGTCGCGCCCGGCGCGCAGGTGAATGAGCCGCAGCGCCGCGCTGGTGCAGGGGGTGCCGCCGTTGAGCTGCCAGGCGATGGTGGCGCCCTCCGGATCAAGAGAAACAGGGCATCCGGCGTAGAGCGCGGCGGCAAGGATGAGCCAGCTTGCAGGCTCGGTCAGCGCACCGTCGAGCCAGATCCGGTCGTTGGGGGCGAGGTGGTAGCGCCGCGCCAGCGCCCGGCCCATCGCAGCGAGGCCCGTCTCGGCATAGCGCACCAGCTCTTCACCGCCGGCGAGGTGCAGGGGCAGGATCAATTCGCCCGGTCTGGCCCGTTTGGTCGGCTGCGCCGGGGCGAGGAGGGCCGCCGCCGAGCCGAGCGCAGCGAGCGCATGGGGCAGGGTGGTGGCAAGCTCGTCCCCCGGCACCGCAACGACGGGGCCTGAAACCTTATGCGCGCGGATTGCGGCATCGAGGTCCGCCCAGCTCAAAGGCCCAAGCGCGGGCGCATTGCCCTGTATCGTGGCCCAATGGGCGGCAAACCCGGCCAGTGTGTCGGCTTCGGGGCGCGGAAGAGCAGTGTCGGGCGGATGTTGCACGTCGATTTATCCTTCCCTTGGGTTCATTTTGTGTTCAGAATAATATTGTAAGGTATACAACAGGAGGTGGCAATGCCGCTTGCATTCATCACGGGGGGCGGGGTCGGTCTTGGCGCCGAAACGGCGCGGCTGGCGCAGGCGCAGGGCTGGGAGGTCGCGCTGTTCGATCTGTCGCGCGCGCGTGCCGAACCGGTTCTCGCAGAGCTGCCGGCGGCGCGGTTTTTCGAAGGCGACGTGACCCGGGAAGAGACGGTGACCGCCGCGCTCGATGCGCTGGGGGCGGTGCCCGATCTGCTGGTCAATAACGCCGGCATCGTCACTTTCAAGCCACTGCTCGAAACCTCCACCGAAGACTTCGCCAAGGTGATCGCGGTCAACCTCACCGGCGCGTTCACCGTGGCACGGCTGGTGGCCGAACGGATGATCGCGCGTGGCTCGGGCAGCATCGTCAATATCACCTCGACGGGCGGGATCGCCACCAGCCCCGGCACCCATGCCTATGCCGGGGCCAAGCGCGGGCTGGCGGCGATGACGGAGCTGATGGCGCAGGAATGGGGGCCGCTCGGCCTGCGGATCAACGCCGTAGCGCCGGGTATGATCCATGGCGGCATGTCGACGACTGTTTATGACGACAATGCCGTGGTGGAGCGCCGCCGCATGGGCGTGCCCAGCCGCCGGCTCGGAACGGAGCACGACATTGCCGAAGCGGTCATGTGGCTCGCCTCGGATGCCGCGTCTTACGTGAATGGCCATGAGCTGGTGGTGGATGGCGGCGTGACCAAGGCCACGATGTCGATGATCCCGCGCTGATCCAAAGTCGCGGTCCCGGCGGGCCTGTGCCGCGCCGGGGCCAACCAAGCCTTCCCGCTTAATATACCTGGAAGTGCTCGGGCACGCCTGCGGGCCAGACCGTGCCCCACATCCGCATGCCGCCGTCGATGGTCAGCACCTCGCCGGTGATGAAATTGCCGGAGGGCGCGGAGAGGTAGACGACACCTTCCGCCACGTCCCAGGCATTGCCCATGCGCCGCATCGGGTTGACGTTGTTGAAGCGCTTCGTCGCTTCCGGCGGATAGAGGCTCAGCCCTTCCGTGGCGATGGCGCCCGGCGCGACGCAATTGACCCGGATGCCGAGCGGCGCCCATTCGGTGGCCACGGTGCGCGACATGTAGATCACGCCCGCCCGCGCGGCGCAGGTATGGGCGGCTTGCGGCATCCCGCGTTCGACATGGGCGACGTTCGACAGCACATGTCCGCCTTCGCCTCGGTCGCGCCAGCGCTGCGCGGCGCCCTGCATCATCCACCAGGTGCCGTTGAGGTTGAGGTCGATGACCGAGTTCCAGCCCTTGCGCGAAAAGTCGATGGCGTTTTGCGGAAACTGCCCGCCAGCATTGTTGACGAGCGTATCCAGCCCGCCGAATTCCTCGAAGGTGTCGTCGAGCAGCGCATCGACCTGATCGACATCGCGGATCGACATGGCGCGCCAGGAAATATCGGCGCCCACCAGCTCTTTCACCTCGCGCTGGGTCTGGACGAGCTTTTCTTCCGTCCGCCCGCAGATCATCACCCGCGCGCCGAGCCGGGCGAGCAGGAACACCATCGCCTTGCCCATGCCCTGGCTGCCGCCGGAGACGAGAAACCGCTGCCCGGCCAGAAGATCGGGGGCAAAGACGGTGGGCAGAGTGGCCAGTTCCTGCGGGGTGAGGCCCCATTTCGTCGGCGTGGTGTCGGTCATTCGGGTGTTTCCTTCCTGAAATCCGCGGCGCGGTGCTCGGCATAGGCCGCGATCCCCTCGCGGCTGTCCTCCGAACGCATCAGCCGGTCGGCATCGGCATGGCCGCGCGCGATGGCATCGGCCAGCGGCTCGTGCATCGCGTGATTGAACAGCTCCTTGCCGAAGGCAATGGCCTTCCACGAATTGTCGAGCATGAGGTTGGCGAAGGCGAGCGTTTCGTCGATCAGCCGGTCCTGCGGCACCACGCGGTTGACCACGCCAATCTCGTGCAGCCGTTCGGCGGTCAGGAGCGTGCCAAGGCACATGATCTCCATGCCGGTCTGGCGCGGCAATTGCTGGGCGAGGCGCTGCACCCCGCCGGTGAAGGCGACCATGCCGCGTTTGACCTCGGGCAGCCCGAACAGCGCGCCCTCGACGGCGATGAGCATGTCGCAGGCCAGCGAAATCTCGAAGCCGCCCGCCACCGCCGCGCCGTTGATCGCGCCGATTACCGGCTTGGCGATGACCCGCTCGGTCACGCCGCAAAAGCCCGCACCGGGCACAAGGCCGTGACCCGCGCCACGCTCGGAGGCTTCCTTGAGGTCCATCCCGGCGCAAAAGGCGCGGCCGCCCGCGCCGGTCAGCACGATGGCGCCGATCTGCGGGTCGGCCTCGGCCTCGCGCAGATAGCGGTCGACCAGGTAGGAGCCGGCGGCGTCCATGGCGTTCGACGCATGCGGGCGGTTCAGGGTGATAACCTGCACCGCCCCATGCCGCTCGGTCAGAACCGGCGGGTGTTCGGCTGTGTCACCGGGCATGGCGGTTCAGGTTTCGGCGGGTTCGGCGGCATCCGCCGGGGCAGGGGTGGTCACCCACTCGCCCAGCCGCTCGGGCACACGCAGGGCCTCGGGGATGTCGGCCGCGCCGATACGCCGGTCGAGTTCCTCGTGCCAGTGGTAGATGCGCCGCTCCTGGTAGTTCAGCGGGAAGCCCCGCAGCCCCTTGCTTTCGACCGATTTCTGGATCTTGTCGGCGAATTGCAGGTCTTCGTCGAGGATGGCGAGGAAGTTCTTAAGCCGCGTATCCCAGATCTCCGGGCGCGGGCCGTCGCCCCAGGAGGGGGCGAACCAATGCACTTCGACCACCATTGTGTCGATCGTTTCGGGCCAGAAGCACAGCACCGGAATGCCGGCGGTGGCAATCGGCGAGACGAGGTTGGGATAGGCGAGCACGGAATAATTGGTATTGGCAAACCACGGGTCCATGCCCTCCACCTCGGGCAGCCCCTTGATGCCCGGATCGGTCCAGCCTTCGCGCTTATAGGGCGTCACCATGCGGCTGTGCCCGCCCGGCCAGAGGGTGATGGCGCTGCCCCGGTGGTCAAGGAAGCGGTCCACCGTGTTCTGGTGGATCGACTTCAGGTGATAGACCTCGAAGAAGGCATCGAGCAGGATCTTGACGTTGCAATCCACCTTGATCGCTGTCTTGTCCACCAGCCGCAGCGTATCGGGGCGGCATTCGTCCAGATTGTCGGCCACGGGCCCGAGATAGTCGCGCAGGCTCACCGCGTCGTCGTCGAGGTTGACGAAATAGAGGTTGCCGATGTTCTCGCAGCGCACTTCGATCAGCGAGCGGCAGCTCAGGTCGAGATTGACGAAGTCGCGTCGGTCGCGCAGGTTGATGAGCTCGCCACGGGTATTGTAGGTCCAGCCATGATACTTGCAGGTCACGCCGCGCGATTTGCCCGAGGGTTCGGTGACCACCGGCGCGCCGCGATGGCGGCAGGTGTTGTAGAAGCAGCGCACGGTGCCGTCTTCGCCACGGATGAAGAACAGCGGCTCGCCCAGGCGGGTCCATTGCACATAGGAGCCAACCTCGGGCACTTCGTCGGCATGGATCGCGTAGACCCAGGATTTGTGCCACATCCGGTCGCGCTCCAGCTCGTTGAATGCCGGGTCGACATAGCGGTCGCCGGGAATGTCGGGCAGCTGCGGAAATCCTTCGGGCGGGCCGCCCCGCTTGGACTCATAGGCCTGCTGATCGAGGATCTGCTGAACTTCGGTCGGATTCATGGTCTTGGCTCCTCCATGCGGCACAGAATCAGGGAGTGTTCGCGCTTGGTGCCGGGTTCCTTGTATTTTACCCGGCCATCTCGTATATGCAAACCATAAGTTCTGTATTATTGGTTCGGAGAAAAGATGGCCGGCTTTGGCAAGATCATGCAGCTTGGATATGTGGTTGTCGATGTCGACGCCGCCATCGACCATTGGGCAGGGGTGCTCGGGGTCGGCCCGTTCTTCGTGTCGCGCCGGGTGCCCTATGCCGAGGTGAGCTATCGCGGCCAGCCCTGTGACGCAGAGATTGCGGTGGCGCTGGCCAGCCACCGGGGAATGCAGATCGAAATCATTCAGCAGGTTGCGGGCGGTCGGTCGATGTTTACCGATTTCATCGACCGCGCCGGGGGCGGGCTGCATCACGTCTGCGCGCTGACCGACGATCTCGAGGCCGATCTCGCAAGCTGGAAAATGCGTGGCGTTGATGTGCTGATGGGCGGAACCACGACCGCCGGCATTCCCTTCGCCTATCTCGATACCGATCCCGACGATTGCGGGCGCGTGCTGGAGCTTGTGCAGCCAACGCCCGGACTTGCCCGGTTCTTCGCAAAGATCGACGCGGCGGCCGAGGCGTGGGACGGGCGAGAGGCGCGGGTCGATCTCGGCTAATTGTATATGTTGACGATGGATTGTGGATACAATAACGTCAGCAAAAAGCCGGGAGACCCATATGCCGATCATCCATGCCACCGACCGCGACGGGACCGAAAAGGTGATCGAGGCCGAAACCGGCCTGTCGATGATGCTGAACCTGCGCGACAATGGCGGGCTCGACATCGCGTCGATCTGCGGCGGCAGTTGCTCCTGCGCCACCTGTCATGTCTACGTGGATGAAGACTGGCTGGGCAAGCTCGATCCGCAATCGCCGGATGAATTCGAGCTCGTCGAATTCACCGAACATTACCGGGAAAATTCGCGCCTGTCCTGCCAGATCGAGATGACCGATGCGCTGGACGGTATCCGCGTAACGCTGGCGCCCGAGGAATAGGGCGCTACAGCGGGCGCAGCGTGTAGCGGCTGACCAGCCCGTCCGACAGTTCGAACCATACCATGAACGGCTTGCGCATGCCGCCCGGCCCTTCGACATAGCCCAGGAAGGCGCCGCGACCGTCTTCGAAGACCATATCTTCGATCCGATGGGTGATCCGCGCCTGCGCGAGTTCCGCCACGCGCGCCGACAGCAGGTCATACACCGCCTGTCGCCCCCGGCACCCCGAGGCTTCGCCCCGCTCGAAGCCGTGATGCGCCCAGACCTGGGCGTGGCTCCAGTCCACATCAGGGTGCAGCGCCGAGGTGGCGCGCGCCATGTCGCCGGCGTCGATCCCATCGTAATAGGTGGCCTGGATCAGTCGGATGGCCTCTGCGCGTGTTGTCATGCCTCAAGCATTTCCTTGAGCCTGAATTTCTGGATTTTGGTCGACGACATCGGCCATTCGGTGACAAAGCGCACATCGCGCGGCACCTTGAAGCTGGCGATCTTGCCGTGGCAATAGCCGATGATGTCGTCGCTGGTGGCGTCGGTGCCGGGCTTCAGCTCGACGAAGGCCACCGGCACTTCCTGCAGCCGGGTGTCGGCGCGGCCGACCACCTGGCACAGCTTCACCGCCTCGTGGCTGCAAATCAGCGTTTCGATTTCCTGCGCGGCAACGTTTTCACCGCCCACCTTGAGCATGTCCTTGAGCCGGCCGTGAAACATCAGCGTGCCTTCGGCGTCCATCGCCCCGAGATCGCCGGTATGGAACCAGCCATCGCGCTTTGCCTCGGCGGTCTTTGCGTCGTCCTTGTAATAGGCGGTGAAGATCGAAAAGCCGCGCACGCAGATCTCGCCGATTTCGTCCGTGTCGCAGGCCGTGCCATCGGGCCGGCAGATACGCACCTCAAGCCCGTCGAAGGGCTTGCCGAGCCGCCCGGTGCGGCTTTCGTAGCTGTCGGTGGGGAAGCTGGTGGTGACCGTGCCCGAGGTTTCGGTCATGCCATAGGTGCCCACCTGGATGATGCCGGGGATCTTCTCCTGGATCGTGCGTGCAAAGCTGGGCGGCTGCATCGCCATGTTGGAATTCATGATCCGGATCGAGCTCAGATCGCGCTGTTCGAAGTCGGGGTGATAGATCATGTCGGAGATGAAAGTGCCGAAGCTGGGATAGGCGACGGTGGCGCGGTCGCGCTCGATCATCTCCATCGCCGTGCCGGCCTCGAAATACTGCATCGAAAGGTATGTCGCCCCCACCGAATAAGCGGCGCAGAGCGGGAACATCGCCCCGATGTGATACATCGGCAGCGGCGACCAGAACACGTCGTTTTCGGTCATCTCGTAGCGCCTGGCCATGGCCTGGCCGGTGCGCACCAGCGCCTCATGGCTGATCAGGCAGCCCTTCGGGTCTGCCGTGGTGCCCGAGGTGTAAAGGATCAGCCCGGTATCCGACACGCGCACGCGGGCGCGCAGGCGGGCGATCTCGGCGGCGGGCACGGTTTCGGCCGCGGCGGCAAAGGTCTCGGCTGAGGTGAAGCCGGGCGCGTGGTCGTCGCTGACCAGCACGATGCGCTTCAGCCGTGGCGCGCGGGCGAGCGCGAGGCTGGCGTTTTCGGGCAGCTCCGCCAGTTCGGGAAAGCTCTCGGTCAGCCGGTCGACGAAGTTCAGCCCTTCGGCGACCTTGCCGCTGGTGACGATCGCCACGAGATCGGCGTTTTCGGTGATATAGGTCAGCTCGCGGGAACGGAACCGTGCGTTGATCGGCACCGAGACCGCCCCGAGTAGCGCGATGCCGAAAAACGCCTCGACCGTTTCCACCGACGAGGGCAACAGCATGCCGACATGATCGCCGGCCCCGACGCCCATCGCGGTCAATCCCCGGGCGACGCGGATCGCGCCGTCGCGCAGCTCGGCGAAGCTCAGCCGGCGCTCGGGGAAGACGAGCGCATCCTTGTCGGGATAGGCCGCGGCCGCATGCATGAGCAGATCGCCAATAGTGGTGACTGCGGTGTACTCCTGAAATGCGAGCATCTCGCCTCCCTTGGGTCGGTGTCGGTCTGTGTGCTTTTCTGTGAATATGGAAAACAACTTTACCGTATACAAGAAAAATCCGCGCCGGTTGCGTTCATGTGAATGTGTATGAATATAAAATCAATAAAAAACAGTAACTTGAGGTGGTATTGTATCGGTTTTGATCTCACCTGAAGCGGTGAAATCAATTGTTGTGTATATTTTGGGGCCGGTTTACCATACATCGAGAACGGAAGGCGCCTGGCCGTGTGGGCCTTCCGTCATGGATGAACGTCATTCAAGCGGCACCAACCGGGAGGAAAACATGAAATTTCTTAAGCTTAGCATGTCGGCCACTGCCTTTGCGGCGGCTATGGCCGCGTCTACCTCGGCGATGGCTGAGGAATACAAGATGGTGATTCTGCAGTCGCTGACCGGCGGCGCGGCCTTCATCGGCAAGAACGTGGCCGACGGCGCGGCGATGGCGGCGGACGAGCTGAACGCAAACGGCTTCTTCGGCGAGGGCAACAGCCTCGTCTACGAAGTTGCCGACGATGCAACTGACCGCACCCAGACGCTCTCGCTCATCACCCGTCTGGCGGCGGATGAGGATGTGCTGATCGTGATGGGGCCGACTTCGGGCTCGGTGGCGCTCGCGGGCGCCAATGTGGCGAACGAGCGGGAATTTCCGGTGATTACCACGACGAACTCGATGGAAGTCATCGAAAACGGCCCGTGGTCCTTCATCCTCACCCAGCCGGCGGATGTGACCATCCCCTACATTGCCGATTTCACCGCCCAGACGCTCGGTGCGAAGAACTGCGCGATCATCGGCGTGAAGGACAACGAGGCCTATGTGGCGCTGCAGCGCAAATATGAAGACCTGATCCAGGCTCAGGGCGTGAACCTCGCCTCGGTCGATGGCGTGGCGCTGGCCGACAGCGACTTCTCGGCGCTGGCCACCAAGATCGCCACCTCCGAACAGGATTGCGTCTTCATCGGCACGCCGGCGGCGCAAGGCGCCAACCTGGTGATCCAGCTTCGTCAGGCGGGGCTCGACCCGTCGATCCCGATCCTCGGCCATAACGCCTTCGCCTCGCCGACCTTCATCGAAAAGGGCGGCGCGGCGGTTGAAAACGTCTACCTCATGGGCGCCTGGGTGCCGGGCGGTTACGACGACTTCTCGAGCGCCTTCTCGACCAATTTCGAGGCCAAGACCGGCATTCCCGCCGACGAATGGCACGCCGTGGGCTATTCCGGCATGCAGGTGATCGCCAATGCGATCAAGGATGCCGTTGCCGCCGGCGCGGTCACCCGCGAAGGTGTGCGCGATGCTCTCGGCACCCAGACCGATATCCCGGTTGTCATGGGTGAGGGCACCTATAGCTACGACGAGCATCGCGTGCCGCATTTCGGCATGAAAGTGTTGCAGGTGAAAGACGGTGCCTTCGCTGTCGTCGGCGAGTAACCACAATATCCGGCGGGCCCTTCCGGGGGCTCGCCGGGCAGCGGGAACCGGGGTGTCACGCCCCGCCAACAGGGTGGCTTCATGCTTTCACAGCAAATCCTGAACGGACTGGTGACCGGATCGGTCTACGCGCTTTTTTCATTGGGCTTCACGCTGATCTTCGGCGTTCAGAAACTGCTCAACTTCGCTCATGGCGCGACCTTCATGGCCGGCGCCTTCATCGCCTATTATTGCACGATCAGCGGGCTGCCCTTCCTGCTGGCCATCGGGTTCTCGATGGTCGCCACGGGGGTGATCGCGATCCTGGTCGATCTGATTGCCTTCCGGTCGCTGCGCAAGCGCGGCAATGCCGAGTTTCCGGCGCTTGTGAGTTCGATCGGGGTTGATCTGATCCTGGTCTCGATCGCGCAGCAGGTCTCGAAAACGCAGGTGCTCAACTTTCCCTTCGGCACCTTCCCGGTGAAGTTCTACACCTTCATGGGGCTGCGGATCTCGCTTCTGCAACTCGTCATTCTCGCGACGGTCGCCGTTCTCGTGGCGCTGCTGATCTTCTACCTCAAGAAGACGACCTTCGGCCGCCAGGTGCGCGCCGTCGCCACCAATGAGCGCGCCGCGGCGCTGCTTGGGGTCAATGCGCAGAGCGTCTATCTGCAGACCTTCTTCATCGCCGGTGCGCTGGCGGGCCTTGCGGGCGTTCTGATCGGGCTTCTGTTCAACTCGATGCAGTTCCTGATGGGCGAGCCCTATATGCTGCGCGCCTTCGTCGTGGTGGTGATCGGCGGCCTCGGCAGCGTGCCGGGGGCCATCGTGGCCTCGCTCATGCTGGGGGTCATGCAATCGCTCACCGTCGCCTATCTGCCCTCGGGGCTCACCGATGCGATCATCTTCGCACTGCTGTTCGTTGTGCTGCTGATCCGGCCGAACGGGCTGTTCGGCGATGCCAATGCCGTGGCCGGGGGAACGCGCCAATGATCCAGTTCTATTACGCCTACCAGCCGATCATCGACTTCTTCCTGCTGTCGGTCGGCTTCGGCTATTCGCAGCAGATCGCCCTGCGCGCCGGCGTGTTCTCCATCGCCACCGCCGGCTTCGCGGCGATCGGCGCCTATACCGTCGCCATCCTGGTGACCAAGTCGGGCTTTCCCATCGCCGCGTCGGTGGTGCTGGGCATGGTCATCGCCGGGGTCGGGGGGCTGTTGCTCTCGCTGCCGCTGGCGCGCCTGCGCGGGGCCTTTCAGGCCATCGCCACGCTCGCCTTCGTGCAGATCGTGATCTCGCTTTTGCTCTACGCCGAGGATTTCACCGGCGGGGCGCTCGGCGTCACCGGCATTCCGCGGGTGATGAATACCGGCATCCTGCTCGTGATCGTCGCCGTGGTCATGTATGTGATGTGGTCCATCGGCCGCACCGGGCTTGGCCGCATCTTCGATGCGCTGCGCCAGGAAGAGAGCGTGGCCGCCTCGCTCGGGGTGAATATCGGGCGCTATCACGCACTGGCCTTCATCCTGTCGGGCGCCGTCGGCGGGCTCTTTGGCGGGCTGCAATCGCTCTATGTGTTCCAGATCGAGCCGCACAATTTCGGCTTCGCCTTCATGGTGAACGTGCTGACCGTGGTCATCCTCGGCGGGCGCACCACGCTGCTTGGCCCGATCATGGGCGCGGCGATCATGGCGATCCTGCCCGAACTGGCCCGTCCGCTGGCCGAATACCGTCCGGCGGTGAACGGGGTGATCCTGATCCTCGTCATCACCTTCCTGCCGAACGGGGTGGGCGACGAGATCGTGTTCTGGTTCCGCCGCCGCCGGCACGCTGCTGCCGCCGCCAACCGTGCCCAAGCCAAGGAGGCGAAAGATGCCGTCACTTCATCTTGAGGGGGTCTCCAAGCATTTCGGCGGCCTCAAGGCCGTCGATGACATCACGATGGTCGTGCCGCCGGGCGAGATCACCGGCCTCATCGGCCCGAACGGGGCGGGCAAATCCACCGTGGTCAACATGATCTCGGGCGTGCTGTCGCTCACCCATGGCGATATCCGCCTCGACGGCACCTCGATCGCCACCGACCGCTCCGACATCGTCGCGCGCCGGGGCGTGAGCCGCACCTTCCAGAATATCCGGCTGCTGCCGGAGGCGACGGTGCTGGAAAATGTGCTGATCGGCTTTCACCGGCGCGAACATGCGGGCGTGGTCGCCAACCTGCTCGGCTTGCCCGCGGCGCTGCGCGAAGACCGCGCCTTCCGCGAGCGCGCCCATTCGCTTCTGGACCGGTTCGGGCTGGACGAATACGCCGATACCGAGGCGGGCAACCTTGCCTATGGCCACCAACGCCGGGTCGAGATGGCCCGCGCCATCGCCAGCGAGCCCGATATCGTTCTGCTCGACGAGCCGGTGGCGGGGATGAATGATGTGGAAAGCGACGAGCTTGCCACCATCTTCCGCGAACTTGCCAACAGCGGCATGGGCCTTCTGCTGATCGAGCACAATGTGGGCTTCGTCACGCGCCTGTGCAAACAGGTCTACGTGCTCGATTCCGGCCGCATGATCGCCTCGGGCGACCCGCACGAGGTCACCCGCGACCCGAAAGTGGTCGCCGCCTATATCGGGACATCGAAACATTGACCAACATGCTGAACGTCAAGGATCTTCACGTCTCCTATAAGGGGATCAAGGCGCTGCGCGGCGTGTCGCTGCATGTCGAGGAGGGCGAGATGGTCGCGCTTATCGGCTCAAACGGCGCGGGCAAATCCACCCTGCTTAACGCGCTGTCGAACGCGGTGCGGCGCAAGGCGGGCGAGATCGTGTTCGGCGGGCGCGAAACCCGTGGACTCAACCCGCATGCGGTGGCCCGTCAGGGGCTCCTGCATGTGCCCGAAGGCCGTCAGATCCTCGCCGATATGAGCGTTTACGAAAACCTGCTCGTCGGCCAGATCGCCCTTGGCCGCCGCACCACCCGCTACACGCTCGACCATGTCTATGAGTTGTTTCCGGTACTGGAAGAGCGGCGCGACCAGATCGCCGGCACCTTGTCGGGCGGCCAGCAACAGATGCTGGCCATCGGCCGTGCCCTGATGGGCGGGCCGGAGCTTCTGCTGCTCGACGAGCCGTCGCTCGGCCTGTCGCCGCTGATCACCGATCAGGTGTTCGACGCGCTGACCAGGCTCAACGAGGAAGGGCTGACGGTGCTTCTCGTCGAGCAGAACGCGCTGCGCGCGCTGGAGGCGACGAGCCGCGCCTATGTGCTCGACCGGGGCCTGATCACCCACGAGGGCCCCTCGGCCGAGCTGGCCGGCGATCAGACCATCATCGAGAGCTATCTGGGAGCCTGAGCGATGGAGCGCGCGCTCACCCTGCATCAGCTCTGCCTGCGCGACGTGGCACCGGCCGAGCTGCCGGGCATCGCCGCGGCGGTCGGGTTGGCCTCGGTCTCGGTCTTCGTCATGCCGCCCTCGCCGAAGCTCGACATCTTTCCCCGGATCGAGCCGGGGCAGGGGCTGCGCGACTTTACCGCCGCTTGCCGCACGCATGCGGTCGGGGTGCATAATATCGAGGTCTTCTCGGTCGAACCCGATACGGATATTGCCGATTTCAACGCGGCGCTCGACATGGGCGCCGAGATCGGCGCGCGCCGCCTCACCGCGCTGGTGCAGGATCCCGATATGGCCCGCGCCCGCGACAGGATGAGCGCGCTTGCCGAGGCGGCGGCTGCGCGGGGCATTGCCGTGTCGGTCGAGTTCATGAAGTTCTCCGAGCTGCGCAGCATCGGTGCGGGCGAACGCTTCATCGCGGAGGCCGGGCACCCGAACCTGACCTTGCTGGTCGACCCGCTGCACCTGTTGCGCACCGGCGGCAGCGTGGCCGATCTCGCCGCGACGGACCGGCGCGCAATCGGTGCGGCGCAGATCTGCGACGGGCCTTTGCGCGCACCCGCCAATCCCTTCGGCGAGGCGGTCGAAAACCGGGGCATCCCCGGCGAGGGCGAGTTCCCGCTGCCCGAGTTTCTCGCGGCCCTTCCCGCCGGGTGCCCCGTCGATATCGAAGTGCCGCTGAAGCGCTTTGCCGATGCGGGCATCTCGCCGCTTGACCGCGCGAAGCGGCTGGTTGCCGCCACCCGCGCCCTGCTTCCCGAACCTGCCGGCGCCTGACCGGCGCACCGACCACATCAAGGGCGGCCTGCGCCCGGATAAATTGCATACATATAACCAATGCACGGAATACAAGATATGAGCACAGACGTCTATATCGCGGCCTATACCCGCACGCCCTTCACCTTTGCCCGCAAGGGCGCGCTCGCGGGCGTGCGGCCCGATCACCTCGGCGCCACGGCGATCCGCGGGCTTCTGGACCGCACCGGCGTGCCGGGCCACGAGATCGAAGACGTGGTCTGGGGCTGTGCCTTTCCCGAGGGTGAGCAGGGCCTCAATATCGGCCGCGTCACCGGGCTGCTCGCCGGGCTGCCCGACACGGTGCCGGGCGCGACGGTCAACCGCTGGTGCGGCTCGTCGATCCAGGCGATCCAGATGGCCGCCGGGATGCTGGCGATGGGCGCGGGCGACACCTTCATCGCCGGTGGCGCCGAGAGCATGACGCGGGTGCCGATGATGGGCTTCAACATCGCGCCGCCGCCGGAATGGTCGTCGGAGCTGGTGAGCGATTTCATCAATGTCGGCCTCACCGCCGAACGTGTGGCGCGCGATTACGGCGTCGACCGCGAGACGCAGGAGGAATTCGCGCTCGCCAGCCAGAAAAAGGCCCTTGCCGCTCAGGCCGATGGCCGCCTCGCCGCCGAGATCACGCCGGTGGACACCGCCGCCGGGACGGTCGATCAGGACGGCTGCCCGCGCGATACATCGCTCGAAAAGCTGGCCACGCTCCAGCCGGCCTTCCTCGAAGGCGGCTCGGTGACCGCCGGCACCTCCTCGCCGATGACCGATGGCGCAACGGCGCTGCTGATCTGTTCCGAAGCGGCGCTGAAACGCTACAACCTCACCCCGCTTGCGCGGATCGCGGGCTTCGGCGTGTCGGGCTGCGCGCCGGGGATCATGGGCATGGGGCCGGTGGAAAGCAGCCGCAAGGCGCTGGCCCGGGCGGGTCTGAAGATGAGCGACATCGACATCGTCGAGATGAACGAAGCCTTCGCCAGCCAGGCCGAAGCCTGCCGCCGCGAGCTGGACATCGACCCGGCGACGCTCAATGTCGATGGCGGCGCGATCGCGCTCGGCCACCCGCTTGGCGGGACCGGCGGGCGGCTCGTCGGCAAAACCGCCTCGCTGCTGCAGCGCGAGGGTGGTAAATACGGCCTCGCCACCCAGTGCATCGGCGGTGGCATGGGCATCGCCATGATTCTGGAGGCAGCATGATGGGCAAGGCGGCATTCGGGGCGCTCGACGCCGGGGTACAGCGCGCCGCCGTGATCGGCGCGGGCTCGATGGGCGGCGGCATTGCCGCGCAATTCGCCAATGCCGGCATCCCGGTCGATCTGATCGACATTCCCGGCGAGGCCAGCCGCAACGGCCCCGCTGAGGCCGGGATCGCGCGCCAGCTCAAGACCGGCGGCTTCATGTCGCCTGAGGCAGCGGCGCTGGTGCGGGCGGGCAATACCGAGGATCACCTGGGCCGGGTCGCCGAGGCCGATTGGATCGTCGAGGCGATCATCGAGGATATCGGCGCCAAGCGCGATCTCTACGCCCGGCTTGAAGCGCTGCGAAAGGACGGCTCGACCGTCTCGTCCAATACCTCGACGATCCTGCGCGCCGCGCTGGTCGAGGGGCTGGGCGCGCGGTTCGACCGGGATTTCGTGATCTCGCATTTCTTCAACCCCCCGCGCCACATGCAGCTTCTGGAAATCGTCTCCGGCCCGGCATCGGACCCGGAGAGCGTGGCACGCGCCCACAGCGCCGGGCGGCAGGTGCTGGGCAAGACCGTGGTCGATTGCCGCGATACGCCGGGCTTCATCGCCAACCGGATCGGCTGCTACTGGATCGCGATGGCGGTGCTGGAGGCCGAGCGGCAGGGCCTCACGGTGGAAGAGGCCGATGCGGTGATCTCCGCCTTCGGCGTGCCGGCCACCGGCGTTTTCGGCCTGCTCGATCTGATCGGGATCGACCTGATCCCGCTGGTCTGGGGCCGGCTTGCCGAAACTCTGCCGGATGCGGACGGGCTGCAAGCCTACGATCTCGCCGCCAGCGCGCTGTCGCAGCAGATGAACGCGGCGGGGCGGCTGGGGCGCAAGTCCGGCGCGGGCTTCTACCGCAAGGCCGGGGATGGCAGCCGTGAGGCGCTCGATCTGGCGAGCCAAACCTATCGTCCGCTCGACCGGCAGGGCAAGCCGGGCGATCTGCGCGCACTGATCGAGGCAGGCGGCAGGCTTGGCGACTACGCCTGGACGGTGCTCGCGCGCCTCGTCACCTATACCGCGAGCGTCGCGGATGAAATCGCCCATGATCTGCCCTCGATCGACACCGCCGTGGCGCTTGGCTACGGCTGGCGCGAGGGGCCGTTCCGCCAGGCCGACCGGGTCGGGGCCGAGTTCATCGCCACACGGCTGGCGGAGGCGGGCGAGCCGGTGCCGGAGCTGCTGGCGAAGGCCGCGCGCGACGGCGGCTTCTATCCCAAAGGACAGGGCGGTAGCGCCTCCGCCGCGCCGGTGCTGGCCGAGAACGCGGCGGCGGTGCTGGAAGATGCGGGCGACGGGCTCGGCGTATTCCGCATCAAAACCAAGATGGGCGTGTTCTCGCCCGAAGTGTTCGACGTGCTGGAACATGCCATCGGACTCGCGGGCGGCAAATTGTCGGCGCTCGTTCTTGCGCCCGGCAACCCAAGGGCCTTTTCCGCCGGGGCCGACCTTGCCAGTTTTCTTGAACTCGCCGAAGACCCGGCGGCGCTCGACCATTTCCTGTCGCGCGGGCAGGCCGCCTTTGCCGCGCTGCGCACCGCGCCGATGCCGGTGGTGGCGGCGGTGCGTGGCCTCGCGCTCGGGGGCGGCTGCGAGGTGACGCTGCATGCCGACCGTGTCGTCGCCCATGCCGAGGCGCGCTTTGGCCTGCCCGAAACCCGGCTGGGCATCCTGCCGGGCTGGGGCGGGACGACGCGGATGTATCACCGCCTGTCTGACCCGGCCACCGGCGCCGTTGGCCCTGCCGCGGTGGCGGCGCGCACCGTTGATCTGCTGCTGCCCGGCCCGATGACCGGCTCGGCGGCGGAGGCGCGCGCGGCTCACCTGCTGCGCGCCGAAGACGAGATCGTGATGCATGGCGACGACGTGGAAGGCGTGGCGACCGGCCTCGCCCGTGCGATGGCCACGGATTACACGCCGCCGGTCGAGGAGCTTCTGGCGGTGGCTGGCCCCGCGGGCATGGCCGGGGCGTTGAGTGCCACCCGCGCGCATCACGCCGCGGGGCGGGTTGACGGGCGCGTTCTGACGATTGCCGAGGATCTGGCCCAGGTCGTCACCGGCGGGGCGGCGGGCGATCCGTCGCGCCCGATCCTCGAAGGCGAGATGCGCGATCTTGAGCGTGCGGCAGTGCTGCGCATGGCCGCCCGCGACGAGACCCGCGCCGCCATGCGCGCGACGCTCAAACAGTAAAAGCCGCGTCGGGGCGGTGGCTCAGACCATCGCCTCGACATCCTCGCGGATGATCTTGCCGCTCACCGAGCGGGGCAGATCCTCCATGCCGACGAAGAGCACGCCTTTGGGCCGCTTGTAGCCCGCAAGCCCGGCCCGGCACAGATTCATCACCTCGTCCTCGCTCAGCGCCGCGTCCTGACGGACGATGACGGCAATCGGCACCTCGCCCCAGTGCGGATCGGGCTTTTTCACCACGATGGCATCGGCCACGCGCGGATCGGCGAGCAGCACCCGCTCGATCTCGGCGGGGTAGATGTTTTCGCCGCCCGACTTGATGAGGTATTTTGACCGCCCGGCAAATTCGTAACCCCGCGCGGTGAGGCGAAACATGTCGCCCATGTGAAACCAGCCGCCGGCAAAGTCTTTCGCGTTCACCTCCGGGTTGGCCCAGTAGCCCGAAAACAGCGTCGGCCCGCGCATCCAGGCCTCGCCCGCCGCGCCATTGGCCACGTCCTGCCCGTCCGCACCGACGAGCCGCAATTCGGTGAGGATCGACAGCCGCTTGGCAAGGCTGTCGCGCGCATGGCCCGGTGCGATCAGATCGCCCGAGAGCGGCGGCATCCCGGTTTCGGTCGCGCCGAAGGAGTTGAGATAGGGCGCATCGAGCAGGGTGGTGATCTCGTCCACCACCGCAAGCGGCACCAGATCGGCCATACAGCCCACGGCGCGCACGCCCTTGATCGCTGGCCGCCGCTCCTTCAGCCGGTCAATCAGCGGCTCGATCGTGGCGGGCACCAGCATCAGCCAGCCGATCGGGTGCGCCTCCAGCGCGTCGATGATCGCGTCGGCGTCGAACCCGTCGACGATCACCCCCGGCCCACCGGACATCAGGGTCGACACCAGGTGTTCCGTCCCGCCGATATGAAACATCGGCGCCCAGGAGACGTAGCCGTCGCCGGGCCGGATGTTGAGATCGAGGCGCAGCGCGCTCATCCGCGCGATCTGCGCCCGGTGCGAAATCACCGCCGCCTTGGGCCGCCCGGTGGTGCCCGAGGTGTAGATGATGAACAGCCCGTCTTCCGGCTCGGCGGCGCAATGCGTCTCACCCGCGCCCGCCAGCCCGTCGAGCGGCGCTACCGGCACGCCGTCGGCCAGTTCGGCGGCGAGGTCGATGAACCGCTCCGACGCGGCGATCAGCGCAGGCTCGACCAGCCCGACGCAATAGGCCAGTTCGGCCGGGGCGAGCCGCCAGTTCTGGCAGGCGGTGATCAGCCCCAGCTTGGCGGCAGCGAGTTGCAGGATCGTATATTCCCCCCGGTTCTCCGAGATCACCGCGATCCGCGCGCCGCGTTCCAGCCCGCGTGCGGCAAGGCCCGCCGCCACGGCATCGACCCGTTCGAGCAGGGCGCCGTAGCTGAGCTGCATCCGGGCATCGGCGATGGCAGGGGCATCGGGCGTGACCCGCGCGCGCATGGCGATGAGCGGGTAGACGGTGGTTTGCGCGGCGCCGAAGGGGGTCATGGCTTCTCCTTGAAGATCGCGGCCACGAGCACATCCTCGCCGCGCAGCAGGCGGGCCCGGGTCGTGTCGCCGTCCGGCTCCGCCTCGGCGGTCAGGTTGTCCGCCTCGAACACATTGCCGGTGAAACGGGCATCGACCTCGGCCAGATCTTCGCCGACCAGCGTCATGAGATAGGCGAGGTTGGCCGGCCCCGGATTGACCCGGCGCGGGCCGAAGCCGGCGGCCTCGGCGGCGTCGCGGCTCAGGTGGATGGCGTTGTCGTCGTTGAGCAACGCGCACCATTCGGCCATGTCCGGCCCGGAAATATCCTCGAAAAGCCGCGTCATGCCTCGCCCGCCGGGTAGACGATATGCAGCCGGGCGCGGCTGTAGGGGCGTTCGTCCCGGAGGCGGATCGACAGGTGCAGGTGATCCGCCGCGCCGAAGACCCGGCTGGGCTTGCGCTGCAAATCGTCGATCTCGGCCCGCACGTCATAGCTGCGGTCGACGAGGAGCGGCGCGTCATAGCTCAGGCGGCAGCGGGCCAGCACCGGCCCCCGCTCGAAGGCAAGGCCGAGCGCCGCCGACAGATCGGCGATCTTCAGCCCCAGCCCGCCGAGCGCGGCGACGAAGGCGAAGATCGGATGCGCCCGCTCCCCCGCCCGGTCCGGGGCACGGGCCATGTGGCGCACCCGGTCGTCCATCGCGGCGGTCAGCAGGTAGCGCCCATCGGGAATCAGAAATTTGCTCATGGGTATTATTGTATACGCAAGATATGCTTGCGGATACAATTCTTTAACGTTGATCGCCGCCCAACCTGGCTCCGGTGCGATCTGCCCGCCGCACGCGAAAACGCTTTCGTTTGTCCACGACGTTGCCGGTTCAGGCCCCGGCGGGCAGCCTGACGCGCATTGAAAAGGTGGTGGTGTGTGACACGTTCGGCGACAGCAACGAGATCGCCTCGCTGCGGGTGAAAGACGGCGGCAAGGGCCGCTGGCGCTTGTCGAGCTGACCGGATATCTGGTGCCGGCGGTGACTATCTGTTCCACGACGACGCGGCCAGGGAACATGCCGGGGTGGGCGATGTCGGCGTCCACCCGTTCCGGGTGACCGCCTTCGGCCTGCTGCTGATCGAATTGCCCGACGAACCCTCGTGCCGGTGCAGAATTCCCAGACCTGCCGGAGATCTCCCTTCTCGCCCGGATGTTGATGGCGATTCCGTCCGAGGCGGAGGTGCTTGTCGAGATCAATATCGATAGTCTCGGGGTGCTCGAATTCGAAGGCCCCGGATTTTTGCTCGATAGCACGATCCGCGATAGCCACGTGCTCCATCTGTTTGAGTTGAGTGGGGATATTGCTCTGCGCATGGCGCTTGGCGAGGCTCCGATCATGCTCGTCTCGAAGTGCGGTTTCCATCCCGATTTCCGGCCGCCGCCCGGCGTCCCGGCGCTGGCGCGGCTGAAGGCGATGCTGCCGCTCGACGATTGCGCCGAGGTGACCCTGGCAACCTGTTTCGCCGTCAGCCGAACAGTTTCCAGACCGTTGCGCCGCTCGATATGGTGCTGGAGAAATTCGGCACCTGCCTGATGGCCGGGTCAGCAATTGTCGTCGTTTACGCTGCCATCCGGCATGGTGGTTTTGCAAAAGATCGCGCCGGTGAATTTGGCATCGGTGACATCGGCGCCGTTCAGATCGGCGCTGCGCAGATTGGCCCAAGACATCTCCGCCCCCTGCAGGTTGGCCCCGCGCAGCGCGGTGCCCTGCAGGTTCGCGCCGTAAAGATTGGCGCCGGACAGATCTGCCCCGTTCAGCACGGCGTTCACCAGATTGTCGGCCCCGGCCAGCTCGGCTTCATAGACGTTGGCCCAGCGCAGATCGGCGCCGCTCAGGTCGCAGGATTCGCAGGTCTTGGTCTCGCGCAGCCGGTCGAGCGCCGCCTCGTCCCAGGCATGAGAGCCGGTCGGAACCAGGGCCAGGGTCAGGATCGCCATCGCTCGTTTCACGGGGGTGCCTCCTCTCGGTGTCGCATTCTCGGACAAGCCTGAGTGTGGCCGGTGCGGGCCATGTTTGGCAACAGCCGATATCTGCCACGCCCGCGCCCGGCAGAGGTGCGCGCCTCTTGGTCGGCGGCAGGTTTCGCGATAGGCTCGGGCGACATTCCCGATCTGGTTCGTGCTGGCGATGACCCTCCTGCGATCTGCCTTTTTTGCCTCTCTTCTGGCCAGCTCCGTCGCGGGCACGCCGGCCTTGTCGGGCCCGCTCGATTGCGCCGGCGCGCTCAGCGATTGTCTGCTGGATGCGGCGCGCGATTCGAGCGATGAGATTGACCGCCCGATCCTGCGCGACGAGGCGCATTTTGCCATCGCCGTGGCGCTGGCCAGGCTCGGGCAACTTGGCCCGGCGCTGGACGAGGCCGGCAGGATCGCCAACGCGGCCACGCTGGCCGAGGCGATGGGTGAGATTTCCGGCGCGGCGGCGCGTGCGGGCGATTTTGACGCCGCCTACGAGATCGCCTTCGCCATGCTCGATGCGCGCAACCGCTCGGCCCGGGTGCAGGCGCTGGAGAATCTGGCCGTCGAACAGGCCGCCGTGGGCGAGGTCGATGCGGCCTTCGAGACGGTGGTTGCCATCGACAATCCCTACCGCCGCTCCGAGGCGCAGGCGGCGATCGCCACATCGGTGGCCCGTTCCGGCGATATCGCGGGCGCGATCCGCGCCGCGAGCCGGATTGCCACCGATTACTGGTTTAGCTCCGATCAGCCCCGTTTCAAGATCGCCAGCGGGCTGGTCTCGCGCTCCGGGGAGTTCGACCATTTCTGGTTTTACGAGGCGCTGGTGAACATCGCCGTGGTTCAGGCCCGCGGTGGCGATATCGTCGGGGCGCTGAAAACGGCCAAGTCCATCCCCGATCAGGGTGGCCGGTCGCGGGCGATGGCGCAGGTTGCGGTGGTTCAGGCCGAAACCGGCGACATTGACGGCGCGCGCGCTACTGCCGGGCGGATCGAGGCGGCCTATGGCGATCAGGAGGCGGTGACCGCCATCGCCGCCGGCCTCGCGATGACGGGCGATGCCGCGGGCGCGCTGGCTCTGGCGCAGGACATCCAGCGCGCCTATGGCGACGGCGCCGCGCTGGTGGCCGTGGCCGCGCAACAGGCGCGGGCGGGCGATTTCGAGGCCAGCCTCGATACCGTTCGCAAAATCGACGTGGTGCAGGATCGGGTGCGTGCGCAGGCGGCGATATCCCGCGAAATTGCGCAAAACGGTCGATTGGACGAAGCGATGACGGTGCTGTCGCAACTGACGGATGCGAAAGACCGGTTCAACACGATGGCCGATATCGCCGCCATGCTCACCCGAGCCGGCGAGGCGGAGGCGGCGCTTGAGATGATCCGCTCCGGCGCCAGCCGGCGCGATATGGAGGATCTTATCGTGCAGGTCGTTCTGACCGAGGCGGATCTGGGCGAGACCACGCAGGCGGTGGAAACCGCGCTGGCGATCGAAGATCCGATGTTCCGCGCCATCGCGCTGGCGGGTATCGCCGAGCGGCAGCCCTAGCCTAAAGCTCGACGCCCGATCCGTCGCGGCGGGTGAGGATCGCGCGTGAGGCGGGGTAGGCGGCCAGCAGCGCCGGGGCCGCGTCCTCTCCGGCCACGTAGATCGCGGTGGAGAGCGCATCGGCCCAGACCGCCTTTGGCGAGATCACGGCCACGCGGCTCAGCCGCATCGCGCTTTCGCCCGTTCGCGGATCGAAGATGTGGTGGCGACCCGCTGCGCCGAGCGGTGTGCCGTAGCCGCCGGAGACCGAGAGCGAGGCATTGGCGAGCGCCACGTCGCGATCCAGCGTGGCGGGGGCGGCGGGATCGACCAGTCCGATGGCGAAGGGGGTGCCGTCCGGCGCCGATCCGAGCGCGCGGGTTTCGCCAAGTTCGATCACCGCATGTTCGAACCCCTCATTGCCGAGAAGTTCGGTGACCCGGTCGGTCATGTAGCCCTGTGCGATGCCGTTGAGGCTGACCGCCATGCCGGTCCTGCCAAGGCGAATGGCGCGCGCCGTCGCGCTCAGCGCGGTGTAATCGACGCGGGCGAGCGTGGCGGTGAGTTGCATCCGGTTCAGCGGCGGTTCACCGGATAGCTTGGCGGCGAAAAGCTGCCACAGCGGCTGGATCGTCGGGTCGAAGGCGCCGCCGCTCTGATCGGCGACCCGGCGGCTCTGGTCGAGCACCTCCAACAGAGCGGGCGAGGGGGCGAGCAGCCCGCCCTCGCGGTTCAGGCGCGAAATCTCGCTCTCGGGGCGGTGGAGGCTGAAAATGTTCTCGAGCCGGTCGATCTCCACCTGCAAACGGTCGATGGCCCGGCGTGCCACCCTCTCGCTGGAATGCCACAGGGTCATGCTGGCGAGGCCGCCGAGCGCGGTGCCGGTCCATTGCACCGGCACCGGCGCGCCCCGGATTGCGCCAAGCCCGAGCGCGCCCAGCGGCAGGGCAAGGCCCGCCGCACAGATGCGCAGCGTGTCGCGGCGGGTGAGGGGGCCGGTCATGTCGTCGCCTCCTTCGGCAGCACCAGCCCGGGCATGGCCGGTGCGGCGGCGGGCTGGCGGGCCGCGCGCTCGCGTTGCTTGCGGGCTTTTGCCAGCGGCGGACAGCGCCGGTCGTCATAGTATTCAACCTGACAATCGAGGCACTGGAAGCATTCGGCCATGACGATCTTGCCCGACCGCTCGATCGCGCGCACCGGGCAGGAGCGTTCGCACAGATGGCAGGGATTGCCGCATTCGGGGCGGCGCTTGAGCAGATCGACCATGTGCAGCCGGTCGAGAACGGCCAGCGCGCCACCGAGCGGGCAGAGGAAGCGGCAGAAGGCGCGTTCGGTGAACAGCCCGATGGTGAGCAGCGCCAGCGCGTAGATCACATAAGGCAGGCCACGCACGAACATGGCGGTGATCGCGGTCTTGAACGGTTCGATCTCTTCCGCCACCGGGGCCGCTTCGGGCGCGAAGACGACGAGAGTAAGGATCAGCCCGAGCGAGAGGTACTTGCCCATCCACAGATGCCGTTGCAGCCTTTCGGGCGGGTTCCACTGGCGCAGCTTCAGGGCGCGCGCGAGGTTGGCCAGCAATTCCTGCAATGCCCCGAACGGGCAGAGCCAGCCGCAGAACACGCCACGCCCGAGCAGCACGAGCGAAATCGCAGTATAGATCGAGAGGATCACGATCAGCGGCTCGGCGAGGTAGAAGGCCAGGCCGAGATCGGCGAAGGGCGCCTTGAGATAGTTGATCAGGTGCACGATGGAAAGCTGCGCGCTGGCGATCCAGCCGATCCAGACCAGCGTGAACAGCAAGAACCCGGTGCGCAGATAGCGGTGCACCCGGCGGTATTGGCTGAGTTTCGCCTGAAAGGTCAGGATGCCGGTCAGAACCGTGAGCGCGGCGGCGAGTATGGCGATCTCGACCCGCGCGTTCACCCATGGCTCGACCCAGACCGGCGGCGGCGTGGGCTCGGGCATCAGGATGTAGCCCTGCGGCAGCGTGTAGTCGAGGCTGGCCAGCACGAAAGGCTCGCGCTGCCCGTCCGGCCGCAGGGCGGTGGCATAGAGATCGGCGCGCCAGGGCTTCATCGGGTCGAAGGCGGCATCTTTGGGCAGCAGCAGGATATCGGCGATCTGTTGGCGCGCGAAGATCACGTCGGACTTGGTGAACTCATAGCTCTGCCTGCCTTGCGTGACGCTCACCCGGTCGAGCCGGAACTGGTTTGAGAGGTTGTTGAGCCGGGTGCCGCGATGATCGTAGACGCCATGCAGGGAGGCTACGAATATCCCCATCGTGCCTTCCGGCGTGCCGTTGATCAGCGTGTCATAGGGCTCCAGCCCGACGCCGTTGCGCCCGATCCTGGGCGGGTTGGCGTAGCCCGCGACGAAGTCGATATAGGTGTTGTCCGGCCCGCCGGTCATCGGCACTTCTGGCAGCAGATCGCCCAGCCCGGCCCGCTCGAGCGCGGCGATCACATCGGCATTCGTCACCCGCGCAATGGCCAGCCCGCCATCTCCGACCAACGCCTCGGGGCTCATCGGCTTGAAATTGATCATGTCGATGGTCGGCTCGGTGACCACGAAATCTTCGGTGCGGTAGCGCAGCACCATGCGGGCGCTCTCCTGCACCGCGTTGCGCATCGCCCGTGCCGAGATCGTCGCCCCGGCCACGAAGCCCGGCTCGATCCGCGTCGCCGCGCCCAGCCGCGCCTCGCCGCCTTCGAGTGCATCGAGAAACATCATCAGCTGTTCCGTCCGCCGCCGGTCGTTCAGCAGGTAGGGTTCGCGGTGAAACAGCACCACCGCGCCGGTGATCGTGCCATCCATCGTTACCCCGGCGACCACGTCGAAGGGCGTGCTCGAGTAGCCGGGCGCCCGCACCACATCGAGGGTCGAGAACACGTAGCCCACCATATCGTCGCCGATATAGGCCTCGGCGGAGACCGGCCCGTCATCCGCGACCATCGCGAGCCGGGTGACGCCGGGATAGATGGCGGCGAGCACCGGCGGCGTGAGGCGGTCGAGCAGCGAGGCGGTGGCGGCCCCGTCCGATTGCGCCCGGGCGGGGGCAAGGATGGCGGAACACAAGAGCGCCGCCAGCAAGGCTGCGGCGAGCCAGAGGCGCCGGAACGGGGCGGTGGTGATATCAGCAATCCGTATCGTCAAAGGATCCGTCCGGCATTTGGGTCTGGCAGAACACGGCCTCGTCGAGCCGCGCCTCAACCATGGTTGCGTCTTTCAGAAACGCGGTGCGCAGATCGGCGCTGCCGAGGTCGGTGCGGTCGAGCCGGGCCCGGCTCAGGTCGGCGGCATAGAGATCGGTGCCGCTCAGATCGGTTTCGGTCAGATCGGCGCCGGTGAGCCGCGCGCCGACGAGGTTTGCGCCGGTCAGGTCGGCCCCGGTCAGGCGGGCCTGCGACAGATCGGCGTAGAACAGGTTGGCGCCGCGCAGATCGGCGCCGCTGAAATCGGCGCCGCTCAGGTCCGCGCCGATGAAACTGCTATAGGACAGCCGCGCCTGGCTGAAATCCGACCCGCGCGCCACCGCCGCCCGGAGATCGGCTTTGACCAGGTTCGCACCCGTGAGGTCGCAGCCGGTGCAGGTGATCGAGCCGCGAAATGCGTTCAGGTCCGCCGGATCCCAACCCCAGGCAGAGGCCGGAAGGCAAATCAGGATCGCTGCTGCCGCAAACCTCTTCACGCTGTCCGTTACACCTGTTGTTGGCACACCCTCCCGAAGCCGGGCCCGGGCATCGCCGGGGAGGGGTGAAGAAGGGGCCCGACAGGCCCCTTCCTTTTGCTTAATTGCGTGCCCGCGGGTGCAGGAGGCAGCCACGGGCCGCTGTCATCAGAGCGCCGCCTGCGACATCGGCGTCGTGCGCACCCGGGTTCCCGTCGCGTAGAAGATCGCGTTGGCAACCGCCGGCGGGGTCGGCGGGCCGGTGGGCTCGCCGAGACCACCCCACCACTGATCCTCCGACATTTCGAGGTGCACCTCGATCTCGGGCGGCGTGTCGGGCATGCGCATCATCTGGTAGGAGTCGAAGTTGGTGTTCACGATCCGACCGTCGCGCAGGACAAGCCCGCCGAACATGGCGTGGCTCAGCTCCCAGATCGCCGAGCTTTCGGCCTGTTCACGCGCCGCAAGCGGGTTGATCACATAGCCGCTGTTGACGAAGTATTGCAGCTTGTCGATGAAGATCTGGCCGCGCCGGCTGACGCCCACCGTGGCCACGCAACCGGCAATGGTGCCGTGGCTCTCGACCACCGCGCAGCCCATGCCTTCGCCATCGCCCATGTCGGTGGTCCAGCCGGATTTCTCCTTCATCGCCATCAACACACGCTGCCAGGGCTCGTTGCCCTCGGTCATCTTCAGCCGCCACTCCAGCGGATCCCAGCCACCGGCCTGCGCCAGTTCGTCGACCATCTGTTCGACGATGAACCCGTTGGAGTTCGCCCCGGGCGCGCGGTGATAACCGATCGGGATGTGGTTCGCCACGGCGCTGTATTCATGCCGCCGGTTGGGCACGAGGTAGGGCATGTTGGCCACACCGCGCTGCGAGAAGACGGGCATCTTCTCTTCGCCGACGAAATGCGTCACCAACGCGGTCGGAAGGCCGTCATCGCCAAGCGCCGCCTTGTAGGTGCCCCAGACCGGGGGGCGCTGCGAGTCTTGCGCGATGTCTTCCTCGCGGCTGCGGATCACCTTCACCGGGCGGCCGACCTCGGCCGAGATCGCGGCGGCCTGACGGTGAACGTCCATGTTGTAGCCGCCGCCGAACCCGCCGCCGAGATAGGTCTGATGCAGGAAGACGTTGGTGGTCTCGCGGCCAAGCTGGTCGGCCACCTCGTTGAGCGAACGCCCGATATCCTGGGTAAAGGTCCAGACATCGACGCGGTCGGCCTTCACATCGGCCACGGCGCAGGGCGGCATCATCGTCGCATGCGCTTCGAAGGGCCGGCTGTAGACCTCGCCTTCCACCAGATTGGCCGCGGCTTCGATCAGCCCCGGAACCGCATCCTGGTTGACGCCGGTATCGAGCCCCTTGCCGATATTGCCGTCCTCGTCGAGCAAGACCATGCCGGGGCTGGAGATCAGGCTCATCGCCTCGGCGGTCATGCTGTCGAAGCTGATCGAGGCGCCACGGCCTTCGTCCCAGACAACCGGCATGACGGCCAGCGCGTTCTTGGCCTGGTACCAGCTTTCGGCCACGACCGCGACGGCGCTGCGCAGATCGGTAAACGACGGCACGTCCTTGGTCTGGACGAGTTCCACCGCGGCGATCACGCCCGGCATGTCCTTGATCGCGTCGAAATCGTAGCTCACCAGTTTGCCTTCCGGCACCGGGCAGGCCTGCACGGCGGCGTAAACCATCCCCTCGACCGTGATGTCGATCGGGTAGGGCGCGGTGCCGTTGGTCTTGAGCGCCACGTCCAGCCGCGGGATGTCCTTACCGAGCAGCCACCAATCGCCATAGGCCTTGATCGCCGGTTCTTCTTCGAGGGTAACGGCGGCGGCGTCTGCGGCGAACTCGCCATAGGTGCCCTGCACCGTGCCCTGTTCTTCGTGCTCGGCCGTCAGATAGCCCTGCTTGGCAACGACCTTCTCCACCGGCACATGCCAGCGGTTCGCCGCCGCGACCCGCAGGCGTTCGCGCGCCGAGGCGCCGGCCTGCATGATGTAGGGGTGACGCATCGACACGGTTGTCGACCCGCCTGTCGAGGTGGTGGTGTAGAGGTTGTTGTTGTTCACGTGGCGGTTCGCGTCGGCGAAGACGTGGCGGACGTTTTCCCACGGAATATCGAGTTCTTCGGCCACCATCAACGGCACGGCGGTAAACGCGCCCTGGCCCATTTCGGTTTGCGGCGTGACGATGCTGACCACGTTATCGGGGTCGATCGTCAGCCAGGCGTTGACCTCGACGGCAGAGCCGTCCGCGGCGGCCCGGGCCCCGGTCGGGATATTGATCCCGATCATCAGCCCGCCGGCGGCGGAGGTGGTGATTTTGAGGAAATTGCGGCGCGTGAAAGTCATCTCATTCATAGCGGGTCTCCTCAAGCTTTGCTGAGTTCAGCAGCGCGATGGATCGCTGCGCGAATGCGCGGATAAGTGCCGCAGCGGCAGATATTGCCCGACATCGCCTTGTCGATCTCGCTGTCGGACGGCTCGGCGTTCTTTTCGAGCAGCGCGACCGCCGACATGATCTGGCCGGACTGGCAGTAGCCGCATTGCGGCACGGTGATCTCCTGCCAGGCGAGCTGCACCGGATGATCGTTGTTTTCCGACACCCCTTCGATGGTGCGAATGGCCTTGCCCACCGCCGAGGCGACCGGCGTGTTGCACGAGCGCACGGCGTTGCCGTCGACGATGACGGTGCAGGAGCCGCATTGCGCGATGCCGCATCCGAATTTCGTTCCGGTCAGGCCGACCTTTTCGCGGATTGCCCAGAGCAGCGGCATCTGCGGGTCGGCATCGACCGAGTAGTCTTGTCCATTAATGTTGAGCGTGATCGCCATAAACATTCCTCCCGTTTGGTATTCTTGGGGGTTGCGAGTGCCTCGGTTCCCCTGGGCGCCTTGCTTTCGGAAAAGTCGGGCCGATAACCGGCCCGTGAAAGGATGGCTTAGGTGACTGAATTTTCCCAAAGTGGCCCGAAACCAGTAGAGGCCAACACAGATGGGCTCTCAAGCGAAATGCCCTGTATTCCCACAATACGTCCTATTGTAAAAACCTATCATGGGTCCGGGCGGCTCTGGTCGGCTGTGCGCAACCCCGAAGCGGCACGTCCGCCGCCCGTCGCCACCGCGCCCGGGCGCGCTCAGGCAGGTTTGCGGGAATAGGTGCAGTACAGCCCGGTATCGCTGCCGTTGTGGTAGAGCGTACCGGCGTTCAGGTCGAACCTGTACTCGCCGAAATCGCCGGTCAGAACGATGAAATCATCGTCCACCGTAAACTGCGCCACGCCGATCTTTTCGACCTCCTGGCTCGCAAGCGTCGTGTCCATCTCGTAGATGTTGAGATCGAACATGCCGGTGCAATTGGCGGTGATGATCTCCGCCGAAGCCGCATTGGGCAGCACCAGCGCCGCCAGGCCCAGAAATGCGGCGCAACTCGTCTTACGCAAATAGGTCATCTCGATACTCCTCGCTGAAATGTGCTTGTCCGGTCGGGCCGTGCCGGGGTTAGACTGGCACGGACGGCGCGGAACTGTCCCGCCGGAAACGGGAAGGGGGGCCTATGGTCAGGATCGCGGCGCTTGCCTTGCTGGGCTTCCTGCCCGGTGCTGCCATCGCGCAGCAGGGCCCCCAGCGGCCCGACTGGCGGTCGCAGACCTATCTGCACACGACCGACGCCGTCGCCATCTGCCTGCGCCGCACGCCCGAGTGGCAGGCTTTCTGCCACGGGCTGATGCAGGGCTATGCCGATTACGCGGTGGTCGAAGGCAAGATCTGCCTGCCTTTCGGCACCACGCGCGAGCAGTTGCTGGAGATATTCACCAGCCCCGAAGTCGTTGTCACCACAGGATATATCGACGACCGCCCGGCCATCGAGACGGCGGTACAGATGTTCATCAAGGCGTTTCCCTGCGAGTGATCCGCCGGCGCCGGTCCTGCGGCGTGCGGGCCGGGGCAGCGGTGGGCGGCGCCGGGTCAATGCCCGGCCTCCGCCGGCTGCATGTCGGTCCAGGCCGGTTCGTCGGTGAAATGCCAGCGCAGATAGGCGGCGACGGCGGCAAGGTCTTCGTCCGACAGCGAGATCGCCTCCATCTTCCGGTTCGACACGCCATAGGGCGGCGCGATGCCCTCGCGCACGACGTGGAACAGGTTTTGCGGCGTCGGCGCGTGCAGCGCATAGGTCAGCCCCAGCGAGATCGGCTGCGTCTCGGCGATGCGCTCCTTGTGGCATTTGGCGCAATTGGCGGCAAACACGTCGCGCCCGGCAAGGAGCGCCGGATCGCTGACTTCCTCGTCAAACAGCGTCCCTTCCGTGCCCGGCCAGTCCAGTGCTTCGGCGGCGGCGATGGCGGCCTCGCGCTCGGCCTCGGGCTGCTCGGGGGTGATCGCGGCGAACCAGGCGGCGATGGCGAACACGTCGTCCTCGTCCGCATCGTAGAGATGATCTGCCACCGAAGTCATCGGCCCGGCGGCGATGCCATGCGGCTCGCTCCAGCCGTCGAACAGGTAATCGGCGTAATCGTCGAGCGTCCATCCCACCGGCGCAATCGAATGGGCGCCGAGCGGCGGGGCCAGCCAGCCCTCGGCTTCGCCGCCCTCGAAGGCGCGCTCGGCGATGACCGCGCCAAAGGCGTTGCGCGGCGAGTGGCAGGCGCCGCAATGGCCGAGCGAGGCGGCGAGATAGGCGCCGTGGTTTTCTTCCTCGTCGAGCTCCGGATCGGGGCTGAACGGCGTGCGGTCGAGGAACAGCAGCTTCCACCCCGCCAGAACCGGCCGGTAGGAGAAGGGGAAGGGCAATTCATTGTCGGTTGCGGGCAAGGCCACCGCGTCGCGGGTCATCAGATAGGCGTAGATCGCGCGCAGGTCTTCGTCGCGGGTCTTGGCAAAGAAATCGTAGGGAAAGGCGGGGTAGAGGTGGTTGCCCTCGCGGTCGAGCCCCTCGGTCATCGCGCGGGCGAAGGCCTCGTAGCTCCAGGTGCCGATGCCGGTTTCCGGGTCCGGCGTGATATTGGTGGAATAGATCGTGCCGAACGGCGTCGGCAAGGCGAAGCCACCGGCGTAATCCGCGCCGCCCGGCGCGGTGTGGCAGGCCGCGCAATCGCCGACGCGCGCCAGAAGTTCGCCGCGCTCGATCTCGTCATCGCTGAACGCATCCGCCGCCGGGGTGGCGATCGGGTCCAGCGCCGGGGCGCTGGTGGCCCAGAAGAAAGCGCCCAGTATCGCCAGCACGACGATCACCGCCACGGCTGCCAGAATTCTGTATACGGTTCTCATCTCTGCTGCTCCTCTCGGCAATATCTTGTCTGTCCGGTTGCCCGCCTCAGCGCCGCACGCCCGGGGCTTCCATCGCAAGCCCTGCGCCACGCTGGGCAAGGTAAAGTTCGAGTGCGACGAATTCGTCCGATCCGCGCGCAAAAGGCTCCGCCCGTACCGATTGCATGCACCATTCGAACATTCGGTGGCGCGAGCCGGCCTCGCTCCACAGCAGGCGGTAGATCGGGAAGGCGTTGATCTGCCCCTGGCTGATCACGTCGCCGCGCAGGCGCTCGCCGGCGTGATCGTCATGGCAATGCAGGCAGGCCAGGTTGAGCTGGCCGCGGCGGGTCTCGTAAATTTCGCGGCCCATGTCGAGATAGGGCAGCGTCTCGTCATTGATCTCCGGGCGCATCTCAAGCCCGCGCGACTGCAGTGAGATCACCGCCGTCAGCGCCAGCATCTCGGGCGCGCTGTAGTCGAAGGGTGTGGCCTGCATCCGCCCGGCCATCTCCGCCTGAATACGCAATTCGAGGTTCATCAGCCGGTCGGCGGCGGGGTCGAATGCCGGGTAGCGCGCGGCAACGCCCCGCATCGCCGTTTCCACCGCGCCGTGGCAGCCGGCGCAGCTTTGCCCCTCCGGCCCCATCGGCTGCTGCCAAAGCGCAAGGCCCTGATCGACAAGAAAAAAGCCGGGGTTCAGAAAGTCGTCGTCCTGAAGCGCCTGCGTTTCCGGCTCCATATAGCTGTAGCCGGACCGTGGCGCATCCTGCGCGGTAGCCAGACCGGGCAGTGCCAAAGCGCAGAGCCATGCGGCCAGCCGCATAAGGGGCCGGGGCGCGGGCATCATTGCGCCGCCTCGTCGGTCAGGGTGAGCAGGAAGGCGACCACGTCTTCAACCTCCTGCGCGCTGTAGATCGTCTGGCCGCGATAGGCCCGGGCCACGCCCGCCAGCCCGTCGAGCGAATAATAGGGCGGCATCATCGTGTCGGGGTTCAGGGTGCGGGCATCGGCGACGCGGGCGCGCAGCTCGCCCGCATCGTAGCGCTCGGCCACGCCGTCGAGCAGCGGGCCGATCTCGCCCATGTCCTTTTCGTCGAGCTGCGAAATCTCGTGACAGATCAGGCAGCTCGCCCGGCCCATATCGCGCAGCAGCGCCTCGCCGCGCGCCGGGTCTCCCGCAACCTCGGTCAATGGCGGCAGGCTTTGCGCGCCGGCGGCAGCGGCTCCCGACAGAAACAGGCCAATGGCCGCACCCGGCCATCGGATGTGCCCGTGCCTTCGGGCGACCGGCACCGATCCTTCCGTCACGCCCCGAACAGCTCCTGCGTGATGCTGGCATACCAGCCGCGGGCGTAATCGGCCTCGTCCCGGCGCAGCTGCGGATGATCGCCCGCCTCGCTCGTGCCGCCGGTGCCGGGCAGGCTGGAAAGGCGGTTGTCATCGTCGCTTTGATAGACGCCGGCCACCGAGATGCCGTAATCGGGCGCGACGAGGCTGTAGCAGGTGTTCATCAGATAGCCCCGCTCCGGCGCGTTGCCCGCCAGCAGCGTGGCGATGGCATGGGCGCAGACCTTGCCCTGCGTCGCGGCGGAAAAGCCGCTCTTGGGCATGTCGCCAACAATCGCCGCGTCGCCGATCACATGCACATTCTCCGCCTCGCGGGATTCGAAGGTCAGCCCGTCGATCTCGCACCACATCCCGGTGCCGGTCAGCCCCGCCTCCAGCGCGATCGAGGCCGCGCTTTGCGGCGGGATCAGGTTGATCACATCGGCGCTGAAGCTTTCGAAATAGGTGTCGATCCGTTTCGCCCCGGCGTCGATCTCCTTCAGCCCGCCATGTTCGGCGAAGGGGATGAAGCTGATCATCCCGGGATAGAGCGCCTGCCAGCCGGCCATGAACAGGCCCTGCTTGGAAAACTTGTCCTTGCCGTCGACGATCAGCACCTTGGCCGTCGGGTTGTGCTGGCTGAGGTAATGCGCGATCAGGCTGGCGCGCTCATAGGGGCCGGGCGGGCAGCGGAACGGGTTGTCGGGCGGGGCGATGATCACCGTGCCGCCCTCGGGCATGGCCTGAATCTGGTCGCGCAAGAGCAGCGTCTGCGCGCCGGCCTTCCAGGCATGGGGCAGGGTCTCGGCCACATCGGCGGAAACGCCGGGCAGGGCGTCCCAGCGGAAGTCGATCCCCGGCGAGACGATGGCCCGGTCATAGCTCAGCCTATCGCCCGATTGCAGCACCACCTCGCGGGCCGCCGGGTCCAGCGCCGTGGCGGGATCGACCCGCACATCCACCCCTTCGCTCCGCAAGGCGTCGTAGGAAAAGCGGATGTCGGAAATGTCGCGCAGGCCGCCGATCACCAGGTTGGAAAACGGGCAGGTGGTGAACTCCGCCGCGTCCACCAGCAGCGTGACGCTGATGCCGGGCGCCACCCGGCGCAGCGTGCGCGCCGCCGAGGCGCCGCCAAAGCCGCCGCCGATCACCACCACATGCCCGCTGCTCTGTGCGTAGAGGGGCGCGGCCAGAAACGGGCTGCCCAGCGCGGCCCCGGTTATGCCGATTGCCTGGCGGCGGGTCAGGTCACGTGTCATTGCGCCGGTGCTCCGAGTGACGAGAAGTAATCGGCGATCCCGGCGATATCCTCGTCGGTGAGCGGGCCGGTAAGGCGGCTCATGATCGTGCTTTCGCGGGTGCCGTCGCGAAACCCGGTCAACGCCGCCGACAGATCGGCAGCCGGTTCACCGGCAAGGCGGGGAATCGCGCCCGACCCGATGCCGCCCGGGCCGTGGCAGGTGGTGCAGGATTCGGCGGTGATCGTGGAGGGAACGCCTTCGGCCACGGCGCCCGAACCCCCGGTCGCGAGAGCCAAGCCAGCGCCTAATGCCATACAGACAAAGCGATTTCGGCGATGATCAATCATCAAATCCTCCGTCCTTTCGGTTCACGATAGACGGGACGGCAATTGGAGAAGCCAATCTAAGAGATTTGAAAAGGCATCGTGCGGTCGTTTACGATTGTCCTGGCCGATATCCGCCCGCGCGATGGCGCGCGGCGCTGGCCTGACTGGAGGCAGATTGTTGAAAGACCCGCTGGGCCATATGGCCAACCGCTCGTCCGCCGCCTGGTCGCGCCGCGCCGTGCTCGGAGCCGGGCTTGCTTTATGTGGCCTGCCGGCGCGCGCCGATGACGAGGACGTGCGCGCGGCGATGAGCGAGGATTTCGGGACAACCGGTTTCGAGCCGGGCCGGATCGAGATCATCATGCCGGAGTTTTCCGATTCCGGCAGCTCGGTGCCGATGGAGCTTTACGTGCCCTCGGCGATGACGCCGGAGGATTATCCGCGTGTCGTGCGTGTCTACGCCGCGCGCAATCCCCGGCCACGGGTTGTGGCGCTTTATTTCACGCCCGCCTGCGGCGAAGCCCGGATCGAAACGCGGGTTCGGCTGGGCTCGTTTCAGGATGTGATCGCCGTGGCCGAGATGGCGGATGGCGAGCGGTTCCAGGCCGTGCGTCGGGTGAACGTCACCTACGGGGCCTGCGAGCAGGCCATCGCCAACGATCAGTTTCCGCCCGGCTGGGAGCCGAGCATCCGCACCAGCGTGCCCGAACAGGCGGCGCCGGGCGAAATCTTCACCGTGCGCACCATCATCGGCCACCCGATGGAGAACGGGTTGCGCCACAATTTCCGTGGCCTGCTGATCCCGGTGCGGATCGTCGAGCGGTTTACCTGCCGGGCCGGTGGCGAGGTCGTGTTCAGTGCCGAACTGGAGCCGGCAATCGCCGCCAACCCCTATATCGCATTCAATCTGCGCCTGTCCGAAAGCGCCGATCTGGATTTCGAGTGGGTCGACACCACCGGCGAGGTCTATACCCGCAGCGCCCGTGTCGAGGTGGGGTAGGACGCGCCGCTACCCCTGATGCGCCAGCACCTCCGCCAGTACGCTGACGGCGAGGGTGCGCGCGTCGCGGGCGGAGGGGACAAGCCCGATCGGGCCTTTCATCCGGGCAAATTGCTCCGGCGCCAGGCCGAGCGCCTCCAGCTCGAATTCGCGCGTCTGGCGGGCGCGCTGGCTGCCCTGGGCGCCGATATAGAAGGCGGGCGTATCCAGCGCGGCGGCGATGATCGGCGGCTCCCATTCATGATCGTGGAAGAACAGAACCACCGCCGTGCGCCGGTCCGGTGTGAGGTCGCCGGGGAAGCGGGCCGAGACCAGATGGCGCGTCGCGCAGCCCGCCGCCCGGGCCACGTCGAGGGTTTCCTCGTCCGGTGACAGCACGGTATTGGGAAAGCCCGCCGACTGGGCGAGGGCGGCGAAGGTGCTGGCCTCGGGGCCCTTGCCGAAAACCAGAAAGGCGATCTCGGGGTCGATGCGCACCCGGAAGCGCGTGCCGGACCAGCCGGTCTCGCCGTCATCTGCGAGGCTGAGCGTGCCGGTTTCGGGGTTGGCCTCCAGCGTGCAGGCCTCGCGCGCGGCATGGCGCGCCTGCGCCTCGGCCAGCACGCCAGGATCGGGGTTGGGGATCAGCAGAATGTCGAGCCCGCCGCCGCAGGGAAGCTGAATATCCTTGAACGGCGAGCCGCGCCCATAGAGGACGCGCCGCGTGGCGCTGGCGTCGCGGGCCTCTTCGGCATGGAGCGCAATATCGGCCTCGACGCAGCCCGACGACAGGCTGCCCACCCGCCTGCGGCCCTCCAGAACGGCCATCATCGCGCCGAGCGGGCGATAGGAGGGGCCATCGACGCCGACGATGATCGCCAGCGTGCCCGGCGCCCCTTCGGCCAACGCGGCAATCGGCCGGGTCGTGGAGGTGAAGTTCAGCGCGTCGAGGTCCATCCGGTCCTGTCCTTCCCGTGAAAACGGTCCGATCTTATCCTTTCGCCGCCGCCGGGCAAGCGCGGAGATCGGCTGGCTCAAAGCTCGGACGAAGCGTCGATCGGCCCTTCGCGCTGGGCATAGGCGATCATCCGCGCCACCGAATGCACGCCCAGCTTCCGCATCAGGTTGGTGCGGCCTTCGCCGCCGCCTTCGACGGCTGGGTCGACACGCTGTCGGATGTTGCGGGCAAGCTGCCGCTGGTCGGAGACATGGCGCAGGACGCCATCGCCGCGGCGGCCGATGTGCTTGCCATCGACGTGATCATCCCCACCGATGTGTTCGACTTCGTCTGATCCGGACCGGCGCGGAAACGACATCGGGGTCCGCAGGGGCCCCGATTAGCCTGTGGTTGAGAGATGTCGGCCCCGCCGGGGCGGATCAGAAGTCGAGCCCGATATCGAGCGTGCGGGCGGAGTGGGTCAGCGCGCCGGACGAGATGTAGTCGACCCCGGTCGCCGCCACTTCGGCGATGCGCTCCAGCACCATGTTGCCCGAGGCCTCCACCACCATACGGCCCGCAACCATCTTCACCGCCTCGCGGATTGTCGGCGTATCCATATTGTCGAGCAGCGCCACATCTGCCCCGCCGACCTCAAGCACCTCGGCGAGCTGGTCGAGCCGGTCGACCTCGATCTCGACCTTCACCATGTGGCTGGCGGCGGCCTTGGTGGCCTCCAGCACCGCGCGCACGCCCCCGGCGGCCGCGATGTGGTTGTCCTTTATCAGGATCGCGTCGGACAGGCTGAAGCGGTGGTTGAAGCCGCCGCCATGCAGCACCGCGAGCTTTTCGACGGTGCGCAGGCCCGGCGTGGTCTTGCGCGTACAGGTGATCCGGGCATCGGTGCCGCGCGTCTCGGCCACGAAAGCGGCGGTCATGCTGGCGGTGCCTGAAAGCCGCCCGGCAAAGTTCAGCGCCACCCGCTCGGCCGACAGGATCGAGGCGGCGGCGCCCTCGATGACCATCAGCGTCTCGCCCTTGCGGCAGGGCTGGCCATCGGCCACCAGCGTCTCCACCGTCAGGGAGGGATCGACGAGGTGAAAGGCGATACGGGCGATCTGCATCCCCGAGACCATGCCATCGGCGCGCGCGTTGAGCCGGGCGGTGTAGCGCACATCGGCGGGAATGACGGCGCTGGTGGTGATGTCGCCGTATTGGCCGAGGTCTTCCATCAGCGCGGCGCGCACGACGGGTTCCAGCACGATATCGGGCAGGGTGGCGTGGGTCATCTTGTCTCCTCGACGCAGGCGGCGCGGATCTTCTGCGCCTCGTTCAGTGTCATCCGGCTGCGCCGGGCCTGTGCCGGGTCGCTTTCAGGGTAATCGGTGCGGTAATGGCCGCCCCGGGATTCGCGCCGCTCCAGCGCAGAGGCGGCGATCAGCGTGGCGGTGGCGCACATATTGGCGAAGGTGACCGAGGATGCTTGGGCGCGTTCCAGCGCGTCGATCCGCGCCAGCGCCGATCCGAGGCCCCCGGCGTTGCGCAGCACGCCCACCTTGGCGGTCATCGCCTCGCGCAGCGCCTGCAGCGCCTCGGGCGCATAGCTGTCCGAGCCATCCTCGGGGAAGGCGAGATCGACCGGCGGCGCGGTGCCTTCGGCCACCACGGCGGCGATATCGCGCGCCGCGAGCCGGGCATAGACCAGCGCCTCCAGCAGCCCGTTCGAGGCCAGACGGTTGGCCCCGTGCAGCCCGGTCGAGGCCGCCTCGCCGCACACCCAGAGCCGGTCAAGGCTGGCGCGGCCCTGCATGTCGGTCTCGATCCCGCCCATGTGGTAATGCGCGGCGACCGCGACGGGGATCGGCTCGCGCGCCGGGTCGATGCCGTTGCGCAGGCAGGCTTTGGCCACGGCGGGAAAGCGGGTGAGGATCTCGGCGCCGATGGCCTCGCGCGTATCCAGCGCCGGGCGGCGGTCGGCCTGCGTTTCGGCAAAGATGCCGCGCGCCACGATATCGCGCGGGGCAAGCTCGCCGCGCGGATCAATCGCCAGCATGAAGCGCTCGCCCGCCGAATTGACCAGATGCGCGCCCTCGCCGCGCAGCGCCTCGGTGGCGAGCGGGGCAGGGTCTTCGCCCACGTCGATGGCGGTGGGGTGGAATTGCACGAATTCGGCATCGGCGATCACCGCCCCGGCCCGCGCCGCCAGCCCGATCACCTGGCCGCGCACCCGGGGCGGGTTGGTGGTATGAGCATAGAGCCCGCCCGAACCGCCGCCCGCCAGCAGCACCGCCGGGGTGCGGATCAGCACCGCGCCGCTCTCGCGGTCGGAGGCGCGCACCCAGACCCCGGTGACGGCGCCGTTTTCGACCTCAAGCCCGGTCGCCATGCTCTTTTCGCAGACCTGCACCGAGGGCGTGGCGCGCACTGCCGCGATCAGCGTTTGCATGATCTGGTGCCCGGCCTGATCGCCCTGAACCCGCACCACGCGCGGCGCGCTGTGGGCCGCTTCGAGGCTCATCACATAGCCGCCCTCGGGGGTGCGGTCGAAGGGCGTGCCCTTTTCGGTGAGATCGACGATATGCTCGCGGGCATGGGCGGTGACCATCGCCGCCACCTGCGCATCCACCGTGCCCGCCCCGGCGCCGACCGTGTCGGCGGCATGGGCTTCGGCGCTGTCGCTGAGGTCCATCGCGGCGGCGATCCCGCCCTGCGCCCAGGCCGAGGAGGCGCCTTCGCCAAGGTTTTCCGGCGAGATCATCAGCACCGGGCGCGGCGCCAGTTCCAGCGCGGCATAGAGCGCGCCGAGACCGGCGCCGACGATGACGATGCGGCTGGTTTCGACGACCGGGCTCATTGGCCGATCCTCAAAGCCCGAGCTCCCGGCTGAGGTCGATCATCCGCTGCACCGCGTGGCGGGCCTTGTCGGCCACGTCCGGATCCACCGTCACTTCCATCACGCCCGCATGCAGCGACCACAGGATCTTCTCCAGCGTGATCTTCTTCATATAGGGGCACATGTTGCAGGGGCCGACGAAATCGACATCCGGCAACTGGTCGGCGATGTTGGAGGCCATCGAGCATTCGGTCACCAGCATCGCGTGTTCGGGGCGCTCGCGGGTCACGTAATCGAGGATGCCGCTGGTCGAGCCGGAAAAATCGGCTTCGGCCACCACTTCCGGCGGGCATTCCGGATGCGCGATCACGCGGGTCGAGGGGTGCCATTCGCGGAAATCGCGGATGTCCTGCGCCGTGTATTGTTCGTGCACGATGCAGGAGCCGGCCCACCAGACGACGTTTTTTTCCGGCACCATGTTGGCGACGTTCTGCGCCAGGAACTGATCCGGCGTCATGATGATCGTCTCTTCCGGCAGCGCGGCGACGATCTGCGCCGCATTGGCGGAGGTGCAGCAGATATCCGACGCCGCCTTCACCTCGGCGGTGGTGTTGACGTAGGAAACCACCGGCGCGCCGGGATATTTCGCGCGCATCTCGGCCACGCCCTCGGCGGTGATGCTCTCGGCCAGCGAGCAGCCGGCTTCGAGGTCGGGGATCAGCACCGTCTTGGCGGGGTTCAGGATTTTCGAGGTCTCGGCCATGAAATGCACGCCGCACTGGACGATGATATCGGCCTCCACCTCGGTCGCGGCGATGGCAAGCGCAAGGCTGTCGCCCACCACGTCGGCGACGCCGTGGTAGATCTCCGGCGTCATGTAGTTATGCGCCAGGATGACCGCGTTCTTTTCCTTCTTGAGCGTGTTGATCGCCGCCACATAGGGGGCGAACACGGCCCAGTCGGCCGGGCTGATCACCCGGTCCATGCGCGCGTAGATATCTGACATCTCCGCCGCCAGCTCCGGATTGGGGGCAAGGTCATAATGGAGCGCAAGCTCGTCGCGCATTCTGTCAAAGTCGAACATGTCTGTCTGTTGGGCGCCTCAGGGGCACCCGGTCCCGCCGTTTTGTGACAATCGAGAGACAATTGGCCCCGGAAACCGGAAAGATCAAGCTGTCATGGTCGATTCCCTCGCGCGGAAAAGGCGGTGCAGGGGGCGTGCCTGGACCGCTTCCGGGCGCGGCTCGGGGCTGCGATCTGGCCTCATTGTCCGGATTGGTATCTGTGTGAAGCGCTCCCGCAGCTTACGGCGGTCGCCCCGGCCTGCGTCCACTCTGTAGGTCTCCCCAAGAGCGCTCCGCCCGGTCGGGGCGATCCCGCTCGCCAGAATTCATCGCTCGGACCGATCCATAATTGCCCGTCGCCCGGCCTTGCGACCATCGGGCGGGGTCCGTCTTCGGCCTCCGCTCCTCCTGACGATGCAATATTGTTGCACGAATCCGCGCCTGGTGCATTGACCGCCGTCAACCGGGCGCTCCAAAGGTGTTTCGCGGGTGAAATTTATCGCATCCTGAGATTGTATTTTGAGCCGATAGCGCAATTATGCGCTGCGGCGTGCGAATCGCGCCGTGGTGTTTGACGAGTGTCGATAGTGTCCGGATCGGCAATTCGGCCGCTCCAGCGGATGGGCTGCGCCCCGCCGCTGTCGCGGTACGGAAGGCCGGTCCGATGACACCCCGCGCGCCTCAGTAATCCTTCTCGAAAAAGATCCCGATCCCGGTATTGCCATCGGACGACACGCTGCCCTTGGCGGTGATGTTGGGCGTGAGCGTGAGGTTGAGGTTGATCTCGGCCTGTCCTTCGGCCCCCACCGTCACATCGGTGTAGATATTGTCCGAAATATAGGTGCCCGCCCTCACCGCCAGCTCTCCGTTCTCGTCGGTGGTGACGTCGAGATCGTCCAGTCCGAACCCCTCGCGCAGCCGCCCGATCGTGCCCGCGCCGCCCTTGCCCGAGAGCGTGGCGATGGCCGAGGCAAGCTTGAGCGCCTGAAACGCCGAGATTTCGTCGAGGCCGCGGCCAAAGACCAGCCGGGCGAGAATCTCGTCTTCCGGCAGATCGGGCGAGGAGGTGAAGGTGACGCTCGGGTCGGAGGCGCGCCCGTCGAGCGCGATCCGCACCGTCACGTCCTCGGCCTGAGTTTCGGCGAGGAAATGCAGGTTCGGGTCGAGGTTGCCCTGCAGGCTGGCGGTGCCCTCTTTCAGCACCAGACGGTTGCCGAGCAGATCGAGCCGCCCGCGGATCAGGCTGAACCCGCCCTCGGCGATCACATTGGCGGTGCTGCCGCCAAGGCGCAGGCTGCCGCCAAGCTCTGCATCCAGCCCGCGCCCGCGGATGAACACCGCATTGGGCGCCGAGACGGTGAGATCGAGGCCATAGACGGCGCCGCCACTGCCGCCGCCACCGCCGCCAAGCTGGCCCGCCCGCGCCCGGGTGGCACGCACATCGGCGGGCTCGCCGACATGTTGCAGCCCCTCAAGGCTGCCATCGGCGCCAAAGCCGGTCTCGGGGATCTGCAGTTCGACATTCAGCAACTCCACATTGCCCGCGATCATGGCCCCGCCGGTGAGCGGGCCGCTGAGCGTGATCTGGCCCCGGCTGCGTATGTCATAAAGGCTCGGGTCGGTCAGGCTGAGATTGCGGAAGGCGATGGCGAGGTCGGCCGGGTAGGGGGCGCTGAGTGCCACCGGGCCGGTCACCGTCACCCGCCCGGTGGTGGAGGAGCGCGCGGTCACGTCCAGCGTGGCGCGGCCGCCGGCGATTTGCACAGTGGCGCGGACCGGATCGAAGGCGATGCGGAACGTGGGCAGCGAGGCGCGGGCAGCTTCGGTGGTGACGGTACCGCTGAGCGAGGCGAGCGCCAGCGGGCCGGTCAGCCTGAGATCGTAGGCCGCCATGCCCGAAAGCTGACGCGGCGCGATGAAGCCGTTGGCCAGCGCCAGCGGCGCGCGGCCCGACAGCGCCAGATCGCCCCGCGCGCCGTCGGCGGCGAGGGTGCCGCTGGCGCGCAGCGTGGTGCCGCCGGGGCCGGTGCCCTCGGCGCCGATCTGCCAGCCATTGTCGCCCAGCGTGGCGGTGCCGTTTGCGGTGAAGGCGCCGGGCAGGCCGGGCACCAGCATGGCAAGATCGTTGAGCCGGGCGCTGGCCTCGATCCGGGGCAGGCCACCCGCCGCCGTGCCGGTGGCGCTGGCGGCAAGGTCGGGCGTGGTCAGCTCGAAAGTGTCGATGAACAGCGTGCCCCCGGCATCCTGCCGGAGCGCGAAGCTGGCCCGGCTGGCGCCGTCGATCAGGCTGTCCAGCGTGCCAAGGCCGAAGCCCAGATCGCGCCCCCTGGCCTCGCCGGTGAGGTCGAAGGCGCCCGTCGGCACGTCGTAGCTGCCCGAGAGCGACAGCTTGGCCCCGCCCGTCATGCCGCGCCCCACAAGGCCGGAATAGACTGCGAGCCGGGCAATCTCGCCGCTGGCCTCGCCCTCGATCGTGCCGGGGCCATCCGGGCCAAGCTCGATGTTGCCGGTGAAGTCCAGTACCGCATCGCCCGGCGCCTCGCCGGCAAGTTCGACCGCCCAGACCTCGCCCGTCTGCTGCGCCGTGCCTTGCAGGTGCAGCGCACCCTCCAGTTCGTCCGCCACCAGCGTGGCGTCCGGCAGATCGAGCATTGCCTCGATCCGGCTGTCTTCGGAGGTGAGCAGCCCGCTGGCCTCGGCGCGCGCGCCGGGCGCCTCGATGGCGAGCCGCTCGATCTTCGTGCCGGTCTCGTCGCGCATGGCGGCGAGGCTGAGGCTGGAGGCCCCGGCAAAGAGCCGGTCAAGCTCGGCGATGCCGATGCCCAGATCCTGCGCCGTGCCCGCGATTTCCACGTCGAACGGGCCGCCGGGCAGGGCCATCTCGCCGGTCAGCCGCAGGTTCGCCGCGCCGGTCAGGGCCTGGCCGGTGGCCGGGGCGAAGCGCGCCAGATCGCCTGCCGTCAGCGTGACATCGCCACTTGCGATGAGGTCGAGCTTGTCCCAGTCGGTATCCAGAGTCAGCGCGCCGGTGAGGCCGTAATCGGGGCCGCTGAGGGCGATATCGGTGAGGGCGAGCGGTGCGTTGGTGCTGCGGGAAAAGTTGAGGCTGCCCGCGAGGCTTTCGCCCAGCATCCCGGCGCCCTGCGGATCGTCGGCCACGATCCCGCTTGCCCGGATCGCCGCGCGGCCTGCGAGGTTGGGGAGCGCCCCGGTGCCGCCCGGCTCCAGCGTGCCGCCCGCGCCGAGGGCGATGGAGGCAATCCCGATCCCGGGGCGGGCGAGGTTGAGCAGCGCCAGCCGCGCGCGCCATTCGTCGCCCGTAGCGCTGTCATAGTCGAAGCTGATCTCGGCCCGCGTGAGCCGGGTCTGCGGCCCGCTCATCGGCAGGAGCACCGGCGCGCCGTCTTCGGCGGCGATTGTGCCGGTGAGTGCGGCGCGCTCGGGCCAGCCATTCGCCCCGATCACCGCGCTGCCGGTAAGGTCCAGCGCATCGGTGGCGATCTCGAAGCCCGACAGCATGAGCCGCCCATCGGCCTCGCGCTGCCCGTCCACCGTGAGCTGCACATCGGTGCCGAAAAAGGCGCGGTATTCCTGCGCGAAGAGCGGGCTCGGGTCGCCCGCCAGATCGGCGTGGAAGCCAAGCGGCGCGCTGGCCGCCTCGGCCCCCGCCGCCGGGGTGCCGCGCGCCAGCGTGAGGTTGCCTGCAAGCCGGTCGGCCCCGTCGGTCGCCAGCGTCAGATCGGCGTCGAATGCGTCGACCGGGCCGGTGCCCGCGAGGGTGAGCGCCAGCGGCGGCCCGCCGGGCAGGCCGGTGAGCGTGGCGACGATCCCATTCGCCCCTTCGGTCAGATCAAGATCGAGCGATAACACCTTGTCGTTGTTTGAATAAGCAGCGTCGATGGTAAAGCGCCCCTCGGCCCCGTCGATACGGGTGAGCGCCATCTGCGCCTCGCCCGCGCCGCCATCGAGCCAACCCGCCCCGTCGAGCGACAGCTCCGCCGCCACCCCCAGAACCGGTGCGCCCAGCACCACGCGGGCCGCGCTGATCGCGCCGATATTGATCGAGACCGGCAATTCCGGCAGCGCGAAATCCGACACTTCCGCCTGCGGCCCGTCCGACACGGCCACCGGGCGGCGGCTGATCTCGATCGTGTCGGCGCTGAGCGCGTCGATGGCCAGCCGCCCGGTGAGCAGCGCCGAGCGTGTCCAGTCCAGTTCGGCCCCGGTGAGCGTCAGCCAGACGCCCTCGTCATCGGCAATGGTCAGCCGCTCCATCGTTGCATGCGACGAGAGCGCACCGGCAAAGCCCGTCACCTGCACGTCGCGCCCGGCGGCGGAGAGGTTCTTTTCAAGCCAGTTTTCGAGGAAGGTCTTGTCGTCCGTTTCACTGTCCTGCGCCAGAAGCGGCAGGGCGATCAGCGCGGCGAGCGCGAGGAGAAGGGCGCGCAGCGGTCTCAAAACGATTGCCCGATGCCGAGGTAAAGCTGCGCCCCGTCCGCGCCGGGGCCGGAGACGGGCAGCGCCACGTCGAGCCGGATCGGGCCGAGGCCGGTATAGTAGCGCAGGCCCACCCCCGCGCCGATCTGGGTGCCGCCGCCGCCATCGAGGAAACTGGCCGCGCCGAGCGTGCCGATATCGGCAAAGCCCACCAGGCCGATCGTGTCGCTTACCCGGTAGCGCAGCTCGCCCGATGCACCCAGAAAGGCCCGCCCGCCAATCGTGTCGCCGCCGCCGATGTCGATCCCGAGCGACTGATAGGGAAAGCCCCTGACCGTGCCGCCGCCGCCCGAGAAGAACAGATAATCCGGCGGCACAGCCGTGGCATCCGCGCCGATCACGCTGCCGACGAGCACACGGCCGGCGAAAACGAACCTGTCTTCCGCCAGCCCGTAATAGGCCCGTCCGTCGAGCCAGGCGCGCGCGCCGGTGATGCCGCTGGATATATCGTGAAACGGCTCCAGATCGGCATTGAGGTAAAGGCCCGTGCTCGGATCGAGCTGCGAATTGCGCCCGTCCCAGGTGAGCGTGCCGGGGGCGGAGACCAGCGAAAAGCGCCGGGTGCCAAGATCGTCGCGGTAGATCGCGTAATGGTAGGCCAGCCCCAGCTCGCCATCGAGCCGGGCGGAAAACCGGCGATGCACGCCGAAACTGCCGCCGCCCTGATAGAGCCTGAAGGCCGGGTCGTCGGTATATTCGGCGTCGAGGGTGACGAAGGCGTCGGTATCGGTGCCGAAGGCGGCGGGGATGTCGAGCCGGGCGGCGAGGGTGGCATCCATGCCCGGCAAGGTGCCGTCGATGCCGGAAATCTCGGCGTCGATCCGCAGCCGCTCGGCCCCGCCAAGCAGGTTGCGGTGCAGCCAGTAGCCCGAGACGGCAAGGCCGTCGAGCGATTGCAACTCCACCCCGAAGCCGAAGCGGCGCGGCTTTTCGTCGGCTACGGAAAGGGCAATATCCATCCTGTTGCCGGGGCCGAGCACCTCGGCCTCGGTCAGCGAGACCGACGAGAAGGCGCCGGTGCGCCGCAGCCGCTCGGCCACGAGAGCGAGCCTTGCGGGCGAGAAGATCAGGCCGGTTCTCAGCCCGGCGATGCGGGCGATCCGCTCGGCGCGCACCGCCGAGGGCGTAAGCTGGACGAGATTGCCGAACCGCACGATCGGGCCGGGGGTCAGGCCCACCTGGGCGTCAAGCGTCGCGTCGCGGTGATCGGCGGTGATGCTCTGGCTGGTCACCGCCGCCTTGGCCCGGCCCGCGTCGCGCCAATCCTCGACGGCGGTGGAAACGGCGCCCTGGATTGCCGTTGAGCGGGCAATGGCGCCGGAGCGGAAGTCGGTGGCCGGGCTGGTGCCCGGCGCCAGCGGCAGGATCTCGGCCTTGTCGAAGCGGAATTTCGGCCCCGGCGTCACGTTCACCTGCACCCGCCCGATACGCGCAGGCGCGGCGAAGGGCGAAATCCCGGCGGCTTCCTGCCCGTCGACGAGGATGTGGATCACGCCGCCATAATGACCCTCGGAATAGAGCGCATTGAGCAGGCGGCCATAATCGGCGCGGGCGGCGGCGAGCACGTCGCGCGGGTCGGTATCGGGGTCGCCCTGCTGGGTGGCGAGGAGCGAGGCGCTTTCGAGCGCGGCGGCAACGCGCGCATCGTCGCCCCCGACCGCGAAATCGAGCCGGTCGAAGGCCGGTGCCGCTGCCGCGCTGAGCGCCAGGGCGGCGAGAAAGCCCATCGCCGTCGTCAACCTGTTCGCGCGCATCATGGCCTGCTCCGATTGGCACCAGCAACGTTTCGGGCGGCCCAGAATCCGCAGGTCTTCTGCCGCCAACCGCGTACTGGCGCGCCGGTGCTGCCGGTCGATGTGCCTGTGAACCGGGGCACGGCGAAATGCGCCGCTGAACGCCCGGAATTTCCCCCATCGACCGAAAGCATCCCGGCGCGGCGCGAGGCCGCCGTGCCCGTCTGTCTGGTCCTGTCAGTCAGAGTAGAGCGAAACGCGCGGGGCGGAAACAGCAATTCGCCGGGGCCGGGCCGCATGGGCGGATTTTGCCGCTTGCCGTGGGTGCGGATGCGCCACCGCACCGCGCCCGTGCGATGGCGTCATGAGCCGGCTCAGCCGAACAGGATCAGCTGCGAGCGGGCGATGGCCCAGATCACCGCGAGGCCGAACAGCGCAAAGGCGATCAGTGCGCCGGTCACCTGCCGCCGGAGCATCGCGGGCAGCACGGGCGCGAGGCTTTCGGCCCGCCCGAAGGCGCTCACCAGCCCGGCCCCCAGCGCCAGCGCGGTGCCGCTGAAGAGCGGGATGTAGAGCGCATAGCCGAAATAGTTGAATTCCGGTTTGAGGATGCAGAAGGGGCAATGGTGGTTCGGGTGGTCGTAGATATAGAGCGAGATCACCGAGACGATGGCGGCGAGCGCGGCGGCGAAGAACACCGCGCCCCCGAGCGCGAACCAGCCGTGCCCCCGCCCGGTGGCGAGGCTCAGCCCGCCGGTCGCCGCCACGGCAAAGCCCGCGCCCGCCAGCAGCCAGAGCGCCGCGCCCGGCGCGAGGCCGGTCATCTCCGCCGCGATCCCTTCGTTGACCGGGGTGAACAGCTTTGAGCAGCAGGAGGTGATCACATCGGTCTCCAGCCCGAGAAAATAGGCCAGCTCGGTGCCTGCGCTGGCGAGGATGAGCGGCACGATGGCGAGGAGGGCGGCGTATTTCACCTTGGTCAGCGGGTAGTCACGCCCGGCGCGGTCGGCGCGGTCGAGCATCAGCCAGGCGGCCGCGGCGAAGAATACGGCGATCTTGAGATAGAGCGCCGGGAAGCCGTAGGCGTTTACGTTCAGCGTGCCCACCGCACACATTGCGCCGACAAACAGCGCCGCCATCCGGTCGGCATTGAAGACGAAGAGCAGGAGCGCGGCGATCTCGGCCAGCATCACGAAGCCGAAGAGCGTGGAGACGAGCTGCGTCGAGCGTTCGAGGCGGAGCTGCGCCCGCGTGCCGCTGGCAATGTCCCACTGGCGCAGCACGCGGAGCGCGAACCAGCCCGACCACAGCGCCACCGCGCTGGCCAGTGCCGCGACGAGCAGGAGGGCGAGGATCGGGGTTTGCAGGATCATGCGAAAGCCCCGGTCACCCGCCCGTCCTGCATCTCGATCACTGCATTGACGAGATCGGATTGCCAGATGCGCGGGTCGTGGCTGGTCATGATCACCGTGCGCCCCTCGGCGCGCAGATCGGCGACGATATCGAGAAAGCGGTGGGTGAGGTCGGTGTCGAGGTTGGCGGTGGGTTCGTCGGCGATCAGCACCGGGGCATCGTTGATCAGCGCCCGGGCGATGGCGGCGCGCTGGGTTTCGCCGCCCGACAGATGCTCGACCGGGGTATCGGCCTTGTCCGCCAGCCCCAAAGCGGCGATCCGGTCGCGCGCGGCCTCTGCCAGCGCCTGCGGGTCGGGGCCAAGCGGCGCGGCGGGCAGCATCACGTTTTCCAGCACCGTCAGCCCGCGAATGAGGTTGAACCGCTGGAAGACGAAGCCGAAGGTGCTGCGCCGCTCTTCGGTGAGAAAGCTTTCCGGCAGGCCCGAAACCATCCGGCCGTCGATCATCACCCGCCCCGCGCTGGGCCGCGCCATGCAGCCGATCAGCGACAGGAGCGTCGTCTTGCCCGAGCCGGAGGGGCCCTTGAGCACGGTTACCGCGTCGGCCCCGATATCGAGGCTTACGTTGTCGACCGCCCGCACCCCGTTGGGGCGGCCTTCATTGTAAAGCTTGGTGACGGAGGAAAGTGAAATCATCGGGCAGCCTCAGCGCATGATCTGGTCGGGGTCGGCCGAGGCCGCGCGCCAGATCGGCACGAGCGTGGCGGCGATATAGGGCAGGGTGGTGAGCAAAAAGAGCGTGGTGAGCTGCAGCGCGTCGATCTGCGGGGCGAGGGCGAAATCGGGGTAGATCACCGCCCAGCCCTTGAGCATCGGCGCAAACAGCGCGGCGCTGAACAGGAAAACATGCAGATAGGCCGTGACAGTGCCGAGCAGGAAGGCCCCGGCGGAAACCAGACCGCCCTCCCAGAGCTTCATCGCGATCACGTCGGAACTGTTCCAGCCGATCGCCTTGAGAATCCCGATCTCGCGCGCCTCTTCCGCCGACAGGCCCGAGGCCTTCTCGGCGGCGAAGATGGCGAAGGCGAGCAGAGCCGCCCCGGCCAGCGCCACCATCACCCCTTCACGCCAGGAGAAGATCTTTTCATAGGTGCGCGAAATGTCGTCGCGGGTGACGAAGCGGGCGCTGGGCATCAGCCGTTCGGCCTTGGTCACGATGGTGTCGATCTCGCGGCTGTTGCGGATGCTGACCGCGATGTCGGTATAGATCCCTTCGGGCAGATCGAAGAAGGCGCGGAAATCGGCCTCGTCGAGCAGGATCAGGTCGGACGAGACCAGAGCCGAGCCGGTGGGGAGGCGGCCCGTCACCTCGAATTTCTGCAAGTCGCCGCTGTGGCGGCTGAGAAAGAGCGGCGCCGTGTCCCAGGCGAGACCGCGAGCACGCGGGATGCCCTCGCCGATCACCGCTTCGCCGGGGCCGGGCGCGAGGGCGGGATCGTCCGGCACCATCATCGTGTAATTCGCGCCGTTCACGCTGTCGTAGAAATAGCCCCAGAGCCGGCCCGTCACGCGGGTCACGCCGCGGATGCCCGCGAGCGCCCCGATGGCGTCGGCGCCGATCATCTCGTGGCGGCCCATGCGCAGCTCCTGCACGATCAGTTCGGGCGCATCGGCCAGCACCAGCCCCGCCTCGCGCTTCAGAGCGGTGGAAAAGAACATCGCCGAGGCGACGACGAACACCACCAGCGCATAGATCGCCACGAGGCCGATATTCTTCACCCGCCGGCGGGCGAGAGCCGCGAGCGTGAAATCGGCCAGCGCCCGCTGCCGACGCCACCAGCGGGTCATTGCGCCACCTCCTCGGGTGAGAAGCCGAGCCGCCCGCTGCCGAAGCTCTCGGGCCGGGGCGCGAAGGTGCCGGAGGGGAAATGCTCGAACGCCATCGGGTTATCCTGAAACGGGGTGTGCAGGTCTGCCAGAGCGGGGTGGCGGGTGTAGCGGGCCTCGGTGAACAGGGCGAGATCGGTCAGCCCGGCCCGGCGCACCAGCGTGGCCGAAGCCGCCATCCGCGCCGTCTCGGCCCCGCGCGAGAGCCGCGCATGCAGCGCCTCGCCCGCCAACGCCGCCACGCCCGCGCCGATCAGCGCGAATACCAGCGTGCTGCGCCGTATCCCGCCCGCCCGGCTCATTCGAACCGCCCTTCGTCCAGGCCGGTGAGCAACGGCAAATCAACCTCGCCAAAGCGCAGCCGCCGCTTGCCGCTGTGGTCGCGCATGAAATCCGTCGCGTCCACATCGGTCATCATCGGCACCAGCTCGTGGCCCATCGGCCCGTAAACGTCCGAGCCGATCACATATTGCGCGTGGCGGGCATCGACGAGCGTGAGGCCGTAATATTCCGTCACGCCCATCCCGGCGATCTGGTCCGTGGTGCGGCCGGGGGCGTATTTCTCCAGATCCGCGAGGTATTTGAAGAAGTCCTTCGCGCCGTCGAAATGCGCCGCTTCGCCATCGTTCCACAGCACGGTGGCCACCCATTCGGGATATTGGGCAACGAACATGCCGCAGACCGGGCAGGTGTCGCGCGGGCCGGGGCGGGGCAGCTCGACCGGGCCGGCATCGGCGTGGGCGGGGGGCAAACCCAGCCCGGCGAGCAGCGCGGCGGCGGGGAGGGTTGCCAGCAGGCGGCGGCGATCCGCTCGGAAAGCGGGGCGGGGGGCGTGGTGATCGCACATGGTGTCGTCCTCGCAGGGGCCGCCCCGCGCGCGGGGCACGGGGCGGCTGTCGCTCAGTTGCCGGAGGCCGCGCGGGCGCGGCGCTCGGCGCGGCGTTTGCGGATGCCGATCGTGTCTTCGGCCATCGAGGCGAAGGCGAGGCGCAGGGCGTCGTCGAAGCCCACGATCTGCGTGCCCTCGGCTTCGGCGGCGGCGGCTTCCGCCCTGGCCGGATCGGCATAGGCCCATTTCGAGACCGGGCTCATCGTGCCCATCTTGGCGGGGTTGATGACATAGCTCATCGCCTCGGTGTCGGCGAGCGGCTTCACCTCGGCTTCGGCGCCCGCATCGCCCGCGTAGATCGTGCGCGGCCCGCGATCCATGTTGAGCGACAGGCTGATCGCGGCGCAACGGATCGAGCAGGTGCCATCGACCGTGTCGTCGTCATAGACGATCAGGTGGCGGGTGTGGCTCCATTGCTGGCGCATCATGCCGCAATAGGGGCAGCGGGGGTATTTCTCGAACTCGTTTTCGAGCGGGGCGGTATCGACCTTGAGGAAGCGGGCAAGGCCGTTTTCGGCGGTCCAGTCCCTGGGCATCTGCATCTGGTCCTGGGCGGAGGCAGCCCCGGCGGCGAGCGCGCCGGTCGAGGCGGTGAGGATGAAATCGCGGCGATTCATGGATATGTCCCTTGTGGTATTGTCCGGATACAGCGCCACGGCGCGCAACAGTGGCGCGGCAGGCGGCTCGATCCGTTTGTTGAGGCCGTCCCGAATGGCTCCCCAACCCGGTTCGGGTCCGGGCGGGGAGCCGGGACGAAAAGGTGTGATCCTATGGATCAGGCAAGGGAGAAGGGCGGTGGTGCGCGGATCGGCTGTTCGCCGGGAAAGCGCATCTCGGCCATATGCGCGCCGAGCGGCAGGGCCCAGACCACCGCGAAAGTGACGAAGGGAAAATCGGGGCTGGGCATCGCCGCCGGCTCGCCAAAGGCCATGACGGAGGCGTTTTCGCAGATCGGGCAATCGTGATCCTGCGGCACCGGCTGGCCATCGGGACCGATCAGCTCGATCCCGTTGCCGGTGCAGATTTCGAGGATCCCGAGCCGCGCGTCGAGGCCGGCATTGCCGGTCGACCTGGCTGCGACGGCGCCGATGTGGTCGGCGTAGAACAGCACCTGCACGGCCATCGCGAACAGCGCCACGGTGCGGACGAGAGCGTGCACTCCGAACCCGTTTCGCCTGGCCCTGGTCTTGTGCATGGGGCGCGTGGCTCCGCAATCACATCAGCTGGGATGGAGCTTACGGGTGGCGGCGCATCGCTGGCAATCGGCCATTCGGTCGCAAGGGTCAGCCGGTGAGCGGGAAGCGCGCGATCAGGTGAAAGCGCCGCTCGGCATCCTCTCCGAACAGGCACAGATCGGCCAGCCGGAACGGGCGGGGCAGGAGTGGCGCCAGATGCGGCGCGAGTGCCGCTTCCACCGCCCCGGCCTCGTCCGGCGCGAGCTTGCCGGTGAGGGTGAGGTGAAAGCGAAACTCGTCCATCACGTAAGGATAGCCCCAATGCGCCAGATGCGCCTCTTGCCGGGGGCTGAGCCCGGTGGCGCGGCGGCGGGCGATCTCTTCGGGCGGCGCGGGCGCGCGGTGGCGGTCGAGCCCCGCCACCACCTCAGCCGCGACGCGGGCAATGGCGCGGCTGTCGCCGTCGGGCGTGAGGGCGAGAAAGCCGCCGATCCGCGTCAGCGCCAGCCCGTCGGCGCCGGCCGCAGCCAGCCCGGTGGCGAGCCCGGCAAGGTCATCCTCCAGCGCCGCGCGCGACGATCCGGCGGCGAGGCGGAAGGGCGGCTTGAGGGTGCCGTGAAAGCCGTAGCGGCGCGGCTCTTCGGTCAGCGCCGCGCGCGGGCGGGGCAGCCCCTCGACTGCAACAGGCTCGGGGCAGGTGCCACTGGCCGGATCCCAGCCGAGCCAGCCCGCGGCAAAGCTGGCGAGCGGCCCCGGCTCGGGCGCGTAATAGACGGCATATCGCTCGAAGGTTTCCATTCCGCTCCCCATAGCCCGGCCATGCAACGATTGCGTGACGCCGGGCCAAGGTCAAAGAAAACCCCGCGGCGCGAAGGGACGTGACGCGCCGCGGGGCCGGTATCTCGGCAGGGGGTCAGTCCTGCCGGGAATTGCGCTCGCCGATCAGGCGTTCGTCTTCCTGAAGCTCAAGCCACATCGCGTTGACGACGGCGAGGCCGGCGGCGAGGGGCAGGCCGAGAAGCCAGGCAAAATACCACATGGATGTCTCCTTATCTCAATACATCTGGCCGTTTTCGGCGATCACGTCATCCTCGGTCACCTTGCCCCACAGCACCTTGTAGACCCAGGCGGTGTAGAGAAGGATGAGCGGCATGAAGATCAGCGTCACGACCAGCATCACGAACAGGGTGAGGTGCGACGACGCTGTCCGCGGCACGAAACAGCATCCCGTCGGCGATATAGCTCAGCGCGGCCCGCAGGATGCCGGTGGCGAGAAAGATCAGCGCCGCCTGCGCGGGCGAAAGCGCGGCGGGCGGGGTGAGCAGCCCGGCGATCCCGGCAGCCACCGCCCAGGCCTGCACCAGCCACAACAGGTTCTGCCCCGCCGCCAGCGCCGAGGCGCGGGCGAGCGGGCGGCTGACCGGGGCAAGTAGCCGCGCCATGGCCGGTTTTGTCTGCTTCGCCAAAGCGATCCGTTCCTGTTCGCGCTTATTCCACATCAAAGATGCGTGTTTACCGGGCCAAATTCGGTGCCCCGACTGATCTAGATCAGATACACGGTCAGGCAACCGTGATTCTTTGTCGCAAACCGTAGCCGACTTTCGAGAGCTTTCGTGCGCCTGACCACCCGGACCAATCTTGCCATCCGCGCGCTGATGTATTGCGCCGTCCATGACGGGCAGTTGTCGCGCTCGGCCGAGATCGCCCATGCCTGCAATTCCTCGGCCAACCACCTTGCGCAAGTCGTCCACCACCTCAACGCGCACGGTTTCGTCCATGCCACGCGCGGGCGGATGGGCGGGGTGAAGCTGGCCCGGCCGGCCCGCGCGATCAATATCGGCGAGGTGTTTCGTATCTTCGAGGCCGATGTGCCCTTTACGGAATGCTTTTCGCTCGACAATAACACCTGCCCGCTGGTGCGCGCCTGCCGGTTGCGCAACGCCATCCGCCGCGCGCTCGACGCCTTCTACCGCGAGATGGATCTGGTCACGCTGGAAGATCTGGTGAAGGGCAATTACCTGCTCGACGAAATCTTTGCCGTCACCGACACCGCCGCCGTGATCGGCTGCGCAGGCCCGGCGCGCGCCGCGCGCGGCTGAGGCGGCGGGCCGGCTTGACACCCGGCAGGGCGGGCGCGAGGGTCTGCCCGGTTTGTGAGGGAGAACAGCATGAAATTCATCCGCTATGGCGAGCGCGGCGCCGAAAAGCCGGGGATGCTCGATGCCGCCGGGCAGATCCGCGATCTGTCGGGCCATGTCGGCGATATCGCGGGTGAGGTGCTGACCCGGCTGGGCGATCTGGCCGCCCTCGACCCTGAAAGCCTGCCCCGCGTCGAGGGCAGCCCGCGCATCGGCGCCTGCGTCGGCAATGTCGGCAAGTTCATCTGCATCGGCCTCAATTACGCCGATCACGCCGCCGAATCCGGAATGCAGGTGCCGCCCGAGCCGGTGACCTTCGCCAAGTACAGCTCCGCCGTCTGCGGCCCGGACGATCCGATCGTGATCCCGCGCGGCTCGGAAAAGACCGATTGGGAGGTGGAGCTTGCCTTCGTGATCGGCACACGTGGCAAATACATCGCGGAAGACGAGGCGCTGCGCCATGTCGCGGGTTATTTCATCGCCAATGACGTGAGCGAACGGGCGTTCCAGATCGAGCGGTCGGGGCAATGGTCGAAGGGCAAGTCGTCCGACAATTTCGGCCCGATCGGCCCCTGGCTCGTCACCCCCGACGAGATTGCCGACCCGAACGCGCTGGCGATGTGGCTCGACGTGAACGGCGAACGGATGCAAAGCGGCTCCACCGCCACGATGGTCTACAAGGTGCCCTTCCTGATCTCCTATCTCAGCCAGTTCTTCACGCTGGAGCCGGGCGACGTGATCTCTACCGGCACGCCTCCGGGCGTGGGCATGGGCAAGACCCCGCCGCGCTATCTGCGCCCCGGCGATGTGGTGACGCTCGGGGTCGAGGGGCTGGGCGAACAGCGCCAGATCTGTATCGCCGATACCTGACCGAAACCGGCCCGAAACCGGCGGCGATCGTCTGGAAAACCGGCCCTCTTCCCCCCACATATTGGGTATGAACACAGCCGGGCCGCGCCCTGCCGGTTCCCGGGCAGGGTGTGTTGCGCCCGGGGCCGGGAAAAGGACCGATCGAGATGAAAGACACAAGGGCGCCCCTCGCGTTTCATGCGGTTGCATCGGCTGAGGTTCTGTCGGCGCTGGACACCGGGGCGGCAGGGCTCAGTTCGGCTGAAGCCGCCGCCCGGTTGGCGCAGCATGGCCCCAACAGCCTGCCCGAAGCGCCCCCGAAAAGCCCGGTCTGGCGCTTTCTCGCCCAGTTTCACAACCTGCTGATCTACGTGCTGATCGCCGCGTCTGGCGTGACCGCCGCACTCGGGCACTGGATCGACACCGGCGTGATCCTCGCCGTGGTGGTGGTCAACGCGGTGATCGGATTCATCCAGGAGGGTCGCGCCGAGCAGGCGATGGCCGCGATCCGGGGGATGCTCGCACCGCATTCCGCCGTGCTGCGCGATGGCCGGCGGATCAGCGTCGACGCCGCCGATCTGGTGCCCGGCGATATCGTGCTGGTGGAGGCGGGCGACCGCGTGCCCGCCGATCTGCGGCTGATCGAGGCCCGTGGCCTCTCTGCCGTCGAAGCGATCCTGACCGGAGAATCGGTGCCGGTGGATAAATCCGTGGCCGCCGTGGAAGAAAACCTGAGCCTGGGCGAGCGCGGCTCGATGCTGTTTTCCGGCACGCTGATCGCGGCGGGCACCGGGCGGGGCGTGGTCGTGCAGACCGGCGCCGAAACCGAGATCGGCCGGATCAGCGGCCTGATGGCCGGCGTCGAGACCCTGACGACGCCGCTGGTGCGCCAGATGGACAGCTTCGCCCGCTGGCTCACCGCCTTCATCCTGATCCTCGCCGCGATCCTGCTTGCCTATGGCTATTTCGTGGGCCGGATGGAGTTCGGCGCTCTGTTCATGGCGGTGGTCGGCCTGTCGGTCGCGGCGATCCCCGAGGGCCTGCCGGCGGTGCTCACCATCACCCTCGCGGTGGGGGTGCAGGCCATGGCCCGGCGCAACGCCATCGTCCGCCGCCTGCCCGCGATCGAAACGCTGGGCTCGGTTTCGGTGATCTGCTCCGACAAGACCGGCACGCTCACCCGCAACGAGATGATGGTGGCCTCGCTCGCCGCCGCCGGGCATGTCTATTCGGTCGGCGGCAACGGCTATGCCCCCGAGGGCGCGGTGCGGCTGGCCGAGGCCGATGCCGACCCGGCGGAGCACCGGGTGCTGGTCGAATTCTCCCGCGCCGCGGCGTTGTGCAACGATTCCGTCCTGCATATCCGGGGCGATGACTGGCATGTCGAGGGCGACCCGATGGAGGGCGCGCTCATCGCGCTTGCGGGCAAGATCACCGGCGACGGGGCTGAGCCGTTCCAGAGCTGGTGCCGCGACGATGCGATCCCCTTCGATGCGGCGCATCGCTACATGGCTGTGCTGCACCACGATGAAGACGGCGCGGCGCGCATCCACGTGAAAGGGGCGCCCGAGGCGGTGCTCGCGCTCTGCCGCGACCAGCGCAGCGCCGATGGCGGCACCGAGCCGCTGGATGCCGGTCACTGGCACGAAATGGTCGACACCCTCGCTGCCGAGGGCCAGCGGGTGATCGCGGTTGCGGCGCGCGCGGTGCCGGGCGGCCATGCCGCGCTCAGCACCACCGATCTCGACGGCACGCTCACGCTGATCGGCCTGATCGGGCTGATCGACCCGCCGCGCGCCGAGGCGATCGAAGCGGTGGCCGAATGCCACCGGGCCGGGATCCGGGTGAAGATGATCACCGGCGACCATGCCGCCACCGCCCGCGCCATCGCCGCGCGGATCGGGCTCGACAATACCGAGCGCGTATTGACCGGCACCGAGATCGAGGCGATGGATGCCGGCGATCTCGCCGAGGCGGTGCTGTCGACCGACATCTTCGCCCGCACCTCGCCCGCCCACAAGCTCCGGCTGGTCGAGGCGCTGCAGGCGCGCGGGCTGACCGTGGCGATGACGGGCGATGGCGTGAACGACGGCCCGGCGCTCAAGCGCGCCGATGCCGGCATCGCCATGGGCCAGAAGGGCAGCGAGGCGGCGAAGGAAGCGGCCGAGCTGGTGCTGGCCGACGACAATTTCGCCTCCATCGTCGCCGCCGTGCGCGAGGGGCGCACAGTCTACGACAACATCAAGAAGGTGATCAGCTGGACCCTGCCGACCAATGCAGGCGAGGCGATGACCATCGTCGTCGCGCTGTTTGCCGGCATGGCGCTGCCGATCACGGCGGTGCAGATCCTCTGGGTCAACCTCATCACCGCCGTCACCCTTGGCGTGGCGCTGGCCTTCGAGCCGACCGAGGCGGGCACGATGCGCCGCCCGCCGCGCCCGCGCAACGAACCGCTGCTGACCGGCGGCCTGGTCTGGCATATCGTGCTGGTCTCGGGGCTGTTTCTTGGCATGGTATTCGGCGTCTATGCCTATGCCACGGGCAAGGGCTACGATCAGGCGCTGGCGCAAACGATGGCGATGAATATGCTGGTGGTGCTGGAGATATTCCACCTGTTCTTCATCCGCAACATCTACGGCACCTCGCTCACCTGGGCGGCGGTGCGCGCGACCCCGGTGATCTGGGGCGCGGTGGGCTTCGTGATCGCGGCGCAGATGCTCATCACCTATCTGCCGGTGCTCCAGGGCATTTTCGGCACCCGAAACGTGCCGCTGACCGACGGGCTGATGATCATCGGTCTGGGCGCCGTCTTCTTCGCGCTGATCGAGACCGAAAAGCAGATGCGCCTGGCCTTCCGCCGCCCCCCGGAAACATCCGAGGCGCCGTGAACGGCGGGGACGCGGATGGTTGAGGGGGGAGGATGGAGGCGAGTACCGGAATCGAACCGGTGTGCACGGATTTGCAATCCGCTGCGTAACCACTCCGCCAACTCGCCGAAGCCTTGGGGGATGTAGCGGATGGGCGGGGCCGGTGCAAGGGGCTGTCGCAGGGATGTCGCAGCTTGGAAAATGCCGCCGGGGCGGTGTTGCGGGGCTGTGGAAAACGTGGCAAGTGTGCTTTGCGTGCAGGCACATACGACATTGCAAGGTCAAAAATGAGCGATTCCAAAGCCCTTCGGACCATGATGGTTGACACTCAGGTGCGCCCGTCGGACGTGACGAAATATCCGATCATCGAGGCGATGCTCGCCGTTCGGCGCGAGGATTTCGTGCCCGACGCGCTGCGCGCCGCCGCCTATGCCGATGCGCCGGTGGCGCTGGATGGCGGGCGCGTCATGCTTGAGCCGCGCACGCTGGCCAAGATGCTGGACGCGCTGGAGATCGAGAGCGACGAGCTGGTGCTCGATCTGGGCTGCGGCCTGGGCTATTCCGCCGCGATCATCGCGCGGATGGCCGATTTCGTGGTTGCCCGCGAGGAAGACGAGGCGCTGGTCGCCGAGGCCGAGCGCCGGCTGGGCGCGGCGGGGGTCGACAATGTGGCGGTGATCGCCGGGCCGCTCGCGGCGGGCGACGACAAGCACGGGCCCTATGACGTGATCGTGGTCGAAGGCGCCGCCGACCTTGTGCCCGACGCGCTGGTGGCGCAGCTCAAGGAGGGCGGCCGGATTGCAGCGATTTTGACCGACGGATCGGCGGGCGCGCTGCGTATAGGCTTCAAACGCGATGGCCACCTGGACTGGCGGTTCGGCTTCAACGCCACCGCGCCGGTGCTGCCGGGCTTTGAGAAAACCGTGGAATTCGCGCTCTAGGCGACAACGATAACAGCGGCCCACGCCGCGTGGCAGGACAAGGACGAAGCGTAATGCGTGTACTGAAACGATCCATTGTCGGGGTGGCCCTTGCATCGGCCCTTGCCCTTGCGCCGCTCGCCGCCGCCGCGGAAACGCTGTCGGACGCGCTCGTTTCGGCCTATCGCAGCTCGGGCCTGCTTGAGCAGCGCCGTGCGCTTCTGCGCGCCCAGGATGAAGGCGTGGCCATCGCCGTGGCGGCGACTCGCCCGGCCTTCAACTACGCGCTCAGCGGCAACTGGCGGATGACCGAAACCACGCTCGCCACCGTCACCGCCGCGACCGCGGCGGCAACGCTCTCGTCCAGCCTGACGATCTACGATTTCGGCCGCTCGCAGCTCAATATCGACCTCGCCCGTGAAAACGTGATGATGGCGCGCGACACGCTTGTCAGCGTCGAACAGCAGGTATTGCTGCGCGCGGTCAGCGCTTTCCTTGACGTGCGCTCGGCGCATGAAACGGCGATGCTTCAGGCAAACAACGTGCGCGTGATCACCGAAGAGCTGCGCGCCGCGCGCGATCGCTTCGAAGTGGGCGAGATCACCCAGACCGACGTGTCGCTCGCCGAGGCCGCGCTCGCCGCCGCCAGGAGCTCCGAGGCCGCGGCCCGGGGCCAGCTGATGATCGCGCGTGAAGAATACAAGGCCGCTGTCGGGCACTACCCCAACGGCCTGCAGGTGCCGCCGGCGGCGCCGATGACGGCCCGTTCGCTCGACGAGGCCAAATCGCTCGCCCGCACCCGCCACCCCGATGTGCTCTCGGCGCAGCGTTCTGTGAAAGTGGCGGAGATCTCCACCGAGATCGCCCGGCGCGGCATGTATCCCACGGTGACGGCCAATACCTCGGTGGCGCGCAACTTCGTTTCCGGCCCCGATAACACCACCGCCTCGGTGGGCGTCTCGGTGTCGGGTCCGATCTATCAGGGTGGCCGGCTGTCGGCGCTCTACCGCCAGGCGCGGGCGCAGGTCGAGGCTTCGCGCGCGGCGCTGCACGTTTCGGTGCAGGGGGTCGAGCAGAGCGTGGCCAATGCCTGGGCGCAGCTTGCGGTGGCCACCGCGAGCCTGCAGGCCACCGACCAGCAGATTCGCGCCTCCACCGTCGCCCTGCGCGGCGCGCGGGAAGAGGCGACGCTGGGCGCGCGCACCACGCTGGAAGTGCTGACCTTCGAGCAGGATCTGCTCGACGCGCAGGCCAACCGGATCACGGCGCAATCCAACCAGTATCTCGCGATATATAACCTGCTGTCGGCGATGGGCCTGCTGACCGTCGAGCACCTCAAACTCGGCATCGCCACGTATGACCCGGAAGCCTATTACAACGCGGTCAAGGGTGCGCCGGTTTTCGATATCAGCCCGCAGGGCGAACGCCTCGATTCGATGCTGGAGGCTCTTGGCCGCAAATAAACGCGCCAACCCGCTGCTGCGGTAACGATTCCTTAGCCAGACCGTTGTGTGATCTCAGCGGGCTGGCTATTCTGCATTTCAAGCCAAGAAAAGAGGTCGAGCATATGTCCGAACCGGTATCGAAAGCGGAAATCGAAGATGTGCTCTCGTCGATCCGGCGGCTGGTCTCGGAAAACGCCAATGCGTTGCGGCGCGACGCGGCGCCCGCCGGGGAGACGGGCAAGCTGGTGCTGACGCCGGCTTTCCGCGTCGACGAGACGGACGAGGCCGAAGCGCCGGCCGAGGATGCCGGGGATACAGCGGTTTCGCCGGAAGAAGCGGTGGCGCATGTGGTCGAAGCGGCCAATGTCGATGCCGCCAGCGAGGGCGAGGCCAGCGCCTCGGACAAGGGCGGCGCGGGCCGTGCCCAAAGCCCGCTGGAGCAGCGCATCGCGGAGCTTGAAGAGGTCGTGGCGCAGAGCGCGGCGGAGTTCGAGCCGGACGGCAGCGAGCTGGGCTACGAGATCCCCGACGAATTCGTCTTCCACCATCACGGCGCACCGGCGGAAGCCGAGGCTGAGTCGGAAGCCGGGGCCGCGCAGGAGGAGCCGGTGGCGCAGGCCGCAGAGGCCGAGGCGCCAGAGCCGGTGGTGCAGGCCGCAGAGGCCGAGGCGCCAGAGCCGGTGGCGCAGGCCGCAGAGGCCGAGGCGCCAGAGCCGGCGACCGAGGCCGAAGACCCCGTACCCGACGCGCCGATGATCGAGCTGGAAGCGGATGAGGAAATCGCCCCGCAGACGGCGGACGAGGAGGAGGGGGCCGAGATCGCCGCTTTCACCGCCGCCGTGCCGACGGAGCCGGAGGCGGCTGCCGAAGCCATCCCGGAGCCGGAGGCTACGGCTGAAGCCATCCCGGAGGAGGAGGTTGCCGCCGAAGCGGCCCCGGAGCCGGAACTGGCCGAAGCCGAACCGGAGGCCACCGCCGAAATCCTTGATCTCGCCCCCGGGTCGGCGCAGGACGACGATGGCGCGGCGGCTATTGCCGCGGAGGGCGAGGATCACGCCTGGGAAGATGTCTACGATCCCGCGCCGGCGGCGCTCAGCGATGCCGATGTCGAAGCGGTGATCGACGAGGAGGCTTTGCGCGAGATGGTGGCGCGGATGGTGCGCGAGGAGTTGCAGGGCAGCATCGGCGAGCGGATCACGCTCAATGTGCGCCGTATGGTCCGCCGCGAGATCGCCCGCGCGCTGTCGTTGCAGGATTTCGAGTAATCCCGTCAGGCCAGCGCCAGCAGCGCGTCAAGGTCCAGATGTGTCTCCAGATGCGCCGCGAGCGCATCCAGCGCGGCTTCCACGCCCGCGTCATAGCTGGTATCCGACACCGGCGCGCCCAGCCGGGCAAGAAAGGCGCGGCGGAAGGCGTCTGAGGCGAACAGTCCGTGCAGATAGGTGCCCATGATCCGCCCGTCCGGGCTGGCGGCCCCGTCTCGGCGCTCGCCCAGGCCCAGCCAGGCGCGGGCGCAGTCCGGCCCCTCGGTGCGGCCAAGGTGGATTTCGTAGCCTTCCACCGCATCTCCGGTCGGCAGGTAGGTGGCGGCGGTGAGCGCCAGCGTCTTGGCCGGTTCCAGCACCGTGGCAACGTCGAGCAGCCCCAGCCCGGGCATATGGCCCGGCGCGCCCTCGATCCCTTCCGGGTCGGCAATCTCGGCGCCGAGCATCTGGTAGCCGCCGCAGATCCCCAGCACATGCCCGCCGCGCCGCATATGGGCGGCGAGGTCGATATCCCAGCCCTGACGGCGGAAATCGGCAAGGTCGGCCATGGTGTTCTTGCTGCCGGGGATCAGCACCAGATCGGCGTTGCCGGGCAGCGGGCGTCCGGGCCCGATCATCTCCACCTGCACCCCCGGTTCGGCGGCGAGCGGGTCGAGATCGTCAAAATTCGCGATCCGGCTGAGGCGTGGCACCGCCACTCTGAACGCCCCGCCGGGGCGTGGGCGGGCAAGGTCCATCACATCTTCAGCGGGCAGCTTCCACGCCTCGGAGAACCATGGCAGAACCCCCAGAGGCCGCCAGCCCGTGCGCTGCGAAATCTCGCCCAGCCCCTCGTTGAAGAGCGTAACATCGCCTCGGAACTTGTTGACGATATAGGCTTTTATCCGGTCACGATCCTGCGCCGGCAGGATCGCATTGGTGCCGACGAGCTGGGCGATCACGCCGCCCCGGTCGATATCGCCCACCAGCACGACGGGCACATTCGCCGCCTCGGCAAAGCCCATATTGGCAATGTCGCCCGCCCGCAGGTTGATCTCGGCGGGGCTGCCCGCGCCCTCGACCAGCACCAGATCGGCGCTGTGCGACAGCCGGGTGAAGCTCTCCATCACCCGGGGCAGTAGTTCGGCCTTGGCCTTGCCGTAGTCGCGCGCCTTCAGCGTGGCGAAGCGCTGGCCCTGCACGATCACCTGCGCGCCGGTATCGGTTTCGGGTTTCAGCAGTACCGGGTTCATGTCCACCACCGGATCGCGCCGGGCGGCACGCGCCTGCAGCGCCTGCGCCCGCCCGATTTCGCCGCCATCGGCGGTGACGGCGGCATTGTTGGACATGTTCTGCGGCTTGAACGGCGCCACGCTGAGGCCCCGCAGCGTATAGGCCCGCGCCAGCCCGGCGACGATGAGCGATTTGCCCACATTCGAGCCCGCGCCCTGGATCATGATGGATCGTGCCATGGGGCCTCCCTCGTCGGCGCGATCCTATCGCCGCGCCGGCGGGGGAGAAAGGCGATTGACGGAAAATCAATATATCAATAAATGATGAGATATGGATACGAATCATGCCCTCGCCGCCTTCGCCGCCCTCGGTCAGCAAACCCGGATCGACGCCTTTCGCCTGCTGGTGAAGGCGGGGCCGGAGGGGATGAATGTGGGCGAGATCGCCGCGAGCCTCGGGGTGCGCGACAACACGATGTCTGTCGCGCTGTCGGTGCTGGCGCAGGCGGGGCTGGTGGTGGCGCAGCGTGAGGGGCGTGCCAACCGCTACGTTGCCGATATGAGCGGGGTGCGGGGGCTTATCGACTATCTCACCGAGGATTGTTGTGGCGGCCAGCCCGAGCTGTGCGCGCCATCGACGGAGGATTACCTGATGCCCGCTGCCCGCAACGTGCTGTTTCTGTGCTCCGGCAATTCGGCGCGCTCGCTGATCGCCGAGGCGATCCTGAACGCCGAGGGGGCAGGGCGGTTCCGGGCCTATTCGGCGGGGTCCACCCCGCGCGGCGGGCCGCATCCCTATACGCTCGATCTGCTGCGCGGGCTTGGCCATGACCTTGGCGCCCTGCGGGCGAAAAGCTGGGACGAGTTCGCCGGGCCGGAAGCGCCGCAGATGGATTTCGTTTTCACCGTCTGCGACAAGGCGGCGGCGGAGCCTTGCCCGGTCTGGCCCGGTCAGCCGGTCACCGCGCATTGGGGCCTGCCCGATCCGGTGATCGAAACGGGCAACGAGGCGGAGCGGCGGCTTGCCTTTTCCGAGGCATACCGGATGCTGCGCAACCGGATCACCGCCTTCATCAGCCTGCCGGTCGAGAGCCTCGACCGCCTGGCGCTGAAGCGCGCGGTGGACGACATCGGTCAGGGCAGGGCGTGACCGTGCCGCGCCGGCGGCGGCGCAAAAGAAAAACGCGCCCGCGAGGGGCGCGCTTTTCTTACAACCTGTGAACAGGGTCAGGCGGCTTCGGCAGCCTCGGCGGCATGACGGCGCTCGCTCTCTTCGCGCGACAGCGCGACGGAGGTGCGAACCCCCTTCGAGACGAATTCCATCAGCCCTTTCACCACGCGCTCGTTCGGGTCGATCCCGGCGCAGGAAAGAACTTCACGGCCATCGCGCGAGCGCGCCCAGCGGGCGATCTGGTCGGGGCCGTTGCCGTATTTCTTGTCATCCGCGATCGCATCGTCCAGCGCGGCCAGAACCACGGCGGCGAAGAGTTTGCGCGAGCGATTGCCCTGTTCGTGGTTGAACGCGGTACCGTCTACAGTGTCGAACATTCTGCGTCCTTCGTTTTTCTTGCTCTTGTGCTTTCGGGCGTGCTGGCCAATATGGCCTTTCCCAGCCGATTCGGTATCCCCCTGAACGCATGACTGCCATGCGCCAGGTGCATGGCTGAGCCGGTGGCGGCACGATATCTGGTCTGCTTGCCAGGGGCGAACCGGCAAGATATAGGTGCGGCCAATTCAACATCAACCTTTCGCCACGGTTTTGCCACAATGCCCAAAATCAACGGTAACGAAATCCGCCCCGGCAACGTGCTGGAGCATAATGACGGCCTCTGGGTCGCGGTCAAAGTCGACCATGTGAAGCCCGGCAAAGGCGGTGCTTTCGCTCAGGTCGAGATGAAAAACCTGCGCAACGGCTCCAAGCTCAACGAACGCTTCCGCTCCGCCGACAAGGTCGAGCGTGTGCGGCTTGAGCAGAAGGATATGCAGTTTCTCTACGAGAGCGACGGCATGCTCACCTTCATGGACACCGAGACCTTCGATCAGGTCGAGCTGCCCGCCGATATCCTCGGCGACCGCCGCCCCTTCCTGCAGGACGGCATGACCATCGTGGTCGAGTTCCACGAGCACGAGGCGCTGAGCGCGACCCTGCCGCAGAAGGTGACCTGCACCATCGCCGAGACCGAGCCGGTGGTGAAGGGGCAGACCGCCGCCAACAGCTTCAAACCGGCCGTGCTCGATAACGGCGTGCGCGTCACGGTGCCGCCCTTCGTCGGCCCCGGCGAGGCGATCGTGGTCAATACCGAAACGATGGAATACAGCGAGCGCGCCTGACGCAACGTCATGTTGAGATCTGGAAAAGGGTCCGGGGTCCGGGCCCTTTTTCGTTGCGCTGGTTTCTTGCACCGAACCCGGGTCAAGCCCCGGCGTTGGTGAGAAACCGCTCCACCATGCCCCGGTAGCCCTCGCCGAACAGGCGCAGGTGGACGAGCGCGGGAAACAGGGAATAGACCGCCCGCCGCGCCTGCCAGCCGGGGGCGAGCGGGCCGTAGCCTTCTGTAAAGCCGGGGCCGGGGCCGCCGAACAGGTGCAGCATGGCCAGATCGACCTCGCCATCGCCATAATAGCTCGCCGGGTCGATCAGATGGATGCGCCCGCCGCGGCCCGCCAGCGTGTTGCCCCGCCACAGATCGCCGTGCAACAGGCTGGTGGCCGTGTCGGGCAGGCGCTCTGCGAGGCGGGTGGAAAGACGCTCCAGCCGGGGGGCGAGGGCGGTCGGCAGATGCGGCAGGAAGGGCAGCAGCCGCCGCTCGGCCCAGAACCGCGGCCAATCGTCCAGCGGCGCATTGGCGATCGGCACCGTGCCGAAGGCGTAGTCTTCCGCCCAGCCGCTCTGCGTGCCGCGATGGGTGTGCAGCCGGGCGAGATCCTCGCCGAATTGTGGCCAGCTTCGCGGTGTTTCCGGCGCCGCGTCGAGCGCTTCCATCAGAAGGATGCCCGCCTGTTCTCCAAAGAGTTCCGGCACGGGCGCACCTGCCGCGCGGATCGCCGCGAGCATCCGGCCCTCGCGCGCCACCAGCGGCCCGGCCTTGGCGACGAGCGTGCGGCCATCCTGCAGGACGACGCGGGATACCTCGGAGAGATCGCCGCCATGCAATGCCTCAATGCTGCGGGGGGCGCTGCCGAGCAGCGCGGTGCAGGCAGCGCTCAGGGCGTCCATGTCACCGTGGCGCCACCGGCCCGCATCGGGCCGGTGGCCCGGTCGAAGCGCAGATAGGCGATGGCCTTGCCGCCCGACACGGTGGTGAGCCGCCCGGCCTCTTTGCCGTCCTCCGTCAGCACCGGCGTGCCCGGCGCCGCATCGCCCTCGACCGAGACGGTGACGAAGCCCTTGCGCAGCGCTGTCTTGTGCTTCATCCGGGCGGTGACCTCCTGGCCGACATAGCAGCCCTTGCGGAAATCGACGCCATGCAGCCGATCGAACCCGGCTTCGAGGATATAGGCATCGCCATCGAGCTCCACCCCGGTTTCGGGTATGCAATGGGCAACGCGGATCGCGTCCCAGTCGATCACCGGGTCACCGCCGGGCGTATCGCTGTAAAGACGCCAGCCAAGGGCAGGGTGGCGGGGGTCGTCATGGGCGCCTTCGGGTCTGTCGCCAGTACCACGAATCGCGTATTTATTGGTGATTTCAAGCTCAACTTTCGCCCGCAACTTATACATTTTCAACTTCTGGACGAGCCCGCCGGCAAGCGCAGACTGGACGTCGATCAAAATGCCGTCGCCTTCCGGCAGCAGGAAGAAATCGGCGATATACTTGCCCTGCGGCGTCAGCAGCGCGGCGTAGGACAATGCGCCGATCCCGGTCACGTTGTTCGAGACGAGACCTTGCAGAAAGCTCTCGCGCTCCTCGCCGGTGACGCGGATGATCGTGCGGTTCGGATGCGTTTCGCCCATTTGTTTTCCCCTCGGTCCTGTCTCGCTTATATAGGCCTGTATCGCCGGGAGAGAAGCCAGGATGCGCGCACCGTTGTCGATCGTGATCCCCACGCTGAACGCCGAGGCGGTGCTGCCCGGCTGCCTCGCGGCGCTGATGGACGGGGTCGAGGCCGGGCTGGTACGTGAACTGGTGGTGAGCGATGGCGGCTCGGTCGACGCGACCCGCGACATCGCGCAGGCGGCGGGTGCGATCTGGGTCGAAGGCCCCGCCGGGCGCGGTGGGCAATTGCGCCGGGGGGTGGCGGCCACCAGCGGCGGCTGGCTTCTTGTGCTCCATGCCGATACGCGGCTCGCCCCCGGCTGGACCAGCGCGGTGGAGGCGGGCATGGCGCGCGGGGCGCCGGGCTATTTTTGCCTGCGCTTCGCCGCCCCCGGCCTCGCGCCGCGCCTCGTGGCGGGCTGGGCCAATCTGCGCGCGCGGGCCGTCTCGATGCCCTTCGGCGATCAGGGGCTGCTCGTCTCGCGCGCGGATTACGAGGCCGGCGGCGGTTACCCCGACATTCCGCTGATGGAAGACATGGCGCTCATGCGCCGCCTGCCGCGTGCGCGCCCGCTCGATGCGGTGGCCGAGACCGGCGCGGCGCGCTACCTCGCCCGGGGATGGCTGCGTCAGGGAGGCGCAAATCTCTGGCGCCAGGCCCGCTTTCTGGCCGGTGCCGACCCGGCCCGGCTGGGGCGCGGCTACCGCGATTGAGGCAGCGCCGGGCAGACCTCGGCCGCCAGATTGCGATCTGCGTGTCTTGCGAAAATATATTGACAAACAATGATGTAGGGCCAGTTTTCACCGGAAAACCGGAAAACCGGAAAACCGGAAAACCGGAAAACCGGAAAACCGGAAAACCGGAAAACCGGAAAACCGGAAAACCGGAAAACCGGAAAACCGGAAAACCGGAAAACCGGAAAAC
>NZ_BROH01000012.1 GCF_027923545.1 Sinisalibacter aestuarii | reverse complement strand
CGAAGCGGTTGTAGCAGGTCTTGTGCGGCCCATAGCGCTCCGGAATATCCGCCCAGGCCACCCCCGTCCGGAAGCGATAGAGGATCCCGTTGATCACCCGCCGATCGTCGACCCGCGGCACCCCGCGAGACTTCTGCGGCAGAAGCGGCTGAATGATCGACCATTCGTGCTCGGTGAGATCGTAACGTCGGCGCATGGCTGTCCTCCCGGTCGGCAGGACCAGTGAATCACCGCCTGAACGCGAAGGGAAGCAGGTTTATGGGTCCACGGCCTAGAGTTCTAGAGTTCTAGAGTTCTGGAATCGCAGCGGTCGGGATCGCGCCCGATCCCGGCCCCGCCGCGATCAATGCCCGCCGAGAATCCCCGTCCGCACCGAGTAATCCGCCGCAATCGCGTAATCCGGATCGTCCTCCGAATCCACCATCAGGTGGCCGGCCTTGCTGAGCAGCGCATGGCAATCGCGCGACAGGTGGCGCAGTTGCAGGGTCTTGCCCACCGCCTCATAGCGCGCCGCCACCACCTCGATGGCCTGCAGCGCCGACTGATCCACCACCCGGCTGTCGGCGAAATCCACCACCACCCGCTTCGGGTCGGAACCGACCTCGAACATCTCGACGAACCCGTCGGTTGAGCCAAAGAAGAGCGGCCCCTGCACCCGGTAGATCTTCTGCCCGTCGGCGGTGGTATAAACATCGGCATGGATGCGCCGGGCATTCGACCAGGCATAGGCCAGCGCCGAGACGATCACCCCCACCACCACCGCGGTGGCAAGGTCTTCGGCCACAGTCACCGCCGTCACCAGCACGATCACGAAAGCGTCGGTTTTCGGCACGCGGAACAGGATCTTGACCGAGTTCCAGGCGAAGGTGCCGATCACCACCATGAACATCACGCCCACGAGCGCGGCCAGCGGGATCTGCTCGATCAGCGGCGCGGCGAAGAGGATGAAGGAGAGCAGGAACAGCGCGGCGGCAACCCCGGCAATCCGGGTGCGGCCGCCCGATTTGACGTTGATCATCGACTGACCGATCATCGCGCAGCCGCCCATGCCACCGAAAAAGCCGGTGAGCACATTGGCCGAGCCCTGGGCGATGCATTCCTGGCTGGCGCCACCGCGCTGGCCAGTCATCTCGCCGACGAGGTTCAGCGTCAGCAGGCTCTCGATCAGGCCGATGGCGGCGAGGATCACCGCATAGGGCAGGATGATCCACAGCGTCTCCAGTGTCAGCGGCACGGCGGGAATGTGGAAGCTGGGCAAGCCGCCCTCGATCGAGGCCATATCGCCCACACGCGGCACCTCGATGCCGAGGCCGATCACCACGGCGGCGACCACCACGATCCCGGCCAGCGGCGCGGGGATCGCCTTCGTTAACTTCGGCACCGCCCAGATCACCACCATCGTCAGCGCCACGAGGCCCAGCATGGTGTAGAGCGGCACTCCGGTGAGCCAGTCGCCGCCGCCGATGCCGTGGCCCGAAGCCTCGGCGCTGCCCGGCACCTTGAACTGGCCGAGCTGGGCGAGAAAGATCACGATGGCGAGGCCGTTGACGAAGCCCAGCATCACCGGATGCGGCACCAGGCGGATGAATTTGCCCCAGTGCATCACCCCGGCAAAAACCTGCAACAGCCCCATCAGCACGACCGTGGCGAAGAGGTATTCCACCCCATGCGTCGCCACCAGCGCCACCATCACCACCGCCAGCGCCCCGGTCGCGCCCGAAATCATCCCCGGCCGCCCGCCGATCAGCGCCGTCACCAGCCCGACGAGGAAGGCGGCGTACAGCCCAACCAGCGGATGCACCCCGGCAACGAAGGCGAAGGCCACCGCCTCGGGCACCAGCGCCAGCGCCACGGTCAGGCCCGACAGGATCTCGATCCGCAGGCGGCTCGCGCTCAACTGTTCGGTCGGCGCCAGGCGCAGGTCGGGTTTCTGAATACGGTCGGCAAAGCTCGCCAGCAGGGCTCGGGCCACGGGATACCTCTCGGCTGTGTGGAAAATGTTCGCGCCGTGCCCCTCTACAGGGCTTTCCGCCCGAGCGCCACCACCTGCCGCGCACGCGGCCATGTGCCTCACGCATGGCAGAAGCGGTTTGCGGTTGAATTCGCCCGCGCCTTTTGCATCCCTAGAGGCGACCAGACAGGGGGCAGATATGGAACGTGTGATCGGCATCATCGGCGGCTCGGGGCTCTACGGGATCGAGGGGCTCGACAATGGCGCATGGGTGAGGGTGACCACGCCCTGGGGCGATCCGTCGGACGAGATCTTCACCGGCACGCTCGGCGGCGTGAAGATGGCTTTTCTGCCCCGCCACGGGCGCGGCCACGTCTATTCGCCCTCCACAGTGCCCTACCGCGCCAATATCGACGCGATGAAGCGGCTCGGGGTGACCGACCTCGTCAGCGTCTCGGCCTGCGGCTCGTTCCGTGAAGAGATGGCGCCGGGCGACTTCGTCATCGTCGACCAGTTCATCGACCGCACCTTCGCGCGCGAGAAGAGCTTTTTCGGCACCGGCTGCGTGGCCCATGTGAGCCTCGCCCATCCCACCTGCCCCACGCTCTCGGCGGCCTGTTTCGCGGCGGCGGAGGGAGTAAAGGTGCATATGGGCGGCACCTATCTGGCGATGGAAGGCCCGCAATTCTCGTCGCTCGCCGAGTCGAAGATGTATCGCGAGCACTGGGGCGCCGACGTGATCGGGATGACCAACATGCCCGAGGCCAAGCTCGCCCGCGAAGCCGAAATATGTTACGCCTCCGTGGCGATGATCACTGACTACGACAGCTGGCACCCGGCCCATGGCGAGGTGGACATTTCCGAGATCATCGCCACGCTTGGCGCCAATTCCGAGGCGGCCCGCAAGCTCATCGCCAACCTGCCGGGCAAGCTGGGAGCGGCGCATGAAAGCTGCGAACACGGCTGCAACACCGCGCTCGATTTCGCGATCATGACCGCGCCCGACAAGCGCGATCCGGCCCTGCTCGCGCGGCTCGACGCGGTGGCAGGCCGGGTGCTGTGATCCGGGAGGCCGCCCTGGTGCTTGCGCTTGCGCTGTCGCCCCCGGCGGCGGGCGCTCAGGCGGTTGTCGAGGTGCCGGGCGTGCTGTCGGACGAGGATTTCTACCGTGCCGCCGCCTGCGCCGCGCCGCCGGGTGGCGCCTGCCGCAAACCGGTGCTGCGCTGGGATGCGAGCCGCCCGGTCCGGGTGGCGCTCCGGCGCATCGACCCCGGTTTTCTCGGCCGCCGCGCCAAGGTGGCCGGGGGCGCGCTCACGCTCGGCCTGCGCAGGCTGAACGGCCTCGATGCGGACTTTCGCCTCGCCCGGGTGCCGGATGGCGAGATTGCCGAGATCGAGGTGTTTTTCCTCGACATTCGGGCGGGCGATCCGATCGCCGGCACCGGCATCGCGGGCGTCGACGGCACGCCGCTCGGCGGGACCACCGCCAGCCTGCTGTTCGAGGACGGGACCGGGCGGATCACCCGCGCCGTCATCGTCGTCGCCGGCAGCCTCGCCACCGCCGCGTTCCAGCCCGCGCTGCTGGCCGAACTCACCCGCGCGATGGGGCTGACGACCGGCATTGCCGGCCCCGCCTATCATGGCGTATCGGTGCTGGCAGCGGAGGGAGGCGCCGCCAAAGCCTTGGGATTACAGGATATCATGGCGCTGAAGCGCCACTACGGGAAGGACTGACCAGATGAAATCCGCCAATGTGAAAGACTATATCCGCACCATCGTCGACTTCCCTCATGAGGGGATCATGTTTCGCGACGTGACCACGTTGTTCAGCGATCCGCGCGGCTTCCGCATGACCATCGACCAGCTCCTGCACCCTTACGCGGGCGAGAAGATCGACAAGGTGGTGGGGCTGGAGGCGCGCGGTTTCATCATCGGCGGCGCCATCGCCCACCAGCTCACACTGGGCTTCGTGCCGATCCGCAAGAAGGGCAAGCTGCCGGGGGCGACACTGAGCGAAGCCTATCAGCTCGAATACGGCGAGGCGGTGATGGAGATCCATGACGACGCGATCCAGCCAGGCGAAAAGGTGCTGGTGGTCGACGATCTGCTGGCCACCGGCGGCACGGCGGCGGCGGGGATCAAGCTGATCGAGCGGCTCGGCGGCGAGATCGTCGGCTGCGCCTTCATCGTCGACCTGCCCGAGCTTGGCGGGCGCAAGGTGCTGGAAGATCTCGGCATGGATGTGCATGTGCTGTGCGAATTCGAGCGCGCGTAAACCTTGCGTTAACCTCTCGCTGCTAGGCAGGGCGCGGCCTGTGGAGCAGGCCGCTGCTTGTGCACACGTATCTGACGTGGCGCGCCCCGCCGTCACCCCGGCGGGGCGCCTTGCGCTTTTTCGGGCCGCGCTCCGCGATATCTGATAACCTCGGCTGTATCGGCAGCCCGGACGGGAGGTATCGCGCAATGGCCCGGATCGTCTTCGGAATGAACCTGTCGCTGGACGGCTATGTAGACCACGAGGCCTTTGCGCCCGATGCATCGCTCTTTCGGCACTGGATCGACCATGTGGGCGGATTGAGCGCCAGTCTCTACGGCCGCCGCCTGTATGAGATCATGCGCTACTGGGACGACGATCAGCCAGATTGGGGCGAGGCCGAACACGCCTTCGCCGAAGCCTGGCGCCGGGTCCCAAAATGGGTCGTTTCCACCACCCTCGCCGATGTCGGCCCCAACGCCGCTTTGATTTCGAACGATGTCGAGGCGGAAATCCGCAAGCTCAAGACCAGCCTTGCCGGAGAGATCGACGCGGGCGGGCCCGGCCTCGCCCGTAGCCTCGCCGAATACGGGCTGATCGACGAATACCGGCTCTATTTCCACCCCGTCGTGCTGGGCAGCGGCAGGCCCTTCTTCGATGGCTCCCTGCCGCGCCTGCGCTTCGTGACGAGCGAGAAATTCAGCGGTGGTGTGATCCGGCTCAGCTATCGGCCCGCCTGAGCACCGCACCCGGGTTCATGATCCCGTTCGGGTCCAGCGCCGCCTTGATCGCGCGCATCGCGGCAAGCCTTGCCGGGTCGCCATAGCGCTCCAGATCATCCACCTTGAGCCGCCCCACCCCGTGCTCGGCGGAGAACGAGCCACCGAAGCCCGCCACCACGTCATAGATCGCCGTCGCCACCCGTTCCCGCAGCTCCGGCCCATACGCGTCGCGCGCGCGCCCCTCGGGCGGGAAAACGTTGAAATGCAGATTGCCATCGCCAAGATGGCCGAAGGCATTGATGCGGAAGGCCCCGAGCCGCGTCACCGCCGACCGCGCCGCCGGGATGAAATCGGGGATCGCCGAGAGCGGCAACGAAATGTCATGCGACGAGATCGCGCCGATGCGCTTGTTGGCCTCCGGGATCTGCTCGCGCATCGCCCAGAGCCCGGCACGCTGCGCCTCGCTTTGGGCGATGACCCCGCCCGAGACGAGCCCCGCCGCCTCGGCCTCTTCGTAAAGCGCCGCCAGCGCCGCCTGCGGGTCGTCCACCGGCCCCAGCCCGAGGTCGATCAGCACCGCCCAGTCGGGGATCGGATCGAGCGGCGCCCGGGCGGCGCAGCCCGTCTCGGCCAGAAAGCGCATCCCCTGCCCCGAAATCAGCTCGAAGGCGCTCACGCCCGGCCCGATCCGTGCCCCCGCCAGCGCCAGCAGATCGAGCGCCGCCGCGGGGCTTTCCACCACCACAAGCGCCGCCCCGGTGCGGGCCGGGCGCGGAAAAAGCCGCAGGCTGGCGGCGGTGATCACCCCCAGCGTGCCCTCGGCGCCGATCATCAGCCCGCGCAGATCGTAACCGGTATTGTCTTTCCTCAGCCGCTTCAGCCCATGCCAGACCGAACCATCCGGCAACACCGCCTCCAGCCCCAGCGTCAGCTCGCGGGTATTGCCGTAGCGCAGCACGTTGACCCCGCCGGCATTGGTGGACAGATTGCCGCCGATCCGGCAGGAGCCTTCGGCCCCGAGCGAGAGCGGAAACAGCCGCTCCGCCGCCTCCGCCGCCGCCTGCACATCGGCCAGCACCGCCCCCGCCTCGGCCACGATCACGTTTTCCGCCGGATAGACGCCCCGGATCGCCGTCATCCGCTCAAGCGAGAGCACCAGCGGCGCGGGGCCGTCCGGGCTCACCTGCCCGCCGACAAGCCCGGTGCCGCCGCCATAGGGCACCACACCGACTCGCGCCTCATTGGCCGCGCGCAGGATCGCCGCCACCTCCTCCACATCGCGCGGGGCCGCCAACAACCCGGCCTGCCCCCGGAACAGCCCGCGCCGCTCTTCGAGATAGCGCGGCTCGACGGGCCGCAGCACGCCTGCGGGCAGGCGCGCGGCAAAGCTCTCATCGGCGGGATTGAGCGGCGGAAACGACATGGAGGCAGGATGCACCCTTTCACGCCGCAGGCAAGCGCCGCTCCTTCATCCTTGCCCAAATACTCATATTCACCGGCCCGGTCAGTCGAGCCGGCCCGGCTCAAGCACCATCACGGTGGGCGTGCGCGGCAGCTTGTCGAGCGAAAGAGTGATCTCGCGCATCCCCGTCTCGACCACCTCGAAGCCGCCCTCACGCATGCCCGACAGGAACCGGCCCAGCGTGCCACGCCCGAACCAGTGCATCGGCAGCACCACCCGGGCCTTGAAGCGCTGCATCACATTGAGCATCCGGGCGGTGTCGAGGGTGATGCCGCCATCGACGGCGGCCATCACCACATCGAGCCGCCCGATAGCGGCATATTGCGCCGCGTCCGGCTCGTGGTGGAGATGGCCCAGATGCCCGATGCAGAGCCCCGCCGCCTCGAAGATGAAGATCGAATTGCCGTTCGGCGCCACCCGCCCGCCTTCGCCACGAATGTCGGTATGGATATTACGCACCAGCATTTCGCCCAGATCGAGCCGGTGCTCGCGCGGCTGCCCCTGCTGCGGCCAGCCGGGCAGTACATGAGGGATCGCCGGATCGGGCGCATGGGTGAAATGGGTGATATGGGCATTGTTCATCGTCACCACATCCGGCACCAGCGCCGCGCCGCCAAGATTGCCGGTATAATCCGTCACGGCGGCCAGCCCGGCCGTCTGGATCAGGAAGGCGGCGTGGTCGATATAGGCGATGCGCACCTCGTCGAGCGCCACCGGATCCTGCCAGGCGGCAAGATGCAGATACGTGGCGCCGGGGATTTCCCCCGCCAGCGCGATGCAATGGGAGGGGATGCGCTCCTGCGCCGCGGCAGGCAGGGCAAGAAGCGACAGGGCAAGGGCAAGGCGGATCATGGCAGGCTCCCGGTTCGCGCCGAGGGTAGCACGGGGGGCGGGATGCACCGGGTCACAGGGGTGTGAGGCAGGTCAGATCGGCCGGTTCGGTTTTTTTTGCGGGCGCGCGCGGCCTAGGAATTCCACAGGCCCGCCCCCAAACGCAGCGCGATACACACAAGTGGCTACGCCACGCCCCACCATCGGCTTTCGGCAATGTCTGAACGATGCCCACCCGGCACGGGCATGCCGCCTTTGCTACCCCGCCTCGGTCTTGCCGCGCCGGTCGCTGCGCAAATTCGCGTAGAGCACGTGATTGCGCCAGCGGCCATTGATCTGCAGATAGCTTTGCGCCACGCCCTCATATTTGTAGCCCACCTTCTCCAGCACCCCGCGCGAGGCGGCGTTTTCGGGCAGGCAGCCTGCTTCGAGGCGCGAGATATCAAGCTCGGTGAAGGCGTAATGCACGACCGCGACCAGCGCCTCGCGCATGTAGCCGTGGCGGGCGAAGGGCGCGCCGATCCAGTAGCCGGTGGTGGCCGCCTGCGCCGGGCCGCGGCGGATATTGTCGAGCGTGATCGCACCCAGCAGCGCCGCATCGCGGCGGCGCAGCAAAAACAGCGGCAGCGCCGAGCCCTGCGCCACCGAGCGGTTGGCCCAGTAGACCCGGTTGGTGAAGTTCTTGCGGCTCAGATGGTCATGCGCCCAGGTCGGCTCCCACGGGGTGAGAAACGCGCGGCTCACCTCCCGCAGATGCGACCAGGCGGCGTAATCGGCATGCTGGGGCGGGCGCAGGGTCATGCGCTCGGTCTCGATCCGGACTTTCTTTGTCCGGCTGAACATCACGCGGCGAGCCTTTCGCGCAAGACCCCCAGCTCCGGCGCCGCCTCGCCCGGCCCGTAGATCGCCAGCGCGGTGCCCGCCGAGCCGGCCACACCCTCGGCAAAGCCACGCACGGCGGCAAGGTCCACCGCGTCGATCTTCGCCACCGTCTCATCCAGCGGGATCACCCGGTTCCAGATCGACACCTGCCGCGCCAGCCGTTCGGCGCGCGACGAGGCGCTTTCGAGCCCCATCAGAAGCCCCGCCTTCATCTGGGCACGGGCGCGGTCGACTTCGGCCAGGCTCATATCGTCGGCGGCGCGTTTCAGCTCGTCCACCGTGAGCAGCGCGAGGCCCTCGATCTGCTCGGCGGAGGTGCCGGCATAGATGGTGATCAGCCCGGTATCGGAATAGGCCCCGGCCTGGGCGAAGATCGTGTAGCACAGCCCGCGCTTCTCACGCGCCTCCTGAAACAGCCGCGACGACATTCCGCCGCCAAGGGCACCGGCATAGGTCTGGGCAGTGTAGATCGCGTCATCGGTATAGGACGGGCCTTCGAGGCCGAGGGTGAAATGCACCTGTTCCAGCGTCTTCAGCTCACGCCGCTCGCCACCGACGAAGCCCGCGGGCGCCACCGGCCCCGCCTGCCCCGGCACCAGATGGCCGAAGGCGCGCTCGGCAAGGCGCATCAGCATGTCATGATCCACCGCCCCGGCGGCGGACAGGATCATCCGCTCCGGCGCGTAATGCTCGGCAACGAAGCGCGCAAGGTCCTCGCGGCTGAAGGCGCGCACCCGTTCGGCGGGGCCGAGAATAGTCCGGCCCATCGGCTGATCGGGAAAGGCCACCTCCTGCAACCAGTCGAAGATCACATCGTCGGGCGTGTCGAGCGCCTGGCCGATCTCCTGCAGGATCACGCCGCGCTCCACTTCCAGCTCGCGCGGATCGAAGACCGGGTTCAGCACGATATCGGAAATCACGTCGAAGGCGAGCGCCACATCGTCTTTCAGCACCCGGGCGTAATAGGCAGTGACTTCGCGCGAGGTATAGGCGTTGAGATAGCCACCCACATCCTCGATCTCTTCGGCGATCTGCAACGCGCTGCGCCGCTTGGTGCCCTTGAAGGCCATGTGTTCGAGAAAATGGGCGATGCCGTTCTGCTCGGCGCGTTCATGGCGGCCACCGGCGGTGACCCAGATCCCGAGCGAGGCCGATTCCAGCCCCGGCATATGTTCGGTGACGACGCGGACGCCGTTCGGGAGGGTGGAGAACTGGATCACGGGCGGCGGCGCTCCCGGATCAGCGCTTCCAGCGCGGCAAGGTCGTTGGGCACCTGGGTGACCCGCTCGGGCCGGTCGAACAGATCGGCCATATGCGGCGGCAGCGGAGCGTCGACGCCGCAGGCCTGCTTCACGGCAGCCGGGAACTTCGCCGGATGCGCAGTGGCGAGCGTGATCATCGGCGTGGCGCCCAGATGTTCGGAAGCCACCTTCACCCCCACCGCCGTATGCGGGCAGATCACCTCGCCGGTGGTCTCGAAGATGCTCCTGATCGTGGCCAGCGTTTCGGCTTCCGAGGCCGAGCCGGAGGCAAAATGGCCGCGCAGATAGTCGATCGCGCCCTGCGAAATGGTAAAGCCGCCCCTGGCGAGATCGTCCATCTGATCGGCCACCGCCGCACCGTCGCGCCCGTAAGCGTCGAACAGCACGCGCTCGAAATTGGACGACACCTGAATATCCATCGACGGCGAGATCGAGGGCACCACTTCCGATTTGGTATAGGCCCCGGTTTGCAGCGTGCGGTGCAAAATGTCGTTCTGGTTGGTGGCGATCACCAGCTTCTCGATCGGCAGGCCGAGCTGCCTGGCGATGTAGCCAGCAAAGATGTCGCCGAAATTGCCGGTGGGAACGGTGAAGCTCACCGGCCTGAGCGGCGCGCCGAGCGAGGAGGCGGCGGTGAAGTAATAGACCACCTGCGCCAGCACCCGCGCCCAGTTGATCGAGTTCACGCCCGCCAGCTTCACCTCGTCGCGGAAGGTGAAATCGTTGAACATGTCCTTCAGCCGCGCCTGCGCGTCGTCAAAGGTGCCGTCGATGGCCAGCGCGTGCACATTGCTCTCGGTCGGTGTGGTCATCTGCCGGCGCTGGACCTCGCTCACCCGGCCATGCGGGTAGAGGATGAACACATCGACGTTGTCGAGGCCGCGGAAGGCTTCTATGGCCGCCGAGCCGGTATCGCCGGACGTGGCGCCGACGATGGTGATCCGCTCGCCGCGTTTCGCCAGCGCCGCCTGAAACAGCTGGCCGATCAGCTGCATGGCGAAATCCTTGAAGGCCAGCGTCGGCCCGTGGAACAGTTCCAGGAGGAAGTGATTGGGGCCAAGCTGCACCAGCGGCGCACGCGCGGCATGGGCGAAGCCCGCATAGGCGCGGTTGATGATCGCGCGCAACTCCTCGGGCGAGAAGCTTTCACCGACGAAGGGGCGCATCACCCAATAGGCGACCTCTTCGTAGCTCATCCCCGGCAGCGCCTCGATCTCGTCCTGCCGCCGCGGGGCAACCACGTTCGGCACATAGAGTCCGCCATCGCGGGCAAGGCCGGTCAGCATCGCCTCTTCAAAGCTCAGTTTCGGCGCGTTGCCCCGGGTGGAGACATATCTCATCGGCGCTCAGCCTTTCCTCTCGCAGCACCGGTTTCTTTGAAAGAAACCGGTACGATTTCTTAGAAAGAAATCGCGCCCATGGCCTCGCCGGGGCGCGGTCTTTCATCCGTTCCGGCGCCGTATACGCCAAAGCGCAAAGCCTGTCATCACCACCCATGTCGCAGCGAAGAGAAACCAGGTCATCGCATATTCGAGGTGCCGGTTGAACACGGCGGAGGTGTCCACCGGCATCGGCAGGATGGCCGGATCGGTCTGGCTTGCAGCGATCACCAGCACCGGCTCGGCGCCGAGCACGGCGGCCATCTTGTCCACGTCGCGGGCATACCACCAATTGCCGGCCACATCGTCCTCGGGGGTCGAACCGTTGCGCTCGTCGGGCCAGTGCAGGTTGCCCGCGATCTCGGCCTGCCCCACGCTTCGCGCCGCCTCGCGCGCCTCGGTGGGGATGAAGCCGCGGTCGACCATGATCCGCCGCCCCTCGCCGGTGATGAATGGCGCGATCACCCGAAAGCCGGGGCCGTAATCTCGCGACGAGACCAGCACCAGAAGCTCTTGCGGCCCGAACGCGCCGGCGATCTCCACGGGGCGGTACTTGTCGGCCTCCGGGTCGGGCGCGGCGGGCAGCGGCCCCGGCGCGGCAGCAATCTGCGCCTCGATCTCGGCGATAATGCCCTGTTTCCACTCCAGCCGCTGCAACTGCCAGATGCCGAGACCCACAAAGACGGCGAACCCGGCCACGAGCAGCAAAGCGGCGATGATCTGGCGTGCCATGTATCCCCCGAAAATCAAAGGCGCGAGGTTTTGCCCCGCGCCCCTGTCATCTTTCTATGTCACTCTGCGCCGGGCGCAAGGCTGTCTGTCAGCTGCCCCAGATATAGATCGAGGCGAACAGGAAGAGCCAGACCACGTCGACGAAGTGCCAGTACCAGGCCGCCGCCTCGAAGCCGATATGCTGCTCCGACGTGAAGTGGCCCTTGAGCGCGCGCAGCAGCACCACGAAGAGGAAGGTGGTGCCGATGATCACATGGAAGCCGTGGAAGCCGGTGGCCATGAAGAAGTTGGCGCCGTAGATATTGCCGGCGAGGCCGAAGGCGGCGTGGCTGTATTCATAGGCCTGGAAGAAGGTGAAGAGCGCGCCGAGCACGATGGCGATGATCAGGCCGTTCACCAGATCCTTGCGGTTGTTGCCGTGCACCAGCGCATGGTGCGCCCAGGTCACCGCCGCACCCGACAGAAGCAAGATCAGCGTGTTGATCAGCGGCAGGTGCCAGGGGTCGAAGGTTTCGATCCCCACCGGCGGCCAGACGCCATCGACCTTCGGGCTGCCTTCCGTCATCGGATACATCGCGTGCTTGAAGAAGCTCCAGAACCAGGCCGCGAAGAACATCACCTCCGACATGATGAAGAGCAGGAAGCCGTAGCGCAGGCCGATGCGCACCACCGGGGTATGATCGCCGTGCTGGGCTTCGTCGACCACATCCGCCCACCAGGCGAACATGGTGTAGAGCACCAGCAGCAGGCCCACCGCGAACATCCACGGGGTGATCCCCTGCATCCAGAGGACGGCGCCAAACAGCATGATGAACGCGCCGAGCGCCGCCAGAAGCGGGTGCAGCGAGGGTGGCAGAATATGGTAATCGTGGTTCTTTGCGTGAGCCATGTCTCTCTCGTCCCTGACCTTTTGGTTCTTCCTGACCAGGTGCCCCTCGGGGCCCCGGCGTTCTTATCCTAGTTCGCGGTGGCGCCCGCCGTGTCCGCTCCGTCCGCGAGCGCCGCCAGATCTTCCGGCAGCTCGGTCTCGTGGAAGGTGTAGGACAGCGTGATCGCCTTGGCGTATTTCGCTTCGATATCTTCGGTGATCTCCGGATCGACGTAGAACGTAACCGGCATGGTCACCCGTTCGCCCGGCTGCAGCACCTGCTCGGTGAAGCAGAAGCAATCAATCTTGGTGAAGTAGCTCCCCGCCGAATACGGGGTGACGTTGTAGCTGGCAGTGCCGGCAACGACCCGGTCGGTCGGGTTATAGGCCTCGTAGAAGGCCAGCCCGGTCTCGCCGATCCGGATTTGCATCTCAAGCTGCATGGGTTTGAATTCCCACGGCATATCGCGCTCCAGCGAGGCGTCGAAGCGGATCTTGATCGTCTTGTCCAGGATCACGTCGGAGCCGGATGAAGCTTCGCGGGTGGTGCCGCCATAGCCGGTGACCTTGCAAAACAGGTTATAGGCGGGCACGGCGGCCCAGGCCATCGCGCCCATGAACAGCACGACGCCCGCGGCTTTCGCCGCCGTCCTGTGGGTGCCCTGCAGGCTCACTGGCTCGCCTCCGCAGCGGCGCCGGCCTTGATGCGCGCCTCGTCCAGCCCGCCGACCTTGGCCACGGTCAGGCCCCAGACCAGCACCACGAAGGTCAGCAGCGCCAAGCCAAGGCCGACATTGCGGCTCAGACGGCGGCGGTGCAATTCGTGTTCGGCGCGGATTTGCGTGTCCATCACCAGCCTCCCAGGCCCCAGTGCTTCAGCGTGGCTTCCACCAGCAGGGCACCGTAATGCAGGAACAGATAGGCGAGCGACAGCTTGAAGAAGGCGCGCTCGGCCAAATGGCTGTCGGCCTCGCTGTCGGCATCGGAGCGGCGCAGGATGCCCAGCGCGCCCTTGATGAAGAGCAGGTTCAGCACCACGGTCACCGCCATGTAAACCGGCCCGCCGATCGAGGTCAGCCCCAGCGCGACCGACACCACGGCCAGCGCCAGCGTATAGGCCAGGATCTGGCGGCGGGTGGCATCGCGGCCATGGGTCACCGTCAGCATCGGCACATGGGCATTGGCGTAATCGTTCTTCACGAACAATGCGAGCGACCAGAAATGCGGCGGCGTCCAGGCGAAGGTCAGCGCGAACATCAGCACGCTTTCGAGGCTGATCCCGCCGGTCGCCACGGCCCAGCCGATCATCGGCGGAAAGGCCCCGGCGGCGCCGCCGATCACGATGTTCTGCGGCGTCAGGCGCTTGAGCCACATCGTGTAGATCACGACATAGAAGAAGATGGTGAAGGCGAGCAGCCCGGCAGCCATCGCGCCGGCGGCGAGGAACAGCATCACCACCGCCATCACCGACAGCGCGATGCCGATGGCGAAGGCCTCGCCCTCGGTCACCTTGCCAGTGGGGATCGGGCGCTTCTGGGTGCGGCGCATCAGCCGGTCGATATCGGCGTCCCACCACATGTTGAGCGCGCCCGACGCACCGCCGCCCACGGCGATGAACAGGATCGAGGCCACCGCGATCACCGGATGCACGCCCACCGGCGCCACCAGCAGCCCGACCAGAGCGGTGAAGACGACGAGCGACATCACCCGCGGCTTCAGCAGCGCGAAGTAATCGCCAAAGCCAGCCTCTTGCTCCTGGGCCTGTTCATATGCGCGAATATCGGTCATGCCCTGCGGCTCCCTGCCCTGGCCGTCACTCGGCCGAGGCCACCATCAGCGAGGCGGGGTTGCCCGCATATTCCTCGATCGCGCCTTCGAGCCAGGTATTGTAATCGGCTTCCGACACGGCCTTGACGGTGATCGGCATGAAGGCGTGGTCCTTGCCGCACAGCTCGGAGCACTGGCCGAAATAGATGCCCTCATTGCCCGGCTCGACGGTGAACCACAGCTCGGCGAGGCGGCCCGGCACGGCGTCCTGCTTCACGCCGAAGGCGGGGATCGTCCAGGAATGGATCACGTCCGAGCCGGTCACCTGCATCACCACCTTCTTGCCCACCGGCACGACAACGGCGGTGTCGGTGGCGAGCAGGTAGAGATCGTCGGTGTAGCCGTGATCGGCCAGCTCGTCGCGCGTCAGCATGAAGCTGTCGAAGCCGAATTCGTGATCGACATATTCGTAAGACCAGTACCACTGGTTGCCGGTGACCTTGATCACCACGTCGCCTTCCGGAATTTCCTGCTGCTTGAACAGGACCGGCAGCGAGTTGGCGCCGATGAAGACGAGAATCAGCACCGGGATCAGCGTCCAGGCGATCTCGACCGGCGTGTTGTGGGTGAAGCGTTTCGGGGTTGCGTTCGCCTTGCGGTTGTAGCGCAGGATGATCCAGAGCACGAGCAGCACCACGAAAACCGCGATGGCGATGACGATGTAATGCACCAGATCGTCGAGCGCATGGGTGGCGATGGCCACATCGGTCGCCGCAGGCTGCAGGCTCATCTCGCCCGGCACCGGTTTGCCGATCACCTCAAGCTCCTGGGCGCGCGCCGCAGCCGCCGCGAGGGTTGCCGAAAGAAAGGCCGTGGGCCACAGGGTCTTCTTCATCGCATGCATTCCGTAGTTTCCTGTCTCGGCGCATTTTTGCGCGCCACAATTCCGGGTCGTCCCGACGTTATCGGACAAGCCCCGTTGTCTCCCTGCCCTCCTGAAACCATATTCAGGATCGAGGAACAAGGAAAATCCTGCGCCGATATGCCACACCCATGCATTTTGCCGCATGTGAAAGGACAAGCATGACCGAAACCGCCCCGTTTCGCCCCTTCGACACCCATCTCGACGATTCCCGCGCGATGGAGATTCTCAGACACGCCACCGATGGCGCGGATGACGGCGAGCTGTTTCTCGAACGCCGCCGATCCGAGGCGCTGGTGTTTGACGACGGAAGGCTGAAGACCGCCAGCTACGACGCCTCCGAAGGCTTCGGCCTGCGCGCGGTGAAGGGCGAGACGGCGGGCTATGCCCATTCCACCGAGATCTCGGAAGCCGCGCTGAAGCGCGCCGCCGAAACCGCCCGGCTGGCCGTTGGCGCCGGCGGCGGCACGCTGGCCGACGCGCCCGCCGCGACCAACCGCAAGCTCTACACCGACGCCGACCCGATGGCCGACGCGACCTTCCCCGTGAAGGTCGAGACCCTGCGCGAGATCGACGCCTATGCCCGCGCCCGGGATGCCCGTGTGGTGCAGGTTTCGGCCACCATCGCGGCGAGCCTGCAGGAAGTGACGATCCTGCGCCCCGATGGCACGCTGGTATCCGATACAAGGCCGATGACGCGGGTGACCGTAGGCGTGATCGTCGAAAAGGACGGGCGGCGCGAAAGCGGCCACCACGGCGGCGGCGGGCGTGCCGGGCTGACCGGGCTGATCGAACCCGAAAGCTGGAAAAGCCATGTGGACGAGGCGCTGCGCATCGCGCTCGTCAACCTCGACGCCGAACCGGCCCCGGCGGGGCAGATGGATGTGGTGCTCGGCAATGGCTGGCCCGGCATCCTCTTGCACGAGGCGGTGGGCCACGGGCTGGAAGGCGATTTCAACCGCAAGGGGACCTCGGCATTTTCCGGCCTGATCGGTCAGCAGGTCGCCGCGAAGGGCGTGACCGTGGTGGACGATGGCACCATCCCCGACCGGCGCGGCTCGCTCACCGTCGACGACGAGGGCACGCCCTCCTCGCGCACCGTGCTGATCGAAGACGGCGTGCTGGTGGGCTATATGCAGGACCGGCAGAACGCCCGGCTGATGGGCGTGCCCGCCACCGGCAACGGCCGGCGCGAAAGCTATGCCCACGCGCCGATGCCGCGCATGACCAACACGATCATGGAAGGCGGCAGCGCCAGCCGCGAAGAGGTGCTGGCCGAGCTGAAGGACGGCATCTACGCCGTCGGCTTCGGCGGCGGCCAGGTCGATATCACCAACGGCAAGTTCGTCTTTTCCTGCACCGAGGCCTATCGCGTGCAGAACGGCAAGATCGGCGCGCCGGTGAAAGGCGCAACCCTGATCGGCGACGGCCCGGCGGCGATGAAACAGATCCGCGCCATCGGCAACGACATGGCGCTCGATCCGGGCGTGGGCAATTGCGGCAAGGCCGGGCAATGGGTGCCGGTGGGCGTGGGCCAGCCCTCGCTCTTGATCGGCGGTCTGACGGTGGGCGGCTCGGCTACCGGCTGAGCCTGCCTTGCGGCCTGATCTCGCGCTTCCTCGCTGATGGTAACCGGGCGTTAACCATTTAGGGCGCATGGTTAAGGGGCAAGAGACGGAATCAGGTGAGTCAGTTGGATCTTTTCCCTTCCCCCCACCCCCTCACCCCACCCCAAAGCGAGGAAGATGTTCTCGCCTGGCTCCGGCTCTTGCGCTCACGCCGTGTGGGTGTGGCCACCTTCTTCCGGCTGATCGGCGAGCACGGCTCGGCGCAGGCCGCGCTGGAGGCGCTGCCCGAGGTGGCCCGCGCCGCCGGGGCGGGCGAATATGCCCCCTGCCCGCTGCATGTGGTCGAGGAAGAGTTGAAGCGCGCGCACTATCACGGCGCCGCCTTCATCGCCTTCGGCAGCCCCGCCTACCCCGCGCAACTCTCCGACATTCCCGATCCGCCGCCGTTTTTCTGGGCCGTCGGCGATGTATCGCTGCTGCACCGCTCCACCATCGCCCTGGTCGGCGCGCGCAACGCCTCCTCGCTCGGCACCCGCATGGCGCGGCGGCTGGCGGGAGAGTTGGGGCAGCAGGGCCATGTGATCGTTTCCGGCCTCGCCCGCGGGATCGACACCGCCGCCCATGCCGCCGCGCTCAAAACCGGTACCATCGCGGTGATGGCCAGCGGCGTGGATGTGATCTACCCCACCGAGAATACCGTGCTGGGCGAAGAGATCGGGCGCGAAGGCGGCTTGCGGATTTCGGAAGCGCCCATCGGCATGTCGCCGCAGGCGCGCCACTTTCCGCAGCGCAACCGCATTATCTCCGGCCTCGCCCGCGCCGTGGTGGTGGTCGAGGCCGCCGCCCGCTCCGGCTCGCTGATCACCGCGCGCACCGCGCTCGATCAGGGCCGCGAGGTGCTCGCCGTGCCGGGCCACCCGTTCGACGCCCGCGCCTCGGGCTGCAACATGCTGATCCGCGACGGCGCGACGCTGGTGCGCGGCGCCGATGACGTGATCGAGGCGTTGGGGGCGATCTCCGCGCCCGAAGTGGAAGCGGCCCCGCCGGTGCCGGAGGTGCCCGCGCCGCCGCCCGAAACCCGCTCGCCGGAAGATATCCGCGCGCTGCACCGCCGGATCCTCGACCGTCTCGGGCCGAGCCCGCTGGCGGAAGACCAGCTTATCCGCGATCTCGCCCGCCCCGCCGCCGAGATCACCCCCGAACTTGTGAACATGGAACTCGACGGGCTGATCCAGCGCCAGCCGGGCGGACTTGTGAACCGGCTCAACTGAGCGCGCCGCACAGGGCCGGACCCCAATCCGACAACGCCCCGCCGGGCGGCGGCGGCATCGGCGCATTCCACGGGCATATCCGCCAGATGCCAGCCCCGGGCAGGGCCGCCGCCGCACCAGCCGCGCCGCCTTCAACGCAGCGTCCGGCCAGCCCGCCATTGACAATCCCCCAGCCTGTCACCCATCTAACGCCCCCAAGCCAGACCGGCTGAGTCGAAAGGAATTCCATGCCCGTTGTCGTTGTCGAAAGCCCGGCCAAAGCCAAGACGATCAACAAGTATCTCGGGCAGGACTACACCGTTCTGGCCTCCTACGGCCATGTCCGCGACCTGCCTGCGAAAGACGGTTCGGTCGATCCCGAACACGGATTCGAGATGACCTGGGAGGTCGGCGCCGACAGCAAGAAGCACATCAAGGCCATCGCCGATGCGCTCGCCAAGGACAATAACCTGATCCTCGCCACCGACCCCGACCGCGAGGGCGAGGCGATCTCGTGGCACCTTGAGGAAACCCTGCGCAAACGCCGGGCGATCAAGAAGGACACGCCGGTCAGCCGGGTGGTGTTCAACGCAATCACCAAATCCGCCGTCACCGAGGCGATGCAGAACCCGCGCGAGGTGGATACGCCGCTGGTCGATGCCTATCTCGCCCGCCGCGCGCTGGACTATCTCGTCGGCTTCAACCTCTCGCCGGTGCTCTGGCGCAAGCTGCCCGGCGCACGCTCGGCTGGCCGGGTGCAATCGGTCTGCCTGCGGCTCATCGTCGAGCGCGAGACGGAGATCGAGGCCTTCACCGCACGCGAATACTGGTCGGTCACCGCCGAGCTGGAAACGCCGCGCGGCCAGCTCTATCAGGCCCGGCTCGTCTCGCTCGGCGGCAAGAAGCTCGACCGCTACGACATTCCCAACCAGACCGAAGCCGAGCTTGCGGTGCAGGCGATCACCTCGCGCGATCTCTCGGTGCTCTCGGTCGAGGCCAAGCCCGCCAGCCGCAACCCTTCGGCCCCGTTCATGACCTCGACGCTCCAGCAGGAGGCGAGCCGCAAATTCGGCATGGGCGCGCGCCAGACGATGAGCGCGGCGCAGCGGCTCTACGAGGCGGGCTATATCACCTATATGCGGACCGACGGGATCGACATGGCGCCGGAGGCCGTGGCCGCGGCGCGCGACGAGATCAAGTCGCGCTACGGGGCGGAATACGTGCCCGCCGCCCCGCGCGTTTACAAGAACAAGGCCAAGAACGCGCAGGAAGCCCATGAATGCATCCGGCCCACCGATATGAGCGTCGATGCCGGCCAGCTCGCCAGGCTCGAAGCCGATCAGCGCAAGCTTTACGATCTGATCTGGAAGCGCACGCTGGCCTGCCAGATGGAAGGCGCCCGACTGGAGCGCACCGCCGTCGAGATCGGCAGCGCCGACGGCCAGGTCGGCCTGCGCGCCACCGGCCAGGTGGTGCTGTTCGACGGCTTCCTCAAGGTCTACGAAGAAGGCCGCGACGATGTGCTGTCGGAGGAAGACGACGAGGGCCGCCTGCCGCAGATGAGCGAGGGCGAGGCCGCGACGAAGCAGGCCGTCACCCCCGATCAGCATTTCACCCAGCCGCCGCCGCGCTACACCGAGGCGAGCCTCGTGAAGCGGATGGAAGAGCTCGGCATCGGCCGCCCCTCCACCTATGCCTCGATCGTGACCACGATCCAGGAGCGCGAATATGTCCGCAAGGAGAAGAACCGGCTGATCCCGGAAGACAAGGGCCGGATCGTCACCATCTTCCTGGTCAATTTCTTCCGCAAATATGTGGGCTACGAGTTCACCGCCAATCTCGAAGAGGAGCTTGACGAGATCTCGGCGGGCGATCTCGACTACAAGGAAGTGCTGGCGCGGTTCTGGCGCGATTTCTCCGCCGCCATCGCGGAAACCTCCGAGCTGCGCATCTCCGAGGTGCTCGACAAGCTCGATGCCGCCCTCGCCCCGCAGCTCTACCCCGAGCGCGAAGACGGGTCCGACCCGCGCGCCTGCCCGGTCTGCGGCACCGGCAAGCTGCATCTGAAAACCTCGCGCACCGGCGGTTTCGTCGGCTGCTCGAACTACCCCGAATGCCGCTATACCCGGCCCATCGGCGGCGGTGAGGAAAACAGCGGCGACCGGGTGTTGGGCGAGGTCGACGGTGAAGAGATCAGCCTGCGTTCGGGCCGGTTCGGGCCATATGTGCAGCGCGGCGAAGCCAGCGAAGACAACAAGAAGCCGCCACGCGCGAGCCTGCCGAAAGGCTGGTCGGCCGACGCGATGGACCTTGAAAAAGCGCTGATGTTGCTGGAATTGCCGCGCATCGTCGGCCAGCATCCCGAGGACGGCCAGCCGATCAGCGCCAATTTCGGCCGGTTCGGGCCATACCTGATGCACCAGAAGCCCGACGAGGCGAAGCCCGTCTACGCCAACCTCAAGAACCCCGACGACGTGTTCGAGATCGGGATGAACAGGGCGGTGGAACTTCTGGCCGAGAAGCGCGCCAATCCCGGCCGGGGCCGCAGCGCGGCGGCAAAGCCCCTGCGCGAACTGGGCGAGCACCCCGAAAAGGGCGGCGCGCTCAACGTGATGGACGGTCGTTACGGGCCATACGTGAAGTGGGACAAGGTCAACGCGACCCTGCCGAAAGACGTGGACCCCGCCGCGATCACGCTGGAGCAGGCGGTGGCGCTGGTGAATGAGAAGGCCGCCAAGGGCAAAACCAAGCGCAAGACCACCCGCAAGAAAGCCTGAGGCCCGGCCCCGGCCTCAGAAGAACTGCTCAAGCCAGGGCACCGCATCGAACATCTGCAGCAACAGCGTGTAGGGATGTTCGTCATCCCGTCCGTCGCTCATCGCCCAGAAGCGTTCGGCCTCGGCCCGGAGCGCCCGCGCGACGCGCCGGTCGAGGAAGACAAGGCCGTTCTCGGTATCGTGGATATAGCTGCGCCGGTTCAGGTTCGACGAGGCGACGATCCCGAGGCGGCCGTCGATCACGATGATCTTGGCATGGAGCAGCCGCGCGCCGGTATCGTAGAGGCGGAAGCGGTAATCGCCGCGATTGTCGTCATCAAACCGGGCGTTGAGCGCCCGGGTGAAGGCGGCGGGCGGCTCATCGGCCCCGCGCCGGGTGACGAAGCGCACATCCACCCCCCGCGCCGCCGCGTGCTGCAGCGCCGCCTGGATCGCCGGCGTGGGATAATTGAAGGGTGAAACCACGAATATCTCGTGGCGGGCGGCGTCGAACAGATCGGTATAGAGCGCCTCATGCGCCCAGCCATCGGCCCAGGGCAGCGAGATGAAATGGCGCATGAATCCATCCGCCCCTGACGCCGAACGCCCCGGCGTTTCGGGGCCGCGCATGAGCTGCGTCTGCGTATCGCGCCGATAGAAGCGGTCGAATTGCCGGGCGATCTCGACCACGCGGGCCCGGTCGGTCAGCGCCAGTTCGAAATCGTCGTAGACCGAGTGGAACACCACACCCTGCAGCCCGCCCGCTTCCGCGCCATAGGAATGCAGGAAGGGATGATCGGGGTAATCCGCCTTGCCGTCGAGGTAGAAGCCATCGGTCAGGTTGCGCCCGCCGACAAGCGCGAAGGACCGCCCCGGCTCGGGCGAGAGGCCGAGGAACAGTTTGACATGGTTGGCGCGCTGCAGGCTGTCGAGAATCCGCGCCGGCCCGGTCGCCGGAACCTGGAAGAACTGCAGCTCGACATTGGGATATTGCGCCGCGAGCTGTTCGAAGGGGCGCCGGTCGAACGCCGTCATCAGTGCGGCGCTGGCGAGGATGCGCACCCGTGTGCCGCGCGCGGCATGGAAGGCAAGTGCACGGGCGGTGAGCCAGCCGGTGAGATCGGCGCGGATCAGCAGATAAGACACGACGATTTCGTCGAAATGCGGCGCGCGGGAAAAGTCGAGCGCCATGTCGGGATCGCCGGCCAGCAGCGCCTCGGGGGCGATATCGGCCCCGGTCAGCCGGTCGAGCCGCCATTTCAGCCCCTCAAGCTCGCCCGGCACCAGTTCGACGCCGCCGGTGGGGGCGGCGCAGGTCTGCATCAGCGGGCGCTCGGCAAAGAAGGCGCGCGCGAGCGGATCGTCGGGGATCGCGGCGGGCGGCAGGCAGGCCGGATCGGCGCCGCGGGCAGGCGCCGGCGCGCCGTCGCGCAGGATCGGCAGGCTCCGGCCCGCACCCCACTCGATCCGGCAGGCTTCGGCGTCGGGCGGCAGCACGAGCACCGGCAGCCGGTCGGCCCCGCGCGCAGGCACGCTCACCGGGCGCACGGCACCGGGCCGCAGATAGGCGCCCGGCCCGATCTCTCCCGCCGCAAGCAGCCGCGCCGCGCCGCTACAGCTCAGCCGCGCGGCGATCGGACGAGAATCGACCGAGGCGAAGGCCACCCGCGTCTCGCCCCCCGCGACGGCGGGAAAGCGCGCCACCGCCCCGGCCTGGTCCGGCCCGTTCGCGGTGAGATAGACCGTGGTGGCAAGCCGCGCGCCGGTTTCGGGAAAGGCCCGGGGCGCATCGGCATGGGGCATGGCACAGCCCGCAACAAGCACCAACGCCATGAGGCGCAGGGCGACGGCTTGGCCTGGAACTGATACACGCATCGACATCCCCATGTCCTAAGCCGTTGATAGACCTGGGGGTCTGCGGCTTCAAGGCCGGGCCGGAGACGATGGCGTTTTCCCGCGCCTACTCAGCCGCGCCGATGCGCAGGCTGATCGGGGCGAGGCCGTCGATGCCGCCGGTGATCTCGTCGCCCGCGACCACGGGGCCAACACCGGCTGGCGTGCCCGTCATGATCACGTCGCCGGGGGCGAGATGATAAAAGCGCGACAGATGCGCCACCACCTCGGCGCAGCTATGGACAAGCTCGCCCAGGGTCGCATCCTGCCGCGCCTCGCCGTTCACTTCGAGATGGATGCGCTGATCGCGCACCGCGCCGAAGGCCTCCGCCCGGGTCAGTTCGGCAAACACCGCGCTGCCCTCGACATCCTTGCCCAGATCCCAGGGCCGGCGCTGCGCCTTGCCCTCGGCCTGCAGATCGCGGCGGGTCATATCGAGCGCACAGCCATAGGCATAGATCGCCGCCTGCGCCTCTTCCGCCGTGGCACGAAACACCGGCTGGCCGATCGCCAGCGCCAGTTCCATCTCGTGGTGCAAATCCTCGGTGCCCGGCGGATAGGGCAGCGTGCTGCCGCTCGCCAGCATATGCTGCGGGTTCTTCGTGAAGTAGAACGGCGCGTCGCGGTCCACCGCCACGCCCATCTCGGCGGCATGGGCGGCATAGTTGCGCCCAACGCAGAAGATGCGCAGCACCGGGTAGCCGGCCGCCTCTCCGCTGACCGGGATCGACGGGATTGCGGGCGGCTGGAAGAGATATTTCATCGGGCGAGGTCCTCTTGGGCGAAGGCGGGTGGCGGCAGTGGCGGGGGGCGTAGCGGGAGGCGGCCCGTCTAGCGCAGCACCATCGGCAGGTCCATCCAGGCCCGCAGCGCCATGTTTACCTTTTCAGGGGCTTCCAGCGTCGGGATATGGCCCGCCTCCTCGATGATCGCAAGTTCGGCATAGGGGATAAGCTCGGCCATGAAGCTGTGGCGCCTGATCGGCGTGATCTTGTCGTGCCCGCCGCAAAGCACCAGCGCCGGGGCGCGGGCCATACGCAGCACCTTTTGCGCATCGGGGCGGCGTTGCAGCGCGCGCGACTGGCGGATGAATTCGCGCGGGCCAAGATCGGCTGCCATCGCGTCGAGCACCGCAAGCACCTTCTGGCGCCCCGGCCCCGGGCCGAGACTGTCGACAGGCAGGGCCGCACGCAGCGCCTCGGTGAGATTGCCCGATTGCGCCTTGACGATCTGCGGTTCGCGCCAGGCGGCCTGTTCGGGCGTTTCGGCCAGCGGCGTGGTCGAGATCAGCGCAAACCGCGTCACCCGCTCGGGCACCCGGCGCAGGATTTCCATCGCCACGATCCCGCCCATCGACAGCCCGGCCAGCGCGAAGCGGGCGGGCGCGTGGTGGATCGCCTCGGCCGCCATTTCGCGGATCGAGTCCGCCCGCGTGACCCGGGCGATATGGAGGGCGAAATCGCGGCTCAGATCCTCGATCTGCGGCCCGAACACCCGCGCATCGCACATCATGCCCGGCACCAGGAGGATCGGCTCGCTCATGCGAGCACCTCTTCAACGCTGCGCTCGATCAGGGCGAGGCATTCGGGGCTGGAAAAGCGGTGATCGGCGCCTTTGACGAAGGTCAGCCGCACATCGTCGCCCTCGATATGGTCGAGCAGGCTGAGCGCCACCTGCCGCTCCACATCCGCATCGGCGGTGCCCTGCAACAGCCGCACCGGGAAGGGCATCGGCAGGGGCGCGCGCAGCACGAGATTGTCGCGCCCGTCCTCGATCAGCCGCCGGGTGATCGGGTATGGATCGCCGTAATCCGAGGGCAGGTAGAGCTGGCCGCTATGCAGCAGTTTTGCCCGCTCGACCGGCGAGAAATCGCGCCACATGCTGTCTTCGGTGAAATCGGGGGCTGCTGCAATTCCAACAAAACCGGCGATTTTTTCGCCGATTTCCCGGATCAGAATTGCAGAAATCCAACCTCCCATGCTTGAGCCGACCAAAACCTGCGGCCCCTCGGTAACCGCCCCGATCACGCTCTGCGCATCCGCCGCCCAATCGCCGATACAGCCCTCGGTGAAGGCGCCGGAGCTTTGCCCGTGACCGGAATAGTCGAACCGCAGAAAGGCCCGGCCCGTCCGCCTTGCCCAACCTTCCAGCGCCAGCGCCTTTGTGCCGTCCATGTCGGACATGAAGCCGCCGAGAAAGACCACACCGGGGCCTCGTCCCTCGGTCTTGTGATAGGCGATGCGACGCCCCGCTGCCGTCTCGTGAAACTGTGTCTCGCCCATGCCCATCCTCGTTTTGGCGCGATCCTGCCCGAAGCTGCCGGGCTTGGAAAGGGGGGCCACCCAAGGGAAGGCGGGAGCCCGCCCATGCCGGTTTCGGGCCAAATTGCCACATTTTCCGCCCCCGGCGTTGACTTCGCGCGCCCGGGCGGGCACATGGGGCCCACATATACCCGCAACCGGGCGTTCCGTGGGCGCCAAACCGACGAGGAAAGAGCCGTATGGCCCAGATTTCCCTGACATTCCCCGATGGCAATTCCAAAGCGTATCCCGCTGGCGTGACGCCCGCAGAGGTCGCCGCCGGGATTTCCAGCTCGCTGGCCAAGAAGGCGATTTCCGCCAGTGTCAACGGCAAGCATTTCGATCTGCAATGGCCGATCGAGGAAGATGCCGAGATCGCCATCCACACGATGAAGGACGAGGCGCAGGCGCTCGAACTCGTGCGCCACGACGCCGCCCATATCATGGCGCGCGCGGTGCAGGAGATCTGGCCGGATGTGAAGGTTACCATCGGCCCGGTGATCGAAAACGGCTGGTATTACGATTTCGACCGCGACGAGCCGTTCACGCCCGAAGATCTCGGCCAGATCGAGGCGAAGATGAAAGAGATCATCAACCGCCGCGATCCGGTGACAACGGAGGTCTGGGACCGCGACCGCGCGGTGAAGTATTACGAGGCCAATAACGAGCCCTACAAGGTCGAGCTGGTCAACGCGATCCCCGATGACGGCCAGCCGATCCGGATGTATTGGCACGGCCACTGGCAGGATCTCTGCCGTGGCCCGCACCTGCAACACACGGGGCAGATCCCGGCCGACGCCTTCAAGCTGATGAAGGTGGCGGGCGCCTATTGGCGGGGCGACAGCAACAACCCGATGCTCCAGCGCATCTACGGCGTGGGCTTTCTCAACCGCGATGGCTTGAAGAAATACCTCACCTTCCTCGAAGAAGCCGAGAAGCGCGATCATCGCCGGCTGGGCCGCGAGATGGACCTGTTCCATTTGCAGGAAGAAGCGCCGGGCCAGATCTTCTGGCACCCGAATGGCTGGCGGATCTACACCACCTTGCAGGACTACATGCGCCGCCAGCAGGAACGCGACGGCTATGTCGAGGTGAACACCCCCCAGGTGATCGACCGGCGGCTCTGGGAGCAATCCGGGCATTGGGAGAAATACCAGGAGAACATGTTCATCGTCGAAGTGGACGAGGAACATGCCCGCGAGAAGACGGTGAATGCGCTCAAGCCGATGAACTGCCCGGGCCATGTGCAGATCTTCAACCAGGGCCTGAAGTCCTACCGCGATCTGCCGCTGCGCATCGCCGAATTCGGTTCCTGCAACCGCTACGAGCCCTCGGGTGCGCTGCACGGCATCATGCGGGTGCGCGGCTTTGTGCAGGACGATGCGCATATCTTCTGCACCGAAGCCCAGATCGCCGCCGAGACAGAGAAGTTCATCGCCCACCTTTCGGGCGTCTACAGCGACCTCGGCTTCCCGAATTACAAGATCCTGTTTTCCGACCGGCCCGATACACGGGCGGGCTCTGACGAGATCTGGGACAAGGCCGAAGAGGCGCTGATGTCGGCGACCCGCAAGGTGACGAACGACATCACCCTCAACCCCGGTGAAGGCGCCTTCTACGGGCCGAAGCTGGAATTCGTGCTGACCGACGCAATCGGGCGCGACTGGCAATGCGGCACGCTGCAGGTGGATTTCGTCCTGCCCGAGCGGCTGGATGCGAATTACATCGGCGAAGACGGCGCCAAGCACCGCCCGGTGATGCTGCACCGCGCCACGCTGGGCAGCTTCGAGCGGTTCATCGGCATTCTGATCGAGGAACATGCCGGCAAACTGCCGTTCTGGATCGCGCCCCGGCAGGTGGTGGTGGCCTCGATCGTCTCGGATGCCGACCCTTTCGTGCATGAGGTGGTGGCGGCGCTGAAGGCCAAAGGCGTGCGCGCCGAGGCCGATGTGCGCAACGAGAAGATCAACTACAAGGTCCGCGAGCATTCGGTGGGCAAGGTGCCGGTGATCCTCGCCATCGGCATGAAAGAGGTGGAAGAACGCACCGTCAGCCTGCGCCGGCTCGGCGAGAAGCACACGCGGGTGGTGGCGCTCGACGAGGTGGTGGCCGATCTCGCCGCCGAGGCCACCCCGCCCGATCTGCGCTGAGCTACGGCGCCGCGCGGCGGATAAAACGGCTCCGGATCGACGAAGGCCGGACGGGGGCTCAGCCGCCCCCGGCCGCCCGGAACACGATGGCCGGGTCCATGTCGCGCCGCCCGGTGAGCCCGTCGCGCACCGCCCACCACAGAAGCTTCAGGAATGGCCCCCGCTGGCCCTTATGATGGCGGACCTTGAGCGTCCATTTCGCGACCAGCAGCAGGATCACCGGCCAGAACCAGCGCCCGGCAAGCGCGCGGTAAAGGAAGATCTGGTTGCGGTGGTAGTAATAGGTTTTCCAGAACGGATGCAGCCGGCGTGACGAGCCGCCCGCGAGCGACGAGCAATCGTGCTCGAAGCGGATCTCCGGCAAAAAGCCGATCTGCCCGCCCGCCCGCGTCAGCCCGAGGGTGAAGAGCACATCGTCGGCATAGATGAACAATCGCGGATCGGGATAGCCCGCCATCTGCATCGCCCGGCGCGACAGGAACAGGCCAACGAAGGTCGACCAGTCGACCCGCCGCGCATCGCCGGCGTAATCCGCCGGGGTCAGATGCGCCACGTCGCCCTGCCCGCCGGCATACCGCAGAAAGGTGGCGGCATCGCGGAACGGGTTCATCGCCGGGCGGTTCATGTCGCAGATCGCGCCATCGGGGTAGTAGACCGCTGCCGCCACCGCATCCCAGCCCCGCAGATCGGCGGCATGGAAAGCGGCGAGCGCCTCCGGCGCGGGGCGGGCATCGTCGTCCATCACCACCAGCCAGTCGGGGTCGAACATCTCCACCGCCCGGCGCATCCCCAGATTGAAGCCGCCCGCGCCGCCAAGATTGTCAGGGCTGAGGATGGCATGGAGCCGCCCGTCATCCTGTCCGCGCAGCCAGTCGCCGGTGCCATCGGTCGAGGCATTGTCGACCACGACCACAGCCTGCAGCGCCTCCGGCGCGGCCTCCAGCAGCCGCGGCAGGGTCACCCGGAGCTGTGCCAGCCGGTTATAGGTGACGACCACCGCCACCAGCCTGCCCTGCCCACTCTGTGCCGCCTGTCCGACCATCCTGGCCCCCTTTTCCGGGCGGTCAGTGCCCATATTTCGGCCCGGCTGTCAAATCCGCGCGGGCGCGCGCGCGGTAGCGCAAACGCCGCGCGGTTTACATGCGAATGCGAATATGTTCTGTTTACGACATCTGCTCGGACTGAATGTCGCGTTTCGCACATGCAGCACCCGGGAAATCGCCCGTGCGGGGCGGTGGCCGCCGGAGCCGTGCGTGCCCCGGCCGGCAAAAAGGAACACCTCAGGGGAGACCCCTATGACATTCAACAAACTTGGCATGCTTGGCGCCCTCGGCCTCGGCGTATCTGTTTTCGCTACGGCGGCCCAGGCGCAGGAGTGCGGCGACATCACCATCGCCGAGATGAACTGGGCCTCGGCCGAACTCATGGCCAATGTCGACAAGCTTATCCTCGAAGCGGGCTATGGCTGCTCGGTCGAGCTTGTTCCGGGCGCGACGGAAACCACCTTCGCCTCGATGAACGAAAAGGCCCAGCCCGACGTGGCCCCCGAACTCTGGGCCAACGCGGTGCGCACGCAGCTCAGCGCGGCGGAAGACGAAGGCCGGATGCATATCCTCAACATGGGCCCGATCACCGGGCTGGGCGAAGGCTGGTGGGTGACGCCGAAATTCGCCGAAGCGCATCCCGACCTCGACACGGTCGAAAAGCTGCTCGAACATCCCGAACTGTTCCCCTACGCCGAAGACGAGAGCAAGGGCGCCTTCATGGGTTGCCCGGCGGGCTGGGGCTGCCAGCTGGTGAACGCCAATCTGTTCCGCGCCTTCGGCATGGAAGACAAGGGCTGGGTGCTGGTCGATCCGGGCTCGGCGGCGGGGCTTGACGGCTCGATCGCCAAGGCTTCGGAGCGCGACGAGCCGTGGTTTGGCTATTACTGGTCGCCCACTTCGGTGATCGGCAAGTACAACCTGCAGATGCTGCCCTTCGAGGTCGAATTCGCCGGCCGCGACAACTGGGACAACTGCATCGCGCTCGCCGAACAGGATTGCGCCGATCCGCAGCCCTCGGCCTGGACCCAGTCGGAAGTGTTCTCGGTCGTGACCGATGAATTCATGGCCAAGGGCGGCACCGCCTCGGAATATTTCGAGAAGCGCGTCTTCCCCGGCACCGCAATGAACGAAATGCTCGTCTATATGAGCGAGAACCAGGCCACCGGCGAAGATGCCGCCTATCACTTCCTCGAAGCTTACGAGGATGTCTGGGGCGCCTGGGTCAGCCCCGACGTGGCCGAGATGGTCAAAGCGGAGCTGTGATCTCACAGGGGTGACGCAGATGGAGCGGGGGGCCGGCATGCCCCCCGCTTTTTTTCAAGCCTCTGGAATGAGGCCATAACAACAAGGGGATATGGACGATGTGGGAGTTTCTCACTGACTTCCCGGCCATTGGCCGCCGTGAGCTGGCGGAAATGAAAAAGGCGATCGACGAGGCGTTCAAGGGGTTTTCGCGCACCTATGGCGAAGGGCTGGAAAACTTCTTCGATCCGCTTTTGAAATTTCTCGTCTGGTTCGAGAAACTGCTGATCGCCACGCCCTGGCCGATCATCCTCGTGATCGTCGGCGGCCTGGCCTGGCTCGGCTCGCGGTCATGGAAGATCACCGCCGGCGCGGTGCTCGCCTTCATCGTGATCGGCATCTTCGACATGTGGGAAGACACGATGGCGACGCTGGCGATCATCTCGGTCGCCACCTTCCTGTGTATCCTGATCGGCATTCCCATCGGCATCCTGATGTCGCGCTCCGACCGGATGCAGGCGCTGATCACCCCGGTGCTCGACGTGATGCAGACGATCCCCTCCTTCGTCTATCTGATCCCGGTGGTGATGCTGCTCGGTATCGGCAAGGTGCCGGGCCTGCTCGCGGTGCTGATCTACGCCATTCCGCCAATCGTGCGGCTGACCAATCTCGGCATCCGCCTCGTCGATACCGAGGTGCTGGAAGCGGCCGACGCCTTCGGCGCCTCGTCGCGCCAGAAGCTGTTTGGCGTGCAGGTGCCGCTGGCACTGCCGAATATCTTCGCCGGCGTGAACCAGACCATCATGATGGCGCTGAGCATGGTCGTCATCGCCTCGATGATCGGGGTGAAGGGGCTCGGCGTGCCGGTGCTGCGGGCAATCTCGAACCAGTATCTCGCGCTCGGGCTGATGAACGGCCTCGCCATCGTGGCGCTCGCCATCATCTTCGACCGCATCTCGCAGAGCTACGGCAAACGGCTGCAGGCCTATCGGGGGCAAGGCCATGACTGAACCGAAAATCCGCATCAAGAACCTCTACAAGATCTTCGGCGACCATCCCGAAAAGGTGCTGCCTTTCGTGCGCGACGAGGGCATGGGCAAGGACGAGCTGCTGGACAAGCACAACCATGTGCTCGGGGTGAACAATGTCTCGCTCGACATCATGGAGAAGCAGATTCAGGTGGTGATGGGCCTCTCCGGCTCGGGCAAGTCCACCCTGATCCGCCATATCAACCGGCTGATCGAACCCACCGGCGGCGAGATCACCGTCGATGGCGCGGACGTGCTGGCGATGAACGATGCGCAACTGCGCGACCTGCGGCGCTTCAAGATGTCGATGGTGTTTCAGAAATTCGCCCTGCTGCCGCACCGGACGATCCGCGAGAATGTGGGCTACGGGCTGGAAGTGCAGGGCGTGGCCGAAGCCGAGATCGCCGAGCGCACCCAGCACTGGATCGACCGGGTCGGGCTGACCGGCTACGAGGAGCACTATCCCGGCCACCTGTCGGGCGGGATGCAGCAGCGCGTGGGCCTCGCCCGCGGGCTGGCGACGGATGCCGACATCCTGCTGATGGACGAAGCCTTTTCGGCGCTCGACCCGCTGATCCGCTTCGACATGCAGTCGATCCTGCTCGAATTGCAGGCCGAACTGCACAAGACCATCGTCTTCATCACCCACGATCTCGACGAGGCGCTGCGGCTTGGCGACGATATCGCCATCCTGCGCGACGGGGCGATGGTGCAGCAGGGCGACGCGCAGGATATCGTGCTGAAACCGGCCGACGACTACATCCGCGACTTCATCAAGGACATCAACCGCGCCAAGGTGATCCGCCTGCGCGCGCTGGCCGCGCCACTCGCCGAGGGCGCGGCCCCGCCCGATGGCCTGCCCACCCTGCCCGCCTCGACGGTGCTGGAGGAAGCGATGCTCACCATGTCCGACGCGCCGGATCAGACCGTGCTCGTCGAGCGCAAGGATGGCACGCTTGCAGGCACGGCGACGCTGACGCAGGCCATTCAGGCGCTGCACGGCTGACAGGCGCCACGGCGCAAAAAACGGCAAACCGGGCCTTTTCGGCCCGGTTTTTCATGTGCGCGTTACAAAAACCTGCGACTTTGTAAGCACAAACACACCATGATCGAGATCAAGGCGGACAGACTCCGCCTTATGCTTTACGTTACGGAAAGATGCGCCGGGGCACGGTGCGCGGGGGGAGAAGGATCAAGGCGGTCGCCTATCGGCCGCACAACGCGCGTCAGGGCTGGCCGGGGGCCGGCGCCGGACCATCTGGGAGGACATGCGTCATGAACGACGTGATCTTCATCGGCAACCGGACCGACACCGCCCTGTGCAGCGATGCAGGCATCCGCGCCTATGCCCCGCCGCTGGGGCTGCTGGCCGAGCGCGTGCTGGCCGAACGGATGCGCTGCCGCATTCTGGCAATGCGCGAGAGCACCTTTCTCGCCCTGCCCAAAGCCCTCGCCCGCGAGCTGCGCGAAGGAAGCTGGCCACGCCTCTCGGTACTGCCGGAAGACACCGCCGGCACCGACAGCGCGCCCCTCACCCACAGCCTGCGGCAACAGGCGGCACGGGATCTGGGCGGCAAGAGCTGACCGGCGCTACCGTTCTGCCAATTCGATGGAACAGGCAACGCAGGGGTCGATGGCGAGCAGGTGAAGCTCTGCGGCCACCGCATCCAGAGGTGCACCCCTCAGCCCGGCAGCGACCGGCCCGCCGGGGGCGAAATTCGCCTCGGTCGGCGCCTCGGTCGCGCAGGCCACAACCACGCCGTCGCTGAGCCGCTGGCGGTGGGTGAGCGGCCCGCGTGCCGTTTCCACCCGGGCCATGCCGTCGCCGGTGTCGCGCCGGGCCGACCGCGCCGGGGTGGCGGCGATCCGGTTCAGCGCCGCCAGCATTTGCAGCGGCAGGTCTTCCAGTTCCGCCCGGCTGGCCGCGAGGCGGGCCGCCAGCCCGGCGCCATGGGCCTCGCGCAGCGCCGCCACCCGGGGCGCTTCCCAGTTGCGGGCGAAGGCTCCGGCCTCCGGCGCCATCGCGCCCGGCAAGGCGCCATAGCCCTCGATCCCGCGCGCCGCCAAAGCCTCGGCCAGCGGCGCACCGGGATCGGCCGCCTCGATCAGCGTATCGAGCGCCCCGAGCGCCTCGGCCAGCGCCGCGCCCGGCATCGCCGCCCCCGCCCCGGGCCTGCGCCAGCCGGGCCCCAGCGCCTCCGCCTCGATCTGCCGTTCGGCGGCAAGGCAGGCACGCACGATCTCCGGGCGCGGCTCCAGCCCCAACACGCGGGGCCAATGCAGCGCCAGCCGCATCGCCGTCTGGGTCAGCATCTCGGCCAGACGCGCCAGATCGCGCGCCGCCTCCACGCCCGGTTCGGAATCGAGGCCCTGCGCCGCCTCCGCCGCGCGCAACGCGGCCACACTCTGGGCGGTGCCACAAAGCGAAAAGACCCGCCCAATCGTCTCGCACATCCGGTCCACCGGCATACCGACGAAGATCCGCGCCGCGTCGCGCGGGCGGGTCGACAGGATTTCAACCGCGCCGATCGCCTCGCCATCGCGGCCAAGCCGGACCCGGATTTCGCCGCCGATCCCGTTTTGCGCCGTGCTCATCTCACCTCCCCCGGACTGACCCCGCCGCCATAGCCCCGGCGGCACCACGCGGACATGACCTGCGTCAAGGCCGCGGCCAGCAGATACGGGCGACTGCATTATCATAATCCAATATTATCACCTCAATCACAAAATGAAACTTTTGCCAATCGACCCCGCTTGATACTGTCGCCCCTGAGAATGGAGACTCGCTGAGGCCATAACGGATCGGGAATGCCCGATTCACCCGAAACCGCCCCATGAACGGGACAAGCGGTTGCGGCGTGGTTGCACAGGATACTTCGTTTGCGCGAACGCAACACCTCAACTTGGGAGAGAGAGATGGACGGATCCAAACCCAGCGGCTGCCCGGTCGCCCACGGCACCACGAATTTCAGCATGCGCTCGAACAGCGACTGGTGGCCGAACCAGCTGAACCTGCGCGTGCTGCACCAGCACAGCGCGAAGGAAAACCCGCTCGGCGCCGATTTCAACTATGCCGAGGAATTCAAGAAGCTCGACCTCGACGCGCTCAAGGCCGACCTCACCGCGCTGATGACCGACAGCAAGGATTGGTGGCCGGCGGATTACGGCCATTACGGCGGGCTCTTCATCCGCATGGCCTGGCACTCGGCCGGCACCTACCGCACCGCCGATGGCCGCGGTGGCGCCTCGACCGGCAACCAGCGCTTCGCGCCGCTCAACTCCTGGCCCGACAACGTCAACCTCGACAAGGCCCGCCGCCTGCTCTGGCCGGTCAAACAGAAATACGGCAACGCGATCTCCTGGGCCGACCTGATGGTCCTCGCCGGCAACGTGGCGATGGAATCGATGGGCTTCAAAACCTTCGGCTTCGGCGGCGGCCGCGAAGACATCTACTCGCCCGAGGAAGACGTCTACTGGGGCGCCGAAACCGAGTGGCTGGCCGATTCCAAGGCCGATAACAGCCGCTATTCCGGCGAGCGCGATCTCGAAAACCCGCTCGCGGCGGTGCAGATGGGCCTGATCTACGTCAACCCCGAAGGGCCGGACGGCAACCCCGACATGCTCGCCTCGGGCCGCGACGTGCGCGAGACCTTCGCGCGCATGGCAATGAACGACGAAGAGACCGTGGCGCTCACCGCCGGCGGCCACACCTTCGGCAAGACCCACGGCGCCGGCGACGCGGCGCTCGTTGGCGCCGAGCCGGAAGCGGCCCCGCTCGAAGAGATGGGCTTCGGCTGGAAATCCTCCTACGGCTCGGGCCATGGCGACGACACGATCTCCTCGGGGATCGAAGGCGCCTGGACCGCCAACCCGACCAAATGGGATAACGGCTATTTCGACCTTCTGTTCGGCTACGAATGGAACCTCGAAAAGAGCCCCTCGGGCGCCTGGCAATGGACCCCGATCAACCCGAAGGAAGAGGACATGGCCCCGGCGGCGCACGATTCGACGAAGAAAGTGCCGACGATCATGACCACCGCCGACATGTCGATGCGGATGGACCCGATCTACGGGCCGATCTCGAAACGGTTCCATGAGAACCCCGACGAGTTCGCCGATGCCTTCGCCCGCGCCTGGTTCAAGCTGACCCACCGCGACATGGGGCCGAAAGCGCGCTACCTCGGCAAAGAGGTTCCGGCTGAAGACCTGATCTGGCAAGATCCGATCCCCGCCGGCACCGCGCTGTCCGAGGCGGATGTGGCCGAGCTGAAAGCCGATATCCTCGCTTCGGGCCTGTCGGTGTCCGAGCTGGTGCAAACCGCCTGGGCCTCGGCCTCGACCTTCCGCCACTCCGACAAGCGCGGCGGCGCCAATGGCGCGCGCATCCGCCTTGCCCCCCAGAACCGCTGGGAGGCAAACCAGCCCGAGCAGCTGGCCAGGGTGCTCGGCGTTCTGGAAGGCATCCAGAAGAGCCACGGCTCGGTTTCGATGGCCGACCTGATCGTGCTCGGCGGCGCCGCCGCGGTCGAGAAGGCCGCGAAGGATGCGGGCTTCGACGTGACCGTGCCGGTCTCGACCGGCCGGGGCGATGCCACCGCCGAGCAGACCGATGCCGAGAGCTTCGAGCCGCTTGAGCCGGAAGCCGACGGGTTCCGCAACTACATGCGCACGAAGTTCACCATTCCGGCCGAGGAAATGCTGGTCGACAAGGCCCAGCTCCTCACCCTCACCGCGCCGGAAATGACGGTGCTCGTGGGCGGCATGCGCGTGCTCGGCGGCAACCATGGCGGCAGCAAGCACGGTGTCTTCACGGCCCGCGAAGGCCAGCTCACCAATGACTTCTTCGTCAATCTGGTGGACATGGGCACCGAGTGGAAGCCGGTGGATGCCGATGCCGACACGTTCGAGGGCCGCGACCGGGCGACCGGCGACGTGAAATGGACCGCCAGCCGCGTTGACCTCGTTTTCGGCTCCAACTCGCAGCTGCGGGCGCTGGCCGAGGTCTACGCCCAGAACGACGCCAGGGAGAAGTTCGTGAACGACTTCGTGGCCGCCTGGACCAAGGTGATGGACGCCGACCGCTTCGACCTCGCCTGATTTGACCACCACCACTCACCCAGAAGGGCGGCGCTGAAAGGCGCCGCCCTTTTCGTTGGGCGGAGCGATGGCTCCGGGCCCGTTCGTCATTGCCGCCATGCCGGCGCTGATCGCTTTCACCCTCTGCCCGGCAGGGTGCTCCCCTCATCCGTAGCGAATACGAGATTTTCCCCGAGATGTAGTGGTGCCGCAGTTCTTTCGCGGCACGCCGCATGACGCAGAAGACACCATCTTCAACAAATAAGCGGGGTGCAGCTTTAGTCTCCCCGATGTTCCACGCTCGCTCCATCTTTCGATAAAGCTGAGGCAAACCAATGGGATATCCGATGCTATGGTGCCCCCAGAGAGACTCGAACTCCCGACCCTCTGATTACAAATCAGATGCTCTACCAGCTGAGCTATAGGGGCACGTAGCGGGGATTTAGCCGGTCCGTGCCTGCCGTTCAAGCGTCATCGGCTGGCGCGGGCGGCGAGGGCCACGGCGGCGAGGCCGACGGCGATCACCAGCATGGCGGCGGGCGCGGCCTGACCGATCTGCTCCAGCGAGGCCTTCTCATAGACCCGCGTCGCCAGCGTGTTGTAGTTGAACGGGCGCAGGAGCAGCGTGGCGGGCAGCTCCTTCACGCTGTCGACGAACACCAGCAGCAGCGCCGTGCCCACCGAACCACGGATGAGCGGCACATAGACAGCCCGCAGGGCACCCCCTGCCGTGCGCCCGAGCGAGCGGGCGGCCATCGGCAGCGAGGGCGAAACCCGGTCCATCGCGCTTTCCGCCGCGCCCTGGGCGATGGCGAAGAAGCGCACCGCATAGGCATAGACCACCGCAAAGGCGGTGCCGGTCAGGATCAGCCCCGGATCCCAGCCTGTGAGGGCAAGGATGGTGTCGGCAACAGCGTTGTCGAGCGTGGCGAGCGGGATCAGGATGCCCACTCCCAGAACCGCGCCGGGCGCGGCGTAGCCGATGGTCGACACCGGCATGATCCGGCGCGGCAGCCGCGAGCCGGTGAGCTTGACCCCGTAGACGAGGAAGAGCGCGCCCAACACCGTCACCACCGCCGCCGCGCCGCCGACGGTCAGCGTGTTGCGCAGCGCCTCGCCCAGACCGGGCGCCGTCCATTCCCCGGCATTGGCCAGCGCGTGGCCGCCGATCACGCTCACCGGCAGCACGAAGCCGACGAGAAAGGGCACCACGCAGAGCGCCGTGGCCAGCCAGGCCTGCCAGCCGGTGAGGCGGATCGTTTCCACCGGGCGCTGGTGGCGGGCGGCCTGGTAGAAGCGGCTGCGCGAGCGGCTGGCCTTCTCGATGCCCATAAGCACCAGCACCAGAACGAGGATCACCATCGCGATCTGCGCCGCGCCGCCGGCATTGCCCATCTGCAGCCAGGTGGTGAAGATGCCGGTGGTCAGCGTCTGCACGGCGAAGTAATCGACCACGCCGAAATCCGACAGGGTTTCCATCATCACGATGGCCGAGCCGGCGGCGATGGCCGGGCGCGCCAGCGGCAGGCCCACCCGCCAGAACCGGGCAAACGGCCCTGCCCCTAGCGCGCGCGCCACTTCGTAGATGCCGCCCGATTGCTCGCGAAAGGCCGTGCGGGCGAGCAGGTAGACGTAAGGGTTGAGCGCGGCGGCGAGCACGATCACCGCCGCCCAGCGGCTGCGGATCTCGGGAAACCAGTAATCGCGCGCGCTTTCCCAGCCGAAAAAGCCGCGCAGGCCCGTCTGGACCGGGCCGGAATATTCGAGGAAGTCAACCAGCGCATAGGCCCCGACATAGGCCGGAATCGCCAGCGGGAAGAGCAGAAGCCATTCCAGCCAGCGCGAGCCAGGAAAGCGATACATGGCGATGAGCCAGGCCGATCCGGTGCCGACAAAGGCCGCGAGCAGCGCCACCGACCCGGCGATCACTCCGGTATTGGCAAGGTAGCGCGGCAGCACCGTCGAGATCAGGTGCGGCCAGACATTTTCGTCGGGGTTGAGCGCCATCCACAGGATCGCCACGATCGGCGCCACCACCAGCGCGCCGATGACCAGCGCCCCGAGAGACCACAGGTTCGGGCGGCGCAGGGCGAGGCGCGGGGCGGAAACTTGACTCTTTTGGTCGACCATGACTGCCCATACCCCGAATTCGGTTTAACTGTCCAGAAAAGCCAGTATATTGGCGCCGGACCTGGCAAGTGAGCGGATATCGGCACGGCGACATGCATCAGATGACGGTTTCCATCCATCTCGGCGCCCATTGCACCGATGAGGACCAACTGATCAAGTCCCTCCTGAAAAACGTCAACGCCCTGCAAAGTGCCGGCGTGGCGGTGCCGGGGCCCGGGCGCTACCGCAAGCTTATTCGCACCGTGCTCGACAAGCTCGATGGCGCACCGCCGACGCCCGATGCGCAGGACGTGCTGCTTGAAGACATCCTCGAAACCGACGATGCCGAGCGTCTGGTGCTCTCGCACGAAAGCTTTATGTCGAACCATTTCAACGCGGTGCGCCACGGGGTGCTCTACCGCAATGCCGGGCGCAACACCCACGAGCTGCGCCGGCTCTTCCCCGATCATCCGGTGGAGTTCTTCCTCGCCCTGCGCGATCCGGCCACCTTCGTGCCGGCGCTGTTCGACAAGCTCAATCGCGGCACCTTCGAGGACTACACCGCCGATCTGGACCCGGAAGAGCTGCGCTGGTCGGGCGTGGTGCGCGATATCCGCGAGGCCAATCCCGACGCACCGATCACCGTCTGGTGCAACGAGGATACGCCGCTGATCTGGCCCGAGGTGATGCACGAGGTCAGCGGGATCGAGCCGCAGGTTCGCTTCAAGGGCGGGTTCGACATTCTCAGCCAGATCATGGCCAAGGAAGGGGTGAAGCGGCTGCGCAGCTATCTCGGCAGCCACCCGCCCGCCACCGAGATCCAGCGCCGCCGGATCCTCGCGGCCTTCCTCGACAAATACGCACTGGAAGACGAGGTCGAGGAAGAGCTCGACCTGCCGGGATGGACGCCGGAGCTGATCGACCGCCTCACCGCGCAATATGACGATGACATGATCGAGATCGCCCGCATCCCCGGCGTGACGCTGCTCACCGCCTGAACCGGCAGGGCAGCGCCGGGCGCGGGGCTTATTGCATGCCCAGCGCTTCCTTGTACATTTCGAGCACCGCTTCCTCTTCGGCGATCTCGTCGCGGTCGCGCTTGCGCAGCGCGATCACCTTGCGCATCACCTTGGTGTCGTAGCCGCGCGCCTTGGCCTCGGCCATCACCTCTTTCTGCTGGTCGGCGATGTCTTTCTTTTCCATTTCAAGCCGTTCGAACCGCTCGATAAACTGGCGCAGCTCGTCTGCCGTCACGCGGTAGCTCGACGGTTTGCCTTCGTCTTCCATCACGTCCATCTCGTCCTCCGGGGGTTGGGTCACGCCTTGCTACAGGGGTGGCCGCGCCCCTTCAAGGGCTCACCGCCAGGCTTGAGACCGGCGCGGATATCGCGTATCCCCACCCCAGGGAGCGCGGTCGCCGACAGGCACCGGCCTTCTTCCCTTGTCCCGCACGGCACGCCTGACGTGAAGCGGGCATATTCGCGAATGAACATATCGCCTGCGGTTGCGGGATTGCGTCGTCCGGTGCCCGGCCGTTCGCGGCACGCATCGGGCAAGGCCAGAGTGGAGTGCGCCGATGTCGCGGTTCGAGCAGGAGTTGAAATGGCTGGCCTTCGCCCTCGGCATCGGCTCGACCATCGCGCTCGTGCAGAACTGGCACCCCTGGCCGATGATCCTCAGCCTGCCCTTTTGCCTGCTCTGGATCTATTTTGCCTGGCTGCACCGCGAGCCACAGCTCAAATACATCAATATCGTCTTCGCGGGGCTTTATATTTACGGGATCACGCGCTACTTCCTCGTGGCGTAAGCCCGGCCCCGGCGCACAGGAGTGCCTATGAAACTGCTCATCGTGATCGGCGTGATCGTCTCGGCCATCGGCCTGGTCGGGCTGGTGGTCTCGCTCCTGCGGGTGCTGAAGGCCAGGCGCGCGGGCCTGTCGGACGAGGCGCTGAAAGAGGCTGTAGCCCGTGCCATGCCGCTCAACATGGGCGCTTTCGCGCTCTCGGCGCTCGGGCTGATGATGGTGGTGGTGGGCGTGATCCTCGCCTGAGGCGTCACCGGTTCAGGCTGTCGAAGCCGTGGCCGTTCTTGATCAGATCGTCAAACATCGGATCGGGCGCCCAGAGCGCCCCGTCGCGCCCCTCGGCCCAGCCGCGCATCCGGTTGCGCGCCACGAGCAGCCCGGTGCGGTCGGCCGCCTCCATCGGCCCGCCACGCCAGCGCGGAAAGCCGAAACCCAGCACCAGCGCCACATCGACATCCGAAGGCTGCGCGGCCACGCCATCCGCCACCAGCGCCGCGCCGGCATTGGTCATCGCGTCGATGCAGCGCGCCTCGATCTCCGCCACCGGCACCCGGCGCGGGACGATCCCCGCCACGCGCCGGCGCTCGTCGATCAGCCCCGCCAGCGCCGGGTTGGCGCCGATCGGGCTGCCCTCGGGCCCATAGGCGTAGAACCCCTGCCCGGTGCGCTGCCCGGTCCAGCCGCGCGCGATCATCTGGGCGATCAGCCCCCGCCCCGCGCCCGGCGCATACTCCAGCCCATCGGCGTCGAGCCGCTGGAAGGGGCCTTGCGCAAACCCGTAATCGCGCAGCACCGCGTCGATCTCGGCCAGATGCGCGCCCTCTTCGAGCAGGTGGGTCGCGGCAGCGATGAAGGCGCCGAACACGGTGACCGACAGGCACGGCCCCGCGCGCATCGGCAGGATCGGCACCTTGCCGAGCGCCCGGGCGAAGGCCACGCCGGTGGCGGCCAGATCGCCCGCGCCGGATTGCGCGCGGGCGATCTCGACCACGCCGCTGCGCGGCGACGGCGGATGGAACAGAAGGCGCATCAGATCGGCCCCGCGCCCGGTCTCCACCGCCAGCGCATCGAGGTCGATGCCCGTCGAGGTGGTGGCCAGCACGATGCCCGGGCCGGTCGCGGCCGCGATCCCGGCCAGCGCGGCGCGGCGGGCGGCATCGCCCTCGTCCATCGCCTCGATCACCAGCTCACAATCGGCGAAGGCCGCCGGATCGCTCGCGGTGGAAAACGCTGCCAGCAGCGCCGCGCGGCGCTCATCCGCGAGGCGGCCCCGGGCGACATCCTGCCCCAGCCCCGCCTCGACATGGATCGCCACCTCCGCCAATGCCTCGGTGTCATGGTCCTGCAACGTCACCCGCATCCCCGCGCCGAGGCAGCCGCGCAGCAGCGCGAGCGCATGGCTGCCGCTGCCGGCGATGCCCACCCGCTCGATCCGGCGCGCGGTCTCGCTGCCAATGGCCGAGCCGCGCGCGGTGCGCCGCTCGGCAAGGAACAGATGACGCAACCCGCGCGCCTGATCGCTCACCACCAGATCGTCGAAAGTTACCTTCTCCAGCGCCAGGCCGGCCTCGAAGGGCAGCAGCAAGGCCGCTTCGACCAGATCCACCGCCTTTGCCGCCGCGATGCGCTTGTCGCCCGCGAGGCCGGTGCGGCGCTCTGACACGATGTTGAGATAGCCGGTCGGGTCGGCCATCCCCTCGGCGCGGTCCCGGCTGGGACGGGGGCCGGTGGCGCTGTCGATCATATTGCGGGCCGTGCCGAGCGCGGCGCGTTCGAGGTTCTTGTGCACCGCCTTGTCGATCAGCCCGAGCCGGGCGGCCTGTTCGGCGCTCACCGGGCGCGCGCCGAGCAGCATGTCGAGCGCGACGCGCGGGCCGACGAGGCGCGGCAGGCGCTGGCTTGCGCCACCCGAAGGCACGAGGCCCAGCGCCACGTCGGGCAGGCCAAGCTGGGTGTCGTCGCTCGCCAGCCGGTAATGGCAGGCCAGCGCCAGCTCCAGCCCGCCGCCAAGCGCGGTGCCATGAATGGCGGCGATCACCGGTTTGGGGCTGTTTTCGATGGCGCTGCAGAGCGTGCCGAGGCTGGGCGTTTCATGGTCCGGGCGGAAATCTCGCAGATCGGCCCCGGCAGGAAAGGTGCGGCCCTCGGCCCGGATCACGATAGCACCGACCTGCGGGTCTTCGATCCCGGCGGCTATGGCCGTGGCGATCCCCGCACGCACGGGCTGGGAGAGCGCATTGACCGGCGGATTGTCGACGATGACAAGGGCCACGCCCTCCCGCACGGAATACTCGACCAATTCGCCCATCGGGCCCCCTGCGCCTCGCTCAGAGCCGTCCGCACCGCAGGGCGCGCCGGCCATGTGTCGTTTGCGCAAGTCTAAGCCGGGCGGGCCAAAACGCAACGCGGTTTGCCCCGCCTGCGCGGGCGCGCGCCCGGTCAGACCGGCATGTTGTCGAAATCGTCGCCGTCTTCGTCGTCACCCGCGCCCGAAAGCGCATCTTCGAATTGCTTGAGGTCGGCGGGCACCGGCAGACCGAGGGCGCGCAACTCGGCGATCTTCTCGCGAAGCTGCTCCTGCAGCACATGGCTGTCTTCCGGCTTCGCGACGATCTCGTTCATCAGCAAGTCGATCGCGGCCTTGATGTCTTCGAACGCCATCTTGTCCTCCGTGTCGGGGCACCGCCTGAGCGCGGCGCCGGGCGGGCGGTCAGCCGCGCTTGTCCGCACAATTGCGGCAGAACGGGGTGTAGGGCACCACGTCAAGCCGCTCCTGGGAGATCTCGTCGCCACAGCTGACGCAGAAGCCGAACTCGCCCTCATCCATACGCACGAGCGCCGCCTGGATCTTGGCGATCTCGGCCTTGCCGGAGGTGCCCATGCTTTCGAGCACCTCGTCGCCCTCGCGCTCGGTGGCAAGCTCTTCCCAATCGCGCGACTGGTGACTGTCGAGCGTTTCGTCGATCTCCTGCAATCTGGCCTTGAGCTCGGCCAGCCGCGTTTCGAGAACGCCGCGATATTTCACCGTATCGACCATCAATCGTCTCCTGACTGTCGCGCTATCGTGACCTGAGCGGTAGCCTCATGCCTTGATACAAGTCAACATGATTGCGCTAAGGCGACAAGGCCGCCAGATCGGGAAAATCCGCCATGTCGCCGGGCAGATCCGGCAGAGCCGCCTCCTCCGGCGCGGGCGCTGGTGGCGGCAAAGGTTCGGGTGGCGCGGGCCGGGCTGGCGCGGGATCGGCACTATCGCCCGGTGCGTGCAGACGCAGGGCGCGGTGCCCGTCGGCCTGGCCGAGCCGCGCACGCGCCACCACCCGGCCCGACAGATCCTCGACGGCGACCCGGTCGAGCGCCGCGCGCGGCAGGGCGATCACCGACCCCACGGCAAGGCGGGTGACCTCGGCCAGCGGCATCCGGCGCCGGGCGAGAATCGCGGCAAGCTCCGCCTCGCTTTGCAGCACCGTGGCGCGCAGCGCCTCGGTGAACGGCCCGCCATCGCCCGCCGGCGCCCCGCCGGCGCGCCCCGGCGCGCGCTCGGGCAGGATGACCAGAAACGTACCCGCCTTGGCCCCGCCGGCCAGATCGAGCGGCAGGGCGAAGCGGCGATAGCGCCCCTCTTCGAGCGTGAGGGGGATGGCGCGCGGCTCCGCCAACGCCAGGGCGTAACGAAAGCCGGTGAGCGCCGGGGCCTCGGCCAGCCCGCCCGCCGCCGCCCGCACCTCGAACATCTCCAGCGCCCGGTCGATGAAATCGGCGCACATGATCGCATCGGTCCGCGTCGGCGCGCGCGGCTCGGCGGGGCGCGCCGCCACCCGGCCCGTAGTCTGAATCTCGATCAGCGCAGCGACAAGCTGGGCATCGAGCACGACAAGGCCGAAACGCCCGCCATCGCCCTCCACCAGCCCGATCAACGGCGCCTGCGGCAATTCGCCGACGATCCGCGCCAGACTCGCCCGGTCCTCCGCCACCTGCCCGGCAATGGCGGCCAGCCCCGCCGCCTCTTCGGCGGCCTGCACCACGCCGTCGCGCAGCGCCCGGCCCGCACTGAGCTGGCCGATCTCGGGCGGGGGCCGCCCCGCCCCGGCCTTGCGGCGCATCGCGCTTGGCTTGGCTTCTGCTGTCATCTGGTCCGCCATCCGGGCTGAAGTTCGCCCGACATGTGTCGCAGAGCAAGGTTTACAAATGGTTGAGCCGGGCGGGCATCACCCCTCCGGCAGCGTCACCCGAAACGCCGCCCCGCCCTGCCCCGGCAGATAGGCGATGGCGCCGCCGAGCTTGTCCATGATCTCGCGGCTGATGGCGAGGCCAAGCCCGGCGCCGCCGGCCTTCTGATGGTCGGAAAGCCGCCAGAACTTCTCGAAGATCATCGGCAGGCTACCCTCGGGAATGCCCGGCCCGTTATCGACGAAATCCACCACCGTGCGCCCGGCCTTGCGCGAAACCCAGATCGTCAGCCGGGGCTTGTCGGCATCGCAATATTTGCGGGCATTGGCCACGAGGTTGATGAAAACCTGCGCCAGCCGGTCGGTATCGGTCTCGATCTCGATATCTTCCCGCGCCCGGTCGCGGCGGATCTCCATCCCGCCTTCATTGCCCACCGCGGCGATCGCGCGGTCGAGCACCGCGCCGAGCCGGGCGCGCTGGATATTGAGCGAGACCTGCCCGGCCTCCAGCACCGAAAGATCGAGCAGATCGTCGAGCAGGCGGGTGAGGCGCACCGCCTCGTCCTGGATGATCCCCGCGTAACTCGATTGCGCCACGCCATCGAGCGGGGCATCGCGCAGGATTTCGGAGAAGGAGCGGATCGAGGTCATCGGCGTGCGCAGCTCATGGCTGATCTGGCTGAGAAAGGCATCCTTCTGGATCGAGATCTGGGTGAGCTTGTCATTGGCTTCGCGCAACTGGCGGGCGGTGCGGCTCAGCTCTTCGGATTTTTCTTCGAGCTGCGAGGAATATTCGAGCATCTGCTGGGTTTCATCCGCCACCGCCATCAGGTCTTCGACCGAAACCGCCGCGCCGCCGACGATCTGGCCCACCATTGCATGCGCCGTGGCCGCGCCCACCGAACCCGACAGCTCGCGTTCCAGCCGTTCGAGGAATTCCGGCGTGGTATCGGGCAGATAGCCCGATTTGCCCTGCGCCGCCGCCTGCGCGCGAAACAGCGCCTGCGCCGCGTCGCCGCCCATGATCCGCTGCGCCATGATCAGCAGGTCTTCCGCCTCCACCGCGCCGCGCGCCCAGCCCTGCGCCGAGGAGGAATGCTCGAACACATTGACGAATTGCGCCCCCTGCAGCCGCTCCAGCGGCGAGGGGAAGGAGACCAGCGAAAACACGAAGAAGAAGGCCGCGTTGAACAGGAGCGACCAGATCAGCGCATGGACCACCGGGTCGAGCCCGGTAATGCCGAAAAAGGCTTGCGGGCGCAGCCAGCCGATGCCGAAGGGGCCGTTGGCCATGATCTCGGGCGAAAACACGCCGGTGCCGAAGGAGGGCAGAAAAAGCGCATAGACCCAGATCGCGAAACCCACGATCAGCCCCGCCGCCGCGCCGGTGCGCGTGGCGCCGCGCCAGAACAGCCCGCCGAGCATGGCCGGCAGCACCTGGACAATGCCGGTGAACGAGATCAGCCCGATCGCCGCCAGCGCCGCGCCGCCGCCCGACAGCCGGTAATAGAGATAGCCAAAGCCCAGAACCACACCGATGGAGACGCGGCGCGCGAGCAGTACGATGTTGCGCACATCGCCCGACATCGCCGCGCCGCCTTGCCGGAGCGACAGCCAGATCGGCATGACGATATGGTTCGAGACCATCGTCGAAAGCGCGATGGAGGCGACGATCACCATCGAGGTGGCGGAAGAGAAGCCGCCGAGGAACGAGAGCATCGCCAGCCCGTCGCGCCCCTCCGCCAGCGGCACTGTGAGCACGAACAGATCGGGGTTGGCGCCTTCGGGCAACCGGCTGAGGCCCACCGCCGCGATGGGGATCACGAACAGGCTCATCAGGAACAGATAGAGCGGGAAGGCCCAGGAGGCGGTGGCGAGCTGCTTTTCGTCGACATTTTCCACCACCAGCACCTGAAACATCCGCGGCAGGGTGAGGAAGGCCGCCGCCGAGAGGAAGGTGAGCGAAACCCAGCGGCCCGGCTGAATGTCCCAGGCCGAGATCGGCGATGCGTCGATGGTGGCCGCCACCTGGCCCGGGCCGCCGGCAAGCCCCCAGACCACGAAGATCCCCACCGCCAGCAGGGCCACAAGCTTCACCACCGCCTCGACGGCGATGGCGGTGACCACACCGTGATGGCGCTCGTTCACATCGAGGTTGCGGGTGCCGAACATCACCGTGAAAACGGCAAGCCCCGCCGCCACCCAGAGCGCGGTGGCGGGCGCGCCGCCGGAGACGAGGCCATGCGCCTCCTCCTCCGCCGAAAACACCGCCAGCGAGAGCGTGACCGACTGAAGCTGCAGCGCGATATAGGGCGTGGTGCCGATCACCGCGAGCGCGGTGACGATCACGCCCAGCAGGTTCGACTTGCCGTAGCGCGACGAGATCAGGTCGGCTACCGAGGTGATCCGCTGCGCCCGCCCGATCCGCACCAGTTTGCGCAGGATCCACCACCAGCCGACCATCACCAGTGTCGGCCCGAGATAGATGGTGACGAATTCCAGCCCCGAGCGCGCGGCATAGCCGACCGCGCCGTAGAAGGTCCAGGCGGTGCAATAGATCGACAGGCTGAGCGTGTAGATGATCGGCGCCCGCAGCCAGGCCCCGCGCCCCGCCCGCGCCCATTTATCGGCCCCGAAAGCCACGGCGAACAGGAAGGCCACGTAGATCAGGCTGACGAAGATCAGAAGATTGGAGGTCATGCGCCGCCGCTTTCGGCCTCGTCGCCCGGTGGCGCCGCATCAGGCTCCAGCGGATCGAAGGCGACACCGCCCGGCGCGCGCGACAGGATCCGCACCAGTACTGCCGCCGCGACGATCAGCCCGAACCAGGCGGCAAAGAGAAACACGCCGAGCGAGGCGGTGCCGTAGCCGGTCACCCCACCGCCGAGGAGCGGCGCGAGAAACAGCAAAAGCCCCACCACCGGCAAGAGGCGCATCGCGTCGATCAGACGGCGGCGGCGATAGGTCTCACGGCCGAGAAAGATCGGTTCGCGCGGACTTGGCACCGCCTCAGCCCGCAAGCTCGGCCAGCGCGGCGACCAGCTCGGCGTTGGCGAAGGGTTTGGTCATGAACCGGGTCACCCCCAGCGCGGCGGCAAGTTCGCGATCCTTGCGCTGGCCGCGGGCGGTGAGCATGAGCACCGGAAGCTGCGAGAAATCGGGATCGGCCCGCAGATCCTTGAGGATTTCGTAGCCCGAGCGGCCCGGCAGCATCACATCGAGCAAAACCACGTCGGGCTGCGCCTTGCGCACCGTGGCGGCGGCCGTCTCGCCATTGGCGCAGGCGGTCACCTCCCAGCCCTCACGGCTCAGGATGAACGAGATCGCTTCGATGATGTTCGGCTCGTCTTCGACGAGGACGATGCGCTTGCCCATCCGTCTCCCTTCGGTCCCTCCCCCGGACCTCTTGGCCCAGACTATCCCGAAAGCGGGGGCCGGTGTCAAAAAAACTTATGATCGGGGGCGGGGCGCACCGGGAAGGTTTTGCCGGCGAACGGAAAAACGGGGGGCGGCAAAACAGCACGCGCCCCGCCGGCAAGCGACGGGGCGTGCAATCGGTTTCGGCTCAGGCGCCGGGCGCTGCCTCAGGCAGCGCGCGGCCGGATCGCGCCGCGGATGGTCTCGCCCAGCGCATGACGGGTGCGCTCGATATCGTGCTCGATCTGGAGCTGCAGCCAGAAATCCGCCGCCGTCGAGAAGTAACGCGCCAGCCGGAGCGACAATTCGGCATCCACCGGCCGTTCGCCCGCGATCAGCCGGGTCAGCGTCGAGACGGCAACGCCGATCTTGCCCGCAAGCGCTTCGGGGCTGAGGCCGTTCGGCGTCAGGTATTCCTCGCGCAGCACCGCGCCCGGGGTCGGGCAGAGGAAGAGCGGCGCCACCTTTTCCTGCGCGGCATGATCGGCGATGGCTTCTTCCACCGGCAGCCCGGCGGCTTTCCAGGCGGTCAGCCCGCCCTCCATGTGCAGCACCTGCGCATGACCGGCCTTGAGCAGCATCCGCCCCGCCGCCGCCGAACGCTTGCCGATGGCGCAATGCAGCACCAGCTTCTTGTCGCCCAGCACCGGGAATACATCGGCATCGAGCTCCGAGAGCGGCATCAGCAGCGCACCGGCAATATGTTCGAGGTCATATTCCTTGGTTTCGCGCACATCGACCAGCACCACCTCGCCCGCGTCGAGCCAGTCGGCGACGGTCTGGGCAGTGACGGCGATAAGGTCTTCGGTCGTTTCGGCCATGAGAGCCTCCTGTTCGTGTTGGGGAGGTGATAGCCGGTCGGGCGGGAAAATGTCCGCCCGAAGGTGCCCGCAGCCCCGCAACCACGGACCGGGACCGGAGACGGAAACAGAACATCGTTCCGGTTTGCCGCTTCCCGCGCCCGAATCTGCGATATGCGCACACGAAAAACGGCGCCCCGATGGGACGCCGTTCTTTCAGCCCACAGGCTGGATCAGGTTCAGGCTGCGTCGGAGATGAACTTCACCGCGTCGCCGAAGGTCTGGATGCCTTCCGCCGCATCGTCCGGGATCTCGATGCCGAACTCTTCTTCGAAGGCCATCACGAGCTCGACGGTATCGAGGCTGTCGGCGCCGAGGTCGTCGATGAACGAGGCCGATTCCGTGACCTTGTCTTCTTCCACGCCGAGGTGCTCGACAACAATTTTCTTCACGCGATCTGCGACGTCGCTCATGTTAATTCCTCACAGTTTTTCAGGCACTTGGCCCTGTTTTGACGGCCCCGTGGAGCCACTCCATATTCCCCGGGTCATCCGGAGCAGCCCCGGTTGGAGGCCAAAAATCTGCGCTCCCTTTAGCACAAAGTGCCCCGGGGGCAAATGATTTGTCCGGGCGGTCAGCATGGCGCGAAACCGCCCCTGCCGCGCCCGGCTCACAGCATCGCCATACCGCCGTTCACATGCAAGGTGGCGCCGGTGACATAGCCCGCCTCTTCCGAGGCCAGGTAGAGCACCGCCGCGGCGATCTCTTCCGGCGTGCCCATGCGCGCCGCCGGGATCTGGGCGTTGATCTTGTCTTTCTGATCGTCGTTGAGCTTGTCGGTCATCGCGGTGGCGATGAAGCCCGGCGCGACGCAATTCGCCGTGATCCCGCGCGAGGCGACCTCGTAGGCGATGCTCTTGGTCATGCCGACCATGCCGGCCTTGGAGGCCGCGTAATTCGCCTGACCGGGATTGCCGGTGGCGCCGACGATGGACGAGATGTTCACGATCCGCCCCCAGCGCGCCTTCATCATGCCCCGAATCGAGCCACGGCAGAGCCGCATCGTCGAGGTCAGGTTCACATCGAGCACCGATTGCCAGTCGTCATCCGACATCCGCATGAACACCTGATCGCGGGTAATGCCGGCATTGTTGACGAGAATGTCGAGCCCGCCCATCGCCGCCGCGGCCACCTTGGGCAGCGCGTCCACCGCCTCTGGGTCCGACAGATTGCAGGGCAGCACATGCACCCGGTCGCCCAGCTCGGCGGCCAGCGCGTTGAGCGGCTCCACCCGTGTGCCCGAGAGGCCCACCACCGCCCCGGCCCCGTGCAGCGCCCTGGCGATGGCTCCGCCGATGCCGCCGGAGGCCCCGGTCACGAGGGCGGTTTTCCCAGTCAGATCAAACATATCCAGTCCTTTTCGTTGCGCCGCGCTCAGACGGCGAGGCTTTCGACGGCGGCCTTCACCTCATCGGGCGTGCCGATATTGCGGGTCGCGATCTCGCGGTCGATGCGGCGCACCATGCCCGAGAGCGCCTTGCCCGCGCCGATTTCCCAGATCTCCGTCACGCCTTCGGCCCCCATCCAGGCCACGCTCTCGCGCCAACGGACCGAGCCGGTGACCTGCTCGACCAGCAACGAGCGGATCGTCGTCGGGTCGGAAATCGCGCTGGCACGCACATTGGCCACCAGCGGCACCTTGGGGCGTTCGATATTCACATGGCTGAGCGCCTCGGCCATCACCTCCGCGGCCGGCTGCATCAGGGCACAGTGGAACGGCGCGGAGACCGGCAGCAACACCGCGCGCTTGGCGCCCTTGCCCTTGGCGATCTCTACCGCGCGCTCCACCGCCGCCTTGTGGCCGGACACGACCACCTGGCCGGGATCGTTGTCATTCGCCGCCTGGCAGACCTCGCCCTGCGCCGCCTCCCGCGCCACCGCCACCGCGGCTTCGAAATCGAGCCCGAGAAGCGCGGCCATCGCGCCCACGCCCACCGGCACGGCTTTTTGCATCGCCTCGCCGCGCGTGCGCAGCAGGCGGGCCGTGTCGGCCACGCTGAGCGCCCCGGCGGCGGCAAGCGCGGAATATTCGCCCAGCGAATGCCCGGCGACGAAAGCGGCGGCCTCCACCGTCACCCCCTCGGCCTCAAGCGCGCGCATCGCGGCGAGCGAGGTGGCCATCAGCGCCGGCTGGGCGTTCTGCGTGAGGGTCAGCACCTCTTGCTCGCCCTCCCAGATCAGCGCGCTCAGCTTTTCGCCAAGTGCCTCGTCGACCTCGTCGAACACCGCCTTCGCGGCCGGAAAGGCCCCGGCCAGCTCCTTGCCCATGCCGATCGTCTGCGCCCCCTGCCCGGGGAATACGAATGCGCGGCTCATGGCCCCTCCCGTGTCATATCCGTTCCTGCCGGGGATAGCGCGGGGCGGGGCAAAAGAAAAGCGCCGCGCTCTGCGGCGCGGCGCTCCGAAGGCCGTCGGGCCGGTGCCGGTCAGTCAGCGGCGGCTTGCGCCAGATCCCGCACCAGCATCGTGCGCAGGTGGTCGAGCGACGCCTCGCGGCCCGAGGCCACCTCGATCGCGTCATCACCGCCGCCGATCCGCAGGAAAAGCCGCGCCGGGCGGCTGTGATCCTTCGAGCGCAGCAGATAGACCGAGGACACATCGGCAAAGTCGAGGGTCACACGCGGATCGAAATCGCCGCGCAGGTGCCGCCGCCCGATCTGGATCTGGCCCGCTACCGTATCGACATGCAATTCGGGATAATCCCCTTCGGCGCCGACATTCAGCAGCAGAATGCCGGTAACGGCGAACATCACCAGCGCGGCGAGTTTCATCGAGACGAGCCCGTTGCTCGCGTCGCCATCGGGCACGATGAGCAGCCCTGCCGCCGCGATCAGCAGAAAGGTGCCCGCGAACCGGGCGCCAGAGGCGAGCACCGCGCGCGCGCCCTGACGGGGGGCACCGGCGCGGATCGCATAGCCGCTCTCGGTGCTGACAACAAAGGGGCCACCTGCCCCGTCCGCGCCTAACGATGGGCGCGATCCGAACTCAAACTCGTTGGCCGTTGCAGACATGGCGTACCTCGGGTTTGTTCTTATCCTTTCGTTAAGTGGTCGCGCCTCATTCTGTCGGAATTGGGGCACGCTCTGGGCGATTCTCTGCTGTTGGCGCAACCACAGCGCGATCCGGGCCCGCCGGCTTGCATCATGAGCACAAGGGTGTATAAGGCCCCGTCCTTCCGCATGTTTGCGAACCGCGTGGCCTCTCGTGGGTGGGAGCGGAAGGATCTGCCCGCCCTTTGAAGCCCGCCTGACAGAACTGGAGCTGACATGCCGCTTTACGAGCATGTGATGATCGCGCGTCAGGATCTTTCCAACGCGCAGGCCGAGGGCCTCATCGAACATTTTGGCACCGTCCTCAAGGACAATGGCGGCAACGTCGTTGAAAGCGAGTACTGGGGCGTCAAGACGATGGCCTACAAGATCAACAAGAACCGCAAAGGCCACTACGCCTTTCTGAAAACCGACGCGCCCGCGACCGCCGTCCAGGAGATGGAACGCCTGATGCGCCTGCACGACGATGTGATGCGCGTGCTGACGATCAAGGTCGACGCCCACGAGGAAGGCCCCTCGGTGCAGATGCAGAAACGTGACGATCGTGGCGACCGCCGCGAGCGCCGCGATCGCTGAGTGAAGGAGAGCTAAGTCATGGCCGCGAAACCGTTTTTCCGCCGTCGCAAGGTCTGCCCGTTCTCCGGTGAGAACGCACCCAAGATCGACTACAAAGACACCCGGCTCCTGCAGCGCTACATTTCCGAGCGCGGCAAGATCGTTCCGAGCCGGATCACCGCCGTCTCGGCGAAGAAGCAGCGTGAGCTGGCCCGCGCGATCAAGCGCGCCCGCTTCCTCGCCCTTCTGCCCTACGCCGTGAAGTAAGGAGGGACCCATGCAAGTCATCCTGCTCGAACGTGTGGCCAAGCTTGGCCAGATGGGCGACGTGGTCGAGGTCAAGCCCGGCTACGCCCGCAACTTCCTGCTGCCGCAAGGCAAGGCGCTGACGGCCTCCGAGGCCAACATCGCCCAGTTCGAAACCCAGAAAGCCCAGCTTGAGGCGAACAACCTGGAAACCAAGAAAGAGGCCGACGCTCTGGCCGAAAAGCTTGGCGGCCAGCAGTTCGTCGTGATTCGCTCGGCCTCCGATTCCGGCTCGCTCTACGGCTCGGTCACCCCCCGTGACGCCGCCGAAGCCGCGACCGCCGAGGGCTTCACCGTCGACAAGAAGCAGATCGTGCTCAAGGCCCCGATCAAGGATCTTGGCCTGCACAATGTCGAGGTGCGCCTGCACCCGGAAGTGGAAGTCGAGATCACGCTGAACGTCGCCCGCTCGCCGGAAGAGGCCGAGTTGCAGGCTTCGGGCAAGTCGATCCAGGAGCTCGCCGCGGAAGAAGAGGCCGCGCATGACTTCGAGATCGGCGAGCTGTTCGACGATATCGGCGCCGCGACCGACGAAGATGCGGATCTGGCCGAGGCTGTCGCCGAGGACGAGGCCGAGGAAAAAACCGAAGAGTGATCTTCGGCCTTCGGACAAGATCATCAGCCGCGCGGGGCGACTCGCGCGGCTTTTTCGTGCCCGTTCACGGATGTGCCCGCGCGCCTATTTCGGCTTGCGCAGCATCTCGATCCCGACATTGTCGCGTCCGAACGAAATATACTGGTAGCTCTCCGGAGCGAGCACGTCCTGCAGCGCCTTGTACTCGTGGTGACGCCAGCCGGGATAGCCGTAGAGTTCGTCAAACAGGATCACGCTGCCCTTCACGAGCCGCGGCTTGACCGCTTCCAGTGCGAAGCGCGTCGGCGTGTAGGTGTCCATATCCATATGGATGAAGGCAAACGGCGCCTTGCCGGTCTCCTTGAGGTAGGGCGGCAGCGTGTCCTGCACCCAGCCGACCACCAGCGAGACATTTTCGGGCACGTCGGGCAATATGCCGCCTTGCGAGAATGCGCCCGCCGCGCGCCCGGTCTGAATGCCCGTCCAGTCCTCCTCAAGCCCCTCGAAACTGTCAAACCCGGTCAGCGTCTTGCCCGCCGGCGCCATGGCCTTGCCGAATTGCCGGCAGCCCGCTCCCGCGGCCACCCCAAGCTCGATATACAGACCGTCCGGCACATCGTTGTTCAGCGCGCGCCGGATACAATAGGCCCGGTTGTCGACATTCTTGCGAAACAGCATCGCCTGTTCCATGTGCTCTTTGAACGCCTCGGCGCTCTCGCGCTTCGAGAGGTCGACCAGATGCGAAATCGGGCTGTCTGTGTCTGCCATTCCCTGCCCCCTGTTTGTTTGCACCACGCTAGCAGAGCGGAGGATTTCGGTCCACGCCGCAGCCGCCCGCTGCTTTGGGCAATCCTCCGCCCAGCCTCTGCGGCGGGCTTTCCCTCGCGCGCGCGCCGGCGCAGGATGCCAGAAACCAATCCGGGGTCCCTCATGTTCCAGTTTTCGCGCCGTTCTTTCGTTCTCGCCAGCCTTGCCACACTCGCCGCCTGCGGCAAACGCCCCACGCCCGAGGCCAGCCCCCGGACATCGCCCTATGAAACCGCCGAGATCCGCCGGCTCATCGACAAATGGGCCGACCATTACGAGGTGCCGCGCGATCTCGTCCATGCTCAGGTGCAGCGCGAGAGCGGCTACCGGGCGGATGCGCGCAACGGCCCCTATTACGGCCTGATGCAGATCCTGCCCGAAACGGCGCGCACGATGGGCCATCGCGGCCCGGCGAGCGAGTTGCTCGACCCGGATGTGAACCTGAAATACGCCGTGAAATACCTGCGTGGCGCCTATCTCGTCGCCGGCGGCGACAAACAGGACGCGATGCGCTGGTATGCCCGCGGCTATTACTACGAGGCCAAGCGTCTCGGGCTGCTGGAAGAAACCGGCCTGCGCGGCTAGCCATCCGCCGTGCAGTGGAACGGCAGGAACGAGCCCGCCGCCCCTTCCATCACGATCATCAGCGTCAGCATGTCGGCGAGCCCCTTCTCGGCATCGCTCTGCGGGCAGACCTCGCCCCGGATGGTGCAGCCGGAGGCCAGAAAGGCATCATGCGCCGCAACGAAGCGCTCCGACAGCGCCAGCCCGGGCGCGCTCATCTCCCAGGCGCGGGTGTAGAGGCGGCATTTCTCCGCCCGCCAGGCCTCGGCCTGCTCCTGCGCCGCGCCGGGCGCCGCCACGAGGCCAAGCATGAAAAAGGCCGCCCCAACGGAGCGGCCCCTTCCTGAATATCTGCGGTGGCTCACTCTTCGTCGAGCGCTTCGACGGCCTTTTCAAGCTCGTCCTTCGAGACCTCTTTCTCGCTCACCTTGGCGCCGTCGAAAATAAGGTCAACCACCTTGTCTTCGAAGATCGGCGCCTGGATCTGCTGGCGCACTTCGGCGTTCTGGTTCACGAAATCGAAAAAGGCGCGCTCCTGGCCCGGATACTGGCGGGCCTGGTTCATGATCGCCTGGGTCATTTCGGCATCGGTCACCTCGACCTCGGCCTTGCGGCCGATCTCGGCGAGCAGCAGGCCCAGCTTCACGCGGCGTTCGGCCAGCTTGGTGTGCTCATCGGTGGTTTCGATCTCGCCATGGTTATGGCCGTGCTCTTCCGGATGCTCATCGTGCCAGAGCTGGTGAGCGATCTGATTGGCCTCGGCCTCGACCAGCATTTGCGGCAACTCGAAGCTCACGCTGTCATCGAGATTGTCGAGCAGGGCGCGCTTGATCACCGCGCGGGCCGCGCCGGTATATTCCGCTTCCAGCCGCTCGGCGACCTGCGATTTGAGCTGCGCCAGATCCTCTGCGCCGAAGCGCTTGGCAAGCTCGTCGTCGATCGCCGCCGCCTTGGGCTCTTTCACCGCCTTGATGGTGCAGGCAAACACCGCTTCCTTGCCCGCCAGTTCCGCCGCGCCGTATTCGGCGGGGAAGGTCACATTCACGTCCTTTTCCTCACCGGCCTTCACGCCGACAAGCTGCTCCTCGAAGCCGGGGATGAACTGACCCGAGCCGAGCACCAGCGGAAAATCTTCCGCCGCGCCGCCGTCGAAGGCTTCGCCGTCCACGCGGCCGGTGAAATCGAGCACCACCTGATCGCCGTCCTTGGCCTTCGAGCCCTTCTTGCGATCTTCGAAGTTCTGGGCGTTTTCCGCCAGCGAGGCCAGCGCCTCGTCGATCTCGGCATCGCCCGCCTTCACCACCAGGCGCTCAAGCTCGATCTTCGAGAAGTCGACCTCGGGGATCTCCGGCAGTTTCTCGTAGGACATCTCGACATGCACGTCGTCGCCCTCTTTCCAGTCCTCGTTGGTCATCTTGACCTGGGGCTGCATCGCCGGGCGGTCGCCGCTTTCCTCGAAATGGGCGTTCATCACCGCGTCGATCTGTTCCTGCATCGCTTCGCCAAGCAGGCGCTGGCCGAATTGCTTGCGCAAAAGCGGCAGCGGCACCTTGCCCTTGCGAAAGCCCTTCATCTCGATCTCGGGCCGGGCCTCGGTCAGCTTTTCGCTGACCTTGTCGTCCAGCTCCTGAGCGGTGATGATGAGCTGGTAGGCGCGTTTCAGCCCCTCGTTCAGCGTCTCGGTGACAGCCATGGTGTTGTCCTTCATATCGTCAGGCACGCCGCCCCTGCGGCGCGCGGGAAATTTCACGCCCTTCTATGGGGGGATGGGGTTCGGCGCAAGGGTGTGTCGCGGGGAAATCGGGCAGAAAGGGGCCATCGGCCCGTTGCCGCCCGGAGCCTGAGCCGGGCGCTGCACCCTCGCGGCGCCTTTCCCGCGAAACACACCTGCCGAACGTGGCCCCTCGCCAGAAAAGGCGAGGTTGGTGCGGGTGAAGGGACTCGAACCCCCACGCCAAAGGCGCCAGAACCTAAATCTGGTGCGTCTACCAGTTCCGCCACACCCGCACGGCCTGCCTTCTAGCACCCAAGCCGCCGCAGGGCGAGAGCGGAAACGCGGCAAAAATCCCTCGCCGTTAACCGTTTCTTGCGCTACTCTGTGAAAAAAAGAACAGGCATATTGAGCAGGTACCCCATGACCCAGGTTTCGACCGGGGGCGCAAGGCGCATTCGCGTGGCGCTGCCCCTGAAGCGGGCCGGCTTCGGCCCCGGCACCGGCATCCTCACCACCGATGGCGAATTGCCGGTGGAATTTCTCGAACCCGGCGACCGGGTCGTCACGCTGGATCGCGGCGCGGTGCCGCTGGCGCGGGTGATCGTCCATGCCGCACCGGCGCATCAGGTGGTGCGCCTGCGCCCCTCGGTGCTGGACCAGCAGGGCGACGGGCGCAGCTACCTGCTTGCCGCGCGCCAGCAGATCGTGCTGCGTGACTGGCGGGCGCGGATCATGTTCGGCAAGCGCACGGCGCTGGTCGAGGCCGGGCGGCTCGTCGACGGCGCGCATATCTCCCGGCTGGAGGGCGCCGCCCCCACCCGGCTGTTCGAACTGGCCTTCGACGATGCCCAGCACGTGATCCAGATCGCCGGCGGCACCCTGCTCGCCGCCTCGGCCCGGCTGCCGGTGCAGGCGAAGGGTTAGCTGCTTCATCCTTGCAAAAATACTCACCGGCGCGGCGCTGGCCGCCCGGCGCAGCTTCAGAGTGGCAGCGCGGTGGTGAACTTGATCTCTTCCATCGACAAAAGCGCGGTGACGTTGAAGATCTTCACTTCCGAGATCAGCGCCTGATAAAACTCGTCATAGGCACGGGCGTTCTTCACCCGCACCTTCAGAATATAGTCGATCTCACCCGCCAGCCGGTGCGCCTCCATCACCTCGGGGCGCGCGCGCACGGTCGACAGGAACTTTTCCTGCCAGTCGGCCTCATGCTCGGAGGTGCGCACCAGCACGAAGAAACAGGCCTCGATCCCCAGTTTCTCGGCATCCACGATCACCGTCTGCGGCCCGATCACCCCAGCCTCGCGCATCTTGCGAATCCGGTTCCAGACCGGGGTCTTCGACGAGCCCACCTTGGCGGCGATCACGTCCAGCGACTGGCTGGCATCTTCCTGCAGCTCGCCAAGGATTTTCCGGTCGATCGCGTCGAGACGCACATCCATTCCTGAGCCCTCCCATTTGGTGGCGGTTCATTTTGTCATCGCACGGAATTTGGAACAAACGTTCTTATTTGTCCGAGCTACTGGCGCTGTTTCGGGACGTTGTTCTATTTTCATGAGCAACGCAAGAGCAAACGCGAACAGGAGATTCCGATGGCCAAAGCCTTTCATCCCGGCTTCGTCAGCGCCAATGACCTCGCCACCGGCCGGGTGATCTACCGCACCGCCGAGGGGCGCTGGGTGCAGGCGCCCGAGCAGGCCGAGTTCATCACCGATGCCGGGGCCGCCGCGGCGCGGCTGAGCGCCGCCGAGGCCGAAGGTCACATCGCGGTCGGTCCCTACCTTGCCCCGGCGCGGCCCGGCCTGCGCGGGCCGGAGCCCGCCCATTTCCGCGAAACCTTCCGCGCCAGCGGCCCCTCGGCCCCGGCGCGGGTGAGCTGGGGCGCAGACCATGCTTGACGATGCCGCCTACCTTTCCCGCCGCGCCGAAGAATTCCGCGCCCAGGTCGCGCGCCGGCTCGACGGATCGCTCACCGAGGAAGAATTCCGCCCGCTCCGGCTGATGAACGGGCTCTACCTTCAGCTTCACGCCTATATGCTGCGCGTGGCGCTGCCCTATGGCACGCTCACCCCCGCCCGGCTGCGCGCGCTGGCCGATATCGCCGAACGGTGGGACAAGGGCTATGGCCATTTCACCACCCGCCAGAACATCCAGTTCAACTGGCCCCGGCTGATCGACGTGCCCGACATGCTCGACCGTCTGGCCGAGGTCGGGCTGCACGCGATCCAGACCTCGGGCAACACGATCCGCAACGTCACCGCCGATCCGTTCGCGGGCGCGGGCGCCGGCGAGGTGGCCGATCCCCGGCCCGTGGCCGAGCTGATCCGGCTGTGGTCCACCGATCACCCCGAATTCCAGTTCCTGCCCCGCAAGTTCAAGATCGCCGTCACCGGCAATGCCGAGGACCGCGCGATCACCGCGGCCAACGATCTCGGCATCCGCATCACCGAGCGCGACGGCCGGCGCGGCTACACGGTGCTCGCGGGCGGCGGGCTCGGGCGCACGCCGGTGGTGGGTCAGGTGCTTGCCGACTTCCTGCCCGAAGCCGATCTGCTGCCCTATCTCGAAGCGGTGCTCGGGGCCTATAACCTCGCCGGGCGGCGCGACAACAAATACAAGGCGCGGATCAAGATCACGCTCGCCGAACAGGGCGTCGAGGCGTTCCGCGCCGAGGTGGAGCGCCGCTTCGCAGCACTCCGGCCGGCCTTCCGGGGCGCCGACCGGGCGGTGCTGGCAGAGCTGCGCGTGCGCTTCGCCTCGCCCGCCTTGCGCAACGCGCCCACCGACAGCTACGACGCCGCGCGCAAAGCCGATCCGGTGTTTCGCGCCTGGGCCGACACCAACCTGCGCGCCCACCGCGCCCCCGGCCACAGCATCGCGATCATCTCGCTGAAGCCGGTGGGCGGCGTGCCGGGCGATGCGACCTCGGCGCAGATGCGCGCGGTCGCCAACCTCGCCGAGCGCTACGGCTACGGCGATATCCGCGCCGGGCTCGACCAGAACCTGATCCTGCCGCATGTGCATCTGTCCGACCTGCCCGCGCTCCATGCCGGGCTGAGGGCCGCCGGCCTCGCCACCGCCAATGCCGGGCTGGTCACCGATATCGTCTCCTGCCCCGGCATGGATTACTGCTCGCTCGCCACCGCGCGCGCCATCCCGGTGGCGCAGGAGATCGCCCGCGCGCTCGACGGCATCGCCCGCGAGGCAGGCGCGCTTTCGATCCGCATTTCCGGCTGCATCAACGCCTGCGGCCATCACCATCTGGGCGATATCGGCATCCTTGGGCTCGAAAAGGGCGGCGTGGAGAGCTACCAGGTCACCCTTGGCGGACGGCCCGGCACCGATATGGCCATCGGCACCCGCGCCGGCCCCGGCTTTGCCGCCGACGAGATCGTGCCCGCCATCGCCCGGCTGGCCGGGGCCTATCTCGCGCTGCGCCGTGACCCCGGCGAAGCCTTTTCCGCGACCATCGCCCGCACCGGGCCAGCCCCCTTCATCGACGCGCTCTACCAGGAGACCGCCCATGCCCTATGAAGCCACCCTGCCCGTTTTCACCGCCGATGACGCAGCCGCCGAGATCAATGCCCGCTTCGCGCCGAAAGATGCCTGCGGCGTCATCGCCCATGCCCTCACCGCGCGCGGGCGGATCGCGCTGGTCTCGTCCTTCGGGGCGGAATCGGTGGTGCTGCTGCACATGGCCGCGGCCGTTGACCGGGCGGTGCCGGTGCTCTTCGTCGAAACCGGGATGCTCTTTGCCGAAACGTTGAGCTACCAGCGCCGGGTGGCCGAGCGGCTCGGGCTCAGCAATGTCCGGATCGTGCGGCCCGACCCGGTGCAGCTTCTCACCCGCGATACCGACGGGCTGTTGCATCAGAGCGATACCGATGCCTGCTGCACGCTGCGCAAGGTCGAACCGCTGGCCAACGCGCTCCTGCCTTATGACGGCTGGATCTCGGGGCGCAAGCGCATCCATGGCGGCCAGCGCATCGAGCTGGAACTGGCCGAGGCCGAGGGCGAGCGGCTGAAGCTGAACCCGCTGGCCCATTGGTCGGGCACCGAGATCGCAGCCTATATGGAGGCGCATGATCTGCCGCGCCATCCGCTTACGGCGAAGGGCTATGGCTCGATCGGCTGCGCCCCCTGCACCCGGGCCGCCCGGCCCGGCGAAGCACCCCGCGCCGGGCGCTGGCCGGGGCAGGACAAAACCGAATGCGGCATTCACTTCATCGACGGAAAGGCGGTGCGCCCATGACCCTGATCGTAACCGATACCGGCTTCGCCCCGGACGACTGGCCGAACGGCTTCCACAGCCTTGAAAGCGCCGCGGCGGGGGCAGGCTGCGTGGAATGCGGCATCGAGATCGTGCCGGAGGATCACATCGCGGCCCACCGCGCCGAGATTCTGGCCGCGCCCATGATCCGGGTCGCCGTCACCGGCTTTGCCGACGGGCGCGGCTTCACCCTGGCGCGGGCGCTGCGCCTGATGGGCTATACCGGGCGTCTGCGCGCCGGCGCGGGGCTGATCGCGGATCAATATGCGATGGCCCGGCGCGCGGGCTTCGACGAGGTCGAAATCGACGCGGCCCTCGCCACCCGCCAGCCGGAGGAACACTGGCTGTTCCGGGCCGATTGGCGGGCCTATGACCATCAGTCGCGGCTTCGCGGCTAGACCCCAATCCCGTATCTCATATATAGGAATGCCGAAACGGGCGGGGCCGACGGGCTCCGCCCACCCTTATGGATGATGTGACGCTGTGACCGAGACCAAGATCAAACCCGTGCCCACCCTGCCCGATGCCCAGACCGTGACCGAGGTCGAGCATTACACCGACCGGCTGTTCCGCTTCCGCTGCACGCGGCCGCAAAGCCTGCGGTTCCGCTCGGGCGAGTTCGTGATGATCGGCCTGCTCGACGACAACGGCAAACCGCTGCTGCGCGCCTATTCCATCGCCTCGCCGTCCTGGGACGAAGAGCTGGAATTCTACTCGATCAAGGTGCCCGACGGCCCGCTCACCTCGCGGCTTCAGCATATCGAGGCCGGCGACGAGATCATCCTGCGGCCCAAACCCGTGGGCACGCTGGTGCTCGACGCGCTGTTGCCGGGCAAGCGGCTGTGGTTCTTCGCCACCGGCACCGGCATCGCCCCCTTCGCCTCGCTGATGCGCGACCCGGACACCTACGAGCGCTACGAGCAGGTGATCATGATGCATACCTGCCGCACGGCGGATGAGCTGGAATACGGGCGCAAGCTGGTGGAAGACCTCGAAAACGATCCGCTGATCGGCGAGATGGTAGAGGGCAAACTGCTCTATTACCCCTCCACCACGCGGGACGATTTCAAGACCAAGGGCCGGATCACCGAGAACCTGAAATCCGGCAAGGTGTTTGCCGATCTCGGCCTTGCGGGCGACAGGCTCGACCCGGCGACCGACCGCGGCATGGTCTGCGGCTCGCTCGCCTTCAACCTCGACATGAAAGATTTGCTGGAAGGCTACGGGCTGGGCGAAGGGGCAAACTCGGAGCCGGCGGAATACGTGGTGGAAAAAGCCTTCGTCGACTGAAACGGTGACAGGCGAACCGGATGGGGGGGCGCCAGGCGTCCCCGATTTCGTCTGCAGCCCAGACGCTACGGCACCTGCAACCCAGTGCCTCCAGAAAACCACCTTTCCGGTTTTCCGGTTTTCCGGTTTTCCGGTTTTCCGGTTTTCCGGTTTTCCGGTTTTCCGGTTTTCCGGTTTTCCGGTTTTCCGGTTTTCCGGTGAAGTGTCGCCTATCCATCTGACAGGCAAGCACCAAAACGGCCCGCCCTGCCAGAAACCATGGTGAACGGAAAGTTAACCGGCACAGTCACCCCGCGCGCCGCTCAGCGGCGATAGGCGCGCAGGTAGTGGCGCTCGAAAAACCGCTTGGCCCAATGTGCGAGCCGCATTTTCGGCAGCGAGATCGACCGCTTCATGTCGCGGAACACGAGGATGCCCTTGTCGACCGAATCCACGATGCAAACCAGCTCTGCCTTGAACGCGTGGCCCGGCGCGCGCCCCGCCATCTCGTCGGCGATATTGGCCACCGCCGCCTCGGCCTGCAGATCGGCCTGGTGCGCCTGCTTGGCCAGCCAGTCGGGGCCGGGATAGGAGCCGGTGTCGCCCACCACATAAGTGCCCTGCCAGGCCTCGCCCACCACGCGGCATTTCGCGTCGGCCTGCACGAAGCCGCCTTCGGAGCGCGGCAGCTCGGTATTGTCGAGCCAGAACGGCCCGGTCAGCCCCGGCATGAACAGCACCAGATCGGTGGCGATCTCCTCACGCTCGGTCACCACCTTATCGGGTTCGATGCGCAGCGGTTTCGAGCCAATCCGCACATTGATATCGCGGTTGGTCATTTCGGTCAGAAGCCCGTCCACCGCCTTTTCGCCCAGCCGCTGGCCGGGGCGCTCGGCGCCGTTGAAGAAGACCAGCTTGAAGGCGTCGCGCCGGCCCTGGCGGCGCAGCATCGTGTCGATCCCGAACAGGAACTCGAACATCGGCCCGCCGCGCACCGCCTGCGGCTCTTTCGGGTTGGTGCCGAACCCGAGCGCGATGGTGCCGCCCCGCATGTCGCGCAACCGGTCGTGGATGAGCTGGCCCATCGCCGCGCCCTCGCAGGGGATGATCGCGTTTTCGGCCAGTCCCGGCAGCTTCTTGAGGTAGCGCCCGCCGGTGGCGATGATCAGGTAATCGTTGCTCAGCACCTCGCCCGCCTCGGTCTCGACCGTGCGGCCGCCATCGCGCAGGGTCGCCACCCGGCCCGGATGCCAGTCCACCCGTTCGCGGGCGAAGAACCGCGTCAGGTCCACGTCGATATCCGCCGCGCTGCGGATGCCGGAGGGCATCCAGATCAGCGACGGCAGATAGGTGAGATGCTTGTGCGGCGCGACGATCGTGATCTTCGCGTCGAGCCGGGCCTTGCGGATCTCGCGCACCGCCGTGAGGGCGCCGAAACCGCTGCCGAGGATCATGATGTGTTTCATTGTCCGGTCCCATCCAGGGCCGCGCCGGGGCGCGGTTCATGTTAGCTGTTGCGCCCGATCTAGGCATCCGGGCGCAAATTGCACTGCGGCAGGTTGACCAGCCGCGCCCGCCGCGGGCAGGATCGCGCCAGCCCAAAGGCCACTCCGGCCCCCGCCTGCCCCGGAAAGGATATCATGCTCCGCCTCGCCTCCCTCACCCTCGCCTTGGCGTTGTCTCTCGCCGCGCTCGCCCCCGCCTCGGCACAGGACGATGTAATCTCCTACGGCTCCGACGATCCGGCGATGAACGAGGCGATCCGCAGCGCGCAGAGCCATCTCGGCCGGGTGCTCGTCGCCGCGATCAACGAGGTTGGCGTGGCCCATCCGGCCCTGTCGCTCAAGGTGGCCTTCCCGGTCGAGGCCGAGGACATGAATGCCGAGGTGATCTGGGTCGACGAGATCTCGCTCGCGCAGGAGGGCATGGCCGGCAAGCTCGCCAACGAGCCGGTCAACATGCCCGGCCTGCATCTCGGCGACGAGGTGCACTTCTCGCAGGAGATGATCTACGATTGGGGCCTCGTCGGGCCGGATGGCAAGGTTTTCGGCCATTACACGACGCGGGTGCTGATCGAGACCCTGCCCGAAGCCCAGGCGGCGCCGATCCGCGAGGCGCTCTCCGACACGCCGTTGCCGGCGGCCTGGCAGGAATAAGGGCAACGCCCGGCGCGCACCGAAAAAATCCGCCGGGGCCACAACTTTCCTCTTGCAGCCCCCGGCGGGATTTCATATCTCCCCCTCACCCAAGGATGCGGGCGTAGCTCAGGGGTAGAGCATTACCTTGCCAAGGTAAGGGTCGTGAGTTCGAATCTCATCGCCCGCTCCATTGGGTTCCCACAAAATCAATGACTTGTACCGTTGCAGGTATCAGGATTTCACCTAAATCTCAACGTTCGTTCACGGGCTTTGATGTGAAGTGTGAACGTTTTCCACCAATTGGCCTGCCTCAAGATTCGCTTTGTTCGGGTTGGCAAGGTGCACGAAGCAAGCATCGGCAGAGTATGCTCCACCCCTGAGCTACGCCCTGCTAGCCCACACAGTTGACCAATGGAACACAGGCTTCCAGCTGACCGTGCAGTGCATTGACAATCAACTGATGCAAGAAGCAGGCTGCTTCACATGCAAAAGCAGAAAATGTTGGAAAGACCAAATTTCGCTGGGGTCAAGGCTCAAAAGCCATTACACCTTGTTTGGGACAAGTGTGGAGCTCGGCTGCCCGATGCAAAGCAATTCGCTTCGCAGTAAGAGACTGTGTGCAGTGCCGAAAGGACTTGAAAATGCGAGGGCGTGCAGTTCTTTTCGTTGCCAGCATCCAAGTTTTCTGCGCCAAAGCCGCACTCACGGGGCCGCTTCTGGATGCCTACGCTGATCTGCGTGATCGACGCATCCACGAAATGGTTTTTGCCTGCGGGGACGATCTCTACAGGCTGCAACGTGGATCATTCCTTAACCGGACACCAACCCTTGAGGTCCAACAGGACCTGACATGGACGCCAGTTGATGGTGTTGGCTATGAAGATCTCGGAATAAGCAACATTCCCGGCGTGTCAGTTTTCGAAATCAACTTGTCGGAACTTGATCAAGCTCGCGCCCCAGGAAACTCGAAGCCTTTTTTGGGCCAATACATCACCACGCAGAGCTTTGGCCTGCTCGACCTAGGGGGAAAACACTTTGCGACGAGGCAGGTGGCGTTCCTCCCCACAGTGGACAAAATACGAGGGCCGAGCAATTCGCAACTCGACCTCTCAAAAGGGACAATGGAAACGACGAACCTTTTTTCGCATGAAGTAGATCTAGTACCCCCGGAGCCACCGTACCTTTCGTTCACTTCTTTCTGCTCGGAACCACACCTCCCAGACGATCCAGAAACCCTTCGCGTACTGCAAGACAGAGAAACGCCGGACTACACGGCGTACATCTCGTGCATGAAAGGTTGGACAGATGAGCTTTCGATTCTTGGCTTGAATGTGGTCAGTTTGCGGGAACGACTTGCCACCTCCGAGCTAGGTTTCAGCGGTTGCGATTCCGAGTACCAATCTCGCATGTCCCAGGGACCTAGGATTGTCGGCGAATTGTGGGACGGTGTACCACTCTATGAGTGGGACAAGCCCGAGAAAGACTACACAGAGTACAGATCATGTGTTCGAAGCGTTCTCGCCGACATGCCCCACTGGGATACTGCGGTCGAGAATGTGATCCGGGATTCCAATCTTATCGTCTATCTCTTGGCGGTGGAGCATCAGCCAATTTTGTCTATCACGCCGCAAGCTTTGCGAACTGAAAGCCATTGTCTTCTTGTAAGACGTGGCGAGTAACGCTCCCGCACTGAATCTAATCGTGCAACGGAGTACCCTTTGTTAAGTGATCGCTGTCCATCCAAAACTCCCTCGATTTGTCATCCCAGTACGCGACGCGAAAGCATGGTGCCGCAGTGTAGCCCCTTGCGCCCCCGGTACTGCTGCAAGCGCCTCCCTGAACTGGAAGGATGACGAAACGCCTTCCATCTAGATCTGATGTACTGAACGGGCGATAGCCGAAGTATGTGTAGTCCGCTTCGCCAACTACAATGTGATTGTCGCAACCGCCAGACCCGCACCAAAGGGTTCCGAAGCCAGGACAGTCGAAGTTGGCATGCACGACCGTGGCTGTTTGCCCGTCTGACCCGATTTCAATGTCCCAAACCGAGCCAGATGGCGCGACCAAGCCGACATACTCACTTGGATCACTGTCCATTTGGCGGTCAAGTTCAGCAGCGCATTCCGCTTCATAGACCGCAAGTATGCTCTCCACTACGGGATCTCCGATGCCTGCATGGGGGAACGCCGACGCGAGCAATAGGGAAAACAGAAAGTGTTTCATGGATGCAGTCTGCCACAGCGATCCCGGCTACGGTAGGAACATCCGGCTCGTGCCCCTGGGTGGTACCCTGGCAAACGATAACCGGCTCCGTTGTGATCCGAATCCAGACACAAAATGGGACCATTCACACGGATGTCGCGTGAACAGAGGAGAGGCGAGACATAACAACTGACAGGATTTCAATCGCTTAGTCACTGTGACCCCTACCTTGCCAAGGTAAGGGTCGTGAGTTCGAATCTCATCGCCCGCTCCAATGGGTCTTCTTCTCAAGAGCAAAGCGATTTGCGGCCACCGGCGCGGTGGTTGCCGTTGTTTGCCGCGGCCTGCGCCTCCCCCCTGCACAATGTTTCATCGCACCCGGCTTTCCTTGCCGCCGCGCATGTGAACACTCTCGCTTGGGATGTTCTCCTATGGTATAGACAACCAAAGAGAGTTTTCTGGCCCTATTACCAGTTTCAATTCATTAAGCGTTGCTTTCCGGGCACTGTCGCTGAGCAATGGGAAATCCCGGGCATCTTGTCCGACGATTTTTCGGAATGAACACAATTGAGCCAAGATTGGCATGCAGATTTACATCGGCTTCCAATCCCAGCCCCTTGAAAAAACACCGAAACGGCCCTTCGCTCCGGAGAGAAACAGGTAGATGCAGGACGAGCAGCAGCAGGCGGCGCCAGCCCAGGCCGCATCCGGCACCAAGGTTCGCAAGGATATCCGCGCGGACCTGCTCTTCTATGCCGATGTGGGCATGGCGCTGCTGTCGCAACGCCAGATCATCTATCTGGCCATCGCCGTCATTACCGCCTTCTTCTACGATCTCGGGGTTGCCCTCATTTGCCTGCTGCTGGTCGAAGTGTCGGAGATACTCGATTACCGGTTGTTCCAGCGCATCCGCTCGTTCCGGCGCAACCGCCAGATCGAGCTGGGCCCGATCATGCGCTCGGTGGCGATCAACACCGCCTTCAGCGCCGGCACGATCAGCCTGTTCGCGATCCAGATCGCCACGCTGCAGGGGCCGACCACCCACTTCATGCCGATGTTCATCCTGCTCGCCGCGGCGCTGTTTGCGGCGCTGCACAATCACCAGCTGCGCGGTATCCTCGCGCTGCGGCTGGTGATCTACAGCGCGGCCTTCCTGTTCATCCCGATCCGTGATCTGTGGATCATGCGCCCGCCGCCGACCTCGGAGCTGTGGCTGCAATTCCTGGTCAGCCTGATCGTGCTGTTCTTCACCATCGACACCGCCCGCGGCCACCGCACGCTCTACCGCCAGAGCATGCAGCATTTCAACGAGCTGGTTGTCGAGCATGAACGGGCCAAACAGGCGCTCATCGCCAAGGCCGAGTTCCTCGCCGTGGTGAGCCATGAGCTGCGCACGCCGCTGACCTCGATCAAGGGCTCGCTCGACCTGATGGCCTCGGGCGTGCTCGGCAAGTTGCCGGACGAGATGAACGGCTCCTTCGATATCGCGCTGCGCAACAGCCACCGGCTGGCCTCGCTCATCAACGACATTCTCGACTTCCAGAAGATCGATTCCGACAAGATGGAATATCACCCCGAGGCGGTGGATGTTGACACGCTGGTGACCGATGCGGCCAACAGCGTCCGCCCCCTGGCCGATGCCAACCAGATCCGGCTCGACCAGCTTCATCTGCCGAAAGACACGCGCGTTTTCGTCGACAAGATGCGCATCGAACAGGTTTTGGTGAATCTCCTGTCGAACGCCATCAAGTTCTCCAACCCCGGCGGGCGCGTGGTGGTCAATACCGAGCTGGCCGACGACCGGGTGCGGATCTCGGTGACGGACGAGGGTATGGGCCTGCCCGAGAACGCGAGCGAAAGGATCTTCCAGCCGTTCTCGCAGATCGATTCCAGCGCCACCCGGCAGGTGGGCGGCACCGGGCTCGGGCTGAGCATCTCCAAGCGGATCGTCGATGCGCATCACGGGCTGATCGACTTCGTGCGCCACGAGGGCAAGGGCACGACCTTCTTCGTCGAGCTCGATCTGGACGGCGGCGCGGCCTGATCCTCACCGGCTGTGCATGAATTTCGGGCATTGCCCATGCTGCCCGCCCAGATTCTGGCCAGATGCATGTATTCGCGGCAGTCCGGCGCCGCCAAACCGGGCATTCCCGGCCCCGGCAGATCACCTTGACGCGAGACCGCCACAAGCAAGGAGATTCGTCTTGGCTTTCAAACCCTATGCGCTCGCCGGCGCCCTGCTGTTCGCGACCGCGACCGCCGCCAGCGCCGAAACCGCTCTGCCCTTCGCGCTCGACTGGAAATTCGAGGGCCCATCCGCCCCCTATTTCGTCGCCATCGACAAGGGCTATTTCGCCGAGGCCGATCTGTCGGTGGAAATCGCCGCCGGGTCCGGCTCGCTCGACGCGATCCCGAAAGTGGCCACCGGCGCCTTCCCGGTCGGGTTCGCCGATATCAACTCGCTGGTGCGTTTCCTCGACCAGAACCCGGGCGCGCCGGTCACCGCGGTGATGATGATCTACGACAAGCCGCCCTTTGCCGTGATCGGGCGCAAGTCGCTCGGCGTCGAAACGCCCGCCGATCTCGAAGGCAAGGTGCTGGGCGCCCCGCCCCCCGATGGCGCCTGGGCACAGTTCCCGATCTTCGCCGCCGAGAACGGGCTCGATATGGAGGCGATCACGGTCGAGCCGGTGGGCTTCCCCACCCGCGAGCCGATGCTGGCCGAGGGCAACGTGGCCGCGATCACCGGGTTCAGCTTCACCTCTTATCTCAACACCGCCCGCCTTGGCGTGCCGGAGGAGGATCTGGTGACGCTGCTGATGGCCGATTACGGCGTTGACCTTTACGGCAACGCGATCATCGTCAACACCGATTACGCAGCGGAAAACCCCGATGTGATCAAGGGCTTCCTCGCCGCCGTGGCGAAGGGCTGGGCCGATGCGGTGGCCGATCCGGCCGCGACCATCCCCGCCCTGATGGAGCGCAACCCCGCCGCCGATGCCGAGCTGGAAACCCGGCGGCTGGAGCTCTCCATCGAAGCCAATGTCGATACCCCCTGGGTGGCCGAAAACGGCTTTGGCGGCATCGACGATGCCCGCTTCGCCAGCGCGCTCGAACAGACGGCGCTGACCTACGAGTTCCAGACCACGCCCGATGCCGGGCTCTACTTCACCGATGCCTATCTGCCCGAGGGCGGCTTCGCGCTGAAGTGACGAGACGAGCCGCGCGGCCCCGGCTGCGCGGCTCCACCAACGGGGTCTGCCGATGTATCCGATGATCAAGATCGAGGGCGTGCGCCACGCCTATAAAACGCCGTCCGGCCCCCTGCCGGTGCTCGACGGGCTGGAGCTTTCGCTCAACGAAGGCGGCTTCGTCGCCGTGGTCGGCCCTTCCGGTTGCGGCAAGTCGACCCTGACCAAGCTGGTCTCGGGCCTGATGAAGCCCGACGAGGGCAAGGTGATGCTGCATGGCGAGGTGGTGACCGGCCCGCGCAACACCGTCGGCATGGCATTTCAGAACCCCGTGATGCTCGAATGGCGCACGATCCTGCAAAACGTGATGCTGCCGCTCGAGATCGTGCCCAACAAGCTGACCAAAGCCGAGCGCGAAGACCGCGCCCGCCACCTGCTGGCGCTGGTCGGGCTGACCGGCTTTGAAGACAAGCGCCCCTCCGAGCTGTCCGGCGGGATGCGCCAGCGCGCCTCGCTCTGCCGCGCCCTCGTGCACAAGCCCGAGGTGCTGATCCTCGACGAACCGTTTGGCGCGCTCGACGCGTTCACCCGCGAAGACCTCTGGCAGACCATGCACAAGGTGAAGGAAAACGAACCTTTCACCGGCATCCTGATCACCCACGATCTGCGCGAGGCGATCTTTCTCGCCGATCAGGTGATCGTGCTCTCGGGCCGCCCCGCCCGCACCCAATATGTGCTCGACGTGCCCGATACCGGCCCGCGCGACCTCGACCATCTCTACACGCCGGAGGCCGCCGAAATGCTCGCCGTGCTGCGCCACCAGATCGAGATCGCCCAGGGCCGCGCGTCTGCCGAGGAGGTGGCCGAATGAACCCGACGCTCCAGAAAATCCTCGTGCCCACAGCCGCCATCGTGATCTTCCTGGTGGTGTGGGAATTCATCGTCTGGGCCGCCGGCTGGCCGAATTACAAGATGGCTTCGCCAAGCGATCTTCTTCCCGCTTTTTCAAAGCATTGGAGCCTGTTCCTCACGATGGGCTGGCAGACGCTCTGGCGCACCGTGGTGGGGCTGATCATCGCCGTGATCTTCGGCACCGGGGTTGGAATGATCATGGGCTTTTCGCGGCTGATGCGCGACGCGCTCTATCCGCTGCTGGTGGGCTTCAACGCCATCCCGAAGGCCACCGTGGTGCCCATCGTCGCGCTGATGTTCGTCGGCGCGCATGATTTCAACACCGTGCTGATCGCCTTCATGATCTCGTTCTTCCCGATCGCCGTCTCGGTCTCGATCGGGCTCAGCACGCTGGAGCCGGAATACCGCGACATCCTGCGCTCGCTCGGCGCCTCGCAATCGACGATCTTCTGGAAGATCGCCCTGCCGAAAACGCTGCCCGAGTTCTTCGGCGCGCTGAAAGTGGCGGTCACGCTGGCCTTCATCGGCACCAACCTGATGGAGATCGTCAGCCCGCACGGCCGTGGCCTCGGCGCGCTGTTCGACTCGGGCAAAACCAATTCCGACTACCCGCTGATGTTCGCCGTTCTGATCGCGCTCGCAGCGCTCGGGATCGTGCTTTACTACATCGTCGTGGCGCTGGAGAAGGTCTTCGCCGGCTGGGCCGAGCGCCCGCAGCAATAGCTCACGAGGCGAGCGGGCGCGCATCGAGCGCGCGGAAGGTCCTGAGCAGAAGCGGCAGCATGGTGGCGGCGAAATAGACGGTGCCTGCAAGGATGAGCGCGCCGGACAGGCCCAGCGCCGTCACCGCCGCCCCACCCGCCAACCCGCCCAGCGGCATCAGCGCCCAGAACAGCGCCGAGGTCAGCGCCGTGACCCTGCCGGTAAGGCGGCGCGGGATGCGCTCGAACATCACCGCCGAGATGATCGGGTTGATGAACCCGGCGGCAAAGCCCGAGAGCACAAGCACGGTGATCAGCACAGGCCAGGGCACGCCCGGCAGAAGCGCGAGGAAGCGCGGCGCGCCGGCGATGAGGAAGGCCAGGGCGAAAACCGGCAGGCGCGGCAGCTTTTCACCGATGGTGGTGGCAATGAGCGCCCCGAGCACGGCGAAGGCGGAGAACGCCGCCACCATCCCGCCAAAGGCCCCGGCCCCGCCGCCCACATCGCGCGCCCAGACCGGCAGGAGCACGGTGATCATCGCCTGGTCGATCAGGTTGGTCATCGCCACCATCGCCACGATGGCGAGCAGCACGGGATCGCCGCGCAGAAAGGCCCAGCCCTCGGTAAAGGCGCGCCGGTAGCCGGCTTGCGCCTCTGCCCCGGCAGGCTGGCTCTGGGCCACCCCCGCCCCCACCGCCAGCGCCGAGGCGAGGAAGGTCACCGCCGTCACCGCCAGCGCCGGGGCCGCGCCGATCAGCGCCACCAGCGCGCCGGCCGCCCCTGCGCCGAGCGTGGTGGCGAGCCGGTCGATGGTGCCGAGCGTGCCGGTGACGCGCTCCAGCGGCAGCCCGCCCGCCTCGGCCACCTCCGGCACCAGCGCCTGTTTCGCCGCATCGGCCGGGCCGCGCATCGCCCCCATGACGAAGACCAGCGGCAGGAGCAGGCCAAGCCCGAGCCCGCCGGTGAGCGCAACAAGCGGCACAGCCGCCACCGCCAGCGCCGAGGCGAGATCGCCCAGCACCGCCACGCGCCGTGCGCCGAACCGGTCGATGAACGGCCCGCTCAGCGCCTTGACCAGCACGTAAGGCGCCATTTCGGCGAAGGCGGTGAGGCCCGTGGCGAAGGCGTCGCCGGTCAGCGTGAGCACCAGCCAGGGCAGCGCGATCATCGTCAGCCGCGTGCCGGAGAGCGAGAGCGCCTGGGCCACGGCCAGCGCGGCGAAGGGGCGGCGGCTCATGCCCCCGCCTCTCCGAGATCGGGGAAGGGAAAGGCGTGCAGCATCACCATGAAGGGCCGCGCGCCTTCGGGCAGATCGCCGCCCGGCGCGGGGGCGGCCTGCTTGGCCTCCCAGATCAGCGCCATCAGCTTCTCCTGAAACGCCCGCGCCGCCTCCGCATTCATCGGGATCACCGCATCCGACGCGGTGCTCGCCGCGCGCCACTCCTCCGGCAAGGCCGGGTAATCATCCTGTGCCGCCTGCAAGAGCTGCATCTGCCCGGCGAGCAGCGCCCGGGTCAGCGCCATCCCCGCTTCCAGCGCCTCGCCCTCGGCGGCGGCGGTATCGTATTGCGTGCTTTCATGCCGCGCGCGCCACCAGCGTTCGCGCGCATTGCCCTGCCCCTCCGCCTCTTCGATGAAGCCGTGCTTCGCAAGCTGGCGCAGATGATAGGAGGTCGCCCCCGAATTGAGCCCCAGCCTTCGCGCCAGCCCCGAGGCCGTAGCCGGCCCGTCAACCCGCAGAAGCGCCAGCATCCGCAGCCGCTCGGGATGGGCCAGTGCCTTCAGCCCGCCGGTATCGGGCACAATCGACGAAATCTCTCGGGCGGGTGTCTGGGGCGCATCTGTCATAGCCCCAAGCTAATAGTGCAAACAAATCTTTGCAACGATTCCTTTGCACCCGATTCTCTGTTCGCCAAATACCTCGGGGGGTGAATTGGCCAAAGGCCAAGAGGGGGGCAGCGCCCCCCTGCCCCGGCCTGCCAAAAGGAAAGGCCGGGAGGCATCTCTGCCCCCCGGCCCTTCCTCCCATCCCAATGGTTCAGGCGGTTTCCGGCACCGACTGGATATAGCCGGTCGGGCATTCCTGCACGCAGAGCCCGCAGCCTTTGCAGTAATCGTAGTCGAACACGTAATGCGAACCGTCCATCGCCAGTTCGGTGGTCTTGATCACCGCGTTGTCGGGGCACATCGTCCAGCAATTGTCACAGGCCAGGCAATTGCCGCAAGACAGGCAGCGCTGCGCCTCGGCCAGCGCCTCCGAGCGGCTGATCGGGCCTTCGATTTCGGCCTCGAAGGTGCGTTCGCTCACCGGCAGTTTCGCCACCCGCGCCCGCGACGAGCCGGCGTAATAGGCGGTGTTGAGCCCGTCGAGTTCCATAACCGGGCGCTCGTCGGCGAAGGGGTCGGCCTCGCCCGAAAGCTCGGCGGCCACCGCTTCGGCTGCCAGCCGTCCGTCGCCGATGGCGGCCGCCACCGTGCCACGGTTGCCGCGCGCGTCGCCGATGGCGAAGACCCGGTCGGCGATCCGGCCGAACGGGTTGTCGGGCCAGAAATAGGCGCCGTCGAGATAGCCCTCGAACGCCTCCGGCTCGACCTGTTCGCCGACGCAGGGCACCACCATGTCGACCGAGACCACCCGTTCGGTGCCCTCGAATTCGACCCGGCGCTTGCGCCCGTCCTTGCCCGCTTCCTTCTTGAGCGACACGATCTCGACGCCGGTCACCCGGCTGCCCTTCATGATCAGGCGGCTCACGGTGGCGTGGTCGATGATCTCGATCCCCTCTTCCTGCGCCTCTTCCAGCTCGCGCGGGACGACGTTGATGATGTCGTCGGGCGCCGTGCCGGGCCCGGGCAGGCCGGAGGCGGTGATGAGGGTGACCGATTTCGCGCCGGCGCGCTTCATGATCCGGCAGATATCCATCGCCGTGTTGCCGCCGCCATGAACGATCACGTCGCCCTTGGCCGCATCCGGCAGCGCGCCGTGATCCATGAAGTCGCGCAGAAGCTGGAGGCCCTCGTGCAGATCGGCGGGCACGGCGCCCTTGACCGACCAGTGTTTGGGCAGCTCGCAGCCGGGCGAGAGCAGCACGGCGGCGAATTGCGCGCGCAACCCGTCAATGGTCAGGTCACGCCCCAGCCGCTGGCGGGTGTTGAGCGTGATGCCGGGCAGATCGAGGATGCGGTTGAGCTCGCCGTCCAGCGCATTGCGGGGCAGACGGGTGGGCGGGATCGCCGAGCGCAGCAACCCGCCGGCCTCGGGCAGCGCCTCGAAGATCTCGGCCTTCATGCCGAGCCGGACGCAGTGATAGGCGGCAGAAATGCCGCCCGGCCCGGCGCCGACGATCGCCACGGTCGGCGCATTCGCCGCCGGCGGTTCCACCGGATAATCCCAGCCCAGCCGCACCGCCTCGTCGCCGAGCCAGCGTTCGACATTGTGGATCGCCAAAGCGCCATCGACGCCGGTGCGGTTGCAGGCGGTTTCGCAGGGATGCGGGCAGACCCGCCCGGTCACCCCCGGCATCGGGTTGGCGTGAACGAGCGAGACCCAAGCGTCCTGCACCTTCTGCTCCTGCAACAGGGCAAACCAGGCCTGCTGGTCTTCCCCCGCCGGACAGGCGGCGTGGCAGGCGGCTTTCGCGTGCACATGCACCGGGCGCTGGGTCGAGCGCCAGTTGCCGGTTTTGAAATCGAGCGAGGTGCCGGCCTGCGCCCAGGTTCCGCGTGTCAGTTGCACCATCTCAACTCCTCCCCGCCAGCGGGCCGCCGCGGCGCACATGGGACATGCCGGTGGAATCCATCGGGTCGAGCCCTTCGCCCTTGAGGCCATAGGTTTCGATATTGTGATCGGCGAGCGCCTGAAGGTGGTCGAGCTCTTCCTGCGCGCGGTAATCGTCCTTGCGGAACAGATGCGCGAAGCGGCCCTGCAATTCGAGGTAATCGGCCACCGGGCGCGGCTCGCGGATCGGCATGATATTGGTCAGCGCCCCGCGTTCCAGCTCGACGAGCGGGAACAGACCACATTGCACCGCGCGCCTTGCGACCTCGACGGTGAGCGCACTGTCATGCCGCCAGCCGAGCGGGCAAGGCGAGTGGATGACGAGGAAGGTCGGCCCTTCCACCCCCATCGCGTAGCGCACCTTGCGCTGCAAATCCGCCGGATAGGCCACCGAGGCCGAGGCGGCATAGGGAATGTGGTGGGCGGCGATGATGCTGAGAAGGTCTTTCTTCAGGTGCCGCTTGCCCATCCGTTCCTTGCCGGCGGGGCTGGTGGTGGTCGTGGCCGCGTGCGGCGTCGACGACGAACGCTGGATGCCGGTGTTCATGTAGGCTTCGTTGTCATAGGTGACGTAGAGCACGTTGTGGTGGCGCTCCAGCATCCCCGACAGGGCCTGAAAGCCGATATCGTAGGTGCCTCCGTCGCCGCCGAAGCTGAGCACCTTGGTGTTCTTGCCCTTCGCCTTCATCGCCGCCTCCATGCCGGAGGCGACGGCGGCGGAGTTTTCAAACAGCGAGTGAATCCACGGCACCCGCCAGGCCGATTGCGGCCACGGGGTGGAGAACACCTCTAGGCAGCCGGTGGCGTTGGCCACCATCACGTCAGGCCCCGCGCTTTCCATCACCAGCCGGGCGGCCAGCGCCTCGCCGCAGCCCTGACAGGCGCGGTGGCCGCTTTCCAGCCCCCGGAAGCGCGGCTGCGCCTCACGCAGCGTTTCGGCCTTCTCGGCCTTCGGCTCCAGCGGCGAGGCCGGGGGCCGGCCATGTTTCATCCTGAGCTCGCTCAGGCGCTTGGATGTGTCGGAACGTGGGGCCATTACCTGTCCTCCGGCGCAAGTTTTTCGAGATCGGCGTCGAGGACGGCAAAGCGCGGGGCTTTCTTGTCTTCGACCAGCTTCAACAGATCACGATACATGTTTTCGGGAATGTCGCGCCCACCGAGGCCCAGCGCGTAGTTGTAGACCTTGGGCGCCTTGTCCATGGTCGAGAGCACGGCGGAGACCTCGGTGCCGAGCACGCCGCCCATGCCGGGCGAAATGGCGCGGTCGATCACCACCAGCTTGTCGAGCCCTTTCACCGCCTTGCGCAGCGCCTTGGCCGGGAAGGGCCGGAAGCTGCGCAGCTTGATGATCCGGGCGGGGCCAACCTCGTCCTTGAAGTCCTCATAGCCCGCCAGCATCGTGCCGACGACCGAGCCCATGGCGAGTATGCCTACCCTGGCCTTCTTGTCGCCCTCGACGGTGAGCAGCCCGCCGCTTTCACGGCCAAAGACCTTGGCGAAAGCGGCGTCGATCTCTTCGATCTTGGCCAGCGCCTTGCCCATTGCCGCATGATGGCTGTGGCGCACTTCGGGGAAGAAGTTCGGATCGACCAGCGTGCCCATCGAGCGCGGATTGGCCGGATCGAGCTGACCGGCGAATTCGAACGGCGGCAGAAAGGCATCGACCTCGGCCTGCGTCGGCATGTCGATCACTTCCATCGTGTGGGTGAGCACGAACCCGTCCATGTTCACCGCGACCGGCAGGTCGGTTTCCTGCGCGATGCGGAACGCCTGAAGCGTGGTATCCACCGCCTCCTGATTGGAGATGCAGTGCAGCTGAATCCAGCCGGCATCGCGCACCGCCATCGTGTCGGACTGGTCGTTCCAGATGTTGAGCGGGCCGCCGACGGCACGGTTGGCGATGGTCATCACCAGCGGCACACGAAGGCCGGAGATGTTGAACATCACCTCGCTCATCAACAGGATGCCCTGCGAGGCCGAGGCGGTATAGGCGCGCGCGCCTGCGGCGGCGGCGCCGAGCACCACCGAAGCCGCCGAGAACTCGCTCTCGACACTCACGAATTCGGTGTGCAGATCGCCCTCGGCCACCAGCTTGGAGATATTCTCGACGATATGGGTCTGCGGTGTGATCGGATAGGCGGCCACCACGTCCGGCTTGGCCATCGACACGGCGCGGGCAATGGCCAGCGAGCCTTCAAGTGCTTCACGCATCGGCCAACTCCTTCCAGGCGCCCTGCTCGACGGCCTTGGCGGCTGTTTCGATCAGAACGAGGTTTTTATCGAGCACAGCCCCGTGGAACCGGCCCCTGAGCGCGGCGGCCAGCGCCTCCTGCGGCACCGTTTCGGTCAGCGCGAGGAAGGCGGCGAGCAGCGCGGTATTGGGGATCGGCTTGCCGATCACCTCAACGGCGAGGTCCGTCGCCGGGAAGGCAACCACCCGCGTATCGAACCGCTTTGCGAAATCCTCGGCCGGACGGCGGGAATTGACCAGCATCGCGCCGCCCGGCCTGAGCCCGGCGGTCAGGTTCGGATCGAGCAGCAGCGTATCGTCCTGCACGATCATGAAATCGGGATTGCGCACCTGGCTCCTGAGCGTGATCGGCTTGTCGTCGATCCGCACGAAGGCCATCACCGGCGCGCCCCGCCGCTCTGCGCCGAAGGCGGGAAATGCCTGACAGGTAAACCCCGCCTCAAAGGCGGCGGCGGCGAGCAGGTAGGCAGCGGCAACGCTGCCCTGCCCCCCTCGGCCATGAATTCTGTATTCGATCATTGTGTGCCTCTCTGGATGCCAAGGCCCCGGCACGGGCGCGAAACGCGCGCGGAGGATTCGCCGGGTTGGCTCCGTTGTGCGGGCTGTGCCCCTGCCAAACCATGATCTGTGACAAGGTTTTTGGCCCGGGCAAGGTTTTTTCCCGCGTCAAATTCGGCCCGCGCAAGGATGGATCGGCGCGGCTTGGGAGGGGGCAATATTGTTGCCGGCACCCCGTGGCTCGGCACCAGCCGCACAAATCCGGGGCCGCTCGAACAGCCCCGGACCCGTTTGTGCCTACAGCGTCAAACCGCAGGCCTCGCGGATCGCGATCTGCACCGGCGACGGCGGCAGCGCCGGGTCGAACGCGCCCCTCGGCACCAGCGGCGGCTGCGCCATGAAGCGCGGCACGGTGCCACGATGCGGCTGGGCGGCATGAACCAGGAACGGATGGCACAGATAGACCGTGCCCGCCGCCCCCGTCGCCAGCTCCACCTCGCACCGCTCGGTCGAGGAAAACCCGTCGCGCCCGAGCTGCCGCAACGTCGCGCCCGCGGTGCCGTAAGGCAGCAGCTCACGCGCGATGACCCTGTGCGAGCCCTTGCGGATGCGCGTCGGCGCATCCTCGGGGCCGGTATCGGAGAACAGGAACAGCATGAGCAAGGCCCGCCCGCTGCTCGTCACGTTCACCCGCCATTCCATGAAGTCCGGGTTGTCGGTGCCGAAACTGGCATCCACATGCCAGCCGAGATCGCCCGGATCCTCGGGCGACGGGAAGCGGATCGGAAAGGTGCCCAGCCCGCCCGGCGCCAGCCAGCGGTTCACACCGGCCAGCCGATCGTAAGCCGCATGCAGCCGGGGTGTGTTGGCCGCGGCCACGAAAGGCGGCGTGGCCTTCGCCGCCACCCGCACGACCGGCGCACGCCAGTCCTCGGGCGCGTCCGGCGACAGGCCGATATCGCGCCACAGCTCATCCCTGCATTGCGCGGCCAGTTCGGGGCTGAACGCCTGTTCGAGTTTGACGAATCCCTCGTCGATGAAGGTGCGGACCTGACGCTCGGTCAGGCCGGTTATTGCATTGTCGTGCATGAAACATTCTCCCTATCGGCCACCGCCTCCGCGGGGCCGTTCTGATCTGACCGGCGCAGCGGCGCCGAAACGACATCAGCCGTTCAGACCAGCGGGAAGAATGTGGACGTGAACATCATAGGGTGAGGCTACAGGCTTTGCCCCGGCACGACAATGGCGCGCAATGTGTGATCGTGGTGTGGGGGAATGGTGGGCGACCCTGGAATGCCCACCATCACCGCAAGCGCTTGATATTGCAGAACTCGCCAAGAGCGAGGTTTGCGTTGTGTCTCACTCTTGTGTCGCACCAGCGTATTGCGCGCAAGGTGCAGTGGACTGCTCGGGCAAAAGATTGACTTTTTTGTTTCACGGGCGTACATTGATGCAACAAGAACATCAACTCGCGAGGCCCGCGATGCCTACCAACGTAGTAGAGTTCCCCTTTGCAGCTCACCCGACTACGCCTGTCGGCCAGTACATCCGCCTTGGCGAAACGGCCTATCAGCGGCTTGGCTCTATGCTTGTTGAAGGACGCCTACCCGCGACCCGTGTCGTGGTGGATGCCTCTCGCATATCGCATCAGCGTGAGATCATTCGAGCATTCAAGGCTGCTGGCGCGGAAGTTGTGATGGACACGAAGGCGGCCGAACTAGCAGCCCACAACAAGTTTGGAGGCTGGCCCAAACACGCTCCGTGGGGCGCAATGAACCCGGGAGGCCCAATTGGCCCCGAGTTCTTCGCGGCCAAACGGGCTGATGATATTTTCGGCGAGATCGCGCGCTGCGCTGTTGAGTTCGGCGTCGATGCAGTGCTTGCACCGGGCCACTTCATCAATGCGAAGGACTTCGACGGTTGGTTTGAAGTTGACCGGCGCTCTTGTGAATATCTGCGTGAGGCTCTGGACCGCGAGGGCGGTAGCAGCATTGGCATCGACTACTTACTTGTGACCAAACATACAGAGATCAACGATGCCGCAAAACGCAGCGAGTTCGTTGCAGGCCTCGACGGGTTGCCCTTTGACAATCTCTGGCTTCGCGCCTCCGGATTTGGCAATGATGCTGGTCCGCTTGCTGCCGCGAGGTTTCTCAGTGCGCTTCACGGCCTGCACAACCTTGGCAAGCCCATTATTTCCGACTACCTAGGCGGTCTGGTTGGCGAAGCTGCTGTTGCCTTCGGTGCGGTGTCTGGGCTGGCACACGGGATAGGCGAAAGGGAACGTTTTTCGGCGTCCGGTTGGGAGAAGCCCCCTGCTCCGCGCGATGGGCAAAAGGGTGGATCACAGAAGCGAGTGAGCGTACCCGGCCTAAATCGCTCACTGTCCGTTCCGGAGTTTGAGGTTATGTGCTCGGCGCGCGGCGGCAAAAGGTTGCTGGTATGCCCGGATCGAAAGGTGTGCCCAAATGGTATTGGCGACATGATCGCGGACACGAAGCGCGTCGCAGCGCATGAGGCTTTGACGCATCTGGCGACCATTGCTGCGGTGCCGGACCAACGCAGAGCCGACCACTTCTTGGAGCACCGCGTCAAAGAAGTGGATCGTAACGCTCGTCAGGTTAAGAACTTGAAACCGAAGAAAGAAGAAGCTGAGCAGCGCGGGGTAGACCTCGAAAGGCTGCTGGTAAGACTGGCAGATCACAGCGACAAGATCGGGAAGATGCGCAGTGCGTTCGAGCACATGCATGAGGAGAAGAAAGACCGCCCCCACCGCGCGCGACCAGTTTGCCCCCGGCGGGATAGCGGCACAGACATCGAAATCGGACAAAAATCATGAACCAGCTTCACATGACGCCAGTTGCTAGAAATATCGAAGACCTATCCAAAGACGGTGGGCTTAAAGGGACTGATATTGCCAACATCACCTCGGTGTCTAAGGCAACAGTGTCTCGCTGGAAGTCGGGGTCCCTGAACCCACAACCCAAGAACGAGTTGGTCCTTTCAGATCTTCACTATGTCGTTCAGCGGCTGAGAGATTTCTATACCAGTGCAGAGATCAGGGCGTGGCTGTATGCCCGCCACCCACAACTGTCGGATGAGCGCGCCATTGACCTAATCCACGAGGGCAGGACAGAGGACGTCCTGAAGGTCATCAATCGCCTCGCAGCAGAGGTATTCTTGTAGGACATGGCAACCCTGCCGAGAGACAGTGCCCTATTGGACGCAATCGAGGCGCTTGAAGTAATTCAGCACCGAGGCCCAGCTTGGCGCGTTGTTCGGGATACTCGCAGCCCATGCGACTGCGCATCTGCGGGCGGTCGCTGGGATGACGGCAGCTTCGACGTACTGTACACCTCCACTACCCGGGAAGGCGCAGTTGCCGAAATGTACTTCCACCTGAAACGGGGCCAACCAGTATTTCCCTCGCAAGTTCGCTATCGGCTACATGAGCTTGACATTGAACTGGACGCCACCCTCGATTTGAGCGACTTGGCAACAATCGCGGCACTCGGGGTCAATACGGCCAGCTACGGTCAACTGTCCTACGCTGAGCGTGCCGACGAGTACCCGCGATGCCAAGAAGTTGCGGAGGCCGCGCATTTCTTAGGGTCAGGTAATGACCGGCTAATCCAGGGTCTGAAGGTTCCAAACGCGAGGTGGGATTGTTCGAACCTAGTCATCTTCTGCGACAACGCAGGCCCGGGTAGCTTCGAAGAAGTCAAAGACCATGGACCCGTTGATTGGAGCGAATGGGAACGCCAAATGAGATAGGCCCAATCTGCGCCACAACTCGGCGTAATTTTCCGACACATTTTTCTGTGCCCCTATCTATCCCACTGCCCGCCCCCAGTTTCCCCCATACCCCCCTGCCCGCCGCAGCCCGTCATGCTGTCCGCTTTGTAACATGCACAACCTACGTTGACGTTTGAAACATCTTAACGTAGGCTGCACTCTCGACCACATCGGAGGCGGAGCGGGATCTGCGCGCGCCTCAGCCGCCCGTACAGGCCCATCGTCCAAGTCGAGGACGCCGAGGCCCGCATTGTGATCGAGCGCCGCCGTAGCATACGCCCGCTGGCCACTTTGCAGCATCGAGAGAATGTGTGTGCGGTCATCCGCTGCGAGATCGTCATAGGACAGGCCACGACGCTCACAGAACGCCCTCAGGAGCCTGTCAGCGCCGTCAGGGCGGATATCAGTGCCGCCCAGCCTTCGGGATCGCCCTCAGCAAGGCCCTGAGCGTTTACCAGCGCCTCTAGCCGCATCCCGTCCATCGGGCCGCCTTCCGCCACCTCATCCTTGAACTGGGCGAGCAGCTCGCGGAAGTGCTCTTGAACGTGTTTGCGGATGTCGTCGTATCTCATGCGCCGCACTGTTGGGGCGGTGAGCATGGAATGTCCAGCTATGCCGAGCAGCCTCGAAACTTGCCTCGCGCTCCTCGGGCATCTTGTGCCCAAAGAAACCTTGATGTCTCGACGTTTTTGCTCAGGGTGCAAACTTGGGGGGATCGGCCAGCGGAAGTAGAAAATGCCGTGCCTTGAGGTACTTAGATAAGCCGCCAAGCGCATAGATATGTCTCACCAGTTTGTCGCACCGGGAGGTTCTGCGTTCTAAGCACTTGAAAAGAGGAGGAATGGTGGGCGACCCTGGAATCGAACCAGGCATGGGTCTCCCCGGCGGAGTTACAGTCCGCTGCCGCACCTTGCAGCTCGTCGCCCGTGCCGGCCACGAAGGCCGGAACGAGGGGGGAGATACAAGCGCCCCCGGCCTCCGTCAAGCCGAAAATCCCTTGCGCTCGGCGCGGGCCCCGCCCATTGTCCGCCCCCGATGCAGCGGGAGCCGGATGGTGACGAAAAAGCCGAAATGGGTGGTGGAGAAGGAGCGCGGGCGGCGGGCGGCGGCGGCTGAAACCGTCTGGCTCTTCGGCCTCCATGCGGTGCGCGACGCGCTGATGAACCCGGCCCGCGAAAAGCTGCGCCTCATCGTCACCAAGAACGCCGCCGACCGGCTCGGCGAGGCCATCGCCGCGGGCGGGATCGCGCCCGAAATGGCCGATGCGCGCAAGTTCCCCGCCCCGCTCGATCCGCAATCGGTGCACCAGGGCGCGGCGCTGGAGGTGAAGCCGCTCGACTGGGGCAGGCCCGACGATCTCTGCGCGCCGCATCCCGGCCAGCCGGCCCCGCTCGTGGTGCTGCTCGACCGGGTGTCGGACCCGCATAACGTGGGCGCGATCCTGCGCTCGGCGGAGGTGTTCGGCGCAGTGGCGGTGATCGCGCCGGCACGGCACTCGGCGCCGGAGACGGGGGCGCTGGCCAAGACCGCCTCGGGCGCGCTGGAGCGCCAGCCCTATCTGCGGGTGGCCAACCTCGCCCGCGCGATGGAGGAGCTGAAGGCGTTGGGCTACACGCTTCTCGGCCTCGATGGCGACGCCGAAGCCACGCTTGGCGAGGCGCTCACGCCGCTTGCCGGCCAGCCGGTGGGCCTGGTGCTCGGCGCCGAAGGGCCGGGCCTGCGCGACAAGACGAAAGAGACCTGCGATTCGCTGGTGAAGATCCCCTTCGCCCGCGATTTCGGCTCGCTCAACGTGTCCAACGCCGCCGCCGTGGCGCTCTATGCCGCCGTCGCGCGGGGCTGACGGGTAGCGCGGGCGGGCGATACCGGGGTCGGCCGGTTTCCGCCGACACGTTCCGGTGATCTCACGCTTTCTTGACCACCCCTTTTTCCGCGCCCGGCGCATCATATGTGAGATACCGAGAGCGGACCGTGGAACGTCCGTAATCTCAATTCACTGTCCCTCGTTCCACAAACTGCGCCCGGGCCCTTCCCGGGCGCTTTCTTTGCCAGCCTCATCCGCCTCGCCTGCCGGGCCAAAAGGTCGCGCTTCCCCTCGGTCCGGCACCGGCGTATCACGGGGCGCATGACAAAGTATTCCGACGACCATTTCCGCGAGATCCTCACCACCACCCGCGTGATCGCGCTGGTGGGGTTTTCCGCCAAACCCGACCGGGCCAGCCACAAAGTGGCGAAATACCTCGCCGAGCAGGGCTACCGGGTGATCCCGGTAAACCCCGGCCTCGCCGGGCAGGACTTCATGGGCGAAACGGTGGTGGCCGATCTTGCCTCGATCCCGAAAGACGCGCAGGTCGACATGCTCGACGTTTTCCGCGCTTCGGAACATGTGCCGCCCATCGTCGCGACCGCGCTGAACGAGTTACCCGATCTCAGGACGGTCTGGCTCCAGATCGGCGTGGTCTCGGACGAGGCCCGGCAGATGTCCGCCGATCATGGGCTCGCCTATGTGGAGGATCATTGCCCAAAGATCGAACATAGCCGCCTGCTGGCTTGACCCGTTCCAAACTTTTGCCGCATTGCTCTGGCAATACCACGATAACTTGCACAGAGCAGGAGGCAGGAGATGGGCTTTTCCTACGAGGATTTTCTATCCGCGATCAGGTTTCGCGAAAGTTCCGGCAACTACACCCTCGTGAATACGCTCGACTATCTGGGCGCCTACCAGTTCGGCGAAGGCGCGCTGGTGGATCTCGGCTTCGTCAACGGTGACGGCAAGTGGTGGGACAACGATTATTCCGGCGGCTGGACCGGCAAGCTCGGGATCGACAGCAAGGCCGAATTCCTCGCCAGCGCCGCGGCGCAGGACGCCGCCGCGGATGACTGGTTCAAGCTGGTCTGGCAATATCTCAAGGCCGTCGGCGCCGACGACTACCTGGGCCAGACGGTGGGCGGCATCCGCATCACCGCCAGCGGCCTCATCGCCGGCGCGCATCTGCTCGGCTCGGGCAATGTGATCGACTGGCTCGACTCCGGCGGCAACGCCCGGCTCGCCGACGCCTATGGCACGCCGATCTCGGAATATATCGCGATGTTCGGCGGCTATGCCCTGCCCTTCGGCACCGGCGATGCGACGCTGGAGGCGATTGGCGATCTGATCGCGGATCTGCCGCAAAAGCTGCAGGCGCGGATCGAGGCCACCTTTGCCGCCCATCTCAGCCTTCAGATCGGCGCGGACGGGGTGGCCGACGTGCTCACCGGCGACTGGCGGCGTGACGTGCTGTCGGGCGGGTCCGGCGACGACAGGCTGAACAGCGCCCGCGGTCATGACGCGGCTCTGGGCGGCGACGGGAACGACCGGCTTCTCGCCGGCCGGGGCAACGATCTCGGCCTTGGTGGCGATGGCGACGATCTGCTTCGCGGCGCGGGCGGCAACGATCTGCTCTATGGCGGCATCGGCGCCGATACCATCTTCGGCGGCGCCGGCCGCGACCGGATATTCGGCGGCGACGGAGCCGACTGGCTGACCGGCCTGAACGCCACCGACCGGATCTACGGCAATGAGGGCGACGACACGATCCTGGGCGGCCTGGGCGCCGACAAGCTTTATGGCGGCACCGGCAATGACGTGATCTCGGGCGGCGCGCATGGCGACCTGCTGTCGGGCGGGGCCGATGACGACATTCTGACCGGCGGCGGCGGCAAGGACGTTTTCATCTTCGCCGACGGCTTCGGCCATGACCGGATCACGGATTTCGCGCCCGGCGGCGGCGATAGCCTGCGTCTGGCCGGGGTGGCCTCGATCACCGGCTTTGCCGATCTGAAGGCGAACCATGCGGCGCAGGTGGGCGACGATGTGGTCATCACCACCGATACCGGCGAGACGCTCACGCTCGACGGGATCGCGCTGGACGATCTGACCGCGAAGGATTTCCTGTTCTGAAAGCCGGCCCGCTCAGCCGCGCGAGGCTTTCTCGGCGATGCCGGAGGTGCCCTCGCGCCGCTCCAGCTCGGCCAGCACATCGGCAAAGCTCACCTCGCGCGCGGCCAGCATGACGAGCAGGTGATAGAGCACATCGGCAGCCTCGGCGACGAGCTTGTCATTGTCGCCCTTCACCGCCTCGATGATCGCTTCCACCGCCTCTTCGCCGAATTTTTCGGCGCATTTCTCCGGCCCCCTGGCGAGCAAGGCCGCCGTCCAGCTGTCGCGCGGGTTCACGCCACGGCGTTTCTCGATGGTGTCGGCAAGGCGGTCGAGGGCGTTTTGCGGCGTCGTCATCTCAGAGCCTCATGGGGATGCCCGCTGCGGCCATGTGTTCCTTGGCCTCGCGGATGGTGTAATCGCCGAAATGAAAGATCGAGGCGGCCAGCACGGCAGAGGCGTGCCCCTCGGTCACCCCTTCGACGAGGTGGTCGAGCGTGCCGACGCCGCCGGACGCGATCACCGGCACCTCCACCGCATCGGCGATGGTGCGGGTAAGCGGGATATTGAACCCGGCGCGGGTGCCGTCGCGGTCCATCGAGGTGAGCAGGATCTCCCCCGCCCCTCTCGCCACGACCGTGCGGGCAAAGTCCACCGCGTCCACCCCGGTGGATTTGCGCCCGCCATGGGTGAAGATTTCCCACCGCGTGCCGATGCCGTCGGCGTCGGTCTCCACCGTCTTGGCGTCGATGGCGACGACGATGCATTGCGAACCGAAGCGGTCGGCGGCCTCGGCCACCACGTTCGGATCGGCCACGGCGGCGGAATTGAAGCTTACCTTGTCGGCCCCGGCCAGCAGGAGCTGGCGCACATCGTCCTGCGTGCGCACGCCGCCACCGACGGTGAGCGGCATGAAGCATTGCTCCGCCGTGCGGGTGACGAGATCGTACATCGTGCCGCGGTTCTCATGGGTGGCGTGGATGTCGAGGAAGGTCAGCTCATCCGCCCCCGCCGCGTCATAGGCCTTGGCGGCCTCGACCGGATCGCCGGCATCGACGAGATCGACGAAATTCACGCCTTTGACCACGCGGCCATCGGCCACGTCGAGGCAGGGGATGATGCGGGTCTTCAACATGGGGTTCACATACGGTGCGGGCGGCGGCGCGGCAAGGGGCGGCGCAATGCATGCCCGAGCTGATCGACCCGGTGCACGTGGCGCGGATGGTGCTGTTTCTGGCCTCGGACGATGCGCGGATATGCAGCGCCGGGGCTTATGACATGACCGCCGGCAGCATGTGATGTCGAATTGGCTTCGCCAATCCGACCGAGGCGGGGGCGCTGCCCCCGCACCCCCGGGATATTTTGGGCAAGATGAAGGGTGTAGCGCGGGCAGCGTTCAAACGCGCCGGTCGGGATTGACGAACCCGAAACGTTCCCCCGCCTGCCAGGCTTCGCGGTCATTGCCCTCGCGCGGGTAGCCGCCGGCGGCATTGAGGATGCGGGCGAGGTGGAGGAGGTTCCAGGTCATGATCGTGGTGTTGCGCTGGGTGAAATCGTTGCCGAAGCCCGCCCGGCTGCCATCCTCCGCCTCGTCGCCATAGGACGGCCCCGGCCCGGCTTCGCCGATCCAGCCGCAATCGGCCTGTGGCGGGATCGTGTAGCCGAGATGGTTCATGGCAAAGCCGAGGGTCATCGCCGCGTGCTTGATGCCGTCTTCGTTGCCGGTGATGACCGACCCCGCGACCTTGCCGTAGAACACCGATTGCCCCCGGTCGTTGAGCAGACCCGACATGCCATAAAGCCGCTCGATCAGCACCCGGCACACCGAGCTTTCCTCGCCGAGCCAGAGCGGGGTGCCGACCACGAGGATATCGGCCGCCCTGACCTTCTGCCACAGCGCCGGCCAGTCGTCGCGCTCCCAGCCATGTTCGGTCATGTCGGGGTAGATGCCGGGCGGCACCTGGTGGTCGAGCATGTGGATCGTATCGACCGCCACGCCTTCGTTGCGCAGAATGCGGGCCGAGGCCGACATCAAGAGCGCGGTGTGGCTCCCGGCCCCGTCGCGCTTCAGCGAGGTGTTGAGGTAGAGGGCGGTGAGTGTCGACATTGCTCCTCCCGTTGGGTCGGTTGGAGGCACCGAATCCTCTCGCGGCACAGTGCCTGCGGGCGCACCGTGCGCACCGGGCACGGCGCGCGCCATGCCATCAGACTAGGCGGTCCGGGGCGTTTTGTCGGCTCACGTCGCCGCGAGGCAGGGCGGGCGGTGGAACCCCGCTCAGCCCTTCATCACCGAGAGCGCTTCCTTGAGGTCGATGGCGCCGTCATAGAGCGCGCGGCCGGAAATGGCGCCATTCAGAGGCGCGCCGCAGGATTTGAGCGCGCGCAGATCGTCGAGCGAACTCACCCCGCCAGAGGCGATCACCGGGATCGAGACGGCCTTGGCGAGCGCTGCCGTCGCCTCGATATTCGGGCCCTGCATCGCGCCGTCGCGCATGATGTCGGTGTAGATGATCGCGGCGACGCCGGCATCCTCGAAGCTGCGGGCAAGGTCGGTCACCTCGACATCGGTTTCCTCGGCCCAGCCCTTCGTCGCCACCTTGCCGCCGCGCGCGTCGATCCCCACCGCCACCTGGCCGGGGAAGGCGCGGGCCGCCTCGCGCACCAGATCGGGGTTTTCCACCGCCACGGTGCCGAGGATCACCCGGGCGAGGCCCTTGGCGAGCCAGCTTTCGATCGTCGCCATGTCGCGGATGCCGCCGCCAAGCTGGGCGGGCACGTCGATGGCGGCGAGGATCGCCTCGACCGCCGCCGCATTCACCGGCGCGCCGGCGAAGGCGCCGTTCAGATCGACGAGATGGATCCACTCGCAGCCCGCCGCCTCGAAGGCTTTTGCCTGCGCCGCCGGATCGTCGTTGAAGACGGTCGCCGCCTCCATCTCGCCGCGCAGCAGGCGCACGCATTGGCCGTCTTTCAGGTCGATGGCGGGGTAGAGGATCATGGCCGGGCTCCGGATTGTCACGCGCGGCTTTTCGCACGCCGCGCGCCCTGCGTCCAGCACGCTTGCCGCGCCAGACGCTGACGGGCAGGATGGCCGCATATCAGGGAGGATTCCATGAAGAAAACCTTGCTCGCCGCGGCTCTCGCCCTCGCCCCCGGCCTCGCCCTGGCCGACCCGGTTCACGGGATGTGGAAAACGGAGGTGGATGACGGGTCCTATGCCTATGTCGAGATGGCCGCCTGCTCGGGCGGCAAGACCTGCGGCTGGATCCGACGCACCTTTGACGATACCGGCGAATACGACTCCGAAAACATCGGCAAGGCGCTGGTGATCAACATGGAAAACACCGGCGACGGGCAATATCGCGGATCGGTCTGGCGCCCGGCCAACGACAAGATCTATATCGGCAAGATGGAGCTTGCGGGCAACACGCTGAGCCTGTCGGGCTGCGTCGCGGGCGGGCTTCTGTGCAAGGCCCAGACCTGGACCCGGTTGCAATAGCCCGGTTCAGGGCTGCCAGCCGAGAAAATTGGCGATGATCCTGAGCCCCGCCGCCTGGCTTTTTTCCGGGTGGAACTGGGTGCCGAAGACATTGCCCTTGCCGACCACGGCGGTCACCTCGCCCGCGTAATCCACATGCGCCAGCCGCTCCTGCGGATTTGCCACCCGGAAGTGGTAGGAATGGACGAAATAGGCATGGTCGCCGGTTTCGATCCCCGCGAGCACCGGGTGGGCATGGTCGATCACCAGATCGTTCCAGCCCATATGCGGCACTTTCAGCGCCGGGTCTTCGGGGGCGATTTCCACCACCTCGCCGCCGATCCAGCCAAAGCCCGGCGTATCTTCGTATTCGCGGCCGGTATCGGCGAGCATCTGCATGCCGATACAGATCCCGAAAAACGGCACGCCCCGGCGGTTCACCGCCTCGTCCATCGCCTCGAAGATGCCCGAATGCTCAAACAGCGCGCGGCGGCAGGCGGGAAAGGCGCCATCGCCCGGCAGCACGATCCGGTCGGCGCGCGCCACCAGTGCCGGGTCGGAGGTAACCACGACCTCGCCCGCATCGGTCTCGCGCGCCATGCGCTCAAACGCCTTCTGGGCCGAGTGCAGATTGCCGCTCTCGTAGTCGATGAGCGCCGTCAGCCCGGTCACAGCGCACCTTTGGTGGAGGGGATCGCATCACCCTTGCGCGGATCGGTCTCGACCGCGTCGCGCAGCGCCCGCGCGACAGCCTTGAACGCCGCCTCGGCGATGTGGTGCGAGTTGAAGCCGTGAAGCTTGTCGACATGCAGGGTGATGCCGCCATTGCCGGCGAAAGCGGTGAAGAACTCGCGCACCAGCTCGGTGTCGAAGCTGCCGATCTTCGGCGTCGGAAACTCGACGTTCCAGACAAGGAAGGCGCGGCCCGACAGATCGAGCGCTGCGCGAACCTGCGCCTCGTCCATCGGCAGGTGGCATTCGCCGTAGCGGCGGATGCCCGTCTTGTCGCCCAGCGCCTCGCGCAAAGCCTGGCCGAGCGCGATGCCGGTATCTTCCACCGTGTGGTGATCGTCGATATGCAGATCGCCCACGGCGCGGATTTTCATGTCGATCAGCGAATGGCGCGCGAGCTGGTCGAGCATGTGGTCGAAGAAACCCACGCCCGTCTGGTTGTCATAGGCCCCCGTCCCGTCGAGGGTAATCTCGACGGAAATCTGCGTCTCTGCCGTCTGGCGGCTGACCGTGGCTCTGCGCATCGCTGCCTCCGCTTCGCTGTGCGCCCTGCTTATAGGCGGGGGCGGCGGGCCTGAAAAGGCGGCAAATTCGGCTTGTTGGGGCGGGTGTGGCATGCCAGTCTGCCGCCAACAGAAACGAGGCCCCCGATGAGCACACCGCTTTTCATCCAGTTGCGCTGCAAGCCCGGCACCACCTACCGCGTCGCCGAAGAGATCGCGCTGCGCGAGATCCATTCCGAGCTTTACTCGACCAGCGGGGAGTATGACCTGCTGCTGAAGCTTTACGTGCCGGAGGGCGAAGATGTGGGCAAATTCGTCAACGAGCAGCTTCTCGACATCCCCGATATCGAGCACAGCTTCACCACGATGACCTTCAAGGCGTTCTGATCCGGGGCCGACCAGGGGCAAAGCGGTCTTTTTGCCACGTTTTCGCGGGGGATGATCGCAGACCGGCCCCGCCGCTTGCATCGCCATCCGCGAGTTGTTCAAACTGACACCACACCGCCCCTGCGCCTTCTCAGAGCATGGCCCCGCCATGCCGCGAAGGCTGGCGGGCGGATAGCGCACAAAGCGAACAGGCCAGATCCGGAGCGATCCCGTAATGCACAAAGTTCATGCCGCCCTTGTTTGCCTGGCCTGCAGCGGTCAGGCCGTTTTTGCCGAGGGCGCGGATCAGGCCCCATCGCCGGCGGAGCAGAGCCTGCTTGAGGATGCCTCCGGGATCCTCATGTTCGACTACCAGAGCCTGACGCTCACAACCGGCGAGAAGTTCGATCTGCACGGGGTGCAATATCTGCACCCGCTGACGGACTGGCTCTATTTCGGCGCCGGTCTGAGCGGGCCGATGCTGCATGGCGATTACGGCGGCTTCTTCACTGCAGCCGCCACCCTTCACGCCCAGCAAAGGCTGTTCGGCAACTGGTATGTCGATGCCGGCCTGTCGGTCGGTGCGGGCGCGGGCGGATCGAGCGTTCAGAACATCAAGGTGCTGTCGGGCGACGGCACCTATGTGCGAAAATATGCGGGCCTCGGCTATGACATGGGCGGCTACATTCTGGGCGTGAATTACAGCGATGTCGCCATCGCGAATTCGCAGATCGACGGCGCCTCCTTCAGCTTCTTCGTGCAAAAGCCGATATCCTACTCGATCGGCTCCTATGGCGATTCCGGCCGCGCGCTCGGCGCGGTGGATGCCGATTACCGCGCGCATGAAAGCATCGTCTCGTTCGATTACAACCACGTCACCCAGATCAACCCGACCGGCAAATACGGCGGCGATATCGGCCTGGTCTCGCCGCAATATTCCCAGTTCATCGACGACGACACGTACTGGTTTCTCGGGCTGGATCTCGGCTATTCCGGCCTGATCTGGTACAATCAGGCGCAGGGCGGATTTGGCCGCCGCCTGTCTCTCACACCGAATTTCCACCTCTACGGCCAGTTGGGGCTGGGCACCGGCGGCTGGGTGACCGACACGTTCGACACCGGCCCCGGGCTGGTCATCTATCCGAAGGTGAAGGCGGAACTCCGGCAAGGCAGGATCGGCGCGACCGCCTCGGCCGGGTATTACTGGGCCCCGATGGGCACCTCGAAGAACTGGACCATCGGCGCCGGGCTCAACTACCATTTCGATGCGGGAACGCCGGCGGCCAGCGGCCCGGACACCGCGCCCGATTCCACGCTTCGCGGCATTCGGCTCAACCTGTTCGACCGCTATGCCTTCGCCGTCGAATCCAACGGCCAGAAGATCGACAATCTCAACCTGGTTGCCCTGCAGGCGGATTATGCCTTCGACGACCACTGGTATGTCACCGCGCAGATCGCCGCGGCGACGAACCAGTTCAAAGGCTATGCCGGATATGTCGAGGGCCTCGTGGGCATCGGCTGGCAGAGCGATATGTTTTTCTCCGACCGGCTGCAGGGCTTCGCGCAGGTCATGTATGGCATGAACGATATCGGCATCGACGCGGCGCGCGACGTCGGCGCGCTGCTATATCCGTCGGTCGGCCTCAATTACAGCCTGAGCGACAATTACGCGATCTACGGACAATTCGGAAAAACCGCATCGCTGGGCCAGTATCTGGAGCCGAACTTCACCAATTCGTTCGAGAATCTGACGGTTGGCCTGGGGCTGACCTATCGGTTCTCGTCGCCCGACTGACCCGGCGCGGCCCCTACCCTTCGGCGGCGAGATACCACGCCACGATGCTGGCCCGGTCGGCAGGTTCCATGAAGCTCGCCGAGGGCGGCGGCATGGCATTGGTGAGGCCGGCCTGCAGAAAGATGAGCTTTGCGTGCCTGGCCACATCGGCCTCGGTCTCCAGCATCACGCCTTTCGGCGCGGTGCCGATCCCGTCCCAGGCCGGGTCACGCGAATGGCACATCGAGCAATTGCCCATCACCAGCCCGGCAATGTCCTCAAACCCCTCGGCAGCGGCAAAACGCTGTTCATAGGGCGTGAGCGCGCGGGCATCGGCCTCTTCCCATGTCTGGTATTCCTGCCCCCTGGTCGAGAGCCAGACAGCGGCGAGGAACAGCACGAGCGTTGCCGCCCATGTCCACCATGGCTTGCCCTTGTGGGCGTGGTGGGAGTTGAAGAAATGCCGGATCGTCACCCCCATCAGGAAGACGAGCCCGGCGATCACCCAGTTATAGCTGCTGGCGAAGGACATCGGGTAATGGTTCGACAGCATCAGGAAGATCACTGGCAGCGTCAGGTAGTTGTTATGCGTCGATCGCAGCTTGGCGATCTTGCCGTATTTCGCATCCGGCGCACGGCCCGCCTGAAGGTCCGCCACCACGATCTTCTGGTTCGGGATGATGATGAAAAACACATTCGCCGTCATGATCGTGGCGGTGAACGCGCCCAGATGCAGCATCACGGCGCGGCCGGTGAAGATCTGGTTATAGCCCCAGCCCATCGCCAGAAGCAGAAGGAACAGCAGCACCATCAGCGCGGTCGGTTTCCCGGCGAGGCCCGATTTGCACAGGAAATCGTAGACCAGCCAGCCGATGGTGAGCGAGGCGCCCGAGATCAGCACCGCCTGCCAGGGCGCAAGCTCGGCCTTGGCCGGGTCGATCAGGTAGAGCTCGGAGCCGAGCCAGTAGATCAGGATCAGCATCGCCGCGCCGCTGATCCAGGTCATGTAGCTTTCCCATTTGAACCAGATCAGCTCTTTCGGCATGTGGCCCGGCGCGACCATGTATTTCTGGATGTGGTAGAAGCCGCCGCCATGCACCTGCCATTGCTCGCCGCCCACGCCTTCGGCCTTCTGCACCGAGGGGCGCAGGCCGAGATCGAGGGCGATGAAGTAGAAGGACGAGCCGATCCAGGCGATGCCGGTGATCAGGTGCAGCCAGCGCACGGCGAATTCCAGCCATTCCATCAGCACGGTTGTTTCAAGCATGGGTCACTCCTGTGAAACGCGCCGCCTGCCTAGCTGCCGCGATAGGTGGAATAGCCGAAGGGCGAGAGGAGCAGCGGCACGTGGTAATGCTGAGCCTCCGACATGCCGAAGCGGATCGGCACCTCGTCGAGAAAGCGCGGGGCCTCCGGCGGCACGCCGATGGCGTCGAGATAGGCCCCGGCATGGAAGACAAGCTCATAGCTGCCGGTGGCGAAGTCGGCTTCAGGCAGGATCGGCCCATCGGTGCGCCCATCGGCATTGGTCACCATCGAGCGCAGCAGCCGGCGATCGACGCCGTCGATGCGGTAGAGGTCGATGGCAAGCCCGGCGGCGGGCCGCCCGCTGGCCGTGTCGAGCACATGCGTCGTCAGATATCCGCCCACATCTTCCCCTTTCGCGCTCCCGGCCCTGCCCGGCGACGATCAAGTGATGCACGCCCCCGGCATTGCGAGTGAAAACAGTTTCAATCCCGTTCACAAGACCCTATCCCTTTTCGGGTGAAAATGCCGAAAAAACCAGCGACGGGGGCCGAAATGTCACGTTATTCTCGCAACATGCGCGGCTATGGGCCCAACCCGCCGGACCCGCAATGGCCGGGCGGCGCGCGGATCGCGGTGCAATTCGTGGTCAATTACGAGGAAGGCGGCGAGAACTGCCTGCTGCATGGCGATGCCGCCTCCGAAGCCTTCCTGAGCGAGATCGTGGGCGCGGCGCAATGGCCCGGCCAGCGCCATGCCAATATGGAATCGATCTACGAATACGGCGCGCGGGCCGGATTCTGGCGCGTGTTCCGGCTGTTTGAGGAATTCGGCATCAGGCCCACGGTCTACGGCGTGGCCACGGCCCTCGCGCGCAGCCCCGAACAGGTCGCCGCCATGAAGGACGCGGGCTGGGAGATCGCCTCGCACGGGCTGAAATGGGTCGAGCACAAGGATATGCCCGAAGACGAGGAGCGCGCGGCCATCGCCGAGGCGATCCGGCTGCATACCGAGGTGGTGGGGACGCCGCCGGAGGGCTGGTATACCGGGCGGTCGTCGATCAACACGGTGCGGCTCGCCGCCGAGACCGGGCAGATGGCCTATATCTCCGACACCTATGACGACGATCTGCCCTATTGGCTTAAGATCGGCGGGCGCGATCAGCTCATCATCCCCTATACGCTCGACGCCAACGACATGCGCTTCGCCACGCCGCAGGGGTTCAACACCGGCGACCATTTCTTCACCTATCTCAAGGATGCCTTCGATGCGCTCTATGCCGAGGGGCTGGCGGGCGCGCCGAAGATGATGAGCGTGGGCTTGCACAACCGGCTGATCGGCCGGCCCGGGCGGATCATGGGGCTGCGCCGGTTCCTCGATTATGCCGCCGGGCACGAGGGCGTATGGTTCCCGCGCCGGATCGAGATCGCCCGGCACTGGGCGGAACATCACCCGCCGGTTGACCGAATCGAACCTTCAGCCCTGGAGAAACCCGAGTTTGTGGCCCGGTTTGGATCAATTTTCGAACATTCTCCCTGGATCGCCGAAGGCGCTCACGCGCTGGAGCTTGGCCCGGCGCATGACAGCGCATTGGGGCTGCACAACGCGCTCGCGCGGGTGTTCCGTTCGGCCACATATGAGCAGCGGCTGGGCGTGCTCACCGCCCATCCCGACCTTGCGGGCAAACTGGCGGCGGCGAAGCGGTTGACGGCGGAGAGCACCGCCGAACAGGCCGCCGCCGGGCTCGACGCGCTCACCGACGACGAGCGCGCCGCCTTCACCGCGCTCAACGCGGCCTATGTGGACAAACACGGCTTTCCCTTCATCATCGCGGTGCGCGACCATGACAAGGCGGGCATCCTCAAAGCCTTCCGCCGCCGGCTGGAGAACGACAGCGAAACCGAAGTCGCCGAAGCCTGCCGTCAGGTCGAGCGCATCGCCCTGATCCGGCTGAAAGAGATCCTGCCATGACCCGCATCCTCCATACGGAGCCGCTGACGGCAGATGCCTTCGCCCCCTTCGGCGACGTGCTGGAAGCGGCGGGCGAGCCGGACAGGATCATCAACCAGGGCAAGTGCGGGCGCTTTCACGACCGGGCGCGGCTCGATTTCGGCCCCGGCGGGCGGGCGGGGGTGAGCCTGTTCAGGGCAGAACCGCGCACCCTGCCCTATATGCTCGACCTGCTGGAGCGCCATCCCGAGGGCAGCCAGACCTTCGTGCCGATGAGCATCGAACCCTTCCTCGTCATCGCCGCCCCCGACGAGGGCGGCAGGCCGGGACGCCCCCGCGCCTTTCTCACCGCCCCCGGACAGGCGGTCAGCTTCCATCGCGGCACCTGGCACGGCGTGCTCACGCCGCTCAGTGCACCCGGTCTTTTCGCGGTGATCGACCGGATCGGCGACACACCAAATCTCGAAGAGCATTGGTTGGACACCCCATATGTGGTAGAGTTCGCCCGATAATACGGCAGATGCCCGAAAAACGGGGCGGCCATCAGGGAGGGACAATCCATGACCGATACCTCGATCGGGACGCCGGCACAGCTGCGCGATCCCGACTATACCCCGCCGCTCGCCAAGGCGGTGCCGCTGGGGCTTCAGCACGTTCTGGCGATGTTCGTCTCCAACGTCACACCGGCGATCCTCGTGGCCGGGGCGGCGGGGATCGGCTTCGGCTCCGATCAGGGCGCGCTCGGTTTCCCCGACATGACCTACATGATCCAGATGTCGATGCTCTTCGCCGGCATCGCCACCCTGATCCAGACCATCGGGATCGGCCCGGTGGGCGCGCGTCTGCCGATCGTACAGGGCACCTCCTTCGCCTTCGTGCCGGTGATGATCCCGGCGGTGGCGGGCGCGGGCACGGCGGGGCTGGCCGGGCTGATGACCGGGGTGCTGCTCGGCGGCGTCTTTCACTTCCTGCTCGGCTTCGTGGTCGGCCCGCTGCGCAAGGCGCTGCCGCCGCTGGTGACCGGGCTGATCGTGCTGATGATCGGCCTCGCGCTCCTGCGCGTGGGCATCCAGTACGCCGCCGGCGGGGTGCCGAAGATGGGCACGCCGGATTTCGGCACGCTGGCGATGTGGACACCGGCGCTGGTGGTGATCGTCGTCACCCTGATCCTCAAGTTCTTCACCCGCGGCATCGTTTCGGTTGCCGCCGTGCTCGTCGGCATCGTCGCGGGCTATCTCGTTGCTCTGATGATGGGGCAGGTAAGCTTCAATTCCATCGGCTCGGCCTCCTGGGTGGCCGCGCCGGTGCCGTTCAAATACGGGTTCGAGCTGAACTGGGCCATCGTGATCGGCATGTGCTTCATGGCCATCGTCTCGGCCATCGAAACCGTGGGCGACGCCTCCGGCATCACCAAGGGCGGCGCGGGCCGCGAGGCGACCGACAAGGAAGTGACCGGCGCCACCTTCGCCGACGGGCTGGGCACCGCCATCGCCGGGCTGTTCGGCGGCTTGCCCAACACCTCGTTCAGCCAGAATGTCGGCCTCGTCGCCATGACCGGCGTGATGAGCCGCCATGTGGTGACCATCGGCGCGCTCTTCCTGATCGTCGCGGGCTTCATCCCGAAGGTGGGCGCGGCGATCAACACGGTGCCGATCAATGTGCTCGGCGGCGGCGTGGTGGTGATGTTCGGCATGGTCGCGGCCTCGGGCGTGAACATGCTCTCCGACGTCGCCTGGAACCGGCGCAACATGGTGATCTTCGCAATCAGCCTCAGCGTGGGCTTCGGGCTGCAGCTTGAGCCATCGGCGCTGCAGCATACCGGCGAAACGGCGCAGATTCTGCTCTCATCGGGCCTGTTGCCCGCCGCCTTCCTCGCCATCGTGCTGAACCTGATCCTGCCTGAGCATATCGTGGGCGACGACCTCGACGACCGCTCCGGCGCGGGCATCGACTGATCCGCTCCCGGCCACGCGCGGCCATCCGCGTGTGGCCGGCTCCCGGGCAAATCGGCCAGATGGCCGGGCGGGGCCTGTTTTCGGTTCGCATCTCGCCCGGTTTTGCCTATTCTGGGCCAAAGCGACGCCGAACAGGCGACTTAGGCAATGTCGAGCATGCACCCCCTGCCCCCGGGCGCCACCGCGCCGAACCGACGCCTGCGGGACGTGGCCGTTCTCGCCGGGCTGTTCGCCCTCGTGCTCGCGGGGCTGGTCGGGCTTGCCGCCGCCACCGGCTGGGACGAGACCCGGGCGCAGATCGCCCGGCTCTCGGGCTGGCAGATCGTCGCGCTGCTCGGGCTGTCGCTCGTCAATTACCTCGCGCGCGGCCTGCGCTGGCATTTGTTTTCGCGCCGCCTCGGCCTCGGCACCACGCTCGCCGCCGATTACCGGCATTTCCTTGGCGGCTTCGCCATGAGCGTCACGCCGGGGCGGCTGGGCGAGCTGGTGCGGATGCGCTGGATCGGGCGCGAAACCGGCGCGCCCTTCGAGACCACGGCGCCGCTGATGCTGGTCGACCGCGCGTCGGACCTTGCCGCGATGGGCCTGCTGTTGGGCACCGCGCTTGCCTTCTCGGCCACCGGCATCGCCTTCGGCCTGCCCGTCACCGTTCTGGCCCTGTCGGCGGCGGTGATCGCCACCCGCCCCGCCCTGCTCGCCGGGATTGCCCGTCTGGGCCACCGGGTGACCGGGCGGTTCGGGCGGCTCTTTGCCAGGCTGCGCCGTGCCGCGCGGGCGCTGTCGGTGTTCTCTTCGCCCGGGCTGATGGCCCTTGCCGGGCTGCTCGGGCTCGCCGGCTGGTTTGCCGAAGGCTATGCCTTCCACCTGCTGCTTGCCTGGATGGGCGCCGATATCGGCGTGGCCAAGGCGGTGGCGATCTTCGTCTTCTCCGGGCTGGCGGGCGGGCTTACCGGCGCGCCGGGCGGCGTCGGCGGGGCCGAAGCGGCGATGATCGCGCTGCTCTCGCTCGAAGGCGTCGGGCTCGATGCCTCGATCCCCGCCACCGCGATCATCCGCGTCACCACGCTCTGGTTTGCGATCGGGATCGGCCTCGCGGTCTTCCCCATCGCCGAACGATATTCTTTGAGGCACAGACATGTTGTGGAAACAGACTGATTATTCCGGCTGGGGCCGGGTTCACAAGGCGCATGGCGAGGTTGCCCGGCCCGAGCGCGGCGCCCATCTCGCCCGGCTGATGCAGGACCGGCCCGCCCCGGCTTACGGGATGCTGCGCTCCTACAACGATTCACCGCTCAACGATGGCGGCCGCGCCATCGACATGACGCGGATGGACAAGATCCTTGCCTTCGATCCCGAAACCGGGGTGCTGGAGGTGGAGGCCGGGGTGCAACTGGGCGATCTCATCCGCCTCTTCGCGCCGCGCGGCTGGATCCCGGCGGTGGTGCCCGGCACCGGCTTTCCCACCGTGGGCGGGGCCATCGCCCACGATATCCACGGCAAAAACCACCATGTGCTTGGCTCTTTCGGCCAGCATGTGCTGTCGGTCACGCTGATCCAGCCGGGCGGCAAGCGGGTGACCGCCTCGCCGCAGCGGGGCAAGGCGCTGTTTCGCGCCACCATGGGCGGGATCGGCCAGACCGGGGTGATCGTCTCGGCCAGGTTGCAGCTTATCCCCACGCCCGGCCCCTCGATGCGGGTGAAGTCCACGCGGGTGGAAAGCTTCGACGAGTTCCTCGCCCTGCTCGACGCCTCCACCTTCCGCTACAATGTGGGCTGGATCGACGGCACGGCAAAGGGTGGCGGGCTGGGCCGGGGCATTCTCGAAGAGGCCGAGCTGACCGACGGGCCGCGCGCCGGGCGCGCCCTGCCGCCGATCACCGTGCCGGTCGATCTGCCCTCGTTCGCCCTGTCCGGCCCCACGGTCAAAGCCTTCAACGCCGCCTATTGGCGCAAGGTGCCGAGCCAGGGCAACGTGCATGTGATGCCGATCGCGCAGCACGTCTTCCCGCTCGACAAGCTGCACGACTGGAACCGGCTCTACGGCAAACGCGGCTTTCACCAGTTCCAGTGCGTGGTGCCCGTCGCCGAGGCGGGGGCGCTGAAAGAGATGGTGGCGAAGATCGCGCGCTCCGGCCTCGCCTCGCCGCTCGCCGTGATCAAGCGCATGGGCGACGGCCGCGCCGGGATGCTCAGCTTTCCGATGGAAGGCTACACGCTGGCCATTGATTTTCCCGCCCGCGAGAAGGCGGAGATGCTGATCGCCGAGCTGGAGGCGATGACCGTCGAGGCGACGGGGCGGCTCTATCTCGGCAAGGATGCGCTGGCCAGCGGCGCGACCATCAAGGCGATGTATCCCGAATGGGAAGACTGGGCGAAGGAGGCCGCCAGGGCCGACCCGGACGGCGTGTTGATCACCGACATGGTGCGCCGGCTGCAATTGAGGGACGCGACATGACGAAGACCTGGATCATCCTCGGCGCCACCTCCTCGATGGCGCGCGCCTTTGCCCGCAAGCTTGCCGAACACGGCCACAGCGTGATCGTCGCCGGCCGCGACATGGACGACCTCAAGGCGCTGGCGGCCGATCTTTCGGCGCGCGGCGCGGCGGAAGCCTCGGCGCTGACATTCGACGCGCGCGATCCCGCCACCTTTGCCCCGATCATCCGCAAGGTCGAGATCGAGCCGGGCGAGATCAACGTGGCAAGCTTCGTCGGCTCGATGCCCCCACAGGCCGAGATCGACGCCGATCCCGCGCTGATCGGCAGCGTTGCCATCGACAACTTCACCGGCCCCGCCCGCTTTCTCGCCGAAATCCTGCCGGTGCTGGAGGCGCGCGCCTGCGGCACCATCGTCGGCGTGGCCTCGGTGGCGGGCGACCGGGGGCGGATCGGCAATTACACCTACGGCGCGGCCAAGGCGGGCTTCGCCACCTACCTCTCGGGCCTGCGCAACCGCCTTACGCGCGCGGGCGGGCATGTGGTGACGGTGAAACCGGGTTTTGTCGACACCTCGATGACCTGGGGGATCGAGGGCATGTTCCTCGTCGCCTCGCCCGACAAGGTGGCGGGCGACATCCTGAAAGCCGTGGAGAAGAAGCGCAACGTGATCTACACGCCCGGCTTCTGGTGGATCATCATGACGATCATCAGGCTGATCCCCGAGCGGATCTTCAAGAAGCTGTCGATCTGACCGCCACTCAGCCGGACACCGCGAAGACGCAGCCATCGGTGATGAGCTGCGGCGGCGTGAGGCAGAGGCCGCGCGCCACCTGCCAGGCGCTCAGCACCTTGGGCACATAGGCGCGCGTTTCGGCATAGGGCGGCACGCCGCCATGTTGCGTCACCGCGTTCTCGCCCGCGTTGTACCCTGCCAGCGCAAAGATCGGATCGCGGTCGAAATGCTTCATCAGCCAGGCGAGATAGGCCACCCCGCCCTTGATGTTCTGGAGCGGATCGTTCGGATCTTCCACGCCGAAGCGGGCCGCGGTGTCGGGGATGAGCTGCATCAGCCCCTGCGCGCCGGCATGGCTCTCGGCGGTGACATTGCCGCTGCTCTCCACCGCGATCAGCGCCACGACGAGCGCGGGCGATACATCGGTGCCCACCGTCGCACCCAGAATCTCGCGCCCGTAGCGCGCGGCGATATCCTGCAGATGCTGGAGCCGCGGCTGCGGCCCCTGCCCGCTTTCGATCGCCGCCAGCGCCTTGGCCATGTTGGCCGGCCCGGAGGCGCTGAGTTCGGACGAGACATTGCCCCAGAACCACTCCCAGCCGGTCGGCACCACGGTGGCGGGGGCCGAGGCTTCGACCACCGCCTCGTCGCGCGCGGCGTCGCCAAGCCCTTCCATCCAGGCATTATAGGCTTCGGGATCGACCTGCACGTCGATCCGGGGCGCCTGCCCCTTGGGCGGCGCTGCGATCCGGCGAAAGGTAAAATCGCCCGGGGCCGCTTCCTGGGCCTGCGCGGGCGCGCAGGCCAGAATCGTCACCCCGATCAGGAATGGTGCCAATGTCCGCATGGGGACTGCTCTGCCTCGTATTCTTTGTTTTGTTGAAAGTTTCGCAAAAATCCCGATTCAGCGCCAGTTTTTCCTTGTTTTTATATCTATTCTGTTGCGCCAAAACCCGCGGCATCGCTGCTTTCAAGCAAGAATAAAGAAAAAAATATTGTTTATTTTCAATGCACTAATACTGACCTCTCCAACAAAAAGTACACCCCCAAAAAATGTACGATCTTAGCCAAACTCTCGCCCCAATCCGGGAGTGTATTCGCATCATGCCAAGCAGGGCAGCGGATCGGTTCACAGGCGGTTCGGGGTTCGGCTGGAGGCAGAGTGAAACCAAGCAGAGACCTTTCGGAGGGACATAGAGATGAAACTGATCAAGTTTGCGAAGAACTTCAAGAATGACGAATCCGGCGCCGTGACCGTTGACTGGGTCGTGCTGACCGCCGCCATCGTCGGCCTCGGCATCGCCGTGCTGACCTCGGTGGGCGGTGGCGTCACCGAACTCGCCGGCGCCATCGGCGACGAAGTGGGCGGCATGGGCACCGCGGTTGGCGGCGACATGCCGGACTACACCGCTGGCGGCGGGACGACCACGACCGAATAAGGTGTAAGCCTGTTGGCTCACGCTTTACGCGAATAAGACGGAACGGGGCCTCGCCGGATCGGCGTGGCCCCTTCCCCGTTCAACAAGGCGCCGCCAGGCAACGGGGCTTTGTTGCGCGACTGGAACAAAATCTTTTCAATATCACGCTTTGTCCTGATTTCTGCCCTATTTGACCGGCAGCTTCGGCAAGGCAGTAACCGGGCTTCCGGTTTTACATAGGGAAAGGAAGGGACATGCGCGCGGTATTCTCGCTGGTATTGGTCCTCGGCGTCGGCCTGGCTGGCTTCGCCGTCTACATGGCAAAGGGTGTGTTCGGCGACTACCAGTCGGCACTCGCAGCCGAACGCGCGGCGCGGGCGAATGTGGTGGAAACCACCAGCGTCTTTGTCGTGAAGGAAGGCGTTCGCTACGGCACCCAGATCACCGAGCAAAACATCCGGGCCGTGAACTGGCCCAAGAGCGCGATCCCGGAAGGGGCGTTCACCTCGCTCGACACGCTGTTCCCGGAAGGCGAAAAGCGGTTCCGCACGGTCCTGCGCACCATGGAAAAGGACGAGGCGATCCTTGCCGTCAAGGTGACCGGGCCGGGCCAGGATGCCGGCGTCGCCTCGCGGCTCGCCACCGGCATGCGCGCCTTCGCGATCCGGGTCGATGTCACCTCGGGCGTCTCCGGCTTTCTCGCCCCGGGCGACCGGGTCGATGTCTACTGGACCGGCCGCGCCTCGTCGGACGGCGAACGCCGGGCCGAGGACGTGACGAAATTGATTGAATCGAACATCCAGATCATCGCCATCGACCAGACCGCCGATCTCGACCGCACCTCGCCCACCGTGGCGCGCACGGTAACCGTCGAGGCCACGCCGCAACAGGTGGCGGCGCTCGCCCAGGCCCGCGCCACCGGCAGGCTCACCCTCTCGCTCGTCGGGCATGGCGACGATACGGTGGCCGAGAACGTGGAAGTGGACCAGGACCAGCTTCTCGGCATCGAGCGGCGGGTGGTCGAGGCCGAACAGGCGCCGCAGATCTGCACGGTGCGCACGCGCAAGGGCGGCGAGATCGTCGAAACGCCGATCCCCTGCCCGACCAACTGAGCCGGACGGATGACAGGACAGATACAGGGGGGCACCGCCGCGTGCCCCCCAAAATATTGCGGATACCGGCAAAACTGTTGCTCTGGTGACGCATATATAACTCAAGCCAAGTGCTTGATTCTTGCATAAAACCGATTTCTGTCGCATCCTGCGCGGAAATTCACACCAAGCCCGGCAAACGGGCGACACGACGAGCAGACCGGCCAAGACCCACAAGAACATTCCGGGCGGGCCAGATAAAATCGTGATCAGAGAGGCAGGATCACAATGAAATTTGACAGATTCCTTAAGGCGGCACTTCTGGGCCTCGGGATGGGCCTGGCGGCCACCCCCGGCGCACAGGCCGAAACACTGCGTGTGTTGAATGGCGCCGCCTCTGCGGCGCTCAGCGTTCCGATGAACCGGGCGGTGGTGGTCGAAAGCGACCAACCTTTCGCAGAATTGTCGATCGCCAATCCCGGCATCGCCGATATCTCCACCCTCTCCGACCGCACGATCTACGTGCTCGGCAAGGCGCCGGGGCGCACGACGCTCACCCTGCTCGCCGCCGATGGCTCGCTGATCACCAATGTCGAGGTGCAGGTCACGCCCGACATCGCCGAGTTCAAGGAACGGCTGCGCCAGATCCTGCCCGGCGAGGGCATCGAGGTGCGCACGGCGAATGACGGCATCGTCCTGTCCGGCACGGTCAGCTCGACGATGGCGCTCGACCGCGCAATCGACCTGGCCAACCGCTATGCCCCGGAGCGGGTGTCCAACCTGATGAATGTGGGCGGCACGCAGCAGGTGATGCTGAAGGTGCGCTTCGCCGAGATGCAGCGTTCCGTCACCAAGAGCCTGTCGTCCTCGATGGGCATCGGCGGCGCCCTGACCGGCACCGGCATCGGCGCGGGCGTGGCGATGGGCACCGGCCTGATGTCGGACGGCAACAATTTCAACAGCGCCTTCGACGGCGATGCCGGCACGCTCATGAACTCCACCAACGACAGCTTCGGCACCTTCGGCTTTGGCCTCGGCACCTCGGCGCTGCAATTCCAGGTGATGATCGAAGCCCTTGAAAACAAAGGCATGGTCCGCACATTGGCCGAACCGAACCTGACCGCCCTCTCCGGTCAGCGGGCGAGCTTCCTGGCCGGTGGCGAATACCCGATCCCGGTGCAGGACTCGGACGGCAATATCTCGATCGACTACAAACCGATCGGCGTCGAGCTTGAGTTCACCCCCCGCGTGGTGGATGGCGACATCATCAACCTCGAACTGATGGCCTCGGTTTCGGCGCTCGACTCCGCCATCAGCTTCGGTGGCGGCTCGATCGCCGTCAACGCCTTCAAACGGCGTGAAACCTCGACCACCGTCGAGATGCGCGATGGCCAGAGCTTCGCCATCGCCGGGCTGCTGCAGGACGATTTCCGCGATCTCAACGGCCAGGTGCCCTGGCTCGGCGATATCCCGATCCTCGGCGCGCTGTTCCGCTCCGCCGATTACGAGCGGGCCCAGTCGGAGCTGGTGATCATCATCACCCCGCACCTCGTTACCCCGACCCGCGGCGAGGCTCTGAGCCTGCCCACCGACCGTATCCGGCCTCCGTCGGAGACCGATCTGTTCCTGTTCGGACGCACCGCCGCGCCCAACCGGCCCACCACCGGCGCCGCCGGCGAAGTGGCGCAGCAGGACTTCGGCGGTTCCTACGGCTACGTGATGGAGGATTGATCATGGCCCTTACCCGGACCCAGAAATTCCTCGCCGCGACCTCGATCCTCGCCCTGCTCACCGGCTGCGAAGAGACGCTCTCGCGCTACGGTGAGGCCGGCCATGCGCCGGACTCGGAGGGCTGGGGCAGCTCGGTCGAGAACAATGTCGGCATGATGAACGGCACCCAGAGCTACGTGGTCAGCCTGGCCGAGCGGTTCAACCGCGAAGTGGCCGACACGGTGAACTTCGCCTTCAATTCGGCGCAGCTCGATGCCGATGCCCGCACGGTCCTCGACCGGCAGGCGCATTTCATCCGCCAGTTCCCGGAAGTGCGCTTCCGCGTCTACGGCCATACCGACCTGGTCGGCTCCACCGCCTACAACAAGGGCCTCGGCCTGCGCCGGGCCCAGGCCGTCGTCGCCTATCTGGCGACCAGGGGCGTGAGCCGCTCGCGGCTGGAGGCGATGGTCTCCTACGGCGAAACCCGCCCGGTGGTGAACACCCAGGACCGCGAGCGCCGCAACCGGCGCACGGTGACCGAAGTGTCGGGCTTCGTGGAAGATGCGCCGCTGATCCTCAATGGCAAATATGCCGAGGTGATTGCCCGCGAATATGTCCGCTCGGCGACCGAGATGCCGCCATCGTCAAGCTCCAATGGCGGGGGTGGCGGCGGCAGCTGACCTCTCCCGGATTTGCAAAATCGAAACGGCCGGCCCTCGCCGGCCGTTTTATGTTGGCCCAGTGGAAACAGCCGCGCCAATGAGACGGGATCGTCTTAAAAGACCGCACATTTTCGCGCTTTCCGCCCCATTCTTGCCCCCATTCCCTGCGATTTTCCCAAGGTAACGAGCAAACCCACGCACGAGTCGTGCGGCAGGAGGCGGCAGATGCGCCGGATCAACCAGCGTATCCCGGCCGGCTCCGTCAGGTAAGGAAGAGGCACATGAGTGGCAATGCGGCACTCCAGGCAGACCCGGCCCCGATCGTAGCTTGCACGGTCTCGCGGGATGTTCAGGAGTTCGATCTTCTGATCGAAGACATGGAGACCGAGCTCGGCGAGAGCTGGGGCGATCTATCGCTTGACGATGCCCGGGCATTTCTCACCCAGCCGGAAGCGGAATCGCTGGAATTCATCGCCGTGGCGATGGACGACCGGGACGAAAGCAACCTGGCCCAGATCGCGGAAGTGATCCGCGAGGCGACGGCGCGTGGCATCAAGGCCATCGTGATCGCCGAGGAAGTGAGCCCGATCGCGCTGCACCAGCTTCTGAAGATGGGGGCCGAAGAGTTCGTCCCCTACCCGCTTCCCGAAGGTGCGCTGCACGACGCCATCGAGCGCCTGCGTGCGCCGGACCCCGAACCGGAAGCCCCGGCCCACAGTGCCGTGCCCCCGACGACCAAGCCGCAAGGCGGGCGCGAGGGCGTGGTGCTTGGCGTTCATGGCCTTGCCGGCGGCGTCGGCGCGACCACGCTGGCGGTCAACCTCGCCTGGGAACTGGCCAATATCGAGAAGGCCGACAAGAAAGACAAGAAAGAGCCGCCGCGCGTCTGCCTGCTGGATCTCGATCTGCAGATGGGCTCGATCGCGACCTATCTCGATCTGCCCCGGCGCGAGACGGTTTATGAGATGCTGTCGGACACCGAATCGATGGACGAAGAAAGCTTCAGGGCCGCGCTCGTCACCTTCAACGACAAGCTGCACGTGTTCACCGCGCCCAATGACATGCTGCCGCTCGATCTCGTCACCAACGAGGATATCGAGCGCATCATCGCGATGGCGCGGTCGAATTTCGACTATGTGGTGATCGACATGCCCACCACGGTGGTCAGCTGGACCGAGACGGTGCTGAACGCCGCCCATGTCTACTTCGCGCCGATCGAGCTCGACATGCGCTCGGCCCAGAACGCGCTGCGGATGATCCGGGCGCTGAAAGCCGAGGATCTGCCGCATACCAAACTGCGCTACATCCTCAACCGTGCGCCGAAATTCACCGATCTCAACGGCAAGAGCCGGGTCAAACGGCTGGCCGAGAGCCTCGATATCTCCATCGACGTGATGATGCCCGATGGCGGCAAGCCGATCGTGCAGGCCTGCGATCACGGGCTGCCGCTGGCCGAGACCATTGCGAAGAACCCGCTTCGCAAGGAAATCCAGAAGCTCGCCAAATCGGTGCACGAGGTCAACGAATCCGCCGAAGCGGCAGCGAAATAGAAGGAACCGGGCAGATGTTCTCGCGTTACAAGAAACCCGGCTCCGAAAAACCCGGCACCGCCGCCGGCACGCCGAAGCTGCATGCCGTCGAGGGCGGCCAGGCCCCGGCTGCGGCGCCCGCCGCCGCCCCGAGCGAAGCGCCCCGCGCCAAGCTGACGGCGCCGAAAAAGCCCGCGCAGATGGCGCCGGTGCACAAGACCCCGGCCCAGCCCGCGCCCTCCGACAAGGAGCGCAAGCGCAAGGAGCGCCTGGGCGAAATCAAGGTCGAGCTGCATACCCGCCTGCTCGACAACCTCAATCTCAGCGCGCTCGAAACCGCGACCGAGAAAGATCTGCGTTCCGAGATTCAGGATATCGCCTCGGAAGCGCTGAACGAGATGAACGTGGTGCTGAACCGCGACGAGCGCGCGCAGCTCAACCGCGAGCTTTTCGACGAGGTGAAGGGCCTCGGCCCGCTCGAACCGCTGCTGCAGGACGACACGGTCAACGATATTCTGGTGAACGGCCCGCAACAGGTCTTCGTCGAACGCGACGGCAAGCTCCAGCTTTCCGACGTGACCTTCAAGGACGAGCGCCACCTTCTGCGGATCATCGACAAGATCGTGTCGGCCGTCGGCCGGCGCGTCGACGAATCGAACCCTTACGTCGACGCCCGCCTTGCCGATGGCTCGCGTTTCAACGCGATGGTGCCGCCGATCGCGGTGGACGGCTCGCTCGTCTCCATTCGTAAGTTCAAGAAAGACAAGCTCGGGATCGACGATCTCGTGCGCTTCGGGGCCTTCTCGGAAGAGATGGCCGCCTATCTTCAGGCCGCCGTCGCCACCCGGCTCAACATCATCGTCTCAGGCGGCACGGGTTCGGGTAAGACCACCACGCTCAACGCGCTGTCGTCCTTCATCGACGACAGCGAGCGCATTCTCACCATCGAGGACACGGCGGAACTTCAGCTCCAGCAGACCCATGTGGGCCGGATGGAAAGCCGCCCCGCCAACGTCGAGGGCAAGGGCGCCGTTACCCAGCGCGATTGTCTGCGCAACGCCCTGCGGATGCGCCCGGACCGGATCATCGTCGGCGAAACGCGCGGCGAAGAGGTTATCGACATGCTCCAGGCCATGAATACCGGCCATGACGGCTCGATGACCACGATCCACGCCAACAATGCCCGCGATGCCGTGTCGCGCCTTGAAAACATGGTCTCGATGGCCGGGATCGAGATGCCGCTGAAGGCCATGCGCGCCCAGATCGCCAGCGCCGTGCACCTGATCGTGCAGGCCAGCCGCCTGCAGGACGGCACGCGCCGGATGACCTCGATCACCGAGATCACCGGCATGGAGGGCGACGTGCTGTCGATGCAGGAAGTGTTCCGCTTCCAGCGCGTCGGGCTCGGCCCCGAAGGCAAGATCATCGGCCATTTCACCGCCACGGGCGTGCGTTCGCACTTCTCCGAGCGGTTCCGGCAGTGGGGCTATGACCTGCCCTCCTCCATCTTCGAACCCGTCGCCGCGGAGTAAGTCTTATGATCCTGAGTGCGGAACCGCTTATCTATCTGCTGATTTTCATCGCCGTTCTGGTGATCGTCGAGGGCCTCTATCTGACGGTCTTCGGCAAGTCGATCAGCCTCAACAGCCGGGTCAACCGCCGCCTCGACATGCTCGAAAAGGGCGCCGGCCGCGAACAGGTGCTCGAACAGCTCCGCAAGGAGATGCACCAGCACATGAATGCCCGCGGCATCCCGCTTTATTCGCTGCTGGCCGAAAAGGCGCAGAAGGCCAACATCGCCTTCACGCCCAAGCAGCTCGTCATGGTGATGCTCGGCGTTTCGGTGGTGGCCTATGCCGGCCTCACCGTGGGCACCTCGACCGGGCTTGTCGTGCGCGTGGCCGTGGCCGCGACGATGGGCTTTGGCGGTGTCTATGTCTGGATCAACAACAAGGCCAAGAAGCGCCTGTCGATGATCGAAGAGCAGCTTCCCGACGCGGTGGAACTGATGGTGCGCAGCTTGCGCGTCGGCCACCCGTTCTCGTCGGCGATCCAGATCGTCGCCAAGGAAGTGCCCGATCCGCTGGGCTCCGAGATGGGCGTGATCGCCGACGAAAGCGCCTATGGCCGCGATATCGGCGAAGCGCTCAAGCACCTCGCCGAGCGGATGGACATGCAGGATCTGCGCTTCCTCGCCGTCGCCGTGTCGATCCAGCAGCAATCGGGCGGCAACCTCGCCGAGATCCTCGACGGGCTCGCCAAGGTGATCCGCGCCCGCTTCAAGCTGTTCCGCCGGGTGAAGGCGATCACGGCGGAATCGAAATGGTCGGGCACCTTCCTGTCGGGCTTCCCGATCCTGGCGCTGGTGATGATCAACGTGATCCAGCCCAATTACTACGACGACGTGAAAGACACCGCCGCCTTCGTGCCCGCGGCCCTCGTCGCCGCCGCCTTCCTCATCGCCAACATCTTCGTGATGAAGGCGCTCGTGAACATCAAGGTCTGAGGGCAACGTCATGGATGCGATCATGCAAATGCTGACCGACAATTTCGGCCCGTTCGGCCCCTTCGTCGCCATCGGCGTGCTGGGTATTCTGCTGGTCGTCGCCACCCTGCCGATGCTGCTGAACCGGCCCGAAGATCCGCTCGACAAGCTCAACAAGGCCGTTCACCAGCCCGAACCGACCTCCAGCCAGAAGCAGAAGCTGCGCAACAGCAGCGGCAACCACGACAAGCTGGAGAAATACGCCGCCTTCCTCGAACCGAAGGACAAGGACGAGTATTCGGCGATCCAGCTCAAGCTGCTGCAGGCCGGCTATCCCGGCAAGAATGCGGTGCGCACCTTCCACTTCACGCAATTCGCGCTCGGCGTGGGCCTGCTGTTGGTCGGCGTGGCCTATGCGGTGCTGAACTCCGCCACCGGCACCCCGTCGACCCAGATGACGATCCTGTCGATCGTCATTCCCGGCGGGATCGGCTACATGGCGCCGAAATACTGGGTGACCCGCCGGGTCGAGACCCGCAAGGAAGAAATCGTCAACGGCTTCCCCGACGCGCTCGACATGATGCTGGTCTGCGTCGAGGCCGGCCAGTCGCTCGACCAGTCGATCATCCGGGTGTCGAAGGAAATCCGCAACGGCTTCCCGGCGCTGGCCGAGGAATTCGAGATCGTCAGCCACGAGATGAAGGCCGGCAAGGACCGGATCGAGGTGCTGCGCGACATGGGCGACCGTGCCGGCGTGGCGGATGTGGCGAGCTTTGTCACCGTGCTGATCCAGTCGACCACCTTCGGCACCTCGATCGCTGAGGCGCTGCGCGTCTATGCCGGAGAGATGCGTGACAAACGGGTGATGCGCGCGGAAGAGAAAGCAAATACCTTGCCGACGAAGATGACCCTTGCCACAATGATGCTGACGGTTCCGCCGCTCTTGATCATCCTGATTGGCCCGTCGGTCTACAACGTGTACGAGACGCTGCGGAGCATCAGTTTCTAGCTGGGAGGCGGGTCATCCTGACCGCAAGGCAGACAATCGCGATAGCGCTGGCGGCAACGCTGGCGCTTTCGGCATGTGACACCGGCCTCGGCAATCGCGGCGGCGACGGCCTCTATGCGCCCGATGCCCTGCCCTATGGCGAAGACAGTGTCGACGGGCTGATCGTCGGCCACCGGCTGATGGCGGCGGGCGAATACGAACTGGCGCTGAAGGCCTATACCCGCTCCGCCGCCGATCACGGCATCACCGTCGACGTGCTGTCGGCCATCGGCTCGGCCAATCTCAAGCTGGGCCGTCTCGGCCAGGCCGAACGCGACCTGCGCGCCGCCGTGAAGAAGGATGCCGAATTCGCCCCGGCCTGGAACAATCTGGGCGTCGTGCTGATGGAAACCGGCAAATTCGCCGAGGCCGCGCGGGTGTTTCGCGTCGCCTACGGGCTCGATGGTGGCAAATCGGATTCGATCAAGCAAAACCTCACCTTGGCACTCGCAAAAGTCGAAAACATTTCGTATGATGCTCCCGAAGATGCGACTTTTGCACTGATGCGTCGCGGCCAGGGCGATTACCTGCTCCTCGCGCATCAATAACAAAACAAGCGAAGCGCGTCTCACGAGCAGGAAAAGGACGCAGGCAAAATGCGCCATACATTTCTATTCTCTCTCTGCCTTGGCAGCGTTGTCGTGCTGTCGGCATGTGAAGGCACCATGACCGACGAAGAAGTCCAGCGCGCCGTGGCGGGCGTGAACGTGATCGACGAGAGCGGTCTGAACGACGTGATGCTGGCCTCCGGCGACCCGAACGAGGCGGTTGCCTATTTCAGCCGCTCGGTGGAGCAATACCCCGACCGGATCGACCTCAAACGCGATCTCGCCAAGGCACTGGTGCGCGCCCGCAAGCCCGCCGAGGCCGTGCGGGTCTGGTCCGTGGTCATCGCCAGCGACGAGGTCACCAACGAAGACCGCGTGGGCTACGCCGATGCCCTGATCCGCGCCGGCGACTGGACCAAGGCGGGCGATGCCCTCAACCAGATCCCGCCCACCTACGAAACCTATGACCGCTACCGGCTGGAAGCGATGGTGGCCGATGCCGGCCAGCAATGGAGCAAGGCCGACAGCTTCTACGAAACCGCCGTGGGCCTCACCACCCAGCCGGCGCGCACGCTGAACAACTGGGGCTATTCCAAGCTGACCCGCGGCGACTTCGCCGGGGCCGAAAAGCTGTTCACGGAAGCGCTCACCTATGACAACACGATGTTCACCGCCAAGAACAACCTTGTCATGGCCCGGGGCGCGCAGCGCAAATACGATATGCCGGTGATCAGCGTCACCCAGACCGAACGCGCCCAGCTTCTGCATACCCTCGCGCTCGCCGCGATCAAGCAGGGCGACGTGGTGATGGGCAAGACGCTTCTGGAAGAGGCGATCGACACCCATCCGCAGCATTTCGACGAAGCGGTCCGCGCCCTGCGCGCGCTCGACAGCAATGTGGCGCGCGGCTAAGGCATGACGGCACAGACGATCAGTTCCGCGCTGTGGTTCCTGCCCTTCGCGCTGCCCATTGCGATCTGGGTGGCCTGGTCAGACATGGCGCGGATGAAGATCCCCAACAAGGCGGTGATCGCCCTGGTGGCCGTCTTCGCCGTGATCGGGCTGATCGCGCTGCCGCTGGACAGCTATGGCTGGCGCTGGGTCCACCTCGTGGTGGTGCTCGCCATCGGCTTCGTCGCCAACATGGCGGGCCTGCTCGGCGCGGGAGACGCGAAATTCGCCGCCGCGATGGGGCCGTTTATTCTGCGTGAAGACCTGATCCTGTTCTTCTACCTCTTCGCCGCGACCCTGATCGCGGGCTTCGCGATTCACCGCATCGCCCGCCAGGTGCCCGCCATCCGGGCGCGCGCGCAGGATTGGGAAAGCTGGGAGCGCAAGGATTTTCCGATGGGTCTCTGCCTCGGCGGCGCGCTTGTGTTCTACCTCGTGATCGGTGCGGTCTGGGGCGTGTAAGCACGCTCCGGCCGCCCGTGTCACCGGCTGCTCCGCTGCCATTCCACACCCCGCATACAGCCCCCCTTGCCGCCCCTTCGGGCGTCGGATAGATTGCGGGCGAAATTTGATCAAATTGGTGACCCATGAAGATCGGCATCCTTCAGCCCGGCCACGCCCCCGACGAAGTTCGCGGCGAGCTGGGCGACTATGCGGACATGTTCGAACGCCTGCTCGGCGGGCATGATTTCAGCTTCCAGCGCTGGGACGTGGTCGACGGGATCTTTCCCGAAGGCCCGCTCGATGCGGAGGCGTGGCTCATCACCGGCTCGCGCCATGGCGTCTATGAAGGTCATGACTGGATTGCGCCGCTGGAAGAGCTGATCCGCCAGATCGCGGCTTCGGGGCGGCCGCTGGTGGGCGTGTGCTTCGGCCACCAGATCATCGCTCAGGCGCTTGGCGGGCGGGTCGAGAAATTTGCCGGCGGCTGGGCCGTCGGGCGGCAAAGCTACGATTTCGGCGGCGAAACACTGGCGCTCAACGCCTGGCATCAGGATCAGGTGGTGGAGCTGCCCGAGGGCGCCCGGGTGATCGCCTCGAACAATTTCTGCGAAAACGCGGCGCTGGTGATCGGCGACAATGTGCTGACGATCCAGCCGCACCCCGAATTCGCCGCCGAGATGATGAAAGGGCTGATCGACTACCGCTCCGGCGCCGTGGCGCCCGCGCTGGTCGACGAGGCCCGCGCCTCGCTGGCGCAGAGCACCGACAATGCGGCGATGGGCGCGCGCATGGCTGAATTTCTGCTCAAGGGAGGCAAATGATGGCCCCGAAAGACTGGACCGAAAACCTCCCCGACGCCGCGCGCGCCTATCTCGAAGGCCGCAGGCTCGACGAGGTGGAATGTATCATCGGCGATCTGCCCGGCATCGCCCGTGGCAAGGCGGTGCCCGCCGGCAAGTTTGCCCGGCAGGCCTATTTTCACCTGCCCGAGTCGATCTTCTTCCAGACCATCACCGGCGACTGGCCCGACGAGGCGGCGGAAGACGGCTTTGTCGAGCGTGACATGATCCTCAAGCCCGATATCGAAACCGCCACCGCCGCGCCCTGGACGGCCGACTGGACGCTGCAGGTGATCCACGACGCATACGACCGCACCGGCGCCCCGATCCCGCTGGCGCCGCGCAACGTGCTCAAACGGGTGGTCGATCTCTACCGCAAACAGGGCTGGGAGCCGGTGGTCGCGCCCGAGATGGAATTCTACCTCGTCGCCCGCAACCTCGACCCGGCCAAGTCCATCGAGCCGATGATGGGCCGCTCGGGCCGCCCCGCCGCCGCCCGGCAAGCCTATTCGATGACCGCCGTCGACGAGTTCGGCCCGGTGATCGACGATATCTACGATTTCGCCGAGGCGCAGGGCTTCGAGATCGACGGCATCACCCAGGAGGGCGGCGCCGGGCAACTGGAGATCAACCTGCGCCACGGCGACCCGGTGAAGCTGGCCGATGAAGTGTTCTTCTTCAAGCGGCTGATCCGCGAGGCGGCGCTGCGCCACGATTGCTTCGCCACCTTCATGGCCAAACCGATTGCCGACGAGCCGGGGTCGGCGATGCATATCCACCACTCGATCGTGGATATCGAGACCGGGCATAACATCTTTGCCGGGCCGCAGGGCGGCGATACCGATGCCTTCTTCCACTTCATCGGCGGGCTGCAAAAGCACCTGCCCTCGGTGATCGCGCTGCTGGCGCCCTATGTGAACTCCTACCGGCGTTACGTGCGCGACTTCGCGGCGCCCATCAACCTCGAATGGGGCCGCGACAACCGCACCACCGGCATCCGCATCCCGATTTCGGGGCCGGATTCGCGCCGGGTCGAAAACCGGCTCGCGGGCATGGACGCCAACCCCTACCTCGCCATCGCCGCCTCGCTCGCGGCGGGCTATCTCGGGTTGATGGAAGAAATCCGCCCCAGCGCCCAGTTCCGCGGCGACGCCTACGACAGCGACGAAGGCATCCCGCGCGACCTTGGCGCGGCGCTGGACATCCTCGAGGAGTCGACCGCCATGCGCGCGCTGCTGGACGACGATTTCGTTCGCGTCTACCTCGCCATCAAGCGCTCGGAACATGCCGAATTCCTCAGTGTGATCAGCCCGTGGGAACGTGAGCACCTTCTTCTAAACGTCTGATTGGCATACTTTTCCCGCGAAGCCGGCGCGCGATCGGCGGCGCTCCGCGCCCCTGCTGCATCGCGGCGACGAAAATACTACTCGGCGGGTCACATTCCTGTTACGGTTTTCCTGAATAGAGGTTTCGGAAAACCCGAAAAGGAACGCTGCCATGGTCCTCGCCCCAAACGTCTACGACGCCGAACCGATCCCAGACGCGGCCCGCGACGAGATCGACCGCCTGCTCGCTTCGGGCGATCTGTTCCGCTACACCGCGCCGGAAGATGCGCCCGTGTCGCTGCTCGAAGCCGAGTTCGCCGAAGCCCTCGGGGTGAAATACGCGCTGGCGGTGTCGTCCTGCTCCTCGGCGCTGTTTCTGTCGCTGAAGGCGCTCGGCCTGCCGCGCGATACCCGGGTGCTGATCCCGGCCTTCACCTTCGCCGCCGTGCCCTCGGCCATCATCCATGCCGACTGCATCCCGGTTCTGGTCGAGGTCGGCGCGAATTACCGGATCGACATGGCCGATTTCGAGGCCAGGCTGACCGGCGATATCGGCGCGGTGATCATCAGCCATATGCGCGGCCACACCTCCGACATGGACGCGATCATGGCGCTGTGCAACGCCCGCGGCATACCGGTGATCGAGGACGCAGCCCATAGCCTCGGCACGCTCTGGCACGGCCAGAAGATCGGCACCATCGGCAAGATCGGGGCCTTCTCCTTCCAGTCCTACAAGATGCTGAACGCGGGCGAAGGCGGCATCCTCGTCTCGGACGATGCCGATGTGATCGCCCGCGCCGTCATCATGTCGGGCGCCTATGAGCATAACTGGAAAAAGCACAAAACCCCGCGCGGGCAGAATTCGGCGGAGCTGGCCGAAGCCTTCGCGCGCTGGCAGAACAAGCTGCCGCTCTACAATACCCGGATGTCGAACCTCTCGGCCGCCGTGGTGCGCCCGCAGATCCCCGCGCTCGATGGCCGGGTGCGCGACGGGCTGGCCAACCACGATTACGTGGCCGAGCGGCTCAACACGAGTCCCTGGATCGAGGTGCCGCCGGCGTTGCCGCCCGAAACCCGCGCGCCGGATTCGATCCAGTTCAACCTCACCGGCATGTCCGATGGCGAGGTGCAGATGTTCGCCGCCATCGCCAGCGAGCGCGGCGTGGGCGTGCAGGTGTTCGGCATGTCCGAAGACAATGCCCGCGCCTTCTGGAACTGGGAATTCCTGCCCGAAAAGCCGGGGCCGCTGCCCAAGACCGCGGCCATGCTCATGCGCGCCTGCGACACCCGCCTGCCGGTACGCCTCAAACGCCCCGAACTCGATTTCATCGCCGATACGCTGATCGGCGCGGCGGAAGACGTAAAGGGCGCGAGCCGGGCCTACGGCACCTGAGCGCTAAAGAACCCGCAGTGCCCCGTCGAGAAACGGGTAGCGGGCCAGCGCCGGGGCGACGATCAGCTCGCTGAGCAGCGGCTTCAGCCGTGCCGCCACCTGCCCCGGCATATCGCCCAGGACACCCGCGCGGGCCGAGAGCGACACCCGGCGGCTCAGCGGCGCGACCGGCAGCGGCAGGATGTCGACCGCCTCGACGAAGCGATGCGCGCGCAGCACGCCCAGCGGCGTGAGGATCGTCCACCCTGCCCCCACCGCAACCATCGCCATGATCGCGTGATAGCTGTCGAGCTCGAACCGGTGGCCGAGATGCATCTCCTGCCGGGCCAGGTGCTCGGCGATCTTGCGGCCCATGTGATGGCGCGGCGAATACTGGATGAAGGGCAATTGGCGCAGCGCATCGTTCGCATCGCCCGCGCCGCGCGGCACGGCGGCGACGAAGGGCTCTTCGAGCAGCGGATGCACCTCCATCCAGTCGGCGGGCGCCCCCATTTCGGCGGCGACGATCACGTCGAGCGCACGGGCGTCGAGCTGGTCGTTCAGCCGGTGCGACGGCCCCGTCTCCAGTAAAAAGCGCGCGCCGGTCAGATCGTCGGCCATATCGGTAAGCAGGCGCGGCGTCACGTCGGCGTCGAAATCCTCGATCATGCCAAGGCGCAGACGGGTGAGCTGCGCCAGTTCCGCGCGGGCCAGCTCGGCGCGGGCCTGCTCGGCTTCATCGAGGATCGCACGCGCCCGGCGGCGGTAAAGCTCGCCCGCCGGTGTCAGCCGGAAGGGCCGCGCGCGCCGGTCCACCAGCACCGCGCCCAGCGCGGTTTCGAGATTGCTGAGCTGCTGGCTGACGGCGGAATTGCTCGCGCCCAGCCGGCGCGCGGCCACCGAGATCGACTGTTCCTCGGCAATGGCGAGAAACACCTCGATCCCCCAGAGTGTCACCCGCCCGGTGGTATCAACCATGGCAGCGGCCTTTCGCCTGTGCCGGTGGGGCCGTGCGGATCAGAGCCCCGAGAGCTTGGATTGAAGTTCGGCAAGCTGCTTCTTGATGGATTCGAGCTCGGCGTCCTTGTCGTCGTCGTCTTCCGGCTCGTCCCCGGCTTGCGGCGCCGTCGTGCCCGCCGCGCCCCAGCCCTGCATGATCGCGTTCAGAAACGCCTGTTGCTGCGCCTGCATCGCCTCGAAGCCAGGCACGTTCTTCATCGGGTTGGGCATCGCGCCGAGATTTTCCATCATCTTCGACTGGCTGTCGCGCAGCATCTCGAAGGACGCGGCCAGGAATTGCGGCACCACCGACTGCGCCTGGGTGCTGTAGGTGCGCACAAGGTCGGTCAGCACCGCCACCGGCAGCACGTTCTCGCCCCGGCTTTCGTGCTCGGCAATGATCTGCAGCAGGTATTGGCGGGTCAGGTCGTCGCCGGTCTTGAGGTCGATGATCTGCACCTCGCGGCCATCGCGGATAAACCCCGCAATGTCGTCCAGCGTCACATAATCCGACGTCTCGGTGTTGTAGAGCCGACGGCTTGCATAGCGCTTGATGAGCAGCGGGTCCCCGGATTTGGCCACGCGATGTCCTCCCTGTGGATCTCGGCATTTCGCCATTGCAGAAAATTCTACGTTACGGCTGAAACGAAAAGCAAGCGTCCCTTCGCCACAGGGCCGAATGGAAGCCCGGCAGATGCAAAAAAGGGCGAGCCTGCTGGCTCGCCCCATAAGTTGCGCCGGCCGGGAGGAGGTGACCGGCGTCGGGAAGTCGGATTACTTGGCCGCTTCGGTCGCTTTCTTGGCGGCCTTGGTCACCTCGTCGGTGGCCTTTTTCATCGCGGCGGTGGCTTCGGCGCCCATGTCCTTGCCGGCGGCGAGCATCAGTTCAACGGTCTCGGTCTGGACCTTCTTCGCCACTTCGGCGAAGGCGGCCATGTTCTCGGCGGCCATCTCGGCCTGCGACGAGGCGAAATCGGTCATCGCTTTCGAGTAGTCGACGGCTTCGGTCTTGGCGGCGGTCATGTCACCCACTTTGGACAGGGTGTCTTTCGTCCACTTGGTCGAGATTTCGACCGACTTTTCGGCCGCGTCCAGCGCCACTTTCGAGAATTTCTCACCGAGGGCGGCCTGCGATTTGAACGCATCTTCAAAGGCCGACATATCCATCGGGAAATTGCCCATCATGTCCTGAACCATCTTCATGTAGTCGTTTTTCTTCGCCATTGCTTTTCTCCAAACGTCCCGGCCCCGCCGGGGTAAATTCTGCGTCTGCAAAGAATATGGATGCTGCAGTGCAGAAAATCAAGATTTTTTTCTGCACTGCAGCATAAAGCCCGGGCACGGGGCCAATTCCGTTCCGGATCAAGCCTTTGGCTGGCTCAGCACATAGGTACCGGGGGCCGGGGCGAGCACCGGATGCTCCGAATCGCCCAGCTCCCGCGCCGGCACCATCGGCCCCGAGCGCGGCGCCAGCCAGTCGTTCCAGCGAAACCACCAGGTGCCCTCGTGGAACGCGGCGCTCTCGCGCCAGGCCCCGGGATCGGCGGGCCAGTCGGTATTGGTGTAATGGCCGTATTTCTTTTTTGCCGGCGGGTTCACGATCCCCGCGATATGGCCGGATTCCGACAGGATGAAGGTCTTGTCCTCTGCCCCCATCGCCCGAATCCCCCGGTAGCTCGACCGCCAGGCGGCGATATGGTCGGTCTCGCAGGCGATGGCGCAGAGCGGCACCTGCACATCGGTGATCCTGAGCCGCTCGCCAAGGATCGCAAAGCCCTCACCCGCCCCGGCGAATTCATCCTGCTGGCACAGCCCGCGCAGGTATTCCACCGCCATCTTGCCCGGCAGGTTGGTGCCATCGCCGTTCCAGTAGAGCAGATCGAAGGCGGGGGGCGGATTGCCGAGCATATAGGCGTTGATCGCGGGCTGATAGATCAGGTCGTTCGCCCGCAGGAAGGAAAAGGTCCGCGCCATGTAGAGCGACGACATCAGCCCGGTCTCGCGCGCCTCCTCCTCGATCCCGTCGACGAAATCGTCGTCGAGAAACACGCCCACCTCGCCCTGATCGGAAAAATCGGTGAGCGCGGTGAAGAAGGTGGCGGCGTTCACGCTGTCATCGCCGCGCTTGTTCATCAGCGCCAGCGTGACCGCCAGCGTGGTGCCGGCGATGCAATAGCCGACGGCGTTCACCTTCTCCTCGCCGGTGATCACCCTGACCTCGCGCATCGCGGTGAGAAAGCCTTCTTCGATATAGGTCTCCAGCCCGACATCGGCATAGCTGGAATCGGCGGGGTTCACCCAGGACACCACGAACAGCGTATAGCCCTGCTCGGTGATCCAGCGGATCAGGCTGTTTTCCGGCTTCAGATCGAGAATGTAGAACTTGTTGATCCAGGGCGGAAAGATGATGAGCGGCGTCTCGTGCACCTGTTCGGTGCGCGCCTTGTACTGGATCAGCTCGAACATCCGGTTGCGGTAGACCACCGCGCCTTCGGAGGTGCCAAGATTCTCGCCCACGGTAAAAGCGTCCGGGTCCGACAAGGTGGGGATCAGCTCGCCATCGTTCTTTTCGAGATCGCGGATCATGTTCTCAAGCCCGTCGATCAGCGACTGGCCCTCGGTCTCGATCGCCTTTTCCAGCGCGTCGGGGTTGCTGGCGAAGAAGTTCGTCGGCGCCATCATGTCGACGATCTGCCGGGTGAAGTAGCGCATCCTCTGGCGCTCATGGTCGCTGATCCCGTCAAGCTCTTCCACCCCCTTCTCGATGGCCTCGGAGGAGATGAAATATTGCTGCTTGAGGTAATTGAACCAGGGATGCGTCTGCCATAGCGGGTTGGAAAAGCGCCGGTCCTTCGGAGTTTCGTCCTTCGGCACCAGCGGTGCGCCGTCGAGCAGTGCCTGCTGCGCCTCGACCGCATGCGACAGCGTTTTCGACCAGTATTCGAGCTGGCTCTCCCACACCTTGGCCGGGTTCTGCATCAATTCGGCCCAATAGGCCCCCATCGCCTTGCCGTAAAAATCCGGCCCCGGCCCCTGCAGCGACGGGCGGATCATCTTCTTCTGCGACATCGCCGCCGCGAGCCGCGCCGTCAGCGCCTCGATCCGCGCAAGGTTTTCCTGCAGCGTCTCACTCACGGCCGGCGGGTCAATGTCTTTTGTTGTCATGTTAATAAATTGATCCTATCTTATTTTGCACCCGCAGCATTTTGCCACGGGGGCACCTGCCTGGTTCCACGCTATCTGAGAGGGGCCGGTGCAGGCAACAGCGAGGCGACAGATGCGCTACACGGCGACCTACGATCTGATGGAGACGATGCGCAACACCAACCAGTGGTTGGGCGCAACGGCGGCTGCCTTCGGCAATTACCCCGCCGTCGCCGCGCTGCCGAACCCGTGGTTCGAATGGCTCGCCGCCTGGGGCGAAGTCACCGAGCGCAGCTTCGCCCGGATGGTCGCCAAGCCCGATTGGGGGATCTACACGGTGGTGGGCGCCGACGGGCGCGATCACGTCGTCTCGGTCGAGAAACTGGTGGAGCGGCCCTTTGGCGATCTGATCCATTTCAAGGTGCAGGGCCGCGATCCGAAGCCGCGCCGGGTATTGCTGGTGGCGCCGATGTCGGGGCATTACGCCACACTCCTGCGCTCCACCGTGTCGTCGCTCCTGCCCGATGCCGAGGTCTATATCACCGACTGGCACAATGCCCGCGACATTCCCGCCTCGCTCGGCAAGTTCGACATCGAGGATTACACGCTCTACCTCGTCGAGTTCATGCGCGCGCTGGGGCCGGATATCAACGTCATCGCCGTCTGCCAGCCCGCCCCGCTCACGCTGGCCGCCACCGCCTATCTGGCCGAGCTCGACCCGGAGGCGCAGCCGCAGACGCTCACCCTCATCGGCGGCCCGATCGACCCGGACGTGGCCGCCACGGATGTGACCGATTTCGGCCGCCGGGTGACGATGGGCCAGCTTGAGGAAATGGCGATCCAGCGCGTCGGCGCGAAGTACAAGGGCGTGGGGCGGCAGGTCTATCCCGGCCTGCTGCAATTGGCCGGGTTCATGTCGATGAATGCCGAGACGCATTCCAACGCCTTCACCAACCAGATCTCGAAGGTGATGAAGGGCAAGGCGGGCGACCACGACAAGCACAACAAATTCTACGACGAATATCTCGCGGTGATGGACATGACCGCGGAATTCTACCTGTCCACCGTCGAGCGCATCTTCAAGAACCGCGAGATCGCCCGCAACGAATTCGTGGTGAACGGCCACAGGGTGGATATCGGCAAGATCACCGATGTGGCGATCAAGACGGTGGAAGGCTCGAAGGACGATATCACCGCCCCCGGCCAATGCGCCGCCGCCCTGCCGCTCTGCACCGGCGTGCCCGAAGAGAAGAAGGCGGGCTATATCGAGATCGGCGCGGGCCATTACGGGATTTTCGCCGGCAAATCGTGGCGCAATCATATCCGCCCGCTGGTGCTGGAATTCATCGACCAGAACGCAGGCGCTCATGCCGAACAGGCGAAGAAGAAGCGCGCGGCGAAAGCCAGGGGCAAACCGGCACTGAAAGCGGTGTGATCGCGGGCGGCCCATGGGCCGGTTTTTTGCACATTTTCAGAAGGATGTCAGAAAACTGGGAAACCGGCTTTCCGCCCCCCTCATCTCAGCTTTCGAATTCGACCAGCAGGTCTTTCGCGTCGATCTGGCTGCCATGCTGCACATGCACGGCTTTCACCACCGCATCGCGTTCGGCGGAGATGCCGGTTTCCATCTTCATCGCTTCGATGGTCAGCAGCAGGTCGCCGGCGCGCACCTCCTGGCCCGGCTGCACGCCCACCGTTGCGATCACGCCCGGCATCGGCGCACCGACATGGGCGGGATTGCCCGGATCGGCCTTCGGATGCGCGGCCTTGGTCGCGGTCACCTTGCGGTCGGCGATGCGGACGGTGCGCGGCTGGCCGTTCAGCTCGAAGAACACCTTGGCCTCGCCTTCGTCATTGGTATCGGCGATGGCCTGCAGGCGGATTTCGAGCGTCTTGCCGGGGTCGATCTCGGCTTCGATCTCCTCGCCCGGCTCCATGCCATAGAAGAAGGTGCGCGTCGGCAGGGTGCGCACCGGGCCATAGAGCTTGTGGCGCTCGGTATAGTCCGAGAAGACCTTGGGATACATCAGGTAGCCGTTGAGGTCTTCATCGTCGAGCGTCACTTCCAGGGCCTCGCTGGCCTCCGCGCGCACCGCTTCCACATCGACCGGCGCCAGATGCTTGCCGGGGCGCTCGGTATCGGGCTTTTCGCCCTTGAGCACCTTGGCCACGATCCCCGCGGGGAAGCCGCCGGGCGGCTGGCCGAGATTGCCCTTCATCATGTCGACAACCGAGTCGGGGAAGCTGACCTCGGTGGCGGGGTCTTCCACCTGCGCCCGGGTCAGGCCCTGGCTCACCATCATCAGCGCCATGTCGCCCACCACCTTGGACGAGGGGGTGACCTTCACGATATCGCCGAACATCTTGTTCACGTCCGAATAGGCCTGCGCCACTTCGTGCCAGCGCTCTTCGAGGCCGAGCGAGCGGGCCTGCGCCTTGAGGTTGGTGAACTGGCCGCCGGGCATTTCGTGCAGGTAGACCTCGGAGGCGGGTGCCTCCAGCCCGCTTTCGAAGGCGGCGTATTGCCCGCGCACCGCTTCCCAGTAATTCGAGATCTTGCGGATCTCGGTCGGGTCCAGGCCGGTATCCCGCTCGGTATGGCGCAGGGCTTCGACGATCGAGCCGAGGCAGGGCTGCGAGGTCGAGCCGGAAAAGGCGTCCATCGCCGCATCGACGGCATCGACGCCCGCATCCACCGCCGCAAGCACGGAGGCGGCCGCGGCGCCGGAGGTGTCGTGGGTGTGGAAGTGGATCGGGATCGAGACCTCGTCTTTCAAGGCAGAGATCAGCGCCGTCGCCGCCTTGGGCTTCAGAAGCCCGGCCATGTCTTTCACGCCCAACACATGGGCGCCGGCGGCTTCGAGCGCCTTCGCCATCGAGACATAGTATTTCAGGTCGTATTTCGAGCGGTCGGGGTCGAGGATATCGCCGGTATAGCAGATCGCCGCTTCACAGACCTTGTCGTTCTCGATCACGGCATCCATCGCCACGCGCATGTTCTCGACCCAGTTCAGGCTGTCGAAGACGCGGAACACGTCCATGCCGCTGGTGGCGGCCTGCTTCACGAAGCCCTGGACCACGTTGTCGGGGTAATTCGTGTAGCCCACGCCGTTGGAGGCGCGCAGCAGCATCTGGGTCATCACGTTGGGCAGATGGGCGCGGATGTCGCGCAGGCGCTGCCAGGGGCATTCCTGCAGGAAACGGTAGGCCACGTCGAAGGTCGCGCCGCCCCACATTTCCATCGAGAAGAGCTGCGGCAGGTTGGCGGCATAGGCCGGCGCGATGCGCACCATATCGAAGCTGCGCATCCGCGTCGCGAGCAGCGACTGGTGCGCGTCGCGCATCGTGGTGTCGGTCAGCAGCACCTGCTTTTGCGCGAGCATCCAGTCGGCCACGGCCCTGGGGCCTTTCTCGTCCAGCAATTGCCGGGTGCCGGCGGGGGGCGTGTCGGCTTTCAGGCCCGGGCAGCGCGGCGGCTTGAGGTCGGGATGCGGTTCGGGGCGGCCAACCGTCTCGGGATGGCCGTTGATGGTGATGTCGGCGATATAGGTGAGCAGGCGCGTGGCCCGGTCGCGCCGCTTGGGAAACTCGAACAGCTCCGGCGTCTCGTCGATGAAGCGCGTGGTATAGGCGTTCGACAGGAAGGTGGGGTGCCGGAGCAGATTTTCCACGAAGGCGATATTGGTGCTCACGCCACGGATGCGGAATTCGCGCAGCGCCCGGTCCATCCGGGCGATCGCCTGTTCGGGCGTCTGGCCATGGGCGGTGACCTTCACCAGAAGCGAGTCGTAGAACCGGGTGACCACCGAGCCGGGATAGGCGGTGCCGCCATCGAGGCGGATGCCCATGCCCGTCGCCGTGCGGTAGGCGGTGATCCGGCCATAATCGGGGATGAAGTTGTTTTGAGGGTCTTCGGTGGTGATCCGGCATTGCAGCGCGTGGCCGTGCAGCTTCACGTCATACTGGCTGGCCACGCCGGTGGCTTCGGTCAGGCTCTTGCCCTCGGCGATCAGGATCTGGGCGCGCACGATGTCGATGCCCGTCACTTCCTCGGTCACCGTGTGCTCGACCTGCACGCGGGGATTGACCTCGATGAAGTAGAATTTGCCCGTCTCCATATCCATCAGGAATTCGACGGTGCCGGCGCAGGTATAGTTCACATGTTCGCAGATCTTCTTGCCGAGCGTGCAGATCTCCTCGCGCTGGGCCTCGCTCAGATAGGGGGCGGGCGCGCGTTCGACGACCTTCTGGTTGCGCCGCTGCACCGAGCAATCGCGCTCCCAGAGGTGGTAGATATTGCCCTGCGTGTCGCCGAGGATCTGCACCTCGACATGGCGCGCGCGGGTGATCATCTTTTCAAGATAGCCCTCGCCATTGCCGAAGGCGGCCTCGGCCTCGCGCCGGCCTTCGAGCACCTTCTCTGGCAATTCCTTCACATTGTGGATCGGGCGCATCCCCCGGCCGCCGCCGCCCCAGCTTGCCTTGAGCATGAGCGGAAAGCCGATCTCGGCGGCCTCCGCCTTGATCGCCTCCATGTCGTCGCCCAGAACCTCGGTGGCGGGGATGACCGGCACGCCGGCCTCGATGGCGACGCGCCGCGCGCTGGCCTTGTCGCCGAGGGCGCGCATGGTTTCGGCTTTCGGACCGATGAAGGTGATGCCCGCCGCTTCGCAGGCATCGACGAATTCGGGGTTTTCCGACAGCAGGCCGTAGCCCGGATGGATTGCGTCCGCGCCCGCTTCCTTTGCCACCCGGATGATCTCGGGGATCGAGAGATAGGCGGCCACCGGCCCCATCCCCTCGCCAATCCTGTAGGCTTCGTCGGCCTTGAAGCGGTGCAGCCCCAGCTTGTCTTCCTCGGCATAGACGGCGACCGTCTTCTTCCCGAGTTCGTTGGCGGCGCGCATGATGCGGATGGCGATCTCGCCGCGATTGGCAATGAGGATTTTGTTGAATTCCGGCATCGGTCTCTCCGTGGCCTGTCGGACATTTGCCAGAGTCGTAGGGTATGCTGCGCTGCGGCGCAAGGTGCCGCGGCAGGCCTGCGCGGTTTGCGCGCGCCTGCGGGCGGAGCGCGGAATGTGGTGTTATTCGCCCTTCGGCACCACGCGGTTGTGCAGGGCGATTTCTTCCAGCATGAGCGCGAAGATGAAGCCGATCACCGCAAGTCCGGCGGCGATCAGGAAGACCGGGTGGATGGCGCTCACCACCGCTGCGCCGATCTGTTCGCGCGCTTCGGCGGGCAGGGCCGCCAGCATCTGCGGGCTGATTTCCAGCCCGCCCCCGGCAAACTCGGCCCCCGCCGCGCCCATCTTCGCCGCCATGCCCGTGGCAAACAGCGCGCCGAATGCGGCCACGGCGATGGAACCGCCGACCTGGCGGAACATCAGCCCGGCGGCGGTGGCGGTGCCGAGCTGGTGGCGCGGCACGGCGTTCTGCACCGAGGTGGTGACCACCGGGAAGATGTTGCCCATGCCGAGGCCGACGCAGGCGAGGAAGATCGAGAAGATCAGCCAATGCGTATCGGCCTGAAGCGTCGACAGCAGGATCATGCCGAGAAACAGAAAGCTCGTGCCGATGATCGGCAGGTAGCGGTAGCGCCCGGTGCGGCCCATATACCGGCCGGCGAGGGTGGAGGAGATCAGGATCCCGGCCGTCATCGGCACCAGCATCAGGCCCGAAACCGTAGGCGAGGTGCCCTTGGCGATCTGCAGGTAGATCGGCAGGAAGGTGACCGAGCCGAACATCGCCGCGCCGGAGATGAAACCGATGATCGAGGTCACCCAGAACACGTTCATCCGGAACAGCCCGAGCGGCAGGATCGGCTCGGAGGCCCTGGTTTCGGCCCAGAGGAAGGTGAGCAGGCCGGCCAGCGCGATCAGCCCGAGGCCGATGATCTCGGGGCTGGCCCAGGCAAAGCTGCGCCCGCCCAGGCTGGTGGCCAGCGTGACCCCGGCCAGCGTGACCGAGAGCATGGCCGCGCCGAGCCAGTCGATCTTGTGCTGCACGCGGCGCCCGGTGGGCTTGAACGAGATCGCGAAGCCGATCAGCGCGGCGATCCCGATGGGAATGTTGATATAGAAGATCCAGTGCCAGCTCGCCTGTTCGACGAACCAGCCGCCGATCAGCGGCCCGATCACCGAGGAGACCGAGAAGATCGAGGCGAACACGCCCTGCACCTTGCCCCGGTCCTGCGGCGGGATCACATCGCCGATCACCGACAGCGCGAGCACGAACAATCCGCCGCCGCCCAGCCCCTGAATGGCGCGCGAAACGATGAGCGAGGTCATCGACCAGGCCGCGCCGGCCAGCGCCGAGCCGAGCAGGAACAGGCCCACCGAAATGAACACCATGTTGCGCCGCCCGTAGAGGTCGCCGAGCTTGCCATAGAGGGGCGCGACGATGGTGGAGGCGAGAATATAGGCGGTGACCACCCAGCTCAGATGTTCGAGCCCGCCAAGATCGGCCACGATGGTGGGCAGGGCGGTGGAAACGATCGTCTGGTCGAGCGAGGCGAGCAGCAGCAGCGCGCCGATCGACACGATGATCAGCCGGATCGAGGTGGGTTCGGACTGCGTGTCCGAAGCGGCGGAGGGGGTGGGGGATGGGTTTGTGATGGTCATCGCGCGTCTTTCCGTGATGGCCGTTCCCTACGCCTCCGGCATATATGTGTCAACCGCACATAATTGTGTACGGCATATTATTGACAATCGCACGATAACTTGCGACACCGCCGCCATGAGCGCCAATGCCAAGACCTTGCCCCGGTTTCACGCCGACCTGCCGGACAGGCTGGAAGCGGCGGGATTTGCGCCGGCGGTGGTCGAGGCGCTGCTGGGGCTCGATGCCGAGATGTTCGTCTGGCACCGCCGCGCGGCCAAGGGCGAGCTGGTGGGGCTTTTGCTTTCGGAGATGGATCTGGGGCTGGAGCTCAGCCAGTTCTTTGCCCTGATGGCGATCAACCGCATCGAGCATGGCATCGCCCGCGCCCAGGCCGAACCCGCCACGGTGGGGCTGCTTGCGGAGGAAATGGCGATCGACCCGTCGCGGGCGAGCCGCATCGCCTCGGGGCTGATCGCCGAGGGCTGGCTGCGCCGCGATGTGGCGCAGGGCGACGGGCGCAAGTCGATCCTGGTGATCACCGACAAGGCGCGCGATGCCTTCAGCCAGTTCCGCGATGCGAAATGGGACAAGCTGCTTACGGTTTTCGCCGATTGGAGCGCGGAGGATATTCAATCCTTTTCGCGCCTGTTCACCCGATACTCCAACGGCATGGCCCGGGTGCATTGCGCCGGCGACGGGGGGACCAAGAGCGACCGGATGCCCGACAAGGGTGACAGCTAGGGCTGGTCTGGCGGCCGAGATAGCGCCACCGCTCCTTGTGGAGCGACCCGTTGACAAACAAGAGGCTGTGAGACGCCGTTCACCGGAAAACCGGATGGGTCTAGACTAGCAAAACAGGAAGGCTAGTCTACTTCTATGGACAAAAAGAATGGCTTGTCCCGCCATCGTCAGCGCAAACTCGTTTCATTGTTCTGCGCCGATCTGACCGCGATCCAGGCCGCCCGGGTGGGCGGCTTCAACCGCAACACCGTTAATCATTGCCTGGCAGGGCATGAAATGCCCGAGAGGGAGGTATTACCGGATATTCCGCGAACAGATCCGTGCCCACCAGTTCGGCCTGCGCGAGCAGTTCACCGGCACCGTCGAGGTGGACGAGAGCTATTTCGGCGCCACGCGCCGGCGCGGCGATCCCGGTTCGAAGCGGCGCGGCCGGGGCTCGGAGAAGCAGCCGGTCTTCGGTGTGATCGAGCGTGACGGGCGGGTGTTTACCGAGGTCGTGCCGGATTGTAAAAAGAAGACATTACAGGGCCTTATCCGGGGAAAGGTGGCATTGGAGAGCGTCATCATGTCAGATGGATGGGTCGGCTATGACGGGCTGGTCGATGTCGGATACGACGCCCATTACCGGATCAGAAAGGCCGAACGTGCGGCCAGCGGCCACCCCGCCTTCGTCGATGGCGCGGTCCACATCAACGGTATCGAAAGCTTCTGGTCCTTTGCCAAACGGCGGCTCGCGATGTTCAACGGAACACGCGCCAATTTCGAGTTGCACCTTAAGGAATGTGAATGGCGTTGGCGCAAGGATCACGATACCCTCGTTCGTGAACTCACTAGATTGCTAGTCTAGACCCTTCCGGTTTTCCGGTTTTCCGGTTTTCCGGTTTTCCGGTTTTCCGGTTTTCCGGTTTTCCGGTTTTCCGGTTTTCCGGTTTTCCGGTTTTCCGGTTTTCCGGTTTTCCGGTTTTCCGGTTTTCCGGT
>NZ_BROH01000011.1 GCF_027923545.1 Sinisalibacter aestuarii | reverse complement strand
TCGCAGGCTTCGACCGTGACCGGATATCGCGCATCGTAGCCGCCTGCGTGCAACTGGTCGAAATCGGCGTTGGGCTGGCCGGCCACCATTGCGGCAACAACGGCGAAGATCTGTTCTGGGGTCACGATAAGCTCCGTATCGGTGATTCCATGCTAGCTACGAAATCAGACCACGGATATCCGGGGCGCGAACCGACATTGTCCGATACGCGAATCCTCCGATTCGCAAGTCCGGCGCGGCACGTCGTGCAGCCGGTCCGGTTGTGCGACTATGCTTCGTTTGCGGCACCGGGAAGATCAGGTGTTTCGGCGGCGGGGCGGCCCGGAATTCGGGAACAGCATCCGGCCCGAGCGATCGGGCTGTCAGAAACCGTGAAGCCCGCGCTAATGCGCCCTGGAGCGCATCAGGGTCTCTGACGGCACTTCACCGAAGCGCCGTCTGTATTCTTTGGCAAACCGCCCCATATGTGAAATCCCGCACTCGCCCGCGACTTCGGTGACATTCAGGGCAGGATGGTTCAGCAGCATCTGCCGCGCTGCATCCAGCCGAACGCCGCAAAGATACTCGCGCGGTGTGGTGGCGAGGCATTGTTTGAACGACAACTGAAGCTGCCTCACCCCGACGCCCGTCGCCTGTGCTATGTCGGTCACCGTCAGGGGATCGGCGTAGAACTCATGGATGTAATCCTGAGCGCGCCGGGCGACCGAGGCCGCCGCGGTGGTTATCCCGTTTCTCAGTTCCAGCGCGCCGATCGCGATCAGAAGATTCACGAAGGTTTCGAGCAGCAACGCTTCCATGAGAAGCCCCGACCGGCCATTGCCGAAGCTGTCGATATGGTCGACGGCATGGGTGGTCAGCGAAATGAGTTCGCCGTCAACGCCATGCGGGCCGGAATTCCTTATCGCCGTGGTTCTGATCGCCCCGGTTCGCCTCAGCCGGCCTTGCCGAATGTAGGCATCGAGAAGATCCAGCGTCAGCGTTGTCGCAAACCCGCGCACAACCTGCTTGCCCGGCCTGACCTTCAGTTCAACACCGCAATCGCCCACGATAAGGGCATCGGTCGACGTGATCTCGACGCAATCATCCGCGATGTCGGCGCCGACATCGCCAAATGTCGCCTTCTCGTATCGAATGACGCCGCTTTCGGGAAGTTTCAGAAGGCAGTTCGACGCGACGATCTTGCTGGCCGAAATATTCCCGCTCCCGACCGGCCCGCCATCGACGCCGAAGTAGCCGTCTTCCCGATCAGACAGGCGCAGGCTTTCCATGCCTCGGGTTATATCGCCATACAGATCCACCAGGCCGGAGCTGAGCATATCGGCTTCGAAATTGCGGCTGCGAATTTCTATCATCGTTTGGATTCTCGGCTGCTGCGGGTCAGCTACTCAAATACCGGGAACAACCTGAAACATCGTGTGGTGAAATCGGGGCACGGGACTCCACGCCAGGGTGGATCGGAAGATTATAGCGAAATTGTGGCTTCGCGGATAGCGCGAAAGCCATATTGCACATCCGCAGGTTGTCTTAGGCAACGATGGCCCGCCGGCGGGCCCGGCTAAGCGCTGCCCAGCAGGTAAGAGATGCGCCGGGCCGATTCACGCACCGCATCGCGCACGCTGTCGGGCACGTCGGACGCGCCGCCGCTGGCGAGCGTGGCGTTGATCGCGGCGATGACATTGCCCGACATATCGGTGATCGGCGCGGCGGCGGAGGCAACGCCGGCCTCGAAGCTGCCGATCTGCACCACGGTATGGCTTTCGCGGTCGCGGTGGCATTGCGCCAGGATGTCGGGCAGGGCCAGCACCGCGCCACCCGCTACCGCCGGGGGCGCATCGCGGTAGAGCGCGACGATGGTTGCATCGTCCAGCGCGGCCAGCAGCACCCGGCCCATCGTGGTGCCGACGGCGGGCAGGCGGCTGCCCACATGCACGATGCTGCCCATGCCGAGGCGGCTGGGCGCGCGCAGCATGTAGAGCACCCGCGCGCCGTCGCGCAGGCCCAGATGGGCCGACCAGTCGGTTTCGTCGCGCAGCCGTTCCAGCTCGGGCATGGCGATTTCCACCAGCTCGCGGTTGGCCATGTAGCCGTAGCCGAGCCGCATCACGGCGGGGCCGAGGCTGTAGGTCTTGTTGCGCTCGTCGTGCAGCAGATAGCCCATATGGGCGAGGGTGTAGACGGTGCGGAAGGTGGCCGAGCGGCTCTGGCCGATGGCGCGGGCCACGTCGCTCAGGCTCATCTCGCGCCGCTCCGGGGTAAAGGCGCCCAGCACCTGCATCCCGCGCATCAGCCCGGGCACCAGGTAGCGGTCTTCTTCCGTGGCTTCTGTTTTGCTCATAAAACGCAGTATGGAATATGAAACACCGCTTGGCTACCCAGATTCATGATGAAACCGCGCGATACAGGAGAGGATTCGCATGAATACACAGGCCGGAATGCCCACACCGCTCGCTGCCGAGCTCAAGGCCCATACCGGGCGCTTCACCGACAAGACCTTCGACTGGAAGGCTTTCCCGTCGAATGTCGGCTATGACGAGCTGGCCCGGGCGCAGATGCGCTATATCGGCGCCGGCGGCTCGCCCAAGGTGGGCGACACCACCACGCTGAAACCCGATCACTTCACCCTGTCGCTGATCTACAAGGAGCCGGGCCGCTACGCCGCCTGCCACAGCCATGAGATCGAGGAGAGCTTCCTGATCATCAACGGCGCGCTCGTGGTCGGCTGGGAGCGCGACGGCGAGGTGGTCGAGGTCAATCTCGGCCCGAAAGACATGATCCTGAACGCCCGCGAAGTCGGCCACGGCTTCCGCGTCGACGGGGTCGAGCCGGTGCTGATGTCGATCTCGGTCGATGTCGGCAAGCCGCTGCCGCCGGTCTACCACTATCACCCGAAGGACCATCCGCCCGAACTGGCCCGCAGCTTCGGCGCCGCGCCGGGCAAGACCATGCCGTTCGACCCGCAGGGCGAGCATCCGCTGCAAAAGCTGATGGGCCAATACGTGGTGCGCCACTCGGAGGTGCCGACGATCTGGGAAGAGGCGGGCTTTACCCGCAAGGTCTATGTCGGCCCCGGCGGGATCGACAACGACACCTGCCGCAAGGAAATGTGGGGCATCCCCAGCCGCGCCGGGGTGAAAGCCTTCACCCGCGAGGTCGAAGACGCCTATCTCGTGCTCGAAGGCTCGCTGACCGTGGGCTGGGAAGAGAACGGCGAGCAGGTCGAGGTGGAACTCGGCCCCCGCGATCTGGTGAAAACCCCCGCCGGCAAGGCGCACTGGTTCCGCAACAACGGCGCGGGTCATGCCACGGTCTGGGCCGTGATCGGCACCGCCACCGACGATGGCGTGACTTACCAAGCCGCCTGATCTACCACTCACGGGCAGGCACCGGCCGCTCCGCTCAGGCGGGGCGGCCTTTTCTTTTGGCCTGGCGGCGGCGGGGCAAAGAAAAAGGGCGCAGCACCGTGGCGCTGCGCCCTGTGGCGGGAGGAAAGCGGCGTCTCAGGCCGTGGGCGCCGGTTCGCCGAGCGGGGTTTCCCAGGCGTTGTAGCCATAGACCCAGTCGGCATTGCCGCCCTGTTTCAGCCAGTCATTGGCCAGCGAGCCGCGCTGCACTGCCGCCGTGCGGTCGCGGCGGCTGTCTTCGTAGAGGCGGAGCGCCGAGGGCACGTCGTCGCTGCGCTCGTCGAGGGCGCGGGCGAGCAGAACGGCATCCTCGATCGCCATGCAGGCACCCTGCGCCATGAACGGCACCATCGGGTGCGCGCCATCGCCAAGGATGGTGACCCGGCCTGCCGACCAGCGCGCCATCGGCTCGCGCACATGCAGCGCCGAGCGTGTCACCTCGGTGACGGCATCGAGCAGCGCGCGGGCATCGGGGTGGAAATCGGCATAGGCGGCGCGCAGCTCGGCGATGTCGCCGGGCAGGGTCCAGCCTTCCTCTTCCCAGTTGGATTCGGGCGTGGTGGCGAAGATGAAGATCTCTTCGCCCCGGGTGAGCGGGAAGGTGACGATCTGGCGTTCGGCTTCCGGCCCCCACCATTTGGTGAAGCTGTCGAGGTTGTCGAGCCCCTCGACGGCGCTGCGCGGCACCACCGCGCGCCACGAGACGAGGCCGGTGAAGCGCGGCGCATCGGGGCCGAACATCTGGGTGCGCAGTACCGAATGGATGCCATCGGCGCCGATCACCACATCCGCCGGGTCGCTCTTGCTGCCGTCCGCGAAGGTGAGGCGCACCTTGCTGCCGTCTTCCACGAACCCGGTCACGCCGGTGGCGAAGCGAATCGTTCCCGGCTCCAGCGCCTGTTCCACCGCGCCCAACATGTCGGCGCGGTGGATGGTGAGCTGCGGCGCGCCGTATTTTTCTTCCGCCGCCGTGCTCATCGGCAGCCGCGAGGTCTCGCGCCCGTCATCCCACATCCGGCTGATTCGGTAGTCGGGGCGGGCGGCTGTCTTGCGCAGCTCCGCCCCGACGCCGCGACCGAGACCGTCCAGCGCGTGCACCGCGTTGGGGGTCAGGTTCACGTCTGCGCCGACGCGGCCATAGGCTTGAGCCTGCTCAAAAATTTCCACCGTATGCCCGCGCGCCTGGAGCGCGATGGCTGTGGTCATTCCGCCGACGCCACCGCCGGCAATCGCGATTTTCAGCTTCGCCATGTCGTGAGTGTCCTTCTGTGCCCTGTTGATACTGGTTCATTTATGAACAAAATTTTCACATATGAATAATGCCGAAAAGCAGGGCAGGTCGTCAAGATAAAGGGCGCAACCGTATTGAAGACAGGCAAATGCGCAGAAATCTCTTGACTTCAAGGCCGATTGCCCGAAAATCGTATTTGAACACAGTGCACAATAATGAACACATCACTCAAACAGGGAGTGCCGACAATGGACGCATTCAAGGACAGACTCTCGGAGCGGGCACGTGACACGGGCCGCCCTGCGCTGGCGCATCAGAGCCGTGGGCGCGCGCTGACCGCCGAGGAAACCGCGCTCGCATCGGCGTTGATGGATATCTATGGCGCCGGCACGCATGACTTTGCCGCGGTGGCCGCCGAGCTTGCCAGGCGGGGCGTTGTCGCGCCGATCGCCGGCGGCTCCGACTGGAGCGAGGAGAGCCTCGGCAAAGAGCTTGCCGCGATCAACGCCGAGCTCGACGCCGCCTATGCGGAGCACGGTTATGGCGCTTGAGTTTCGCGGCGTCTCGAAGAGCTTCGACACCCGTGACGGCGGCTCGCTGCTGGCGGTGAACGACGTGAGCTTCCGCGTCGAGGAAGGCGAATTCGTCTCCGTCGTCGGCCCCTCGGGCTGTGGCAAGTCCACCATCCTGTCGATGACGGCGGGCCTCTACCAGCCCAGCGAGGGCGAGGTTCTGGTGAGCAATCAGCCGGTGACGGGGCCGAATGCCCATGTCGGCTTCATGCTGCAGAAAGACCTGCTGCTGCCCTGGCGCAGCATCGTCCACAATATCGAATTCGGGCTCGAATCGCGCGGCGTTGGCCGTCAGGAGCGCCGGGCGCGGGCGATGAAAGAACTGGCGCATTGCCACCTCGCCGGGTTCGAGGACCATTTTCCCTACCAGCTTTCCGGTGGCATGCGGCAGCGCGCGGCATTGGCGCGCACGCTGGCCATCGACCCCGAGATCATCCTGCTCGACGAGCCCTTCTCGGCGCTCGACGCCCAGACCAAGCTGCTGCTGCAGAACTCCTTCGCCGGCACGATCAAGGACGCGGGCAAGACCACGCTTCTGATCACCCACGATCTCGCGGAAGCGGTGCTGATGTCGGACCGCATCCTGGTGCTGAGTGAACGCCCCGGCACGATCATCGCCGAAATCAAGGTAGACCTGCCGCATCGCGATCAGCCGATAAAACGCCGGCAGATGCCGGAAGTGGCGGACTATGCCACGCAGCTCTTCAAACATCTCAAACTCGAAGAAAAAGCAGCCTGAACAGGGAGACCAGACATATGAAACGACTGCTTCTGAAAACGGTGGCGGCCGCGGTGATCGCGGTATCGGCCACGGCGGCCATGGCCCAGGAAAAGGTGACCTACCTGTTCCCCGCGCCCGACTTCCTGCCCGCCTTCGCGCCGTTCCAGCTTGCGCTCGGCAAGGGCTACTTTGCCGATGCCAACCTCGATGTGACCTTCCAGGTCGGCAAGGGCGGCGCCGATGTGGCCACGCAGGTGGCGCTCGGCAATGCCGATCTTGGCGGCGGCATCGGCGATACGCCGATCATCGTGCGCGCCAACGGCCTGCCGATCCGCGGCGTGGCCCTGCTCGGCGGCCGCGGCCTGACCCAGCTTGCCTGGCGCACCGACAGCGGCATCACCGGCCCGGAAGACTTCGCCGGCAAGTCCATCGGCGTTCTCGCCTTCCAGGACACCACCTATTACAACCTGCTCGGCGTGCTCGCCTCGGTGGGGCTCTCCGCTGACGATGTCGATATCCAGGCCGTGGGGTCGGGCGGGATCATCCAGCTTTCCATCGCCGGCAATCTCGACGGTTTGTCGGGTGTGCCGGAATGGATCGCCGCGATCGAGGGCGCCGGCGTCGAAATGGACCAGATGCCGGTCGACACTGTCTTCCCGGCCATGGCTCAGGCGATCTTTGCCTCGGATGAAACCATCGCCGAGCGTCCCGAGATCGTTGAGGGCTTCGTGGGCGCCGTGCTTCAGGGCATTCGCGATATCGTTGCCGATCCGGCGCAGGCGGCCAAGGATTATGTGGGCTTCGTGCCGCAGCACGCGGGCACCGAAGACCAGATCGAGGCGATCATGCGCTCCTACGCGGCGCTGATCTATCCCGAGGGCGAGAACCAGCCGCTCGGCGCCTTCGATCCCGAGCGCATCGCGGCGGTGCAGGCGTTCTACGTCGAAAGCGGCATCGTCCAGACCGCCGTGCCGGTCGACGAGCTCTACACCAACGACTTCATCAAATGACCGACGCAACGCATCCTTCGTCCGGGGCCATAAAGGCCCCGGCGACCCCCGGCAAACGCCCCGCAACGAGGAGCCGTTCCATGGTTCGCACTCATGCCACCAAGTTCACGAGCGCTGGCATCCTCGCCCTGGTGTTGCTCGCCTGGCAATATCTGCCCACGGCGCTCGACGTGCCGCGCTTCATCATCCCGACGCTGTCGGATTCGATGATCGAGCTTAAGCGCATGTGGATGCAGGAGAGCCTGCTCGGCCATATCCTTTCCACCGCGCTCTATACCATCCTCGGCTTCGTCATCGGCAGCCTGCTCGGCGCCGTCATGGGCTACCTGCTGGGGATGTCGCAATTCTGGGAGAAAGTCCTTTCCCCCTACATTCTCGCGCTCCAGATCGCGCCCAAGGTCGCCTTCGCGCCGCTGTTCATCATGTGGTTCGGCTACAATTCGATGCCGAAGCTGCTGGTCACCGTGCTGATCGTCTTCTTCCCGGTGCTGGTGAATGTGCTGCAGGCGATGCGCACCGTCGACCGCGACCTGGTGAACCTCGCCCGCGCCTATAACCTGACCCGCCTCGGCATCTTCTGGAAGGTCGAGATGCCCTCGACCCTGCCCAACCTGATGGCGGGCCTGCGTATCGCCTCGACGCTGGCCGTGATCGGCGTGACCGTGGGCGAACTCGTCGGCGGCAATACCGGGCTGGGCTACCTGATTTCCTACGGCGGCGGCCAGGCCAATGCCGCGATGGTGTTCAACGCCATCATCCTGCTCACCGTGATCGGTTTCGTTCTCTACGTCGTGCTGGAACGGATCGAAGAGCGGGTGCTGCACTACCTTCCCAAAGCGCAACACTGAGCGCGGCGGACTGACAGGGAGATAAGAAAATGACCGCAATCGACAAGAAATCGCTGATCGAAAAACGGGTGAACGAGGGCCTGCGCGGCCAGTGGTATCCGGTGGCCAAATCGGTCGAGATCAAGACCTCGCGGCCCTACGGCACCCGGCTTCTGGGCGAAAAGATCGTGCTGTGGCGCGACGGCTCGGGCAAGATCCGCTGCCTTGAGGATTTCTGCCCCCATCGTGGCGCGCCGCTGAGCTATGGCGAGGTTCATGGCGGCAACATCGCCTGCCGGTATCACGGCGTGGTCGTCAATGGCGACGGCGTGGTCGAGCAGGTGCCCGCGATGCCCGATTGCGCGCTGGAAGGGCGCAAGGCGCTGACCTCCTACGAGGTGACCGAGCGCAATGACGCGGTGTTCGTCTATGTCCCCTCGCTCGACAAGCCGGACGCGCCGGAACTCGTCATGCCGAAGGAACTGGTGAGCGACAGCTGGACCGGCTTCCTCTGCACCTCGGTGTGGGAAACCAACTACCGCTACGCGCTCGACAACCTCGCCGACCCGATGCACGGCTGCTATCTGCATGCCGAAAGCTTCACGCTGGCCTATGGCTCGAAGCAGGATCTGATGAAGCTCGACAAGACCGAGCATGGCTTCCGCGTCGAGCGCGTCGGCCAGGTGGGTGAAAACTTCGACTGGTCGGAATTCGAGGTTCATGCGGGCGACATGTTCTGCTTCCTCGATATTCCCTATCCGCCGGCGGCGGGGCCCGGCAGCTTCATGCGCATCGTGGGCTTTGTCCAGCCGGTCGACGAGCACACCACCAAGGTCTTCTTCTGGCGGCTGCGCGAGGTCGAGGGCATTGCGCGCGAAAGCTGGCGCTTCCTCTACCGCGCCCAGCTTGAAGAGAACCACTGGAACGTTCTGGAACAAGACCGGGTGATGCTCGAAGGCATGCCCGACGATGCCCGCCGGCGCGAAATGCTCTACCAGCACGATCTGGGCGTCAGCCGTCTGCGGCAGATGCTCACCCGCGCGGCAAAAGGCCAGATCGAGGCCGAGCTGAAAGCGGCCGAGGTGGCGGCGGAGTGATGCTGCTCGACGGCCGTCATATCCTGGTGACCGGCGCGGCGCGCGGGCTTGGGGCGGAGATCGCCCGGGGCCTCGCCGCCCAGGGCGCGCGGCTCATCCTTGCCGATATCGCCGAGGAAGAGGGCCGGGCGACCGCCGGGGCGCTGGGCGCGACCTTCGCGCGCGTCGATCTGGCCGATCCGGCGTCGGTCGAGGCGCTGGCGGCAGCGGTCGCCGCCGCGACCGGCGGCGCGCTGCACGGCCTTGTCAATAACGGCGCCATCGCCACCGGGATCGGCGGCATCGGCTTTGAAGACATCGAGATCGAGAGCTGGGACCGGGTGCAGCGCGTGAACGTGCGCGGCACCTGGCTGATGACCCGCGCCGCCGCGCCGCTCCTGCGCGCCTCCGGTTCCGGCCGGGTGGTCAACGTCGCCTCCGACACCGCGCTCTGGGGCGCGCCGAACCTGATGTCCTACGTCGCCTCGAAAGGCGCGGTGATCGCGATGACCCGTTCGCTGGCGCGCGAACTCGGGCCGGACCGGGTGGGCGTGACCGCCGTGGCGCCCGGTATCCTCACCACCGAGAGCACCGAATACGTGCCGCCGGCGCGGCATCGCTTCTATGAAGACGGCCGTGCCGTGCCGGGGGCGCAGGGGCCGGGCGAGATCACGGATGTGGTGGCCTTCCTGCTCAGCGAAGGCGCGCTCACCCTCACCGGGCAGCTTCTGCCGGTGAATAACGGCTTCGTGTTCACATGACCGGCTGGGTGCAGAATGCCGCCGCCGGGATCGAGTATCTCGAACGCCCCGGCACCGGGCCGCTGCTCGTGCTGCTGCACGGGATCGGTTCGCAGGCAGCCTCGTTCACGCCGCTCCTGCCGTATCTGGCCGCCGATGCGCGGGTGATCGCATGGAATGCGCCGGGCTATGCCGGTTCGGCTCCGTTCGACGACGATTGGCCGGAGGCGAGCGACTACGCCGCCGCTCTGCTGGGGCTTGTCGAGGCGCTGGATCTCGGCCCCTTCACCCTGGTCGGCCATTCGCTCGGCACGCTGATGGGCGCGGCCTTTGCCGCCCGCAACCGCGACCGGGTGGAGCGGCTCGTGCTGGCCTCGCCGGCGCTGGGCCATGGCGTGCCGCGCGGCGGTGGGCTCAGCGCGGCGGCGCAGGCGCGGATCGACGATCTGCAGGATCTGGGGCCGGTGGATTTTGCCGCGGCCCGCTCGGCGCGGCTGGTCCACGCCCCCGAAGCCCATGCGGATGTGGTGGCGCTGGTGCGCGAGGGCATGTCGAAAGTGTCGCTGCCGGGCTACGCGCAGGCGGCGCGGATGCTTGCCTCCGGGCGGTTGCTCGACGATGCCGAGCGTCTGGCGGTGCCGACCGATGTGATCGTCGGCGCCGAGGATGTGGTGACGCCGCCCGATGGCGCGCGCCGTGCGCTCGCTGCGGTGCCGGCACGCCATCGCGGCCAGTTGACCATTCTGCCCGATACCGGGCACGCGATCTATCAACAGGCGCCGGCGGGCTTTGCCGCCGCGCTCGAAACACAAACGGAAACGGCGGGATGACACCGCCGGCGGCATGGAGGATGAAGACGTGACCGAGATTACCCGGGTTGGCAGCCTGCGCGGCATCATGATGCGCGCGCCGGGCATGACCGAAACCTTGCCGTTCTACCTCGATATGTGGGGCCTCAGCCTTGCGCACCGGGCCGATGGCGAGGCGCTTCTGCGCGGCACCGGCAAGGAGCCCTTCCTCTACGGGCTGAAGGATGGCGCGACATACGGCATCGAATACGTGCATTTCGCCATGCCCGACCGCCCCTCGATGGACGCGCTGCACGCGCAGGTCGTCGCGCACGGGGCGGTGGCGCTGGGGGCGCCCGCCGAGTTCACCGACTGGGTGGGCGGCTACGGCTTCGAGATGCTCGACCCCGATAACCGCCGTCTGCGGTTCCGCACCGAGGCCCGGGTGCTCGACGAAGAGCCGGACTGGGCCAAGCCGCGCAAGGTGAGCCATGTGGTGCTCAACACCCCCGATATGGAGGGACTGCAGGTCTGGTATGAGACGGTGCTGGGGTTCCGCACCTCGGATTATTCCGCCGATCAGATGGTCTTCCTGCGCTGCAACACCGATCACCATTCGATCGCGCTGGTGCGGGCGCAATACCCGAGCGTCAACCACGTCGCCTTCGAGCTGCCGACGCTCAACGAGTTCATGCGCTCGATCGGGCGGATGAAGCAGAAGGGCCATGTGCCGAGCTGGGGGCCGGGCCGCCACGGGCCGGGCGACAACCCCTTTGCTTACTTCGTCTCGCCCTCCGGCTATGTGATCGAGTTCACCTCCGAATTGCAGCAGATCGACGACGCGACGCATGAAGCGAAGGTCTGGTCGCGCGACGATCCCGAAGCGATGGATCAGTGGATGACGGCCGGCCCGCCCACCCCGGCGCAGCGCGCGGTGATGCAGGGCCGTCCCGATCCGGGCTTTCCCGACCTGGCCAGCCGCGAGCGGGGAGCGGCCTGATGCATCTGGGCTATGACAACGCGGTCGCCGTCGTCACCGGCGGCTCGTCGGGGATCGGCCTTGCGACGGTTAAGGTGCTGCTTGGCGCCGGTGCGCGCGTGGCCCTTTGCGCCCGCAACGAAGGGCGGCTGGAACAGGTGGCCGAGGTGCTGCGGCGCGATTTCGGCGCCGAGCGCGTGCTGGCCCGCCCGTTCTCGGTGCTCGACAAGGCGGCGGTGCAGGGCTTCGCCGATGAGGTGCAGGCAAGCTGGGGCCGCTGCGATCTGCTCGTGAACAATGCCGGTGCCGGGCGGCAATCCACCTTCGCCGACACGGCGGACGAGGATTGGCGGGCGGAATACGAGCTGAAGCTGTTCAGCCAGATTTACCCGATCAACGCTTTCCTGCCGATGCTGCGCGAGGCGAAGGGCGCCATCGTGGCGGTGAATTCGCTGCTCGCCTACCAGCCCGAGCCGCACATGGTCTGCACCTCCTCGGCGCGGGCCGGGGTGCAGAACCTGCTGAAATCGCTCAGCGTCGAGTTTGCCCCCGATGTGCGCGTGAACTCGGTGCTGATGGGGCTGATCGAATCCGGCCAGTGGACCCGCCGCTTCGCCGCGCGCGAGGACCAGTCGGTCAGCCGCGCCGAATGGTATGGCGCGCTCGCCGAGCGCAAGGGCATTCCGCTCCGGCGCCTCGGCGACCCGGAGGAAGCGGCGAATGCCATCGCCTTCCTCGGTTCGCGCGCCGCCAGCTACATCACCGGCGCCCAGCTCGACGTATCGGGCGGGCTGAACCGGCATATTTAAGGAGATGGGGATGAAACACGAAACCATCGCGGATGCCGCGACCGTTGGCGATTACATCGCCCGTTATCTGGCCGAGATCGGCGTCACGACGATGTTCGGCGTGATCTCGATCCACAACATGCCGATCCTCGACGCCGTGGCGCGTCAGGGCCGCATCCGCTTCGTGCCCGCGCGCGGCGAGGCCGGGGCGATGAACATGGCCGATGCCTATGCCCGCGTTTCGGGGGGGCTGGGCGTGTGCATCACCTCCACCGGCACCGCGGCGGGCAATGCCGCCGGCGCGCAGGCCGAAGCGCTGACCGCGGGCAGCCGTGTGCTGCACATCACCTCCCAGGTCGATCTTGTCTATGCCGACCGCGACCGCGCCGCGATCCACGATGTGCCGCGCCAGCCCGAGATGCTGCGCGGTGTGTCCAAGGCCGTGTTCCGCATGTGGGATGCCAATGGCGCCGTGGGCACGCTGACCGCCGCCGTCTCGGCTGCGCTTTCCGCGCCCGCCGGTCCGGTGAGCCTTGAGATCCCGGTGGATGTGCAGCGCCATATCGCCGTGCCGCAGGGGGCCGTCTTCGCGCCCGAGCCGGTGCGCCCGCACGCGCCCGATATGGCCATCGACGCGCTGGCCGGGGCGATCAGGCGCGCGCGCCGTCCGATGCTGTGGCTTGGCGGCGGTGCGCGTGGGGCGACCAAGGAAGCGACCGAACTGATGAAGCGCGGCCTGGGTGTGGTGACCTCCACCAACGGGCGCGGCACCGTCTCGGAAGACGAGGCGGCCAATCTCGGCGCCTTCAACATGGGGCCGGAAGCGGTGGCGCTTTACGAAAGCTGCGATCTCATGCTGGTGGTGGGTTCGCGCCTGCGCGGCAACGAGACCCGCAACAACCTGCTGCCGCTGCCCCGCCCGCTGATGCAGATCGACGCCGATGCCGGGCAGGGCGGGCGCAACTACCCGGTGGATCTGTTCCTGCATGGCGATGCCGCCGACACGCTGGCGCGCCTGCTCGACAAACTGCCCGCCAGGCTCGACACCGACCCCGATTTCACCTTCGACATCGCCCGCGCGCGGGCCGGGGCCGAGGGGCGGATGCGCGCCCAGCTCGGGCCCTACAGCGTGGTGGCCGATGCGATCAGCGAGGCGGTCGCCGCCGGAGGCCATGCCTGGGTGCGCGATGTGACGATCTCCAATTCCACCTTCGGCAACCGCTATGTGCGGCTGGCGCGGCCGGAGCAGGGCGTTCACGCGCTGGGCGGCGGCATCGGGCAGGGCGTGTCGATGGGGATCGGCGCGGCGCTGGCCTGCACCGGCGCGCAGAAGGCCGTCACCCTCATCGGCGATGGCGGCACGATGCTGGGGCTGGCGGAGATGATCACCGCCGTCGATGAAGGCGCGCCGCTGGTCTATGTGCTGATGAACGACAAGGCCTACGGCGTGATCCAGAATATCCAGGACGCGCAATATGACAGCCGCCGCCACTACTCGGCCATTGCCGTGCCGGCGTTCGAAACCTTCTGCGCTTCCATCGGGATGCCGCATCGCAAGGTAGCGAATGTCGAAGCCTTCGCGGGCGAACTCGACGCGGCGCTTGCGGGCGATGGCCCGGTGCTGATCGAGGTGGATATGACGGTCATCGGCCCGTTCGGCGAAGCCTTTGCCGGCCCGCCCGCCGGCGCGGCCCAGAAAGAGGCGTGAGCCCATGCATCTCGGCCTGATCGGATACGGCAATATCGCGGCGACGCTGATGGGCTTTCTCGCCGCGCCCGGCGCCCCGGCGGTGACGCGCGTCACCCTGCTGGTGCGCCCGGGCCGGGCCGAAGCGGCGCGCGCCGCGCTGGCCGATCACCCGGCTGAAACCAGCGTGGTCGAAGAGGCCGCGGCGCTGGTGGCGGCAGGCCCCGATCTGGTGGTCGAGGCCGCCGGGCATTCGGGTGTGCGCGACTTCGTGCCCGCTTGCCTCGAAGCGGGGCGCGATGTGGTTGTCGTCTCGGTCGGGGCCTTGGCCGACGATGAGCTTCATGCCCGGCTCGATGCCGCCGCGCGGGCTGGTGGAGCGCGGGTGATCCTGCCCGCCGGGGCCGTCGGCGGGATCGACCTGGTCTCGGCGCTCTCGGCCTCGGGCGAGGTCGCGCTCACCTATCGCGGCACCAAGCCGCCGGCCGCCTGGGCCGGCACCCCGGCAGACGAGATGCTCGATCTCGCCGGGCTGTGCGAACCGGCCACCTTCTTCACCGGCAGCGCCCGCGAAGCGGCTGCCCGCTTTCCGAAAAACGCCAATGTCGCCGCCACGCTCGCGCTGGCCGGGCCGGGGCTCGATGCCACCCGCGTCGAACTGGTGGCCGACCCGGCGGCGCCGGGCAATCTGCATGGCTACGAGTTGTCATCCCCCGCCGCGCGGCTGCGGGTGGAGATCGAAAACCTGCCCTCGGCGGGCAACGCCAAAACCAGCGTGGCGACGATCTATTCGGTGCTGCGCGAGATCCGCAACCGCATTGGCCCGATGGTGATCTGATGAAGGATATGGACGTGGAAACCGATCTGCCCGACGGCAAGCTTTACCTCGCAGGCGAGTGGCGCGAAGGCCGGGGTGCCGAGATCACCTCGGTGTTCCCCGCCGATGGCAGCGTCAACCGTGTGCTCAAGGGCGCGAGCGCGGCGGATGGCGAAGAGGCGATTGCCCGCGCCAAGGCGGCGCAGGCCGATCCGGCCTGGCGCGGGCTGAAGCCGCATGAGCGCGCCCGCCTGCTCTACCGCATCGCCGACGGGATCGAGGAGAATGCCGCTCGCATCGCCCGCATCCAGTCACGCGACACCGGCAAGACCCTGCGCGAAACCGGCGCGCTGGCCGCCTCGGCGGCGGGCACGTTTCGCTATTTCGGCGCGGCGCTGGAAACGATGGACGACGAGATCACCACCCGGCGCGGGCCGTCGATGACGCTGTCGGTGCATGAGCCGCTGGGCGTGGTGGCGGCGATCACGCCGTGGAACTCGCCGATCGCCTCGGATGCCCAGAAGGTCGCCCCGGCGCTGGCGGGCGGCAATGGCGTGGTGCTGAAACCCGCCTCCTGGTCGCCGCTTACGGCGCTGGAGCTGGCGCGGATCGTCGATGAGGCCGGGCTGCCCAAGGGCCTGTTCTCGGTTCTGCCCGGCTCCGGGCGCGAGATCGGCAATCTGCTGGTGGAGCATCCCGACATTGCCAAGGTCAGCTTCACCGGCGGCACCGAGACGGGCCGGTCGCTCGCCGTGAAAGCGGCGGGCAAGCTGATGCCGGTGAGCCTTGAGCTTGGCGGCAAGTCGCCCACCATCGTCTTCGAGGATGCCGATATGGAGCAGGCGCTTGCCGGTGTGCTCTACGGCATCTTCTCCTCCACCGGGCAAAGCTGCATCGCCGGCTCGCGGCTGTTCGTGCAGCGCCGGATCTATGACGAGTTTGTCACCCGGCTGGTGGCGGCGGCGGAGCGGCTGGTGGTCGGCCACCCGTTCGACGACGCCACCCAGATGGGGCCGCTCATTCACATGGATCACCGCGCCGAGGTCGAGGCCCACGTGGCCCGCGCGCTGGAAGACGGCGCCGAATTGCTCACCGGCGGGCATGCGCCGGAGGGCGACGCTTTCGCCAATGGCAGCTTCTACCTGCCGACGATCCTCGCGGGCCTGCCCAACAGCGCCCGGCTCTGCCGTGACGAGGTGTTCGGCCCGGTGCTCGCCGTGCTGCCCTTCGACGATGAAGACGATGTGATCGCCCAGTCGAACGACAACGAATACGGCCTCGCCTGCGGGATCTGGACGCGCGATTTCCCCCGAGCCTGGCGGGTGGGCAGCGCGGTCACCGCCGGCACGGTCTGGCACAATACCTACAAGCAATTCTCGGTCTCGACCCCGTTCGGCGGCGACGGCGCCAGCGGTATCGGGCGCGAGAAAGGCCGTCAGGGCCTGCGCGCCTATATGCGCCAGAAGAGCTTCTACACCGATCTGACGGGTGCGCCCCTGCCCTGGGCGGGCGCTGCGGTGACGCCATGAGCGGCAAGGTCGCCATCATCGGGGCCGGCCCCTCGGGCTGCTTCCTCGCGCAGTCGCTCCTGAAAGCGGCGCCGGAGCTGGAGGTCGATCTGATCGACGCGCTGCCGGTGCCTTACGGGCTGGTGCGCTATGGCGTGGCCGCCGACCATCAGGGCACCAAGGCGATCACCCGCCAGTTCGCCCGCGTCTTCGAGCGGCAGGGCGCGCGGTTTTTCGGCAATGTGGCCGTGGGCCGGGATGTGACCCTCGACGAGCTGCGCGCGGCCTATGATGCGGTGGTGCTGGCGGCGGGGATGTCGGTGGACAACCGCCTTGGCGTGCCGGGCGACGATCTGGCGGGCGTCTATGGCGCGGGCCGGATCACCCGCGCGCTCTACGAGCATCCCGACGCCGAAGCCCTGCCCGATCTCGGGCCGCATCCGCTGATCGTCGGCAACGGCAATGTGGCGATCGACCTGTTGCGCCTGCTCGCGAAAACGCCGGGCGAGCTTGACGGCACCGATCTCGGCCCCGCGCCCACCGGCTGGCTGGCCGGGAGCGGGATCGAGACGATCACGATTACTGGCCGCTCGCCGGCGGCGCGGGCGAAATTCGATCCGGTGATGGTCAAGGAACTGGCCAGGCTGACCGGCGTGACGATCCGCGTGGTGGAGCCGGGCGAGAGCGACGATCCCGACGAGGCCAAACGCCTCGACGCGCTTGCCACCATCGACGGACACGGCGAGGGCGCGCGCGCGGTGACCTTCCGCTTCGGGCTGACCCCGGCGGAGGTGCTGGGCGAGGCGGGCCGGGTCACCGCGCTGCGCTTCACCACGCCGGAGGGCGACGAGACCATCGCCTGCACCTCGGTGCTCACCGCCATCGGCTTCGGCCCCGCCGGCGATCTGCCGCGTGACGCGCTGATCGCTTCGGCCCGCGATGCCGAAGCCGGGGCGCTTGCACCGGGCCTCTATGCGACGGGCTGGTTCCGCCGCGGGCCGCGCGGCACGATCCCCGACAACCGCGCCGATGCGCAGGCGCTTGCCGCGCGCATCCTCGACGAGCTTACCGCCGATCCCGCCAGACCGGGCCGCGCGTTGTTTGACGGCCGGTCGGGGATCGTGGATTACGACGGCTGGTGCCGCATCGACACCACCGAGACCACCGCACCGCCCGAGGGGCGCTGCCGCGCCAAGATCACGACCCGCGCCGGGATGGCGCGGATCGCCAGCGAAGGAGTGACGACCGCATGAAGATCAGCATTCTCTACGGAACCGAAACCGGCAATGCCGAGATGCTGGCCGAAGATATTCAGGCCGAGCTCGAAGGCGCGCATGATGTGAGTTGCGAAAACCTCGCCGATACCGACCCGACCGCGCTCGACCCGACGCAGCTTTACCTGCTCGTCTGCTCGACCTATGGCGACGGCGAGTTGCCGGCTTCGGCCCAACCCTTCGCCGAGGCGATGGACAGCGCCAAACCCGATCTTTCGGCTATTCATTTCGCCATTTTCGGCCTTGGCGACAGCGAATATCATGAAACCTTCAATGGCGGCCCGAAGCACCTTGCGGAACTGATGGTTGCCCACGGCGCGGTGCAGATCGGCGAGCGGGTGGCACATGATGCCTCCGGGCCGGACATGCCCGAAGACCTGGCCTATCCCTGGGCCGAGGCCGTGATCGAGGAGGTCGAGGAAAAGCTGGGCGTGCCGGCATGACCGATCCGGCCGAGATCCGCGCCGTCCTGTGCGAACCCTATCGCCATGGCAGCCACAGCCCCTTCGCCGGGATCACCTGTGACAGGCCGCTCGATCTTTCCGGCCTGACCCTGTCGGGGGTGGACTTCTCCGGCGCGCGGTTTGCGCAGGGCCTCGACGCGCGCGGCGCGCGGTTCGACGGGCTGAGCTGGTTTATCGGCGCCGAGTTCGGCGGCGACGCGCGGTTCGATGGCGCGGTGTTCTCGTCGGATGCCCGCTTCGAGGATGCGCGGTTTTCGGGCGCTGCACGGTTCGGCGAGGCCGAGTTTCGTGGCATCGCCCGTTTCGACCGTGCCCGCTTCGCCAACGGGTTCGAGGCGGCGAAGGTTACCTGCAACGGCAATTGCTCGCTCGAAGCGGCGCAGGTGGCAGGCGCGGCCAGCCTTGCGCAGAGCGAATTCATGGGTGGCCTCTGGTGCCATGACGCGGCCCTGCCCGCCACGACCGATCTCGACGGCACCCAGGTGCATGGCCGCTTGTGGCTGCGCGGTGCGCGGCGGGGCAACGTGCCCCTGCGGCCCGGCGATATCGAGATGGCTTTTGGCTACACCTACGCCTGACCGGCCCTACATCTGGTCGGCACCCCAGCCGCGATAGCCGAGCGCCTCGGAGATTTCCCGGGCCGCCTCCTTCAGCGTCGCCTCGATCCGCCCCACCATCGGGTTGTCGGGCGAGAAGGTGCTGGCATGACCGGTGACGTTGATCCCCGCAATCGCACTGCCCTGGTTGTCGTAAACCGTGACGGCGGCCGAGCCGATATCGGGCTCGAAATTTGCCACGCTCCACGAAATCCCGCGCGTGCGGTCGTTTTCCAACTGCGCGCGCAGGTCTTCCAGCGACGTGCGCGTCTTGTCGGAAAAGGCTTCGAGCGGATGCCCGGCATAAAGCTCATTGAGCTCGCTGTTGCTGAGCGAGGCCAGAAGGATGCGCCCGATCGTGGTGGCATGGGCCGGCAGCCGCGTGCCCTCGCGCACCATGCTGGCGAGGTGGGAGTTCGGCGTTTCGCGCGCAAGGTAGACGATATCGCGCCCGTCCCGCACCCCGAGATGGGCCGAGAGGTTCAGCTCCTCGACCAGCTTGCGCAGCACCGGGCGCGCGGTGGGCACCAGCCCGCGCTCGTTCAGCGCCTGCGAGGCCAGCGTGATAAGCCCGGTGCCGAGCCGGTAGCCGCCGCCATCGGGCACCGCGTCGATCATCCGCTCCGCCTCCAGCGTGGCGAGAAGGCGGATCAGCGTGGTGCGGTTGATGCCGATATCCTTGGCGGTCTGGTTCATGTTGCGGCAGCGGTTGCCCGCCGCGATATGGCGCAACAGCCGGAATGCCCGCTCGACGGGTGGAACGGAATATTCGGGGCGGGATTTTTCGGGTGTATCGTCAGAGGTCATGGGAGAATTGATTTGCGCATATTTGAACAACTGATTTCATAATGGAACAGTGCCGGCAAGGAAAGCCGTATTGCGTGGTCTGATCGCGTTATGTTCGCTGCGCCGAACCGGTCAGTCGCGGTCTTCGTCGAGGCCGAGCAGCTTGCGCCAGGTTTCTTCGCTGGTCATCTCGGCGTAACGCTCCCGGTATTCGGCGACCAGATCGGGATAGGCCCGAACAAGCGCCCGCGCCTGTCGGATCGCCTGCCCCAGCAACGCCAGCCCGCGCTTGCGGTCGAGCCGGACAGTATAGCCCATCTTCGTCGCCCGGTTCACATAGGTGATCTCCCGCGCCCCCCAGATCGGCCAGTTCGGCCCGCGCATCGACAGGCGCAGCACCCGCCGTGCGCCGAAGCGCCCGAAGAAGGGAATGAAGTGGCCGTTGAGGGTGAGAGCCCAGAGCCGGTCGGTCAGGTGGCCGGGCTTGCGCAGGCGGGTGGGGCGTGCGTCAAGAGGGGCCCATTTCTCGTGCACATGGAGCGCGCCGAGCGTTTGGCGCCGCTGCGACATATCGGCGTTTTCAAGAAAGAAGTCGGGGCCCGCCATCACATCGCGCATCGCAAGCAATTGCGCTTCGGCGGCTTCGTAGTGGAAGCGCACGAGGGATTTTACGATCAGACGCAGGGGGACCAACGCGGTTCGCCGAGCACCGCGCTCAAGGCCCTCAAACACCAGGTGATGCATCAGGTGATAGCGGGCGTCGAGGTAGTTGATGAGCGGCGTTTCCTTCTCCCCGAAGGAGTCCTGAAACGACACGACCCCATTCAGCGTGCGGATGTGAAACTGGTTTGCCAAGGCAAAGCCGCTGTCGTCACCGCGCACGAAAAAGGGGAAGGGGTAGTGCCGCGCATGGTCGAGCGGGAAGGCGAAATACCACCAGCCGCCATAGGCGTTATGAGGCAACGGCTTGGCGGCGCGGAACAGCAGTTTGAAAAGTTTCTTTTGTTCGCGCAGGTCGGTGTGCATGTTCTGCGGGCGGCAGATTCCGTCGAAGATCGCGCCGTTCTCGAACATCTCATACTTGCGGGTGTTGGTGATCATCGCGCCGGCTATGGCGGTGGTCGGGTCGGAGGCGAAGGAGAGCAGCGCAAAGGTGCGGCGGATATTCTCCATGTGAAACGAGGCGTCATCGTCCATGAACAGGCAATGCGTGGCGCCGCTGGCGCGGGCCTCCATCATCCCCCGGGCAAAGCCGCCGGAGCCGCCCAGATTGGCATTGGTGATGTAGCGAAGCCCTGGCGTTTCCTCGATCCGGGCCGACATGCCATTGTCGACGATCTGCACAGCGATCCGGTCTGCGAATTCGTAGGTGGTAAGAAATTCGCTGAGCCGGCGCGCTGTCGCCTGAACTTCGGGCTCCCGTTTGAAGGTGGTGATCGAGACGGCAAGCTTCGGCCTGCGCACCGGCCTGTCGCGGGTGACAAAGCGGCCATCGGTGATGGTTGCCGCCGATTTGGCCTCGATCTCCAGATAGAGAAGGCGCAACCCCTGGTGCGTCGCCAGTTCGCTCAGGTCGACGATGTGCGGCCCCTCGGGCGAGAGCACAAGCTCCGTCTCAAGCGCGACCGAGGGAATTCCGCCCGTCGGCATGACCGGCAAATTCGGCCGCACCTGATACACCCTCAGCATCACCTGCCCGGTGCCCCTGAGATCGAATGCCAGGCTCTCCAGCCCACAGGCATCCTGCCATTCGGCACTGTCGAAAGCGTTGAAATAGGTGTCGAAGGAAACGCGCGCGCCTTGTGACAGATGCAGGTGCCCGCTTTCGCTCTGGTGCACCACCTCACCATCGGGTCGGAAATAGAGCGCCGTCTCGGTCGATATCTCCTGTTCAGGAAGAACCAGCGCCTGAAGGGTTGTTTCTGTCATTGGTCTCATCTTGCCTGAAGCGCCGATAGGCGCAGGTCACACTGGGAAAAGAAGCTCCGACCTCTGTATCTGGCCTGGCCACCTGTGCCAATGCGACCACCGCGAGGGTCAGTCGGCTCTGGTCAGCCCAAGCACCGGCCCGCCGTTTGCCGGGATCAGCATCATCCGGTCTGCAACCGGGTCGAAGGCCACGGCGACGGTGCCGGTGAGCGCGTTGAGCACCTGGGTTTCCTGTTCGCCCAGGGCACCGGGGCAGGCCATACGGGTGACCGCGAAGGGCGTGTTGAACGAGAGCACGCCCGGCGCGGCAACGACCTGGCCGGTGAAACGGTTGCAGCCGGTTGTGCCGAAGACGGCGCCATCGGCCGCGAACGCGATCCGGCCGCCTTCCTCTGCAGCCACGCCACCGACCGAGACAAGCGTCCAGCCGCCGGCATTGGCGGATTGGGCGAGTGCCGGCGTTGTAGCCAGGGTACCAAGGGTGAGGGCGAGGGCGAGTTGGCGCAGATGCATGGCGGTCTCCTTTCCATGCGGCATAGCAGAGCCGGGATGGGCCGGGAAGCGGGCACTGGTGTGCGCCGCCGGGCCGCGCTAGGACTTGCCGAGCCGAGAAAGACCTGACCAATGCCCATCACCCTCACCGCGCTCACCGATTTCGCCACCCTGCCGTTCGACGAGGTCATCGACGTCCGCTCGCCGTCGGAATTCGCCGAAGACCGGATGCCGGGCGCGATCAGCTTGCCGGTTTTGTCGGACGAGGAGCGTGCGCGGGTGGGCACGATCTATGTTCAGCAGGAGCCGTTTCTGGCCCGCAAGATCGGCGCGGCGCTGGTGGCGCAGAATGCGGCGCGGCACCTGCAGGGCCCGCTGGCGGATCGTGACGGCGGCTGGCGGCCGCTGGTCTATTGCTGGCGGGGCGGGCAGCGGTCGGGGTCGTTCGCGGCGATCCTGCGCGAGATCGGCTGGCGCGTCGATACGGTGAAAGGCGGCTACAAGGCCTACCGCGCGCTTGTGGTCGATGCGCTCTACCGCGCGCCGCTGGCGCCGCGGGTGGTGATCGTCGACGGCGGCACCGGCACGGCCAAGACCCGTCTGCTGCACGAGATCGCGGCGCAGGGCGGGCAGGTGGTGGACCTGGAGGCGATGGCGGAGCATCGCGGCTCGGTGTTTGGCCCGATGGGCGAGGCGCAACCGGATCAGAAAGCCTTCGAATCGCGCCTCGCGATGGCTCTGGCAGGGCTCGATCCGGCGCGGCCCGTCTTTGTCGAGGCGGAAAGCTCGAAGATCGGCGGGCTGATCGTGCCGCCGTCTTTGTGGAAGCAGATGATCACGGCCGCGCGGGTGGAGGTCGCGGCGCCATTGGCGGCGCGGGCGGCGCATCTGGTGGCGGAGTATCCCGACATGGTGGCCGATCCGGCCCGGCTCGGCGCGGTGCTCGACAAGCTCGTGCGCTATCACGGCCATGCGCGGGTGGATGCCTGGCGGGCACAGGCGGCGGCGGGGGAATTCGCGCCGATGGCCGCTGAGCTCATCGCCGAGCACTACGATCCGCGCTACCGGCGTATTTCGCGTGACGAGGCGCCGCGCCTGCTGACGCTCGATCTGCCCGATCTGACCGGGCAAACGCTGGCGCAGGCGGCGGCGGAGATCATCCGCAAGGCCGGCTAGCTGCGGAAGAACACCCGGAAGAAGGTCGACGCGCCCCAGCCCGCGGCCACGGCGATGGCAAGCGACATCAGGCCGTAAAGCAGCGCCTGTTCGTGGGCCAGATTGTAGAGCCAGCGCTCGATCCCGACCTTGTGCACGTCGATATTGGTGACGTAGTTCGAGACGATATCGCCGCCGCGCGTGAGGTAGATCCGGGCGCGGTAATTGCCTTCGGTCAGGTTCGCCGGCAGCTCGATATGGGTGTCGAACAGGGTGTTGTCGGTCACCCGCACACCGCCTTCCTCCATCGTGTAGAGCCCGTCATTCTCGCGGATGCGGATCACGGCTTCGGCAAAATTGTCGGGGTCGGCCACGTCTTCGGAATGGAAGATGCGGATCGATTCCGGGATCGAGATGTGACGCGCCCTGTCCACCTCCTCCGAGATGATCTCGTTGAACGGGGCTGAGGTCGAGACGGCGTAGAACGAGGGGGCGGCATTCACCTCGACGGCATCGGTATTCACCCAGATGCCCATGCGCTTTTCCTTGCGGCGCACGGTGATCGGATGCGACGGGCCCTCGATCACGACGGCCACGCCCAGATCGCCCTCGGGGGCCGGAGTGTCGCGCTTCACCGCGCCGAAAATCAGGATCTCGGAGCCGACGAAGGTGGCGGTGATCTGCACGGCGTTCTGGCTGAGGCCGGCAACGATTTCCTCGGCCTTGGCCGGCAGGGCCAGGGCGAGCAGGGTGGCGAGCAGTGTCAGAAAACGTGTCATATCAGTGCCCCCCGGCGCCAAGGCTGTAGAGTTCGGACGGCATCAGCAGCAGGTCGAGGCCGAGCTTGATACAGACGGCAAGCACCATCATGGCGAGCAGCACGCGCAGTTGTTCGGCCTTCATCTTCACGCCGATGCGGGTGCCGATCTGGGCGCCGATCACGCCGCCGACGAGCAGCAGCACCGCGAGCGCCACATCGACGGTGTAGTTCGTCGTGGCGTGCATCATGGTGGTGAAGGCGGTGGTGAGGATGATCTGGAACAGCGAGGTGCCGACAACCACCTTGGTGGGCATCCCGAGGATGTAGATCATCGCGGGCACCATGATGAAACCGCCGCCCACGCCCATGATCGCGGCAAGGATACCCACGAGCACCCCCACCATCAGCGGCGGGATCGCCGAGATGTAGAGGCCCGAGGCGCGGAACTTCATCTTGAACGGCAGGTTGTGTACCCAGTTGTGCTTGCGCCGGGTGGACACGGTTTTGCCGCCGCGCGATTTCATCAGCGCGCGCACGGATTCGATGAACATCAGCCCGCCGACAACGCCGAGGAAGACGACGTAGGCCAGCTTGACCAGCAGGTCCACCTGGCCCATCGCCTTGAGGTAGTTGAACACCTGGATGCCGAGGAAGGCGCCGGCGAGGCCGCCGACCTGCAGCACGACCCCCATCTTGATGTCGACGGTCTTGCGTTTGAGATGGGCGAGCACGCCGGAAAAGGACGAGGCCACGATCTGGTTGGCTTCGGTGGCCACCGCCACGGCGGGCGGGATGCCGATGAAGAACAGAAGCGGGGTCATCAGGAAGCCACCGCCCACGCCGAACATCCCCGAGAGGACGCCGACAAGCCCGCCGAGACCAAGCAGCAGGAAGGCGTTGACCGATACTTCAGCGATGGGAAGGTAAATCTGCATGTTGGGGTATTGCTGCAAACAATTGAATATGTCTAGAGGGCTTGTATGATCGCCAGCGAAAGATTTTGCGGAACAATCGTTCGTTTTCGGGTTTCTTTCAGCAATTTCAATTCCTTCACATATTCATGATGGAATAGGACTCGGATGGGTTCAGAACGAGTTCTACACCGATCTTCGCGCTGACGGCCAGCACGAGCGCGGCCAGAAGCACCCGAAGTGTCTCGGCGTCGAGCTTCGCGCCGAGTCGGGTGCCGATCTGCGCCCCGACCACGCCGCCGATCAGCAGGTAGAAGGCGAGGACGAAATCCACCGTGTAGTTGGTGGTGGCTTGCATCAGGGTGGTGAAGCCCGCGAGGATCGTGATCTGGAACAGCGAGGTGCCGATCACCGTTTTCGTCGGCATGTTGAGCAGGTAGATCATCGCCGGCACCATGATGAAGCCGCCGCCCACGCCCATGATCGCGGCCATGACGCCGACGAGCATGCCGACGAGGATCGGCGGGATCACCGAGATATAGAGCCCGGAGGTGCGAAACCGGTAGCGCAGCGGCAGGCCCTGGATCCAGCTATGGTGCTTGCGCTTGAGCGTGACGTTGCCGCCGGTCCGGCGCCGCCGCAGCGCGGTGACCGCCTCGATCATCATCATCGCGCCGATCGAGCCGAGCAGGCCAACGTAAGACAGCTTGATCACCAGGTCGATCTGGCCGAGCTGGGTGAGCCAGTGAAACAGCCGCACGCCGAGGAACGAGCCGCCGATTCCACCCGCGAGCAGGGCGATGCCCATCGGAAAATCAACCGTCTTGCGCTGAAGGTGGGCGAGCAGGCCCGAGAAGGACGAGCCGACGATCAGGTTGCCCTGCGTGCCCACCGCGATGGCCGAGGGGATGCCGATCATGAACAGGAGCGGCGTGAGGATGAACCCGCCGCCCACCCCGAACAGCCCCGAGAGCACCCCGACCAGCGCGCCCAGCCCGAGCAGGACCGGAACGGAGGCAGAGATTTCGCCGATGGGCAGGTAGCTGTGCATATTTGGATTCCCGAATATACGCCGCTGCCTAACGCCGGAACGCGCCGGGCGAAAGGGGGAAAAGGGTGCGACACTTCGGAGCGGCCCGGCCTGCGGGTCACAGCTGTGTGAGCACGCGCGCCAGAAGCCGCTGGAGTTTTTCCGCGCCGAGCGGGGCCATCGCCTTGGTGTGATCGTGGCTGATCGCCTCGTCCGAAAGCCCGGCGGCCATGTTGGTGATCGCCGAAACCGCCACGGCGCGCAGCCCCAGGAAGCGGGCCAGGATCACCTCCGGCACGGTCGACATGCCCACCGCGTCGGCGCCGAGCATCCGAATCGCACGAATCTCGGCGGGGGTTTCGAAGCTGGGGCCGGAATACCAGGCATAGGTGCCGGGGATGAGCGCAATGCCCTCGGCGGCGGCGGCTTCGGTAAACCGGGCGCGCAGGGCGGGATCGTAGGCGTCCTTCATCGGCACGAAGCGGGCATCGGTGGGTTCGCCGATCAGCGGGTTGAGACCGGAAAAGTTGATATGGTCCTCGATCAGCATCAGCTCGCCCGGCGGAATGTCAGCCCGCATCGACCCGGCGGCGTTGGTGAGGATCAGCGTGTCGGCGCCGAGCGCCTTCAGCACCTCGATGGGCAGGCGCATCCCGGCAGGGTTGCCATGCTCGTAGTAATGCTCGCGCGCACCGAACAGTGCCACGCGGGCGCCGAACAGCGTGCCCACCATCAGCTTGGGATTGTGGCCCGAGACCGAGGGCTGCGGAAAGCCGGGCAGATCGGCATAGGGGATCGCCACGCCCTCGACCATCCCGGCCAGATGCCCGAGCCCCGAGCCGAGGATGAGCCCGAGCGCAACGGCCTCCGGCCCGGCCTTGTCGTGGATGATGCGGGCGAGCGTGGCGGCGTCGGTCATGGCGGGCTCCGGTCTGGGTGGGACAGGCCCCGAGCCTAGCCGCCGCCGGTCTCCGGGGCCAGCGGCTTTGCCATCGTCACCGCGTCGACGGTGCCCGAGGGACGGAGGTAATATCCGGCGCGCCGCCCGGTCTGCCGCCAGCCCGCGCGGCTGTAGAGGGCGCAGGCCGCCGCGTTGTCGGCAGCCACTTCGAGAAAGGCGGTGTCGGCGCCGCGCGCCAATGCCCCCCGCTCGAAATCGGCGAGCAGGGCGCGGCCGGTGCCCCTGCGCTGTGTTTCGGGGGCCACGGCGATGGTGATCAGTTCGGCCTCGTCGGCGATGACCCGCCCGATGGCGAAGCCGCCGGGCCGGGTGACCACGAAGCCGCCGGGCCCGGCGATCATGTCGGCGATCTCCTCGGCGCTCCAGGCCCGGCTTTCGATAAAGGCGGCGGCATGGAGGGTGGCGAGGGCGTCGGGCGTCATGGCAGGACCACCGGGGCCGGGTCTTTGGGCGGCGCGGCATCGGCGCCGCGAATGTAGAGCGGCGCCGGACGCGGGATCGTTCCGCCCATGGCAAGCCGGCGCGCGGCGATGCGGGCCATGGCCGGCGGCAGCGTGGCCGGATCGGCGATGGGCGCGCGGGGCAGATCGGGCCGGTGCCTCTCCGGGTCCGTCACGATCCCGGGCGCGTCGGCGCCCTCCGGCCCGAGCACCTGGGCGAAGGTCATGCCCCGGCGTGCATCATGCAGCGAAAGGCAGGGGCGGGCCACGCCCTCGGCCTGCGCTTCCAGCGTCGAGACCCCCACGGCGGGCTTGCCCAGCCCCAGCGCCAGCCCGCGCGCGGCGCTGACGGCGATGCGGATGCCGGTGAAATTGCCGGGGCCGATCCCCACCGCCACCGCGTCGAGATCGGCCCAGCCGGTCTTCGCTTCCGCCAACAACTCTTCCAGCAGCGGCATCAGCCGTTCGGCCTGCCCGCGGGCCATGTCTTCGCGCCGTTCGGCAACGACCTCACCCCCCGCAAGCAAAGCGGCCGCGCAATGCGCGGCCGATGTGTCAAATGCCAGGATCACCGGCTCAGGGGGCAACGGCCCGCACCTCGGTCACTTCCGGCAGGTAATGCTTGAGCAGGTTCTCGATCCCCATTTTCAGCGTCAGCGTCGACGAGGGGCAGCCCGCGCAGGCGCCTTGCAGGTGAAGATAGACCACGCCACGGTCGAAGCCGTGGAAGGTGATATCGCCCCCGTCCTGCGCCACGGCGGGGCGCACGCGGGTGTCGAGCAGTTCCTTGATCTGCGAGACCAGCTCGGCATTTTCGCCGTCGCCGGCTTCATGGCCCCCGGCCTGCTGACCCTCGATCGCCGGGTCGCCGGACTGGAAATGCTCCATGATCGCGCCGAGCAGGGCGGGCTTGATATGGTCCCATTCCACCGCGTCGGATTTGGTGACGGTCACGAAATCGGTGCCGAAGAAAACCCCGGTCACCCCGTCGACATCGAAGACCCGGCGCGCCAGCGGCGATTTCGCGGCGGCGTCGGCAGTCGGAAAATCGGCGGTGCCCGCATCGAGCACGGCCTGGCCGGGCAGGAATTTCAGCGTCGCCGGATTGGGCGTGGATTCGGTCTGAATGAACATTTGGCACACCTTTTCTGTCAGGAATTCATATGCGGTCGCGCGCGCGCCATGTCAAGGATGGTGCGCGGGCCGGGCGGTTCGGGGAGGCGATTTGGCTTGCGCGGCGGCGCGGTTCGCGCTTGGGTCGCGGGCATGACGGATCACGTGAAGGGCCTTCTCATCACCACCCTCGGGGTGCTGTTCATCCTGCCCGACAGCCTGATGGTGCGCCTGATCGCGACCGACGGGGTGACGGTGGCGTTCTGGAAGGCGCTGACAACGGCGGCGGTGATCGGGCTGGGGGTGACGGTGCTGGACGGCCCGGGCGCTTTTGGCCGTGTGATGCGGCTGGGCTGGCAGGCCTGGGTCTATGCCGGGGCGGTCGGCGCATCCGGGGCGGGGTTTGTGATTGCCGTATCGCTGACCTCGGTGGCCAATGTCGTGTTTATCGTGGCGGCGATGCCGGTATTTGCAGCGATCTTCAGTTGGGCCTTTCTCGGCGAGCGGGTCGGCGGGCGAATGCTGGCGACGATGGTTGCCGTCGGCGCCGGGCTGGCGGTGATCGCCTATGGGTCGGGCGAGACGGAGGGCGCGCATTGGTCGGGCGATGTGCTGGCCCTGGCGGTCGCGGCCTGTTTCGCGGGTGGGCTGACGGCGGCGCGCAGCCTCCGGCCGGCGTCGCTGGTTCCGGCGATTCCGGTCGGCTACGGCGCGGCGGCGCTGGTTTTGGTCTTCTTCTCCGCCCCCCTGTCGGTGCCGGCGGATGACTGGATCTGGGTGGCGTTGCATGGCGGGGTTTTCATCGTCGGCTCGACGGTGTTCATCACCATGGGGCCGCGCTGGCTGCCCTCGGCGGAGGTGGCGCTGCTGATCCTGCTCGAAAGCGTCTTTGCGCCGCTCCTGGCATGGGCCGTGGTGGGCGAAGACCCCGGGCGCTGGGCGATGATCGGCGGCGCAATCGTGATCGGCGCATTGTTTGTGTCGAACCTGGCGGCGCTGACGAAGCGCAGGCCGGTGGCGGCGGGCGCGCCCGGTCCGCATGGCTGATCCGGATATGTGACAAAACCACGGAAAAACCCGGGCACCTGGCCCGGGTTTCTGAGTCGGGTGGTGATGACCGGATCAGGTAATGTCCTGAAGCCGTTCCTTCGACATTTCGCCGGGCACGATGGTCATCGGCACCGGCAGGGTGCCGGACTGGCGCATGAGCTGGCTGATGATCGGGCCGGGGCCGCCACGGCCCGAGGCCGCGCCGAGCACCACCACGCCGATATCGGCGCGCTCGCTCACCCGCTTGAGGATTTCTTCCACCACATTGCCTTCGCGGATCACCAGGCGCGGGTCGATATCGTGCTTGTCGCGCATCCATTTGGCGAAAACCTCGAAATGGGCGTGAATCCGCTCCTTGGCCTCTTCGCGCATGATCGAGCCGACACCGATCCAGTGGTTGAATTCCTCGGGCGGAATCACCGCGAGAATCTCGACCTCGCCGCCGGTATGTTCGGCGCGCATTGCGGCGAACCGCATCGCGTTGAGGCATTCTTTGCTGTCGTCGAGGACGACGAGGAACTTGCGCATTCGGTTTCTCCCTGTGGGTCCGCGGCATTTTGTCGGAGCGCGCGGCGCGGATCAAGCACCCATTCATGCGGCAGAATGTGTCGTCCGTCCATGGCTTGTGACCGCGCGCATTTGCGGCTATGGCTGGCACATGTTCGCAACCGTCACCATCTGTTTCGCCTATTATACGCCGCTTCCATAGCGGCGCGCGACAGATATTCATCTACCGCCGCCTGGCCGGTGGTAGACGTTGACAAGGCATTCCCCGGCCCTACGGCCTCTCGGGAAACCTGCCATGGAACAAAGACTTACCAACAGCAAACGGCGCCTCGGCCTGATCGGGTTCGGCGCCTTCGGGCAGCTTGCGGCGGGCGCACTGGCGCGCGATTTCGCCATTGTCGCTCATGACCCCAACCCGGCTGCGCGCATGGCGATGCACCGGCTCGCCGTCACCCCCGCACCGCTCGAAACCGTGGCCGCCAGCCCCATCGTCGTGATCGCCGCGCCGGTTTCGGCCTTCGGCCAGATCGCCGCCGCCATCGCCCCGCACCTGCCGCCCGGCGCGCTGGTCTGCGATGTGGGGTCGGTGAAGATGGCCCCCGCCGCCATTCTCGACGCGGCGCTGCCCGGCCATGTGCGGATCGTGGCGACGCATCCGCTCTTCGGCCCTCAAAGCGCGCGTGATGGTGTGGCGGGGCGCAAGATCGCGCTCTGCCCGTTGCGGGGTGCGTCGGCCCGCCCGGTCGAACGCTTTCTCGCCCGCCGCCTCGGCCTTGACGTGATCGTGACCACGCCCGAGCAGCATGACCGCGAGCTGGCGGTGGTGCAGGGGCTGACCCACCTCGTCGCCCGCGCCATCACCGAGCTTGGCCCGCCGCAGACGCGGATGACCACGCTGAGCTATGAGCGCCTGATGGAAGCGGTGGCGATGGTGCGCGACGATGCGCCGGAGGTGTTCGCCGCGATTGAACGCGACAACCCCTTTGCCGCCGATGTGCGCGCGGCGTTTCTCGACCGCCTGACGGTGCTGTCCGCCGCGAACCGGGATCAGCGCCGGGCGGCGGGGTCGGACTGCGCCCAGTCCCAGTAAAGCGCGCGCACCCGTTTGGTGACCGGCCCGACCTGGTAATTCGTGCCGTCGAATTCCGTCACCGGGGTGACCTTGTGCATATTGCCCGAAAGGAACACCTCGTCGGCGGCGCGGAAATCGTCAAAGCTCAGCACGGTTTCATGTACCGTGACGCCATCGGTGCGCAGATTGGCGATATGGCGCGCGCGGGTGATGCCCGCGAGGAAGGTGCCGTTGGCGATCGGGGTAAACACCTCGCCGTCCTGCACCATGAACACGTTGGCCGAGGCGCTTTCGGCCACGTTGCCGAGCGCATCGGCCACCAGTGCATTGCCATAGCCCTTCGATTTCGCCTCCGCGATCATCCGCGCGTTGTTCGGGTAGAGGCTGCCGGCCTTGGCGTTCACCACTGCGCTTTCCAGCACCGGGCGGCGGAACCGGGTGGTGGTGAGCGTCGTGCTCGCATCGGGGGCGGCAATCGGAATCTCTTCGAGGCAGATCGAAAAGCCGGTGGCGTCGGGGCTGGGCAGGATGCCGAGCGCGCCGCTGTCGATGCCCCAATACATCGGCCGGATATAGACCGGGGTGCCGGCGGGATAGAGCTTCAGCCCCTCCCAGACGATATCCATCATCTCCTCGACCGAAACGGTCGGGGTGATCATCAGCGCCTCGGCAGAGCGGTTCACCCGCTCCAGGTGCTTGTCGAGATCGGGGGCGATATCGTCGACGAAGCGCGCGCCGTCGAACACCGTCGAGCCCAGCCAGGCGCCGTGATCGCCGGCCTTCATCACCGGCACATTGCCCTCGTGCCACTGGCCTTCGAAATATGTCCGCAGATTGGTGCCCGCTGCCATCGTCGTCTCCTCCTGATTGGCGGCGAGACTAGGAGCGTGCGTGCGGAAGGTCCAGCGGCCAATCCCGCCCGGAGCTTCGACAAAAAAGCGCCCCCGGGCGGGATGGCCGGGGGCGCAATCGCGCAACGCAGGGATAGGGACAGGCGCGCGAGACGCGGCGGCCGGGTATGGACGGTACCGCGATGCGCCCCTGTCTAACGCGGCGTTGATTCCGTTTTGTGACAGGTGGCGCGCGGCGGGGTCACCGCCGCGAGCGCACGAAGCCCATGATGTCGAAGCAAGCGTAGGGTGTGCATTCATGCGCACCGCTCGTCCGGACAGGTTGTCGGTGGAATGGTGCGCATGAATGCGCACCTACCGCCCCGTCGAACCCGCGTCCTGACATTTCGAACCACTGGCGCTACCTTCAATGGAAGCAGCACCATCCCATCCGCCCAAGATCGGACCCCTCACCGCCGCGAGCGCACGAAGCCCATGATGTCGAAGGTCCGCTCAAGGATCGGGTTGGCGATGGCCTCCGCCTTCTCGGCTCCCCTGGCGAGAATCGCGTCGATCTCGTCGGGCGTGTCGAGCAGGCGTTTCATCTCGGTCGAGATCGGCGCGAGCTTCTCCACCGCCAGATCGGCCAGCGCCGGCTTGAACTTGCCCCAACCCTCGCCACCATACTCGTTGAGCACCGAATCCGGCGTGATATCGGCCAGCGCCGCATAGATCTCGACGAGGTTCTTCGCCTCGGGCCGGTTCTTCAGCCCGTCGAACGAGACCGGCAGTTCCTCGGGATCGGTGCGCGCCTTCCTGAGCTTTTTGGCGATGGTGTCGGCATCGTCGGTCATGTTGATCCGCTCCATGTCGCTCTCGCCCGATTTCGACATCTTTTTCGAGCCGTCGCGCAGGTTCATCACCCGCATCCCCGGCCCCTCGATCACCGGCTCGGTGAGCGGGAAGAAATCAACGCCGTAATCGTGGTTGAACTTCTGGGCGATGTCGCGCGTCAGCTCCACATGCTGCTTCTGGTCCTCGCCCACCGGCACATGGGTGGCGTGGTAAAGCAGGATATCGGCGGCCATCAGCGACGGATAGGCATAGAGGCCGAGCGATTGCTTCTCGGCGTTCTTGCCGGCCTTTTCCTTGAACTGGGTCATCCGGTTCATCCAGCCCAGCCGGGCGACGCAGTTGAACAGCCAGGCCAGCTCGGCATGGGCCGGCACCTGCGCCTGGTTGAACAGGATCGACTTTTCCGGGTCGATCCCGCTTGCCAGCATCCCCGCCGCCACTTCACGGGTGGCGTGCCGGAGCTCCGCCGGATCCTGCCAGACGGTGATCGCGTGCAGATCGACCACGCAATAAACGGTTTCGAAGTCGGGCCCCTGCATGTTGACCCAACGCTTGATCGCGCCGAGATAGTTGCCGAGGGTCAGCCCGCCGGAGGGCTTGATCCCGGAAAAGACGCGGGGGGTGAAGGCGTTGTCGGCCATGATCGAACTCCGTCTGGATTTCTCTGCCCGGCTCGCTTACCCATGCGGGGGCGAAGCGTCAAGGAATGGCCATGAAACCCGTCTTCCCTCTCCCCCAGGATCAGGACCATAACGCCCCCCCGGTGAACCCGCTGCCGGTGAGCGTGATCCTCCTCGCGCTGGCGATCTTCGGGGTGGAACTGGTGATGACGGCCGCGGGCGCGGGCTATCTCGGCGGCCCGGCGGGCACCGGCTGGCGGCTGGCCGCGATCGAACGCTTCGGCTTCTACGAGCCGCTGATGAACTGGATGATCGAGAACCGGCTGATCCGCTGGGATTACATGCTGCGCTTCGTCTCCTATCCGTTCATCCACGGCACCTTCACCCATGCGCTCTTCGTGCTCGTCTTCCTGCTCGCCATGGGCAAGCTGGTGGGCGAGGTGCTGGCGGATTGGGCGGTGCTGGTGATCTTCTTCGGCGCCACCATCGTCGGCGCGCTGATCTATGGGCTGGTATGGGATACCCGGGTGATGCTGTTTGGCGGCTATCCCGGCGCCTACGGGCTGGTTGGCGGTTTCACCTTCATCCTCTGGGCCGGGCTGGCCGGGCGGGCGACCGGCATGCAGGCTTTCACGCTCATTGCCTTCCTGATGGGCATCCAGCTTGTCTTCGGGCTGCTGTTCGGCGGCGGGCAGACCTGGGTGGCCGATCTTTCCGGCTTCGCGGCGGGCTTCGGCCTTGCCTTCCTCGTCAGCCCCGGCGGCTGGCAGGCGGTGCTGCGGCGGCTGCGGCAACGGCAAGGGTAACGTTTCGGCAAGGATTGCCGCGCGCCGCATCTGCGGGAAAAACAGCGCGCGAACAGCCTGTTAGGAAGATGTCAGAAACTCCGGAAATCCGGATTTCTGGTTTTCGGAGGGACAGGTTCAGCAAACCTCAGGCGGCGCTCAGTCGCGCCGCATCGCATCGCGGAATTCGCCGAGCCGGAATGCCCGGACAAGATGACCGATCCCGAAATAGCTGGCGATCCCCGCAACGATGAGGATCAGCAGCGCCAGCGCGTCCCAGCCCGGCGCGGCCAGCATCTGGCGCAGCGGAATGGTCAGCGCCCAGATGATGCCGCCCATCGCCCAGGCCGCGATCCCGATTCGCCAAAGCCGGGTGCGGAAGCGCGCGTCGAACCGGGTGGAGCTGCCCATCCGCCAGGTGCCGAACCACAGCAGCGCCACCATCGCCCAGCCCGCGAGCGTGGTGCCGATAGCGGCCGCGATATAGCCGACCACCGGCGCAAGGCCGACCGCAAGCCCGGCATTCACCGCCAGCGAGACCAGCGCGAAATAGAACGGCGTGCGGGTGTTTTCGCGGGCAAAATAGACCGGCTGGAGCACCTTTTGCAGCACGAAGGCGGGCAGGCCGAGGCCATAGATCTGCACCGCGAGCGCGGTGGCGGCGGCATCGTCGGCGGTGAAGGCGCCACGTTGAAACAGCACCTGCACCAGCGGCATCGGGATCAGCAGCAGCGCCACCGAGGCGGGCACCGTCAGCGCCAGCGCCATCTCGCCGGCGCGGCTCAGCGAATGGCGCCCGCCGGCATCGTCCTCCGCCCGCAGGCGGCGCGACAGATCGGGCAGCAGCACCACGCCGATGGCGATGCCGACCACGCCGAGCGGAAGCTGGTAGAGCCGGTCGGCATAGTTGAGCCAGGCAATCGCCCCATCGTAGAAGCTGGCGACCTGGCGGCCGATCAGCAGGTTGATCTGCACCACGCCACCCGCCAGCGCGGCGGGCAGGGCGATCCGCGCGAGGCGCCTGAGTTCCGGCGTCATGCGCGGGCGTTCCGGCACCAGCCGGTAGCCGGCCCGCGCGGCGGCGATCCAGACAAGGGTCACCTGCGCCACCCCGGCGACGGGCACCGCCCATGAGAGGGTGAGGCCCATATCCCACCCCGCCCAGGCGCCGAGAGAGAGCGCGGCGATGAAGATCAGGTTGAGCAGAACCGGCGCGGCGGCGGCGGCGGTAAAGCGCCCCGTGGCGTTCAGCACACCCGAGAGCAGCGCGGCCAGCGAAATGAACAGGATATAGGGAAACGCGATCCGCCCGTAGAGCACGGCAAGGCCGAAGCGGTCGTCGGCCAGAAAGCCCGAGGCCATCGCCAGCACCAGCGCGGGCATGAACACCTGCGCCACGACGGTGAAGATGATGAGCACCGTCCCCAGCCCGGTAAAGGCATCGCGGGCGAATTCATGCGCCCCCTGTCCCGCCTCGACACGCTTGGAAAACATCGGCACGAACGCCATGTTGAACGCGCCCTCGGCAAAGAACCGGCGGAACATGTTGGGCAGCGAGAAGGCGATCAGAAAAGCCTCGGCCACCGGCCCGGCCCCGAGAGCCGCGGCGATGACCATGTCGCGGACGAAGCCGAGCAGGCGCGAGGCCATCGTCCATCCGCCCACCGTCAGAAAGCCGCGAACCAGACGAATGCCCGCCATCAGGTGTTGGCCCGTTCCGCGCCGCGCTCGATCGCTTCGCGCAGCTTCTTCTCCAGCGCCTTGCGCTTCGGTTCGCTGTGGAATTTGAGCCCGAACATGTCTTTCACGTAGAAGGTATCGACCACCTGCTCACCATAGGTCGCGATCACGGCGGAGGCGATATAGACGTTATTGGCCGCCAGCGCCCGGGTCAGATCGTAAAGCAGGCCCGGCCGGTCGCGGGTATCGACCTCGATGATCGAATAGATCTCCGAGCCCTCGTTGTCGAAGCTGATATTGGTGGGCACCCGGAAGGCGCGCTCGCGCTTCTTGATCTTGTCGCGGTCGCGCATCGCCTCGCGCGCCACCACTTCGCCTTTCAGCGTCTTGTGGATCATGTCCTCAAGCCGCTTCAGCCGCGATTGTTCGAACGGCTTGCCCTCGTTGTCCTGAATCCAGAATACCGGCGTCGCCCAGCCGTCTTTCGAGGTATAGGTGCGCGCATCCACCACATTGGCGCCGACCAGCGCCAGCGCGCCGGCGAGGCGCGAGAAGATGCCCGGATGGTCGGCCAGGGCAAAGGCGGCGCGGGTGGCGTCGCGGTCGATGTCTTGCGTCAGGTCGATGCGGATTTCATGCGCGTCGAGGCCCCTGAGCAGTTTGGCGAAGACGACGTGTTCGTCGGTCGAAAGCCCCTGCCAGTACGGCTCGTAATGGCGCGTGGTTTCGGTGCGCAGGTCTTTCTTGTCCCAGCTCCCGAGCGCGTCGCGCAGCGCCTTTTTCGCCTCGGTCGCCCGCGCCCCGGTCGAATAGGCTTCGATCCCGTCTTCCAGCGCGCGGCGGGTCTGGTTGTACAGATCGCGCAGCAAGGCCGCCTTCCAGTTGTTCCAGACATGCGGGCCGACGCCACGGATATCGCAGACGGTCAGCACCAGCAGCAGATCGAGCCGCGCCTTCGACCCCACCGCCTTGGCAAACCCCTTCACCGTGCGCGGGTCCGACAGATCGCGCTTCTGCGCCACGTCCGACATCAGCAGGTGATAGCGCACCAGCCATTCCACCGTTTCCGTCTCGGCTCTGGTCAGCCCGAGGCGCGGCGCCACCACCCGGGCGATCCGCGCGCCGAGGATCGAGTGATCCTCCTCGCGGCCCTTGCCGAGATCGTGGCAGAACAGGGCGGTATAGAGCACCCGGCGGTCGATCCCGGCCTTCATGATCCGGCTCGACACCGGCAGGTCTTCCACCCGTTCGCCGCGCTCGATCTCGGCCAGCGCCGAGATCACCTGAATCGTGTGCTCGTCGACCGTGTAGCTGTGATACATGTTGAACTGCATCATCGCCACGATCGGGGCGAATTCGGGGATGAAGGCGCCAAGCACGCCAAGCTCGTTCATCCGCCGCAGCGCCCGCTCGGGATTGCCGTGCTTGATGAGCAGGTCCAGAAAGATCCGGCCCGCCTCCTTCGAGTTGCGCACATCGTCGTCGATCAGGTCGAGATGGGCGGTGGCCAGGCGCATCGCGTCGGGATGGATCAGCAGGCCGGTGCGCAGCGCTTCCTCGAACATGCGCAGAATGTTCAGCCCGTCCGACAGAAAGGCTGTCTCGTCGGCGATGGTCATCCGCCCCTGATTGACCGAAAACGGCGCCCGTATCCGGCGGCGGCGCTTGAACAGGCCCTGCAACAGCGGCTCGCGCTTCACATGGCTGCTTTCGAGCGCGGTGAGGAAGATGCGGGTCAGCTCGCCCACCGCCGTGGCATGGCGGAAGTAGTCCTGCATGAAATGCTCGACGGCCCGCCGCCCGCCCTTGTCTTCATAGCCCATCCGGCCCGCCACCTCGACCTGCAGATCGAAGGTGAGCTGGTCCATCGCCCGCCCGGTGATCAGGTGCAAATGGCAGCGTATGGCCCAGAGATAATTGTCGGCCTCCTGAAAGGTGGCGTATTCGTCCTCGGTGAACATGCCAAGCTGGCGCAGTTCGGCGATCCGGCTCACCCGGTGCACGTATTTCGCCACCCAGAACAGGGTCTGCAGATCGCGCAGGCCGCCCTTGCCCTCTTTCACATTGGGCTCGACCACGTAGCGCTGGCCGCCCTGTTTCTTGTGGCGGTTGGCGCGTTCTTCGAGCTTGGCCTCGATAAACTCGGCCTCGGTGCCTTTGAACAACCCCGACCAGAGCTGTTCGCCCAGCTCGGCCGACAGATCGCTGTCGCCGCAGATATGGCGGTGCTCCAGAAGCGCGGTGCGGATGGTGAAATCGTCTTTGCCGAGCCGCAGGCAATCCTTCACCGTGCGGGCCGAATGGCCGACCTTCAGGCGCAGATCCCACAGCATGTAGAGCATGCTCTCGATCACGCTCTCGGCCCAGGGGGTGATCTTGTAGGGGGTGAGAAACAGCAGGTCGACGTCGGAAAACGGCGCCATCTCGAACCGCCCGTAGCCGCCCACCGCCAGCACGGCGAGCCGCTCGCCCGCTGTCGGATTGTGGAGCGGGTGGAGATGTGTCGTCGCGACGGTGAATGCGGTGTCGACCACGCAATCGGTCAGCCAGGCATAGGCGCGCACCGTGGCATGGGCGGCAATCGGGTCGTCAGCGAGCGCGCCGGCAATCGCTTCGCGGCCCGAGGCGAGCACGCCGCGCAGGACCGAAACGGTGTTGGCGCGCAGCTTCGCGCCATCGCCCGCCGCGTCCTCGACCCCGCCGGCGATGGCTTCGGCGACCGACGCCCGGTCGAAAATCTCTTCGCGTGGACAGATCAGCCCTTCGGGCGTGGCATCGAGCATTTTGGCCTCAGGCTGGACCGGGGATGGATCAATAGCCGGCGCCGGAGAAGCTTCTCGGAGCCGGGTCGATCACCACGATCTCTTTGTTCTGAACCGATGCGATGGCAAGGCCGCGCTCGGCGGTGCCGTCGCCGCGCAGGCGGAAGACGCCGTTGACGCCGACAAAGCCCTGCGGCTGGGTCAGCCCGGCGCCTGTCAGCGCATCGGCATTGCCCGCCTTCACCAGCGCGCCGATGGCGGCGATGCCGTCATAGGCAAGCCCGGCGATGGCATGGGGCTGCGCGCCGTAGGCGGCAAGGTAGCGCTGCTGGAACTGTTCCTGCAGCGCCGGATCGGGGATCGCGAACCAGCCACCCTGCAGCCCCGGCAGGGTGCGGGCCGAGGCCGGGATATCCCAGCGTTGCAGGCCGATATACTGGATGTTGGCCGGGCTCAGGCCGTTCTCGGGCAGAAGCTGCGCGAGGAAGGGAATCGCGCCATCGGTGCCGGAGGTGAGGAACACCGAGGTCGCGCCCGAGGACCGGGCGGTGGAGGTGATCGTCGGCACCGCGTTGATCACGCCGGTCTGCGACACTTCAAAGGTCACATTGCCCGCCGATTGCGCGCCCGGCGTGGCGGCGATGGCGCGCGCCACCGTGTCGCGGCCGATCTCTTCGGCGGCGTTCTGGCCGTTGACCACGAGGATATTGCCCTTGCCGCTGGCGGCGGCATAGCGCACCAGCCGGTTGGCGGTGTTCTGGAAGGTGTTGCCGAGCACGAAGACGTTGCCGCCCGCGACTTCGGGGTTGTTGGAGAAGGCCAGCACGTTCACGCCGCGCGCGGCACGGCCGGCGGCGGCGGCGTTCTGGGCATAGACCGGCCCGAGGATCACCTTGGCGCCTTCGCTCACCGCCTGGCCCGCCACGGTGGCGGCCTGGCTGGCGCTGCCGGCCGTGTTGTAGACGCGCAGATCGACGGTCACCCCGTCAAGCTCGCGCATGGCGAGGCGGGCGGCGTTTTCGAGCGAGGCGGCCAGCGCGTCGTCGGCCGCATTGCCGCCGCCGCGCGGCACCAGCAACGCAACGGGAACCGGCCGCGAGGTGTCGATACGGGGGCCGCCGGCCCCGGTGCCGAATCCGCCGCCACAGGCGGTGAGCCAGAGCAGGGACAGAACCGCGACAATCGCGCCCGAGAGCTTGCGGGCGCCGCGCAAAAACGCAAACATGGACAAATCCTTCTCTTTCTCGCCGATCCGGGCCATATGGACTCGGCCTTACGGTCGCGAAACATAATAAACTGAACGTGAGACAGGTCCACCCTTGAAACCCGTGCCCCAAGCATTGCCCGCCGGGCTTTACCTCGTTGCCACCCCGATCGGCAATGCCCGCGATATCACCCTGCGGGCGCTGGATATTCTGGCCAGCGCCGATGTGATCGCGGCGGAAGACACGCGCACCGCCCGCAAGCTGATGGAAATCCACGGGATCGGCTCCGGCAAACGTCCGCTCATCGCCTATCACGATCATTCCGGCGCAAACGGGCGGGCGGGGATTCTCAAGCTGATCGGCGAGGGCAAATCGGTGGCCTATGTGAGCGAGGCGGGCACGCCGCTCGTGTCGGACCCCGGCTATGCGCTGGCGCGCGAGGCGGGCGCGGCGGGGTATCTGGTGACGGCGGCGCCCGGCGCCTCGGCGGTGCTGGCGGCGCTCAGCCTGTCGGGCCTGCCGTCCGACCGGTTCCTGTTCGCCGGATTCGCGCCCACGCAACCGGGCGCGCGCAGACGCTGGCTCGAAGAGCTGGGCGGCGTGCCGGCGACGCTGGTGATCTATGAAAGCCCGAGACGTGTTCGCGAATTGTTAACCGATATGTCCGATATTCTTGGAACCACACGGCGCGCGGCGCTATGCCGGGAGTTGACGAAGAAGTTCGAGGAGGTGCTGCGCGGGTCGCTGGGCGAACTGGCGGGCATTGTGTCCGGGCGCGAGCTCAAGGGCGAGATCGTCGTGCTGGTGGACCGTGGCGAAGAGAGCGTGGCCGAGGAGACGATGGAACAGGCGCTGCGGCGCGCGATGGCCGAGATGAGCCTCAAGGATGCCGCCGCGACGGTGGCCGAGGCCTACGGGCTGCCGCGCCGCAAGGTCTACCAGGCGGCGCTGGAGATGGAGAAGGAACGATGAGCGGCAAGACATCCTATCTCGCGGGGCTGGCGGCGGAAAATGCGGTGGAGGCGGATTACGCCCGGCGCGGCCATGCGCTGGCGGCCCGGCGCTGGCGCGGCTCACGCGGCGAGCTCGATCTGGTCTTGCGCGACGGCGACGGGCTGATCGTGGTCGAGGTGAAGAAGGCGCGCGATTTCGCCCGAGCGGCGGCGCGCATCACCCGGGGGCAGCTTGAACGCATCTATGGCGCGGTGTCGGAATTCGTCGCCGGCGAACCGCGGGGCAGCCTGACCGATGTGCGCTTCGACGTGGCGCTGGTCGATGGCGCCGGGCGGCTGGAAATCATCGAGAATTACTGGGCCTGACCGGCCTGCGCGCCCATTGCCCTCGGCGGCGTGCTGGCCCATGTAGAGGGAAACGCTTCGGAGTTTCCCATGAGCCTGAAAGTCGCCATCCAGATGGACCCGATCGGCCCGATCAATATCGACGCCGATTCCACCTTCCGTATCGCCGAGGAGGCGCAGGCGCGCGGGCATGCGCTGTTCTACTACACACCCGACCGGCTGTCTTACCGCGAGGGCAGGGTGATGGCGCGGGGCTGGCCGCTCATTGTGCGGCGCGACTACGGTAACCATTTCACTCTTGGTGATGAGCAGGATATCGACCTGGCCGATTGGGACGTGGTCTGGCTCCGGCAGGACCCGCCCTTCGACATGGGCTATATCACCACCACCCACCTGCTCGACATGATCCACCCGGCCACGCTGGTGGTGAACGATCCGTTCTGGGTGCGCAACTACCCCGAAAAGCTCCTCGTGCTGCAATTCCCCGAACTCACGCCGCCGACGATGATCGCGCGCGATCTCGCCACCTTGCGCGAATTCAAGCACGAGCATGGCGATATCATCCTCAAGCCGCTCTACGGCAATGGCGGCGCGGGGGTGTTCAGGCTCGATCCGAACGACCGCAACCTTGCCTCGCTGCACGAATTGTTCGCCGGCATGAACCGCGAGCCGCTGATCGCGCAGAAATTCCTGCCGGCGGTGGAGAAGGGCGACAAGCGGATCATCCTCGTCGACGGCGAGCCGGTGGGCGCGATCAACCGGGTGCCCGCCGCCGGCGAAACCCGGTCCAACATGCATGTGGGCGGGCGGCCCGAAAAGATCGGGCTGTCTGAGCGCGACCGTGAAATCTGCGCCGCCATCGGCCCGCTTCTGAAGGAAAAGGGGCAGGTCTTCGTGGGCATCGACGTGATCGGCGACTGGCTGACCGAGATCAACGTGACCTCGCCCACCGGCATTCAGGAGCTCGAACGGTTCGACGGCACCAATGTGGCGGCGAAGATCTGGGAGGCGATCGAGGCGAAACGGGCATGAGCCGGCGGCTGCGGCTCCTGCTCTGGCTGAGCCGTAGATTTGCCAGGCGGCAGATCGCGCGCGTGCCCGATCCGCTGCCGCTTCGCCCGATGTTCGACCGGCTGGCGCGCCGGCTGTTTCGCGTTCCGCCCTATACGCTGGTCGGCGAAGCGGCGCTCGCCCCGGGCCTGCCCGCGCTTATCGTGTCGAACCGCCCCGGCACGCATCCGGTGCGCCCGCGCAAGGCGGTGCTCTATCTGCATGGCGGCGCCTTCGTGGCCGGGCACCCCTCAGCCTTCGTGGCGATGCTGGCGCGGATTGCCCGGCTCACCCGCTGCGAGGTGTTCGTCCCCGATTACCGGCTCGCGCCGGAGCACCCCTTTCCGGCGGCGGTGGAGGATGCCCGCACCGCCTGGGACGGGCTGATCGCGCGCGGCTACCGGCCCGGCGATATCGTGATCGGTGGAGACAGCGCCGGCGGCAACCTGGCACTCGGTCTGCTCGCGGCTCTGCTCGATGATCGTATCCGCCCCGCCGGGCTTTTCGCCTTTTCGCCGGTCACGGATCTGACCTTTTCGGGCGCAACCATCGCCACCAATGCGGCCCGCGATGCGGTGCTGCCGGCGGCGCGGCGTGACGATCTGATGGGGTTCTATCTGCAAGGCGCCCGGGCCGACGATCCGCGCGCCTCGCCCTTGCTGGCCGATTTCCCCGACCCGCCCCCGGTCTTTCTGCAATATGCGGCGACCGAAATTCTCGCCGATGACAGCCGCCGCATGGCCGCGAAACTGCGCGCGCCGGGCGGCGAGGTGGTGCTGGACGAATGGCCCGACGCGCCGCATGTCTGGGTGCTGTTCGACGGCATCCTGCCGGAAGCCCGCCAGGCGCTCATCCGTGTGGCCGGCTTCGTCAATACGCTGTTCGACGAGGATCAGGCCGGCGCGAGCGCCCCCGCCACGCGGTAGCTCAGCGCCTCGGCGATATGCGGCTTTTCCACGGGTTCCGAGCCAGCGAGATCGGCAATCGTGCGCGCCACCCGAAGCACCCGGTGATAGCCGCGCGCCGAGAGGGCAAAGCGCTCGGCGGCTTTCATCAGCATCTCGCGCCCCTCGGCGCTGGGCGTGGCAACTTGTTCGAGCTGGGCGCCCTCGGCATCGGCATTCACCCGCGCGCCGCTGCCCTCGTAGCGGGCGCGCTGCACCGCGCGGGCGCGGGCCACGCGCTCGGCCACCACGGCGGAACTGTCGCCGCTGTCGGGCAGGTCGAGATCGGTGAAGGCCACCGGCGGCACGTCAAGCCGCAGATCGAACCGGTCCATCAGCGGGCCGGAGATGCGGCCCAGGTAATCCTCGCCGCACAGCGGCGCGCGTGAGCAGGCGCGGGCGGCATCGGCGAGGTGGCCGCATTTGCAAGGGTTGGCGGCGGCCACCAGCATGAAGCGGCAGGGGTAGCGCACATGGGCATTGGCGCGCGCGACGATGACTTCGCCGGTCTCGATCGGCTGGCGCAGGGTTTCAAGCACCGGGCGGGGAAATTCCGGCAATTCATCGAGAAACAGCACGCCGTTATGGGCCAGGCTCACCTCGCCCGGCTTCGCGCCGCGGCCGCCGCCGACAATGGCCGCCATCGAGGCGGTATGGTGCGGCGTGCGGAACGGGCGCATCCGCGAGATGCCGCCCTCGTCCAGCAGCCCGGCAAGCGAATGGATCATCGAGGTTTCCAGCGCCTCCGCCGGCTCCAGCGGCGGCAGGATCGAGGGCAGCCGCGCCGCCAGCATCGACTTGCCGGAGCCGGGGCTGCCCACCATCAGCAGGTGATGCCGCCCGGCGGCGGCGATCTCCAGCGCCCGTTTGGCGCGCTCCTGCCCCTTCACGTCGCGCAGATCGCGCGTGCCCCGGTCCTCGTGCACCTCGCCGGGCTCGGCAGGCTCCAGCGGGGCCTGGCCGGTGAAATGGCGGATCACGGCGGCCAGCGTGGGCGCGGCCAGAACGCGGGTCGCGCCGACCCAGGCCGCCTCGGCCCCGCAGGCTTTGGGCACGATCAGCGCCCGGTCATGCTCGGCCGCCGACATCGCGGCGGGAAGCGCGCCGTTCACCGCCACCAGCGAGCCGTCGAGCGAGAGCTCCCCCAGCGAGAGCGTGCCGGCCACCTCCTCTTCCGGGATCGCGCCGATGGCGGCGAGCAGCGCCAGCGCGATCGGCAGATCGAAATGCGATCCCTCCTTGGGCAGATCGGCGGGCGAGAGGTTGATGGTGATCTTGCGCGAGGGCAAGGCGATAGCCATCGCCGCGAGCGCCGCGCGCACCCGTTCGCGCGCCTCGCTCACCGCCTTGTCGGGCAGGCCGACGATGGCGAAGCCCGGCAGGCCGGACGACAGCGCGCATTGCACCTCGACGGGCCGCGCCTCGACCCCTTCGAATGCCACCGTGTGGGCGCGCGCGACCATGTGAGACTCCGTTGCTCCGTGTCGCAACAGGGTTAACGGAAGATTGGTTTAAGAATGGTTAATGCCGGCCGGGCGGGGGGCGCTGCCCCCCGCACCCCCCGGAGTATTTCCGCAAGGATGAAGGGGCGGGCGTCAGGGCCATGCCCTGTGCGGCAGGTCCATCGCATAGGGTTCGGGATCGTAGTGCCGCTTGAGGCCCTCGGTGCGCCATGCGCGGAAGGCCGGATCGGCCAGATGTGCGTCGGTATAGGCGCGCGCCTGCGCGCCGACCGGCAGATCGTACCCCGCGATCCGCGCGGCGACCGGGGCGAAGAACACGTCGGCCAGCGAATAGGCGCCGAAGAGCCAGGGCCCGCCCGCGCCATGGCGGCTGCGGGCCAGCGCCCAGATCTCGTCGAGCCGGGCGAGATCGGCCAGCACCGCCTCGGACGGGGTGAAGCCCTCATAGACTTTCAGAAGCTGCATCGGGCAGGCGCCGCGCAGGGCGGCGAAGCCGGAATGCATCTCGGCCGCCAGCCAGCGGGCGAGGCCGCGCGCGGCCGGATCGGCGGGCCAGAACCCGGCATCGGGGTGGCGCTCGGCGAGGGTTTCCGCCATCGCCAGCGTATCGCCCACCAGCACGCCCTCGGGCGTGCGCATCACCGGCACCAGCCGCGCGGGGGCAAGCCCGGCCAGATCCTCTTTCATCGTGCCCGCATAGAGCCCGACCATATGGGTGCGCACGGGGATGGCGAAGTTTTCGAACATCAGCCAGCCGCGCAGCGACCAGCTTGAAAACGTCTGGTCGGCGATGAAAAGATCGTATGTCATGGCGCGATGGTGCCGCCGGGCCGGGGCTTTGGCAATGGGTTACGGACGGTGATTCACATGGCCCGCCTGCCAGCCGTCCGGACCAAGGCGCAGCTCGGTCACCGAGAGGTTGTCGATCCGCTGGGCGAGGGTCTCGACGATGGTGCCGCCCCGGGCGCGGTGAAGCTGCGACAGGATCACGCCGAAATGCGCCACCGCGATCAATTCGGCATGGCCGGCGAGCGGGGCGAGGGCGGCATCCACCCGCGCGGTGAGCTGGGTCAGCGTCTCGCCGCCCGGCGGGCAATGGCTGACCGGATCGTCCCAATAGAGGCGCGACAGGGCCGGATCGCGCCGGGCGATCTCATCGGCGCTCAGCAGCTCCCAGGCGCCGAAATTGATCTCGCGCAGTCCCGGCGCATGGGGCAGGCGGGTGCGCCGGCCCTGGATCGCGTCGGCGGTGGTCACGGCGCGGGTGAGGTCGGACGAGATCACCGGCGCGTCGGGCAGGAAGGCCCCAAGCCGGGCGAGCGCGGCGGTGTCGGACAGATCGGCGGGCACATCGGACCAGCCGACCATTTCGCGCCGATGCGTCGGGCCGTGGCGCACCCACCAGATCCGCGTCATGAAAAGCCCTCGGGCAATGTGCCCTTCAGCACCATCGGCAATCCTGCCACCACCAGCACCACCAGACCGGCCTGCGCCGCAAGGCTTTGGTTGAGCCGGCCCTGAGCGTTGCGGAACTGCCGCCCGCTGGCATGGGCCGGCACCACGCCCTGACCGACCTCGTTGGTCACCACCACCACCGGAGCGGCGCAGGAGTGCAGCCCCTGCAGGAGCCGCGTTTCTTCCATCGCCAGATCGCTCTCGGCCATCAGGTGATTGGCGAGCCACAGCGTCGCGCAATCGACCAGAACGGCGCTCTCCGCCCCGGCCTCCTGCAGCGGCGGCACGATGTCGAGCGGTGCTTCCACCGTTGTCCAGCCAACGCCGCGCCGCACCTGGTGGGCGGCGATCTTCTGCGCCATCTCGTCGTCATGGGCCTGGGCCGTGGCGATATAGGTGAGCGGCCTGCCGGTGGCGCGCAGAAGCCGCTCGGCAAAGGCCGACTTGCCGGACGACGCGCCGCCGATGACGAGGCTGAGAGGGGGGAGGGTAATGCTCATGCCTTTGGCCTAGCATCGGGGCAAAGGTTTGGGAAGGTGCTTGCGCCCGGCCCCGTGCCGCCCCAGATATTCAGAATGAAATCCCTGATCGCCAGCTTCGCGCTGATCGCGCTTCCCGCCCTCGCCATGGCCAATCCGCTCGGCGAGGCCATGGCGGAGATCTACGTTCTGGGCGAGGTGCATGACAATCCGGCGCATCACGCGGTGCAGGCCGAGGCGGTGGCGGCGCTCGCGCCCCGTGCGCTGGTGTTCGAAATGCTCACCGAAGAACAGGCGGGCCGGGCGACGGACGATCTGCGCGCCGATCCCGGAGCGCTTGGCGCGGCGCTGGACTGGGAGGCGTCGGGCTGGCCTGACTTCGCCATGTATTATCCGATCTTCGCCGCCGCCGACGGGGCGGAGATTCGCGGCGCGGCGGTGCCCCGGGCCGAGACCCGTGCGGCGATGCAGATCGGCGTGGCGCTCACCTTCGGCGACGAGGCGCCGGCCTTCGGGCTGACCGACGAGCTGGAGGCCGAAGAGCTGGCCGACCGGCTGAACCTGCAGATGGCGGCCCATTGCAACGCGCTGCCCGTCGAGTTGCTGCCCGGCATGGTCGATCTGCAAAGGCTGCGCGATGCGGTGCTCGCCCGCGCGGCGCTGGTGGCGCTGGAAGAGACCGGCGGGCCGGTGGTGGTGATCACCGGCAATGGCCATGCCCGCAAGGATTGGGGCGTGCCCAGCTACCTCGCCCGCGTCGCCCCCGATGTGGCGGTCTTCGCATTGGGGCAGGGCGAGGATGGCGGCACGCCGGATGGCGGGTTCGATCTCGTTCTCGATGCGCCGGGTGCGGAACGCGAAGATCCCTGCCTCGCCTTCCGGTAGCGCCTAGAAGGTCACCTCGACGCCCGGAAGTTTCAGCGCCTTCACCAGATCGCGCAGCTCCTGGCGGGCGGCGACGTTGGAGATGTTCATCTGCCCGAGCACGCCCACATCGCGCAGATCGAGCAGCGTCAGGCCACGCGGAAACAGCTCGCGGAAGATCACCCGTTCGTTGAAGCCGGGCGCGGTGCGAAAGCCGATGCGCTTTGCCAGTTCGTCCAGCGCATGGCCCATCTTTTCCTTGTTGATCATCGCCTGCGCGCCGAGGCGGTTGCGCACCACCACCCAGTCGATCGGCGCAAGCCCGGCCTGCGCCCGCAACTGGCGGGCGTTCCAGACCATCTCGGAATAGACCGAGGGGCCAAGGATCTTGCCGGTCTCGCCGTCGATATGGGCGAGCAGATCGAAATCGACGAAACTGTCGTTGAGCGGGGTGACGAGCGTATCGGCCAGCGTATGCGCCACCTGGCTGAGGCGGGTATGCGAGCCGGGGCAGTCGATCACGATGAAATCGCTGTCCACCTCCAGCCCGGCGACGGCCTGGCTCAGCCGCCGGTCATAGACGTTCTCGCCGGGGGTAAGCGCCGATTTCTCGATTTCCGGCAAGTCGCGGTATTTCGGCGTCGGCAGGTCGAGCCCGTGGCGCTCCATCGTGGCGCGGCGGTTGGCCATGTAGCGGGCGAAGCTTTTCTGGCGCAGATCGAGGTCGAGAACGCCCACCCGGTGGCCCATCCGGGACAGCGCCGTGGCAACATGCATCGACACCGTCGATTTGCCCGCGCCGCCCTTCTCGTTCCCCACAACGATGATATGTGCCACGTCTTGCCCCTATCTATACCTGCGCTTTGGCGCGCTTTCGGCGAGCATATCTTGTGTCGCGGCTCGTGGAAAGGTGGTCTCGGCCCTGTGGCGGCAGGTGTTGCGCGGAACGGACGGACGCTGCGGCGCAACGAAAAACGCCGCCCCGGGGGGCGGCGTGTTCCCGTCGCTCTGGCGCTGGCTCAGAAGCCGAGGCCGGCATACTTGTTTTTGAACTTCGACACGCGCCCGCCGGTGTCCATCAGGCGCGAGGAGCCGCCGGTCCAGGCCGGGTGCACGGTCGGGTCGACGTCGAGCGAGAGCGTGTCGCCCTCGTTGCCCCAGGTCGATTTCATCTGCACCACGGTGCCGTCGGTCATCTTCACCTCGATGAGGTGGTAGTCGGGATGGATATCCTTTTTCATCGGACGGCTCCTTACTTGTCAGCCAGCGGCTTGTAGTTGCTGTCTTCCGCGATACGGGCCGATTTGCCACGGCGCGACCGCAGATAGTAGAGCTTGGCGCGGCGGACGCGGCCACGGCGCACCACTTCGATCGACTCGATGTTGGTCGAGTAGAGCGGGAAGACGCGCTCGACGCCCTCGCCGAAGGAAATCTTGCGCACGGTGAACGAGCCGGCGATGCCGTTGCCGTTCTTGCGGCTGATGCAGACGCCTTCGTAGTTCTGCACCCGGCTGCGCGTGCCTTCGGTCACCTTGTAGCCGACGCGGATGGTGTCGCCGGCCTTGAAATCCGGGATCTCTTTCCCGAGCGAGGCGATCTGTTCGGCCTCGATTTGTGCGATCAGGTCCATGACCTTCTCTCCTATGCTGCTCACGGTTGTCCCGCGAAGGTGTGCCGCCTCAGAGCTCCGTGTCTTCGACCGGGTCCGCATCTGCGCCCGCCGGAGGTTCAGGTCGTCTTTGCTTGTCCGCGCTTTCCTACGCCGGGTCCGCCGAAGAAGCGGGCGAATAGAAAAACGGTCCACAGGCCGGAATCGGCCCCGGACGGGCGGGGTATAGGGGGCGGGGGCGCGGCAATCAAGAGGATTGTTGCCGCGCCTTGTTTTGCTGGGTTATTCGGTGAGGTCGGTGACGGTCGCGTCGGGCGCGTTCTTCTTCACCGACTCGATGCCATTGTCGCGGCCCGAGGCGCTCTCGTAGCTTTCGGAGGTGCCGATCACCTGGCCATTGGTGGCTTTCAGGTTGAACATGTGCTTGCCCGCCTTGGTTTCCTTGCGCTCGTAGCGCGCGTCGTCAGCGGCGTTCTTCTTCACCGAGGCGATGCCGTTCTCGGCGCTGGCGCGCTGCTTGTAGCCCTCGCTGGCAAGGATGATTTCGCCATTGCCCGCCTTCAGGCGGAAGCGAAACTCGCCGCCTTTGTCTTTGTAGAGTTCGAACTTGCCTGCCATATCCCGGCCTCCCGTTGGTCACGTTGCACTTGGCGCGACTATTCAACAGCTTGGCTGCGACTGCAACATCCTCTGCGATCCGCTCAGGTTTCGCCGCCGTCCCGCCGCCGCCGTTCATGCGCGGCCCAGAGATCGGGGCGGCGGTCGCGGGTCAGCCGTTCGGCCTCGGCACGCCGCCACGCCTCGATCTCGCCGTGATGGCCGGAGAGCAGCACATCGGGGATCTTCCGGCCGCGCCACTCGGCAGGGCGGGTATATTGCGGATGCTCAAGAAGCCCATGCGCAAAGCTTTCCTCCTCGGTCGAGGCGGCATTGCCGAGCACGCCGGGCAGCAGGCGCACGGTGGCGTCGATCATCGCCTGCGCCGCGATCTCGCCGCCGGTCATGACGAAATCGCCGAGCGAGATCTCCTCGATCCCGTATTCCTCGATCACCCGCTCATCGACGCCCTCGAACCGGCCGCAGATCAGGGTAACGCCCTCGGCGGCGGCCCAGCGATGCGCGGTGGCCTGATCGAAGCGGCGGCCGCGGGGCGAGAGGTAGACGAGCGGCCAGCGCCGGCGGTCGGTGGGCGCGCCGGCCTGGGCGGCGGCGATGGCGCGTGCGAGCACATCGGCGCGCAGCACCATCCCGGCGCCGCCGCCCGCCGGCGTGTCGTCGACATTGCGGTGCCTGCCCTCGCCGAACTGCCTCAGCTCGACAGGCGTGAGCCGCCAGCGCCCTTCGTCCAGCGCCCGTCCGGTCAGGCTCTCGCCCAGCACGCCGGGAAAGGCGGTGGGGAACAGCGTGATCACCCGCGCCTCCCAGGCGCCGGTCAGGTGCGGGGCCTCGTCCATCAGCGAACGCGGTGTGAGGGAGGGCGTGATTTTCAGCCGCCCGTGGGATTTGGCGGGGGATTTGGGTTTGTCGTTCATGCCGCTCTCCTACCGCGAACCGGCGCCGGAGAGAACTGCCGTTTCAGTCCTGCACGCACGCGCTGGCGAGCCGCCGGTAGCCCTCGTCGGGAAAGCGCCGCTCAAGCGTGTCGAGCCAGTCCGGGTCGGGCAACTGGTCGTCGGGCGCGCCGGCATCGACCAGATCGGTCACCCGCGCCCGGGCTTCGGCGCGCACGCCGGCATCGGGCGCGTCGAGCAGGAGTTGCGGCGCAAGCCCGCCTTCGCCCCGGCCGATCAGCGTGCTGAGCACGGCGGGCGAGGCGATGTAGCGCAACAGGCCGAAATCGACGAGCGGTTCGTTGTCGTCGCCATTCTGCCCGGCCGTGTCGTAGAAGATGTCGAAGGCCTGCGCGCCGGTTTCCATCTCCAGCTCCTGCACCACCGGGTCGATGAAGCCGGTATTGAGCTGCGGCGCGCTGCGCAGCGCCTCCAGCGCCCGCTCGAACGCGCCGCGCACATCCGCTGGGGTGTCGGGCCATTCCGGCTCGGCGACGAACCGGGGCGCGGTGTCAAACCCTTCGAGCGAGCGGATCGCGCTGTCGAGCATCACGTCCATCTCGGCGGCGTCACGGTAGGCCCAGGCCCCGGCGCCGGCCGCCGTCGCGGTGATGGCGATGGGCGCCCAGAGCGGCAGCATGATCGCCCCGGCAACATTGGCCACGAGCATACCCGCCGCCCAGACCATCACCACCAGCACCACCTGCATCGCCGCCATCATGCCCAGCCCGGCCCAGCCGGCGGGCATCGAAAGATCGGGTTTGCGGGTGGCCGAGACGTAGAGAAGGAACAGCGCGGCAAAGACGGGCAGCACCGCCCAGCCGTGGCCCGCGAGCCCGGCCAATACCGGCCCGCCATAAAGCGCGACGCCAAACAGGAACAAGCCCGTGCGGCTGTACCGGTTGATCATCCCTGGTCTTCCCCCTTATCGGCGCATCCCTTCGCCTGAGATCAGGAAACGGGAAAAACACCCGAAAATCCACAAAAAATCGCGGTGAGTGAGTATAAACCCCGGATTTCAGCGCCGGGCGGCGGCCCGCTGTGCCGGGCGGTTGAACCCCGTCAGCGCATCCTTGAGCCGTTTCAGTTCGCGGTCGTCCCCGACGCTGAGATTGAGCGCGAGGCACTGGGCGCGAATCTCGTCGCTGTTGCCGGCATTGGTCTTCTGCGCGGGCGGCAGCGTGGCGCGCAGGCTTTCGGGCAGGTCGAGCAGATCGAGCAGCGCCGCCGCCGGACCCTCGTGGCGCTGTTTCGTATCATCGAGCCAGGAGGTGACGACGGGCAAGGGCGCAATCGCCAGAGCGATCCGCGCCGCTTCATCGTCCAGCCGGATCGGCGCGGCGAAGCCGGCGCGGAACCTGTCGAAATCCTCGGTGAGCCGGATCGACCGCAAGAGATGGCCATGCACCGAGCGCAGCCAGCTTTCCGGCTCGCGCAGGGTGTAGAGAAAGGTGATCTCCACCTCCGGCCCGAAGCGGCGGCGCAGCTCGGCGATGATGGTGTGCGCCAGCGGGATCGCCGCGCGGCGGATATTGCGCACCGGGCCGGTCAGGCGGCGGTGGCCGGGCATGATGCCGGAAAAGCCTTCCCACGAGAGGATGTGCACCGGGCGCTCGTCGACCGTGGCCAGATAGCGGCGCAGCGCCCGCGCAAAGCGCCGCCGCCGCCACGGATATGGCCGCTGGCCGTAGCGCCGCGCGAGATTGCCCGCGTCGAGAAAATCTTCCTTGAGGTGGACGGCGATCCCGTCCGGCAACCGGTGGCGGATCTTGCGAAAATAGTCCTGCAGGCTCGACGTGCCGGTTTTGTGAAAGCCCGCATGGACGATCACCTGCGTCATTCGGGAAAGATCCCTTCGGGCGGATCGGCGATGACGCGGCCCGCCGTGAGGTCGACGGTGGGCACGGCCTCGCGCGTGAAGGGCAGCAGCACCGGCGTTTTCAGGCCCGGCCCGCCGATCTCCAGCAAGTCGCCCGCGCCGTGATTGTGCACCGCCATCACCGTGCCAAGCGCCTTGCCGCCCGTGTCGAAAACGGCCAGCCCGATCAGGTCGGTGTGATAGAATTCGTCGTCGGGCAGCGAGGGCAGGGCGTCGCGGTCGGCAAAGAGCTGGACGCCGCGCAGCGTGTCGGCCTCCTCCTTGCTGCGCACGCCGGCCACCCGCGCGGCAAAGCCGTTCTTGATGGCGCGGGTGATCTCGATCTCCCACACCGTCTTGCCGTCTTCGCTGTGGAGCGGGCCGTAATCGGCGATGGCCTCCGGGTCGGCGGTGAAGCTTTTCAGCCGCACTTCGCCCTGCACGCCGAAAGCGCCCGCGAACGCCCCGACACAGATGCGCGCATCACTCATGACCCCTCCAAAGCAAAGCGGCGCGGCACCCGCAAGGGCCCCGCGCCGGAAACATAAACCGAACCGGCCGCTTATTCAGCGGTTTCTTCGGCGGCAGCCTCTTCGGCCGGGGCCTCCTCGGCGGGGGCTTCCTCGGCCGGAGCGGCTTCGGCTTCCGCAGCCTTGGCGGCCTTGGCTTCGGCGCGCTCCTGCGCGGCTTTGCCCGGGGTGCCCTTCTTCGGGTTCGAGCGCTCTTTCTTCTCAAGCACGCCGGCGGCTTCCAGCATCCGGGCCACGCGGTCGGTCGGCTTGGCGCCTTTGTCGAGCCACGCCTTCACCGCGTCGATGTCCATTTTCACGCGGTCTTCCGAATCCTTCGGAAGCTGCGGGTTGTAGGTGCCCAGCTTCTCGATGAAGCGGCCATCGCGCGGCATGCGGCTGTCGGTGGCGACGATGCGGTAGAACGGGCGCTTTTTCGAGCCGCCGCGGGCGAGACGGATTTTCATAGCCATGGGGTTTTCTCCTGTATCCGAGCTATTTCGAGGGCCTTACGACCCGGTTTCCTGGTGTTTGCGGTGGTGCTGAATCACTTCAGCGATGATGAAGTTGAGAAACTTCTTGGCGAAATCGGGATCGAGATCGGCCTCTTTCGCCAATTCTTCGAGCCGTGCGATCTGCTGCGCCTCGCGGGCGGGATCGGACGGGGGAAGCTCGTGTTCGGCCTTGAGCCTGCCAACGGCCTGCGTGTGCTTGAAGCGCTCGCCGAGCGTGTAGACAAGAATCGCGTCCAGCCGGTCGATCGAGGCGCGGTGCTCGCTGAGGAGCCGGGCCGCGCGGGAGGTATCGTCGCTCATCGGGGTCTCCGTGCCGCGTGTGTCGGTCATTGCAGGGCCTCCGCGCCGGGGCCGGGGTGGCGCCAGATATTCATCGCCCCCAGGGTCGGGTGCAGGAACTCGCTTTCGCGCTGCGCGCCGAGCCGCAGGGCCAGCGCTTCCGACCGGAGATTGCCGGCCATGATGAGCGAGATCGCGGTGGTCCAGCCGAGCATGCGATAGGCATGGCTGCGCGCCGCGAGCGCTGCCTCGCGGGCAAAGCCCTTGCCTTCGGCATGGCCCATCAGCGTCCAGCCGATCTCGCGGTCGGGCCAGCCGTCGGGCTGCCACAGGCCGGTGCGGCCGAGATAGCGCCCGGTGGCCTTTTCCTCCAGCGCCCAGAAGCCGAAGCCGCGCAGGTGCCAGTGGCCGACCATCGCCGCCATCGTGCGCCAGACCTGTGGCCGGGGCAGCGGCCCGCCCACCATCCGCGAGCGGTCGCTCTCGAAAAACGCGACCTCTTCCTCGAAATCCTCCTCGCGGAAGGCGCGCAGAAACATCCGCTCCGTCTCCAGCGTCGGGATGACGATGGTGGTGGGGGCAAGCTCGGCCATGGTCATGCCAGCGCCTCCTTGCCCGGATGGCGCCAGATCACGCCGATGCGCCCGCTGGGCGAAAGCCATTCGCGCTCCGGCGCCGCGCCAAGGCGGGCGGCAAGGGCTTCCGACCGGGTATTGCCGGGCACGATCACGCTGGTGAGCGGGCCCCAGCCCAGCTCGTCATAGGCATAGGCGCGCAGGGCCTGCGCGGCCTCAAAGGCATAGCCCTTGCCCTCGGACCCTTCGAACATCGCCCAGCCGATCTCCACTTCGCTCCAGCCCTCGGGGTGCCAGAAGCCGACCTGGCCCACCGTCTGCCCGGTCTCGGTCACATCGGCCATCCAGAAGCCGTAGCCGCGCATCTGCCAATGGCCGAGTTCGGCGGCATAGGCCCGCCAGGCGCTGGGCCGGTCGAGCGGCCCGCCCATGCCCCGGCTGCGCTCGGAGCCGTAGAAGGCGGCGTAGGCGTCGAAATCCTCCGGGCGCTGGGCGCGCAGGGTGAGGCGGGTGGTGGTGAGGGTGGGGGCGATCATGCATAGGCTCCCATGCCGCCTTCGTCATCGGCGGGCGGCCAGTGACGGTAGACGGCCACCGCGCCGCCCTGCTCCTGCGAAACCTCGGCGGAGGCCGCCGGATCGTGCCAGCCGCCAAGGCGGGTCGCGAGATTGATCGAGCGGGCATTGGGCGGGTCGATATAGCTGACCATCGCGGTGAGCTTCGCCACCCGCAGCCCCCAGTCGCGCACCGCTTCGGCTGCTTCGAATGCATAGCCCGCGCCCTCGGCCTCTTCGGTGACGAACCAGCCAAGCTCCGGCTCGCGGTCGCCATGCTCCATCGTCAGGTTGACGAAGCCCAGCGTCTCGCCGCTGTCGCCGGCGGTGACGGTAAACAGCCCGTGGCCGCGCAGATGCCAGTTGGCGATGCATTGAACGAAATCGAGCCAGGCTTCACGCCGGCTGAGCGGCCCGTCCATGTAAACGGCGCGCTCCGACATCATGATCGCACGGTAGGTCTCGAAATCCTCGATCACCGGAGCGCGCAGCACCAGCCGGGCCGTCTCCAGCCGGGGCAACATCCCGCGCAGCCGCGCGGCAAAGCCGGCGGAGGCATCGGAGGCGCCCACGCGGGCGTCTTCCCAGGGATATGCGGTGGGGGCGGTCACTTCTTCTTCCCAAACCCCGAAAGGCCCGGCGGTAATTGCGCGCCACCGCCGAGGCCGGGCAAACCGCCGGGCAGCTTGCCGCCAAGCGCCTTCGCGGCCTCTTCCATCGCCTTGGGGTCGTTCATGTCGGGCATCCCGCCCGGCAGGCCGCCGCCCTTGCCGAACATGCCCTTCATCGCCTGTTTCAGCATCCCGCCTTTGCCCATCTTGCCGAGCTTCTTCATCATGTCCGACATCTGCCGGTGCATCTTGATCAGCTTGTTGAGCTCCGACACTTCCTGCCCGGCCCCCGCGGCGATGCGCTTCTTGCGGCTCGCCTGCAGGATCTGCGGATTGGCGCGCTCGCGCTTGGTCATCGAGTTGATCAGCGCGATCTGGCGGTTGATCACCTTGTCGTCCAGCCCGGCCTCGGCGGCCTGCTTGGCCATCTTGCCCATGCCGGGCATCATGCCCATGACGCTTTCCATCCCGCCCATCTTCTGCATCTGCTCGAACTGGAGCTTGAGGTCGTTCATGTTGAACTGACCTTTCTGGAAGCGGCGCATCATCTTTTCGGCCTGTTCGGCCTCGATGGTCTCCTGCGCCTTTTCCACCAACGCCACGATATCGCCCATGCCGAGGATGCGCCCGGCGATCCGGTCCGGCTCGAAGGTTTCGAGCGCGTCCATCTTCTCGCCAAGGCCGACGAAGCGGATCGGCTTGCCGGTGACGGCGCGCATCGACAGCGCCGCACCACCGCGCCCGTCGCCATCCATCCGCGTCAGCACCACGCCGGAAATGCCGACCTTGTCGTCGAATTCCTGCGCCACTTCCACGGCCACCTGACCGGTGAGGCCATCGACCACCAGCAGCGTTTCGCGCGGGGAGACCACGGCCGAAACCTGCTCGACCTCGCCCATCAGCACGTCGTCGATATGCAGCCGGCCTGCCGTGTCGAGCATATAGACGTCATAGCCGCCGAGGCTGGCCTGCGTCTTGGCGCGCTTGGCGATATCGACGGGCTTTTCGCCGGGCACGATCGGCAGCGTGTCCACCCCGATCTGCCGGCCCAGCACGTCGAGCTGCTGCATGGCGGCGGGGCGGTACACGTCGAGCGAGGCCATCAGCACGCGCTTGCCCTCGCGCTCCTTGAGCCGCTTGGCGAGCTTGGCGGTGGTGGTGGTCTTGCCGCCGCCCTGCAGGCCGACCATCAGGATCGGCGCGGGCGGGTTGTCGATCTTCAGCGCGCCCGGATCGCCCTCGCCGGTGAGCACCGCCACCAGTTCGTCATGGACGATCTTCACCACCTGCTGGCCGGGGGTGACGCTCTTCGTCACCGCCTGGCCGGTGGCCTTGTCCTGCACCTTCTTGACGAAGTCGCGCGCCACGGGCAGCGAAACGTCGGCCTCCAGCAGCGCCACCCGCACCTCGCGCAGCGCGGTCTTGACGTCGTCCTCCGACAGCGCGCCCTGTTTTGTCAGCCGGTCGAAGACGCCGGAAAGGCGGTCTGAGAGGCTTTCGAACATGTCTCGGCTCCTTTGCCGTTTCTGTCTGTGCCCCCGATATGGGGACGGGCGCGCGGTATTCCCAACTATTCCCAACCCGGGGCGCCAAACGGGTTTTGCCCCCGTGGGCGCGACGCGCTGACGGGGGGCGATCCCGGCCTTGGGGCCTTGGGACCGGAAGGCGGAGCTTCCGGGGTTCGCTGGGCGTTTACGCGCGCGGGGCAGGCGAGTCAAGCACAGCAGGGCGAAAGCCCTTGTCTTGGCGGCCGGGCTGGGGCCTGATGCGGCAGCATGGACAAGGGTGTGATCTACGTGGCCACCGGGCCGGACTACCGCAATCTGGCGGAAGCCTCGGCGCGTTCGCTCCGGGCGGTGGAGCCGGGGCTGGCGGTGGATCTGTTCACCGATGCGCCCGACGCGGCGCAGCCGGGCCTGTTCGACGCGGTGCACGGGATCGCCGATCCGCATCCGCGCTCGAAGCTCGATTGCATGCGCCGCACCCGGTTTGGCCGCACGCTGTTTCTGGATGCCGATACGCTGGTGCTCGCGCCGCTTGGCGATCTGTTCGACGTGCTGGAGCGGTTCGAGCTGGCGCTGGCGCATGACGTGCGCCGGGCCTCGGAGCTGATCCGGGCCGGGCAGGAGGTTCAGACGCCCTATGCGGTGCCGCAGCTCAATTCCGGCGTGATGCTCTACCGGCGCTCGCCCAGGATGCTGGCGTTTCTGGCGGACTGGGCGCGCGCCTTCGCCGAAAGCGGCGGGGAGCGCGACCAGCCGGCGCTGCGCGATTTGCTCTGGCGCTCCGATCTGCGCTTCTGGGTGCTGCCGCCGGAATTCAACCTGCGCCGGGTGACGATGCTGGATGCCTGGGAACCGCAGGACGCTTTGCCGACGATCCTGCATTCGCACCGGCTGATGGACCACATGCGCGCGCAGGGCGCGCGGATCACCGATGTGGCGGCACTGGTCGAGGCCGAGCGCGCGGCGCTGGCCGAGGAATGGGAGGCCGTGGGCGGACGCGATCCCGACCCCGTGGCGCGGTTTCTGAAGCGGAAAGGGTGAGGGGCATCGGGCATCCCGGCCTCCGGCGGCGCGCGCCCATAGCCGCCGCGCCGGGCGCGTGAAGCCGGCCCGCCGCATTGGCGATGATCATTGGGCGGCGTCGCGGCGCCGATGCGCTGCCTGACGACACCACGATTCTAGAATCCTAGAATCGTGGTGTCAGATTTCAGAAGAAAACCATTCCACCTCAGAACGTTAGGGGAAATCTGCCGTTAACGCCCCGTTCATTCCCTGCCATCGGGTTAACGCCCGCCTCCGACGCATCCCCGCTCAGCCGAACCGTTCCAGCGCCATGCGGAACAGCGCCGCATCCACATTGCCGCCCGAGGCCACCGCGATCACCGCCTCGCCCTCGATCTCGCTGCCATGATACAGCGCCGCCGCCAGCGCCACAGCGCCGCCCGGCTCGATCACGATCTTCAACCGGGTAAAGGCCGCCGCCATCGCCATCAGCGCTTCGTCTTCGCTCACCGCGATGCCCGCGCCGCAGAGGCGCCGGATGATCGGCCAGGTCAGATCGCCCGGCGCCGGGGTGATGATCGCGTCGCAGATCGAGCCGGAGAGCCGGGTGTTGCGCTGGATCTCCCCGGCGATCAGCGAGCGTTTCACATCGTCGAACCCCTCCGGCTCCACCGGATGCACCCTGAGCCCGGGCGCCTCCGCCGCCAGCGCCGTGGCGATGCCGGAGGTCAGCCCGCCGCCGCCGCAGGGCACCAGCACAGCGGCGGCGTCCAGCCCAAGCGCGGCGGCGTCTTCGGCGATCTCAAGCCCCACCGTGCCTTGCCCGGCGATCACCAGCGGCTCGTCGAAGGGCCGCACCAGCGTCAGCCCGCGCGCGCCGGCCAGCCGCGCGCCGATCTCGTCGCGGTCCTCGCTCGCCCGGTCGTAGAGCACCACCTCCGCCCCGAGCGCGCGGGTATTGGCGATCTTCAGCGCGGGCGCGTCGGAGGGCATGATGATGACGGCGGGCACGCCGAATTCACGCGCCGAGAGGGCGACGCCCTGCGCATGGTTGCCCGACGAAAAGGCGATGACGCCGCGCGCCCGCCGCTCCGGCGCCATCGCCGCCAGCGTGTTGCGCGCGCCGCGATATTTGAAGCTGCCGGTATGTTGCAGGCATTCGGGCTTCACCAGCACCCGGCGGCCGGCGATCTCGTCGAGAAAGGGCGATGACAGGAGCGGCGTGCGGCGGGCATGGCCGGCAAGCCGCCCGGCGGCCTCGCGGATCGTCTCGATCTTCATGTCATGTCTCCGATCCAGCCACGGATCACGGCGAGGGCCTCGGGTTCGTCGAGCCAGGGTACATGGCCCCGGTCCGCAAGCCGGGCATAGCGCAGATCGGGGCGGCGGCGGCGCATCTCGTCGGCGGTGGCCTGCGAGAGAATGTCGGAACCCGCACCGTGGATCAGCGCAAGCGGCAGGCCCGCCAGCGCGTCGAACAGCGGCCAGAGCGGCGGCAGATCGGGGCCTGCGGCGAGGAAGGCGTCGCGCAGCGCCGGATCGTAGGTGAGGGCAAGGCCGCTCTCGGTCTGGTCGAACAGGATCTTCACCTCGGCAAGCCAGCGGCTCTCGGGCACATTGGCAAACCCCACGGCGGTTTTCGCCCGCGCGCGGGCCGCCTCTTCGTAGCTTGTCGCCGCCGGGGCGCGCCCGAGATAGGCTTCGATCGAGGCAAGCCCCTCCGGCTCGATCACCGGGCCGATATCGTTAAGGCACACGCCCATCAGCCGCTCATGCGCCGTGGCGGCGAGCCCCATCGCGATCAGCCCGCCGCGCGAGGTGCCGAGAATGGCGGCGCGGGCAAGGCCGAGATGGTCCATGAGCGCGAGCACGTCGCGCGCCTCCTGCCCGGCATTGTAGCTCGCCCAGGCCGCCCGGTCCGACAATCCGCGCCCCCGGTAATCGGGCCGGATCAGCCGCACGCCGCCAAGATGCGGGGCGAGAAAGCTGAAATCGGTGCTGTTGCGCGTCAGCCCCGCCAGCGCGATCAGCGGCAGGCCCTCGCCCTCGTCGCGATAGGCCAGGCGCAGCCCGTCTTCCGATTGAAAATACGCCACGTTCATCAGATCGCCGCCGCGATGTCGGGGATCGGGGTGAGGTCGGCCAGCTCTTCATGCGGCGGATGGTCGAGCCGGTCGCGCGGCTCGCCCATGCGGTTCACCCAGGCGGTGAAGAAGCCGTAGCCGGCGGCGCCGTTGATGTCCCATCCGTTCGAGGAGACAAACAGCACCTCGTCGCGTGCGCAGCCGAACCGCGTGGTGACCAGTTCATAAACCTGCGGCGCGGGCTTGTAGATGCCCACGCTTTCGACTGAGAGCACATCGTCGAGCAGCGCCCCGATCCCGGCAGAGCGCACCGCCCCGTCGAGCATGTCGGGCGAGCCGTTGGAAAGGATCGCGGTGCCGATCCCGGCCTGTTTCAGCCGGGTCAGCATCCCCGGCACTTCCGGATAGGGCGAAAGCGTCCAGTACAGCGCCAGAAGCCGCTCGCGCAGCCCGGCATCGCGCAGCCCCTGTGCCTCCATCGCCCAGTCCAGCGCATCCCTGGTGACGCGCCAGAAATCGCGGTGCTCATGGGTGATCGCGCGCAGCCAGGTATATTCGAGCTGCTTGCGCCGCCAGTCGAAGGCGAGCGCCTGCCAGCACTCCGCCAGCGCCGCGTTGCCCGGCTCGGCGGCGGCTTCGCGCGCGGCGGCGGAGACGTCGAACAGGGTGCCGTAAGCGTCGAAGATGCAGGTGGTGATCGGCATGGGGTTCCCGCGTCGTTGCCGCGTCACACTGGCATGGCGGCGGCGGCGTGGCCAGCGTCGTTTTCGCGCCTTCAAGCGTCGGCTGGTTCTTCCCGGCTTTCGCTTCATCGGGCAGGATGAAGCGCAACCAGCCGAGGAGTCGCCGGATGAAGACCCATGTGAAAGCCCTTGTTGTCGGCGGCGGGGCCGTCGGTGCCTCGATCGCCTATCACCTCGCCCGCGCCGGCTGGCAGGACGTGATGTTGCTGGAGCGCGACGAGCTGACCAGCGGATCGACATGGCACGCGGCGGGCCTGCTGCCGCTGTTCAACATGGGCTATGCGACCTCGCACATCCACGACTATTCGGTGAAGTTCTACAAGACGCTGGAGGAAGAGACCGGGCTCAATGCCGGCTTCTCGGTGGTCGGCAACCTGCGCATGGCGCAAAGCCAGGCGCGGATGGACGAATACCAGCTTTACGCCAGTACCGCCGAGACGGTGGGCATTCCGCATGAATTTCTCACCCCCGACGAGATCAAGCAGCGCTGGCCGCTGGTGCGCACCGAAGACCTGATCGGCGCGCTGTTCCACCCCACCGATGGCTATATCAACCCCGCCGATGTGACGATGGCGATGGCCAAGGGTGCCCGCCAGCGCGGCGTGGCGATCGAGCGCAAATGGCAGGTCGACGGCTACCGCTGGACCGGCTCCGAGTGGATCGTGACCGCCACCAAGATGGGCGAACGCGGCGGCAATCTCGTGCCGACCGAGGAACAGGTGGAAATCCATGCCGAACATGTGGTCACCGCCACCGGCAACCACGCCCAGCGCACCGCGCGGATGCTCGGCATCAAGATCCCGGCGATCCCGGTCGAGCACCAGTTCATCGTCACCGAACCCGATCCGGCGCTGCTGGACTATCGCAAGACCCATGGCGAACACCCGGTGCTGCGTGATGCCGACGCGAAATGGTATGTGCGCGAGGAACGCGGCGGCTGGATTCTCGGCCCCTATGAGCGTGGTGCCCCGGCGCGCTTCGCCTATGGCGTGCCCGACAGCTTCCGCGCCGATCTGTTCCCGCTCGATCTCGACCGGATCGAGGAGGAATACATGTCGATGATCCACCGCATTCCGTCTTCGGAAACGGTGGGGCTGAAAGACGATTTCAACGGCCCGATCTGCTACACGCCCGATGGCAACCCGCTGGTCGGCCCCGCCCCGGGCCTGCGCAACATGTGGCTGGCCGAGGGGTTCAGCTTCGGCATCACCGCCGCCGGCGGCACCGGCTATTACCTCGCCCAGATGATGGTCGAGGGCGAGGCCGAGATCGACATGGCGAGCCTCGATCCCAAGCGTTACGGCGACTGGATGACCACCGAATATGCCGTCCGCAAGAACGAGGAATGCTACGAACACGTCTACATCCTGCACCACCCCGACGAGGAACGCCCCGCCGCCCGGCCGCTGCGCACCGCCCCGGCCTATGACGCGCAGAAGGCGCTTGGCGCGCAGTTCGGGCAGGTCAACGGCTGGGAACGGCCCAATTATTACGGCCCCCTCGATGCGCCCAACAGCTTCGACCACGATGCGCGCAGCTTCCGCCGCGGCGGCTGGTGGCAATATGCCGAGGCCGAGGCGAAAGCGATCCGCGAAACCGCCGGCATCATCGACGCCACCGCCTTCGCCAAACACATCGTCAAAGGCCGCGGTGCGGCGGCGTTCCTCGACTGGTTCACCACCAACAAGCTGCCGCGCGTGGGCCGGATCAACCTCACCTATGCGCTCACCGAGGCCGGCACCACCCGCACCGAATACACGATCATCCGCGAGGCCGAAGACCGCTTCGTGCTGATCTCGGCCGGCGCCTGGCACGCCTATGACCGCGACTATCTGCTGAAAGCTGTGGCCGACAAGGAGGCCGAGTTCGGCCGGATCGAGGTGGAAGACTGGACCACCCGGATCGGCGTTTTCGCCCTTGCCGGCCCCAATGCCCGCGCCATCCTCGCCGAAGTGATCAACGATGCCGAGCCGGACACCGCGCTCTCCAACAAGCGATTCCCCTGGCTTTCGGCGCAGAAGATCGAGCTTGGCATGTGCCCGCTCACCGCCGTGCGCGTCGCCTATACCGGCGAGCTGGGCTGGGAGCTGCACCACCCCGTCGAGATGGGCCGCTACCTGTGGGATCTCCTGATGCAAGCCGGTGAAAAGCACGGGCTGAAACCCGTGGGTGCGCGGGCGCAGAACTGGCTGCGGCAGGAGAAAAGCTACCGCGCCTTCGGCACCGAACTGGGCCGCGACGCCACGCCGCTGGAAGCCGGGCTGGACCGTTTCGTCGACCTCTCCAAAGACTTCCACGGCAAGGCCGCGATGGAGGCCAAGGGCATCCGCTCTATGTGCGTGACGCTCCTCATCGACGGCCCGGCCGACGCCGACCCCTGGGGCCGCGAGGCGCTCTATTCCGGCGACGAGAAGGTGGGCCGCCTCACCTCGGGCGGCTATTCGGTCGCCTTCGGCAAATCCATCGGCATGGGCTACGTCCGCCCCGACCTCGCCACGCCGGGCACCAGGCTCAAGGTGCGGATGCAGGGCGAGCTGTTCGACGCGCAGGTGGTGGAAGACAGCCCCTACGACCCGGGCAATGCCCGCATCCGCATGGACGGGTAATCAGACGGCACGCTGGCGGGCGTGAAACCGGCGGCGGTGACGGTCGAGGAAGCCTTGATCCGGCAGGAAACGGGCAGGCATTTCAAGCCGCCCGCTTTCCACTTTTTCGAGCGCGCGCCGGGCGTCCCGTGGCACATCTCCGGCAATTTTCAGCCGGTAGTCCTCATCGAAGGTGATGAGATGCCGGTCAAACGCGCGATCGTGCAGCGCGTTGAGGCAAATGCCGTTTGCGGGGTTCACCCGTAACGTTTCATCTTCCGCCCACCCAACGATATGGCTCGCGGTGAGCAGGCGGGCATCGTCATTGCCGGTCAAGGCGCAACGGCCGCGATAGGAGGTAAGGATAACCTCCCTGAAAAAGCTTTGGCCGATCCGGGGGCTGACCGAGGCGCTGCGGGTCTCGGATTGCCGGGCCGCAAATGCCGCCTGCCGTTCGGCGAAGCTATCCCCGCCCGACGCGGAATCGGGTGCCTGCTGCGCGGCAAAGGCGGCGAGCACCTTGTCGGGCGTGGCGAGGAAATCGGCCCAGACCGCGCGGTCCGTTGCCGAGGCATGGGCCATGCCCTTTTGCGGCAGGCTGTCATCGAGCGCGGCAAGGTTGGTGAGCTTCAGCGCCACGGCAGAAGGTGTGCGTGATATCCGCCTTGCCAGAGCGATGACCTGTGGGTTTCGGGCATGGAACCGGCCAAAATCGAGCCGAAGATATAGCGCGAGCGCCTCGACCACTTCTCGCTCTGTCCAGTTTCTGCGCTGCGCCACGGGCCGCCCCTCAATCCACGTCAGCGTGCCAGGCGCGATTGCCGTTTGCAACCGCGCTGCTTTGTGTCCGCTGCCCGCATCGGTCCGCAAGTCTCCGTTTCTGCGCGATATTAATGATAGCGATAACATGTTTATAAACAGAGACTTACACATAGGTGCGAGGTCGCCCATTCCCCGGCGCAATCCGTGTCCGCCGCGTCGTTGGGGCTGACAGCCCGGCCTTCCTCGATTAAAGCCTCTCGGGACAGGACAAGCAGCGCGAGGGAGACGGGCAGTGAGGCAGGCACGCAATCTGGCGGCGGTGTTCGCCGTGCTCCGTTCGCGTCTTCTGCTCCTGTGGCTGCTCACCGGGCTCATCGCCGTCGTCGCGGTGACCGGCATGTTCCGGTTGCGCTTCGACGACGAGTTGGTGCGCTTCTTCAACAGCGATATCCCGGCCTATCAGGATTACGTGGCGCTGGGCCGCGCTTTCGAGGGGGACGGCAATGATGTGATCGCCTTCGTCGAAGCGTCCGACTTCGCCGATCCGGTGGTCGCGGCGGCGATGTCGGACTTTCTGCTCGACGCACAATTCATCCCCGGCGTGCGGGCGGCGCTCTCGCCTTTCATCCTGCGCTTCGATGGCGCGCCGCTCTTTCCCTATCCGCCGCTGCCGCAGGATGAGATGGCGGCGCGGCTGGAGGCGGCTCAGGCGCAGGTGCCGATGCTGGGGCGGCTCCTCTCGGCGGACCGGCAGGCGATGGTGGTGATCATGCCGATCACCGAGCGGGCCGAGGGCGGGCAGACCGACCGGCACAGCGTGCTGACCGAACTCGCCCGGCTCGGGGCGCGGGCCGAGGCGGCCTCTGGCGCGCGCCTTCAGCTTTCGGGCTACCCGGTGCTGCGTGATGAGGTCGCCAGCGCCCTCATCCGCGATATCGTGCTGCTCAACACGCTTGGCGTGGTGGTGGGCTTTGCCGTGGCGGTGTTTGCGCTCAGGAGTTTCCGCCTCGGGCTGCTCACCCTGCCGGGGCCGGCGCTTTCGGTGGCGCTCGGGATCGGGCTGCACGGGCATCTCGGCGTGACGATCAACACGATCACCATCACCCTTCCGGTGCTGATCCTGGTGCTCGCCACCTCGGATGCGATCCATATCAGCTTCGAGCGCGGGCGGCAGGCGGGGCGGGAATCGGCGCTGGCCACCCTGCGCGCGATCCGGCGGGTGGCGGTGGCCTGTGTCTTCGCCGCCGTGACCACCGCCGTGGCCTTTGGCGCGCTCGCCACCTCGCGCTCGGAGATCATCGCCGAGATGGGGGCGATGGGGGTGCTGCTCACGCTCTCCTCGGTGGTGACGGTGCTGCTCACCCAGATGGTGGTGCTGACGACGGCTGGCCGTGCGGACTGGTTCAACACGCTGTTCAAACGGCTGCATGACCGCCCGCCCGCGGCCTTCGGGCTGGGCCGGCTTACGGCGCTGGCGTTGCGCCGGCCCCGGCTGGTGAGCTGGGTTGCGCTCGTGGTGCTGGCTTTCTCCACCTGGGCCTACAGCCAGGCCGGCCCGCGCTATTCCCTGCTCGACACCTTGCGCGGCGACAGTCCGGTGCGGCAGGTGTTTTCGCAGGTCGAAGACAAGCTGGCGCCGGTCTCGCTCATGCATGTGGTGGTGAACGGCACCGACAGCGCACTGGTGCGCCAGGTTGCCGAGGTGGTCGCGCGGGAGACGGGCAGCACCAACGTTCAGTCGCTCGCCAGTATCGAGGGCGGCGCGGCGGCGCTGGCCGATACCGTGCCCGAGGCGCTCGCCCAGCGGCTCGTATCGGCAGATGGCACGCAGGCGCTCGTTTCGGTGCCGTTCCGCTACGAAAACGGCGAGACGACGCTGGCGCTGGCCGACCGGCTGGAAGCCGCGCTCGCCGCCGAGCCGGGGCTGGAGCCCGGCATGATCGCCGCGGTGACGGGGCTGCCGGTGATGTCGGCGCGGGTGGCGGGGGTGATCCTCGACGAGATCAACCGGTCTCTGCTGATCGCGCTCGGGGGGGTGGCGCTCCTGATCCTGGCCTGGCTGCGCAACCTGCGGGTGGCGCTTATCTCGCTCATTCCCAACATGCTGCCGGTCACGCTGATCGGCGGCTGGCTGATGCTCTCGGGCTCGGGCATCGAGTTTTCCAACGGCATGGCGCTCACCGTCGCCTTCGGCATCGCGGTGGACGACACGCTGCATGTGCTCAACCGGCTGCGGCTGGCGGGCGGGGTGAGGCGGATCACACGCGAGGGGCTGGAGGAAGCCTTTGGCGAGGTGACGCCGGCGCTCGTCACCACATCGCTCGTGCTCTTCTTCGGGATGAGCGGTTCGTTTCTCGCCAAGAATCTCGGGGTGGCCGAGTTTGGCGGGATCGCGATGAGCGTGTTCGTGCTCGCGCTGCTCGCCGATCTGCTGGTGCTGCCCGCCGCCCTTGCGGCCTTTGGCCCCCGCTCCTACCTTCGCACCCGGAGGACGCCCGAATGATCCGTATCGCACTTGCTGCCCTGCTGGCCGTGTTCGCCGCGCCGGCCTCCGCCACCGAGCTGTTCGAGGCGGCGGGCAACTGGCAGGGCGAAGGGATGATCGCCACCGGCCCGCGCGCGCCGCTGGAACGCGGACGCTGCCGGGTCGAGATCGCGCCGGCGGCGGGCGGCGGCGATGTGAGCATCACTGGCAGTTGCGCGGTGGCGGCGGGGCTGAGCGATATCTCGCTGCGGCTGGTGCGCGGCGCGGGCGGCAAGGTGAATGCCGGGTTCTGGTCGGCGGCGACGGCGCAGACCGTGCAATTCGCCGGGACGGAAACGGATGGGGCCATCGTGATGGAAGCCACCGGCGCGCTGGTGCTGGACGAGGTGCCATACCAGTCGCGGGTCGAGGTGGAGACGGGCGGGGCGGAAGGCTTTACCCTGCGCCAGATGCTGCGTGCCGAGGGGGAGGACGCATGGCGGCTGGTGGTCGACATGGCCTACCGGCAGGCGGGCGGCTGAACCCAAGGCGCGCCTGCGGCGCACAGGTTTGGTGGGATGGGGGCTCTGCCCCCAAACCCCCGCGGTATTTGTGGAACAGAGAAGACGGGCGCTCAGCCGTGTTTTGGGAAGGCGAGCACCTTGCCCGCATCCGGGACCGGGCAAATCTCGGCAAGGTGGCGGTTCAGCTCGCGTTCCATCGCCGCGCGCATCGCGCCGATCAGGCGGGCGCCGCGCGAGTGGTAAAGCGCGAGCTGGCAGGGCACCGGCTCGTGCAGGCCACGGTCGGGCAAAGCGCGGATTTCGGTCCAGGCGGCCATCGGCAGATGCCCCAGCGCGCGGTCGGCCACCACCAGCGCATCGGGCAGGAGCGCGAGCTTCATCGTGCCGAGGCCGGGCAGATCGAGCCAGACCGGGCCGGAGAGGTCGGCGCGTGCCAGGGCGCGGCGCATACAGCTATAGCAGTCCGGCGCGATCTCGCAGGCCTCGACGGCAAGCGGACGCGCCAGCAGGTGGCGGGTATAGGCGCCTTTCACGAATCGTCGGCGAGCTCCTGCTCGCCGCTCCATCCGGCCGCCCTGGCGCGCGCCACCGCCTCGGCCTGCGCGGCGAGATATTTCTCGCGCAGATCGTCCGGCAGGTTGGCGACCCGGAAGCCGTATTTGGCCCATTCTGCATCGACCTGTTCCCAGATCGCCTCGATCCGGTGGACCTGCCAGCCCTCGCAGGTCTCGGCCTCGGGGATGAAGCCGAACACCCGTGCCTCGCGGATGATCTTGCCGATATCGGTCATGCCGCCGTTCAGGTCTTTGTCGTAGCCGATATAGGTTTTGGACGGGGTCATGGCGGTCTCCTCAGACGGTCAGGCTGGCGAACAGTGCAGGCAGCTGTTCCGGCAGCCGGTCGACATGGTCGACGATGGTGTAATTGTTGGCGCCGAAGATGCGCTTTACGTAAGTGTCGGCATTCGGGTCGAGGGTGAGGCAATAGGTGAGCACGCCTCTGGCGGCCAGTTCCTCCACCGCCTTGCGGGTGTCGTGGCGCAGGTGCTGGGGATCGCGCTCGTCGATATCGGCAGGCGCGCCGTCGGTGACGAGGATGATCAGCTTGCGCCGCTCGGCCTGCTTCAGCAGCCCCGCCCCGGCATGGCGCAGCGCAGCCCCCATCCGGGTGGAGAGCCCGCCCTTCATCCCCGCCAGCCGCGCCCTGGCCTCTTCGTTGAAATGCTGGTCCCAGTCCTTGAACCGGAAGTAATGCACGTCATGCCGCCCGTCGGAGGCGAAGCCGTGCAGCGCGAAGGGGTCGCCGATCCCCTCGATGGCGGTGGAAACGAGCGTGGCCGCCTCGCGGGTGAGGTCGAGCACCGTTTTTTCGCTGCCCTCCATCACGTCATTGGTGCTTTCGGACAGGTCGAGCAGCACCGTCACCGCGAGGTCGCGCGACTTGATGACGTTGCGCATGGTGATGCGCGGGTTGGGCTGCTGGCCCGAGCGGATCGCGATCATCGCATCGACGGCGGCGTTGATGTCGATCTCGTCGCCATCTTCCATGTTGCGCACGCGCTGCACGCCGGAGGGGCTGAGCATGTCGATGATCTGGCGGATGCGGTGGGCGATCGGCTTATGCGCGATGAGGATATCGTCGACCGTTTGCGGGTTTCCCCGGTTTGCCCGGCGCTCGTAGATCGTGGCCCAGTCGGGCCGGTAGAGCTGCACCTGATAATCCCATTCGGGGTAATGGAACGGCGCCGAGATCGGCTCCTTGCCCCACATGTCGTTATGCGAAACGGTGGCCTCGCCGGCATCCTCATAGGGCATGAACCTGTCCTTGCCGATCCAGACCTCCTGTGCGTCGTCGCCGGCAAGCTCCACATCCACCTCGTTGGCCAGCTCGATGGCTGAGACGTATTTGCGCACCTGTCGCTGGCTGGCGGGGATGTATTCCGCGCCATGCGCGTCCCAGTCGAATTCCTCGAATTCCCAGACGAAGCGGTTATCGTCGCGGTGGGGGATGCGGATCGCATTGAGGATACGCAGGCTCGGCACGTCGCGGCTGGCGGCGAAGACGTGGTAAAGCTCCATGCCGAGGTGCCACGACAACATGTTGTCGCGCGATTTGTGCGGCACCTCGGCATGAAACTTCGCCCCCAGCGCATCGAGATCGTCACGCCCGGTCAGGGCGGCGGGATCGTTCAGAAGATGGGCAAAGGCTTCCAGCGCCGTCACCGTGGGGTGCTCGGGCGGCGTGTCGTAGCGCAAGGCGAGCAGGCTGCCCCAGAGCTTCTTCAGCCCCGGAAAGTCCTGCGCGGCGCAATATTCGACGCGGGCATCTTCCAGCAGACCGATGAAGAACATCTGCGCCGGGCTGAGCTGTTCGGCGGAGATCGCCTGGCTGGAATACTGGATATGCGCGGCCAGATGCGCCGTCATCGCGCGGTAAAGGTCGTGGCCGGAAATGTCGCCCAGATCGTCCACCGCGTCGGGCAGGTGCATCACGTGATGTTCGATATAGGGGCGGAACCCCTCGTAATCGGCGGCGGCGGGGCGCAGGAAGAAGTCGCGTCCCCAAAGCGCGCGCAGGTAGAAGTTGAGCTTGCGCTGGGTGTCGATGAAGAGTGTGCCGCGCCGCTCTTGCTGCAGCATTTTGCGGGCATCGGCGCTTTCGAGGGCGAAATAGGCGGTGAGGCCCTTGAGATCGCGCTTGTAGGTGTCGGCGCCGAAATTGGCCCAGCGCTTCAGACCCGAGAGGGTAAGCTTGGACAACAGCTCGTCGGTCACGCCAAGCATCGGACGCAGCCCGCGCGACGCCTTGGCCGAAAGCTGGTGGATGAGCTGGAGATAACCGCGCAGAAGCTCCGGGTCGCCGAGCCGGCGCGCGGCGGTGGGGAGGCTGGAGAACAGGAGCGCGATCACCTCGCCGGAGGTCATCGAACTCAGTTTCATCGCCGCGGCCACGCAATCGCGGGTCACGTCCTCGCCGCATTCCCGGGCGACGGCGGGCATGTTTTCAAGGAACGCCTCGACCAGATCGTAGCCCCGCCCGAGCGCGCACAACCCCTTCGCGCCTTCCATGTAGTCGGAGAGCCCGGCGGGCGACATCACCCTGGCGGCGTCGTGGAAGATCGCCTCGACATTGTCGAAGGTGCCTTCCGGGGCCTTGGCGAAGCAGGCGCGGTAGTCTTCGAGGTCGATGGTCATCGGACATTCCTCGGGGTTTCGGGAAAGCCGCTTCGAAGCGGCTCGGGAAGGCGTTTCGAAACGCCTCTCGCGCTGCGTCAGACGAAGAAGGTTTCCACCGCCGCCTGCAGCGTCTCGCGCATGTCGGGGTCGTCTGTCAGCGGGGTGACCAGCGTCATCTTGCAGGCGGCGTTGGGGTTCACACCCTCCGCGATCATCTGCCCGGCATAGACCAGCAGCCGGGTCGAGATCCCCTCGTCGAGCCCGTGGCCCTTGAGGTTGCGCGAGCGGTGGGCGATCTGCACCAGCTTGCCCGCCGTCTTGGCATCGACGCCGGTCTCCGCGGCCACGATCTCGGCTTCCAGTTCGGCGCCGGGATAGTCGAAATCGAGCGCGGCGAAGCGCTGCTTGGTCGACTGCTTGAGGTCTTTCATCAGCGACTGGTAGCCGGGGTTGTAGGAGATCACGAGCTGGAAATCCGGGTGTGCCTCGATCAGCTCGCCCTTCTTGTCGAGCGGAAGCTGGCGGCGGTGATCGGTCAGCGGGTGGATCACCACCGTGGTGTCCTGCCGGGCCTCGACGATCTCGTCGAGATAGCAGATCGCGCCGATCCGGGCCGCGGTGGTCAGCGGGCCATCCTGCCACTTGGTGCCGTCCTTATCGAGCAGGAAGCGGCCCACCAGGTCAGACGCGGTCATGTCTTCGTTGGAGGCGACGGTGATCAGCGGCCGGCCCAGTTTCCAGGCCATGTATTCGACGAAGCGCGATTTGCCCGCGCCGGTCGGCCCTTTCAGCATCACCGGCATGCGCCGGGCATAGGCCGCTTCATAGAGCGCGACCTCGCCGCCGACTTCCTTGTAGAAGGGCTCGCGCTTGACGGTGAACTGATCTGCGTCGTGCTTGGTCATGATTGCCTCCCTCAAGGTGCCCCGGTCCGGCGCGGTGCCGGGCCGGGGCGCTGTGCTCAGACCGGGTTGCCGCGATAGACGACCATCTCGGTGCCCTTGCACTGGGCGTAATTGTCGTAGCCGACGAGGCGCACATGGTTGTTCGGATGCGCCTTGTGGCAGGCGTCGCATTCGCCGAGGATACGGTCGACATCGGTTTCGCCGAACATCGGCAGCTTCCACATATACCAGTAGCTGCCGGAGGCATTTTCCGGCTCGGTATGTTCGACGGCCGGGTTCCAGCCTTTCGAGACGATGTATTCAACCTGCTTGCGCATCTGTTCGTCGGTCATCTCCGGCAGGTAGGAGAAGGTTTCGAACTTGCGGCTCGTGACGTCGGCGAGCGATGATTTGTAGTCCTGCATGTCAGCCATGATGTGGCTCCTTTCGGATGTCTCTGGTCAGCCCCGGCGCTGTTCGCGCGTCGCCCCGGGGCCGGTGTTGCTGCGGGATCGGATCAGCGGTGCTGCACGTCGAGCTTGTCGACGGTGTCGAACTCGAACTTGATCTCTTTCCAGGTCTCCATTGCGGTGGCGAGCTCCGGCGAGGATTTGGCGGCATTGGTGAGAATGTCCTTGCCTTCCTTCTCCAGCTCGCGGCCCTCGTTGCGGGCCTGCACGCAGGCTTCGAGCGCCACCCGGTTGGCCGCGGCGCCGGCGGCGTTGCCCCAGGGATGGCCGAGCGTGCCGCCGCCGAACTGGAGCACCGAATCGTCGCCGAAGATCGAAACCAGCGCCGGCATGTGCCAGACATGGATCCCGCCCGAGGCCACCGGGAAGACGCCCGGCATCGAGCCCCAGTCCTGGTCGAACATGATGCCGCGCGAGCGGTCTTCCTTGATGAAGCTGTCGCGCATGATGTCGATCCAGCCCAGCGTGGCCGCGCGGTCGCCTTCGAGCTTGCCCACAACCGTGCCCGAATGCAGATGGTCGCCGCCCGAGAGGCGCAGCATCTTGGTCAGCACGCGGAAGTGGATGCCGTGGTTGGGGTTGCGGTCGATCACCGCGTGCATGGCGCGGTGGATATGCAGGAGCATCCCGTTATCGCGGCACCAGTTGGCGAGGCCCGTATTGGCGGTGAAGCCGGCGGTCAGGTAATCGTGCATGATGATCGGCGCGCCCAGCTCCTTGGCGTATTCGGCGCGCTTGTACATCTCCTCCGGCGTCGGCGCGGTGACGTTGAGGTACGATCCCTTCTTCTCGCCGGTTTCCGCCTCGGCCTTCTGGATGGCTTCCATCACGTAGTCATAGCGGTCGCGCCAGCGCATGAAGGGCTGCGAGTTCACGTTCTCGTCGTCCTTGGCGAAGTCGAGGCCGCCGCGCAGCACTTCGTAGACGGCACGGCCGTAATTCTTGGCCGAGAGGCCCAGCTTCGGCTTGATCGTGCAGCCGAGCATCGGGCGGCCATACTTGTTCATCTTGTCGCGTTCGACCTGGATGCCGTTGGGCGGGCCGCCGCAGGTTTTGACATAGGCAATCGGCACGCGCACGTCTTCGAGGCGCAGCGCCCGCACGGCCTTGAAGCCGAACACGTTGCCCACCAGCGAGGTGAGCACGTTGACCACCGAGCCTTCCTCGAACAGGTCGATCGGGTAGGCGATGAACGCGTAGAACGCCTCGTCATTGCCCGGCACGTCTTCAATCGCGTAGGCGCGGCCCTTGTAATAGTCGAGATCGGTGAGCAGGTCGGTCCAGACCGTGGTCCAGGTGCCGGTCGAGCTTTCGGCGGCCACGGCGGCGGCGGCTTCTTCGCGCGGCACGCCTTCCTGCGGGATGACCTTGAAGCAGGCCAGGAAATCGGTGTCGAGCGGCGTGTAATCGGGCATCCAGTATGTTTCCCGATACTCCTTCACACCTGCGTTGTAAGTCTTCGCCATGGCGGTCGTCTTCCTCCCTATGCATCGCGTTGGCCCGCGATCCGGGCCGATGAGGGCAAGGTATTTGACGCGCGAAATATAGAACAATAGATTGTTTTGATGAAACACATAGAGAAATATTGATGGCAAAGATCATCCCGCCCACCGTCCAGCAGATGCGGCTGTTCGAGGCCGTGGCACGGCTCGGCTCGATCACCCGCGCGGCTGAGGAGGTGCACCTGACGCAGCCTTCGGTGTCGATGCAGGTCAAGACCCTGGAAGAGAAGATCGGCCAGCCGCTCACCGAACAGATCGGCAAGGCGCTCCAGCTTACCCGCGCCGGCGAAGTGGTGGCGGCGGCCTCGCGCGATGTGCTGGCGCGGATCGCCGAGATGGAGGCGGCGCTGGACGATATGAGCCGCGCGGTGGCGGGGCCGCTATCGGTGGCGGTGGTCTCGACGGCAAAATATTTTCTGCCGGAGCTTCTCGGCCAGTTCAAGCGCCGCTTCCCGCGCGTCGAGCCGCGTTTGCAGATCACCAACCGCGAAACCCTGCTGGCGCGGATGGCGAACAATGCCGACGATCTCTACATCATGGGCCGCCCGCCGGAAGAGGAGGCGGTGATCGCCGAACCGTTCCTTGAAAACGTCATCGTCTTCGTTGCCCGCCCCGATCACCCGCTGGTGGGCCGCCGCCACATCCCGCTGGGGCGGATGGCGGAGGAAAACGTGATCCGCCGCGAGGCCGGATCGGGCACCCGGGCGGCGGTGGAATCGCTCTGCGCGGCGGCGGGGGTGACGCTGGGCGCGCATATGGAGTTCGACGACAGCGAGGCGATCAAGCACGGCGTGCTTTCGGGCCTCGGCGTGGCCTACCTTTCGCTCCATTCGCTGCGGCTGGAGCTGGCGGCGGGCGAGCTGGCGCTGCTGGATGTCGAGGGGTTCCCGCTGCGGCGGCGCTGGTATGCGGTGCATCGCCGGGGCAAGCGGCTCACCAATGCGGGCCAGGCCTTTCTCGACTACCTGCTGGAAGAGAGCGAGCGCGAGGTGGCGCTGCCCGGCAATGCCCTGCCCGAGATCGCGCCGCCCAAGGCGGCCCATATGGTTTCGCGCAAGACCCGCCAGCCACGGCGCTATCACAGCAACCGGCGGTGAGCGCCGCCTGGCCGCCTTGCAGGCGCATCTTGCCTCCTCGTCGCTGAGTGGATGCGCAAGAGCAAACCTCGCGGCCGGGACGTAGCTCGGCGAAATTCAGATCGGCTGTTGTGGCGGAGCGCCTGCCCAAGAATAAGACCTGTCAGGCCATAGTCTTGCCAGACTTGGCGCCGATGATTGTCGTCGAAACAGAAACGCCAGGTGACAGAGGCATTTCCCATGGGCGCGTTTTTCTCCGGTGTCTACGACCTGCTGATGGGGCCGGACAGCCGGCTTTGGCCGGTCTATCTGCTGGTCACGATCGTGATCGCCTTCGCGATCTACAGGGTGCGGCGTGTGGAGCAATCCTTCATCTCCTGGCTGCTGCCGAAATCGGTCTACTTTCACGCCTCGCATATCGTCGATCTGAAGGTCTTCGTCGTGAACCGGATGTTCGCAGCGGCGGGGATCGTGGGCTATCTCTTCTCCAGCGTGGCGCTGGCGCAGATGGTGATGAACGGGCTGGGCGGGCCGTCGCATCTGCCGCCGTTCCACCCGGTGGTGATTGCGCTCCTGTTGCTCGTGACGGCCGATTTCGGCACCTACTGGGTGCACCGGGTGCATCACGAGAGCCGCATCCTGTGGCCGTTTCACGCGCTGCACCATTCGGCGGAGGTGATGACCCCGATCACCGTGTTCCGCCGCCACCCGGTCTATGACCTGATCGCGACCTTCACCAAGGGCGTTCTGATCGGCATTCTGCAAGGGGTGCTGATGGCGCTGTTCGGCCAGGCGCCGGGCTTTGCCGCGCTGTTCGGCATCAATGCCGGCTATGCGCTGTTCAACATCGCGGGGGCAAACCTGCGCCACACCCATGTGTGGCTGAGCTTCGGGCGGTGGGCGGAGCATATCGTGATCTCGCCCGCCCAGCACCAGGTGCACCACTCGCTCGATCCCCGGCATCACAACAAGAATTACGGCGAGATCCTCGCGCTGTGGGACTGGATCTTTGGCACGCTCTATGTGCCGCAGGGGCAGGAGCAGCTCGAATTCGGCCTTGCCGACAGCAAGGGCAATCGTCTGCGCCAGCGCCATGACAGCCTGACCAACGCGATGCTGGTGCCGCTGAAAGACAGCGGCCGGCAGATCGCGCGCCTTGCCGGGCGGATTTCCGGCTCGCCGCCCGCGCCCGCGGAGCGTCCGGCGCAAGAGACGCAGCCGGCCGAGAAATGACGCGCGGCTTCTCCCTCTATCTCGATGCGCTGCGCTTCGGCGCGGCCTTCATCGTGGTGCTGTCGCATTTCGGCTACAGCCGCTTCACCGGGGGCCGCTGGCTTTGGGTGCGCGAGCTGAACCTCGGCAGCGACGCGGTGATCGTGTTCTTCGTCATCTCGGGCTTCGTGATCAGCCATGTGGCGATCACCAAGCGGGCCACGCTGGGCGATTTCACCTTCGACCGCCTGACCCGGCTCGTCTCGGTGGCGCTGCCGGCGCTGGTTCTGGGCTTCATGCTCGACCGGTTCGGTGCGCCGCGCTCGCCCGAGATCTACGCCAGCGCCTTTTTTCATCCGATGCCGTTGTGGGAGATGCTGCTGCGCGGGCTTACCTTTTCGAACGAGTGGAGCGGCCTCGCCGCGCGGCTCGGCTCGAACGGCCCGTTCTGGTCGCTTTCCTACGAGGCGGCCTATTACGCTCTGTTCGCCGTCGCCTTTTACCTGCGCGGGCCGCGGCGGATCGTGCTGCTGCTGGCGGGCGTGCTGCTGTTCGGGGTCAACATCCTGATCCTGATGCCGGCCTGGCTGATGGGCGTGGCGCTGCATCTGGCAATCACCCGGCAGCGCCTGCCGCGCGGTGTGGCGGCGGCGGCCCTGGCCGCGCTGCCGGTGCTCGGCTATGCGCTGGCGCTGGCCACCGGCTTGCCGGCGACGCTCTACGATATGACAGCAGGGATCGACCGCGCGTTGACGCTGCGCTTTTCCAACGAGTTCCTGTGGAATTTCCTGCTGGGGCTCATGGTCACGGCCCATCTCGCAGGTATCGCCGGGCTGGCGTCGGACCGTGCGGCAGCCCGGATCGCCCCGGCGATCCGCTGGCTCGCGGGCCGCAGCTTCTCGGTCTATCTGGTGCATTATCCGGTGCTGCAGTTTCTCGCGGCGATGCCGCTGAAAACCGGCCATGCCGGTCTGGACGACGCGATCCTGCTGACCCTGACGCTGACCCTGACGCTCGCCTTCGGGCAGGTGTTCGAGAGCCGCCTTGCCCAATGGCGCGCCCTGCTGCGCACCGGGCTGCAGATGCGCCATGCCCGGCGGGTGCAGGCCGAGTAGCGCACAGGCCGAAACGGGCGTGCGGCACATTATGCCTGAAACTGGAGGGATCTGGTGGACCTGACGGGAGAGGAATCGAACCACCTCTTCCAGGTTCTCGAAGACTGGGAACGCCATCTCGCACAACTTGACCTAGACGGTCTGGGGGTGCGTGATGAAAATCCCCACCCATAATTTCAATAGGTTAGCGCCACCTAGGGCAGCGAAGAAACCCAAAGAGAACAAGCAGACGCCGTTCTCGTTGCGCCTCACGTTCGAAGAACGGGCGCAGCTCGAACAGGATGCGGCGGATATGTCGCTCGGCGCGTATATTCGTGAACGGCTGTTCGGCGAAGATGCTGCACCGCGCAAGACGCGCAACAAGGCTCCCGTGAAGGACTATGAGGCTTTGGGGCGCGTTCTGGGGGCGCTTGGCTCGTCGCGCTTGTCTTCCAACCTCAACCAGCTCGCCAAAGCCGTGAACACGGGTTCGCTGCCTGTCACGCCCGAAACCGAAGCTGAGCTTCGCGAAGCCTGCGCGGCGGTGCTGGTGATGCGCGAAGAGCTTCTTATGGCGCTCGGTCGCGGTATCTATCGTGACGAGCCTGGGAGCGAGCCGTGATCCTCAAGGCCAAAGAACGCGGCGGCGGCGCGCAACTTGCCCGCTATCTGCTCTCGATGCGCGAGAACGATCATGTCGAGTTGCACGAGGTTCGCGGCTTTGTCAGTGATGATCTGTTGGATGCGTTTCGAGAAATGGATGCTATCGCGGCTGGCACGCGCTGCAAGAACTACATGTTCTCGGCCAGCCTGAACCCGCCTGGCGGTTCTGATCCCACCGTCGAGGACTTCGAGAAGGCTGCCGATGCGGTCGAGCGCAAGCTCGGCCTCGAAAACCAGCCCCGCGCTATCGTCTTTCATGAAAAGGACGGGCGGCGGCATGCCCATGTCGTCTGGTCGCGGATCGATGCGGAGCGGATGCGGGCGATCAATATCTCGCACTACAAGCTGCGCCTGCGGGATGTGTCGCGTGACCTGTTCCGCGAACATGGCTGGGAGATGCCGAAGGGTCTGCTCGATTGGCGCGAGCGTGATCCTCTCGGCTACACGCTGCAAGAATGGCAACAGGCTCGCCGCGTTGGCCTCAATCCGAAACAGATCAAGACGCTTTTCAAGGAATGCTGGGAGCACTCGGATTCTGCCCCTGCCTTCGCGCAAGCCCTCAAGGAACGTGGGTTCACGCTGGCGCGCGGTGATCGGCGCGGCTTCGTCGCTATCGATTATCGCGGCGAGGTCTATGCCGTGGCGCGTCAGGCGGGCGTGAAGACGAAGGATGTCGCGGAACGCCTCGGCGATCCCGAATCCCTGCCTTCGGTCGATGAGGCGCAGAAAGTAATTGCTGCGCGGATGTCTGAGCGGCTCAAGGGTTTCGTCCGACAGTCCGAACTCGAAGCAGCACGGGGCCAGAAGGCGCTGGAATTCGAGCGCAGCGAAATGGCGGGGCGGCATCGCCAGGAACGGCAGATGCTCCACGATGCTCTGGAAAAGCGCTGGATCGCGGAAACCAATGCGCGGGCGGCTCGGCTGCCGCGCGGTTTCTCGGGCGTTTGGAAACGGATCACAGGCGGTTACGCCAAGATCAGGGCGCAGAACGAACGTGAAGCGTGGAATGCGCTGCTGCGGGATCGAGCCGAGCGCGACGGGCTGGTTGCCAGTCAACTCGACGAACGCCGCGATCTGCAACGGGAAATCCGTCAACAGCGCGAGCGGCAGCAAACCGATCTGCTTCTGCTGCGCGAGGACATCGCCCGATACCAGGAAATGAACCTGCCCGAACGCGAGCGCGCGTCCCGCGAAAGAGAGCGCGACCGATCTCGGCGCGGACGCGGGCGGGATTCCGGTTTCGAGCCATAAGTCAGAAGGAGAAATGACCATGAACGACAAAGACAAACAGACGCCGCGCCAAGAGCCGCATAGCAACGCGCCAGAAGGATATCGGCGCAACGGAAAAGTCGATTTGGATCAGTACGGATATTTCCGCATCGGCCTGGATAACGAGAAGATGACGGTGGTCAAACCTGCCGACCAGACTCGGCCCGTACGTAGGCGCAATCGAGAGCGTGATGACGGTTACGAAAGATGAGAGATAGAGAAAAGACCATGGAACAATTCGAAACCATCGCCTACGTGCCGCGCCGCATCTTCGATCTCTACGAAGCTGCCTATGCGGGCACGTCGGAAACCCGTGAATGGGGAGAGGAAGCTCAGCGGATATCCCGCGAGGCAAGCGATGCCGATCACTTCTACGCCGAGCGCTTCATGCTTCTGTATGAAAACCAGGACCTGCACGGCCCTGTGAAGGTCGTCGTGGTTGATGATCCGACGCTGGACTGCCTGTATCAGGTGCTACCGCACAAGATGCATTAGGAATCCATACGCAGTGGCCACAATCCAATGGCAAGCGGAGGCCAGAAGGCTGGAGTAGTGCGGCTACTCCGTTGTCGCCCTCCAGCCTGTTCCGCCACTGTATGGGTCACAATATTGGAGCAAGTTGAAATCAGCATTGTAGATGATCGCGCCGCTCGGCCTGACGGGGTTCGCGCAACGCGGCGCAGGCCCTTTGCGGACGCAGCGGACGTTTCGATTGAGCTCTTTAGCGTCGCTGCCACTCAGCGGAGAGCTAGGATACACGCCATAGTCTTGCGCGTCGTTCACTCCAGCCTCCCGTGAAACCCAGTGCATCTGAATCCCTGCACCACCTGTGGTCGGTAAATTCATAACGCCATAGTTCGAGAGGAGATTTGCAAACTCGTTGGGCGCAGGCAGATACCAATCGTCAGCGCCATGGCTTGCTAGGTCAAAGCAGTATTGAGCTGCTATGTGAGTTTGGAAGCCCGCGCTACCGCTGTCAGAATCAATGAGAATGAGGGCGTTTGTATTCGCTTCCCCTGTGTCATCGTTCGTAATACTCGTCGTGACCTTGTTGGTCGCGTTGCCGTTGTTCCAAGGCATGACGCCCTCGGACTCGGACGTTGTAAACATCGGCAAATTTCCATCCGGCGATAATCCTGAGTAGATCGTGCCGTCATCACAGACATCTCCGATATTTGGGCAGCTTTGCGGCAGCGAAGTGAGCGGAATACTGGTGGGGCTGCCGGCAGCATCCGACAAAGCCCCATTGACGGTAAAACCACCGCCTGTGCCTTTGTTCGTGGCCCATGTTGTCGCACGACCCGACATATAAATATCGGGCGCCGTTCCTGTGGGGTATTGGCCGATAGACCCAAGATCGACGGGATCACCACTCGCGGTAATGAATTTGCGGCGGTTATCGGCATTGGAGAGATCGATATATGTTCCGAAATCAAGCCAGAGGTCAGCCAGATCACCGTCAAGCAGTTGTGAAGGAGCAGAATCCGCCCCGATCCATTGCCCCGCAACCGAGAAATACAGATTAACATCATTCGCCGTCGGCGCGGCATCGGACGCGTCCAAACCATCGATATAGAAATAAGCCGCACCGGGCGCATTCACATTTGCGCTGAACATCACATGGTGCCACGCAGTATCCGTAATCGTGGCGGTCGATGTCGCGTCAAGCTGCGTTGTGCCGACACTGTCCTCGCCCTTGATCCGCACTTCGTTGGCTGTGGTCAGTTCGATGATGAAAGCGTTGCCAGATGACCTGAACACCTTTTGCTGCGCTCCCAAGCCACTGGCGTTCCGACGTATCCAGAAGCTGCCCGTCACCATTTTGGAATCCGTTACGCCTGTCAGCGCACCTGCATAATCCAGATAAGTCGTGCCCGCGCTATTGAAATACACGGCACCAGGAACGTACGGGCCGCCCGCCGCGGCAATCCAAGCATCGCCGTTGAAATACTCGGGCACACGCTGGTCGGTGTTGTAGCGTAGGTTGCCATCTCGCGCGTCGTAAAGTTGCCAAACCTCGTCGGGAGTCAGGGCGCGATTGTAAATACGGACATCGTCGATATTCCCATTGAAAGCCCCGCCACTACCGTTTCCGATGATTAAATCATTAGAACCGTCATTCAAAGTTCCTGTTTGCGGTGTTGAATTTTCTAGGACACCGTTTACGTATATGTTCACATTGGTTCCGTCATAAGTTCCTGTAAGAAGAAACCATTCGTTTTCATTTCCAACAGGGGTCGTCCCGAATGCCCATGTAGAACCTGAAGAAGTACCTACTTCAAAAACGGCAGCCGTGGAACCGTTGCTGCTCGCCTCAATCCATAGCTGATAATCATTAGAACCATTCCATTTTTCAACCAACCGTTGGCGGTAATCTACGGTGCTTCTTACCCATGCACTGACAGTTATTTCGCTGCTTGGGTTTAATACGGAACTATCGGACACTGTTGCGCGATCATTGACGTCAAAGCTTGTAAATGAATTACCGATGACCCCCTCGGCCGTACTCAGTGAAAAGTCTGTATCAGTCACGGTACCGTCATTTCCGTTTCCGCTGCTATCAAACGCCGTGGTCCCGCTGGTTTCATCGAGCCGCCAATAACCGACCAGACCGTAGGGGACACTCTCGGTTCTATGACTGCCTATTCCAAATATCTCTTGGATTTCGCCAGCACTTAAAATGCGGCTGTAAACGCGCACATCATCCAGAGCACCCATCCACTGGCCGCTTGAAGAGTCGTGTCGGTGGCCGATTATGGTGGGTATGGCGACAGCAGGGGGCGTGAAAGAACCTGCGGGAGCTTGTGCCGTGGCCACGGTTCCCGTGTATAGGGCGCCGTCGACGTAGAACTTTGGCTTAGTGCCGACTACGTCGTTGTAGCTATAAGTGACCGCAACATGGTGCCATGAGCCGAGGGGCAGCAGCACTGCAGTTGTAGTGTACCAAGCCCCGACAGCTCCCGACCAATTTTGGGCCTCCAAGTAAAGCTTAGCCTCGTTCCAGTTGTTCTTTAGTTGAAGATGAAATTCCCCGAGCCCTTGGTTTCCCAGAGCGATGATACCTCCAGTTCCAGTCGCATTGTCGAGGCGCACCCAAGCCGTGAAAGTGGCTTCAATGACGGAACTGTAGAGATTGTCGTTGGCCGTCTGCGCCGCTGCTTGGGTGTGTCCACTGAAATCTATCCCATTTTGAACGGGCGCGGAGACAGTGTTCGTTCCAGGCACCACATTCGAATAGGTGGCATTGTGGCCGTAGGGGCTGCTATCTGTGGCAATCGTCCCGGTGGTTTCGTCAAGTCGCCAGTATCCTATGAGCCCATCCGCGGTTCCTTGGATAGCATTCGATGGCATGGCACCCAACGCGCGCCATTCGGTGTCATTGCAGTACTGCAAAACCTGAAACGCCTTGTTGAATTTTACGGCGCCGGCAGCGCCGTCAGGGTTTGTGCACACTGCTTGCGCGGGCGAAGCGCCCAGGAATTGGACGAGAACCAGAAGTGCTACAGCGAGGACTAATCTACTTCGCATCGGCCCCCGTTTCTGCCCGATCTTGCTGTCGATCATGAGGTGGCGGCGCGCCGTTCACCCACTCGACCGGGGGCGTGTCGATGTAACTGAGGTAACCATCCGGGCAGCTTCCATCGGTCTCAGCAGATTTCTCAATCTCTTCACCCGTCTCAGGATTGTAGCACAAGACAACACGCGGCTGGCTTTTGCCCTTCGAACTTGACGATTGCCCGTCTGCCCAGGCTACGAGCGGAAAGACCCAGCACACAAAAAGCAACACGAACCCGTTGATCCTCATAATGAAACTCCTTCCAAAATCTTAACGGAAAGAACCTAAAAAGTGATTAAAATCATGGACTTTTCCACAGATTCGGAAGGCGGAGGGCGCGCTCGTGCGCACCCGTGAGATGTTTGGTCGTCAGAACCCGAACAGATCGCCCTGAACGCTCAGCGCATCGTCGATTGCTTTGAGGTTGGCAAAGCCGTTGGTCAGGTGCGAGGACTTGAGACTCATCGCCAAATAGATGTTGCAGGTGAGCGGTCTGTCGTCCTGTTCGCCCGCTCGCCGAAAACGGCGTAGCTCCTTGGCGCATTGGCGGTAACGCTTCAGGTCGCGATGCAGGTCTTCGAGAACCCGTTCACGCAGGGCGCGAAGCGCATCGGATCGTTGCGGCTCGGATTTCTCGGCGGCGGCATCGATGTCACCTGCGAGATAGCCTCGGTATGTCTCGGCTTCGACCTCGGCCTTGATTTGCTTGGGCGTCGCGATTGGCCCGCCCAAGCGATAGTACCAAGGATGTCCTTCGTTATAGCCATTGAAAGGGGGAAGTGTCTTGGTCATGTTACTCCCCTTTCTTTTCGGCTTGTGATTGGCCCTCGGGTTCGTCGAGGGGCTGGCGCAGGACGATGCGCCCATTGATCGGGACGACTTCAAGCTGGAGCGTGTAGCCTTTCCCGTCCTTGTGCCGCCATGCGGCGCCGACCTTGTTCCAGAAAGACTTTTCGCCCTTGTCGGTGACGTGCCAGGCGAGGAACTCGGGCGCGTTGGGCTGCTGGTTGTCGGGCTTCGTGTTTGTGCGTGCCATGATGGGTCTCCTTTGGTTTGTGGTTTGGCTCGTTACGCCATTCCGCAAGACCGCAGGAAGAAGGTCTGGCGTCATATCCCACACGGTTCGGCCCCGCCGAAGTGGTGCGGGCAGGATATTGACGGCTGACCGCGTGCGGTCAGGAATTCAGGCGTGTCAGAACGAGGCAGGTCCGCTTAACCAAGGGTTTGATCCGTCGCGCGTGCGGCACGGGGCTGGCGATCAGCTTCGAGCCTGCGATCCCCCATTTCCCCTCGCACCCGTCCATCGGCTCTTCCGAAAATCATGAATGGCAGAAAGGGCTGCGTATGCGGCCAAGGCGTAAAAGCCTGCTCCACTGCGCTGCGACCGTAGGTGGCCAATAACAGCCGCGTCCTGCGCCTTCCGATCCCCGAGAAGGCCCGAATTGGTCGGGTCAAGAAACGAAACGGAGGATCACATGATCGCACTCATCACTATGCTCGAGCTGCAAGGCTTAACGGCTCAACAACTTGGCGAACTGCACCAGTACTTCACCTGGCTTCTGACTGAATCGACCCTCGATAAAGCGGAGCGCTGCCATATCCTGGCCACCCTCGAAAACATCGAGCGCGCGATGGGCTATGCCGCCAGACCGACACCGCGAGGCTTCACGATGCAGCCCTAACCAGCATCGTCGGGCGCGGCCTCGGACGCGCCCACGAAAGCCAAGAGCGGCTCGAAGTTGTCGGCATCGGCCGCTCGAAGTGCCGCGATATATGCCTGCCGCCGCTCGTTGTCGGCTTGTAGGTCGAAGCCGCTCGCCCATTCGATGGGCGGCTGGCCATAGACTTCTTCGAGCATGATGTCCGTGGCGATCCGCGCATGGCGTCCGTTGCCGTTGGGAAAGGGATGTATCTGCACCATGCGGTGATGAAACCGCGCGGCGGCTTCAAGCGGCGGATAGACGTCGTGTTCCGCCCAATATCGGGCGTTGTCGAGCAGCATCCGTAGTTGCATGGAGATTTGGTGAGGGTCGATGCCGATGTTCTTCTCGGTAAGACGATACTCGCCCGCCCATGACCAAACATCGCCGAACAATCGTTTGTGGAGCGTCCTGACGAAAGCATCATCAAAGATGTCACCTCCTCGTCGCCGCGAAACCCACGCAAGCCCTTGCTCGATGTTGGCTTGTTCCAGTTCGTCCAGTTCTCCGCGCGTGGTGATGTGCCCGAATTTCAGGCCCTGCCGTTCATCGGGATCGAGCGGCGTTGCTCCTTCGGGCTCCACGAAAGTCATTTGACCTCCCAGAAGTCTGGGGGCATGTCGCGAACGAGTTCGGCGGCCAGTTCGTCGATCCGCCGTCTGGTCTGCGCGCTCGGTAGCGATTGTTTTTCAAGTGCCATGTGAGCGCTGGCGCGGCGGATCAGTGCCTCGGCTTTTCGCTGTGCCTGGGCATGGATGACATCCCCGACGCTGCCATCTGGGATGACCGCATAGACAAAGCGCCCGCCCATCGCTTCGGCAAGCTTCTGCATCTGATGGATGGTGATCGCGCCGTCACGCTCGTTGCGCTCGGCCTGATAGACGGCATTGCGGCTCACGCCCATGCGGGCTGCAACCTCGCTGCCCGACATGCCGAGTGCTTTGCGCAGCACGGAAAGCCATCCTTCGGATGGTTTTGACATGTTCTCAAGCTGTTGCGCGGCTCGGTCCGCGATCCGCACATACTGTTTTCTTGCTGTATCTTTGACGCTCATTGCCAATCACCTTATGGGCATGATGCCCTAGTCTGCATATTAAATGATATGCATATTTGATCATTTTGTCAATTATATGATATGCACAATGCACTTTCATGCCAATTGATAAATTGGCAAACAATCTTACGAAGCCCATCAATAGATGGGCAAGTAGCGGCTGGCTCGAAGGCCAGCCGCGAATTTTTTCAGTCTAGAACAAGGAAAGCTGCGCGCCGTGCCAGCGAACGCGCTTGGCCTCATGGTCGAGCCATTCGGTGACGAAACCCACCGCCCCACCATACTCTGCCACCATGCCCACGGGCACGTAGTGAGAGCGGAAGCCCGTATCCGTCACGGGGAGTGGCGTTTTGCCGTCCGTGCGGAGCACCATGTGATCTACCACCGAAAATTCCTCGGGAGTGTAGGTGATTTCGATGGTGACGCCCCGCCATACGATAGTGTGTTTTTCCATGGTCTTATCTCCTTCAGGGCGAGGCCGCCGCTTACGCGGCGACGCTCTCCTTCTGCTCGGGTTGTTGTTGAAAACTGTTCAGGAAGTCGGCTGCGCGCTGCGCATGGGCGGCGGCGCTGAAGATCGCCCGTTTGTCGTTCTTCAGAACCTTCAGCCAGCTCTGGATGTAGGCCGCGTGATCGGTGCCAGGCTCGGGCGTCAGGGCCAGATCGGCACAAAGGAACGCCGCGCCCAGCTCGGCAACCAGTTCCTCGCGGGCGTATCCTTCATCGCCCCATTTCTTGCGCCCGAATTCACGGTCAAGGCGCTTGGGGTGTTTCGTCCAGTGGGTCAGCTCGTGCGCCAAGGTCGCATAGTATGCTTCGGGGCTGCGGAAGCTCTCGAAATGCGGCATCTGCACATGATCCGTCCCGCCGCTGTAATGCGCCGAGTTCCCGCCATGGCGGATGTCTGCGCCTGTCGCGGCAAAGAATTCTTCGGCGTGGTCGATGCGCTGCGCGGGGTGGATGATCGGCTCGGGCTTGGCGTAGAAGTGTTCGGGCAGTCCTTCGATCTGCTCGACGTTGAACACGCTGTATCCCTTCATGAACGGGATTTTGCGCTCTTCCTCACTGCCGTCGTCCTGCTCTTCCGTTTTGGTGATGGTGTTGGCATAGACAACGAGGTTGCCGCGCTCGCCCTTGCGGACGTGTGCGCCGTATTCCTTGGCTTGGCGGTAGGTCATCCAAAACGGCGAAAGATAGCCGCCCTCGATGGCCGCGCCCCATAGCATCAGCACGTTGACTCCGCTGTAGGCCATGCCGTTATGGCGCAGCGGCTTGATGATCCGCCCTTCGGTGTTTCCTGCTGACCACGGCTTGAGCCATGTCAGGTCGCCTTGCTCCAGATCGGCAATAATCTTGTCGGTGACTTTCTGATAAACATCTTGTTTCATTGGTCTTTTCTCCTTCTCAAAACGGGTTGCGCATGCAACCCGACTAGGCCTGCGCCAATGAGCGGGGGGAGACCGTCAGGACCGCAGACGGCGGAGGGGGATCACCCGTCCTGCACAAACGAAGAGCGGAAGGACGGGGAGACCGCTGTCTGCGCCCGCAGCAGATGCGGAGGGCTTGGTCTTGACGGAGGACGGGGCCGCAGGCCCCAAACAGAGGAAAAACGTCAGCCCTTCAGGGCTGGCCGACGATGCGCAAGGGATCAACGCCGAATGGCCAAGCCCCGTAAGGGGCTTGGTTCACGCGAGCCCGCCCACGCAGGGGTGCGCCTTTATTTATCCCAATATTTTGTGGTTATCAGGGTCTTGGCAACGAGATGCTCGATCCCTACCTTCGAGAAATGAACGGTTTCGGTGCTGCCCCGTCTTTATTCAGCAACAGCCCAGAGGTTCGGCCCTGGGCTTATGTCACGCGAAGATTCCTGACACTGCAATCCAATCTTGTCCCGAAACCTGCCGCCATCGAGGACGGCAACAAGAAGGTCGCGGGGGTCGTCAGCACGCTCAATCGCGCCTTCAGAGGTGAGAACGTCGTGGCGAACTATGTCGTCGCGGGATCGTGGGGCAAAGGCACGGTGATCCATCCGCCGACCGACATCGATCTGTGTTTCATCTTGCCCGAAAGCATCTTCTATCAATTCGACGCCCGCGCCGGAAACAAGCAGTCGCAACTGCTCCAGCATGTGAAAGACGTTCTGGGAGCGACCTATTCGCAAACGGCGATGCGTGGGGACGGTCAGGTGGTCGTCATCGCCTTCAACAGCATCATCGTCGAGGTTGTGCCCGCGTTCATCGCAAGAGATCGCGGGATCATCATCTGCGATACGAACAATGGCGGTCGGTGGAAGCAGGTGGACCCGCTCGCCGAGATCGGCATCCTCGAACGCTCGGACAACGCGCTGCGCGGCAATCACCGGAAAATCGCGCGCATTTTCAAGCAGTGGATGCGGCATTGCGATGTGTCGATCAAAGCCTTCCACCTGGAACAACTCATCGGGGAAGCGCTGCCCACGATATCGTGGGGCAGCAATGACGAGTTCTGGTTCGACTGGATCGTTCGGGACGTGTTCCGTTACATGATCGGACGCGCTGGTGGCGGATTCTTCATGCCCGGCGGGTTCAATGAGTGGATCGATCTCGGTGATGCGTGGAAGTCAAAGGCGGAGACGGCCTATCAGCGGGCACTCCTAGCTTGCGACTATGAACGCGATAATATGAACATTTCGGCAGGCGGCGAATGGCAGAAGATATTCGGAACAGCGATCCCCGAGATGGTGATCTGAACGCGGCGCACGCGGCACTGATCTCGGAATGCCGCGAGCAGTCCAGAAACACCCTTTACACCTCAACGAGCTTTTTCATTTGGCTGCGTTTCCTGAAGAAAGTGCGGGCAGCCCTCTGGGTGGCAGCAGCGATCTCAGGCGCGGCAGCGGCCAGCACGGTGCTGTCAAAACACCAGAACATGGAGCTTGTTGTCGCTGGCCTGGCGTTGCTCGGGGTCATTCTGCCTGGTGCGATTAAGGCCCTGCAACTCGACGACGCGATTAATGCCTACGCAAAGCGGGCTGGGGAATTCAAGAACGTCGAAGGTGCGCTTCGTCGTGCCGCCAATGTCTGGTCCAACAAGCCATACGATGAATTCGAGAAAGAAGCGCGAGCCGCGCTGGCGCAGCTCGATGAAGCCCGCAAAGGATCGCTGACACCGCCGGAATGGTGCTTCAAGGGGGCGCAGCGAAAAATCAAGTCGGGCGACTACGAACCAGACCCGAGTGAGTGAAATTGTTCCAAAGCAGCGCAAGTTAGGGATGCCCCTCGCTACGCGGGTTCCGGAATCACGGGGGCCGGAAACAGGGCACACACGTCATTCACCATTTGTAACTGAGCGGCGTGGATATCCCCCTGAATATTGACGCGGTAGTGATAGAACTGCGCTCCTGTCGAAAGCCGCCCCAGACGCTCGAGTCGTTGGCTCTCTCCCTCATTGGCGGGCGAAAACAGGACTCCTATCGGGGCTTTGGCTGCCGTGACGTGGCTGATGATCTGATATCGATCCGCCTCTTTCAGCTTGGGCTTGTACTTAACCTCGCCGAGCCCGATTACGTTCTTTTTTCCACGCCTGAAAATCAGGTCGGATTTGGTAGGATAAACCCTACTGTCCTCGAACAGCTTGCCTTGATGTTTGTTGCCGTCGAGGACTGCTATCTTCCGCTCGCGAAGCGCCTCCAGAAACGTCTGGCGAATGAAACGCTCGAAAATGTCTTCCAGATTGAACAGGAAGGACGGCAACTCTCTGCCGCCAGGCTCGAAGGTGAAGGCGATGCCGCCACCTGTCAGCAAGAGCTGATAGACGCGCAACATACCCGAATAATGCGAGCGCAGACGTAGCGAGACACCCTCGTCGAGAAAAAAGTCATGTGTCGTTGGCTCACGCACATCGACGCGCTGCAACGTATCCAGAGCAATTTGGATCATTCGGCGTTCGTCCTCCCAGTCTTCCGAGTGGGGAATGATCCGCGCAATGCGCAGACAGGCTGCCTTCACAATGCGATTAACGGGACTGTCCAACCCGAAATCGTAGACTCCCGAGACGGTATCGATGGGATTGCCGCGCGACAGATAGCGGCTAATCGTCGGACCGAATTCGACGCGCGGCTTGTAGTAGCCGCTCACGGTCCTTGTGTAGTAGCTGCGCTCGAACCCTGCTGACAATGCGCCGCGCAGGTAGTGACAAAAGCTTCGGGCAAGAAGCAGGATCGGCGCAGGGTTCGCCGTGCTCTGGTAGCTTCGTATGGTCGGCAAAATGCGCCCATAGGTTTCCCCCCCGATTTCCAGCATGGTCCAGAGGTTCTGAATCGGAAACTTCGGTACGATGTTGAGCGTGATAGAGCTAGTCAGCGGCAGGTATCCGATGAGCCGCAATGCCATCAGATTCACACCGTTTGCGACATCCCTTATATCGACGGCACCCAGTTCGCGGGTTTCCGGGAAGATCAGCGAACGGCCCTGGTGATCTATCAGATCGGCGCGAGGGAAAAACCGTTGTCCGCGTTCTTCAATTTCGATGACCCGAATTTCCGTAAGCGCCATGTCGCTCGCCCCGCTCAGGCTTCGGCTTCGGTGCCGCCGTCATCGTCACCTGTGACTTCGGCTTCTTCATCGATTTTCAGAAGCGCATCGACTTCCTCTTTGATGGCGTCGAATTTCTGCTTGTCGTGGAACAGGGTGCGCTGCAAGCCAAGGCGGACACGCCCCTCCCAGACTTCCGCCAGATCCTCGATTGTCCGGACCTGCAGGAAATTCGTGTGTCCGAAGCCCGCAGGAAATGCGTCGTTGAGGATATCAAACAGACGCAGTGTGCGGGTTAGAACGCGCTCCTCGACGCCCTTGTCTTTCAAGAAGCTCTGCAGAAAGGGTTTGTCGGGGTCCATAGCGATCACGATGAAGCGCCGTAGCAATGCATCGTCCAGATCGGTGACGGAGCGGTCAAACGGGTTGGCGGTCGCAAGGACGATTATGTTCTTGGGGAGCGACGTTGGTTTACCCGAAATCGCGAGGGTAAATTCCTTCTCGCGATAGTCGAGTTCCAGATAGGTCAGAAGCTCGCCGAAGATGCGCGCGATGTCACCACGGTTCAATTCGTCGATCACGAGGACGTAGAGATTGTCTGCATCCTTCCGCGCCTTATCGGCGAATTTCAGGAAATGCCGTTGATCGAGGACATAGGTGACGCCCATGCCTTTGTCCTCGGCCTTTTCGCCTTCCGAGGGCCGAAAGCCCTCCACGAAATCGTCATAGCCAAAGGCGGGATGGAATTGCAGGAACAGAATTCGGTTTTCATACCCAGATGTCAGGAAGTTCGCGATATCATGGGCATATTTCGTCTTGCCAGTGCCTGGCGGGCCTGCAAGCAGAAACGAATGGCTCGTCTTCTTGTTGATTGCATTACGGATGACGGCCAAAACGGCGTCATCGGCGCTCATGAACTCCTTCTTGGCAGGGTCAGGCTCGGGCTCGGGCGCGGCAGGTGGTGGTGCCGAGAGATAGAGCGCAAGACGCGGCGCAAGCTCGTTTAGGAAGTCATCATCGGTCGGTCGCTGGTTGATCGTCTGGGGCCACGCGCGGCCAGCCGTGAGTTTGAACCTGCCCTTGTAAGGTTCTTGAAAATCCTGAAGTTCAAGCTGGTCTTTCACTAGGTGATCGTAGAGCGCCTGCCAACTGTCGATCTCGTCGGGGAAGCCCGAGAAAGCGAAGAGCCAGACCATGAAGTCTTCAAAATGGAACGCGGCAGGAATTTCAGCCTCGAAAGCGCCTTGGAAAGCATCGGTGAGGCGGATCGTGGTCTTTTCGCCCTCCAGGTAGCCCTGCAATCGCATTTCGCGATAGCCCCGACTGGAGAAAAGATTGCCCCACATCTTCGTGTCTTGGCGGATGACGTAGTCGTTAGCGAAGTCACCGCGATCCCAACGAATGCCTTTCAGGCGCGGGCGCAAAAGGTTGTTTCCGGTATCAAAGGGCGCGATACCGATCAGTTTTCCATTGAAATAATGGTCGAGGAACTGGTCGGTTCCGAGCTTTTTGGACATATCCACAAGCTCGTCTTCTCCGACATCATTGGCCGCAAAAACGAAAGCGGGGATCAGCCAATTCGCGCTGATCCCCTGCAGGGCTTCAATCGACGACTTGATTGTCGGAATATCGAAGTATCGCACTTATCACTCTTGTTTTGTTTTCGTCCCTGGCTTGCGGAAGTTCATCCGGTTTCCGGTCCAGTCATCCCAGAGCGCCGACGGCCTTTGCAGCCCTTCTTCCACGACATTCCAAGCGGCTGATTCGTAACCCTCTGATTCTACAGCACCTTGCACATAGTCGATGTAATCATCCCCCATGTCGATACCCACGACGTTGCGATGATTTGCGATTGCAGTCAGCACTGTGGTGCCGCTGCCGACGAACGGGTCAAGCACATGGCCGTTGGGCGGGCTCGCGACTTCGATGCAGCGACGCACAAGCTCGGAAGGAAATGCCGCGTTATGGTTGGCGCGGCGATTGCGCTCAATCGGGATGTTCCAGACATCCTCTTCAACGAGCTTGGAGCGGTCGAAGCTGTAGAAGCGGCTTTTCGAGAACATGAAAACAAACTCGTACTGCCGATATGGACGGTCGCGCGCAGTCGGCTCGACGAAGGCGTTGCAGCGGTTCCAGATGATCGAACTGCGCAGCGTCCAGCCGCGTTGCTGCATTTCGAAAGCGACCTTCCAGGGAACGCCGATCATGCTCTTTTTCGGGATATCCCACCCGCTGACATCCACGGGGCGCACCTTCTTGCGAAGGAAGTTGCGGGACGAACATTTAGGGTCGCTTCCGTGCGGCTGACCGTTCCCCGAGTAGAAGGTGTCGCCGATGTTGAGGAAGAAGACGCCTTCCGGATGCAACGTCCGTTTGACTTCATCGAACACGCCCATCAGGGCATCGATGTAGGTGTCAACGGAATCCTCATGGCCAAGCTGCCCGTCATATCCGTAGTCACGCACCCAGAAGTACGGAGGTGAAGTCACAGCCACATTGAAGACATCGCTGGGCAGGCTTTTGAGCATTGACGCGGAGTCCCCATGCATGAGGCCCGCAAAATGCCCGGTCGAGGACGTGTATCCGTGAACGTTGCCGGATGCTGTGGCTTGGGACGGCGAAGATGATGATGCGATTTCGGTGTTAAGAACGGATGAGGGAGCGGATTCCATTGGGGGATGTTCCTGTATTGGGGCGCAGTGGCGTCTTTTCTTATTGTTACGCCCCAGATCGGAACATAACAAGAACATGTGGCGTTTCGGTTAATTCAATCGCGGGCAGTGTCGGTTGTGCATCAGTCTTCAGATCGCTGATCCAGGAACGGAAATCAGAGGGTGTTTGGCACAAACCCTAGAGGGGAAAGCCTCTGCGTGCAACAAGGTGTAGCACCGAATTCGTGATGCTGATCCGTGCTCGCGTGACATTGATGCAAACGAGGACCACTGCACTCTGGCCTTCAGTATGGTCGCAAGTCTCGACGGAATCGCCTCCATGGCCATGGCCCCCACGGCGTGGCGCAGGTCAATCGGGCGGTCGATTGTGCATGGTTCGGTGTCGGTGGAGAGGCACTTCTCCAAGCCTGACGAGCTGGGTTCATGGGGGCGGCGAAAGGCCCCCTGATCGTAATCCATCTTCGACAAGATGGCGGCATCCAATCCGCGCAGGGTTGGTCTCCATGAAATGGTCATGGGGGTATCGGTGGGAGCAGGAACGCTCCCCTGATTGGAGATCGGACGGCCAGACGTTCGTGCATGGTTCGGTGCAGGTGGAGAGGCACTTCTCCAAGCCCTGCGAGTGGTTGATCGGCGATACGATCTTGTGGCTCTGGAACGGGTTCAATACCCTGGAAGAGCCACGGCCTGGGGGATGCAACGGGGGCGCGCAGCGAGCCCCCTTGCCAAGATGGTGTTGTAGTACAACACACATCTTGCGGTGGCTCTTAACCCCAATCTGCGTGTCCTATCAGGTATTTCGGGGCGCATACCTACGAGGAGTCCATCGAACACCACAGTTGAACGCTCACAAGGGCACGCGCAGCAGATACCGCCGAAGGTCATCATAGAGCACGTTTCGCGGATAGTGGTGGAGGCTAGACTGGGTACGAAGCGAAATCAGCCTTTCCGCATCCGTTTGCCTGCGCAACTCTGCCTCCAATGCCGGAAAGCCCTCTGCGGCTTCACCTCGGCGGTTGCTGGTTCCCTCGCTGTCGATGCTGATCTCAACAGTGCGCAGGACCGTGAGGGCCCTCTTCATCTCGGGCGGGTAGTCAACGACAGCCCCGTCGCGGATTGCAACGCTGCAAAAGGTACGAATTGCGACCTCGAAGATCAGCCGTTGCGCGTCGTCACTGGTGCTCAATCGCGGAGCGTGGCGTTTAACGTGAGAGGTGAACATTTCACTCTTCGCGATGCCATGCAGAAACTGTCGCACCTCCGTGCCACGGTTTTGGCGCAGCGTAAGATAGTATCCTGCCCTACCGAATGCTTGCGGTTCGGCAAGTGCCGCTTCGATCAGTTTTTCGCGTAGCTCGCGGTAGCTCGCTCGGATAGTCTTTTCCGAAATCGCGATCTCCCTTGCCAACTCCTGGGCCGTCTTGTCTTCGGCAAAGCCGCGCAGGATTTTCAAAAAACGGTACTCGGACAACTTGGCGTTCCGCATGTAGCGGTTCTTTGGGCGGGGCCTTGGTCGCGCCGATTTCAAAATTGAAGGCCGCTTTTTCTTCATCTTGCCAACAGGTTGCACGGAGATTCTGTCTGCTGTGCTTCCCTAGCTCATTTGAGCGGCAATAGACAGAGACATAACTGCTCCGTGAGACGCTGACGGACAGGAAGTCGGCAAAACCTTGGAAGGATCGGAGCCATGCGAGAGCAGAGGCAACCGAACCCGCTCGGCAAGCTGCTGGGCGGCGGGTCGATTATTGCCATCTCGGCGGCCTTGGGCCGTGCGACGGGTGCGTCGAGCGATCCCATCTCCGCTGCGTATTCGGGCTTCATGTTGCTGGCGGGCATTTGGCTCGTTGCCAGTGGCACGCTCGATCTCATCCGCAAGATCGCCCTGCGGATTGCGCGCAAGCGGGCGCAGAAGCCCACAGGTGTCTACGGCGAGGCCAAGCTGGCCACGCCGCAGGACTGCGTGGATGCGGGCCTGACCATGCCGAACGGCCTGTTCCTCGGGCTGCTGCGTGGCATACCGATCTTCTTCAACGGCAAGGCACACCTCATCACGGTGGCCCCCGCTCGGCAGGGCAAGGGCGTCACGGTCGTCATTCCGAACCTGCTGCACTATTCGGGCTCGGTGTTCGTCACCGATCCGAAAGGCGAACTCGCCGCCGTGACGGCACGGCATCGGCGCAAACGGTTCGGACAGAAGATCGTCTATCTCAATCCCTGGGGGCTGCACGGCCTTCCGCGTCACCGCTACAACCCGCTCCAGCCGCTCATCGAGATGGAGGCCGATCCGCGCCGCCATCACGAGTTGGGCGATGCGGCGCGGGCGCTCGCCCTACAACTGATCCCCGAGCCTGCGGGCGGCGACAAGAACCAGTATTTCAGGGACGCCTCGCGCAACCTGCTCGAAGGTCTGATCCTCTACCTCGTCACCCGAGGCAGACCCGAGCGCTGCACGCTGCCCGAACTCTGGCGGCTCGTTAAAAATACCGAGCTGCTGGAAATGACGTTCATCGCCATGTCGCAGTCTGACGCGCTTGATGGGATCGTTGCCGCCTACGGCCAAGAATTCCTGAGCCAGTTCGAGGACAGCCCGAAGCAGTTCACGGACTTCCGCACAGGCGTATCGAATGCGCTCCAGATTTTCCGTCCTGGCGGGCTGCTGGCCGATGCCGTCTCGGGATCGGATGTGACCTTGCAAGACCTCAAGACCGAGAGCACCACGGTCTATGTGATGATCCCTGCCGAACGGATCGCCGACTACGGCGTCTGGCTCGGGCTGGTAACGAAGCACGCCATCAACGCGGTCGCCACGGGGCGGCGCGGCGAAGAGGTTCTGTTCCTGCTCGACGAGTTTGCCAATATGGGCAAGATCGCGGGCCTCTCCGAAGCCCTAACGCTCCTGCCTGGCTACGGCGTCCGCGTTTGGGCCATCGTGCAAGACCTCTCGCATCTGTCGCAGGTCTATGGCCGCGAAACCGCGAACATCATCCTGAGCCAGTCCGAGGTGAAGCAATTCTTCTCGGTGCAGGACTTGGACCTCGCGCAGCGGCTCTCAAAGCAGATGGGCGAGCAATCCATCGTCACGCGCAGCTACAACCTCGGCCAGCCTGACGATGACGAGTTGAGCATCAGCGTTTCCGAACGCGGCGTGTCCCTCATGCTGCCGCAGGACATCATGGGGCTGCCCGACAGCCATCAGCTTCTGTTCGTGAAATCTGCCCCGCCCGTTCTGGCCGAAAAGGTTCCGTATTGGGACGTGTCGCCGTGGGCGGAATGGGCCGATCAGAACCCCATGGAAGGCGATCACCCGCGCGGGCGCAAGCCGCGCCTGCGCCTGCGCTACACCATCAAGGGAGGCAAGCATGACTGAGGTGAAAGTCGAAGTCCTGAGCCGCAAGCCGCCGCGTCCGCGCAAGTTCCAATGGGCGCGCGTGGATCGGGTCAAGAAGGCGCAGCCCAAGACAAGCGCCGTCACAAGCGCCGCCAAGCTGGCCTGGTGGATTGTGAAGCCGCGCCACGCAAGTTGGGCGCTCGCCTCGATGGTGGCCGTGGTGGTCATGTTCGGCACGCCGCACATGCTCGTCACCTATCGGTGCGGCGGGCAGCACTGCGATGAATGCCGCTACATCGGCGTTCAAGGGATGCGAAGTCATCTCGGCCCGAACTGGACGTGCCCCGTCATCACCATGCTGCCCGTCAATTGGGTCGCCCTGCAACGGCAACTCTTCAATTGATCCATGACCAAAGGAGACTGACGATGAAATTCCTTGAAACCCTGAAAGACCAGATCATCGGCACGCCGCGCCTCGTCCGCGATGGTGCTGGCGCAAAATTGACCGCCGCTCATCGGCTGCCGTCGAGCGGCGATGAAATGAAAACCGTGTTTCGGATCGTCGGGTTCGGCGGCGCTGCCGCGATCCTCGTGGCGCAGTATCGCCCCGACACCGTGACAGAACCGAACACCAACATCTTTCTGGAGTTGGGCAACACGGTCGTCGGCGGGCTGCTGAATGCGGCTGATCGGCTCGGCGCGGTGATCCAAAGCCATTCGCTCGATGTGCCGTTTGAAAGCTTGCATGGCTGGGGCGTGGCGCTCGCCTTCCTCGGCGGCGTCACCGTGTTCCGCCATTCGGGGCTGTTCGATCTCTACACGCACCTGACCAATCGGGAGCACGTCAGGATCGAGGTTGACCGAGAGACCCTGACGCTGCGGCGCGGGACGTTCAGCCTGCCCAAGCGCTTCGCGCGGGACGGCATTCAGGACGTTCTGATCCTGCCGAACCACAAGACGGGCCATGACGTGATGCTCCAGCATGACGGCAAACTGACCCGTCTTGCCAGCATCTTCGGCGACCTGACCAGGCCGACGTTGTTCAAGCTGAAACTCACAGAAGCGCTCAACAAAGCGACGCAATAACGGGCGCGGGCAAAGAGCAGCCCGAACCCATTGGGACAGTGCACACCGCAAACCATCACAGAAGGACAAAGCAATGTCGAACCAACAACATCAACAAGGCCAAAGAGACGCCCAACAGGGCAAAGGCCCCCAGAACACCCACGGCATGAACCATCAAGCCGCCAACAGCTACAACGCTGGCTACAAGCAGGGCGCGAGCGGAAATGGCGGCAAGAAGTGATGCCACGCGGGCCGCTGTAGCGGCGGCCCGCACCACAAACCCAGTCCGCGATACAAGGCTAACCCTCTGAAAAAATGAAACAAGTCACCCAGAATTTTACGAACCACAACCAAAGATTGTATACTTAAAGATAGGGCATCGCACGCGCTGCCCAGAAAGGTAAGACGATGAAAGACGATATCAGAAACGGCAACGGCACCAGCCTATCTGAGAATTTCGCCTCTTCGGCGCAGCGCATCGTGGAAATCGACGTGGCGAAGTACCAAGAGTACCTCGACGATTCCGACATGACGCCCGAACAGAAAGAGGACTTCCTGCGGGCCATGCTGTGTATCGTCCTCGCGATCCGCGATCTGGGGTTTGAAGTGCGTCCACTGGAAGAATTCAGTGGAAAAGACCTCGAAAACCGCACTCAGAGCCCCAAAGTGGCCTTGGATCGGGTAAGATCAAAGGAGCAGCTCAATCTTGGAACCAATAGAAATTCCGGCCCGATGGGCGGTCTGGAGGTAGAATGACGAACAAAAACATTGAACAAGGGGACACGCGCGCGGTCATCTACTGCCGCGTGTCCAGCACAAAGCAGAAGACCGAAGGCAGCGGCCTCGAAGGTCAGGAGCACCGTTGCCGCCAATATGCCGCTGCGCAAGGCTACGAGGTCGAAGCCGTGTTCCCCGACGATGCGTCGGGCGGCGGCGACTTCATGAAACGGCCTGGCATGGTCGCGCTACTGACCTACCTCGATGCGCAGCCTGACAAGGACTACGTGGTCATCTTCGATGATCTCAAACGCTTCGCGCGGGATACCGAGTTTCACATCAAGCTGCGGCGCGAGTTTCTGCAACGCGACGCGCGGATCGAATGCCTGAACTTCAAGCTCGACGATACGCCCGAGGGCAAATTCGTCGAAACGATCTTCGCGGCCCAAGGCGAGCTGGAACGCGAGCAGAACAGGCGGCAAGTGATCCAGAAGATGAAGGCACGGGTCGAGAAAGGCTATTACGTCTTTCACCCGCCCGTTGGCTACCGCTACGCCAAGGATCGCATTCATGGCAAGTTGCTCGTCCGTGACGAGCCTGTGGCATCGATCATCGCAGAGGCGCTCGAAAGCTATGCCAGCGGGCGGCTCGCGTCACAGAGCGAGGTGATGCGCTTCTTTGAGAGCAAGCCTGATTTCCCGAAATCCTCCGATGACGGCAGCGTCCGCATCACCAAGGTTAGGGAAATCCTGGAACGTCCAACCTACGCGGGATACGTCGAGGCCCCGAATTGGGGTGTCAGCTTGCGCAAAGGGCATCATGAGCCCCTTATCAGCTTCGCTACGCATGAGCGCGTCCAGGAGCGCCTCAAGGGCAACGCCAACGCTCCCGCGCGCAAGGACATCAACAAGGACTTCCCGCTGCGCGGCTTCGTGCTGTGTGACGATTGCGGCGAGCCCATGACGTCCTGCTGGTCGAAGGGACGCAATAAGCCCTACGCCTACTACCTCTGCGACACACGAGATTGCGTATCCAAGCGCAAGTCTATCCCGCGTGCCGATATCGAAAACGGAGCAGAAGCGATTCTTCGCTCTCTGCAACCTGCCACGCAGCTCTTCGATCTGGTCAGGGCCATGTTCATCGACGTTTGGGAAATGCGTCTCACCGAGGCGCGTAGCGCCAGAAAAACGCTAGAGTCCCAGATCAAGGACATCGACGGCCAGACCGAGGCGCTCCTTGATCGGATCGTCGAAGCGTCGAGCCCGTCTGTCATTCAGGCGTATGAAGCGCGCATCGAAAAGCTAGAGCGTCAGAAGATCAGGCTTTCAGAACATGCGGCGCAAATTGTGCCTCCGAAGGGACGCCTAGAGGAATTTATCGAACACGCCCTGACTTTTCTGGGAAACCCTTGGTTTCTTTACGAAAAAGGCGGATTCGCCTTCAAGAGAACTGTGCTGAAATTGGCTTTCGCAGAGCCTCTGCGGTACAGTCGTGATGGAGGTTATCGAACCGCTAAAATCACCTTTCCATTCAAGGTGTTAGCAGATTTTTCAACACAAAAGTGCGATTTGGTGGAGCCGAGGGGAATCGAACCCCTGACCTCGTCATTGCGAACGACGCGCTCTCCCAACTGAGCTACGGCCCCAACGCGGTGGTATCTGGCCTTTCCGGCCTCCGCTGTCAAGCGGAAAGCGGGGCGATTTTTCGCGCCCCGCCAGCCGCGATCAGCCGGTCAATTTCGCCTTGGAGCGGACGAATTGCTCGATCGCGCTCGCGGGCACCGCGCCGGACTGGCGGGCGACTTCCTTGCCGTTCTGGTAGAGGATCATCGTCGGAATGCCGCGGATATTGTGCCTCATCGAGACCTTCGGGTATTCCTCGGTGTTGATCTTGGCGAGCCGGGCATTGGGGGCCAGCGCCTGCGCGGCCTTGGCGAATTCCGGCGCCATCATCCGGCAGGGGCCGCACCAGGGCGCCCAGAAGTCGACCAGCAGCGGCACATTGTCGGTCTTCGAGGCCTTGGCGAGCGCGTTCGCGTCCATTTCGCGGACCTTGCCGTCAGTGAGCCGGGTGCCGCAGGTGCCGCATTTGGGGCCGGCGCCGAGCTTGTCGGCGGGCACGCGGTTGACCGCGCCGCAATCGAGGCAGGTGATTTTCATGGAAGCGGCCATCGGGCAATGTCCTTAATAACATTCGGGTTGGCGCATATGTGCGCTTGCGCCGGGCGCGTTTCAACCCCATCTGCGGCAGAGCGAGAGAGGTGCGACATGAAGGCCTGGGCCGAGCTGACCACGGATGAGCAATTGCAGCTCCGGCTGGATTATCAGGCCCATCTCGACAGCCTGCCGCCGACCTGCTCGCTGGACGATAAGGTCACGGCTTTCGCCAACTGGCTGGCCGAGCGCGATGTTGGCTTTTCCTTGGAGGACGTTTCGCGTAGAAGGCCCCGGGATTAACCGGGGTGTATCATGACGGAAGCAGCGAAATCCTATGATATTGTGGTGATCGGGGCGGGCCCCGCGGGCTCGTCGGCGGCGCGTCACGCGCGCAGCCTCGGGCTTTCGGTCGCGGTGATCGACAAGGCCGTCTTCCCCCGCCACAAGCTCTGCGGTGCGTTGCTGTCCGGGCGCGGGCGCAAGGCGATGAAGCGGGTTTTCGGGCTCGATACAGACCGCGAGCATTTCCTCTATTCGCGCACCGTCGCCTTCAAATGGGACGGCCAGCACCTCGCCCGGTTCAAGTCGCCCTACGAGCTTACCTATACCTATCGCCTCGATCTCGACGACCGCTTGCTCAGGGAGGCGATCGCGGCGGGGGCCGAGGATTACCAGGGCGTCCGCGTCGAGACCATCGACGAGGCGGCGCGCACGCTGGCGCTCAGCACCGGCGAGACGATCGGTTTCGGCGTGCTGATCGGGGCGGACGGGGCGGCGAGCCCGGTGGCCAAGCACCTCTTTGGCAAAGCCTTCGACGACGACAAGATCGGCTTCGCCTTCGAGGCCGAGGTGGCGCCCGGCTGTGAGGAAGAGGCGGAAATGTCCATCGACTTCCGCATCGTCGACTGGGGCTATGGCTGGAACTTCCCCAAGCATGGCAGCCGTACCATCGGCCTCGGCGCGATCAAGGGGATCGACCAGGATCTGAAGGCGCGGATGGCGCGCTACCTCAAGCTGCAGGGCGTCGAGGCGGATGACGTGAAGATCAAGGGCGCGCATATTCCGCTCGGCGATTACAAGCCGGTGCCGGGGCGCGGCGCGGTGCTGCTCGCGGGCGATGCGGCGGGCTATGTCGATCCGCTCACCGGCGAGGGGCTGGCCTATGCGATGGAAACCGGCGCGGAGGCGGCCGAGGCGGCGGCGGAGGCACTGAAGGCGGGCAAGCCCGCCGAGGCGCTGGGCCATTACCGCAAGCGGATCAAATATGTCGAGACCGAACTCGATAAGGCCAAGAAGCTGCGCCAATATGCGTTTTCCAGCAAGCTCAGCGGGTTGTTCCGCGAGAAGCTTTCCAGCTCGGTGACGATGCGGCAATCCTTCTTCGATCTGCTCGAAGGCGAGGCCAGCTACTCCGACATCGAAAAGCGCGTCTCGAAGCAGATCATGACGAAAATCACGTCGACGATGACCGGCTGGCCGGCGCGGCTGGCCGGGAAGCTGCGGGGCTGAGCGCGCCGCGCCGCTCACATCGCTTCGGCCAGCGTTTTGAGCTGGTCGGCCGCCATGCTTAAGCCTTCTTGAAAGCTCATCCCGGCGTGCCGGTCGGGCCTTTCGTGTTTGGCGGCCAGTCGTTTTTCCGGCTCTTTCGGATCGGCCCGTCCTGCGCTTGGGGGCATCGAGCCGTGCCAGCACGCGGCTTCAGGGCGACGATCCGCTGGCGCCCCTCCTTGTGCTCCACCGCCAGCCCGGCAGGTTTCGGCGCCGCCCGTCTGGTCAGGCCGGCGAGCGCTGGAAGCCTGCCCGGCGGCCACCAGCAGATACTCAGTGCATTGGCTGACTTTTCTGCTCTTGGCCCCGCCGCCGCCCCGCCTATACTCGCCCCATGTCAGCCGCTCCCCGATTCATCCACCTGCGCACCCATACCGAGTATTCGCTCCTCGAAGGCGCGGTGCCGGTGAAGAAGCTGCCGGGGCTGTGCGAGGCGATGTCGATGCCCGCCGTGGCCGTCACCGACACCAATAACATGTTCTGCGCGCTGGAATTTTCCGTTACCGCCGCGGCGGCGGGCATCCAGCCGATCATCGGCTGCCAGGTCTCGGTGGCCTTCGATGCGCCGGCGCCGGGCGAAAAGCCCAAGCCCCCCGCGCCGGTGGTGCTGCTGGCGCAGAACGAGGCGGGCTACGCCAACCTGCTCAAGCTCAATTCCTGCCTGTATGTCGACAAGCACGATGGCGAGCCGAAGGTCACGCTGGACGAACTTGAGGCGCATGCCGGGGGCCTCATCTGCCTCAGCGGCGGGGCCGGTGGGCCGGTCGGCCAGCTTCTTCAGATCGGCCGGCGCGCCGAGGCGGAAGCCCTGATGCAGCGCCTCGCCCGCGCCTATCCGAACCGGCTCTATGTCGAGCTGCAGCGCCATCCCGGCGAAGGCGGCCAGCTTCCCGAGGCCGAGCGCCTCACCGAGCGCGGTTTTGTCGAGATGGCCTATGCGTTGGACCTGCCGCTGGTGGCCACCAACGATGTCTACTTCCCCAAGACCGATCTCTACGAGGCGCATGACGCGCTGATCTGCATCGCCGAGGGCGCTTACGTCGATCAGCAGGAGCCGCGCCGCCACCTCACGCCGCAGCATTATTTCAAATCGCCGCAGGAGATGATCGCGCTCTTCGCCGATCTGCCGGAGGCGATCGACAATAGTGTCGAGATCGCCCGGCGTTGCGCGGTGAAATCCGAAAGGCGCGATCCGATCCTGCCGCGCTTTGCCGAGGACGAGGTGGAAGAACTGCGCCGGCAGGCCTGGGACGGTCTGGAAGCGCGCCTTGCGGTGATCGAGCCGGCCGCCCCGCGCGACGCCTATGACGAGCGGCTGACATTCGAGCTGGGCATCATCGAGCAGATGGGCTTTCCCGGCTACTTCCTGATCGTTGCCGACTTCATCAAATGGTCGAAGGATAACGGCATTCCCGTCGGCCCGGGCCGGGGCTCGGGGGCGGGTTCTCTGGTGGCCTACGCGCTCACCATCACCGACCTCGACCCGCTGCGCTATTCGCTGCTGTTCGAACGCTTCCTCAACCCTGAGCGGGTGTCGATGCCCGACTTCGATATCGACTTCTGCATGGACCGGCGCGAGGAAACCATCCGCTACGTGCAGGAGAAATATGGCCGCGACAGGGTGGGCCAGATCATCACCTTCGGCGCGCTGCTGTCGAAAGCGGCGGTGCGCGATGTGGGCCGGGTGCTGCAAATGCCCTATGGTCAGGTCGACCGGCTGTCGAAGATGATCCCGGTCGAGGGGGTGAAGCCCGTGTCCATCGCGCAGGCCCTCAAGGACGAGCCGCGCCTGCGCGAAGAGGCGCGGGCGGAGGAAGTGGTCGACCGGCTGCTTACCTATGCCGAGCAGGTCGAGGGGCTGCTGCGCAACGCCTCGACCCATGCCGCCGGCGTGGTGATCGGCGATCGCCCGCTCGACGAGCTGGTGCCGCTCTATCAGGATCCGCGTTCCGACATGCCCGCCACCCAGTTCAACATGAAATGGGTCGAGCAGGCCGGTCTGGTGAAGTTCGACTTTCTCGGGCTGAAAACGCTGACCGTGATCCAGAACGCGATGGACCAGATCCACGGGCAGGGCCGGGATCTGCATATCGGCCCGGACGGCGCGCAGCTCTACCGGCCCGCCGACGGGGCCGAGAACCAGATCAACGCCATCCCGCTCGACGACGCGAAAACATACGAGCTGTATTCCAGCGCCAGAACGGTCGCCGTGTTCCAGGTGGAAAGCTCGGGCATGATGGATGCGCTGCGGCGCATGAAGCCCACCTGCATCGAGGATATCGTGGCGCTGGTGGCGCTCTACCGCCCTGGCCCGATGGAAAACATCCCCACCTATTGCGATGTGAAGAACGGCGTGAAGGAACGCGCCTCGGTGCATCCGCTGATCGACGACATCCTGGAAGAGACGCAGGGCATCATCGTCTACCAGGAGCAGGTGATGCAGATCGCCCAGGTGATGGCGGGCTATTCGCTCGGCGGCGCCGACCTTCTGCGCCGTGCCATGGGCAAGAAGATCAAGGAGGCGATGGACGCCGAGCGCCCGAAATTCGAGGCGGGCGCCGCTGAGAACGGGGTCGATGCGAAGAAGGCCTCCGAGGTGTTCGACCTGCTGGAGAAATTCGCCAATTACGGCTTCAACAAATCGCACGCGGCGGCCTATGCGGTGGTGTCGTATCAAACCGCCTGGCTCAAGGCCAATCACCCGGTCGAGTTCATGGCGGGCGTGATGAATTGCGATATTCATCTCACCGACAAGCTCGGCATCTATGCCGAGGAGGTGCGCCGGGCGCTGGGGATCGAGATCGTGCCGCCTTGCGTGAACCGTTCGGGCGCGGCCTTCACCGTGGGCGGCGGCAAGATTCATTACGCGCTCGGGGCGCTGAAGAATGTCGGCGTCGAGGCGATGAAGCTGATCACCGAGGCGCGGGGCGATGCACCATTCGTCACCCTGTTCGACCTCGCCCGCCGGGTCGATCTCAAGCGCGTCGGCAAGCGCCCGCTTGAGATGCTGGCCCGCGCCGGCGCCTTCGATGCGCTCGACGCCAACCGCCACCGCGTGTTCGACAGCCTCGATGCGCTGGTGAACTACTCCGCCGCGATCCACGAGCAACGCGCCTCGTCGCAGGTCTCGCTCTTTGGCGAGGCGGGCGACGATCTGCCCGAGCCGCGCCTGTCGCCGGTGGGCGACTGGCTGCCCAACGAACGGCTGGCCGAGGAGCACAAGGCGATCGGCTTCTATCTCTCCGGCCACCCGCTCGACGATTACATGCCGGCGCTGAAGCGCAAGGGCGTGATGACGCTGGAAGAGGTCGCCGCGAAGGCCGAGCGCGCGCCGCTCATCGCCAAGATGGCCGGCGCCGTCTCGTCGAAACAGGAGCGCAAATCGGCGCGCGGCAACCGCTTCGCCTTTGTCGGCCTGTCCGATCCCACCGGGATCTACGAAGTCACCGTGTTCTCCGACACGCTGGAAGCGGCGCGCGACCATCTGGAAACGGGGCAAAACGTGGTCATCACCGTCGAGGCCAATATGGAATCGGAGCAGCTGAAGCTGCTGGCCCGCTCGGTCGCCCCGGTCGATACGATCGCGGCGGAGGCTGGCGGAATGGCGCTCAAAGTGTTCCTCGAACGGGCCGAAGCGGTGGGCCATGTCGCCGCGCTTCTGGGCCGCGCCGCCGACATGGCCAAGGGCGCGCGCCCCGGCACCGTGGCGCTCTGCCTGATGGACCCGACCCTGCCGGGCGAGACGGAGGTGGACCTTGGCGCCGAATTCCCGCTCAACCCCCAGATCAAGGGCGCGCTGAAAAGCCTGCCGGGGGTGATGAGCGTGGAAGAGGTATAGGCACGCAGGCCGCCCCTTCTCTGTTCTCCAAATACCTCGGGGGTGCGGGGGCTGGCCCCCGCTCCGGCGTGGCTCACCAATGCGGCGGTTTCTGATCGGCGAGCGGGATCGAGGACGAGCTGTCGAGCTCGCGTTCGGCCTCGCGCTCCATCAGCATCTGCATCCGCCGCGCCATGCGGGTAATCTCGCGGTCCTGCCGGGCGATCACCTCCGAGAGCTCCTCGACCGTCTTCGTCAGATGTGCCAGTGCTTCTTCCAGTGCCGTGATGCGCTCGTCCATGCCGATGCTCCCTGTTGCCCCCTTGCCCGGTCTCGGCTAGACCGCGCCCCAGGTAACGACGGGACGTGTCATGGCCAAGGAAAAGAAACAGCCCCGGCCCAGGGCCGAGACTCCCAAGGGGTTTCGGGACTATTTCGGCGCTGAGGTGGACGAACGCAAGCAGATGCTCGACAAGATCGCTGGCGTGTACCATCGCTATGGCTTCGACGCGCTGGAATCCTCGGCGGTCGAAACCGTCGAGGCGCTGGGCAAGTTCCTGCCCGATGTCGACCGGCCGAACGAGGGCGTGTTTGCCTGGCAGGAGGCCGATGACGACAAGTGGCTCGCCCTGCGCTATGATCTGACCGCGCCGCTCGCCCGCGTCTATGCCCAGTTCCGTAACGATCTGCCGACGCCCTACCGGCGCTACGCGATGGGGCCGGTCTGGCGCAACGAAAAGCCGGGGCCGGGGCGGTTTCGGCAGTTCTATCAATGCGATGCCGATACGGTGGGCGCGGCGAGCATGGCCGCCGACGCCGAGATTTGCGCGATGCTGGCGGATACGCTGGAAGAGGTGGGCATCCCCCGCGGCGATTACGTGATCCGGGTGAACAACCGCAAGGTGCTGAACGGCGTGCTTGAGGTGATGGGCGTCGCCGAGGGCGAAACCCGCGAGGCCGTGCTGCGCACCATCGACAAGTTCGACAAGGTCGGCGAGGCCGGCGTGCGCGAATTGCTCGGGAAGGGGCGGCTCGATGCGTCCGGGGCCTATATCGACGGCGTGGGGCTGGCGGAGGCGGCGGCCGAGCCGGTGATTGCCTTCCTTACCTCGAAAGGGGCCGACAACGCGGCGACGTTGGCTAATCTGCGCACCGCGGTGGCCGAAAGCGCCGTTGGCGCAGAGGGGGTGGGCGAGCTGGAAGAGATCGCCGCCCTGCTCACGTCGCAGGGCTACGGCCCGGACCGTATCGTCATCGACCCCTCCGTCGTGCGCGGCCTTGGCTATTACACCGGCCCGGTTTTCGAGGCTGAGCTGACCTTCGAGATCACCGACGAGAAAGGCCGCCCGCGCCAGTTCGGCTCCGTCGCCGGGGGCGGGCGCTATGACGATCTCGTCAAGCGCTTCACCGGGCAGGCGGTGCCGGCCACCGGCATTTCCATCGGGGTGGACCGGCTGCTGGCGGCCCTGCGCGCCAAGGGCCGGGTCGGCGGCGCCACGCGCGGCCCGGTGGTGGTGACGGTGATGGACCGTGACCGGATGGCCGATTACCAGGCGATGGTCGCCGAGCTGCGGGCGGCGGGTATCCGTGCCGAGGTCTACCTGGGCAACCCGAAGAATTTCGGCAACCAGCTCAAATATGCCGATAAGCGGCTCTCGCCCGTCGCCGTGATCGAGGGGGCCGAGGAAAAGGCGCGCGGCGTGGTGCAGGTGAAAGACCTGATCCTTGGCGCGAAGATCGCCGAGAACGCGACGCTGGAAGAGTGGAAGGAGCGGCCCTCGCAAGTCGAGGTGGCGCGCGGCGATCTGGTGGCCGAGGTCGCCCGGATCATCGGGGCACAGGATGGCTGACAAATCCGCGATCCGGGCCGAGGCTGCGCGGTTTCGGGCGTTCTTCGAGGCGCAGGGGGCGCAGCTTGTCGATCCGCCGATCCTGCAACCGGCCGAAACGCTGCTCGACCTCTATGGCGAGGATATCCGCGCCCGCGCCTATGTCACCGCCGATCCGGCGCTGGGCGAGGCGATGCTGCGGCCCGACTTCACCGTGCCGGTGGTAGAGATGCATATGCAGGGCGGGGCGGAGCCCGCGCGCTACACCTATGAGGGCGAGATTTTCCGCAAGCAGGAAGAGGCCACGCATCGCGCCCCGGAATATATTCAGGTGGGGTTCGAACTGTTCGACCGCGCCGATCCGGCAGCGGCGGATGCCGAGGTGTTCGCGCTGATCGCCGAGGCGCTCGCGCCGCTCGGCCTGCGCGCGGCCACCGGCGATATCGGCATCCTCAGCGCCGCCGTCTCGGGGCTGTCGACCAGTGAGGCGCGCAAGCGGGCGCTGATGCGCCACCTCTGGCGGCCGCGCCGCTTCCGCACCTTGCTCGACCGGTTTGCGGGCCGGGCTGCCCAACCGGAAGGCCGGGCCGAACTGCTGGCCAGGTCCGATCCGATGGCCTGCGATGCGCCGCTGGTCGGGCTGCGCTCGGAGGCCGAGATTGCCGCCCGCATCGCGGCGCTGATCGAAGATGCCAAAACGCCGCCGATCCCGGAAGTGGAAGTGGCGCTGCTCGACGATCTCCTGGGTCTGCGCGAGACGATGTCGAACATCACCGAGCATCTGCGCGATCTGGCCGTCGACATGCCCGCCATTTCGCCTGCGGTCGAGCGGCTGGCGGCGCGGGGTCGGGCGCTGGCGGCGCGCGGCGTGGATATCGACGGGCTCGATTTCGAGGGCTCCTACGGGCGCACGGCGTTGGAATATTACGATGGTTTCGTCTTCGGCTTCTACGCCGAGGGGCGGCCCGATCTGCCGCCCGTTGCCACTGGCGGGCGCTATGATGCGCTGACCCGCGTGCTCGGGCGCGGCCACGAGATCCCGGCCGTGGGCGGGGTGATCCGGCCCGAACTGGTGCTGCGGCTTGGGGAGGGGCGGGCATGAGCGTGAAGCTGGGCGTGCCCTCCAAGGGGCGGTTGATGGAGAAAACCTTCGACTGGTTCGGTGCGCGCGGCGTCACGCTCGCGCGCACCGGGTCCGACCGGGAATATGCCGGCGCGGTCGAGGGGCTGGACGGGCTGGAACTGGTGCTGCTCTCGGCGGGAGAGATCCCGCGCGAACTGGCGGCGGGGCGTATCCACCTTGGCGTGACCGGTTCCGACCTCGTGCGCGAGAAGCTGGGGGCCTGGGAAGAAAAGGTGCTGGAACTGGAGCCGATGGGCTTTGGCCATGCCGATCTGATCATCGCCGTGCCGAAGGCCTGGGTCGACGTGACCACGCTCGACGATCTCGACGCGGTGGCGGCGGCCTTCCGCGCCCGCCACGGCTTCCGGCTGCGCATCGCCACCAAGTATCACCGGCTGGTGCGCGACTATCTGCGCGAGCATGGCGTGGCCGATTACCAGCTTGTCGACAGTCAGGGCGCGACCGAGGGCACGGTGAAGAACGAAACCGCCGAAGCCATCGCCGACATCACCTCCACGGGCGAAACCCTGCGCGCCAACCACCTCAAGATCCTCGCCGGCGGGCCGGTGCACCGGAGCCAGGCAACGCTGTTCAAATCGCGCAAGGCGGCGTGGACGGACGAGGATCGGGCGGTGCTGGCGGCGCTGAAGGCGAAGCTCGGGATCGAGGCTTAGGTTACAGTTTTCGTGCAATTCCGGGCTGAAATGCCCGGTTGCTCGGGGGCAGCCCCGTCACGATTGCGATATTCGGCAGGGCACCTCAGACCTCCATCCAGATCGTCACCGGCCCGTCATTGACGAGGCTCACCTTCATGTCGGCGCCGAACATGCCCTGCGCTGTCTCGATCCCCGCGGCCCTCATCCTGCCTGCGAAATATTCGTAGAGCCGCTCACCCTCGGCGGGCGGGGCGGCGGTGGAAAAGCCGGGGCGGTTGCCGCGTGACGTGTCGGCGGCGAGGGTAAACTGGCTCACCACCAGCGCCGCGCCGCCGGTGTCGAGGAGCGAGCGGTTCATCTTGTCGGCCTCGTCCCTGAAGATGCGCAGCTTGGCGATCTTGGCGGCGAGCGCGTCGGCATTGGCCTCGCTGTCGCCCTGCATGGCGCAGACCAGCACCAGAAGGCCGGGGCCGATCTCGCCCACCACCGCGCCATCGACGCGCACGGCAGCCTCGCTCACGCGCTGAACGAGCGCCCTCACAGCTCATGCTCCCAGGGCGGGTTGGCGCCCGCGCGGCTCACGGTGACGGCGGCGGCGGCATTGCCCAGCTCCAGCGCCGGGCGCAGCGCCTCGGCGGTGAGGCCCGCAAGCGCCGCCTTGGTGAGCAGCCCGGCGCGCTCCAGCCCGGCGAGCAGCCCGGCATTGAACGTGTCGCCCGCGCCGACGGTGTCCACCACCTCGACGCGGCGCGCGGCCACGCTGAGCGTGCCGGCGGCAAAATGCGCGGTAACGCCCTTTGCGCCTTCGGTGACGCAGACCAGCTTCGCGCCGCCGGCGCGCAGGCTGGCGGCATCGGTGCCGAGCCAGTCCATGTCTTCGTCCGAGATCTTCACGATATCGGCGGCGGCGAGCATCCGCCCGATCCGGGCGCGATAGCCCGGCTCGTCGGTGATGAAGCTGGGGCGGATATTCGGGTCGATCATCGTCACGCGGCGGGCGGCCTCGCGCAGCATCAGCGTTTCATAGGCCAGCCCGCACGGGTCGGGCGGCAGTGAGATGCCGCCGAAGAACAGCGCCGTCACATCCTCGGGTAGCTCTGGCAGATCGTCGGGCGTGAGCATCCGCCCGGCGGTGTTTTCGTCGTAGAAGGCGTATCTGGCCTGGCCGTCGGTGAGCGTGACGAAGGCGAGCGTGGTGGGCCGATCCGAACGGATCGCGAGATCGGACGTCACATGCGAGGCGGCCAGCGTGTCGGTCAGGATCTGGCCGAAGAGATCGGTGGAGAGGCCGGAGAAAAACCCGGTGCCGATGCCGAGCCGCCCCAGCGCGATGACGGTGTTGAACACCGAGCCGCCGGCATAGGGGGCAAAGGCGCGCTCGCCCGCGCCGGTTTCGCGCGGGAGCATGTCGATCAGGGCCTCGCCGCAACACAGGATCATCGTCGCCTCCGTTGTTTGCGCAAACAGCACGTTGCCAAAGGGCTTAGCGCGGGGCGGCCAGCGGTGCAATCGGGCGCGTCACGTTTTCGCGCCTCCCTCAAAACACGGCCCCTGAATGCTTATATACCGCACAGGAAAGGAGGGTTGATATGGTTGAGAAATCGCAAACCGGCCTGTGGCCATCTCTCTACGATCCCTTCCGCACGCTGGGGCAAAGGTTGACCGAGTTTCTTTCGCCGGCCTCGGACGCGAAGCTTCAGGATGAGAAATATCACATCACGATCGAACTGCCGGGCGTCGACGAGAAAGACATGGAGCTTTCCGTGCACGATGGCGTTGTGACCGTGCAGGGCGAGAAAAAGGTCGAACGCGAGGAGAAGGGTGACACCTGGTACTTCTCTGAACGTCAATATGGCGCGTTCAGCCGCTCGTTCCGCCTGCCGCCCGATGCCGATGAAACCGCGGTGGATGCCGATCTGAAGGACGGGGTGCTCACCATCACCGTGCCGAAATCGGAACCCAAGGCGAAAGGCGCCAAGAAGGTCGAGATCAGGAAGAGCTGACCGGAGACAGGTGCACCTCCGGAAAGCGAAACGGGGCGGCTCCGAAAGGGGCCGCCTCTTTTTTGTCTGAAACCGTGAAACGGCGCTCTACTGCCCCTGCGCCGCGAAATAGCCCGCCACGCCGCCGACGATGGCCAGCGCGATCAGTGCCAGCGCGATCTTCCATGCCGACCAGGGCCGCTCGCCCTGCACCTTGCCGGTGCGGCCGTTGACCACGAAGCGGTAGGTTTTGCCGCGATACTTGTAGGCCGCCATCCAGACTGGCAGCAGGATGTGCTTGAAGGTCACGTCCTTCACACTGGTCTGGATGTCATGCACGCGCTGGCGGTCGCCGCCGATGTCGAATTTCACGTCGCGCAGGATCACCGCATCCATGTAGTCGCGCGCCTGATTGTAGCCCTCGTCCAGTTCTACCGTGTAGCCCTCGGCGCTGTAACCCGCCAGGTATTCGGGCCGGTAGGGCTCCAGCGCGGCCAGATCCCACGGCTCCAGCGCGTCGGTGTATTTTTTTGGCAGCGAGCGCGAGGCGAGCACCAGCACATCGTCGAAAAACCGTGCGACCCGGCCCGATTTCGGGCTCCAGCGGATGCGCTGCTCGCGCACCTGCGTGGGCTTGCCATCGCGCATCACGGTTCTGGTCACGTAATAGACCGTGCCGCGCTCGCCGCGGTAGGACGATTTGGTATCGGCGTCGAAGGTCCAGTAAGGCACGTAGATGCCCGTCAGCTTGCGGCCTTTGCGGGCGTATTCCTGCAAGCCGTTGGGCGCGAACCAGAGACGCCCGAGCCAGTCACTCATCGCCTTGCGCGCATCGCGTTCCTCAATGGCGAAGGGCAGGAGCGCCTTGGGCTTGATATGGCGGGTGGTGCCGGTATCGGTCACCACGGGTGTAGCGCAGAACGGGCATTCGGTGGCGTGCAGCGCCTCGTCGAACTCGACCTGCGCGCCGCAATTGGGGCATTGCGAGATGCGGATATCTTCCATCTCGGCGTCGGGCAATTGCGCGTCGAGCGCGGCGCGGAAATCGAGCTCGTTGATCGCCGCGACCTTGCCGCCATGGCCCTCGATGGCTTCCGAATAACCGCAATGATCGCACATGAGCTGGCCGCCCTGAGCATCGAAGCGCAGATCGGCGCCGCATTGCGGGCAGGGGAAGCGGTGCTCTTCTTCCGGGCGGCCCGGTTCTTCGAGGATGACCTCGTCGGACATGTCATTTGCCTCCGGGGTGTTCGAATGAGACGAGTTGCGCCACCTGTTTCGCGGCGGCGGAGGTGAAGCGGATGACGTGGCAATAGAGCCGCGTCTCTCCGCCCCGGGTGATCCGGCCCGAGACCGAGCCCGCCGCGCCATGGGTGACCACCTGTTCGACGCGGATCTTGTCGGCCTTGGGCTGATCGGCGCAGGCGGCGAGGATGGCCGAGCGGCCCGCGCGCGCGCCGGTCGCCCCGTCCCAGACGGCGTTTTCGGCCAGCAGGCTCTCGGCCAGCTCGCCCACGCCCATCAGCGCGAGGGCAATCTCCTCGGCCCGGGCGTTCTTGGGCGAGTTGGCGCAATCGGCGCTGCGGATCACCTCGGGCACGGCGGGATCACCCCGCGGGCGGCGGGGGCGGCGGCAGGATGGTGAAGAGCGTGGCGAGATCGGCCACGTCCTCGGCCGGTTTCCAGCCATCCTGACCGGCGGTCCAGACCAGGCTTTCGCGGGTCAGCTCGCCGGCGGCGGCCTTCTGGCCCATTGTCGCCCGGCTGAACGGGCCTTTCGTTTCGCCGTTCACCGCGATGTGCCAGACCTTTTCGACCGGCGGCGGAGGCGGCGGCGCGGGTTGCGCGGCGGGGGCGGCGGCAGCCGGGGCCGCGCCCCAGGGGCCGGCCATCCCGGCCATGCCCATCCCCATCGCGGCGCCCATGCCGGCACCCATGCTCGACGCCATCGCCGAGTTTTCCGCGCCCATCGCCTCGGCGGCGTTGAACTGCATGTATTTCTGCAAGTCGCCGACGATCCCCATCGAGGTGCGCTTGTCGAGCGCCGCTTCCACCGCTGGCGGCAGCGAGATGTTTTCGATGTAGAATTCGGGGATTTCGAGGCCGTATTCGGCCACGGCCTTCGACAGCTCCGACGCCACCAGCTTGCCCAGATCCATCGTATTGGCCGCCATGTCGAGCACCGGAATGCCCGAGCCCGCTACGATCCGGCTGAAGCTTTGCACGATGATGTTGCGGATCTGGAAGCTGATCTCGTCCATCGTGAACTCACCGTCGGTGCCGACGATCTCGGTGAGGAACTTGCCGGGATCGGTCACCCGCACGGTATAGGTGCCGAAGGCGCGGATGCGCACCGGGCCGAACTCGGGATCACGGCACATGATCGGGTTTTTCGTTCCCCATTTGAGGTCGTTGAACCGGGTGGTGTTGACGAAATAGATCTCGGATTTGAACGGCGATTTGAAGCCGTGATCCCAGTGCTGGAGGCTGGTCAGGATCGGCATGTTGTTGGTCTCAAGCAGGTAGAGACCGGGGGTGAACACATCGGCCAGCTGCCCCTCATGCACGAAAACCGCCGATTGCCCCTCGCGCACGGTCAGCTTGGCGCCATACTTGATCTCATGGCCCTCGCGCTCGAAGCGCCAGACCATCGTGTCGCGGGTGTCGTCCGTCCAGTGAATGACGTCGATGAATTGGCCAGAGAGAAAATCGAGAATGCCCATGTTGGTCTCCTATACTTCGCCGCCCAACAGTTCGGCTGCAATCTGCTCGACGATGGGGCGGGCCTCGGTCTCGGACATGCCGGGCGTGAGGCGCTTATCGTAGAGCATTTTCAAAAGAAGTTCGTCATGCGTGGTGAGAAAGCCGAATTCCTCGTCGTCGTTGAAGATCGAGGGCCGCGCCAGCGCATAATCGTTCGACAGGCCCAAGCCCTGCGCCACTTCCTCCTGGATGCAGGAGGCGCGCAACAGGTCGGGATGCTCGGCACGGATCACCGCCACCGCCTGATCGTAGGTGCCGTCCTGTTCCGGGTCGGTGGCGAAGGCGAGGCAATAGGTCGAGCGCGGCAGGTTGATCACCGTGTTGAGCGCGGTGGCCGAGATGTTGGGCATGATCCGCTTGAGCACCGGGCCAAGGGCGCGGCGCTCGTCTTCGTTCACGATGAACACGCGGAAATTGCCCGAGCCGGCGGCGACGTTCTGCACCGGGTGGCCGGTGACGCGGGCCAGACGGTTCACGAAGCTGCGCAACTCGTTGGTGTCGCGGCTGCGGCTCGCCGGGTCGACGGAGGCGCCGAACTCGACCGAGAGCGTGACCGGCTTGGCCCAGCGATGCATCCGGCTGGCGCTTTCGCGCGCCACGAGGCGCCCGCCGGCATCGGCATATTCCTCGTAGAAGGCGATCTTGAGGAAATTGCGCACCAGGTCGCGCTCGGAATAGGGCGCATCGGGCCCGCCGCCATCGGTCCGCAACAGGCCCTGGCTCAAGAGCCCGTTCTGCACCCGCCGGTAATAATCGGCAAGCTCGGCGCTTGCGCCGCTGTCGGGCGCCGCGATCTCGTCGAAATCGGGCCGCGCCATCGGCGGGGCCGACGGCATGGCGGCGAAATCGCCGGCGCAGCCGGCCAGCAGAGCGCTGGCGGCAAGGGCAAGAGCGGGGGCAACCCTCGCGCGGGGGATCATGGTGTTATTTCTCCTCCACCGCGCTACCGACCGCATGGCCGAGACCGGTGGCCTTCGCCTTGGCGGAGGCGAGCGTGGCCTTCAATTCTTCTTCCATCTTCTTCAGCTCTTCCTCGGCCGCCGCGCGCCGGGCCTTGCCCTCGTCGGCGATCTGCAGGCTTTCCTGAATCGTGGCGATGAGATCGGCATTGGCCGATTTGATCGCCTCGATGTCGAACACGCCGCGTTCCATTTCCTCGCGCACCATCTTGTTGGCTTCGCGCAGGTTCTGGGCATTGGCCTTGAGCAGTTCATTGGTGAGGTCGGTCGCCTCCTTCACCGCCGCCGCCGCATCGGCCGAGCGCTGGATGGTGACCGCCTGCGCCAACTGGGTTTCCCACAGCGGCACGGTGTTGACGAGCGTCGAGTTGATCTTGGTCACCAGCGACTTGTCGTTCTCCTGCACCAGCCGGATCGAGGGCAGGCTTTGCATCGTCACCTGGCGGGTGAGCTTGAGGTCATGCACCCGGCGCTCCAGATCGTCGCGCGCGGCGCGCAGATCGCGCAGCTCCTGCGCCTTGATCACGCCGTCATCTTCCGGCGCGGCATCGACTTCCTTTTCCTTCGCGGGGATGGTCTCGTCATCCAGCTCTTTCAGCTTGGCCTCGCCGGCGGCGATGTAGAGCGCCAGCTCCTCGTAAAAATCGAGCGTCTTCTCATAGAGCACGTCGAGCGATTTGATATCTTTCAGAAGCGTGTGCTCATGGCCGAGCAGATTGTCGGTGATCTTGTCGATCTGGCCCTGCACATCCTCGTAACGCGCCATGAACTTGGCGGCGGGCGCGGCGCGGCCCAGCAGCTTTTCCCAGAACGAGCGCTGGCGGCGCATGTCGAGCTCCGACACGCTGAAGCCGCGAATGGTGGTGACGATCGAGCGCAGGCTGTCGCCCGCCGGGCCCACATCCTTGTTGCGCACGCCCTGCAGCATTTCCTGGCTGATCACCTGCAATTCGGCCTGCGCCGCCGAGCCGAACTCGATGATCGACTGGCTGTTGCCCATGTCGATCTCGCCCATGCGCTTGCGAATCTCGGCGCCCTGCGCCTCGTCGGCCTCTTCGAGCGGCACCAGTGCCGTCGACGGCTCCGGCAGAATAACGGCGGTCACGTCTTCGACCTCCTTGAGCGCGGCCTGCGCTTGTTCACGGGTATTGACGACAGACATGGGGGGCACTCCCTGGCTAAACTCTAATCTCGGTTCAATTGCACGCCCTCGCGCGCCAGTCTTTCGCGCAGAACGTCGATCTCGATGCTGAGATCGGTCTTGTCCTCGATAAGCAGCTTCTGTGTCTTGCCGGTGAAATTGGCTTCCAGATCGTCGAGAAGCTGCACGAAATCGGCCCGCGCCGCGGCGTCGCGCGAGCGGGCGTAAATGTCGGAAAACTTGATGGCGGCATCGCGCGCGCCCATCAGGTAGACGGTCAGATATTTGCGCGCGGCGGTCAGGTCGCGCGGATCGTTCTCGATGGTGCGGAACATGTCGCGCGCGGTGGCGGCAAAGCCATCGACCCGCGCTTCGATCTCGCGGTCTTTGGCGCGCAGCACGGCGTCTTTCATCGCGGCAAGGTATTTCTCGGCCTCGGTCACGGCGCGCGCCACGCGGTCGGTCTGAAACTCGTCGATCCCTTCCATGCCCTTGTTCTTCAGCGGATCGAACCCGAAGGAGAAGGAATGCAGCGCCGCGCCGAGCACGCCGAAGATCACGGCGGCGAGCACGTTTCCGCCCGCCAGCGCCGCCAGCGCCAGCCCGGCGCCGGTGAGCAGGCTCGCCACGATCTTGCGCGGCATCGCCGGGCGGCGGGCGATCTTGCGTGCGTCATAGGCTTCCTGCGCGAGTATGCCCTCGCGGGTGAGCCATGCGGCGAGGATGAGCAGGCCGAACGCCCCGAGCGTCATCGCCAGCCCGGTGGGCGGCAGGAAGAACGCGCGCACCGCCAACGGCAGCGGTGCGAGAAAGAGGAAGTTCACCCGGCCGCCGGCCCTGGTGCGCACCTGCCCCTCGAACGGCCGGCGCTTCGCGCCCTTCGGTGCGGTATCTTCGGGCCGCCGGCCCGGATCGGGGCTGAACTCTCCGCCATATCGCTGCGCCATTACGCGCCCCCCGTGATCGACACATAGAGGATCAGGGCGAGTAGCAGGAAGAACGCCAGTTTCTGCAGGCCGGTATCGGACAAGACATGCTCCCTCGGGCCCGCGAATTTCCTTGGCCCATCACAGATATAGGCCGGAGCCGCGCGCCTTGCCAGAATATTCCGGGGGGAATTTCCGGGGCGGCGGACCCCTGCCCGCGGAACGGGCGCCTTGACGTCAGGGCAGGCGGATTGCGGGCGCCGGGCCGACGGGCAGCGGCCCGATATAGGTGCGCCCCTCGCGGAAGGAGAGCGGCACGTCGAGCGTTTCGGCATCGCCCGACAGCGAGGCGAGCAGCTCAAGCCCGCGGGTGACGGCGCTCACATATTCTTCTTTCAGCGCTCCGGTGGCGCGGGCGATCTCGATCATGTCGCGCCAGTTGGTCGCCTCGATTTCCATCGCGCCGCTGGGGATGCCGTCGGCGCCGATGTCGAGATTGCCGGTGGCCTGCAGGTCGAGATCGCCCCAGCGTGCGGTCAGGCCCTCCAGCAGCACATGGCGCGGCTGCGGCCGGGCCACGTCGATCGCGGTGCGGTCCCAGGGTTTGTCGTAACGCACGGTGGCGGTGATCTGCGCCTGCGCGATGGTTTCGGGCAGGCGGTCGCCGCCGGGCAGGCGATCCATGAAGGCGCTGTCGGGGGTAAGACCGGACAGGTCGATATAGAGGTCATAGGTGGCCGGCTCCTGCGCGCCGGGCTTCAGCCGCATCGAGAGCTGCCCCGAAGCCAGCGTCGCCGCCCAATCCTGCGTCGAGCTGAACCCGGCATTGATGACTTCGATCGTCGAGCTTTGCACCGGCGCAAGCGGGTCGAGCGCCACGATCATCGAGCCGCGCATCGTTTCTGCGCCGATGGCGATGGTCTGATCCGGGGTCGAAAAGCTCTGCTCGCCGGGCCAGAGCATGATCACATGATTGGGCTTGTAGCTCAGCGCCAGCATCTGGAAAGCGGGCGCCGACCAGGCCACCTGCGTTTCCGGGTCGGCCAGTTCCAGCCCGGTGAAGGTGGCGTCGAACCGGTTGGGAAAGCCGCGCACCGCCACGTCCCCGGCCTCGGCCACCCAGCCTTCGGCGCGGCGCTCGTCGAGCCAGGCGTTCAGCCCGCGTTCCAGTGCGGTTGCACCGATCACCCAGTAAAGCCCCCAGATCAGGGCGGCGACCACGAACAGGGTGACGAGCAGGGTAAGCTTGCGCATGGGGGCCTCTCTGGTAGGACTGGGGCCGTTCTATCGGCGACGGAGCGCGAGGGCCAGCGGGATGAATGGCGGCGATCTTTGGGTATTCGGCTACGGGTCTCTGCTGTGGAATCCGGGCTTCGACCACGTCGAAACGGCGCTTGCCGCCCTGCCGGGCTATCACCGCAGCTTCTGCATGCGGTCGATCCATCATCGCGGCACGCTGGCCGAGCCGGGCCTGGTTCTGGCGCTCGATGCGCTGCGCGGCGCGGTTTGCCACGGGCTTGCCTTTCGGGTCGATCCGGCGGGGCATGACGAGACGCTGGCCTATCTGCGTGAGCGGGAGCTGATCTCGTCGGCCTATCTGGAGAAAATTCTGGTCATAGACCTTGCCGACGGGCGCCGCGTCGAGGCGGTGACCTATGTGATCGACCCGGATCACGACCAGTATTGCGGCGGGCTGCCGCTTGCCGAACAGGGCCGTATCATCGCCCGGGCCGTGGGCGGGCGCGGGCCGAACAGCGACTATCTGTTCAACACCGCCGATCACCTCGCGGAGCTTGGCATCGAGGATGCGGAGCTGTCGCGCCTGGCCCGCGACGTGCGCGCGCTTTTGGCGGGGCACGAGTAAATCCTTGGCAGCGCTGCGCCTTGGCCCTATCTTCACGGGGCAGGGAAACAGAGCAGGCAAGGGGGTCCTCATGGACCAGCCGGACCGCGTCGCGGAGCCGAATTTCACCCAGCCGATGCGGCAGGTCTTTCTCATCGTGGTGGCGCTCGCGCTGGTTGCCGCCGGCGTCTACGTTGCGCTGCCCAAGGTGCTGCCGGTCTTCCTCGCCAACCTCTATCTGAACGGCTTCATCGCCTTCGTCTTCATCATCGGCCTGCTGGCGACGATCTGGCAGGTGGTGCAGGTAAGCTCGTCGGTGCGCTGGGTGACGGGCTATGTCTCCGGCCGTCCGGGCCATGACGCCGACCATCCGCCGCGCCTGCTGGCGCCGCTCGCCGGCCTTCTGCGCGGGCGCGGGACCAGGATGCAGATCGGATCGGCCTCGGCCCGGTCGATCCTCGATTCGGTCGCCACCCGCATCGACGAAGAGCGCGACATTACGCGCTATATCACCAACCTCTTGATTTTCCTTGGTCTTCTGGGCACGTTCTACGGCCTCGCCACGGTTGTGCCAGCGGTGGTGGACACGATCAAATCGCTCGTCCCGGAAGAGGGCGATGGCGGGGTCGAGGTGTTCAACCGTCTGCTCACCGGGCTTGAAAGCCAGCTTGGCGGCATGGGCACGGCGTTTTCCTCGTCGCTGCTCGGCCTTGCCGGCTCGCTGGTGGTGGGGCTGCTCGAACTCTTCGTCACCCACGGGCAGAACCGCTTTTACCGCGAGCTGGAGGAATGGCTGACCTCGATCACCCGCATCGGCTTTGCGCCGGGCGAGGGCGAGGGGCCGACCGAGGCCAGCGGTGCGACGGCCTGGCTTGCGCATATGTCGGAACAGATGGAATCGATGAGCCAGATGTTCACCCAGTCCGATGTGAGCCGGGCGCAGGTGGACGAACGGCTTGGCCAGCTTGCCGACGCGGTCGAGCGGCTCAGCCACAAGATCGAAGCCGGGGGCGACGGCAATGCGCATCTTGTCCGCATCGCGGAGGGGCAGGAGCGGCTGATCGCCGCGCTGGAAGGGCGCAGCGAAGAGGGCGGGCCGCATGTGGACGCCGAAAGCCGGATGCGCCTGCGCTCGATCGACGTGCAGCTTCTGCGCATCCTCGAAGAAATGAGCGCCGGGCGGCAGGAAAGCCTGAGCGATCTGCGCGCCGACCTCGCGGCGCTCACACGGGCGATCCGCCAGCTCGGCGGCGGGCAGGGCTGACATGGCCCTGACCCGTCGCGCCACGCGCAACGTTTCGTCGTCGATCTGGCCGGGCTTTGTCGATGCGATGACGGCGCTGCTTCTGGTGCTGATGTTCGTGCTGACCATCTTCATGGTGGTGCAGTTCATCCTGCGCGAAACGATCTCGGGGCAGGCCAGCGAGCTTGACGCGCTGTCGGCGCAGGTGGCGGAACTCGCCGATGCGCTGGGCATGGAGCGGGGCCGCAGCGCAGAGCTTTCGCAGGAAGTGGGATCGCTCACCTCGTCGCTGGACGCGGCGCAGGCCGAGGCCGAGGCGCAATCGGCGCTGATCGCCTCGCTGACCGCGCAGATCGCCACGAAGGATGAAGAACTCGCCACGCAAAGCGCGCGGATCACCAGCTTTGAGGCGCAGGTTGCCTCGCTTCTCGCCGCGCGCGATGCGGCTGTGGCCGAGGGCGCCACGCTCGCGGCGCGGATCGAGGATCTCGAAGCCGCCGAGGCGCGGCTGATCACGGAGCAGGAGGCGCTGAACCTCGCGCTGGCCCAGGCCCGCGACGAGGTGGATGCGCAGGCTGAAGCCGCCCGGCTGGCCGCCGCCCAGCGTGAGGCGCTGGAGGCGATGGTGGCCGAGATGACCGCCAGAGCCGAGCAAACCGAGACCTCGCTGGCGCAGGCTCTGGCCCGGCTGGAACAGAATGAGGCGGCGGCTTCCGGCTTCACCGACCGGATCGCGGAATTGGAAAGCTCGCTCTCGGAGGCGGAGCAGGCCCGGCTGGCCGAGCTTGCCGCCGCCGAAGCGCTGCGCGCGCGTCTGGCCGACGCGGATGCGGCCCTGAGCGCGGAGGAAACCGCCAGGCTCGCCGAGATCGCGGCGGCGGAGGCGCTGCGCGAAAAGCTTGCCAATGCCGAGGACGAGTTGACGGCGATGACGCTGGCGCTTGAGGCGCAACGCCAGCGGGCGGAAGACACGCTGACCCTGCTCGCCGCTGCCAATGCGGCGCGTGACGATCTCGATGCCCGGCTGGCGGCGGCATTACTGGAAGCCGACACGCTGCGCGACGCCACCGGCAACGAGGCGGATCTGCGCGACAGGCTGGCCGCTGCCCTCGCCGCCAGGCTCGCCGCCGAAACCGAGGCCGAAGGCGCGATGAGCGAGGCCGAGCGTCAGGCCACCTTGCTTGCTGCCGCCAATGCGGCGCTGGCCGAGGAAGAGGCCGCCAGTGCCGAGGCGCAGCGCCGGGTGGCGCTTCTCAACGAACAGATCGCGGCGCTGCGCGGCCAGCTTGGTGCCTTGCAGGACGTGCTCGACGAATCGCAGGCGCGCGACGCCGAGGCGCAGGTGCAGATCGAGGCGCTCGGCTCGCGGCTGAACGCGGCGCTGGCGCAGGTGGCCGCCGAAGAGCGCCGCCGCGCCGAGCTGGAAGAGGCCGAGCGCAAACGGCTGGAGGAAGAGGCCAGGCGGCTCACCGCCGAGGCGCGCAACCTCGAAAACTACCGTTCGGAATTCTTTGGCCGGATGCGCGAGATCCTGGGCGACCGCGAGGGCGTGCGCATCGTCGGCGACCGCTTCGTGTTCTCGTCGGAAGTGCTGTTCGATCCGGGCAAGGCCGATCTGTCGGAGGCGGGCGAGGCGCAGATCGCGCGGGTTGCGGCGATTCTCTCCGAGGTGGCCGACGAGATCCCGCCGGAGATCGACTGGGTGATCCGCGTCGACGGCCATACCGACAAGACCCAGCTCGGCACCGCCAGCCCCTATGCCGATAACTGGGAGCTCAGCCAGGCGCGGGCGCTCTCGGTGGTCAATTACATGGTGGACGATCTGGGCTTCCCGCCCGACCGGCTGGCGGCGACGGGCTTTGGCGAGTTCCAGCCGGTGGCCGAGGGCGACAGTCAGGAGGCGCTGGCCGCCAACCGCCGGATCGAGCTGAAGCTGACCGAGAAGTAATCAGCCGCCGATCCGCACCGTGGCGCGCATCGCATCAAGCACGGCGCCGCCGCGCAGGATACGCGCGTCGACAATCCAGTCGCCGTCCGCCCAGCCGCCGGGCGGCGTGCGCTTGCCGGCGGCGCGGAAAAACTGCGCCTGACCTTTGTCGAGCGCTGCCTCATGGCGGTAGAACAGTGCCCCGGACGGATCGGTCAGCGCGATGTCGACGATGTCGCCCGCCTGCCCGCCAAAGGCATAGGCCCAGCCCACCAGCGCGGGGATGTCGGCGGGCAGGGTGCCGTGCGCGGCATCGCCCGCTTTGATCGCGTCGTAAGCCGGCACGCCGCTATCCATCCCCACCGCGATCAGCCCGGCGGAGACATAGCCAATGGGCGTGGACCACAGATCGTCCTGCGGCCCGTCATCCACGCCGCAGGTGACCGCGCCATCGGTGTTGAACGGATCGACCACCCTGTCGTCCTGGCGCAGCGAGAGGTGGACATGGGGGAACTGGGTGTTGCCGGAATATCCGACCTCGCCCAGTGGCGTGCCCGCTTCCACCCGGTCGCCCCGGGCGACCGCGATGCTGCCCTGCTTCATGTGGCAATACTGGGTCTGCCAGCCATCGCCATGATCGACCACCACGCCATTGCCGCAATCCTTGCCGGCGAGCACATCGGGCGGCGTGCCGTCGCGCCCGGTATCGGGCATCCCGTCGCGGATGGCGACGACCATGCCGGGCGCGGCGCCGAGCACGGTCACCCCGGCCTCCATCGCGGCGAAGGAGGGCAGGGCGAAATCGGTGCCCTTGTGGCCATCATAGGTGAGCGGGCCACAGGTGAAATCCGCGCCTTCCGGGCCGGGATCGGCATCGACGTAATTCTGGATGAAGCAGGTCTCGCCCAGGGTGCAGTCGATGGGCAGGCCGAGCGCGGGCGGTTCGGCGAGCGCGGGGGAGGCGGCGAGGAGCATGGGGCCAAGGATGCGCATGGGGTGACGATAGCGCGCGGGCCGGTCACCGCAAGGGATCACGTCCGGTTGCGGTACGCTTCTGCGACGCTTCATGTCCGGGATTGCTCGCGCCCGTCGCCGCATCCGGTTGAGGGATTATGCGCCCAACCCTAGAACTCTAGAATCCTGGTGTCGCAGGAAAACCAAGTGATTTCAGTATGATGGCAGGGATCTGCCGTTCACCCTGCGGCCAATCCTGAACCAAAGGTTTACACGGCGCACAGGCGTTAGCGCGACATGCCTCGCGTTTCGCCCAGCCAAAACGGAGAGGTGGCGCCGGGCTCAGCCGAGCAGCCGGCGCGCGATCACCTGGGCCTGAATCTCTGCCGCGCCCTCGAAGATGTTCAGGATACGCGCATCGCAGAGAATACGGCTGATCTGGTATTCCAGCGCGAAGCCGTTGCCGCCATGGATCTGCAGCGCATTGTCGGCCGAGGCCCAGGCCACGCGGGCGCCGAGCAGCTTGGCCATGCCTGCCTCGAGGTCGCAGCGCCGGTCGTGATCCTTCTCCCAGGCCGAGAAATAGGTGAGCTGGCGCGCCACCATGATCTCGACCGCCATCATCGCCAGCTTGTTGGCGACGCGCGGGAAGGAAATCAGCGCCTTGCCGAATTGCTTGCGGTCTTCGGCATATTGCATCCCCACTTCCAGCGCGTTCTGGGCCACGCCGATGGCGCGGGCGGCGGTCTGGATGCGGGCGGCTTCGAAGGTTTTCATCAACTGTTTGAAGCCCTGGTTCTCGACCCCGCCGAGCAGGTTGGCCGCCGGCACTTTGAAACCGTCGAACCCAAGCTCGTATTCCTTCATGCCGCGATAGCCCAGCACCTCGATCTCGCCGCCGGTCATGCCCTCGGTGGGGAAATCCTCGGTTTCCGTGGCCGGTGCCTTCTCGGCGAGGAACATGCTGAGGCCCCGGTGATCGGTGGTGTCGGGATCGGTGCGGGCGAGCAGCGTCATCACGCTGGCGCGGGCGGCATGGGTGATCCAGGTCTTGTTGCCGGTGACCAGGTAATCCTCGCCCTCCTTCACCGCGCGGGTGCGCAGCGAGCCGAGGTCGGAGCCGGTATTGGGCTCGGTGAAGACGGCGGTGGGCAGCACCTGCGCCGCCGCGATCCTTGGCAGCCAATGCTCTTTCTGTTCGTCCGTTCCCCCGGCGAGGATCAGTTCGGCGGCGATCTCCGAGCGCGTGCCGAGCGAGCCGACGCCGATATAACCGCGCGACAGCTCTTCCGAGACCACCACCATCGAGGCTTTCGAAAGCCCGAGGCCGCCGAATTCCTCGGGGATCGTCAGGCCGAACACGCCCATCTCGGCCAGGTCCCCGATGATTTCCATCGGGATCAGCTCGTCCTTCAGGTGCCAGTCATGGGCATGAGGCACGACGCGGTCGTCGGCATAGCGGCGGAATTGCTCGCGGATCATCTCCAGTTCGTCGTCGAGCCCGGTATTGCCGAAAGTGGCGTGGCCGGCATTGTCGCGCATCAGCTCCACGAGGCGGGCGCGGGCGGCGGGGCTGTTTGCCTTGGTCGCCAGCGTCAGCACCTCCTCGGCGGCCAGCGGCACCATGTCGTCGGGGGTCAGATACATCTCGGCGGGTTTCGCAATCTCGCCCTGGCTCATCGGGATGCCGCCCGACATCTGCCAGAGGTATTCGCCGAAAGCGATCTGATGAATGAGCTTTTCCATCTCGCCGAACCGGCCCGCCGCGTGCAGCCCCTCGGCCCATTTCTGCATCTGCCGCAGCGCCTCGACATAGGTTGCCAGCCACGACAGCGCATGGGCCGCCGCCTGGTGCTCTTCGAGCCTGGCCGCCGATACCTTGCCGCCTTCCGACACCGCCGCGCGCACGCGCTCCGTGGCCTTGGTCAGCACCGCTTCGGCAGGGGCGATGGCGGCTCCGGTGAGGGTCAGCAGATCGTCGAGCAGCGGTTGGGTCATGGCGCTATCCTTGGGCATGAAAGGCTCCCTGAATCGGTCCCGTCCGTGATAGGTATTTTGCACTTGCAGCGCAATATTAATTCGCAACTGCAGAAGTACAGGTACGAAAGTGTCGCGCCAGATTGTGCCGCACAGGGAGCGTCCTGCGCCGCGCGGGCAACGAAAAACGCCCCGACCAGCGGGCCGGGGCGTTGATCTGTCAGTATTTTTTCCGGCTCAGCCGAGCATGATCGCCTTCACGTCGTCATCGACATAGGCTTCGTAGGCCTTGAAGTTCTCGGCGAACATGCCGACGAGCTTCTGCGCCTGCGCATCATAGGCCTTGTGGTCGTTCCAGGTCCGGCGCGGGTCGAGCAGCACTTCCGGCACGTCATGCACGTGCAGCGGCACCTCGAAGCCGAAATTCTCGTCGGTGCGGAACTCGGCATCGTGCAGCGAGCCGTCGAGCGCGGCGGAGAGAAGGATACGGGTTTCCTTGATCGGCATCCGGTTGCCTTCGCCATAGGGGCCGCCGGTCCAGCCGGTATTGACCAGCCAGCAGGTTGCGCCGTGCTTGGCGATCTTCTCGCGCAGAAGGTTGCCGTAGACTTCCGGCCGGCGCGGCATGAACGGGGCGCCGAAGCAGGTCGAGAAGCTGGGCTCGGGGTGAACGACGCCACGCTCGGTGCCGGCCACCTTGGCGGTGAAGCCGGAGAGGAAGTGGTACATCGCCTGGGCCGGGCTGAGGCGCGCGATCGGCGGCATCACACCGAAGGCGTCGGCGGTGAGCATGATGATGTTTTTCGGGTGGCCGCCGAGCGAGCTTTCCGAGGCATTGGAGATGTAATGCAGCGGATAGGCGACGCGGGTGTTCGGCGTGAGCGAGTCATCGTCGAAGTCGAGGTCCATGCTGTCCTCGTCCCAGACCATGTTTTCGACCACCGAAGAGAACATCGAGGTGGTGCCGTAGATTTCCGGCTCGGCGTGCTTTGACAGGTTGATCGTCTTGGCGTAGCAGCCGCCCTCGAAGTTGAACGTGCCCTGATCCGACCAGCCGTGCTCGTCGTCGCCGATCAGCACGCGGTTCGGGTCGGCCGAGAGCGTCGTCTTGCCGGTGCCCGAGAGGCCGAAGAAGACCGCGGTATCGACCGGGTTGTTCGGCGCGTGGTTGGCCGAGCAATGCATCGCCATCACGCCCTTGCCGGGCAGAATGTAGTTGAGCAGGGTGAAGACCGATTTCTTGTTCTCGCCGGCATATTCGGTGCCGCCGATCAGGATGATCTTTTTCGAGAAGTTCAGCGCGATCACCGTTTCGGTGCGGCAGCCATGCTTCTTCGGGTCGGCCTTGAAGGAGGGCACGTTGATGATCGTGTACTCGGGCACGAAGCTGTCGAGCTCGTCGCGCGCCGGGCGGCGCAGCATGTGGCGCATGAAGAGCGCGTGCCAGGCAAGCTCGGTCACCATCCGCACGTCGAGCTGGTAGGCCGGATCGGCGCCGCCGTAGAGATCCTCGACGAAGAGGTCCTTGCCCTGCATATGCGCGAGCATGTCGGCATAGAGGCGGTCGAACGCCTCGGGGTCCATCGGCTTGTTGTTGTCCCACCAGATTGTGTCTTCGACCTCGGGGGTGCGCACCACGAACTTGTCGTTGGGCGAGCGGCCGGTATGGCTGCCGGTCGATACCAGCATGGTGCCGCCCTTGCCGACATGGCCCTCGCCGCGCTTGACGGCATGCTCCATGAGCTGCGGTTCGATCAGGTTGTAATAGACGTCGCCGAGGCCCGTGATGCCTTGGTCTTCCAAACGCTGCGCCGGGTTCACCCGTCCTGTGCTCATCTGATGCTCCTGTTTCCGGCTCGCGCCGGGAGTTTCGTCGATTTTCCACATTCGCGCGAGGGGCCAACCCGCACCATGCCGCACCTGCATTGCTGCGCGCGCGGCAAGGTCGCTATACCATGTGATTTTCTTGTGGGAATAGGCGCGATTGAACAGTTTGCGCTAGCAAAGCGGTTGTTTGCGCAACCATCTTTCAAAGAGACGGGGCGGATTTAGTTCTTTTTTCGTGTTTTGTGGTGCCTAATTGACTCACTCCCGCCCCCGATTCGCGCTTGCATATTGATTTGCGGCGGGAAACTGGATTCAATGGTTGGAAAACAAGTAGAATTAACGAGCAGTAGAGGATCTCTCCCATGTCGAGGATTGCATTGGTCGACGACGACAGGAACATCCTGACGTCCGTTTCGATGACGCTGGAGGCCGAGGGCTTCGAGGTCGAAACCTATAACGACGGTCAGGCCGCGCTGGATGCGTTCAACAAGCGCCTGCCCGACATGGCGGTGTTCGACATCAAGATGCCGCGCATGGACGGGATGGATCTGCTCCAGCGTGTGCGCCAGAAATCCAACATGCCGGTGATCTTCCTCACCTCGAAGGACGACGAGATCGACGAGGTGCTCGGCCTGCGCATGGGGGCCGACGATTATGTGAAGAAGCCCTTCAGCCAGCGCCTGCTGGTCGAGCGCATCCGCGCGCTGCTGCGCCGGCAGGAAGCGATCGAAGGCGTGGTGGTGAGCGACACGGAAGAAAACAAGGTGATGCAGCGCGGCCAGCTCACGATGGACCCGCTGCGCCACGCGGTTACCTGGAAGGGGCTCGACGTGTCACTCACCGTGACCGAGTTCCTGCTGCTGCAGGCCCTGGCCCAGCGGCCCGGCTTCGTGAAAAGCCGCGACCAGTTGATGGATGTGGCCTATGACGATCAGGTCTATGTCGATGACCGCACCATCGACAGCCACATCAAGCGGCTGCGCAAGAAGATGCGGATGGTGGATGACGAGTTTTCAGCCATCGAAACGCTGTATGGCATCGGCTATCGTTACAACGAAGAATAACAGGCGCGGCCTTCGGGCCGGGCGTTGCACGATGGGGTGACATTGGTGCGCGATACAAAGGGCACGGCAGGCGACACCGAGGTGGTGCTGGGCGAAGACTGGGTCTCGCCCCAGTCCCACGTCGATGCCGAGCTGCGCGAGGGCCGCAGGCGCCGCGGGCTGCTGTCGATCAACCGTTCGCCGCTCGCGCGCAAGATCATCACCTTCAATATCCTTGGGCTCGTGGTGCTCGTCGGCGGGGTTCTGTACCTCAACCCGTTCCGCGAGAGCCTGCTGTTCCAGCGCGAGCGCAGCCTGGTGGCCTCGGCGCAGATCGTCGCCGATGTGTTCGAGGTCGGCGCCGCCGGCACGGCCTCTGCCCCGGACACGCCGGGGCTGAGTGCCGAGCGCGTTGCCCGGATCATCCCGCAGATCGGGCTATACGATAGCGGCAGCCTGATGGTGTTCGACGCCAGCGGCGTGCTGCTCGGCTCGAACGCGAGCAATCCGCAGATGCAGGCGCCCGATGCCATCGGCCTTGAACGCGATTATGGCTCGACCATCATCACCGACGGGCTGAGCCGGGTATGGGATCTTATTGCCGGGCTGCTGAGTTCGGGCGGCGAGGATGGCGCGGCGGTTTATGACGGCGAGGCGCGCGCGCGCGAATTCCTCGGCGATGCGCTGGCGGGCAACACCCGCATCGCCAGCGTGAACGGGGCCAACGGCAGCGTGACCTATTTCGTCACCACGCCGATCGTGCTGCAGGGCGAGGTCATCGGTGCGGTGGCGGTGGAAAGCACCGGCGGGCTGGTCGACAGCCTGGTGCGCGCCGAGCGCGAGCAGATCCTGCAGATGTTCCTGATCGCGATCCTCGTCTCCATCGGCCTCAGCCTCGTGCTGGCCTCGACCATCGCCAACCCGCTGGCCGACCTTGCCGCCGCCGCCGAGATCGGCCGCGACAAGAATTCGCGCAAGGTCAATCCGGGCCGGGTCCGCATACCCGACCTCACCGGCCGGCCCGACGAGATCGGGCGGCTGTCGAAGGCGCTGCGCGGCATGGTCGCCGCCCTGTACGACCGGATCGACGCCAACGAACAATTCGCCGCCGACGTGGCGCACGAAATCAAGAACCCGCTGGCGAGCCTGCGCTCCGCCGTCGGCACTCTGCGGCTTGCCACCAAGGAAGAGCAGCGCAACCGCCTGCTCGACGTGGTCGATCACGATGTGCGCCGGCTCGACCGGCTGGTGAGCGACATTTCCAACGCCTCCCGCCTCGACAGCGAGCTGGTGAAGGAAGAGGAGGAGCCTTTCGACCTTCTCAAGATGCTGCGCAATCTCGGCGAATATCTCGGCAACGAGGCGCATCAGAAGGGCGTGGATTTCATCAGCGACCTGCCGTCCGACAAGATCGTCATCAACGGTCTGGAAGCGCGGCTGGCGCAGGTTTTCGTCAACCTGATCTCCAACGCCACCAGCTTCTGCGAAGAGGGCGACGCGATCCGCGTCTGGGCCCGCCAGCGCGACAACCGGGTGCTCGTCGTGGTCGAGGATACCGGCCCCGGCATCCCGGAAGAGGCGCTGACCAAGATCTTCAACCGCTTCTACAGCCAGCGGCCCGAAAACCAGTTCGGCAACAATTCCGGCCTCGGCCTTGCCATATCCAAGCAGATCGTCGAGGCGCATGGCGGTGTGATCTGGGCCGAGAACATCCGCCCGACGGATGCCGATATCACCTCCGAGCCGCTCGGCGCCCGCTTCGTCGTGGGCCTGCCGGTGTGACCGTGCCGCAAGGCGCCCCCCCTGCATCCGAAACCCGTCATGCCAGCGCCGTTGCCGTCGATGGCCGTGCGGTTCTGATCGAGGGGCCGTCCGGCAGCGGCAAATCCGGCCTGGCGCTCGACCTCATCTCGCGGGGTGCCCGCCTGATCGCCGACGACCGCACCCGGCTCGTGTTACGCGATGGCTGGCCCTGGGCGCTGCCGCCGGAGCGGCTGGCGGGCGTGATCGAGGCGCGCGGCGTCGGACTGATCCGCAGCGAAGGCCATCCGCCGGCCCCGCTCACGCTGGTGGTGGAGATGGGCGCCGTCGAGACCGCCCGCTTGCCCGCACCGCGCACAAAAGAGGTGCTCGGACAGGCGATTCTGCACCTGCGAAGGGTTGACGCCCCCCATTTCGCGAGTGCCATACTCGCCCTGTTGAAAGGTGGGCTCTGGCACGATGTCTGATGCGGCGACAGCGACCAATGGCAAGGCGAAGCGCCGCCCGCAGCACGTGGTGCTCGTCACCGGGCCATCAGGCGCCGGGCGCACCACGGCGATCCGGGCGCTGGAGGATTTCGGCTACGAGGTGATCGACAACCTGCCGATGCGCCTGATCCCCCGTGTGCTCGCCGGCGGCCCGGTCGACCATCCGCTGGCCCTGGGGATCGACGTGCGCACGCGCGGCTTTTCCGCCAAGGCGCTGGCCGAAACCATTGACGCGCTGCAGACCGATCCGCGCCTCGATGTCGAACTTCTCTACCTCGATTGCCGCCCCGACGTGCTGTCGAAGCGCTATTCCGAAACCCGCCGGCGCCACCCGCTTTCGGGCGACGAAAACCCGATCCAGGGCATTGCCCGCGAGATCGAGCTGCTCGCCCCGGTGCGCGCCCGCGCCGACATCCTGATCGACACCTCCGATCTGACCATCCACGACCTCAAGTCCGAGCTTCTGCACTGGATCGGGCTCGACGAGGGCGACACGCTGTCGATCGCCGTGCAGAGCTTTTCCTACAAGCGCGGCGTGCCGCATGGCCTCGATCTGGTGTTCGACGTGCGCTTCCTGCGCAACCCGCACTGGGAGGCGGATCTGCGCCCGCTCACCGGCAAGGACGAGGCCGTGCGCCGCTATGTGGCTGAAGACCCGCGGTTCGATGAATTCCTCGACCGGGTCACCGGGCTCATCGCGTTTCTGCTGCCGGCCTATGCCGAAGAGGGCAAGGCGCATCTGAGCATCGGCTTTGGCTGCACGGGCGGGCGGCACCGCTCGGTCACACTCGCCGAAACGGTGGCGAAGGGCCTTGCGACCGGGGGCTGGCGGGTGTCTATTCGGCACCGTGAGCTTGAGGCTCCGGGCGGCACCAGGGCGCCCGAAATCCACGGGGGGCGAACCGTTTGATCGGCATCGTGATTGTCGCACATGGCGGGCTGGCTGCGGAGTATCTCGCGGCGGTTGAGCATGTGGTCGGGCCGATGACGCAGGTGCGCGCCATCGCGATTGCGGCCGACTATGACAAGGCGCGCAAGGCGGCCGAGATTTCGCAGGCCGCCGATGCCGTCGATACCGGCGACGGCGTGATGGTGGTGGTCGACATGTTCGGCTCGTCGCCGTCGAACCTTTCACTGCCCGCCTGCGCCCATTCCAACCGCAAGATCCTGTACGGGGCCAATCTGCCGATGCTGGTAAAGCTGGCGAAATCCCGCCATCTGAACCTCGACGCTGCCGCCGCGGCGGCAATGGCGGCGGGTCGCAAGTATATTGATTGTATCGACGGCAAACCGAACTAGGAGCAACGTGTCATGGCCGAAACGGTGACCCGCCGGTTGAAGATTATCAACGACAAGGGCCTGCATGCCCGTGCCTCGGCCAGATTCGTGGAAGTGGTCGAGGCGCATGATGCGCGTGCGCGCGTCTCGCGCGACGGGATGGATACCGAGGGCGATTCCATCATGGGCCTGCTGATGCTCGCCGCGTCCTATGGCACCACCATCGACGTCGAAACCTCGGGCGCCGATGCCAGCGGGTTGATGACGGCGCTGGAGGCGCTGGTGGCCGACAAGTTCGGCGAAGAATCCTGAGGGTGCGGCGATGTTCGCCTGGACGAGCGAGAACGGTGGCCCGCCGAAATACGACAAACGGAACCTGACTTACGCGAATTCGTTCGAGAACGGGTTCCAGTCGACCACGATTCGCGCCATCGAATGGCTTACCGGCAAGGTTTCGATCATCCGCATGGTGCGCGAATTCGAGCGCCGGGGCGGGGCGCAGGGCCTCGCCTTCTGGGGTGCGGCGCTGGAGGTGATGGGGATCGAGATCACCACGCCGCCCGAGCAATTCGCCAATATCCCGAAGGAAGGCCCGGTGGTGGTGGTCGCCAACCATCCGCATGGGCTGGTCGACGGCATGATCATGGCCGAGCTGATCTCGCGGGTGCGCGGCGATTTCGGCATCCTTACCCGCGAGGTGCTGACCGGGCTTGACGAGGTGGCCTCGTCCTTCCTCATCCCGGTGCCTTTCCCGCATGACAAGGACGCGCAGCGCAAGGGCAAGGAAATGCGCGCGGCGGCGATGGACAAGCTCAAGGCCGGCGGGCTGATCTGCATCTTCCCCTCCGGCGTGGTCGCCACGTCGAAAACGGCCTTCGGCCCGGTGGAGGAAGCGGAGTGGAACGTGTTCACCGCCCAGATGATCCGCCGCTCGGGCGCGCAGGTGGTGCCGATCCACTTTCGCGGCCAGAATTCACGCGCCTATCACATCGCCAACCGGCTCTCGCCGACGCTGCGCCAGGCGATGCTGCTGCACGAGGTGGTGCATGTCTGCAATCGCCCGCACGGGCCGGTGATCGGCGCGCCGCTTGCCGGGGCCGAGCTTGAGGGGCTGGCGAGCGACCCGCGCGGCTGGATTGCCTGGGCGCGCGAACACACGCTGTCGCTGGAAGATTGACGCTTCAGCGCGTCGGCACCGGCTCCTCGCCGCGATAATCGTAAAAGCCACGGCCCGTCTTGCGCCCGAGCCAGCCGGCCTCGACGTATTTCGTCAGCAGCGGGCAGGGGCGGTATTTGGTGTCGGCCAGCCCGTCATGCAGCACGTTCATGATCGCAAGGCAGGTATCGAGGCCGATGAAATCGGCCAGTTCCAGCGGCCCCATCGGGTGATTGGCGCCCAGCCGCATCGCCCCGTCGATCGACTTCACCGAGCCGACGCCCTCGTAGAGCGTATAAACCGCCTCGTTGATCATCGGCATCAGGATGCGGTTGACGATGAAGGCGGGAAAGTCCTCCGCCGGCGCGGCGGTCTTGCCCAGCTTGCCGACCACCTCCGCGCAGGTATCGTAGGTGGCCTGATCGGTGGCGATGCCGCGGATCAGCTCGACAAGCTGCATCACCGGCACCGGGTTCATGAAGTGGAATCCCATGAACTTTTCCGGCCGGTCGGTGCGGCTGGCGAGCCGGGTGATGGAGATCGACGAGGTGTTGGAAGTCAGGATCGTCTCCGGCTTCAGATGCGGCACCAGCGCGTCGAAGATCGCCTGCTTCACGCTCTCGTTCTCGGTGGCGGCCTCGATCACCAGGTCGGTCTGGCCGAGATCGGCAAGGGTGAGGGTGGTCGCGATCCGCCCGAGCGCGGCGTCGCGGTCGGCGGCGGCGATCTTGTCGCGGCTCACCTGCCGGTCGAGGTTGTGGCGGATCGTCTCCAGCGCGCCGTCGAGCGCGGCTTGCTCGATGTCGTTCAGCAGCACCTCATAGCCCGCGAGCGCCATCACGTGGGCGATGCCGTTGCCCATCTGGCCCGCACCGACGATCCCGACCCTTTCGACTGCCATCATCCGCTCCTTCATATTCTGGCCGGACCTTATGCGCCCCCGTCGTCCGGGCGCAAGCGAAAGGCGCCCGGACGAGACCCCGACAATTCGAGACGCATTCTCACCTTAGCGATTTCGCAAGGCTTTGCTGCGAATCTCGTCACCGGGTGAAAAAAGGAGTGGGTGGTATGGCCTATCATGACCTGGGCGAAGGTGCCCTTGACTACGTCCCGTGCCGGTACGGGAAATCGAAACTTCTGTTCCGCGGGCCGAAACGGCGGCTCGATACGTCTTACGTCGCCGTGCTCGGCGGCACAGAGACCTACGGCAAGTTCGTCGCCAGCCCCTATCCGGCGCTGACCGAAGAGCTGATCGGCGGGCCGGTGGTGAATTTCGGGCAGGTGAATGCCGGGATCGACGTGTTCGCCAATGACGAAACGGTGATGCAGGCGGCCTCGGGCGCGGCGGTGAGCGTGGTGCAGGTGATGGGGGCGCAGAACCTGTCAAACCGGTTCTACGCCGTGCATCCGCGCCGCAACGATCGCTTCCTGCGCGCCTCGGCCCTGCTGAAAACGATCTACCGCGAGGTGGACTTTACCGAGTTCAACTTCACCCGCCATCTGCTGGCGGCGCTGAAGGCGAAGGATCCGGACATGTTCGCGCTGGTCGAGACGGAACTGAAAGAGGCCTGGGTGGCGCGGATGCGCTCGCTGGTGTCGAAGATCCGCAGCCGGGTGGTGCTGCTCTGGCTTGCCGACCATGCGCCGGACGACTGCACAAGCTGCCCGGGCGACGGCGCCGAGCCGCTGTTCGTCGACCGCGACATGATCGAGGCGGTGCGCCCTTACGTGGCGGCGGTGGTCGAAGTGGTGGTGAGCGCTGACGAGATCGCCGATGGGTCAGCCGGGCTTGTCTACGGCGAGATGGAGGAACCGGCGGCGCAGGGCCTGCTCGGGGTGACGGCGCATGACAAGGCCGCCCGCGCGCTGCATCCGGTGCTGGCGCGGTTGCTCTAGGCGACGTGCGGGCGACCTGACGCGCCTTTGCCTCGGGCGGCTGCCGCCGCTACGATGGCGGAATGCAACCGGGCGGAGGCGCGTCATGGAACGACATAGCGGCGGATGCCTGTGCGGCGCGGTACGGCTCGAAACAACGGGTGTGCCCGACCGGGTGGGTCTCTGCCACTGCCTCGACTGCCGAAAGCACCACGGCGCGCTGTTCTACGCGGCTGCGATCTTTCCCGCCGCGGCGGTGACGGTCACGGGCGAGACCCGCGCTTATCAGGGGCGGCATTTCTGCCCGCGCTGCGGCTCGTCGGTCTTTGCGCGGAGCGGCGATGAAATCGAGGTGCATCTCGGCACGCTGGATGCGCCGGATCAGTTCGTGCCGGATTACGAATGCTGGACGTCGCGGCGCGAAAGCTGGCTCGCACCCTGTGCGCTGGCGACAGGCTACGAGCGCGATCGCGAGGCGTGACCGCCGCCACAAGAAAGGCCCGCCATTATGGCGGGCCTTGTCGTTTGCGGCGCTGTCCGGCTCACAGCTTCCCGGTAAGCTCCGGCAGCGCCTCGAACAGATCGGCGACGAGGCCGTAATCGGCGACCTGGAAGATCGGCGCTTCCTCGTCCTTGTTGATCGCGACGATGATCTTCGAATCCTTCATCCCCGCCAGGTGCTGGATCGCGCCGGAGATCCCGACCGCGATGTAGAGCTCCGGCGCGACCACCTTGCCGGTCTGGCCGACCTGCAGATCGTTCGGCGCGAAGCCCGAGTCGACCGCCGCGCGCGAGGCGCCCACCGCCGCCCCCAGCTTGTCGGCCAGCGCCCCGATCAGCGCGAAGTTCTCTTCCGAGCCGACGCCACGCCCGCCCGAGACGATCACCTT
>NZ_BROH01000010.1 GCF_027923545.1 Sinisalibacter aestuarii | reverse complement strand
GCTGAATGATCGACCATTCGTGCTCGGTGAGATCGTAACGTCGGCGCATGGCTGTCCTCCCCGTCGGCAGGACCAGTGAATCACCGCCTGAACGCGAAGGGAAGCAGGTTTATGGGTCCACGGCCTACTTCGAGCCTTGAGGTGATTGACGGAAGGGGTGGGACGGAACAGGTTTCAGCGGCGAAGCATGGCGCGGTGCCAAAGTGGACGGCGGAGATGTGCGTGAACGACCAGTCTGAATTGAAGTCGTATTCTTTGGCCGCTTCTTTCAAAGAGTGCCTGTATCAAGCGCGGCGGGCGAAGGGCTGGTCGCAAAGTGAACTGGCCCGACAGATGTGGGGGTCGGTTGAGGACAGCCGGGGATATACCGTGGCCAAGAACCGCGACCGGATTTCGGCCTATGAACGCGGCAGGGCGACGCCCGAGCGGGAAACGCTCGACCTGCTGGTCAAAGTGTTCGACGTGACAATCGAAGAACTGGCGCCGGACTTGGTTCTGCGCCGGGCTGAGAGCACGGGCGAAGCGTCGGGCGTTCACATGACGCTCGTTGACGGAAGCATGAGCGTGGCACGGCTAGAGGTAAATGTAACTGTGTCGCTTGAAACTGCGTCCAAAGTGATTGCATTGCTAGGGTCGGAAATGTCGGGGAAGGTTTCCGGATAGAATGATCGGACTTTGCCAGATCAAGAGGTATTGTGTCTGGTGGAAAAAACACAGATGGGGCCACGGTCCAAGTAGTTCCGGGCGTGCGGCTGAGCGGGTGCGGAGCGGGCTCCTCGCCGCTGCGGATGCGCGACAATGTGGGCACTCCCGCCACTGCGGACCTGGACATGCGTTTGGTTGGCCACGGACTTGCGTTCGTCTGGACCTTCGAATGCGGCAACAATTCGTAGGTCTTGACCACAAATCCTGATTGGAATCGGCCGCAAAAAGCGCGTGATTTCAACGTAGGTGTACAAAGCTGTGCGGCATTGCCGCACAGGTTTTTGAATAACCTTCAAAAGGCCGGTTGATAACAATTTTCAAATCAACTACTTACACCGGCGGAGACGTGGCCGAGTGGTCGAAGGCGCTCCCCTGCTAAGGGAGTAGACGGGAAACTGTCTCGAGGGTTCGAATCCCTTCGTCTCCGCCACCCACCCCTGTCTCTGTCAGCGCAGTCGATCTTTCCCTGTTTTCCCCCGATTTTCCGCGGGGTTGGCGAGGGCTATCCGCGAGAGAGACGACCACCCATCCCTGTATCAACCCGATTTCCCGGCGCCGTCTCCGGGGGCAGCATCGCGCGCTTCGGTTGGGCCCGGATTTCCCTGCTAACAGGGAATTTGCAGGGAATTTTCCCGGAATCCGGCCTCTGACCCTGATTTCCGTCGAGAATCCGCGTGCGTTATCAGCAACTTGCAGTCGAATTCCCTGCGCGAATTAACAGGGAACATTTTCGCGATTATCAGGGAAGTTTTCCGCAGGAACAGGGGACCCCGCGCGCAGATCAGGGATGTCGCGGATCTTGCGCGAACCCGTACACCCTGGCCTGCGCGTCCCAGTCCAGCGGAACTGGTTTGCGGATGATCCGTTCGAGCGTCAGGTCGGCTGGCTGGCGCCCCTCGAGGATGGCGGACTGGATTGCGGGCGCGAGGAAGGCCAGTTGCGCCCGGGTGCGGATGTAGGATTCGGAATGCCGTGTTGCGGCGGCAATCTCGCCGAGGGGCTTGCCTCCGCTCAGATCGGCCACCCAGGCATGGGCCTGCGAGATGGCGCGCAGCAGGGTGCGATCAGGCTGCGGCGCGCGGTCCCCGACGATGATCTTGCCTTCCACGCCCCGACGGCGCAGAGCGAAGGGCGCCTCGATCGAGAGGGCTGACAGATCGATCGCGTTCGGATGGAGATCGAGTGCTTTGGCGAGCGTCTTGGCATGGAGCGAGAGAACCATGCGGTGCTTCTCGATGCACCCGTCGGCCAGGATTGCGGCGAGCAGATCGGTTGTGCCGTCACAGAGCCGATCGGCCAGGTGGCGCACCCTGTCCCTGACGGCGTTGCCTTGCTGCAGGTCAGCCCCGGCGCAGATCCGGTGCTCGCGGGCGAGAGCGACGAGGTGCCGACTGATTACGTCCGTCACGGCCTGCTCCAGCGCCTGAGCCGAGAGCCGCCAACCCTGAGGATCAGTTCCGCCCGTGATCAACCGGTTCGAGACATAATAACGGATCTGCCGGCCATGACGCCGTGTATGCGTCGGGGTCAGCCGATCACCGATGTCATCGCGCAGCTTGCCCATCAGCGGAGCAACGCGGGTCGTGCCGGGACGGTCTGCTGGACCCTTACGGCGCCGCGGTCGTGCACCGGCAGCCGCCAGCTTTTCCTGGATCCGCTGCCAAACCGCTTCATCGAGAATGGGTTCATGCTGCCCATCCCAGATCTGCGTCTTATGACGGATCTTTCCGATGTAGAACGGGTTCCGCAGCAGTGCATAGATCTGGCCGCGAGAGAATAGATTGCCGCCCTGGACCCGCCCGGATTTGAAGCGGTGCTGCTTCGAGCGTAGCCCGATTTCATTTGCCCGGCGCATGACAGCGTTCAGGCAGCAGCGTTCATCATAGAGGGTGAAGATCGTCCGTACTGTTTCCGCTTCTTCGGCGTTGACGACGAGGCCGCGGGTTTTGGGATCTGGATGCGGATCGTACCCGAGCGGTGGTACCCCACCCATCCAGAGCCCCTTCTTCTTGGAGGCGGCGATCTTGTCCCGGATCCGTTCGGCCGTGACCTCCCGCTCGAACTGGGCGAAGGATAAGAGCACGTTGAGCGTCAACCGCCCCATCGACGAGGCCGTGTTGAAGGCTTGGGTGACTGAGACGAAGGAACAACCGGCGGCATCGAAGCGCTCGACCAGCTTGGCAAAGTCGGCAAGCGAGCGGGTCAGGCGGTCGATCTTGTAGACCACCACCATCTGCACGTGCCCCGCGTCGATGTCGGCGACAAGACGCTGCAAGGCGGGCCGGTCAAGTGTTCCGCCTGATATGCCACCATCGTCGTACCGGGCCTTGCCCGCAACCCAGCCCTCGTGCCGCTGGCTGGCGATATAGGCGGCACAGGCCACTGCTTGCGCGTCGAGCGAGTTGAAGTCCTGGTCGAGTCCCTCATCAGAGGACTTGCGGGTGTAAATCGCGCAGCGGATCCGGGATTTGGTCATGTTCAGGTCGTCCGCTTCAGCCCGAAGAAGCGCGGCCCGGACCACCGGGCCCCGGTGATGGCCCGGGCGATCGGCGACAGCGACGCATAACGCTGACCATTCCAGACGAAGCCACCGTCGATGACATCGACCACATGGGTCACGCCATTCCATTCCCGGATCAGGCGCCCTCCTGGCTTCAGGGCGGGGCTGGTGGTGCCCCGGTCGTCGCGGACCGCTTTCTGCAGCTTGCCGACGAAGCCCTTTGGCAACCCGCCAGATTCCCGGGCCTGCATCTCGAAGGCCAGGTACCGGCGCAGGAACGGGCTGCTGAGGCGTTTCGGGACGGGTGTGCCGAAGACCACGTCCCATGCCGCGATCAGCGCCGCCCGGTCCATAGTCTCGATCTCGGCCAGGCAGAGCTTCATGTCGCGCTCTCCGGACCGCTGGTGATGCGGTAGACGGCGCCGCTGCTGGTTTTGGCAGGATCCGCGCGGTCAATGGTGTATCCGGCCTTCCTGAGACCGCTCATCGCCGCCCGGACGGAATGCGGCTGCCAGCCGGTGGCGGATTGCAGGGCGTCGAGATCGGCGCCGGCCTTGCGGCTCAACAGTTTGCGCAAGATTGCGGTCTTGGTCTCGCGCGGGGGTGTCGATGTGGATTTGGACATGTTGGCTCCTCGGTTTTCCGGGCCAGAAGAAGGCTGGCCCTGGTACCGAGATGCGCCCGGGGTCCGACCGGGCTTGGAACCAGTGACGCTCGTGTCGCGCGCGAAGTCCAGTCCAGAGGGGCGCCAATTGCGCAATTTGGAGTCTTTTGGAATTGGCACGCCCATGCGCTCCAGTCTGTCCAAGACATCCTGCCGTTTGTTCTTCTTATCTTCTTCTTTTGCCGCCACGGCCGGGCCGATACGCGGCAATGCCGTCTGTCTTCAGAGCTGCGTAGAGGTTGGCCTCCGCTTCTTCCGGTGACATTTTCCCGATCGGCTCAGGCAGGTGGCGGTGGTCGAGCCAGTCGACGCATTCGAGGGCGACATATATGACGGCTTCGAGGTTGCGCCACTGCCCGCGGTGGTGATTACACGACCGGCTCGGGAGGCCCGGGGATTTCTACGTCAAGCCGCACCCGATACCTCGGGACGCGCGCGGTCGGTCGATGACTGGCTGCCGTCCTCCTGAGCGGTATCGTCCCCCATTCCGCGCGCCGCGGCGAAGCGCCGCATCTCGGCCCCCGTCGGCGTGGCGCCGGTGAAGGTTTTCACATAATCGGGGATGCGCGCCATCCGGGTCTCGGTGGTCTCGATCACCTGCATCGAGATATAGCCGATCTGGACGAGGTAGACGGTCCGCGCCCGCACGTCGGCCTCGGTCGCTTCGTAGCCGAAGCGCAGGAACATCGCTCGGATCGCGTCCAGCCGCGCTGCGTCCGCCGGGTTCACCCGGGCCGCCACCTTCTCAGACTGGTGCGCCCACCCGCGCACCGCAAGGTCGAAGCGGGCCCCGAACGGCCCGTCGTCCAGGAAGACGCCGATCAGGTTGAGCACGGCTTCCTGGATCGTCTCGGCATAGCTTTGCGTCGCGGCGATCAGGCTGCGGGTGTTGTCCTCGTCCCAGATCTCCAGCAGGGCCTCCAGCAGGGCTGCTCGGTCCTTGAAGAACCAGTAGAAGCTGGTGCGCGCAATCCCCAGCCGGCTTGCCAACGGCTGAATTTTCACCGCCTCCACTCCGCTTTCGATGAAGGCCTCCCTGGCCGCTTCGAGCCACAGCTCGCGCGAGCCGCGCCAGCCACTGGTCTTTTCGGGTCTCGGGGTTGCGCCTTCGTCGTGCATGGCGCGACCCTACCCGGTTGACCGGCGGCAGGCAAGGAAATGATCACTCATGAACTGCAGCTTGACATAAATGAACATTTTGGAAATCTTGGCGAAGCTACAGGGAGTCCCGCAATGTCCGATGATCCGCTTCTGCAGCCTTACCGGCTCAAACACCTGACGCTTCGCAACCGTATCATGACGACGAGCCACGAACCCGCCTATCCTGAGGACGGCATGCCGAAAGAGCGCTACGCGGCCTATCACGCGGAGCGCGCGAAGGCAGGGGTGGCGCTGACGATGACGGCGGGCTCGGCCGCGGTTTCGAAGGACAGCCCGCCGGTGTTCAACAACGTGCTGGCCTACAGGGATGAGGTCGTTCCGTGGATCAGGAATCTTACCGATGCCTGCCACGATCACGGCTGCGCCGTGATGATCCAGCTGACACATCTCGGTCGCCGAACCGGTTGGGCCAAGGGCGACTGGCTCCCGTCGGTCTCGTCATCGAAGCACCGCGAACCGGCGCACAAGTCCTTCCCGAAGCTGGCCGAGGACTGGGACATCGCCCGGATCATCACCGATTTTGCCGACGCGACCGAGCGGATGAAGGCGGGCGGCATGGACGGGGTGGAGCTGCAGGTCTACGGTCACCTGCTCGACCAGTTCTGGTCGCCGCTGACCAACGACCTCGATGGCCCCTACGGCGGGCAGAACCTCGACAGTCGCATGAAGCTGCTGCTCGACGTGCTGCGGGGGATCCGTAAGCGGGTGGGCGACGAGTTCATCGTCGGCCTGCGCTATACCGCAGACGAGGCCGAGGCGGGCGGTATCACACCCGAGGAGGGGCTGGAAATCTCGAAACGGCTGGCAGCGACCGGCATGGTGGATTTCCTCAATGTGATCCGGGGCCGCATCCACACCGATCCCGCGATGACCGACGTGATCCCGGTACAGGGGATGCCGAACGCGCCGCATCTGGACTTCGCCGGGGCTGTGAAGGCGGCGACAGGCATGCCCACCTTCCACGCGGCCAAGATCCCGGATGTCGCCACCGCGCGTCACGCGATTCAGGCCGGGCTTCTGGATATGGTGGGGATGACCCGCGCCCACATGGCCGACCCGCATATCGTGAAGAAGATCATGGAGGGGCGCGAAGACGACATTCGCCCCTGCGTCGGCGCCACCTTCTGCCTCGATCGCATCTACGCGGCCGGCGAGGCGCTGTGCATCCACAACCCGGCGACCGGGCGCGAATTGACCATGCCGCATACCATCGCACCCGCGACCGAGCGCAAGAAGGTCGTCGTCGTCGGCGCCGGCCCCGCCGGGCTCGAGGCTGCGCGGGTCGCGGCGGAACGCGGCCATGACGTGATGGTGTTCGAGGCCCAGCCGGACCCCGGCGGCCAGGTGCGGCTGACCGCGCTGAACCCCCGCCGGCGAGAGATGATCTCGATTATCGCCTGGCGCATGTCCCAATGCGCCGCCCGCGACGTCGAGTTCCGCTTCAACACCTGGGCCGAGGCCGATGACGTGACAGCGCTTGCCCCCGATGTGGTGATCGTGGCGACCGGCGGTCTGCCGAACCTTGAGTTGTTCGAGCGCGGCAAGGAGGCGGCAAACGTGGTTTCGGCCTGGGATCTGATCTCGGGCGATGTGAAGCCGGGGCACGAGGTGCTGATCTACGACGAGGCGGGCGATCATCCCGGTCTGATGGCGGCCGAGATTGCTGCGAATGCGGGCGCGAAGGTCGAAGTGATGACCCCCGACCGCACCTTCGCCCCCGATATCATGGCGATGAACCTCGTGCCCTACATGCGGGCCTTGCAGGACAAGGATGTGACCTTCACCGTCACCCGTCGCCTTAAGGACGTGGCAAAGGATGGCAACCGCCTGAAAGCCACGATCGGGACGGATTACAGCGATTTCACGGAGGAAAAGACCTACGACCGGGTGGTGGTGAACTACGGCACCATGCCGATGGACGAACTCTACTTCGAGCTGAAGCCGCTGTCGTCGAACCTCGGCGAGGTCGACTACGACGCGCTGATCGCCGGCCGACCGCAGGATGTGGTGACGAATTCTGAGGGTGGTTTCAAGCTGTTCCGCATTGGCGACGCCGTCAGCGCGCGCAACACTCATGCCGCGATCTACGATGCGCTTCGGTTGATGAAGGACGTCTGAGATGCGCAGCGCGAAATTCCGACCGGGCAAGGTGGACCGTTCGCCCACCGGCACGGAGCTGTCGGCGCGGATGGCGGTGCTTTGCGCGCGCGGCAAGAGGCAGGGGGACGCCCCGCAACCCTTCCCGAAATCTCGGGCCGCGGCTGGATCACCCGCATGCAGCAACACATGCTCGACCCCGGGGCCCGCGGCCCGGGGGCTGTCCGCTAAACGATACTTGGGGCGCACGCTGATAACCCCGAATCAGGGCCTCGCCGGACCGGAGGGACGGACTTGACCTTCAAGCATGTCTTCGCACCACTCACGCTGCGTAACAGGATTCTGAAGAACCGGATTGTCTTCGGCGCCCATACCGCCAACATGGCTGAGGCCGGGCTGCCCGGCGATCAGCATCTTGGCTATTACCTCGAACGCGCGCGGGGCGGGGCTGGCATGATCGTAGTCGAGCCGATGCCGGTTCACCCCACGGCGGTGCTGACGCGGGGCAATTTCCTGCCCGGCACCGACCGCGTGATCCCCGGCTTCAGGCGCATTACGGAAGCCTGCAAGGCTGAGGGTGCTGTGATGATCCAGCAGCTTTACCACGTCGGTGCGCATGGCGACTGGGATAATTCCTGGCGCGCACCCTGGTCGCCCTCGGGCGGACCCAGCTATCACGACAACGACGGCAGCCACGCGATGAGCGAAGCCGAGATCGAGGAGACGATCCAGTCCTTCGTCGACGCGGCGCTCCGCTGCAAAAAGGCCGGGTTTGACGGGGTCGAGGTCTGGGCCGCCTATCATTCCATGCTCGACCAGTTCTGGACGGACTTCTCGAACCAGCGCGAGGACCGGTGGGGCGGGTCGCTGGAGAACCGCACCCGGTTCTCGCGCGAGGTGCTGAGGCGGACGCGCGCGGCCTGCGGTGAGGATTTCATTCTCGGCTTCGCGATCTCGGACGACCCCCACACCGGCGTCTTCCCGACCCGCGACGAGATGGTCGGGATCATCAAGCTGCACGACGACGAGGGGCTGATCGACTACGTCACCGTCGGCACCGGCAGCTATGCCGATTTCCAGAAGATCATTCCCAGCTTCCAGTTCGCCGAGAATCTCGGCGCGGATCTCGCCGAACGGCTGAAACAGGCGGGGCTGCGTGCGAAGGTGACGGCCGAGGCGAACATCCGCACCCCCGAGAACGCCGACGCGCTGATCGGCGCGGGGCGGGCCGACATGGTGTCGATCGTGCGTGGCCAGATCGCAGACCCCCACTTGGCGACCAAGGCGCAGGAAGGACGGGCCGAGGACATCCGTGGCTGCCTGTGCTGCAACCAGCAATGCTGGGGCCGGCGCAGCCGGGATTACTACATTTCCTGCCTTATCAACCCTTCGGCGGGGCACGAATACCTGTGGGGCGGGGACCGCTTCACCCCGGCGGAGGCGCCGAAATCGGTGCTGGTCGTGGGGGGCGGGCCGGCGGGACTCGAGGCCGCGCGGGTCGCCGCCGCGCGTGGCCACCGGGTGACGCTGGCAGAGGCCGGGCCCGAACTGGGCGGGCAGTTCCGGCTGGCGGGGCTGCAGCCGCGGCGGGCTCAGATCACCGACCTGATTGCATGGTATGGACGGCAGCTGGAGAAGCTGGGCGTGGACGTGAGGCTCAACAGCTACCTCGAAGCGGCGGAGATTCTTGCCGCAGGGGTCGATGCGGTGGTGCTGGCTACTGGATCCCAGCCCGCTATGACGGGGTTCCAGAAGGCACTGCCGCGCATGGCGCAGATGCCCGGCATCGCCACCGGCCACGTCTGGTCGGCCGAGGATGTGATGGGTCGCGCGGCGCGGCTGGGCAAGCGGGTGCTGGTGCTGGACGAAGGTGGCCACTGGCGCGGGGTCGGCACTGCGTGGCACCTGGCCGAGGCCGGTCACGAGGTGACGATAGTCACGCCAGACGTGATGATCGGGCGGGATCTTCAGCGCAGCGCAACCGACCTCCCTGCCCGTCAGACGCTGGCGCGGTTGGGGGTGCGCTTCATTACCGAAAGCGCGATCACCGGGTGGAGCCCGCAGGGCGCGCGCTGCGTCTCGCTGCTGACTGGCGAGGAAAGCACGATCGCAGCAGACGGTCTGGTGCTCGCCACGAGCAATCGGGCGGACACAACGCTGGCTGAAGAATTGCGCGCCCGCAGCCTTGCCCCCGTTCTGATCGGCGACGGTAGCGCGCCGCGCCTTGCCTCGGCGGCGATCTACGACGGGCGTGTCGCCGGGCTTTCACTCTGACCCCGCCGGGAGACGGATTCGTCGCCCACGGGGGCGCGGCCTATTCGGTCGTGATCCTGCGCAAGTCGAAGAAGGGCCGCAACCCGGAACTCGTCCGCCCCTACCGCCAGCGGACCTGCGAACTGGGCAGCAGCCCGCGGTGGGCGCGGGACATGGGGTCGGATTTAGACCCGAAGGAACACGGCCTGAAACCGGTCCATTGCCGCGACGTGGCCTGCCTGGTCCATATCTGACCTGCTGCCGAGGCATCCGAATGCGCCTGAGGCCGCACTACCTCACACCGCATGACCTTGAAGACTCGAAGATCGCCTTCGAGAGCATGATCGTCGAGCTTCGCAATTGGAAGCCGGTGTGGGAGAATGACTGCAAATACTACCACTGCTCGGACAGCCACAAGCGATCCGTGCCGCAATATTCTGAGCGGTAGAGCAGCGGTCTCGGTGCAGCCATGTGGATTGAGCAGACGGACCTTGGCGCAGCCGATATCGGGCGCCACACTACGCCTTGATTGATCGTTTTTTCCATCGGTCTCGTGATCAGTGATCGCGCATATCTTGGCGAAGCCGCCACAGCCGAGGCGCTATGGTGACGCCTCGCAGCAGCACATGGCGTGCTGCAAAGTGCGGTCAGGACGAGGCGACCAGCCAGTCGTAGACCAGCCGCGCGCGCCCCGAGGCATGGCGGTGCAGTTTGATGTAGAAGTCCTCGGGCAACTCGACCCGGTCGGCCAGCAGCGGCACCAGCACGCCGCTGTCCAGGTAGGCGTGCGTCAACCCGACCCAGCCGAGTACCGCTCCCATGTCGTCCTGGGCCGCCTGCAGCGCTATGAGGTAGTTGTTGACTTGGTGGCTGTTGCGCAACGGGCCGGTGTGGCCAAGCGCCCTGAACCAGTCGGGCCAGTCCGTCCAGCCCGTCACTGCGCTGTCGAAATGGATCAGCGGCAGTTTCGTGAGGTCCTCGACCCCGGCCACGGGATGGGCATGCGCGAACGAGGGGCTGGCAAGCGCCATGATCCGGTCGTGAAAGAGGATCGCACAGGTACCGCTTTCGCGCGCCATGTTGCCATAATGGATGCTCAGGTCACACTCGGCCGGATGCTTGCCCGTGTCGCTGACGATCTGCGCGACTGAGATGTCGCCATGTGCCTTCCAGAACTGCGCCAGCTTCGGCGTCAGCCACAGAGAGCTGACCGCCGTCGTCACACCTATCGTCACCGAGGCCCGCGTCGGGCGTGATTTCAACTGGTCCACCGCGTCACTCATCGTCTCGAATCCGCGCTGCAGCGCGACCAGCAGGTAGGCGCCGGTCTCTGTCAGTTCGACGCCGCGGTGATGGCGCAGGAACAGCGGTGTTTGCAGTTCGGCCTCCAGGGCCCGGACCTGGTGGCTAATTGCCGCCGGGGTCACATTCAACTCGCGCGCGGCGGCCTTGAAACCTTCGTTCCGGGCGGCAGCCTCGAAACTGACAAGGGCGCGCATCGGCGGCAGGTCGTAGGGGCGTTTGGGCAAGGTGGCCTCGCTTTCCATTTCTTCGGATAGCCCACCGAGGACACCCGGAGAGGAGATGCGGCCCGGTGATGGCTTAATTCAACTAAGTCAGGATGAAAATTACTGTGATTGCAAGTTCGCCCTTCGCGGGCCGAATCTGGGGCAGAACCAGGGGTCCCGCAGACGGGCAATGCAAGGGAGGTCCCAATGCAGCACGATACCCAGATCGCGGCCACCGCCGCCCGTGGCCGCCGCCGTGGCCGGGGCACTATCGCCCGCAGCGCCGAGCCGGGCCAGAACCTGCACCTGCGCGTGCCCTACATCAGCCGCAAAGTCCCCACCTATGATCTGGTCGGCGAAGAGGCGCTGGAGCGGATAGAGGCCACCGCCAACCGCATCCTCGCCGAGATCGGGATCGTGGTGCGCGATGATGCAGAAGCCGTGCACCTGTACCGCGAGGCCGGGGCGAAGGTGATCGACCAGACGGCCGAATCCTGGCGCCTGACCTTCGCACCGGGCCTTGTGCAGGAGATCCTGAAGACCGCTCCCGCCCGCTTCACCCAGTACGCCCGCAACCCGGCGAACAACGTCGAGATTGGCGGAGACGCGGTGGTTTTCGCACCGGCCTACGGCTCGCCCTTCGTGATGGACCTCGACCGGGGCCGACGTTACGGCACGATCGAGGACTTCAAGAACTTCGTGAAGTTGGCGCAAAGCTCGCCCTGGCTGCACCATTCGGGCGGCACGATCTGCGAGCCGACCGATGTGCCGGTGAACAAGCGCCACCTCGACATGGTCTACGCCCACATGCGCTATTCCGACCGGGCTTTCCTCGGATCGATCACCGCGCCGGAACGTGCCGCCGACAGTGTCGAGATGTGCCGCCTCCTGTTCGGCGCGGACTTCGTCGACACTCATTGCGTCGTGATGGGGAACTTCAACACCACCTCGCCGCTGGTGCTGGACGGTGTAACGACTGCCGGCATCCGCACCTACGCCGCCGCGGGACAGGGCTCGATCCACCTGCCCTTTCTCCTGGGCGGCGCGGTCTCGCCGCTGACGATGGCGGGGGCGGTGGCGCAATGCCTGGCCGAATCGATGGTGTCCTGTGCGCTGACTCAGCTGGTGCGTCCCGGCGCGCCCGCGATTCTCGGGTCGTTCCTGTCGTCGATGTCGCTGCGCTCGGGCTCGCCCACCTTCGGCACGCCCGAACCCGCGTTGGGCAGCCTCGTCATGGGGCAACTGGCCCGGCGGCTGAACTTGCCGCTGCGCTGCGCCGGCAATTTCAGCACCTCGAAGCGGCCCGATGGGCAGGCGATGCAGCAGGCGATGATGTCGATGATGTCAGCCGTCCAATGTGGTGCGCACTACATCCTGCACACGGCTGGGTTCCTCGATGGTCTGCTGTCGATGTCCTACGAGAAATTTGTGATGGATTGCGACATGGCCGGCGCGCTGCATGCTTACCTCGCCGGGATGGAAGTGGACGAGGAAACGCTGGCCTTCGAGGCGCTGGCCCAGAACGGGCCGGGTGAACATCTGTTCGGCACCGACCACACCTTGCGCCATTACGAGATGGCTTATTGGGACAGCGGCCTGAATGACGACCGCACCTTCGAGACATGGGACGAACAGGGGGCCGAAGATTATGCGACCCGCGCCAACGCACGTTGGAAATCCCTGCTGGACAGTTACGAAGCGCCGGCGATCGATGAGGGTATCGACGAGGCCCTGAGGGACTTTGTCGAACGCAGGAAGTCGGAGGAGCCCGACGCCTGGTATTGATACGGGAGACCGCTGACTGAAAGCCGGGCACTCTACTCAGCTGAGAGTATTTTCGTGTACCCGGACGATGTCGTCATGTTTCATGCTGTCGGCCTGGATCGTCCTCGGGTGCGCTGCCGACCTGGGCGAGTTTCCCGGAAACACCCATTTTTGACATATCGGGATGTCAGTTTGGGCAGGGCGGCCGGTTCCATGGAAGAAGTTCGTCGATCCGGTTCGTCGGATGCCCCACTGTCAGACACTGCAGGGCATCGGTCATCCAGGCCTGTGGCTCTGCGTCATTCGGCTTGGCTGTGGTAATCAGGGTGCTGATCGTGGCCCACCATTCTGCACCACGTTCGGACCTGGCGAAGAGATGATACTTCCGGCCAAGTGTGATCGGTCGGATAGCAGGTTCGATTGTATTGGTGTCGAGGCCGATCCGGCCATCGTCGGGGAACCGGCAGAGCGCAGCCCAGCGTGCGAGCGTATAGCGGATCGCCTCGGCGAGGCCGCTGCGTTGCGGCAAACGCGGAAGTTGCGGCTCGAACCAGGGCTTCAGGTCATTGATGATCGGGAGTGAGTGCAATCGCCTTGCCGCCCGGCATTCAACATCGGGCCGGCCACGGATCTCGGCTTCGACCGCGTAGAGGACGGCAATCCGGCGCAGGGCTTCGTGCGCGACCGGCGACCCGGCTGCCTTGCACCTCATGGAACTTCCGCCGGATATGCGCCCAGCAGGCCGCACGAGTGATGTCTCCACGCGCGGCAAGCGGCTTGAACCCGACATAACCATCCACGTGCAGGATACCCTGGAACCGGTCGAGATGTGCGGACGGCCTATCGGCCCTCCGGTCGGGCTGAACAGATCGACGACCGCCGGTGGATCATTCCGGCGCCACGGTCGATCATCACATGTTGATCAGGACATGGGTCAGCCGGGCCCGGCGCGCCAACCCCTTCGCGATCGGCCGCTCGGGGGCCGGCGCCTGATATCTGGTTCCACGCTGCCGGCAACCATATTTCGGGCGACCGAGGCGCACGATCTTCAGTTGTGCCCGAGCACAATCAGGCATCTCACTGATCCTCTCGCCGACCAGGCGCAGCGGACCCCCGCAGCGCGGGCAGATACCCGTCCCGACACTGACCACGCGATCCTCGCGTGGCAGGTGATCCTGCAGGCTGAGACGCTCGCTGGTCCGATCTGACTGCAGAGACCAAGGACGATTGTCTTTACGCCCGGTCTCGGCCTCCACATCTCCGTCGTCACAGACCTGGCCGTGAAGTGAAGCTCGGCCCCGCCATCAAGCCGGTAAGTGTGCATTCCCGGTATGTTTGCCGCCAGTTCTCTGTTCTGGCCAAAACCTCCCTGTCAGCCGCGAAAGAATTCGCTGCTTTTAGGGAAATTTCGGCGAGGCCGGATTGCCACAAACTGCCCGCACAGCCAGCATAATTTTCACTTCATTATCGATCTTCTCGCCTTAATCCCCATGGTGCCTCCGGGAGTTCTGAGCCCCGCTTTGCATCTGGTTCCGGTCCCGGTGGCCCGGTTCGGCAGCAAATCCTGCCCAGGTTTCAACTGGTCTTGAGACGCGAGCCGTTTGCCAAGGCCGCATCGCAACCGTTGAAATGTTTCCGGCGCAAAGGGGCGCGTGCATACATGGCGGTATCGTCATCTGCGCGGCGACTGACATTGTTTCGTGCCGGTCGGGCGATAGGATGATAGACTACAAACATGATGTTGAAGGATGTAGCCGAGGCCGGTAGAGGCCGCTGGTCGCTGCCGGCGCAGTTTCTGTTCGCCGGCGGATTTGTCATGACTACGGCTATGTTAGCGGTCGGCTCCTGGGTGTCGATGCGGATCGAACAGGGTGTTGTTCAGAGCTCGGCCACCGCAGCCGCAGGCTACGTCGAGAACTTCATTGCCCCGCTCGGAGACCAGCTTGCCGGCACGGGCACTCTGGAAGAGCCGGTGCAGCGCAAGCTTGAAGAAGTATTCACGCTGCCGGCTCTTGCCGAGCAGGTCGTGTCATACAAGCTATGGCACCCGGATGGATTAATCGTGATGGCGTCGGACAGCGCCATTGTCGGCCAACGGTTCGAGGAGGCGGACGATCTCCAGCGGGCATGGACCGGAGAGGTCGCAGCATCCTACCAAGAGTTGAACGACGATGAAGACGCCCGCGAGGCCGAGCTGGGTATTCCGCTTTTGGAGGTCTACAGCCCCGTTCACGCATTTTATTCGGGTGACGTGGTTGCCGTGGTGGAATTTTATCACAACGGCACTGTGCTGGCGGCGGACCTTGCGAATGCGAGGCGGGCAAGCTGGTTGGTTGTCGGGTCGGCCTTTCTCGCAAGCGGGCTCCTGTTATTCGGCATCGTTCAGGCCGGCGGCCGAACAATCGACCGCCAACGACGCTTGCTTGAGATGCGCCTGACCGAAACCCGGACCATGTCGGCACAGAATGACGAACTGCGCCGCCGTGCGGTCTCGGCCTCGGCGCGGGCGACGGCGCAGACGGAAAAGGCGATCCGCCAGCTTGGCGCCGATCTGCATGACGGGCCGGCCCAGAACCTGGCGCTGGCCGCGCTCCGGCTCGATGCCTTGCTGCCGGAGGCGGAAAAGGGAAGCAATGAAGCTTTTGCAGTCCGGTCGGCGCTCGATCAGGCATTGTCTGAAATTCGTGGTATTTCACGCGGGTTGGCGATTCCGGATCTTGACTCGATCGGCCTTGCCGACGCGATCGAACGGGCGGTGCAGGAGCATCGGCTGAAGGCGGGCACCGAAGTGAAGCTGGAAGGCGTGCTCCCATTCGGAACGGGTTTCGATTATGCCCGCAAGCTTTGTGCATTCCGCTTCCTGCAGGAAACCCTGTCGAACGCCGCCCGCCATGGCGGTGGTGCTGCAACGGTCCGCGTGGCGATGCAGCCACAGGCGGTGACCATTACCGTCTCGGATTCCGGCCGCGGGTTCGACCCGTCGAGCGCATTGCGCCTGCGCGACGATGGTGGGCAGGGGCTGCTCGGCCTTGTCGACCGGGCTGAAAGCCTTGGCGGCAGCCTGACGATCCAAAGCGCGCCTGGCACGGGTACGACCATTACCCTCACCTTGCCAAGAGAGGACCGAACCGCATGACCACTCGCATCATACTGGCGGATGACCACCCGATCTTCCGGAACGGGCTGGTCTACAGCATCGAGGAGACCGGCGACTTTCAGGTTGTGGGTGTCGGTGAGAGTGCAGATGACGCGGTGCGCCTCGCCGAAAAACACCGGCCCGATATTGCCCTTCTCGACCTGTCGATGCCGGGGGGCGGCATCTCGGCCGCGGCTCGCATCGCCGAGGCCGGCTATGCGACATATGTGGCCATGCTGACCGTCTCGGAGGACGATGCAGACATCACCGCGGCACTTGGCGCCGGTGCGACGGCCTATATCCTGAAGGGGATCTCGGCTGATGAGCTGCGCCGTGTTCTCGGTCGGGTCGCCAAGGGTGAGGCGCATATCACGCCGGCACTCGCGGCACAGGTTCTGGCCTTGATGCATGCGCCCAAGGCGCCCAGGCAGACTGCCCTCGAGACGCTGCGAAAACGCGAGGAAGAGGTTCTGCGGCGGGTCGCGCGGGGGCTGTCGAACCGCGAAATCGCCGACGAGCTTTCACTGCAAGAGAAAACAGTGAAGCACTACATGACGGAGATTCTCACGAAACTCCACGCGCGCAATCGCGTCGAGGCGGCAATTATTGCTCATGAGGCCTGGCGCGAGGAGTGACACTCGGCAGCCAGCCTGGCCAAGCGGGGTGGGATGGGCCGGTTGCGCACCGCCAGATTTCGAACAGGTCCGGATCTTGTCTCGATCTGCGGACAGCCCGGCATGCTGGAAACGCGGAGCCAAACAACAGGGGGTCCGCGTTTCCAAGGGGCCGGTGGGCCAAGGGGAATACGCCAATCAGGGGTGGCACTCGTGTTACTCAAAAAGTGCTCGGGTCGTCTCCACTGGAGCTACCTGGTGCATCGGGGTATTTGCAGCCGGAGCCAGAGCTTGACGAGTGCCGATCAGCGATGGGGGAAAACTGCCACATTGTCCCTGTGGATATAATGGTACATCGGCCTAGCAACTTTAGGCCTTTGGTCCGATCCCGCATCAGACTTTAGTCTGATGCCCCGCAGATGCACACCGGGAGAACACGGCCTGCTACCCGGAAAAGATCGTCAAACCGCCATGTTCGATGGGAAGTCCTACAGGGTCCGCGCCAAAGCAATAGACGGGGCGAGTTGGCTCACGAGGCGATCCAGGGCCGTCACAGGCTGCTCGGCGACGAACACAACGTCATTGGGGCGGAGTTCGAATTTCGTTGCCAGCACGAGATTGGCGGCGTTCAAAGCGTTGAGGTGCCAAGCCGTGACGCCGGAACCGCTGTTCGAAGCACGCAGAACGTAGAGCTCGGAGATGTTGCCGGTGCGGTTTGGAACGCCTTCGCTTTGAGAAAAGAGAGCGTCGGCGAGCGATGCCGTGCGTTCGAAGGGCAGGGTGAACCTGCTCTGCACGCCAACCTCGCCGGCAATGTAGACGTAGTCGCGCTCGACCGAGTCCAGTTCGACACGAGTGAGGTAGTTCTCCCGCGCCTCTTCAAGCTCATTGCGGCGCAGGCCGATTTCGGTTTCGAGCTGCGTGAGCGCGGCCTGGCGGGCCGACTGCCGGAAATTCGCGAGCTGGATTTGCTGTGCGAAATAGCCTTGGGCTTTTTCGAGGTCGAACTCGGTATCGACATAGATCGAATCGCCGTCTTTCAGGGCAAGTGTCTGAATGGACGGATCGCTCAGATAGGCGGTCACCGGGATCTGGTAGAGCTTGCCGCCGCGGTAGAGCCGGATCGAGGCATAGTCGCGATCGGCGACGGCCAACCCGCCTGCGGCCGTGAGTGCGGTGTTGAGCGTCAGCGGCTTTAGCGTGATCGCAACGGATGTCGGGTTGCGGACGGCGCCACCGAGCGCAACCTGCTGCGAATTGAACTCGGCGATCTCGATCGAGAAGGTCGGATCAATCTGCCTGCCGACAAGGGCCTGGAAAATCTCGGCTTCGGCTTCTTCCAGTGAAAGTCCGGCCAGCCGGATCCGGCCCACATCGGGGATGGTGATCGCGCCATCGTCCTGGACCGTGTAGCCTTGGCGTTGTGTCTGAGCCGCGAGCAGGCCAGCCAGTGCCTCGACGGTATCGCCCGCGTTCGGCGTGGAGAGGAGGATGACGTCGCCTACGCCGATCTTGTAGGCGGTCGGATCTTCCGGCGGGGGAAGGAGGGTTGGCAGATTGGCTGGCCGGTCTTCCGGCAGAAAGGCAGCAGCGGGCAGCGCACCCGCGCCGACCGCACTGCCGCTGGTGCCGGTTGTCCGGGAAAAGATTGCCGGCAGAGTGCGCGGCCGATAGGGCGAGCCATTGGCTGCGGCCAGGTTCTGCGCGTTGATCTGCGCGACGGTGACGTCGCCGACGGCGGTGGTCTCGGCCGTGACCGTGGGCGAATTGTAGATCCCGCCGCAGGCTGCAAGAGAAAACAACAAAATCATCGGGACAAATGCTCGCATAGGGTTTGCCTCTGGATTTGCGTCTTGCGAAACAGGAAGTCAGTTTCTGAGACGTTACCGAATGGCTGACATTTTCCCAAGTCTGCATGCGCTTTGTGAAAGAATCTGTGGCTGAGGAGCACCATGTGTGCGGAGGCTCACACAATGCCGGGCGGATGTTCGGAGGATTAAGTCCTGATGGCGCGTTCGAGCGGCCTGGCGCAGCGCTGCCGGCCCAATTGAGTGGTGTGGAACAGCTCGATCACGGCCCCCAATGCCGGGGGGAATGCCGAAACCGCCTCGCCGCATATTCACGGGCCGGAGACTCACTGAGTTCCATGTGCTGAACGATAGGTCAGCCGGGTTCTGACATCGGTCAGTGGCCCGGCCTCATCAATACGTGGAGGTCAGCACCTCGAAGCGGTTGGGCCCGATCAGCGCGGCGGAAAGGCGTCCGGTTGCATAGGCCCCGGTATCCACGCCAATCCGCCCCTGATCGCGCGACACCTCCGCGACGATCGTGTGCCCGTGCACGACCCAACATCCGTCCTTGCGCGGGCGCGCAGTGAAATCGCGGTGCCCCCAGGTCAACACCTCGGGGGATTGGGCAGCGATAGGCAGGTCCGGATCGGCCCCGGCATGAACCACGGCGACATTTCCACTAGTAAAACGCGAGGGCAGGGCGCGCAGCCAGGTCAGAAGGTCCGGGCCAAGCGCGTTTGCCAGCGCGTCTCTGGCGCGCATGGCTTGTTCCGCGTTCGCCGTCTCGTTGATCCCTCCGATGCCGAAACTCGCGAGGGTCTGGAGGCCGCCGAATTTCAGCCAGCGCCGGGAATCCTGCTCCGGATTGTCGAGGAAGCGAAGCAGCATCTCCTCATGGTTGCCGCGCAAGAACACCGCCTGCGCGGGATTGGCCTGGGACAAGGCATAGAGACGATCCAGAACCGCCGCGCTTTTTTCTCCACGGTCGATATAGTCGCCGACGAAGACAAGCTGGTCGGGGTCGTGGCTGGAGATGTCATCGAGCAGCGCTTCCAGAAGCTGATCGCAGCCGTGGATATCGCCAACCACGGCAAGGGTTTCCGCCGGTTCCAGTGCGGTGTCGAAACCGACACAGCGGATCCTGGTGCGGCTGCGTGCGATGCTTGAAAAGAGCCTCATCACTTTCATTTATCGCGCCGCCGCGATCGAAAGCAAGTTGGACCTTAGTCCGTGTAATACTTGCTGCCGTAGGTCGAGTAGGCACCGTAGCGGTCGCCGTAGCCGTATCGTTTCATTCCCTTTGCGTCGATCTGGGTCAGCACGATACCAGTGACGGCGCGACCGGCTGTCTCGAACAGGCGGATGGCCTCGTTGACCTGGTGCCGGGGTGTGTCGTCCCATTTAACCGTGAAAAGAATCGCATCGACCGCCTGCGCGATGATGCGGGCATCGGGCACCACGAGAACGGGCGGTGTGTCGATGATGATCACGTCGTAGATTGCGCGGGCGTCATCAATGAATTCCTGAAAGCGGTTGGATGAGAACACATCCGCTGCGTTCACCGACGTGTCTTCGCCGATCAGCACATCAATGCCGACCCGGCCGAGGCGTTGGACGCATTCCTGAAGATCGCGCTTGCCGGACAGGACAGCGATGAGCCCGTCGGCATTCCGGAGGCCGTAATGCTCCGAAAACACGCGCCGCCGGATATCCCCTTCCACCAGCAACACCCGCTTTCCCATCCCGGAGAAGTTCTGAGCGAGCGCAAACGAGGTGGTGGTTTTGCCTTCGCCAGGCACACAGGAAGTGGCCAGAAATACCTGCGGCGGCTTGTCGATGTTTGATAGGACCAGAGAGGTGCGCAGATTGCGCACCGCTTCCGCTGCAGCGGAGGTTGGGTTGTCGATCAGGTAGTCGATGGCCTCGCCCCGGTCGCGTTTGGGTATCCGTGGGATTTGGCCCAGCACGGTATGGCCGGTGGCGGCTTCAACGTCTTCCGCAGTTCGAAAGCCGTTTTGCGCCATTTCACGAAAGAGGACTGCAGCGGTGCCGATGAGCAGGCCGATTAGGCCCGAGAGCGCCAGGATGCGCGATTTGCGGGGGGCCGAGGCGGTGCCTGGCTCGGCGGCTTTCGAGATCACCCTGCTATCGGGCTGTTGGATGCCTTCCTGCGCGGCGGTTTCTTTCATCCGCGACAGGAAATATTCATAGAGCAGGCGGTTGGCCTCGGCCTCACGCTGGAGCTGTTGCAGCGTCACAAGGTCTTTCGATTGCTGATCGTAATCCGCTTCGAGTTGCGCCACGGAGGCCGCGAGGGATGCGCGTTGTGCGTTTGCACGGGCGAGGTCCTCTTCCGTCCGAACCCGGAGAAGCTCCAGACGGGCGAGTATCGTGTCTTCCGTCGCGCCGGTGTTGGCAAGGCGCGTGAGCGTGACATCATCGGCCAGCCGAACCATTTCGTCGATATCGCCACTGTCGCGCGCCAGGCCGAAGGCTGTGAGCCGGGCGTCGAGGAGCGATGTGGAGGTTTCGAGGCTCGCAAGTCGATCCCGGGTATCCTTTACCTGGCGATTGAGCGCGTCGAGCGCGTCGGCGCTGACCAGTCGGGTCTCGGCCGCAAAGGACTTGACGCGGGCGTCGGCGGTTTCGAGTTCGCTCTTGAGGGTTGAGACGCGATCCGACAACCAGACGGTTGCCTGTTCCGTTGCCTGGAATTTGAACTCGATCTGATCGAGGATATACAGCTCTGCGAGCGTGTTTGCGATCTCGGCGGACTTGAGTGGATCACTCGTGATGACCGTGATAACGAAGACATAGCTCGAACGCACGTTGCTGATCGACACCGCCTCAAGCACACGATCAATCGTTGCGTTCAATACCTGTTGAGCGGAGGGTGTGGCCGGCGCGTCAACCAACCCGATGGCTTGCATGATGGACCTGCGCGAAAAGGCGGACGGAACACGAAGCTGCGCGTTGAACTCCGGGTCTTCAGTAAGATTCATGCGTCCGACGAGTTGCTCCACCAATCCACGCGACCGAAGCACCTCGATCTCGGTGTTGATCGTCGCCTGATCGCCGGAGAGGCCAGACATCACATTCTGAAGGTCGACAAATTGCGATTGCCGGTTCTCCAGGGCAACCACGGATTTCGCGGTGAACATCGGCACCGCAATCCTGTAGGCGTAATAGCCCCCAATGAAGATTGCGAGCAAAGTTGCGAGCAATATCCATAACTTGCCGCGCCAGATCGTGCGCGCAAGTTCGAGCAGGTCGATGTCATCGTCCTCCTGGATCCTCTCGCCGGGTCGGGAAGAGATTGCCCAGCCACGGCGCATTTCGTCTTTCATCCCGGCTCACCTTTCGAGGGCAGGTCTTGAAATAATAGGCCACATCCCCGAACCCACGCAAGTTTCTCGGCTGGCGGCGCCAAATTCAGATACCGCGTCGCAGGGTGACGGTAACCAGGGTGAGCCAGAAGATTTTGATGTCGAGCCACAGGCAGGCGTTGCGGATATAGGTCAGATCGGCATGTGCCTTGGCCCTGGTCTGATCGAGGCCGATCGCGTAGCCGAGCGTGACCTGGGCCAGTCCGCTGATCCCGGGGCGGATGGCATGGCGCGCCCGGTATTCCGGGATCGCCTCGAGATATTCCAGAGCGTGGTCATAGTAATCCGGCCGCGGCCCGATCAGGCTCATCTCGCCGCGGAGGACATTGATGATCTGCGGCAATTCATCGATCCGGGTCTGGCGCAGGAACCTGCCGAATGGCGTGATCCGGTGATGTTCCAGCGGGTCGCGGTAGCCGCGTTTGACCTGCTTGCCGGGCGCTTCCGGCAACATGGTCCTGAACTTGATCGCGACGAACCGTTTGCCGAAGCGGCCCATCCGGTGCTGGTAGAAGAATAGCGGGCCGGGGTTGAGGCGCAGGTTCAGGACGAGGAGTAATAATGCCAGGGCCCCGAGCGTCGGGAGCAGCGCCACGCTGCCCAGTATGTCGCTGATGCGTTTATTCAACCAGAAATGGTCGGTGCCCCCGACAAGCAACCTCAGATCACGGCTAGGGTGCCACTCCGATATCCGATCTGAAAAATCTTCGCTCGACATGGAAAATCCAATCGGCAAAAAAACATATGAAACTATGGAATTGTGGCGCCCAAAAAAACCGGCACCTATCCCCCACTCGCTATCTATTCTGCGGATTTTTGTCTCTACGCCAAGTTTTTTCTCGGGGGATGGCAGATAATTGCTTTGGGCCGGTTCGGTCGCCCCCAAATCTCACCTCGATCTGGTCCCGTATACAGAGCTGGGCAAACGGATTCGCGAGCAGAGCGGATTTCTGCGGGTCGGTCGCGACGGCCGCGATGTTGAACACCTCGCCCAACCGCACGTTGCTGATCGATATGGAGGACAGACGCCGATCAATCGCCGCATCCGGGGCCTTTCCCTCGGGCGGCACGACCGGGGCCTCGCGCGGCCCCAGGGCCTGCAGAGTGGTCGCGCGCGAAAAGGCAGAGGGCACGGGCAGGCTCACATTGAACCCCAGATCCTCGACGAGGTTCAACTCGTGTACGAGGTTTCGGCCAGCCCGCGCGACTGCAGCACTGAGGTGTCCCTGGATTTGTCGACGCTTTGCCGCCCAACTTTGAGGCGAGGAGGCTGAGATGGGGACAAGCAATTACGGCGCCGAGTTCAAGCGGGATGCGGTGCATCAGGTCACCGCCCCATGCGATCTCGCCGAGACGACGTCGATCAGGACTTAGGGATTAGACGGTGAGGCGACCTAATGAGGCCGGGGCTGCGCGCAGGTCCTGTGGCGGGGCGTAACATTTCTCGGGCGCAGCCGGGAAAAGGGGTTTCCAATCTCCCGAGTGCCTGCTAACGCTCAGGACTGAACGACCATGTCTGTTCCGTTTGACATATTTGAGCCCGTTGCCCCGAGGCGCGCCGCAGGCAGTCCTTGTGCGGTAGCCGTGGAAGGTCCGGCTCGCTGATGTCCGGCCAACGCGATGCCCTGCAGGAGGACGTGCGGTTCCGTGTATTGCGCCTTCTCCAGGATAATCCGGATATGTCCCAGCGAGAGCTTGCGGCCGCCGTTGGGATCAGCGTCGGCGGCATCCATTACCTGATGCGCGCCCTGGTCGACAAAGGGCTTGTAAAGTTCGGCAATTTCACCGCGGCCGAGGATAAGCGTCGCTATGCCTACATTTTGACTCGCAAGGGCATAGCGGAGAAAGCCGCGCTGACACGCAGTTTCCTTGATCGTAAACTGGCGGAATACCAAGCCCTCCAGGCGGAAATCGCGAGCCTGCAAGACGAGATCGGCCTCGACCCTGCCGGCGCGGGTGTGTCGTCGGGCACATTGGGGAAGAGACGGTGACCCCGGGGCGGCAAGGCGGTCTTTCCCGTGGCCGCGTTCGAAACCCCGCTCCTGCCGGCAACCACGGCGATGCCGAAGGAATTGCTGCCGATCGTCGACAAGCCGATCACTCAAGAGGTCGCCGAAGAAGCCGTCCATGCCGGCATCGACACTCTGGTCTTCGGGCCCGGGCGCCACAAGCGCGCGATCGAGGGTCATTTCGACGCCAATCTCGAGCTCGAGGCGGCGCTGCGCGACAAGGACAAAGTCGAGGCGACGGCGATCATCCACACTGCCCGCCGGGGTGGAATGCATCTTCGTGCGTTAGCCGATCCAACAGGGCCTCGGCCATGCGGTCGCATGCGCAGAACGCGCGATCGGCGGCGAGCAGTTCGTGGTGCTTTTGGCTGGTGGTTTCATGTTGTCGGACGGGCCGCGAGCGTGACCGCCGACCTCGTCGCGGCCTACGGGGCATCGAGCCACACCCAGCTCGCTGTGACGGAGAGCGCGGGGGCGGAGATCTCGAAATTTGGCGTGGCGGTTTCGGTGAACGCACCGAGGCAGGTGGCGGGCCTCGTTGAATGCCAACCATGGCCACGACGCCGTCCCAGCTCGCTTCGATTGGGCGCTACCGTGCTGACGCCGGACATATTCGACATCCTGCCTGACCTGTCTCCAGTTATGTGCAGCTCGCAGATGCCACCGACATCCAGGCCGCTCATGGCGGGGCCGCCGCGTTCCGCCTGGCCGATGCGCGTTACGGCTGCGGATCCGTCGAGGGCTATGTTGCAGCCATCACCGCGGTGGCAGCACGGCGGAATGGGGCGGGTGTGTCCCCGTGAGCCCCGTGCGGCACGAGGGCAGTACGGGGTCGACCTCGCCCGGTTTGGGGCCAACGCCGGGAATTTGAGTTATAGGGCGTTTGCAGAAAGACATGTGCACAATCCAACTTAAAAACAATACGATATTGTCGCCAAAGCACACATCGTGTCAGCTTGAAGCGACATGCTCAAAGTCAAACTCCGAGCATCGTGTGCCCTAAAAGGTAAATCTAAAGCAGCCTTAAATGAACGGAATATTTTTCCGGAACCCTATCGAGAACGCTTTTTAACCGACATGACTTGCGACGCATAAATTTATTACATCGCGTTTGTGCATCTATTCCGATGCGCAGTATGAAACCCCAACCAGTATCCGCAGCAAAAATTTTCATATGATTGACCGTTCGGAAATTGGTCCGCCAGACAAAACATCGATAGGAGGGCGCCCGGTGCGAAATTCGGCATTAGCGAGCGGCGCCGGACTAATTGCGATACGGATAGCAAACGCCTTCCTAGGCCTTGCGACTGTTGCAATATTGGCAAGAAACCTGTCGCCCTCTGAGTATGGCCTTTATACTATGGCACTTACAGTCTCACAATTCTTATCACTACCGCTTTGTATGGGAATTCCTACATTGCTTACCCGGGAAATCTCCATTGCAGTGCAGAGCCAGGACAACAATGTACTGTTCGGACTGAAAGTATGGTCGCGTCGAGTGATATTTTGGGGGTCTCTCGTACTAGGAACGCTGATAATTGGATCCTATGCCGCGGTGCGAGCAATAGAATATCCAGTTTTGGAACAGCTTTCTTGGCCAATTATACTGTCAATGACGGCATTGATTCCAGCAATTGCTATAATCAAGCGAACGATGGGGGCTCTCTCGGGTTTCGGGCGGGTGGCGCAAGGTCGGCTGCCCGATGGGTTAATTCGACCGATGTTGTTCTTGTTGGCTGCATCCGTGGGGCTGATACATTTCGATTTCTCTGTCAGCGCCTTAATCTCAACCCACCTTTTAGCTGCCTTGATTGCTGTAATATTTGGGGCATGGCTGACCAGACAAGATTGGCCAACAGAGCGCACTCCAGATTTCCATTTTACGCAGTGGCAAAAAAGTCTGTTTCCCCTGACCGTATTTGCTGCCGCGGGCGCAATCAAGAGCTACTCTGATCTACTTATGATAGGTGCAATCGTTGGTACCGATCAGGTTGCCCAGTATCGAGTCGCGATTCAGATCGCTTCGGCGGCAATGATTGCCAATATCATAGTTAACGCAATCCTTAGCCCGCGCTTTGCAGCGCTGCATTTGTTGGACAATAGTGCGGAAATTCAGCGGCTGGCTGTATTCGGTAGCCGGGTGGCCTTTGTTGCCGCCATTTCGTTCGTTCTTATGATCCTAATTATTGGAAGCTCCGGTTTTAGCGCGGTTTTGGGCCTCGAATACGCCACTTCATACGAGCTAACATTGTGGCTGGCGATAGGGATAGCAGCCAGCGCGTTCTTTGGCAGTTCCGTATTGATCTTGAATATGTCCGGACGCGAAATATACAGCGCAAGATACTCCTATTTTACTGCCATTGCAAATATCGCTCTTAACGCAATACTGATCCCGTTTTTTGGGGCGCTGGGTGCGGTTATCGCAACTGTTTTTACTACAGTTCTCATGCAGGCACTTGCGTGGATTCTTGTGCGCCGTGAATTGGGAATCAGGACCGATGCGTTCGGTGTATGTCTTCCTAAATAGTACAACTGAACAGCCGACATCAGGCACGTCCAAAGAACGGAGTGCGCCAATCTTTTCTGGTATCTACTGTAAACTTTGGTGTGCAGCATGGGGATCGTGATATAGAAACTGGCGAGAAAAACTACATTTTAAAGGTGGGCATGCGGCGGTTAAGAAAGAGGCTAATGCGCTACACCGTTGCCATCGGCTTTATTGCCGCTCTATTCGGTTTCAGTTACTTCCAATGCGATCCGAGTCAGTGTAGTGACAATATTGCCGTCGCCATTGGTGTAGCAGGTATCGGCTTGGCAATTGTCACCTCGCTCTATTTCGCGTTCTCGTCAATCCGGTTTGACCCAGCCACGCTGTTTGTTCCGGCAGTTATCTATCCGATTGGCATAGCACTGTTCTTTGGGTTTGGCACCAGTTCAGTATACTTTTCGAATTCGGCAACGCGCAGCCTATTGTCATATGGCACATATCCAGTCGACAACTACGGGCTGCTACGGACCAGTTTCCTTACATACACTGGCGTGACGATTAGTTTGTTATTCATGGTCTTATCAATGCGTTTTCGGTTCTCTTTGGATCCAAAACAGGCTTCCCAGGGCCAGCATCGCCCGATCTCGCAGGAGCGGACTGCTGTTTTTTTTATTATCTCGGGAGCGTTTCTGAAATATGGTCTCATTCTTCCAGAGTCCTGGGGTATCGCGAGCTACACGTTACCTGGGACACTGAAGACCATGAGCCCACTTGTCGATCTTGGGTTTGCCATAGCGGCATTCCTTTCGGCGAAAGGAAGCCGTAACTGGACCTTCATTTTTTGGGTGTTTTGGCCGGTCCACGTTGCTTTCAGTTGCCTGGAGTTTTCCAAACGCACCATTATGTTGGCTATCCTCCTGCCGGGCACGGGTGCGTTTCTTGCACATCACAATTGGCGCAGGCTATTGCCGTGGGTGCTTCTTTCGTTCTTGGCTTTTGCCTCCCTTCAGGACGTTAACTCAGCCGGTCGGAATACAATCATTCAACGGAGTGGCAACATCGCGGACGCGGGTTTCAGTGAGCGCGTCGGGATCCTGTTGGCCATCGGCAAAGGCGACATTGTACTGACCAATGTTATCAGCGCCGCAAAACTAGAGGCGCAAACCTGGTGGCTTAGGTTGAACTATTCAGGGCAACAGCTCCAAGCCATGGAACTCCGTGACAACGGGGTCCGAGGAGAATGGACGACTTCTCTATTCCAAGCGATCATTCCGCGCTTTCTCTGGCCGGACAAACCGGTTTCTGTATCGCAAGGTCGTGCTTTCAACCAGTTGGTCACCGGTAATAATGACGCGAGTTCGCACGTCGGTATGACTGTGTTTGCGGATGGATACTGGCAAATGGGTTGGCCCGGAACAGTCCTTTTTTCAGCGCTTATGGGATTAATTCTGGGTTTCGTCACTCGTGTTTCATATTTCATGGTCAAGGAGCGGCAGTTGATATACTTCCCTGTTGTTCTTCTTGGAATACAGATGGCCGCGCTTGGGCCTACGGGGTACTTTCAGCGGGCCTTTGTTGGTATGCTCCCGATTTTTATTGGATATCTTGTTTTGGCTCGAATCTTAGGGCGAAGTGTGCTGAGTGTACGCCAAAGCTCGCATAGGCGAACAACAGTGCAACCCGCCTCCGGTGGTCCTTCGAGTTGACCCATGTCCTCATCCATGGTCTGCGCCGTTCTGGCACCACGATTTTGTGGGAAACGTTGAGGAGCGATCGCTCGTTGCGATGTTACGACGAGCCATTTCATCCTCGGTTCACCGCGGGCCAACGCGACAACCACAAGGGAACCTGGACCGAGTTGGCCGAAGATGTTTCGAAGCTTCTCGTACAACCGGTCCCGATCCATCCGCTGGATGAACTCGATTGCGGGTCTTCGCAGGCGCAGATCGATTGGCTGGCGGCCTTGATGGCGGCCCGGGACCGTGTCGTCATCGACTTGGTACGTTGTTGGAACCGTATGCCGACGCTAGTTGCAGGCAGCGACGATGTGATTAACGTACAGATTCTGCGCGACCCTGCCAATTGGGCGGCCGCCCAGTTGGTGCCGACGGCACCCCCGAGCATCAAGCGTCGACTCACGAACTTGTATCGGCGGGAGACCTTTTTTAGCCGAAAAGGGTACTACGATGGTTACCAATACCAACAGATCATTGAGGCAGCAATCAATCGAGATCATCCGTTGTTCCGTTTTTCGCGACCAACCGTGGACGAGCTGCGTAGAGCCCCCGCCTACATCAGGCTCCTTGCGTTCTGGTGGGGCGCCAATACCACGCTGGCGCGCTCCTTAATGGCCGCCAACCAGACCTACGTGGCCGTATCCCTATCTGAGTTTTCGACGAATCCGAAACAGCAGATCGCACGTATCGCGGCGGCGGCCGGTTGGTCCAATACGCATGTTGACGTGGGCGCAGTACGCGTGGCAAGGGAAAGTTTCGGAACTACATCGCCATTGTGGAAGAGCGCCGCACAATGGCTCGCGATCCCGGTTGACATTGTTACCGAAGGTGGGGGCACTGCTGCCCGAATGGTGGATGCGTTCCGGCGCGCAGAACAATATTGAACTTGCGCCTGCTCTACGTTGGTAGTCTGCGCGCGGGCGGAAACGGGCTTGACCGTGTCGCACTCATGGAGTCACGTGGCTTTTGTGTGATCAAAGCAGATCGCCACCGTTACATGGCGATGGGCACGCGGTTCGAACGCTCATTAGCTGCACGCCTCAATCTCGGTCGCGGCGTCAGACGTTTCAACCTGTTGTTAGAGGCGGTTGCAGAGCGCGACAGATTCGACGTAGTCTTCGTCGACAAAGGAGTTTGGGTTCGCCCACAGACGCTACGTCAGTTGAAATCCTGTGCGCGCCTTTTGGTCCATTACACCCCAGATGCCCAGTTTCGCGAATATCGTTCACGAAAATTCCTCCGCAGCTTGCCCGACTACGACCTGTCAGTGACAACCAAGCCCTTCGAAATCGAGGACTACCGCGCTGCTGGTGCGACCAATGTGATGCTCATCCACCAGGGATTCGGTGGGCGTATCAAACCCGTTCCTGACGACGACATCCCGGATCCGCTCGTGTCTGATGTCTGTTTTGTGGGACACTATCAATCCGCTTATGCTCATATTCTTCGACTGCTCGCAGACCGGGTTCCATTGGCAATCTGGGGGCCGGGATGGACCGAATACGCTCGAACGCACACCTGGGCGAAGAACGTCGTTCGCGGGGGCGCGCTATTCGGCAAAGACTATGCGAGTGCGATATCCGGAGCAAAAATCGCCATCGGGCTGCTTTCGAAACGGATCCCTGAGACGACGACCACACGCAGTTTCGAGATCCCCGCTTGCGGTACAATGCTCTTAGCGGAGCGCACGAATGACCACATGGCATTGTTTGATGAGGGTCGAGAAGCGGAATTCTTCTCCACCCCTGCAGAGCTCTGCGACAAGGCGGCTTACTATCTGGAGCACCCGGTGGAACGTGAAGCGATCGCTGCGGCAGGCCTGGCGCGGAGCTGGTCATCGGGGTACGCGATCGAGGACCAGTTTCGATCGGTTATTGACTGGATCCTTTGTCAAATCACCCCAAGGGCACACAGCTAGTGCGGAGAAAGCTAGTGCGCAGAATGCTTTGGAGGTTGGGTCGCCGCATCTACATGCAAGCGCGCGGCGAACCGCAGAATAACCTACCGGCTTCGAGCGGCGAGATCTACATGCAACAATCCGTTGCTAGGGCGATGTGCGGCATCGAAAACCCGGTCATATTTGACGTTGGGGCCAATATCGGGCAGTGGAGCCTGCAATTCATCGACGTCATTCTCAACCAGACTACGATAGATCCGACCACCCTTTGCCATCACGCGTTTGAACCGGTTCCGGCGACACGGGCCAAGCTATTGGAAAGCGTCGCCGGAACGCGGCCCGACTACAAAATCAATGTCCACCCCTTTGCCCTTTCAGATCGGACAGGAGAGACGTATATCAATATCCTTGGTTCTCCAACGTCAGGACGAAACTCAATCGTCGATAGCTTGCTTCCTGCCGAAAAGGCGGCGGAGCGAGTAACGATCGAACTTCGGACGGTGGACGAAGTTTGCGCTGAACTCGGCCTCAAGACTATCAATTTTCTAAAAATCGACGCCGAAGGTCATGACTATTCCGTGATCCTCGGTGCGAAACGGATGCTCAATGGCGAACGGATTGACGCAATTCAGTTCGAATATACGAAGCGCTGGATCGACAGTCGTTGTTTCCTAAAGGACGTCTTCGCATTGGTTGAAGGCACGCCCTATATAGTTGCGCGCATCCGTCCAAATAAACTGGAGGCATTCGATAGTTGGCACGCCGAGTTGGACCGCTTCTTCGCAGCAAATTATGCCTTGGTCCATAAGCGCGCTCTGGGCTGGTTCAGAGTGACGCCTGGCACTTTCGATGCGTCCAATACCTACGCTTAGAGAATGATCGAGCGTCTAGTTCTCATTCCCCCCGTCCGCAAGCTCAGCTCAGCATTGTTTCACTACCGCTCTAATGCTTGGCGATGGAGTACGGCATTTCGGAACGGGCGCGAGGTCAAGATAGACCGTCCCATCTTCCTTCTTGGCACGCAGAATGGGGGGCTCACGCTGTTATCCCGTATTTTACACCGTCATCCGAACGCTATCTCTGTAAGCGGAGATCATCGCTACTGGGCGGGCGAGGATGAGGCACAGAATGCACTGTCCGAAATCCTTCCGGAAGATTTCGGATGGCGGCGGGTCGATCTACCTGCGTTCCCGTCTACCAACCACGGCTGGGTCTACGGCACGGATGCCTTTCTTCCCTACTACCGCCGCCGCGCAAGTGAGGTCGATCCCGCAGTCGCAATGCGCTACCGACGGATCCTCCAGGGCATTATCCGCCAACATGGCGGCGACCGATCGGTGCGTCTGATAGACAAAAGCCAGACGCTAACGGTTCGAGTCGGTGCAGTTCAGAAGGCGTTGTCAGAAAGCACACCCCGATTTGTGCTTATCAGCCGAAACCCTTGGGCAGTGATATGGAGCCAAGCAACACGTAATGGTGTGGTGCGAAGGCTCAACCTTCCGGTAGAAGACAAGGTGCGGCTCTGCGCCGAACACTGGAGTAACAGCATGCGGGCTGCACTAGAGGACGCCGACGCCGACCCTGGAATTCGACTTCGCCACTGGCGCTTCGAGGCTCTTCTGGACAATCCCGAACAGATCGTGAGCGAAATCTGCAACTTTTGCGGGCTGGAGTACGCGCATGGAATCCTTCCAGCAAAAAAAGATCGAATTCATTTGGGCGCGCGCTACGATGCCTACAACAAGAGAAAGTGGTACCCGCTGCGCCCTGACGTGAATACTCAGTATCTTTCAGAGGTGTCCAACGAAGCGCTTAAAATAGTTACAAAGCACTGTGGTGAACTCGCCGAACGTATGGGCTACGAAGTGCCCCAGCCAAAGTAGACCGCAAATGCCCCGGCTTTTTTTTCGCCCGCTCTCGGAACATATGAAGCGCCGCTACAACTTCTTTACACAAAGGCCGGGCGCTCGAAACCAAACTGCGTTGCGCGATCCGGTCCCGGAACGCACGTCGGTCTCTCGTTGCCGGCGCCGATCGAATTTCTACTGCGTGCAAAAACTCCCCGTCAACCTGAATGCACTCCTCCCCGATCGAGAACCTGTAAAAATCCTTGCGAAATGTCTCGCACCGCAATTCCGCACGAACACGTAGAACATCTCCAAGTGCTTTACTCAGAAGATCGAAAGTTCGTTTTTATCGCAGTGCCGAAGACCGGAACGACAACAATTCAAAGAAAGCTACTCTCTATCGACACAAATATTGAGCGGAACCGAGTGCGGAACGGAAGCGGGGAAATGGTCAGAGTACACACTCATGCGACGGCCAAGGAAATTCGCGCCATCATGGGTAAACGAGCCGAAGCTTTTACCTTCGTCGCATTTTTGCGTCACCCCCGTGATGTTCTTGTATCGAAATACCATTACTATCGTTCCGGCCGCGCTGCTAAACGTCATGGGTTTTCCAGTTGGGCGCGGTCCGAAGGGGGGCGCTGGAGACCAGCGATCACCCTGCGAGTTGCTAGTGCTAGGTTTCTGCCGTTCCCGATATGGGCGAGAGTTTACCCAGTCAAACAAAGTTCTAGTTTCATCACGGATTCTTCAGGAGCACTGACTGTTGACAAAGTGGGATTTCTTGATCGGATTCAAGACGATATGAATGAGATCTTTGGTGGTCTCGGTTACGATCTGAACGAACTGGAGCTCGGCATTGAGAACCAAACCGACTATGTGCACCCAGTGACCGGCGATCCGACTCTCAATGCCATCGTGACCAGGCGATTTCCAAAGGACCTAGCGATATTCGAGAAGTTGTACGCCAAGCGAACGACAAGAGTATTTCGGGGCAAATGATGAGAATCGTTAAGAACTGTTGCTCGCCGCTACATCAACACTTCCTGAGCATCAAACACCATCTCAAAGGAATATTGGACCGAGAACGCGAGGGAATGCATCTATCAGGACTAAGATGTACAACACTTTGCGAGCCAATTGGAAAATCCAACCCATTCAGCAGCCCCGCACCATGACAGAGCGATTGGTTAAAGTATTGCACGTAACACCTGCATTTTACCCGGCAGTTGCTTATGGTGGTCCAATCGTCTCAACCAAGATGATCGTTGACGGAATTGCGGCGCTGCCAGATTTCCAGGTTCGAGTACTCAGCACCGACATATCCGACCCAAGTTCCGGTGAACACCTTAGACTGCCCGAGAACCCCGCCACATTTCCTTCGGGCTATTCTGTGCAGTACTGCAGGAACGTTGCACACCCCTCAGTATCTCCAGGCATGATCTTCCGACTGCCAAAAGCAATCCGCTGGGCTGATATCGTCCATTTGACCGGGCCATACGACTTCTATGTGCTCCCCACATTGCTACTTTGTCGCGCTTTTTCGACACCAGTTGTCTGGTCCCCACGAGGAGGCTTTCAGGCTACGGCTCAGTGGAAAAATTCTCCCAAGACGAGATTGAAACATGCTTTCGAGCGCCTCGCTGGCCTGGTGCTTTCGCGACGCCACACAACACTGCACACGACCTCTGAGTTCGAAGCGGTCGTCAGCCAACGCAATTTGGGTACGATTGACACTAGTGTAATCCCGAACGCGGTCGAAATTCCCGATATCGCAGGGCCGCGATTGTGGAAGCCCGATGGAAGATTTCGTATCGCCTTCTTAAGCCGAATTCATCCCAAGAAAGGGCTGAACCTTCTCGTCGACGCGGTTCAACTTTTGCCCGAACGTTTCACACTTGATATCTACGGAAGCGGGTCCGACACCTACGTGGCAGAACTCAAAGACAAAGTCGAAAGCCTGGACCTCACTAGCCGGGTCAAATTTCATGGCCTCGTGTCAGGAATTGAAAAGGCCCGCGCCTTCACCAACTGTGACATATTTTGTCTACCTACATACTCAGAAAACTTTGGGATCGTTGTGGCTGAAGCACTGAGTTACGGTACACCAGTAGTGACTACTACTAACGCACCATGGAGCGAAATAGAAACGAATAACTGTGGCCGCTGGATAGAGGCCGGAACTCCAGAACTCGTTGAAGCGCTAAGCGCTCTTGAGAACGCGGACCTTGAAGAAATGGGACAACGTGGTCGCGCATGGATCCAAAGTGAATTCTCGGCCGGGAGACTGACGCGCCAGTTTGCAAACCTTTACCATTCATGCACCACTTGCGGAACCGCATCGGTATGATTGACCAAAGCCCGCAGACTCCAGAGCGGCACGGATGGAGAACATGCGCAATACACGCGCCCAATACAAACGATCACCGATTGAGAATTGCGCACGATCTCTATGCATTTGGCCAATCGAACAATCTAGCATGTCAATAAAATGAATGATCCCCATTATCAGATTCGACCCTCCCGTCTATCGGTCAGTATGTACGTTCAATGTGCTTTCAAACTACTGAACTTCGCAAACCAGGTCTTCCTCCGAGACCCCAAGAATTGACGGACAGGGTCATGAATCCAAGTACACCGTAATGCATAGGAAAGTCACGCTCCTATTGATCAACAGGCGCCCGCATGCGGGCCAATTTTCAATGGAGAATATATTTCCATTAATTAAAAAGCAACTGCAAGCATCTGGCTGGGATGTCGACCAATACACGTCACCATGTCTCTCAAAAGGAATACTACCTCGCCTATGTAACCTAATGCACATGTACGTGCACCAAGGGCAGATCAACCATATAGTCGGCGATGTTACCTACCTCGCACTTTTTCTTAAACGCCGCAATCTCTACATAACAATTCATGATCTGAATATTTTTGAGAACAGCGTTGGCATCAAGAAATTTCTGATCGGAATGCTTTGGTATCAGATCCCAATAAACAGGGCCCAACGCATTTCTACGGTTTCAGATTTCACGAAGGAGGCCATTGTAAGCCAGTTTAACATTTCGCCGTGCCGGGTGTACGTAATTCCCAATCCTATTAACTCCGCGTTTAAGTTCGTCGAGAAACGTCCAATTAGCACGCGCAGGACGGTAAATATTTTGCAAATTGGGACCAAAGAAAACAAAAACATTGAACGTTGCATGGTCGCACTTAACAAGCTTTCCGATCGCTATCGCCTACGACTTACGGTTCTGGGAAGATTAGATCACAAAAGGGATCTGCCATCGAACGGAACACTTGAGATTGTTAACAAGTGGGACCTATCCCTAAACGATGTGGCGGCACTATACCAAGAGTCACATTTGATCCTCTTCGCATCCACTTACGAAGGATTTGGAATGCCCATACTCGAAGCACAAGCCGTGGGGAGGCCGGTTGTAACGAGTAACCTGGAGCCAATGAGAACTGTCGCGGGTAAGGGCGCATTCTTGGTTAACCCTTGGTCGTCCGCCGACATTGCCAGGGGAATTGAGACTTTGATAACGAACCCTCAACTAGCTGACTATCTTGTTGAAAGCGGACTCAAAAACTCAAAACAGTACTCCCTTCAAAAAATTGCTGAACGCTACTCCGCCATGTATCAGGCAAACAGTTGAGTACTGTTAACCAGAATTCTTTCAGCAAGATCTGGTAACTGGGTGAATTGAGAGGTCTTTCAGTGTGTCTGTGCGTGAATTGACAAACCTTTTTAATTTCTTGTGAAGTATCGAGCGGAAATAGACGGTCTTCGTAGCATAGCTGTTGTGCCGGTGATTTTCTTCCACGCCGGATTCGGTCCTTTTGCTGGCGGATTCATCGGCGTTGACGTTTTCTTTGTTGTTTCCGGGTACTTAATTACAAGTATTATTTTGCTCGACATCACTAGCAACCGTTTCTCGATATTGAATTTTTATGAGCGTCGCGCCCGGCGCATCCTCCCTGCGCTGTTTGTAACTATGGCGGCAACAGCGCCGTTCGCATACTTTTTCATGATGCCCGGCGAGTTTAATCTTTATGGGAAGACGCTTGTAGCGGTCAGTCTTTTTTTTTCGAATTTTCTGTTCTGGCGTAGCTCGGGATATTTTGCAACGGATGCTGAGCTGAATCCGTTGCTACACACATGGAGCCTCGCTGTTGAAGAGCAGTTTTATATTGTATTCCCAATTGTTCTTGTAGGTCTCTGGGCCCTCGGCCGACGTCGCGCCGCGTTCATGACGGTTCTTGCCCTGGCGCTTATAAGCTTCATACTTTCCGAAGAACTGTCTACAAGAGCCGCTTGGGCAAACTTCTATTTGATTCCTTCTCGGTCTTGGGAACTACTCGTAGGTTCAATAGTTGCATTCTGGGGCTTCAGAGAACAACGAGACGTTCGCTATTTCGATCATCTTGGAGGAGCACTTGGGCTCTGCTTGATACTTGTATCTTTGTTTGTAATTGACTCGACGACTCCGTTTCCCTCCCGTTGGACTCTTCTTCCCGTGACCGGTACTGCGCTGGTATTGCTTTTCGCTGTTGAGGGAACTGCCGTATCGCGTTTTTTGTCCTATAAGCCATTTGTGTTGACTGGCTTGATCAGCTATTCTGCCTATCTGGTTCATCAGCCGCTGTTCGCATTTGCAAAAATTCGTATGATTGGTGAGCCCCCGTTATCATTGATGCTTTTTCTTTCTGTTTTGTCGTTTCCGTTGGCATGGGCACTTTGGTGGTTTGTGGAGTTGCCATTTCGCCGGCGAGGTTGTTTTTCCCAGAAGCATATATTTTTAGCCGGTTTGTTTGGAATTCTGGGCTTCGTTGTGTTCGGGGTTGCCATCTCGATGAGCGCGATTGAACAAGGCCATATCCAGCCTAATGTCCGCGCCATTGCCGAGGTCAAAGAAGACACAAATCCGCGCGAGGAGCGGTGTTTTCGCAATATCGATCGGGTCGCAGACCACCCAATAGGTGAGTGTTATAGTGAAGGTGCTTCGCCGGTCGCGATCATTGGTGATAGCCACAATGAGGCATTGTCGGCGTCGCTCCATCCTACTCTTTCAGAGACGGGATATGGAGTGTATGAAATCAGTCGTCCAGGTTGTCCTCCAGTTCCAGGTCTACATAATGCTCTGGATATCGAAAATACTTGTGATAGTCACAACAGGTCGCTTTTCAGTTTTCTGATGGATTCCGATATGGAAACTGTAGTGCTGACTGCGCGTTGGTCTCTTTACGTACTTGGGACGCCGTTTGATAATTCTGAAGGCGGTGTTGAGCATCTCTCGAATTGGTCTGGCATGGATTTGGTCACCGTTTCCAAAGAACGAATTTCACGGGATGATTCCTCTCGGGTTGAAAGGGTCTTGTCACAGCTGAAGAGCGAGGTCTTGGAATTGGCTTCTGAAAAACACGTGGTGCTCGTGTATCCCGTGCCTGAGGTCGGCTGGGATGTGCCCGCTTTGCTTGCGCGCACGGAGCAATTCGGCCCGGGTCAGTTCGATTTTAGTACCGCGTTCAGTCGCTATCGTTCTCGAAATGCTTTGGTCTTGGATTTGTTCGATGGCATTGAACACCCGAACGTTTTTAGGGTGAAACCGGCAGATATCTTCTGCAACACTGTGTCACCTGGGCGTTGTATCTCCGTATTGGACAAGATGCCTCTTTATCGAGACGATGATCATTTGTCGGCTTCCGGTGCTGCACTCTTGGCATCCGAAATACTTCGCGTTGTCAACTCGACCCATGGGGATCCTTAGATTCTGATCAGCTTAGGCGGAGAGAGGTCCAGCACCTGTGACGTGCTCCCCTGAGAAGCCCGGCATTTAGGGTTAGCCTGTTCTCCAACTGAGGAGACAGACGATGAAGAGAAGCCGCTTCAGCAAAGAACAGATCAGTGGGATTTTGAAAGAGCACCAGGCTGGGCTTGGCGCGAAGGAGTTGTGCCGCAAGCACGGGATCAGTGATGCGACTTTCTACAAGTGGCGGTCGAAGTATGGCGGGATGGAAGCGTCCGACGCGTGTATCGGTGAACGTCGAAGCGCCTTGCCGATACGGAACTGCGGACAAGGATGAAAGAACTGGCTGCCGAGCGGTGTCGGTTTGGCTATCGGCGTCTGCACATCCTGCTGAAGCGCGAGGGATGGTAAGTGAACTGGAAGAAGCTGTACCGGCTCTACCGCGAAGAAGGGTTAACCGTTCGTAAACGGGGCGGACGCAAGCGGGCAGTCGGGACGCGGACGCCTATGGCGATCCCATAGAGGCCGAACCAGAGATGGTCGCTCGACTTCATGTCGGACGCGCTGGAAGACGGGCGGCGGTTCCGGGTGCTGAATGTGATCGATAACTTCAGCCGGGAATGTCTGGCCGCCGTCGTGGGCACATCAATTGGCGGTGCGCGTGTCACTCGTGAGTTGGATCGGATCGCCGAGTTGCGCGGTTACCCGTGCATGTGGTCTCGGACAATGGCACGGAGCTGACTTCGAACGCGATGCTGAAATGGCAGGAAGACTGCCAAGTCGGCTGGCACTACATCGCGCCGGGCAAGCCAATGCAGAACGGCTTGGTCGAAAGCTTCAACGGGCGGATGCGGGAGGAATGCTTGAACGAACACCTGTTCCCTTCTCTGCGCCATGCCTGCCGCATGATTGCGGCATGGCGCGCCGACTACAATCACCACCGGCCTCATTCCAGCCTGGCTGGCCCGCCGCCGCACGAATACGTTAACCGGTCCAAGGAAGACCAAAACCTGCACAGAGCTAACTGAAAAAGGCGGACTCCTAGGGGAGCAGGTCACAGATCGCATGAATTCTTCAATGTTGAAACCCGGAGGCAACGGCCCCCGGGTTCCTTTTTTTCGCAAATCCGTCCGAATCACAAATCGACCTATGTATTCGCCGATGTCAAAAAGTCTTCCTAGATCGCGAAGATAAAGTCGGACGAGTCAATGGTTGCACCACCTTGCACCAGGATCGTGTTCAAGGGGTCGCCGGTGATAGAGATTGTGGTTTCGCTACCGGATGGCACAACCGTCAAGCCGCTGAAATCCAGCCCGGCGAAAGCGCTGAAGTCGAGCAGATCAACGCCGTCCTCGAAGTCGACAATGGTATCGTTCCCCCAATTCGGATCGAATACAAACGTGTCTGCGTCGTTGCCGCCATAGAGCACGTCGTCGTCGGCACCGCCGTTGATCGTGTCCACGCCGTTTTCGCCGTTGATCACGTCATCACCTGCGCCACCGTTCAACACATCGTCTCCCGAGCGACCACGAAGGATGTTTGCGTTGCCGTCGCCAGTCAATGTGTCTGCGAAGTTGGAGCCGTTGACGTTCTCAATGCTGATCAGAATATCGCCCGCAGCATCGCCACCGGTACCTACGCCCGACCCGAGGTCAACCTGAACGGCCGCACCAGATTGAACATATTCGGCCCGGTCCTGGCCCGTACCGCCATTGAGGGTATCGGCTCCGGCGCCACCGATCAGCAGGTCATCATTGTCCCCGCCCAGGAGGTTGTCGCTGCCTGCGTTACCGAAAATGACGTCATTTCCGAGACCCCCGGCGAGTGTGTCGGCTCCGCCTCGGCCGGCGATCCAGTTGTCACCATCATCACCGGTGAGATTGTCAGCAAAGTCCGAGCCCTCCATCTCTTCGACGTTAGTGATAAGGTCCCCACTGGCGCTGCCGCCGGCACCGGTACCAAGCGCGAGGTTGACGGTCACGCCTTCCGACGAGGCGTTCCAGGATGCCCTGTCGATACCGTTTCCACCATCGATGAAATCTGCGCCGCCGCCGCCTCTCAGGAAGTCATTGTTGTCTCCACCGCTGAGGATGTCATTCGCACCGCCGCCAAACAGACGGTCGTTGCCAATTCCGCCCTCAAGCCAGTTGGCGCCGCCCTTACCGAACAGACGATCATTTCCACCCTCGCCGGTGATATGATTGTCCGCGGAGCTCCCAAGCAGTGTTTCACTTGCCGGCGTGCCGGGCACAAGAACAAAGTTCGCCGTATCGGTCACATGGATTGCGACGTTCTTGGCTTCCGACGAGTTGACGCCGTCCGACGCCGTGATCGTCACGTCATAGACGTTGTCGCCGCCGGTATCGACCGGAGCACCAAACAATGGAACATCTGCGAAATGAAGCTCGCCGTTTGCCGAAAGATTGAACGCCCCGGCGTCGACACCTCCCAGCGTGTATGTGATTTCTTCGCCCGTGGTATCCAAGTCGGTCGAGTTGGCATAGTAGATCGCCGCAACCGGTGAGGTCACTTCGGTGACGTTCACACGGCTGGCCCCGACCATCACCGGCGCGTTGTCGTTAACGTCGTCGACAACGATCTTGAGGTTGAACTCCGATCCGCCAGAAGCGTCGGCAGCGGTCACGGTCACGTTGTAGAACTGTTTCGCCTCATAGTTGATGAAGCTTCCAACGCCGCCACCGATGAAGATCAGCTGGTTCCCGCTGCTCCCGGCACCGCCAGGAACGATATCGAAGAGCGCGGCATCCGGGCCAAGAAGTCCAAGCGTAACAGCACCGTTCGGACCGTCGGAGTCAATGATATCGAGATCACCCACAACGGTGCCAACACCCGGCACGGGTGTGCCGTCGACGAAGTTCGTATCTAGCTGAAGCTCGCCGATGATGGTTGTGCCGTTCTGCACCCTCTCAACCGTGTTCGGAAGATTAACGAGCGGCGCGAACTCACCAGTACTGATATCAAGTAGCGCGTCATCGAACATCGCCCATTCGATACCGGTGAGAGTATCGGTACCTTCCGTTCCTGCAGTGTCAGTGACGGTGGTTTGACCAGGCAAACCGGAACCAAACGTAAAGTCGTCAATGGACCCTCGGAACAGCGCGATGTCCTGGCCAAGGCCGTCACCAATCAGCCGGTCATCGCCTTCGCCGCCGATAAAGGTGTCGATACCGAGACCACCGGTGATCCGGTCGTTGCCGGCATTGCCGTTGAGAATGAGGCCGATATCGTCACCGACGATGATGTCGTCCCAGATCGTACCGCGGAGCTCTTCGATATCGAGGAAGGTGTCCCCCAACGCTTCACCGGTCGAAAGCGCCGGATTCAGCATGTTGATGGTAAGGCGAACGCCGGTCATGATCCCCGGGTCGGCATCAGCAAGCCAGTCCTCGTAGTTGGCGATATCGTAGCCGCCAACGCCGCCGTCGAACGAGTCCGCGCCGGCACCGCCGAACAACATGTCGTCGCCCGCGAAGCCCTGGAGCCGGTCGACCCCGAAGCCGCCGAACAGGATGTCGTCGCCGTCGCCGCCGTCGAGGCCGTCGTCGCCGGCATCGCCGTAGAGGATGTCATCACCCTCTTGGCCAAGCAGCCCGTCGTCCTGGGCACCGCCATGCACGATGTCATCGCCGGGTCCGGCGAAGATCTCGTCGAAGCCAGCATCGCCGAACAACACATCATTGCCCGAGTTGCCATTGATGATGTCGTCGTCAGCGCCACCGTGGATCTCGTCGTCGCCGGCGTCGCCGCGCAGCTTATCGAAGCCGGCGTCGCCCCAGATAATGTCGTTGCCGGCGCCACCATAGACGTGGTCGTCGTTCTCTCCGCCGAAGAGCGTGTCATTGCCACCTTCGCCGTAGATCATGTCGTTGCCAGCACCGCCTTCGATGACGTTGTCAGAATGCGTGCCGGCCAGAATCTCCGAATAGTACCAATTGGCTTGTGTAGGCGTTTTCAGAAGATCAACTGCGGCGGTCGCGCCCATCTCCACCAGATCATCTGGTGTGCCGAACACGTCCCCATTCAGATGAACAGCATCGCCGCTGCGCATCATCAGGTCGGCAAGGGTTTGACCTTCAATCTCGGCGAGTAGGTTGCCACCGATCCGCGCAAGGTAGTAGAACCGGTCGCCATTCTGGAGCGCGATCATCTGCTGAGCGAAAACGAAGTCAAACGTCGAGCCAAGTAGTCCGAGCGGGACTTTCTTTTCGGCCAGGCCGCCGATCCAGAGATCGATATTGTCGACACCGGAGGTGGCAGCATCTTCATTCATGAAGGCCGCATCGTTGTCGATGAGATCTTGGGCGGCTGAGCGCATCGCCGTGGTGTTTCCACTTGCACGAGCCGTGTCGAGGGTTGCGTGCGTGCCGTATGCAGCAATGAAGTTGACCAGCGACCCCTCGTTCAGAAGATTGCCACCGAAATCAGCCCAACTCTCATAGGGACGCAGGCTCGCCTCACCGCCAGTCTGCGCGAAAAGATCAGCGCGCAGCTGGTTCAGCGACGGCAACCCTACCTCACGGCCACGGGCGATGTTGATCGCGGCGAGGTCGAGTGGCAGACCGACCAGGAAGTTCCGCAGTGCATCGGTGACAAATTCGTCGATCCGCGCGCCCTGTTCGAACTGGCCACCTTTCAGGAAGTCGCCGGCGCCGAACTGGTTGAACATCTCGGGGTTCAGAAACGCGTTCACGAGAGTCAGGTCTACAACGTCGCCGGTCGTGTTCATCGTCTTCACGGTATCAGTGAGCTGCGAATGCCCAAGGCGATAGACGGCCTGCGAGAATTCTTCCGTGATGTTCGGATTGATGTTGATGTCGTATTGCGCGAACGCATCGATGTTCGGACTCATCCGGCGACCGAATTCCTCGAACACGAGATGCTGATATTGCATCTCGTTGGCGAGCTTCGTCGCTTGGAATTTCATCTCCCCGGTCCACTGCGCCGCGAACGTCGGATCGAGCTGGTTCTGCTGGGAAATCCAGTCTTCGATCATGTGAAGGATGCGGGTGTGTTCGCCGTGGAACGCCTGGTGGATCGCCGTGAGCGCAGCATTCTCATTGACCCGCGGGTCGCCGGAAACGTAGTGCGCGTCGAGGAGTTCATTGTCGTATTCGTTCGCAGCTGGCGGAATAGTGTTAATGACGTTGTCACCATCAGCGATCTTGCCGCCATCCGGATTCGCGAAATGCGCAATGTCGGCAAGGAATGCCTGCCCGGTGCCAGCGCCCGGCAGGAATTGTCCAGTCGCCACATCCCACATCGTCCAATCAGGGACGTCGAGCACATGGGCGTCGGTCAGCATCTCCGTCGGAAGGGTAACGCCTGCTGCCGTCGCTTGAGCCTGGGCCCACTTCAAAGCATTCGCTTTGATGTCCGCCCAAGTCCCCATGCCTCCGTCGACGCCATGCACGAGCTCGCCAGTCGCCTCGCCGTTCATGTCGTATTCCATGAGGTAGAACGTCGTCGTCGCCTTGGACCCATAAGTCTGACTCTGTTCGACGAACGGCGCGGTGTGGTTGATTGTGTTTCCGTTCGCGTCAACTTCGCCGCGGTTAAGCGGAATCACCCCGGGACCGGGCATGTCCGGCGTCGGGATCGTGAGCGAGTCGCCGCCACGGCTGATGAAGTCCAACCCATGGTCGAAGAACTGACCGAAGAATGTGAAAAGGCTGTTTTCCGGGAGCCGGTCGACTGAGCGGTCGCCCTGCGTGAGAAGCGGCGCAGTGTCGGTGGCCGGGTTGTTATTGGTCATGTCGACGACCAAGTTGCTGATCAGGCGTTCTGACCCGTCGGTCACGATGGGACCGGTCGAGGCGTAGGCGAGCGGGCTCGTTGAATCCGACCAGTTCACAAAGGCGTGGTCGACCATCCCGAACGTCGAGGGGTCCACGATATTGCCGAACTGATCCACAAGCGGCAGGCCAGAGATGTTATTGTTCGAGCCGTCGATCGTCCTGATGCCAATCGGGGCCAGCGGGTCGGCGCCGGGCGCCGGAGTGTCCCCGGCGTTCACCTGATCGAACATGAAAAGCAGGTCATTGATTGTAAGATTTGCGGTCATAATAGTATCCCCTTGCGCTCCACCCGGTCGTTCCCCAACAACCATCGACATGTGGATTCTGAAAAATTAGGACTTTCGCCTGTTCAAAAGTTACATGCCTTGGACTAAGGGCCTAAATTAAGATTTCTGTAATCTCGGACCCGATCGTCCGGACTTCCCCGGTTTCAGGCTATAAAGGCCACAAGGTGTATTTGCGGCCAACCACCTATAATCACCGGGCTTTTTCTACGATCTCGATGATGCTGAGGATGCAACTCGCGCGCGCACAGACACGTAAGAAACAAGATGTTTCCGAACTGTGAACGCCAGGTGGGGTAACGTTTTGATTCGCGCGAATGCTCTCGGTAACAACTTGTTTAATATAGGTTTTACGAAGGGTAGGACCTTCGATGGGCGGAGATGGGCACGGCCGGAGCTCCTGTGATCCTGCCGGGAACTTCACAATTGACGGGTGGAACCTCCGTGCCTAAGATGGAAACCTACCGAAATTTGTGCGGTATATACGGATTATTTCATTTGTTTGCTCGGCCATGCCGCCGGGTTAGAAGTTACTGAAAGCCCTGGGGGGGGTGAAGTGATGGGTGCATTTTCGCGCCGGGAAGTGAGCCCGGTCGTTGTCTATGGCGTAGACTCTTCAACAAAGGTCGAGGCAGAACACTATCTCAATACGGTGCAAGACCTGGGTCAGGTGGTGCCGGTATTTGTGAGTGCGGCCGATATGGAGAATCCGCTTCGGTTTTCCGGATGTTCGATGTTTGTGATGATGGGCTGGAATGCGCTGGAACATGAAGTGCGTATACTCCAGGAATTCCGGAAAGCATCGCCTCATATTCCAATCATCGTCCACGGTCGCAGGAATGATCCACAAATTCGCATGGAAGCTTTTGTGCAAGGAGCCGACAATTTTGTCTCTTCGGATTGCCCCAGTGCTGAAATCCATGCGAAAATTCAACGCCTTTGGAGGCTTGCCCATACCAAACGTGACAAGGAATCCACAATCGAAGTGCATGGCCTCGAGGTTTGGCCGGAAGAGAAGGTGGTGCTGAAGGAGGGACGTCGGGTCCAACTCAGCAAACGAGAGCTCGACATGTTGGTTTGCCTGGCAAAAAAACATCCGCAGGCAGTGTCACGTCAGACACTCGAGCGTGAAGTATTTGGCTGCCGCGCTGATCCCGGCACCAATGTTGTAGCAGTTCACATGCACCGGCTTCGGAAGAAAATTTCCGCGAACGGAAAGTTGCTTCGGACCGTGCCCGGAGGCTACCGGCTGACTTGGCTCTTGGGGATTACATCAAGTCAGGTGTGGGCGGACTCGATCAGTCTCCTGGCATTTTCCTATTGAGTTAGAGACTAATTGAAAATTGGGAGCGCCGCGTTCATATTTCAGCGTCGTACTATGTGGAAAATTGGGCCATGAAACTCGATGACAGTCTTGTCGGGGTATCGCTTCCGTTTCGCGCGAGGAGTATTTGATGTGATACTTCGTCTTCGTTTCATCTGAACATTTCTTTTTCGGTTTGGCATGCCGGGCCCGGATAGGCGATTTCCAGTTAATAATTTCCGGGGTCTGCTTCCCAAGAAAACAAGGAAATTCGCCAAGCATATTGTGAAGACAAGTGTTTGGCGGTTTTTGGTGAACAAGGCGCGAGAACCTTTCAAGTAAGTCGCATGGGAAAAACGGACGTCGAGTGCCGCTGCGCGCGTTCGCAGGTGCTTCCGAAGACCTCAGGCCAAAGTCTGAGACGTAGTTGGGAAAAATGCTGAATTTCCCTCCGCCACAAGTCTATACTGCGTCACAAACCCGCTCTTATGCGAGGCATCAGGTGTTTGACTTCGACAAAGCATGTTGGCAGTTGGCGTGTTATCTAGGTGCGTCCTGTCCGACGCCCCCACAAGCAGGCGACTGACGTGAAGATTTCCATCGTTACAGCGGTCTACAATCGCGTCTCGACCATCGAGGCGTCCATGAGGTCTGTCCAAGCACAGGCGGGCGTGGAAATCGAACACATCATTCAGGATGGTGGATCGACGGATGGTACGCTCGATGTGGTCTCGCGGCTAGCCAGGGTCAACACTCATCTCGAAAATGCCCGCGATCGAGGTATCTACGATGCCATCAACCGGGGTATTTCCCGATCGACCGGTGACATCATCGGTCTCATGCATTCTGATGACGCCTTTGCGGCTCCGGATATCCTTGCCGATGTTGCCCGCGCTTTTGAGGATCCTATGGTTGATGGTGTCTACGGCGACCTCGACTATGTGTCGGGGGATGACGCCAATAGGATCATTCGCCGATGGCGCGCGGGCCCTTTCGATCTCAGAAAAATCCGCCGCGGCTGGATGCCCCCTCACCCTACGCTTTATCTGAGGCGCGAGGTATTCGACCGCTGGGGTAACTACGACCCCGATTTCCGGATTGCCGCAGATTACGATGCGATGCTGCGGTGGATCTTGCTGGGACGGATCAGACTGACTTATGTGCCCCGGGTCTTTGTAAAGATGCGGGTCGGTGGGGCCTCGAACCGTTCGATTTCGCAAGTCGTCAAGAAAAGCCGCGAGGACTACCGCGCGATCCGTCGAAACGGCGCTGGCGGGATTGGAACGCTCGCTTGGAAGAACCTTTCAAAACTTGGCCAATTCGTAGGTAAACGAGAAGCTCCATGACAGAACGGGCGCTCGTCACCGGCAGAGCCGGACAGGACGGTTCCTACCTCGTGTAGTTCCTCCTTGAAATGGACTACGAGGTGCATGACCGCCACACTGCCCGTGCAAACTGGATCGTCTAAAACTGGAGGTTTCCGCTAAGTGCCCAGGCTGGGAGACGAGCGGAATCGCATGAAAGCATCGAAGGTCACCGACGTACAGAAAGCCTTCATCCTGAAGCAGAGCGAGCAAGGCACACCGGTCGTGGAGATCTGCCGCAAGGCCGGAATCAGCTAGGCGACGTACTTCAACTCGAAGAAGACGTATGGCGGTCTGTTGCCCGGCGAGATGCGCCGGCTGTGCGTTACGGCTATGCGGGCCGGAGCCCATCCGTCGGTACCGCGACCCTGGTCTCGCGCCCCATCAGCTCAAGCAGAACCCAGGCGCGCCGATCCGGTGTGATCCGCTCGATCGTCGCCACGAAGTCTGCAAACGGGCCGGCGGTAATGCGCACGCCCTGACCTTCGCGCAATCTCTCGCCGGGCAGTAATATGCCCTGCGCATCGCAGCGCGCGCGGAGCGCGTCCATGATGCCGCGATGGACCGCCACCGGGCCGCGCCCCAAGCCGACCAGGCGGGTTATCCCCTGGGTTGCATTGATGGCGCGCCAACCGCCAAGCGTGGCGTCGAACGCGACGAAGACGTAGCCGGGAAACAGAGGCTTCAGAGCCGTCTCGAACCTGCCGCCCCGCCGCTTCGTCTCCTCGACTTGCGGCAGGAAGGTGCGAAACCCCTGACGGTGCAGGTTGCGCTCCGCAATCCGCAGCGCATTTGGCTTCAGCTGGGCGAGATACCAGTCTTCTTCGCGGGGTTGCGCGGACATCACGGCTCACTCGGTTCAGGTCTGAGCGTATTCAGCACCGAACTCGCCGGAAAACGCAAGAAAAGTGATGCGTCTAAGGTCAATGTCACGCGGAAAAGGACTATGCCGTCGCGGCAATCCGGTTTTGTGTTTATGCGTCTATGCCTACATCTTGATTGCAGTCTTCGGCACGCGGCCGCCCCCAAATCGAAGCCGGATCGGAATAGGGGCCGGATTCTGTGAGATATTCGACATCCGGCGAAGAGCGCGGATGCAGGTAGAATTTTTGTGACGGTGCAATAACACGAAACGTCTGCCTATCAGATCGTATTGCCCCCCATCGGTCCCGGAAACCACTACCCAGATGGACCCGACGCAGAACATGCACTAACACTCGAACTGGACCACGCAGCCTGGGCCGGCCATCAGCAAGTATTTACCTGCAATGTCTTCGGAGCCTGGGGCGATAGAATGCGTAGAGATGGGTTGGGACAGAAAATGAAGAAAGCGCTGATCACGGGTATCACAGGGCAGGACGGATCCTATCTGGCGGAGTTTTTGCTTGAGAGGGGGTATGAGGTCCATGGTATCAAGCGGCGAGCATCGCTATTCAATACCCAACGTGTGGACCACATTTACCAGGACCCTCATGTCAACAACTCACGATTCATTCTGCATTATGGCGATCTGACCGACAGTTCGAATCTCATTCGAATTATGCGGGAAACAGAGCCTGACGAGGTATATAATCTCGGAGCTCAAAGCCATGTTGCTGTGAGTTTTGAAGCCCCGGAATATACCGCTGACGTGGATGCGATCGGAACTCTGCGCTTGCTCGAAGCGATCCGCTTTCTAGGGTTGGAAGAAAAAACGCGCTTCTATCAGGCCTCGACCTCGGAGCTTTATGGTCTTGCGCAGGAAACCCCTCAACGGGAGACCACGCCCTTCCACCCCCGCAGCCCCTATGCGGTGGCAAAGCTTTACGCTTACTGGATGGCGGTAAACTATCGTGAGGCTTATGGCATGTATGCCTGCAACGGAATCCTTTTCAACCACGAGAGCCCTCGCCGGGGGGAGACTTTTGTCACCCGCAAGATCACCCGCGGGCTTGCGAATATCGCTCAGGGGCTTGAGCCCTGTCTCTACATGGGCAACATCGGCGCGCTGCGTGACTGGGGCCACGCGAAAGACTACGTGCGCATGCAATGGATGATGCTGCAGCAGGATGCGCCTGAGGACTTCGTCATTGCCACGGGCAAGCAGTATTCTGTGCGCGAGTTCATCACATGGTCGGCAGCGGAACTCGGCCTGACACTGGAGTTTTCTGGTGGGGGTGTGGACGAGGTTGGCACGGTAACCGGGATCGCAGGGGGTGATGCTCCCGCGCTATCGGTGGGCGATGTGATCGTGCGGGTTGATCCGCGCTATTTCCGTCCGGCCGAAGTTGAATCCTTGTTGGGAGATCCGAGCAAGGCGAAGGAAAAACTGGGATGGGTGCCGGAAATCACGGCACAGGAGATGTGTGCTGAGATGGTTGCAGAGGACCTCAAGACGGCCAAGAGGCATGCACTGCTCAGGGCTCACGGGCTCGAACTGCCGGTGAGCGTGGAAGGTTAGCGATGTCCTATGATCTCAAAGGCAAGCGTGTTTGGGTTGCGGGGCATCGTGGTATGGTGGGTGGCGCCGTGGTGCGCCGGCTCGCTTCCGAGGACTGCGCGGTCATTCGTGCTGGACGAGACGTTATTGACTTGACGCGACAGACCGAGGTTGGTGACTGGATGGCGGAGGTGAAGCCGGATGCCATCATTATGGCTGCGGCCAAGGTGGGCGGCATCCTCGCCAACGATACCCATCCGGTAGATTTTCTTGTCGAGAACCTGCAAATCGAGACGAATATCTTCGCGGCGGCTCATGCGAACGAAGTCGAACGTCTCCTGTTTCTCGGGTCGTCGTGTATTTATCCCAAGCTCGCGCCGCAGCCGATCCCGGAAGACAGCCTGCTGACCGGCCCGTTGGAACCGACCAATGAGTGGTATGCCATTGCAAAGATCGCCGGGATCAAGATGGCGCAAGCCTATCGAAAACAGTACCACCGCGACTGGATCTCGGCGATGCCGACAAACCTCTATGGTCCAGGTGACAATTATGACTTGCAGTCGAGCCACGTATTGCCCGCGCTGTTGCGTAAGTTCCATGAGGCCAAGCAACGGGGGGCGGGTTCAGTCACACTGTGGGGCAGCGGCACGCCCTTGCGGGAGTTCCTGCATGCCGACGACCTTGCCGACGCGCTGGTCTTCTTGCTCAAAGAATATTCCGGCCATGACCATATCAATGTCGGTTCTGGCGTCGAGGTGACGATCCGTGCGCTTGCCGAGACTATCGCCGAGGTGGTGGGCTACCGGGCCGAGCTCGTATTCGACCCATCGAAACCTGATGGCGCCCCGCGAAAGTTGATGGACAGTTCGAAACTACGCGCTTTGGGTTGGAACAACCACCGCAGCCTTCGAGAAGGGATCGCTGAGACCTATGCTGCGGTCGACGCCAACGGCTGGTGACCTGGGTGAAGAACATGCGATCTTCGATGTCTGGAGCCGCCGATCACGGCCGCACAATCATCTCGCAAACCTTTGGGATGCCACTGGCTTTGGCAGCAGATTGAAGACAGTCAGTGGGATCGGGAGCCTCGAATACGACTGCGATATCCGGATATCAGGACCAGATCGCTTTGTTCGCGATGTGCGTCCCCGGATTCCGGGACTGATCGTTCAGATCAACAGCCCTTCCCGGCCCATGCACCAACCCCATCGTTGCGAAATGGTGTATGAGTGCTAACAAATGGCCTAGGGTGTTCTCCACCAGTCGCCGTGAGAAAGGGCCAACATGAACCTGCAACATGTCTCCGGTTCGGGGCCGGTGTCCTGCGCCTTCCATGACGCTGCGCCGCACCCGGAGGTGAAGACGGAATGGTGGTTCGTTCAGGGCGAGTTCATGCTGGAGGGGCGGGCCCATGATCTCATGGTCATGTTCGGGCGAGCCACGTCGCAGGAGGATACTGGTGAAACCGGTTGGCTGCTGTTTGCCTCCCTGCGGGCCGTGGGGGCTGCCGATCTCGATTACATCAGCCTCGCCACCGAGAGCATGACCCGGTTCGGCAACGCGGAATCGCGCGACAAGCTGATCGAGGGCGGAATGCCCGAAGCGATGGCGCGGGCCTATGTCGAAGAGCTGGCGCGCTTTGGGCCGCCGGCGCCGGTCCGGGTGTCGGGTGCGCCGGTATCGGAACGCATGGATCGCCTCGACATCGCCTGGGAAAGCATCTCGCTGCGTCAGTCCGAGAGCGGCCAGATCGAGTTGCGCCTGCCATGGCCCGGACGCAACGCATCCTGCGCCTTCACGCTCACCCCGGCGGTCGACTGGTTCTGGGATCCCGATTGTTCCGGCGGCCACAATTTCGGAACCATGGCTTATGCCTCGTGCCCGCGGATGACGGTGACCGGCACCGTCGATGGCTTGTCCGTCACCGGCGCGGCATGGTTCGATCATCAATGGGGCGAGCGCGGCTGGCTCGAACCCGCGCAGGGGGCCGATGGCACCGAGACATTATCCTGGGCCTGGTTTGCCATCGCGCTGGATGAGCGCCGCCACCTGCTGATGTGGCGGGGCGAGGATCCCGAGACGGGGCGTATCCACGACGTCAGTGCGTTCCTGCTCGGCGATGGTCCGGGTCCACGGCGCGCCAGCGCCGTTTCCATCGAACCCACGGCATTCTGGACGAGCCCCGACACGCACGCCCGCTATGCCACCTCATGGAACCTCGAGATCGCCGATTTCGATGCCCGTTTCTCCTTCACTGCCGCATCGGTGACCAGCGAAGTCCCGGTCTATGGCGGGTTCACGGCCGTTTGGGAGGGCGCGGGCCGTGTCGATGGGCAGTTTGCCGGGCGGCCGATATCCTGCCGGGGGCATCTTGAGCTTTTCGGCTATGCGATGCCGTCGAGTTTCGAGGCCAATCAGGCCGCGTGGATCGCGCGCATCGACGGCCATATCGAAGCGCTCCTGCCCAGGATTCTGGATAATGACTGGCTGTCGAACACCGTCGCTCCGGCCCACTGGCCCTATGACATTGCCGCACATAACGCGATGCTGAGCGGGCCGTCATGGGCGCTGCTGGATCGCGGCGGCAAACATTGGCGCTCGGTCTTCGGGGTCTTGATGCTGCGCGCCCTTGGGGCAGATGTGGCGCCCTATGAGCAAGCCGTCACGGTGATCCCGGAGCTGGTTCATGCCGGATCGCTGATGATCGACGACATTCAGGACAATTCCTCCCTTCGCCGGGGCGGCCCGGCGATTCATACGATCTATGGGCGGGCCGAAACCATCAATACAGGTAACTGGCTCTACTTCCTGCCCCTCAAGGCGCTCGAAAATCACCCCGCCCTCGATGTCGCGCAGCGCGAAGAGATTTACCGGATCATGATGGATCTGTTCGTGCGGGCGCATGCAGGGCAGGCGCAGGATCTGTTCGCTTCGGCCTGGGACCGGGAACAGGTGGCGCTGGAGGCGCCGGGCGCCTACGCGGACAAGGCATTGCAAACCTATGCCTTGAAAACCGCAGCCCCGGTCCGGGCAATCGGTGCGATTGTCTGCGTCATCGCCCGGGCGGATGCCGCGACGCGCAGTGCCTGCGAGACTTACGGCGAGATGGCGGGCGTTGCCTATCAGATCATGGACGACGTGCGGAACATCGAGAGCGATCCGGCGCTTGGCAAGGATCTCGGCGAAGATATCCGGCACGGCAAGCTGACCTATGTGATCCTGCGCGCGCTTGAGCGTCTGGCGCCTGCGGGCCGGGCGCGTCTGTTCGCAATCGTCGCCACGCCCGGCGATGAGACAAGCGAGACGCAGCTGCGCGAAGCCATCGACATCATCCGGCAGTCGGGCGCACTCGATGCCTGCCGGACCGAGGCGCGGGCGATGATTGATACGGCCTGGGATGCGCTGTCAGCCTTTGTCCCGCCGTCGGTGTCGAAAACTATGATCCGGCTGATGTTCACCCGCTTGTTTGCCGACCTGCCACCGTGTTCGAACTGAACGGCACGATGCGCAACCGGCGCTCTCTTGATCGGGCGTGAATATCCGGATTGAGCGGGCCGATAGGTTCGCTGACGGGTCTGGATCAAATCGTGGTTAATCTGGCTCGCCAGGCCGTGCCCCCCCGGCAAGAGCTGCCGCCGACAGAAACGTGTTCCCCGTCGCAACGTGCTATCCTTTGGAGAAATTTGAAGCTGCACCGTTGTTTCCAGAACAATGCGCGTCGGATTTTGGGTGACCTGGTTTCCCGGTTTCGGGTAGAAATCGACTGAAGACGCAAAGGTATACTACGGCATGCCGTGCTGCGCCCGAAGGGCGCGCGAGCCGTGCGAGAGGAGAGATCATGCCCAGCGAACCGGAACAGAACGATATGTGCATGCGTCAGGGTCTGACGGTTTCGGCCGATCTCGCGCGGTTCATCGAAGACGAAGCCCTGCCCGGCACGGGCGTCTCGGCTGATCGGTTCTGGGCGGGCTTTTCCGAACTCGTCCATGGCTTCGGCCCGCGCAACCGCGCGCTGTTGGAAAAGCGTGAGACGATCCAGGAGCGGATCGACGACTGGCACCGGACCCGGCGGCAGCAGCCGCATGACCGCGCCGCCTACAAGGCCTTTCTCGAAGAGATCGGCTATCTTCTGCCCGAAGGCGACGATTTCGAGATCGAGACCGAAAACGTCGATCCGGAGATCGCCCGGATCCCCGGGCCTCAGCTTGTCGTGCCCATCACCAATGCGCGTTTCGTTCTGAACGCGGCAAATGCGCGTTGGGGCAGCCTCTACGATTGCCTCTATGGCACCGATGCGATGGGGCGGCCGGTGCCGAATGCGGGCTTTGACGAAGGGCGGGGCGCCCGCACGGTTGCGCGCACGGCGGTCTTTCTCGATGAGGTGTTCACGCTCACCGATACAAGCCATGGCAAGGCCCAGTCCTACACGATCGTCGACGGCCAGCTTCGGGTCGACGGCGCCTCGCTGAACGAGCCGGACAAGCTGGCGGGCTACTGTGGCGCGCCAGAGCGCCCGTCCTCGATCCTGCTGCGCAATAACGGTCTGCATGTCGAGCTGGTCTTCGATCCCGATGCCCCGACCGGCAAGCTCAGCAGCAGCGGGCTTGCCGATGTGGTGATGGAATCGGCGATGTCGGCAATCATGGATTGCGAGGATTCCGTTGCCTGCGTCGATGCCGAGGACAAGGTTCTTGCCTACCGCAACTGGCTCGGATTGATGCGCGGCGATCTTGCCGAGACCTTCAGGAAAGGCGACAGCCTGATCACCCGCAGCCTGAACGCGGACCGTGATTACACCGCTCCCGACGGGTCACGGCTTTCGGTCAAGGGCCGCGCGCTGATGCTGGTGCGCAATGTGGGCCACCTGATGACCAATCCGGCGGTCCTGGACCGCGAGGGGCGGGAGGTGTTTGAAGGTCTGATGGATGCGATGGTGACGAGCCTGATCGCCATGCACGATCTGAGCAAGGATGCCGGTCTGAGAAATTCCGAAACCGGATCGGTCTACGTGGTCAAACCCAAGATGCACGGGCCGGAGGAAGTGGCCTTTGCTTCCGAGGTCTTCGCTCATGTCGAAGGGGTTCTTGGCCTGCCGGAAAACACCGTGAAGCTGGGCATCATGGATGAAGAGCGCCGCACCAGCGTGAACCTCAAGGAATGCATTCGCGCGGCCAGGCAGCGGGTCTGCTTCATCAATACCGGGTTCCTCGACAGGACCGGCGACGAGATTCACACCTCGATGGAGGCGGGCCCCTTCAGCCGGAAGGATTTCATCAAGCGCAAGGGATGGATCCAGGCTTACGAGAACCAGAATGTGGATATCGGGCTGGAATGCGGGTTTTCCGGCAAGGCCCAGATCGGCAAAGGCATGTGGGCGGTGCCCGACAAGATGGCGGCCATGCTCGAACAGAAGATCGAGCATCCTCGCGCCGGGGCGAATTGCGCCTGGGTTCCGAGCCCGACAGCCGCAACGCTTCATGCCACGCATTACCACAAGGTCGATGTTCTCGCGGTGCAGGCCCAGCTCAAGCGCGGCGGGCGCCGGGCCTATGTCGAGGCGCTGCTCGATATCCCTCTCGCAGATTACAGGCGCTGGACGCAGGACCAGATCCGCCGCGAGGTCGAGAACAATGCCCAGGGCATTCTCGGCTATGTGGTGCGCTGGATCGACCAGGGCGTGGGCTGCTCGAAGGTGCCCGATATCAACGATGTCGGGCTGATGGAAGATCGCGCCACCTGCCGCATCTCGGCCCAGCACATCGCCAACTGGCTGTATCACGGCGTGGTCACCGCCGACGAGGTTGAGCAGATCATGAGGCGGATGGCCGAAATCGTCGACCGGCAGAACGCCGGCGATCCGTTCTATCGCCCGATGGCGCCGGATTTCGACGGGATCGCGTTCCGGGCGGCAAGCGATCTGGTGTTTCAGGGGCGCGCGCAGCCCTCTGGATATACCGAGCCGATCCTTCACCGCAGGCGGCTTGAATGGAAGGCGCAAAGGTGATGCCCGAAGATGGGCGGCGGCTGGGCGTGGCCCGCCGCTTTCCATGGGAGGTGTCGCAAGGCTTGCCGGCATTTTCAAATTCATTCGAAAAGAGCTGTTGCGGCTTGCCGGGTGGCGGGCGAGGGGCTTAATTCGGATAGTCGGATAGAATTCCGGAGCTTGCAGGAGCACTTATGACCGCCGACTATTACGCCCCGCATGGTGGCCATCCCGGCCAGAACCAGTTGCTGACGGATCGCGCGGTGTTCACCGAGGCCTATGCGGTGATCCCGAAAGGGACGATGCGCGATATCGTGACCAGCTTCCTGCCGTTCTGGGAGGGCACGCGCCTTTGGGTTCTGTCGCGCCCGCTCTCGGGCTTCGCCGAGACCTTTTCGCAATATATCATGGAGGTGGCGCCGGGGGGCGGGTCGGACCGGCCGGAAACTGACCCCGATGCCGAGGCGGTGCTTTTCGTTGTCGAGGGCACGGCACGGCTGAGTGTGGACGGCGCCGAGCATGACATGACGCCGGGCGGCTATGCCTACCTGCCGCCGCAGGCGAAGTGGACGCTGTTCAATCGCGGCACCGAACCGCTGCGCTTCCACTGGATCCGCAAGGCTTACGAGGCGGTCGAGGGGCTGGATGCGCCGGATGTGCTGGTGCTTAACGAGAACGACATCGCGCCAACGCCGATGCCCGGCACGGATGGTAAATGGGCCACGACCCGTTTTGTCGATCCGGCCGACCTGCGCCATGACATGCATGTCACCGTAGTCACCTTCGAGCCGGGGGCCGTCATCCCGTTTCTTGAGACGCATGTGATGGAACACGGGCTTTACGTGCTGGAAGGCAAAGCCGTCTACCGGCTCAACACCGATTGGGTCGAGGTCGAAGCGGGCGATTACATGTGGCTGCGCGCCTTCTGCCCGCAAGCCTGCTATGCAGGTGGGCCGGGCAGGTTCCGCTATCTTCTCTATAAAGACGTCAACCGCCATATGGCCCTGCGCCCGCCATCGCGCGGCGCGCGGTAGCCGCTGCGGCTCAGCCCCGCACGGGCATGGCGGCGCCACCGATGGCCAGTGTCAGCTCGCGCGCCGCTTCCATGACGGGGCGGCTCAGGCGCGCCAACTCGTCCAAACCGATCCGGCTGGTCGGGCCAGACACCGATATCCCGGCCACCGCCTCGCCACCGACATCGAAGACCGGTGCCGCGATGCAGCGCATACCTGGGTTTTTTTCTTCGTTGTCGATCGCATAGCCACGCCGGCGCACCGCCTCCAGATCGGCGCGCAGATCGGCGGGGTTGGTGATCGTCCGGTCGGTGAAGGCGTCCAGCGGCGCGCTGTCGAGGAAGCGGTTCAGGCGGTCGCCATCCATCTCGGCGAGAAGCGCCTTGCCGATCCCTGAGGAATGCATCGGCGACAGGGTGCCGGGCGGAAAGAAGGCGCGAATATTCGCGTGGGTCTCGACCTGGCTGACGAACAGAACCGAGCCCTCCTTTTCAAACCCGAGATTTGCCGTTTCGCCGGTGTCTTCCATCAGTTTTCGCAGGATCGGGCGGGCGCGCTCGACCAGGCTCGTGCGGCGCAGAAACCGCGCGCCGATGACAAAGGCCCGGGGGCCGATATGCCAAAGCTGCTCGTCCTGATCGAATTCGACAAGGCCCCGCCCCTCCAGCGTTGTCAGGATCCGGTAGATTGTGGCGGGCGATTGCGCCATCTCCTCGGCGATGGCCGTCAGGGCCTTGCCCTGCGCTTCGCTGAGAAACTCGAAAACCTCCATCGCCCGGTCGAGCGACTTGATCGTGTTCTGGGCCGGTTTTGCATCCCACCCACGCGGTCGGCCACGCGCCTTCCGGGCTTTGGGTTTGGCATTATCTCGCAAATCCATAAGAAGTTTCTCATTTAACTGAAACACGATTTCACAATATGAAAAAAGTAAGTCACTGGCAATGCTGGTAAATATCCACAAATCTTATTTATGAAAGCATTTTTCAAAAAAATTTCATATGGTCGTGAACGGCAATATCGTGGGGGCACGACGCGAGGAGAGTCTCATGAGCATCCAAAATCCCGTTTTCATACCGGGCCCGACGAACATCCCGGAAAGCCTGCGCAAAGCCTGCGACATGCCGACGATCGACCATCGCTCGTCGCTGTTTGCGGAGATCCTGCCGCCGGTGCTTGCCGGGGTGAAGCGGGTGCTCAAGACCGAGACGGGCGAGGCGATAATCTTCCCCGGTTCCGGCACCGGCGGTTGGGAGGCGGCACTCTCGAACACGCTCTCGCCCGGCGATAAGGTGCTGGCCGCCGATTTCGGCATGTTCAGCCGCAAATGGATTGATATGTGCCGCCGCCACGGGCTGGAGGTGCAGGTGGTCGAGGCGCCGTGGGGCGCGGCCTTGCCGGTCGGGGAATTCGCCGCGATCCTCGCCGCCGATACCGAACATCAGATCAGGGCGGTGCTCGGCACCCATAACGAAACCGCTACCGGCGTGCGCTCCGATATCGGGGGTCTGCGCGCGGCGATGGATGCGGCCGGCCATCCCGCCTTGCTTTTCGTCGACGGGGTCAGCTCCATCGCGTCGATGGATTTCCGCATGGATGACTGGGGCGTCGATGTGGCCATCACCGGCAGCCAGAAAGGCTTCATGCTGCCCGCGGGGCTGGCCGTTGTCGGGGTGAGCCGCAAAGCCATCGCGGCGATGGAAACGGCCCGCCTGCCGCGCTTCTACTTCGACTTCCGCGACATGCTGGCGATGAACCCGGCCTCCGGCTACCCCTACACGCCGGTGGTCGGGCTGCTGAACGGGCTCAAGGCGGCAATCGCCATGATCGAAGCCGAAGGGCTGGACGCGGTCTTCGCGCGCCACCACCATATCGCCGAAGGGGTCCGCGAGGCGGTGCGCGCCTGGGGCCTGCCCTTCTGCGCCACGGCGCCAGAGAGCTATTCCGATACCGTGACCGCCATCGTCATGCCCGAGGGGATCGACGGCAACGCCTTCGTCGCCCATGCCGAAAAGCGCTACGGCGTTTCCTACGGCGCCGGGCTGGGCGCGGTCGCCGGCAAGGTCTTCCGCATCGGTCATCTTGGCCAACTCACCGAGACGCAGGCGCTCGCGGGCATCGCCACCGCCGAAATGGCGATGGCCGATCTGGGGATCGGCATTGCCCCGGGCTCCGGCGTGGCCGCCGCCCAGCTTTTCTATCGGTCCAGCCCGGTGCTGGCGCAGCGGGTGGCGGCAGAATGAAAGACGCGGCGATGCATATCCCGACCTATGACGACATGCTGACCGCGCATGACCGCATCGGGCCGTATATCCGGCGCACGCCGGTGCGCCGGTCGGACTACCTCAACGAGCTGACCGGCGCCGAACTGTTCTTCAAATGCGAGAACTTTCAGGAGCCGGGCGCGTTCAAGGTGCGTGGCGCGGCCAATGCGGTGTTCGGGCTGGATGAGGCACAGGCGAAAAAGGGCGTGGCGACGCATTCATCCGGCAACCATGCCTCCTGCCTGTCCTATGCCGCGATGAAGCGCGGCATTCCCTGCAACGTGGTGATGCCCCATACCGCGCCTCAGGCCAAAAAGGATACGGTGCGCCGCTATGGCGGCCAGATCACCGAATGCGAACCTTCGACAACCTCGCGCGAGGAAACATTCGCCAGGGTGCAGGCCGCGACGGGGGGAGATTTCGTGCACCCCTATAACGATCCGCGCGTCATCGCCGGGCAGGGGACCTGTTCGAAGGAATTCATCGAGCAGACGGACGGGCTTGATATCGTCGTCGCCCCGATCGGCGGTGGCGGGATGATCTCAGGCACCTGTCTGACCCTGTCGGTGCTCGCGCCCGAAACCCGGGTCATCGCCGCCGAGCCCGAACAGGCCGACGACGCCTGTCGCAGCTTCAAGGCGGGCTACATCATTGCCGACGACGCGCCCAAGACCATCGCCGACGGCCTGCTGGTGCCGCTGAAGGAACTCACCTGGCATTTCGTGTCGAACCATGTCAGCGAGATCTTCACCGCGTCGGAACAGGAGATTGTCGATGCGATGAAGCTCAGCTGGAAACATCTGCGCGTGGTGATGGAACCGTCAAGCGCCGTGCCGCTCGCCACCATCCTGAAGAACCCGGAGGTGTTCCGGGGCAAGCGCGTGGGTGTGATCGTCACCGGCGGCAATGTCGATCTGGATAGATTGCCGTGGATGGCGGGCTGAAGCCCGCCCTGCGACCCACCACGCAGGGTGGGGGTTCACCCCGCCCCAACAAGGAGAAACGCGAATGAACAAACCAGCAGATATCGAACAATATGAGGTCGGTTTTGACATCCCCGCCGCCATCGGCATGGACGAGGCCGACATTCAGACCCCCTGTCTGGTGCTCGATCTCGACGCGCTGGAGCGCAACATCAGGAAGATGGGCGATTATGCGAAGGCGCACGGGATGCGCCACCGGGTGCATGGCAAGATGCACAAATCGGTCGATGTGGCGAAGCTGCAGGAGCGCTTGGGCGGTGCGGTGGGCGTGTGTTGCCAGAAAGTGTCCGAAGCCGAGGTTTTCGCGCGTGGCGGCATCAAGGACATTCTCGTCTCCAATCAGGTGCGCGATCCGCTGAAGATCGACCGTCTGGCCCGGCTGCCGAAGCTTGGCGCGCGCTTCATCGTCTGCGTTGACGATATCGACAACGTGACCGAGCTTTCGGCGGCGGCGAAGAAGCACGGCACCGAGCTGGAGGTTTTCGTCGAGATTGACTGCGGGGCAGGGCGCTGCGGTGTCACCACCACCGAGGATGTGGTGAAGATCGCGCAGGCCACCGACACTGCCGACAACCTGAAATTCTCGGGGCTTCAGGCCTATCAGGGGGCGATGCAGCACCTCGACCTTTATGAAGACCGCAAGGCCAAGCTCGATATCGCCATCGGCATGGTGAAGGACGCGGTGGCCGGGCTGGAAGCGGTGGGGCTGAAGCCGGAACTCGTTTCGGGCGGCGGCACCGGCTCTTACTATTTCGAGAGCAATTCGGGCGTGTTCAATGAGCTTCAGGCCGGCTCCTACGCCTTCATGGATGCCGATTATGGCCGCATCCTCGATCGAGAGGGCCAGCGCATCGACCGGGGCGAGTGGGAAAACGCCTTTTTCATTCTCACTCAGGTGATGAGCCACGCCAAGGCTGACAAGGCGATCTGCGATGCCGGGCTGAAAGCGCAGTCGATTGATAGCGGCTTGCCGGTGATCCATGGCCGCGACGATGTGGAATATATCAAGTGCTCCGACGAGCACGGCGTGATCGCCGATCCGCACGGTGCCTTGAAAGTGGGCGAGAAGCTGCGGCTGGTGCCGGGCCATTGCGACCCCACCGCCAATGTCCATGACTGGTATGTCGGCGTGCGGAACGGCAAGGTCGAAGCCCTTTGGCCGGTTTCGGCCCGCGGCAAGGCCTTCTGAGCGGCCCGGTCCGCGAACGGGGCAGGAAGGCCCCGCCCTGCCGGCGCCGGAAAGCCGCCCTCTGCGCCTGTTGCCTTCCGGTTGCGGCGCGCGGGCGCGGGAATTTCTGTTGGAGGAAAACATGCTGATCGTACCCGAGCGCGAAATCGCGCCCCTGATGACCCGCGCGGCGGCGTTTGACGCTGTCGAGAAGGTCTTTGCCGCGATGGCGGCGGGGGATGCCTATAACTTCCCGGTCGTGCGTGAAGCGCTGGGCCACGAGGAGGCGCTTTACGGGTTCAAGAGCGGGTTTGACCGCGCGGGGCTGACGCTTGGGCTGAAGGCCGGAGGATATTGGCCGCACAATCTCCAAGCCCGCGGGCTGATCAATCATCAGTCCACCGTCTTCCTGTTCGACCCGGATACAGGCCGGCCGACGGCGATGGTGGGCGGCAATCTGCTGACGGCCCTGCGCACGGCGGCGGCGTCGTCGGTTTCGATCAGGCATCTTGCGCGTGAGGATGCGAAGGTGCTCGGCATGATCGGGGCAGGCCATCAGGCGGGCTTTCAACTGCGCGCTGCCCTTGAACAGAGGGATTTCAACAAGGTCATCGGATGGAACCTCCATCCGGAAATGCTGCCCAGGCTCGCGGAGATTGCCAGCGAGGCGGGCCTGCCCTTCGAGGCGGTTGGCCTCGACCGGATGCGGGAGGCGGATGTGATCATCTCGATCACCTCATCCTTCGCCGCGATCCTCGGGGCGGATCAGGTCAGCCCCGGCACCCATATCGCCTGCATGGGCACGGACACCAGAGGCAAGCAGGAGCTGGACCCCCGGCTGCTGGCCCGCGCCGCGGTGTTTACCGACGATGTGGCGCAGTCCGTCACCATTGGCGAGGCCCAGCATGCCGTTGGCCAGGGGCTGATCGCCGAGGCGGACCTGACCGAACTGGGCGCGGTGATCAACGCCACCCATCCGGGGCGCACGTCTGGCGACCAGATCACGCTGTTTGACGGCACCGGCGTGGGCCTGCAGGATCTCGCCGTGGCGGCGGCGGTGGTTGAGCTTGCGGTTGCGAAGGGCGTTGCCATCGAGGTGGATATCTGAAGACCCTGCTGCCGTGCCGAGGCGCCGGGCGGCTGCGGGCCGTTTTTGCAGCCGGACTGATTGATCTTGCGCGCCTGCTGAGGCAGGTGTTCGCCATCCTGCCTCCCGCCCGGAGGTGAGGTGATTTTCTATCCCCGGGGGCACGGATCGCTGCGGACAGCGCGCCGCGCCGCTTCGGGCAGAATGGCATGAATGCGGGTTCCCGGCCCCGCGTGACCGAAACGACAAGCTGCCCTGCGGGCAGGACCGCGCAGCGGAAGGACAGAACATGGCGAATGACAGGTCTGGCAAAGACGTCGAAAAACGGGCCGCGCTCGACTATCACGAGTTTCCGCGCCCGGGCAAACTGGAGATCCGGCCAACCAAGCCGATGACCACGGGGCGCGACCTTGCCCGCGCCTATTCGCCGGGCGTGGCCGAGGCCTGCACCGCGATTGCCGCCGACCCGCGCGCCGCGACCCGGTTCACCGCCAAGCGCAACCTCGTGGCAGTGGTCTCGAACGGCAGCGCCGTGCTTGGCCTTGGCAATATCGGCGCGCTGGCCTCGAAGCCGGTGATGGAGGGCAAGGCCGTTCTGTTCAAGAAATTCGCCGGGATCGACTGTTTCGACCTCGAAGTCGACGAGGCCGACCCGGTGGCCCTTGCCGAGCTGGTCTGCCGGCTTGAGCCGACCTTTGGGGCCATCAATCTTGAGGATATCAAGGCGCCCGATTGCTTCGTTGTTGAACGGGTCTGCCGCGAGCGCATGAACATCCCTGTATTTCATGACGATCAGCACGGCACCGCCATCGTCGTCGCGGCGGCGGCGCAAAACGCGCTCAGGATCGCCGGCAAGCGGCCCGAAGATATCCGCGTCGTCGGTCTGGGGGCCGGGGCGGCGGGCATCGCCTGCCATACGATGCTGCACAAGATGGGCGTGCCGCTGGAGAATATCACCATATTCGACCGTGATGGCGTGCTGCATCCCGGCCGCAGCGACCTGGCCGCCGAGCAGATGGTTTTTGCCACGGCCTCGGCGGAGACGGTGCTTGAGGACGCTCTGAAGGGGGCGGATATGTTTCTCGGCCTGTCGGGGCCGGGTGCGCTGCCCGCTGCCCTGGTGGCGGCCATGGCCGACAGCCCGATCATCTTTGCGCTGGCCAACCCCACACCCGAGATCATGCCCGAGGAGGCCCGCGCCGCCGCGCCTGGCGCGATGATCGCGACGGGCCGGTCGGATTACCCCAATCAGGTGAACAACGTTTTGTGTTTCCCCTTCATCTTTCGTGGTGCGCTGGATGTCGAGGCGACCGAGATCAACGACGCGATGAAGCTTGCCTGCGTCGACGCGATTGCCGGGCTCGCCCGCCAGATCACCTCCGCCGAAGTTGGTGCGGCCTATGAGGGCGAGCGCCTCAGCTTCGGTCCGGATTACCTCATCCCCAAGCCCTTCGACCCCCGGCTGCTGCCGACGATTGCGGTGGCGGTGGCGCGTGCGGCGATCGAAACCGGAGTCGCCCGGCGCGAGATCGACCTGGAGGAATACCGCCACGGCCTCGAAGCGCAGGTTTTCAAATCGTCCCTCGTGATGCGCGGGGTCTTCGAAGCGGCCCGGCAATCGCGCCGCCGGATCGTCTTTGCCGAGGGCGAGGACGACCGCGTGTTGCGGGCGGCGCAGGCCATGGTGGAAGACGGGGCCGGCCAGCCGATCCTTGTCGGGCGGCCCGAGGTGATCGCGCAGCGGCTCGACCGGGCCGGGCTGAGCATCCTGCCGGGGCGCGACTTTGAAATCGTGAATCCCGAAAGCGATGAGCGCTATCGCGATTACTGGCAAACCTACCACGATGCCATGCGCCGCAAGGGTGTTACCCCCGATCTGGCCAAGGCGGTCATGCGCACCAACACCACTGCGATTGCAGCGGTGATGGTGCGGCGGGGCGATGCCGACAGCATGATCTGCGGCACGTTCGGGCAATATCTCTGGCATCTGAACTACGCCACCCAGATGCTCCAGAGCGATGCGCTGTCACCCGCCGGGGCGCTGTCGCTGATGCTGCTGGACGATGGGCCGATTTTTGTCGCCGACACGCATGTGAATATAGAGCAGAGCCCGGAAACCTTGGCGCGCACCGTGATCGCGGCGGCCCGGCATGTGCGCCGGTTCGGGATTTCACCGAAGATCGCCCTGTGTTCGGGGTCGCAATTCGGCAATCTCGATTGCCGCTCGGGCCGCGTCATGCGCGGCGCGCTTGAGATCCTCGACACGACCGTGCGCGATTTCGAATACGAGGGCGAGATGCATACCGATGCCGCACTTGATCCCGAGTTGCGGGCGCATTTGCTGCCGGGCAATCGCCTGTCGGGCCGGGCCAATGTGCTGATCTACGCAAATACCGATGCGGCCGGGGCGGCGCGCAATCTGCTGCGGAGTGCCGCGGGTGGAACGGAGGTCGGCCCGATCCTGATGGGCATGGGCAACCAGGTCCATATCGTGACCCCGGGTGTCACGCCGCGCGGCCTGCTCAACATTGCGGCTTTGGCGGGGACCGATGTGGCCAGCTACAGCTAGGGCGCCGGTGGCGGGCATCGACCGGGCACAGCAACCACCATGGCAGGAAAGCCCCGGACTTTCGTCCGGGGCTTTTTGCTTGCGGCTTCGGAACACAGGCGCGTTCCGTCGCCGATATGTCGCCTGAGGGCGGTCAGACGTGGGTGTCCTTCTCGAAGTCGCCCGCCGCATGGCCCGCCATGCCGCCCGAGACTTCCTCGGTCGCCTCGTCCGACAGCTCTGCCGGCAGGACAAGGTTGAGCACGATGGCGATCAGCGCCGCCGGCAGGATGCCGGAGGTGGCCAGCACCTGCAGCGTCGACGGCAGATATTGCAGCGCGCCCGGCTCAAGCTGAAGGCCGAGGCCAAGCGACAGCGAGATCGCGAAGATCACCATGTTGCGGCGGTTCCAGTGAACATCCGACAGCATCGAGATACCGGCAGCCACGACCATGCCGAACATCACGATCACGCCGCCGCCGAGCACTTCGATCGGGATTGTCGAAATGATCGCGCCCACTTTCGGGATCAGCCCCGCGACGATCAGGAAGATCGCGCCGATCGTCACCACGTGCCGGCTCATCACGCGGGTCATCGCGATCAGGCCGACATTCTGGCTGAACGAGGTGTTCGGCAGAGCGCCGAACAGGCCGGAAATGGCGGTGCCCAGACCGTCGGCGAAGGTTGCCCCCTGAATCTCCGTGTCGGTTGCCTCGCGCCCGGCGCCGCCCTTGGTGATCCCCGATACATCGCCCACGGTTTCAACCGCCGAGACGAAGGCCATGAGGCTGAAGCCGATGATCGCGGCAACCGAGAATTCGAGGCCGAAGTGAAGCGGGTTCGGCAGCGCGAAGGCCGCCGCATTGCCGACGCCGCCAAAGCTGACCATGCCCATCGCCAGGGCGACGGCATAGCCGGCGAGCAGGCCGATCAGAACCGCCGAGACGCTCAGCATGCCACGGGCGAAGAATTTCAGCCCGAGGGTGACCACGATCACAACCCCGGCCACCAGCCAGTTGCCGGCGCTGCCGTATTCCTCAGTGCCGATCGCGGGCACGCCGCCTGCGGCATACTGGATGCCGACCTGCACCAGTGCCAGCCCGATCATCATCACGACGAGGCCGGTAACCAGCGGCGGCAGCGCAAAGCGGATCTTGCCGATGAACAGGCCGAGGACGGCGTGAAACAGCCCGCCCACAAGAATGCCGCCCATCAGAACGGCAACGGCGTCGACCCCCTTGCCCGCCACAAGCGGGATCATGATCGGAATGAAGGCGAAGGAGGTGCCCTGCACGATGGGCAGCTTCGCACCGACCGGGCCGATGCCGATGGTCTGGAACAGCGTCGCAACGCCGGCGAAGAACATCGACATCTGGATCATGTAGATCATCTCGGGGAAGTCCGGGCTGTTGGAGCCGAAGCCGAAGCCGGCGGCACCGCAGACGATGATCGCCGGTGTGACGTTCGACACGAACATCGCCAGCACATGCTGTATGCCCAGCGGGATCGCCTTTGCGAGCGGTGGTGTGTAATTCGGATCGCGGAGCTGCTCCGGCGTTCCGATGGATGCATCAGCCATGGTGTTTCCTCCCCTATTGATGCGGGCCGGCTCCTCCACCGGCCTTTGTGTTATCCTTCGATGGTGGTGCCCCGGCCGAACCGGCGCGCCCTGAGGCCGCTGCCGCCGGTCCGGTCGCGATCGCTGCTGCACGGGGCGGCATTGATGAGCTTGCCCGGCGCTCCGTTTGCGCCCGGACCATCACCCGATGGCGCAAAGGTCTCGGCGGTGAGTGGCTGGTGGCAGAACGTCTCGGTCATGCGTTCAGTTTCTCCTCAAGCCGAAGCTCGGCGATGCGCTCGACCTGGCGGCAGGCTTCCGCGAATTCGGCGTCGCGGCTGTTGTCGATGCGGCGCTGGAAGGCCGCCATGATCGAGGCCCTGGTGTGGTCGCGCACGGCGATGATGAAGGGAAAGCCGAACCTGGCGGTATAGGCGGCGTTCAGTTCGGTGAAGGCTGTGCGTTCGTCATCGGTCAGGGCGTCGAGGCCGGCAGCGGCCTGTTCGGCCGTCGAATCTGCGGTCAGGCGCTTTGCGGCGGCGAGCTTGCCGGCCAGATCGGGATGGGCGACCAGCACGCCGAGGCGCCGCTCGTCGCTTGCTTTGCGGAACACGCGGGCGAGCGCATTATGAACACCCGCCGCCGTATCGTGGGCCGGGCCGAGTTCCAGATCGAAGGCGCCCTCGGCGATCCAGGGGCTGTGCTCGAAGACGCCGCCGAATGCCGCAACGAATGCCGCCTTGTCCATCGCCGATGGCCGCGCCTTCTGCACCGGCGGATGAACGCTGGCCCAATGGTCGGCGATCTGTTCGCGGGTGGCGAACCAGACACCTTCGTGTTGCTCAAAATACCCGATCGCGCGTTGGAGCGCCGCCGCCCGGCCCGGTCGGCCCGCAATGCGGGCATGGAGGCCGACCGAGAGCATTTTCGGCGCCCCCGCCACACCTTCGGCATAGAGCATATCGAAGCTGTCGCGCAGATAGCTCTCGAACTGGTCGCCGGTGCTGAAACCGGCCTGGATCGCGAACCGCATGTCGTTGCAATCCATGGTATAGGGCAGGATCAACTGGTCCTTGCCGCCCGCGCGCGTCCAATAGGGCAGATCGTCGGCATAGCTGTCGGCGATATAGGCGAAATTGCCTTCCCCGGCGGCCAGATCGACGGTGTGCATCGAGCAGCGGCCGGTATACCACCCGCGCGGCGCGGCGCCGGTTACCTCGGTATGCAGGCGGATCGCCTCGCGGATCCGGGCGCGCTCCTCGTCGGGGCTCATGTCCTTGTGCTCGATCCATTTCAGCCCGTGGCTGGCGATCTCCCAGCCCGCCGCCTTCATCGCGGCAACCTGCTCGGGCGCGCGCGCCAGTGCCGTGGCGACGCCATAGACGGTGACGGGAAGCCTGCCCAGCAGGCGATGAAGCCGCCAGAACCCGGCTCGCGCGCCGTATTCGTAGATCGATTCCATGTTCCAGTGGCGCTGACCGGGCCAGGGCCGGGCGCCGGTGATCTCCGACAGAAAAGCCTCGGAGGCGGCATCGCCGTGGAGGATGTTGTTTTCGCCGCCTTCCTCGTAGTTCAGCACGATCTGAACCGCGATCTTCGCGCCGCCGGGCCAGTCGGCAAATGGCGGCTCGGCCCCGTATCCGATCATGTCGCGCGGGTATCTCGTCATTCACGCTCCTCCAGTCCGCCGCAGGTTAATCCAGAAAATCCCCTGGCTTTTTCAAAAAAACCAGAAAGGAGCCTTCGGATCGGGCGCCTTTGTGTCCGGCCATGTGCCCGGATTAGAAGGGGACACAGCACAGGAGGGACGGGATTGGCCGGCTATCTGACGACACATGTTCTCGACACCGCGCGCGGTTGCCCGGCTGCCGGTCTGCGTATTGATCTCTACCGGATCGACGGCGAGGCCCGCTCCCACCTCAAGACGCTCACGACCAACGACGATGGCCGCACGGACGAGCAGATCCTGCCGGCCGAGGCGTTCAGGACCGGTGTTTACGAACTGGTCTTTCACGCGGGCGACTACCTCGACCGGGCCGGAACGCCACCTGAAGAGCCGCGATTCCTCGATGTGATCCCGATCCGCTTCGGCATGTCGGGGCCTGCGCATTACCACGTGCCGCTGTTGCTCTCGCCCTTCGGGTTCAGCACCTATCGCGGAAGCTGACGGGGATCACTCGGGCCGTTCGGTATCGCGTATGGTCGCGCTGATGCGCTCGATCATGAATTCCATGAACAGCCGTGTTTTCGGGTCCTGGCGCCGCCGATGCGTAAACAGGCAGGCCATCTGGATCGGTTCGGGCGGTGTCTGCATGGCGACGGGCACCAGCGCGCCAGAGCGCAGGTGATGGGCGATCTCGAAGACCGGCTTCATGGCAATACCGTGACCGGCCAGCGCCCAGTCGGTGAGCACATCCCCGTCATCGCATTCATAGCGGCCCGGCACCCGAAACCGCTTCGGCCCCTCCGGCGTGGAGAGACGCCATTGGAATTCGGTCGCGCCGGGAAAGCGCAGGCTCAGGCATTCATGGCCCCCGGCGACAAGGTCTGCCCCCGAGGCGGGCATGCCGTGTTTGTCGATATAGGATGGTGCGGCGCAGAGAACGCGCTCGACATCGGCGATCTTGCGGATGCGCAGGTTGCTGTCTTCCGGCTGGCCAAGGAAAAAGGCCAGATCGAGCCCCTCCGTCGTCAGATCGACCTTTCGGTCCGTCAGCCTCAGCCTGACGCTGACTTCGGGATATGCCTCGATAAAGCCGGGCACCTGCGGCGCGATCAGCCGCCGCCCCACGCCCAGCGGTGCGGCCACGTAGAGCGACCCTTTCGGGTTTTCGGTGATATTGGCGATCTGCGCTTCGGCGTTTTCGACGGCCTCCAGAATATCGGTCGCTCCGCGGTAGAACGACTGGCCCTGTTCGGTGGGCGTAAGGCTGCGCGTCGTCCGCTGAAAAAGCCGAACGCCGAGATGTTCCTCAAGCTGCGATATCCGCGACGAGGTTACGGCAGGCGAGATCCGAAGATCCCGGCCAGCGGCGGACATGCTGCCAAGCTCGTAGACACGAACGAAGGTGCGGACATTGTCGAGGTAGGACATTATTTTGAAATTTTTGATGCTGTTTGGTCTTTACCGCCAATAGCAGAACAAACCCCAGCCGCATAGTCTGGCCGGAAACAGGAAATCAGGGAGAAATGCCATGTTTGACCTGGCCATCGTCTGGGACTGGCTCGCATTCGCCGTGCGCTGGCTCCATGTCATCGCGGCCATCGCCTGGATCGGCGACAGCTTCTACTTCATTGCGCTCGATCTCGGGCTGCGCGCCTCGTCGGACCGGCGCGATGGCGTTGCCGGTGAGCAATGGCAGGTGCATGGCGGCGGTTTCTACCAGATGAAGAAATTCACCGTCGCCCCGCGCGAACTGCCCGATCACCTGGTCTGGTTCAAATGGCAAAGCTACACGACCTGGCTGTCGGGCGCGGTGCTGCTCGCGATCGTCTACTGGGTCGGGGCCGACCTCTTCCTGATCGACCCCACCAAGGCCGAGCTGGCGCAATGGCAGGCGATCCTGATCTCGGCGGGCTCGCTCACCATCGGCTGGCTGGTCTACGATTTTCTGTGCCGGTCGGGCATGGCCGAAAAGCCGACGCAGCTGATGATCCTGCTCTTCGTTCTGCTTGTGGCGATGGGCTGGGGTTACAGTCAGATCTTCACCGGGCGCGCGATGATGCTCCATCTCGGGGCCTTCACCGCAACGATCATGACCGCGAACGTGTTTTTCGTGATCATGCCCAACCAGCGGATCGTGGTGAACGATCTGAAGGAAGGCCGCACGCCTGAGGCGAAATACGGCAAGATCGCCAAGCTGCGCTCGACGCATAACAACTACCTGACCCTGCCGGTGCTGTTTTTGATGCTGTCGAACCACTACCCGCTCGCCTTTGCGACCGAGTATGCCTGGATCATCGCCAGCCTCGTCTTCCTCACCGGGGTGACGATCCGCCATTACTTCAACACCAGGCACGCGACCGGCAAAGGCCCGCTCTGGACCTGGGGTGCGACGGCGGCGATCTTTGCGGTGATTGTGGCGCTGTCGATGGTGCCGGGCATGGACAGCTACGAAGAATCCGAGGCGCGGGCCCTGACGCCGCAGGAGCAGAAATTCGCCTCCGCCGCGCGCTTCGAGGATGCCTATTACGCGGTGGCCGGGAATTGTTCGATGTGCCATTCGCGCGAGCCGGGCTGGGACGGCATCGTCGCGCCGCCCAAGGGGGTGGTGCTGGAAACCGAGGCCGATGTGGCGCGCCACGCCCGGCTGATCTACCTGCAAGCCGGTGCCAGCCATGCCATGCCGCCCCCGAACGCCTTCGAGATGGATGACGAGGCCCGCCAGCAGATCGTGGCCTGGTATCGCGAGGTGGCCGGCTGATCCGGGCTTGCCCTTGGCTGCAGAACCCGCAATCCGCCTGTGAAGACGGTAGGCGGTAACACCGGCTACCCAAGCGGTCGCGGTGCGCCGCAGCCCTGTGCCGCCGCTCCGCCTTGCCACCCATCCCGCACCCGGCCATGCTGAGCGCAGAAACGGGAGCGTGCGCATGACCAACCTCGCCTTCGGCCTCACAGCCCTTGCCGTTCTTGGCCTGCTGCTGTTCACGCCATTTTCCCGCTCCCCCCTCTGGCGTGCCACGGTCACGCCTCTGGCGTCGATCATCGGGTCGGGCTTTCTCGTCTCCGCGCCGCTGCTCGCCCGCGAATTCGGGGGCTATGCCGCCCCGGCGATGGCTCTGCTGATTGTCACCGCCTGGGCGCTGGGCTGGACGATCCGCTACAATATCCGCGTGGTCGAGCCGCTGTTGAAGGAGGGCGGGGACAAGCTGCTCAGCTCGGTCGAAGAGATCAGCCACCTGGTGCTTACCTTCGCCTATTTCGTTTCGGTCGCCTATTACCTCGCGCTTCTGGGCCAGTTCCTGCTCGCCTCCGTCGGGCATCCGAGCGACACGATCGCGCGCGCCATCGCCATCGCGCTTGTCGTCGGGCTTGCCTTGCTCGGCTGGACGGGCGGCGCGGCGCGGGTGGCGCGGCTCGAACGCTATGCCACAGCGCTCAACCTTGCGGTGATCTCGGGCTTTCTCGTCGCGCTGGCGCTGCATGGCGCGGGGCTGATCTCGGCCGGGCAATCGGTGCTGCCGCCCGCGGGCAAGGCCAGCCTCGCCTCGCTGCCGGTGCTGCTGGGCCTGCTCATCGTGGTGCAGGGCTTCGAGACGACGCGCTTCACCGGCGCGGATTTTCCGGCCGCGACCCGGATCAAAGCAATGCGCTATGCGCAGATCGTTTCGGGCCTTGTCTATGTGATCTTCTTCCTGTTGCTCTCGCCGCTCTATGGCGATCTGGCCAGGGGCAGCGGCGTGGCCGAGGTGATTACCGTATCGGCGCTGGTTGCCCCGGCGCTGCCGCTTTCGCTCGCGGTGGCGGCGATGGGCAGCCAGCTTTCGGCCTCGGTGGCGGATTCGCTCGGCAATGTCGGGCTTATCCGCGAAATCACCCATGGCAAGATCGACGCGCGCCACGGCTATACGCTGGTCGGGCTGATCGGCACCGGCATCCTCATCGCCACGGAGGTGACCGGGGTGATCGCTCTGGCGAGCCGGGCCTTCGCGCTGTTCTATGCGCTGCAGGCGCTGGTGGCCTTCGAGGCTGCCCGCAAACGCCCCGGCGAGACGGCGCGCAGCGTGGCCTTTCTCGCATTGGCGATGCTGGCCGCGGCGGTCTTCTTTTTCGGGACGCCGGCAGGATAGCGCGGCCTGCAGCGCCCGGCCCGGCGCCGCGTGGCTACCCTCTTGATCCGTCTGGCCCTTGCGCGTATACGCCCCCGGTGGCCCCTTCCGGGCCCGACTCAAACAACCAAGAAATGCCGTGTTTGCTCCACATCGCTTCGGGGGCAATTCCGGCCAAGGAGAAGCGACATGAAACTCAACGAACTTCGCGACAATCCGGGCGCAACCAAAAAGCGCATGCGCGTGGGCCGTGGCCCGGGCTCGGGCAAGGGCAAGACCGCCGGCCGTGGTATCAAGGGCCAGAAATCCCGTTCGGGTGTGGCCATTGCCGGCTACGAGGGTGGCCAGATGCCGCTCTACATGCGTCTGCCGAAGCGTGGCTTCAACAAGCCCAACGCCAAGAAATTCGCCGTGGTGAACCTCGGGATCATCCAGAAATTCATCGACGCCAAGAAGCTCGACGCCAAGGGTGAGATCACCGAAGACGCCCTGCTGGAAGCCGGCGTGATCCGCCGCAAGCTCGACGGCGTGCGCGTGCTCGGCAAGGGCGAGATCACCGCGAAGGTGAAGCTCAGCGTCACCGGCGCTTCCAAATCGGCCATCGAGGCCGTGGAGAAGGCGGGCGGCTCGCTCACCGTGGCGAGTGCGGCTGCCGAGTAATCGCTTGTGGGGGGCGGCAACGCCCCTTACATAGCCCACAGATTTCCAGGCGCCGCCGGGTCGGGGATCGACCCCGGCGGCGCTCGCACGAACAGGGGGCCTCATGGCATCTGCAGCGGAACAAATGGCGGCGAACCTCTCCTGGGGCACGCTGGGCAAGGCCACCGAGCTGCGCCAACGCATCTTCTTCACCATCGGTCTTCTGATGATCTACCGCCTTGGCACCTATATTCCGGTGCCGGGCATCGACGCGGGCGCGCTTCGTGACTTCATGGAGCAGGCGGCCTCGGGCATCGGCGGAATTCTCTCGATGTTCACCGGCGGCGCGCTGGGGCGGATGGGGGTCTTTGCTCTCGGCATCATGCCCTATATCTCGGCCTCGATCATCGTCCAGCTCGTCGCCACGATGTACGAGCCGTGGAAGGCGCTCAAGAAAGAGGGCGAGGCCGGACGGCGCAAGATCAACCAATATACCCGCTACGGCACGGTCATCCTCGCCTCGGGCCAGGCATTTGCGCTGGCCAATTCGCTGCAGGCGGGCGATCTGGTGCATTCGCCCGGCATCTTCTTCATCATCTCGGCGGTTGTGACGCTGGTGGGCGGCACGATGTTCCTGATGTGGCTCGGTGAGCAGATCACCTCGCGCGGCATCGGCAACGGCATCTCGCTGATCATCTTCGTCGGCATCGTCGCCGAAATTCCCGCCGCCCTCGTGCAGTTTCTGAGCCAGGGCCGTTCGGGCGCGATCAGCCCCGCCGTGATTATCGGCGTGCTGGTGATGGTGATCGCGGTGATCGGCTTCGTGGTGTTCATGGAGCGTGCGCTGCGCAAGATCCATATCCAGTATCCGCGCCGCCAGGTGGGGATGAAAGTCTATGACGGCGGCTCGTCGCACCTGCCGATCAAGGTCAACCCGGCTGGCGTGATCCCGGCGATCTTCGCCTCGGCGCTGCTCTTGCTGCCGACCACGATCTCGACATTCAACACCGGCGCACAGGGTCCGGTGATGTCGGCGATCCTCGCCTATTTCGGCCCCGGCCAGCCGCTCTATCTGGCCTTCTACGCGGGCATGATCATCTTCTTCACCTTCTTCTATACGAAGGAAGTGAGCTTCAAGGTCGATGACGTGGCCGACAACCTGAAGAGCCAGAACGGCTTCGTGCCCGGCATCCGCCCGGGCAAGAAGACGGCGGAATACCTCGATTACGTGGTCACCCGCATCCTCGTGCTCGGCTCGCTCTATCTTGCCGCGGTGGCGCTCCTGCCGGAGATTCTGCGCACCCAGCTTGCGATCCCGTTCTATTTCGGCGGCACCTCCGTGCTCATCGTCGTCTCGGTGACGATGGACACGATCAACCAGGTGCAGTCGCATCTTCTGGCCTATCAATATGAGGGCCTGATCGAAAAATCGCAGCTGCGTGGCAATCGCGGCACCAAGAGCAAATCGAAATCGGGCAGGAAGGGGCCGGCACGTCGATGAACATCATTCTCCTTGGACCGCCTGGGGCCGGCAAAGGCACCCAGGCGCGCAAACTCGTCGAAGAGCGCGGCATGATCCAGCTTTCCACCGGCGACATGCTGCGCGATGCCCGCACGTCGGGCACCGAGATGGGCAACAAGGTGGCGGCGATCATGGATGCGGGCCAGCTCGTGACCGACGAGATCGTGATCGGGTTGATCGAGGAAAAGCTCGAAGCCCATCCCGAGGGCGGTTTCATCTTCGACGGCTTCCCGCGCACACTGGGCCAGGCCGATGCGCTGGGCGATCTGCTTGCCCGCCACGGCATGAAGCTCGACGCGGTGATCGAGATGCAGGTGGATGACGAGGCGCTCGTGGCCCGCATCAACGCCCGCTCGACCTGCGCCACCTGCGGCGAGGGCTATAACGACATCTCCAAGCCGATCCCGGCGGACGGGAAATGCGTGAAATGCGGCGGCACCGAGTTCAAGCGCCGGGCCGACGACAACGAGGAAAGCCTGCGCACGCGGCTGATGGAATATTACAAGAAGACCTCGCCGCTGATTGGCTATTACTGGGCCAAGGGCGACCTCAAGGCCGTCGACGGCCTTGGCGAGATCGACGAGGTTTCGGCGGCGATCGGGGCTATCCTCGGCTGACCGCGACATGCGGGAGACGGTGTTTGGAAACGCCGTCTCCCGTGGTTTCCAAACCGGGGCCTGCCCGCCCCTTGACGCCAGGGTGATTCCCTCGTAAAGCACCGCATCCCTCGATGGGGAATCGATGGTAAACGGGGTCGCGCCCCGGCAACCGTCAGACCATAGATCAGCTGCGGCCCGCAGGGATGACCCCCGCGGGCTTACGTTGTGAAAAAAGGACCTGGAATTACGGGTCCGCAACGAAAGGAAGACCGACTTGGCACGTATTGCCGGCGTGAATATCCCGACGCATAAGCGCGTCCCGATCGCCCTCACCTACATCCACGGTATCGGCCACACGACCGCGAAAGCGATCTGCGACGCCGTGAACATCGAATCCACCCGCCGCGTCAACGAGCTCAGCGATGCCGAAGTGCTCGCCATCCGTGAGCATATCGACGCCAACCTGCTCGTCGAAGGCGACCTGCGCCGCGACACGCAGATGAACATCAAGCGCCTGATGGACCTCGGCTGCTACCGTGGCCTGCGCCATCGCCGCAACCTGCCCGTGCGCGGCCAGCGCACCCATACCAACGCCCGCACCCGCAAGGGCCCGGCGAAGCCGATCGCCGGCAAGAAGAAATAAGGGAGGGCAGGAAGCATGGCTCGCGATAAACGCGCCCCGAAGCGCAAGGAACGCAAAAACATCGCCGCTGGTGTGGCGCATGTGAACTCGTCGTTCAACAACACCAAAATCCTCATCTCCGACGTGCAGGGCAACGCGATCTCGTGGTCGTCGGCCGGCACGATGGGCTTCAAGGGCTCGCGCAAGTCGACGCCCTATGCCGCGCAGATGGCGGCTGAAGATGCGGGCCGCAAGGCCCAGGAGCACGGTGTGAAGACCCTCGAAGTCGAGGTTCAGGGCCCCGGTTCGGGCCGTGAATCGGCGCTGCGCGCGCTGGCTGCGGTGGGGTTCAACATCACCTCGATCCGTGATGTGACGCCGATCGCTCATAACGGCTGCCGCCCGCCGAAACGCCGCCGGGTCTGACCGATTTCTACCGCTCGGGCCGTGGATTCCCACGGCCCGAGTCCGTCATTTTTTTGAACCTCGGGCGTTTTGCCTTTTGGACATGGAGGCAAAACAGGAATGGAGGGACGCATGATCCACAAAAACTGGGCCGAACTGATCAAGCCGACGCAGCTTGACGTCAAGCCGGGCAACGATCCCGCGCGCCAGGCCACGGTCGTTGCCGAGCCGCTTGAGCGGGGCTTCGGCCTGACGCTGGGCAACGCGCTGCGCCGCGTGCTGCTGTCGAGCCTTCAGGGCGCGGCCATCACCTCCGTCCAGATCGACAACGTCCTGCACGAGTTTTCCTCCGTTGCCGGTGTACGTGAAGACGTCACCGACATCGTGCTGAACCTCAAGGGCGTCGCGATCCGCATGGACGTGGAAGGCCCCAAGCGCCTCTCGATCTCGGCCAAGGGCCCGATGGTCGTGACCGCCGGCGACATTTCCGAAAGCGCGGGCATCGAGATTCTCAACAAGGATCACGTGATCTGCCACCTCGACGATGGCGCCGATCTGTTCATGGAACTGACCGTGAATACCGGCAAGGGCTACGTGGCCGCCGACAAGAACCGCCCCGAAGACGCGCCCATCGGCCTGATGCCGATCGACGCGATCTACTCGCCGGTCAAGAAGGTGTCTTACGATGTGCAGCCGACCCGCGAGGGCCAGGTGCTCGACTACGACAAGCTGACGCTGAAGATCGAAACCGACGGCTCGGTCACCCCGGATGACGCCGTGGCCTATGCCGCGCGGATCATCCAGGACCAGCTTTCGATCTTCGTCAACTTCGAAGAGCCGGAAGCCGCGGGCCGCGAGTCGGAAGACGAGGGGCTGGAGTTCAACCCGCTCCTGCTCAAGAAGGTCGACGAGCTCGAACTTTCGGTGCGCTCGGCCAACTGCCTCAAGAACGACAACATCGTCTATATCGGCGACCTCATCCAGAAGACCGAAGCCGAGATGCTCCGCACCCCGAACTTCGGCCGCAAGTCGCTCAACGAGATCAAGGAAGTGCTTTCGGGCATGCAGCTGCACCTCGGCATGGATGTCGAGGAATGGCCGCCCGAGAACATCGAGGATCTCGCCAAGAAATTCGAAGACCAGTTCTGATCTTCGGATGCGGGGCCGGCACGCTGGCCCCGCTTCACCACCCGGGTATTCCGCCCCAAGGAGAGCGGCCCACCGCATGGGCTGCCGGACAAAGCAAAACGAACTTTAGGAGTTAGAAAATGCGCCACGCGAAAGGCTACCGTCGCCTCAACCGCACCCATGAGCACCGCAAAGCCCTGTTCTCGAACATGGCCGGCTCGCTCATCGAACACGAACAGATCAAGACCACCCTGCCGAAAGCCAAAGAGCTCAAGCGCGTGATGGACAAGCTCATCACCCTCGGCAAACGCGGTGACCTGCATGCCCGCCGCCAGGCTGCGGCCCAGCTCAAGCAGGACAAGGACGTTGCCAAGCTCTTCGACGTGCTCGGCCCGCGCTATGCCGAGCGCAACGGCGGCTACACCCGCGTGCTGAAAGCCGGCTTCCGCTACGGCGACATGGCTCCGATGGCGATCATCGAGCTGGTCGACCGTGACGAGAGCGCCAAGGGCGCGGGCGACAAGGCCCGCGTGGCCGCCGAGGAAGAAGCGGCCTACGCCGAAGACTGATCCGGCGCGACAGCGTTTTGACAGGGCCCCGCCGGCATCCGCCGCGCGGGGCTTTTTCATACCTGCCGCACAGGCAACATGCTGCCGCGTCAACGGCGCGGCCCTTTGGCACTTGAATTTTCCGCGTGGCACAATCTAGAGTTGAGATCGTCATGTTGAGGCCCGGTTCCCGGGGGGCGCCGGGCGAGGTGCGAAGGGTACTTATGACCGACACGCTTGGACTGGACCGCGGGCTTGCGCAGCTCTCGGGCCTGGCCCCGAAAGGCTACGCGCTGGGGCTGCATATCAGGTTTGCCTCGGCGCATCTGATGATCCAGACCTATGATCCCCGGTGGAGCGAGATCTACACCGAACGCGGCTATATGCTCGCAGATCCGATGGTGTTCTGGGGTTTCGGCAACGATGGCGCGATCCGCTGGTCGGAGATTGACCTGCCCGACCCTCACGGCATTCTGGATCAGGCTGCCGGCTTCGGCCTGCAATACGGTGTGGCGGTGGCCTGCGGGCCGACCTCGTCGCGCACCATCGGCGGCTTTGCCCGGGGCGACCGCGAATTCAACGAGAGCGAGATTGCCGAGATCACCTCGATCGTGCTGCGGCTGCACGAGGCATCGACGCCGCCCGAACAGCTCACCCCGGCGCAGCGCATGGCGCTGCGGCTGATCGCGCGCGGCCACCGCCATGCCGAGGCGGCGGCGCTGCTGGGCATTTCAGAAAGTGCCTTCAAGGCGCGGCTCCGCGCCGCGCGCGAAGGGCTGTTCGTGCGCACCACCGCCGAGGCGATCCAGCGGGCGCAGGAATACAAGCTGCTCTGAGCGCCACGCGCCTTGCGACGCGCCTTCGCGCTGGTGGCCGCTCCGGCAGGCGCGTAGACTGTCTGCATGGCCGATTTGTTCGATACCGCACCGGGCGCCGAGCCCGAAAATGCCCCCCGCCCGCTCGCCGACCGGCTGCGGCCCAAGGCGCTGTCGGAGGTGATCGGGCAGGACGAGGTGCTTGGCCCCGACGGACCGCTCGGCGTGATGCTGGCCTCGGGCAGCCTCGGCTCGCTGGTGCTCTGGGGCCCGCCCGGCGTGGGCAAGACCACCATCGCCCGGCTGCTCGCGCGCGAGACCGATCTGCATTTCGTCCAGATCAGCGCCATTTTTACCGGCGTGCCGGAACTGCGCAAAGTGTTCGAGGCGGCCAAGCACCGGCGAACGAACGGGCAGGGCACGCTGCTGTTCGTCGACGAGATCCACCGTTTCAACAAGGCGCAGCAGGATGGGTTTCTGCCGCATATGGAGGATGGCACGATCCTTCTGGTAGGCGCCACGACCGAGAACCCCTCATTCGAGCTGAACGCCGCACTCCTGAGCCGGGCGCAGGTGCTGGTGCTCAAGCGCCTTGGCCCGGCCGACCTTGAGCGGCTGGCGCAGCGGGCCGAGAAGGAGCTGGGCCGCGAATTGCCGCTCGACGGCCTGGCGCGCGCAGCACTGATCGAAATGGCCGATGGCGACGGGCGGGCGCTCCTCAACCTGATCGAGCAGGTGATGGCCTGGAAAGTGACGGGCAAGCTCGATGCCGATGCGCTCGCCACCCGGTTGATGCGCCGTGCCGTGCGGTACGACAAATCGGGCGATGAGCACTACAACCTGATCTCGGCGCTGCACAAAAGCATTCGCGGATCGGACCCGGATGCCGCGCTTTACTGGTTCAACCGGATGCTGCTCGGCGGCGAAGATCCGCGGTTTCTCGCCCGCCGCCTGACCCGGATGGCGGTGGAGGATATCGGGCTGGCCGATCCGCAGGCCAACGGTATCTGCCTCGATGCCTGGAACACCTATGAGCGGCTCGGCAGCCCCGAGGGCGAGCTGGCGCTGGCACAGGCGGTGATCTATCTCGCGCTCGCGCCGAAATCGAACGCGGGCTATGCCGCCTTCAAACAGGCCGCCGTTGCGGCGAAGAAGACCGGTTCGGAACCGCCGCCCAAGCATATCCTGAACGCGCCGACGAGGCTGATGGAGGAGCAGGGCTATGGCGCGGGCTATGCCTATGACCACGATGCGCCCGATGCCTTCTCGGGGCAGAACTACTTCCCCGATGGAATGAAGCGCGGGGTCTATTACCTGCCGGTCGAGCGTGGCTTCGAGCGTGAGCTGAAGAAGCGGGTGGACTGGTTCGCCAAGCTGCGCGAGAAGCGCCAAACTTGACATCGCCGCCGCCAGGGCGGAACAAGCGCTCATGTTCACAACGCTTCTCTCCGTAGCCCTTGGCGGCGCACTTGGCGCTTCGGCCCGCTACCTCACCAATGTGGGGGTCATGCGGCTGATCGGCCCCGGCTTTCCGCTCGGCACGGTGGTGGCCAATGTGCTCGGCTCCTTCTTCATGGGGGTGCTCGTGGTGGTCCTCGCCCGCAAGGGGCATAACGATCTCGCCCCCTTCCTGATGACCGGCCTTCTCGGTGGCTTCACCACCTTCTCGGCCTTCTCGCTCGATACGCTCACCCTGTTCGAGCGTGGCGAGACCGGGCTTGCCGGGCTTTATGTCGGCCTTTCGGTGACGCTGTCGCTCGGGGCCATCGCGGTGGGCGTGCTGCTCACCCGCGCGGTGATCGCTCCATGAGCGGCGTTCAAACCCTCATCGTGGCCGAGGGCGACGGTGATCAGCGGCTGGACCGCTGGTTCCGCCGCCTCTTTCCGCATGTGCCGCAGGGGCGGATCGAGAAGATGTGCCGCAAGGGCGAGATCCGGGTCGATGGTGGCCGGGTGAAGCCGGCGACGCGGCTGGAGGCCGGGCAGAAGGTGCGCATCCCGCCGCTGCCGGTGCCGGGTGAGGCGCCGAAACCCGCGCCCGTGCTGCGCATTTCAGAGGCCGATGCGAAGATGATCCAGAGCGCGGTGATCTACCGCGACGAGCATATCATCGCCATCAACAAGCCGCCGGGCCTGCCCACGCAGGGTGGTTCGAAACAGACCCGGCATGTCGACGGGCTGGCTGAGGCGCTGAAATTCGGGGCGGAAGAAAAGCCCCGTCTTGTCCACCGGCTCGACAAGGACACATCGGGCGTTCTGCTGCTGGCGCGCTCGCGCAGCATCGCGGCGGCGCTTGGACAGGCGATCCGCCACAAGCAGACGCGCAAGATCTACTGGGCGCTCGTCGCCGGCGTGCCGGTGCCATATCTGGGCGAGGTCAAATACGGGCTGGTCAAGGCGCCGGGCCATGGCGGCGCGGGCGAGGGCGAGAAGATGCGCGCGATCCACCCCTCTGAGGTGGACAGCACCGAGGGTGCGAAACGGGCGCATACGCTCTATGCCACGCTCTATCGTGTGGCGGGCCGGGCCGCCTGGGTGGCGATGGAGCCGGTGACAGGGCGCACCCACCAGTTGCGTGCGCATATGGCCGCGATCGGCCACCCGATCATCGGCGATGGCAAATACGGCGGCTCGGGGCAGGAAAACCTTGGCGATGGCTGGGGCGCGCAACTGGGCGGCATCATCTCCAAGAAGCTGCATCTTCATGCCCGGTCGATGACCTTCCTGCACCCGGTCACGCACAAGTCCGTTACGGTCACCGCGCCGCTGCCGCCGCATATGGCGCAGACATGGGAAACCTTCGGCTGGGATGAAGACATGGCGGCGGACGATCCGTTCGAGGCGCTTCATTGATGACTGGCCTGCGCCTCGTGATCTTCGATGTCGACGGTACGCTGATCGACAGTCAGAACCTCATCGTCGCCGCGATGACGGACACCTTCGGCGCGGTCGGGCGGCCCGTGCCGCCGCGCGCCGAGGTCTTGCAGATTGTCGTCCTGTCGCTCGAACTGGCGATGGCGCGGCTGGCGCCCGACTTGGACGCGGCAGGGATCGACGCGCTGGTGGCGGCCTACCGCGCCGCCTTCCTGCGGCTGCGCTCGCAGACCGGGGGCGAGGCGGCATCGCCGCTCTATCCCGGCGCGCGGGCGGCGATCGAGGCGCTGCATGCCCGTCCCGAGGTGCTCCTTGGCGTCGCCACCGGCAAGGCCCGGCGCGGGCTCGATCATGCCTTCGCCGCGCACGGGCTCGACCGCTTTTTCGTCACCCGCCAGACCGCCGACACCCATCCCTCCAAGCCGCATCCGGCGATGATCGAGGCGGCGCTGGCCGAAACCGGGGTGGAGCCGCCGCGCGCGGTGATGGTCGGCGATACGAGTTACGATATCGCCATGGCCCGCGCCGCCGGGGTGGCCGCGATCGGGGTAAGCTGGGGTTATCATGCAGCCGAAGCCCTGTTGGCGGCGGGGGCCGCGCAGGTGATCGACGGGTTCGGCGCGCTGGAAGCGGCAATCGACACGATCTGGGGGCAGCGATGAGCGAGTGGAAGCTGAAGCGGTTCTGGACGGAAACGGCGGTGCGCGAGGCCGATGGCGGCTATTGCGTCACGCTCGATGGCCGCAGCCTGCGCACGCCGGCCAAGGCGCCGCAGGTGATGCCCAGCCGGGCGCTTGCCGAGGCGGTGGCGGCGGAGTGGGCGGCGCAGACCGACGAGGTGCGCCCTGATACGATGCCGCTCACCCGCACGGTGAACTCGGCCATCGACAAGCTCTCGCTCCAGCATGACGAGGTGGCGGCGCTGCTCGCCGCTTATGGCGAGACCGATCACATCTGCTATCGCGCCACCGGGCCCGACCCGCTCGTCGCCCGGCAGGCGGCAGCCTGGGATCCGCTGCTGGACTGGGCCGAGGCGGCGCTGGGTGCGCGGCTCGTGGTGGTCTCGGGCGTGATTCCCGCGCCGCAGGATCCCGCCGCGCTGGAACGCCTCGCCGCGCGCACGCGGGCCTTCGACCCGTTTGAACTCGCCGCCTTTCACGATCTGGTGACGCTGTCGGGCTCGCTCGTGCTGGCCTTTGCGGCGGTCGAGAATGTTTCTGATCCGGAAACAATCTGGGCGATTTCGCGGATCGACGAGGCCTGGCAGGCCGAGCAATGGGGCGAAGACGAGGAGGCGGCGGAACATGCCGCGCTGAAAAAACAGGCTTTCCTCGATGCGATGCGCGTTTTTTCCTTGTTGCGGCAGGATTGACCCGCACGCCCCGGTTGAGCCCTCGCAATTTCGGTGCGCCCCGTCGCCGTTAGCGCAAAATGCAGTTGGACCGGAGACTTGACCATCCGGACGGAATTCGACCACACTCCCCGCATGGAGGGGCGATCTTTCTCCCTTCGTACAGCTCCCGGCCTGTGCCGGATAACGAAACGCCCTGTGAAGGGCGGAAATCAGGAAGAGGTAAACATGAAAAAAACCTTCATTCTTGGCGCTCTGACTGTGGCGGCCATGTCGGCCGGTGCGGCGTCGGCCGCGACGCTGGATGACGTCAAGGCCCGTGGGAAGTTGGAATGCGGCGTGAACACCGGCCTCGTCGGCTTTGCGGCGCCGGACGCCAATGGTCGCTGGGAAGGGTTCGACGCGGCCTATTGCCGTGCGGTCGCCGCTGCTGTGCTTGGCGATCCCGATGCCGTGGAATTCGTGCCGCTGACAACGAAAACCCGCTTCACCGCGCTTGCCGCGGCCGAAGTCGATGTGCTGTCGCGCAACACCACCTGGACGTTCTCGCGCGACGTTGACCTCAAGTTCGAATTCGTCGGTGTGAACTACTACGACGGTCAGGGCTTCATGGCTCCCAAGAATCTGGGTGTGAGCTCGGCCAAGGAACTCGACGGTGCCACCGTCTGCATCCAGACCGGCACCACCACCGAGCTGAACCTTGCGGACTTCTTCCGCGCCAACAACATCAGCTACGAGCCGGTTCCGATCGAGACCAACGCTGAAGGCCAGACCCAATACCTGGCCGGCGCCTGCGACGTCTACACCACCGACGCCTCCGGCCTCGCCGCGACGCGGGCGACCTTCGAAGATCCGTCTGCCCATGTCATCCTGCCCGAGATCATCTCGAAAGAGCCGCTCGGGCCGCTGGTGCGCCACGGCGATCCGGAATGGGGCGACATTGCCCGCTGGACGCTGAACGCGCTGATCGCGGCGGAAGAACTCGGCGTGACCTCGGCCAATATCGAAGAGCTTGCGGCCGGGAGCGACAACCCCGAGATCAACCGCCTGCTCGGCACCGAGGGCAATCTTGGCGAAATGCTCGGCCTCGAGGCCGACTGGGCCAAGAACGCCATCATGGCCGGCGGCAACTACGGCGAGATCTTTGCCAAGACGATCGGTGAAAGCACTCCGATCGGTCTTGCCCGGGGCCTTAACGCCCAGTGGAAAGACGGCGGCATCCTCTACGTTCCGCCGTTCCGCTAGGACAAAAAATGAAAGGGCGCGGGGCAACCCGCGCCCTTCTCGCATTCGGACAACCGAAACAAGCACAACGAGACCCGACCGGCGCAAAGCGCCAGAAAACACGGGCCCGACGGGGATAGCTTATGACGACACTGACCGACCCTCCCAAGGAGTCGTTCCGCCTGTCCATGCTGATCTACGACAGCCGGTATCGCTCGATGACCATCCAGATCGTCGCGCTGATCGCTGTGCTGACGCTTATTGGATGGCTGATTTCCAACACCGCCCAGAACCTCGCCGACCTTGGCAAGCAGCCCAGCTTCAGCTTTCTCGGGGAGTCGGCCGGATATGACATCAACCAGCGCCTGATCGACTACGAAAACCAGGACAGCCACCTGCGCGCCGCCTTCGTCGGTCTGCTCAACACGCTGCTGGTTGCCTTCATGGGCTGTATCGCCGCGACGCTCGTTGGGGTGTTCGTCGGCGTGCTGCGGCTTTCCAACAACTGGGTCGTCGCCCGGCTGATGACGATCTATGTCGAGATGTTCCGCAACGTGCCGGTGCTCCTGTGGATCATCCTCGTCATGGCGATCCTGATCGAGACCTTGCCGGCGCCGCGTGCCTTCCGGGGCGAGACGCCCGAGGCCAGTATGATGCTGGGCGACAGCGTTGCCTTCACCAACCGCGGGTTTTACGTGCCCGAGCCGCTCTTTTCGCGCGGGATCGGCGATGTTCACCTGTTTGGCGAGGCTGCGCTGCGGTTCGATGTGAGCCTCGATCTCATCGCCGTCGTCGCGACGTTTATCGCGGGGTTGCTCATCTCGGGCCTGATCACCCGCCGTGCCGACCGGATCCAGGCCGCCACCGGCGACCGGCCGCGCACCTGGCACTGGAAGGCAGCGGTGATCGTGATCCCGACCGTGGCGGTGCTGGCCATTCTCGGCTTCTACCTCGGCAAGCCCGAACTCCAGGGCTTCAACTTTGCCGGCGGCACCCATATGCGCAATTCGCTGATCGCGCTGTGGCTGGCGCTTTCGCTCTACACCGCGGCCTTCATCGCCGAAATCGTGCGTGCCGGCATCCTTGCGATTTCCAAGGGCCAGACCGAGGCCGCTGCCGCGCTGGGCCTGCGGCAACGCCGGATCATGAGCCTTGTGGTCCTGCCGCAAGCGCTCCGGGTCATCATTCCGCCGCTCATTTCGCAATATCTCAACCTCACCAAGAACTCCTCGCTCGCCATCGCGGTGGGCTACATGGATATCACCGGCACGCTGATGGGGATCACCCTCAACCAGACCGGCCGCGAGCTTGAGACGATCCTGATCGGCATGCTGATCTATCTCACGATTTCGCTCACGATCTCCTTCGTGATGAATCTCTACAACGACGCTGTGAAGCTGAGGGAGCGCTGACATGAATGATCTGTCCTTCGTCCGCACCGAGATGCTTCCCGAGCGCGATCCGCCGCCCTCGACCACCGGGGTGATCGGCTGGCTGCGCAAGAACATGTTCGACGGTGTGTGGAACACCCTTCTGACCATCGCCTCGATCGGGCTGATCGTCTGGGTTCTCGGCCATATCCTGCCCTGGATCTGGTCGCCCACATGGAATGCCGGCTCGCTTGACCAGTGCCGTGAGATCGTCGGTGCCTCAGGCAAGGCAAGCGGTGCCTGCTGGGGTGTGATCCACGAACGCTGGCCGCAGATGCTCTACGGGTTCTATCCCGCAGAGCTGCGCCTGCGCCCCACGCTGGCCTTCTTCCTGTTGTTCATCGCCCTCATTCCGGTGCTGTTCAACATGATCTCGCGCCGGATGAACTGGTTCCTGCTCGCGCTGGTGCTGTTCGTGGCCACCTTCTTCACCGCCTCCTCGGCGCTGATGATCGTGGTGCAGATCGTGCTGGCGGCGGCGGTGCTCTATATCGGCTATACGCTGGTGGCGAACAGCGGGTCCGACCGTGCCGAGCAGATCGCGGCGGGCGCCAGGCGGTTGCCGAACCCGCTGATCTTCACGGCGCTCTACGTGTTCCTGATGCCCTGGCTGCTCTGGGGCGGCACGATCTGGACCCCGGTCGGCGCTGCGCTGGGCTTTGTCATCGGCTGGCTGGTGTTTCGCCTGCTGGCGCCGGTGCTCGGCACGCTCACGGCGATCATCCTGGCCTTTGCCGCTCCGGTTCTCTGGTGGCTGCTGCTCAACGGGCTCTTTGCCAGCGCGATGCACGCGATCCTTCCCTTCGGGCTCGAACCGGTTGAAAGCCGGCAGTTCGGGGGCCTGTTGCTCTCCGTGACCATCGGCGTGACGGCCATCGCCGTTTCGCTGCCGATGGGGATCGTGTTGGCGCTGGGGCGGCAATCCGATCTGGTGATCGTGAAATCGCTCTCGGTGATCTTCATCGAGTTCATCCGGGGCGTGCCGCTGATCACGCTGTTGTTCGTGGCCTCGGTGCTGCTCAACATCTTCCTGCCGCCGGGCACGGACTTCGACATCATCCTGCGGGTGATCATCATGGCCACGGTCTTCGCCTCCGCCTATATGGCCGAGGTGATCCGGGGCGGGCTCGCGGCGCTGCCGAAAGGGCAGTATGAGGCCGCTGATGCGCTCGGGCTCGATTACTGGAAGGCGCAGCGGCTGATCATCATGCCGCAGGCGCTGAAAATCTCGATCCCGGGGATCGTGTCCACTTTCATCGGGCTGTTCAAGGATACCACGCTGGTGTCGATCATCGGGTTGCTCGATCCGGTTGGCCTCTCGAACTCCATTCGCGCTGACACGAACTGGAACGGGATCGTCTGGGAGCTTTACGGCTTCATCGCGCTCTTGTTCTTCATCTTCACCTTCTCGATGTCACGCTATTCCATGTATCTCGAGCGCCGTCTGCGCACCGATCACCGTTAAGGAGACCAATAATGTCCGCTATGGAAATCGAACGCGAAGTCAATCGTTCGCAAATGCAGGTCTCCGACAAGGTGGCCATCGAAATCAAGGATATGAACAAGTGGTACGGCTCGTTCCACGTTCTGCGCGATGTGAACCTGACGGTCTACGAAGGCGAGCGGATCGTGATCGCCGGCCCGTCCGGCTCGGGCAAGTCGACCCTGATCCGCTGCATCAACCGGCTGGAAGAGCACCAGTCGGGGCAGATCGTCGTCGACGGCACCGAGCTTTCGTCGGATCTGAAGAACGTCGACAAGGTGCGCTCGGAAGTGGGGATGGTGTTTCAGCACTTCAACCTCTTCCCGCATCTCACGATCCTTGAAAACTGCACGCTCGCCCCGATCTGGGTGCGCAAGATCCCCCGCAAGGAAGCGGAGGAGACGGCGATGCACTTCCTCGAAAAAGTGAAGATCCCCGAGCAGGCCAACAAGTATCCCGGCCAGCTTTCGGGTGGTCAGCAGCAGCGGGTGGCCATCGCGCGCTCGCTCTGCATGAAGCCCCGGATCATGCTGTTTGACGAGCCTACCTCGGCGCTCGATCCGGAGATGATCAAGGAGGTGCTCGACACCATGATCGAGCTGGCCGAGGAGGGCATGACCATGCTGGTGGTGACCCACGAGATGGGCTTTGCCCAGCAGGTGGCGAACCGGGTGATCTTCATGGATGCCGGCCAGATCGTGGAGCAGAACGAACCGACCGAGTTTTTCAACAACCCGCAATCGGAACGCACCAAGCTGTTCCTCAGCCAGATCCTCTGATCGGGCGGGATGGCGAACCGGGGCGCGCCTGCGGGTGCGCCCTTTTTCGTGTCAGACCAGATCGCGCGCGAAGACGAGGCCGGTCAGCACGCCCGTGCCCCAGGTCAGCGCCGGCCATTCGTCGATCTCGAACTCCATCACCGCCGTCGCCCCGGTCGGGTAGCGGTCGAAGCGCGCATCGGCGGGCGGCTGCGCCAGCAGGGCGCGCGCGAAGAAGGCGGCGCCGGGATTGTGGCCCACCATCATCACCGTGCCGCCGCTTGCCCCGCGCAGCGCATTGATCATCGCGTCAGGCTCGGCGTGGTAAAGGTCGTCGCGGAAGGCCGTGGGCACCCGCTTGTCGAACCCCCTGGCGATCCGTGCCCATGTTTCGCGGGTGCGCTCGGCGGAGGAGACGAAGGCGATATCGGGCACCACCCCCCGCGCCGCAAGCCACGCCCCGATGGCGGTGGCCGATTTGCGCCCGCGCTTGTTCAGCGGCCTGTCATGGTCATCCATCAGCGGGTCCGCCCAGTCCGATTTGGCGTGGCGGGTGAGGATCAGGCGCAAGGTCATCGGGGATGAAAAGCTTTCATGTGGAAGCGGGATTGGTCATCGCTTCTACCCCATGCCTGCCCCACCGGGCAAGCGCGCCGGGCGCCGCAGCCCCGCGCCATGCAATCCGCGCCCTCTGGCCTGTCGAGGAAATCGTGACAGGCCGCGGTGTCATAGCCATTCGGCGAAAGCGCCGAGACCGGGCAGGCATTGCGGCAGGGCTGGTCCGGGCAGCTTTCGCACGGGTTCGCGGCAGGGGGCGCGGTGAGCGGTTGCGCCAGCCGCACCGCGCCGCGAAACGAGAGCCAGAGGCCGAGCCGGTCATGCACCAGCAGCCCCACCGGCGAGGTCCAGACCCGCCCCGTCGCCAGCGCCCAGGCAATGAAGGGCGGATAGGGCGGCCCATCGGAGGGAAACACCGCCTCACCGCCCCAATCGGCGGCGAGCGCCCCGATCACGCGCTTTGACCATCGGTCCATCGGATCGGGCCTGCCATCGGCATATTCCGGCGCGGCGGTGAAGGCGGGCCAGAAACCGGGCTCGCGCGGGGCGAGCAGCATCACCGCGCCGCCGGTTTCGCCGTCCGGCGCAATGCCGACCAGTTCGAGCTGGCGTGCGGCGGCCGCGGCGGCGTAATCCATCAGCCCTTGCGGATGATCGAACCGGCGCCGTGTTCGGTGTAAAGCTCAAGCAGGCAGGCATTGGGTGCGCGCCCGTCGAGGATAACCACCGCCCGCACGCCGCCGTCGATCGCATGCAGCGCCGTTTCGGTCTTGGGGATCATGCCGCCGGCGATGATGCCTTCGGCGGTGAGGTCGATGATCTGCTGCGAGGTCAGCTCGGTCACCACGCTGCCCGAAGCGTCCTTCACCCCTTCCACATCGGTGAGCAGCAGCAGCCGGTCGGCCTTCAGGGCGGCGGCCACCGCGCCGGCGGCGGTATCGCCGTTGACGTTGAAGGTCTCGCCATTGCGGCCCATGCCGATGGGGGCGATCACCGGGATGATCTCGGCCTCCGCCAGCTTGCGCAGCACTGTCGTGTCCATCTCCACCGGCGTGCCGACAAAGCCGAGGTCGGCATTCGTCTGCTCGCAGATCATCAGCTTGGCGTCCTTGCCGGTGAGGCCCACGGCCTTGCCGCCGGCATCGTTCAGCGCCTGTACGATCCGCTTGTTGACCCGGCCCGCCAGCACCATCTCGACCACTTCCATGGTGGCCTCGTCCGTCACCCGCTTGCCGTTGACGAAATGCGAATGCACGTCGAGGCGCTTCAGCATGTCGTTGATCATCGGACCGCCGCCATGCACCACCACCGGGTTTACCCCCACCTGCCGCATCAGCACGATATCGCGCGCGAAGGAGTTCATCGCCTCGTCATCGCCCATCGCGTTGCCGCCGAATTTGATGACGACGGTCGCCCCTTCGTAGCGCTGCAGATAGGGCAGGGCTTCGTTGAGCGTCCGGGCGGTGGCGATCCAGTCTCGATTCATGGTCTGCTTTCTCATCGGCATGTCCTCGGGGTGGCCGCCCCCGGTCTAGCGCCGCACCCCCGGCCTGCCAAGGGGCATTGCCACGGCCATGACGCGCGCGGTGGGCTGTGCCCGGCGCGCGCTATTCCAGCGTGGCGATGATCGCGCGCAGCGTGTCGATGCCCCAGCCCTTTTCCGACGAGGTGACCACCAGTTCGGGGAAGGCGGCGGGATGTTTCGACAAGGCGCCACGCACCTGGGCGAGCACCTTGGCGCGGTCGTTTTCCTTCACTTTGTCGGACTTGGTCAGAACCGCCTGGAAGGTCACCGCCGATTTGTCGAGCAGCGCCATGATCTCCTCGTCCACCGCTTTTACGCCGTGGCGGCTGTCGATCAGCACGAAGGCGCGGCGCAGGGTGGCGCGGCCGGAGAGATAGGCTTTGAGCAGGCGCTGCCATTTTTCCACCACCTTCACCGGCGCGTTGGCAAAGCCATAGCCCGGCAGGTCGACGAGGTAGGGCCCGCCGGTGGTGGTGAAAAAGTTGATCTCCTGCGTCCGCCCGGGCGTGTTCGACGCGCGGGCCAGCCCCTTGCGGCCGGTGAGCGCGTTGATCAGGCTCGATTTACCCACATTGGAGCGCCCGGCAAAGCAAACCTCTACCCGATCACCCGGCGGCAGCCCGTCCATCGCCACCACGCCCTTGAGAAAGTCGGTGGGCGCCGCGAAGAGCAGCCGCCCCGCCTCGCGCGCGGCGTCCGACGGCGGCTCGGCCTCGGGAAAGGGCAGGGGCGTGGTCATTCCAGCACCTCGACGGCGTCGCCGGTGCGCAGATCGCCGGTTTTCACCACCACGGCGTAAACGCCCATCTGCGCCGCACCGACCAGCGCTTTCAGCGCGCCCAGCGTATCGGCATCGCGTTCGCCGGTGCGGGTGCTGGCGGTGGTGGCGGCGCAGCGGGTGATCGGTTCGCGGATTTCCAGCTCGGCGAGGCCGATGCGCAGCCGTTTTCCGATCCAGTCGCGCTCGGCGAAGGCGGGCAGGTTTTCGAGGATCAGATTGCCGCGCCAGCGCTGCGGCGACAGCTTCTGGCCGAGATGCACGGCCACTTCGCGGTGCGAGTTCATGTTGATGAGCGAGACCGAGGCATAGCCGGTATCGGTCATCGCCACGCCCGGTGCGCGCACGAGGCGGGCGGGCAGGAGCCGGCCGCCATGGCTGATCGGCATGACCCACTGGATGAAGGCAAGCTCGTCATCGTGGTTGTCGGGGTCGATGGTCAGATCCGGCCGCTTCGGATGGCTCAGTGTGATCCGCTGATAGCCCATGTCGCAACGCACGGTGATCGCCTGCAGGCTGGGCGAGGAGGCGACCCGCTTGAATTCGTTGCAGGGCTGCCATGACGGGCGCTCGTGGTCGAAGCACGAACGCTCATGCGCCACTGCCCAGCGGCGATCCCAGGGCAGGGCCTTGCCTTCGCTCAGCAGCACATGGGTCAGGCTCTCGCGGCCATGCGACTTGATCGGGTGTCGCCAGATTTCCGCGAGATGCGGGATCATTTTTCATCCGCCTTCGGCTTTTTCCTGAAGGTCGACAGGATATTGCCGAAGAGGTCGGGCCGGTGGCCGTGGCTCCACATGATCGTGTATTGCTGCACGAAGGTCAGCGTGTTGTTCGCGATCCAGTAGAGCACGAGGCCCGAGGCGAAATTGCCCAGCATGAACATGAACACCCAGGGCATCCAGGCCATGATCGTGGCTTGCGTCGCATCGGTGGGGGCCGGGTTCAGCTTCTGCTGCAGCCACATCGAGATGCCGAGCAGGATCGGCAGCACGCCGAGCGAGAAGAAGGCAAACCAGCTATCGGGGCCGGGGGCGGTGTAGGGCAGCGCGCCAAAGAGGTTCAGCACCGAGGACGGGTCGGGCGCCGAGAGGTCGTTGATCCAGCCGAGCCAGGGCTGATGGCGCAGTTCAAGCGTGACGAAGATCACCTTGTAGAGCGAGAACCAGATCGGGATTTGCAGGAGGATCGGCAGGCAGCCCGAGGCCGGGTTCACCTTCTCGCGCTTGTAGAGCTCCATGACCTCTACCTGCTGCTTCTGCTTGTCGTCGCCCGCGCGTTCGCGGATCTTTTCCATTTCCGGCTGCAGCTCACGCATCCGCGCCATCGAGACGTAGGAGCGGTAGGCGAGCGGGAAGAGGATGACCTTGATCACGACGGTGAGGCCGATGATCGCCCAGCCCATATTGCCGATCAGCGCATGCAGCCAGTGCAGCAGCGCGAACATCGGCTTGGTGATGAAGAAGAACATCCCCCAGTCGATCGAATCGACGAAGTGATAGATGCCGTGTTCGGCTTCGTAGCCGCGGATCGTGTCCCATTCCTTGGCGCCGGCGAAAAGCCGGGTGGTGCTGCTCGCGCTCGCGCCGGCGGCGACCTCGACTGTGTCCTGCCGCAACCAGGTGTAGTAGTGGTCGGAGCCTTCGTCATATTGCGTCACCGCGTCGTATTGCGCGGTCGCGTCGGGGATGAGCGTTGTCATCCAGTAATGGTCGGTGATGCCGATCCAGCCGGTGCCGTCCATCCGGAACACTTCCGCATGGTCGCCCCATTTCGGGTCGGCCTCGAGATCGGCCATGTTCTTGTACTTCGTCTCGGTCAGGCTCTCGGCGGTCTGAACGATCGGGCCTTCCTGCAGAATGTAGAACCCGGTGAGGTCGTCCGGGATGCCGTTGCGCAGGATCACGCCATATGGGGCCAGGCGCTGGGCCGCGCCGGACTGGTTCTCGACCGATTGGGTCACCGTGAACATGTATTTCTCGTCCACCGCGATGGTGCGGCGGAAGGTCATGCCTTTGGCGTTGGTCCAGGCGAGGGTGACCGGGGTTTCGGCGGTGAGGGTTTCGCCCTCTTCCAGCGTCCATTGGGTGAGCGCGCCGGGCACATCGTCGGGGCCGAGGCTGCCGCCGGGCGTCCAGCCATACAGGGTGTAATAGGCCTGCTCCCCGTCGGCGGGCTTGAGCAGGGTGACGGTGGGCGAGCCGGGCGTGACCTCGGTGCGGTAGCTTTTCAGATGCAGATCGTCGATCCGTCCGCCCATGAGCGCGATGCTGCCCGAAAGTTCGGGGGTGTCGATCGCGATGCGCGGGCTGTCGGAAAGCGCGCCGCCGCCGGTGACGGCGGTGGGTGTTGCCGTGGCCCCGGCTGTGCCGGTGGGCGGTGGCGTCACGGCGCCGCCGGCGGTCTCGGCTGCCGGCGCGGCGGTCTCCACCACCGGCTCCGCGGGCGGGAACAGCAGGGTCCACACCGTGATCACCAGGAAGCTCAGGACAAGCGCCAGGATCGTGTTCGAGGTCTGATTTTTCATATCCACACCGCGTCGTTTCCGGTCACGGTGGTTCAACAGGGGAGGGGGGGAAAGGTCAAGCAGTTTTCCGGTGAACATGGCCGATCCGCGCCGTCATTGCGGGGTTGGCGCCGGGGCTGTCCGGCCCGGTAGCGGCTGCTCCGCGGTCCGCGCCCCGGCGGCCCTGTTGCGCGCGGAGGCCTAGCCGGTCTTGCGCGGAATCTCCGGCGGGCGGGCGATCTTCTGCTGATGCGCCGCGATCCAGGCGGCGGTTTCGGCAACGGGCATCGGTCTGGCGATGGAATAGCCCTGCACATGGCCGCAGCCGAGCTGGGCCAGCATCGCATGCTCGCCATGGCTCTCCACGCCTTCGCCCAGGGTTTCCAGCTCCAGCCGCTCGGCCATGGTGAGGATGGCGGCCACCATGTTCTGCTGGTCGCGGTCGGTATCGACATGGGTGATGAAGCTGCGGTCGATCTTGATCCGGTTCACGTCGAAGCGGCGGATATTGGCAATCGAGGCATGGCCGGTGCCGAAATCGTCGAGGTCGATCCGGCAGCCCAGCTTCGAGAGCGCGGCGATGTTGCGCGTGGTCGTGTCGTCATCGGTGCGGGCCACCACGTCTTCGAGGATCTCGATGGTCAGCCGGTCGGGCGCAAGCTCGAACCGGTCGAGTTCCCAGCGGATCTTGTCGTAGAGCTTCGGGTTGCGCAGCTCATCGGATGAGACGTTGACCGAGACGTTGGGCACTTGCAGCCCGGCCCTGTCCCAGTCGCGCAGCGCGGTGAGGGACTGAAACAGGATCACCTCGCCCAGCCGTTCGAACATGCCGGCGCGGGCGATGGCGGGCAGAAAGGCGCCGGGCGCGATCATGCCCTTTTCGGGGTGATCCCAGCGCGCCAGCGCCTCGAAGCCGGTGAGCGCGCCGGTATCGGTCGAGATCTGTGGCTGAAACCAGGCCTGGATCTGCCCCGCTTCCAGCGCCTTCACCACCTCGCGGGTCACATTGTCGGGGGCCGAGACGCGCGGGCGCATCGCCCGGGTGAAGGCGCGGATCGAGCCGGGGCCGGAGCGCTGCGCCTCGTCCAGCGCGCTTTCGGCGGCGGCGAGCAGCGCCTCGCCGGTGGCTTCCGTCACCCGCGCGGGGAGCGCGAAGCCGATGCAGGCCGTGACCAGCACCCGTGCGCCGCCAAGCGGGATCGGGGCGGCCAGCGCCTCCTGCAGCCGGGCGGCGAGCTGGATCATGGTTTCAAGGTCCACGCGCGGCGTTTGCGCGAGCGCGAGCCCGAAGCGCCCGGCTCCGAGCGCGGCGACGAAGTCGCCTTCCCGCAATACGCTCTCCAGCCTGTCGCGCCCGGCGCGCAGGACGGTGGCGAAGCCCTCGTCGCCATATTGCCGGGCGAGGTGGTGGGCATTGTCGATCTCGATCACCAGCGCAATCGGGTCGTCCCCCGCCCCGCGCCGCGGCTCGAGCATGCGGATGAGCTGGACCCGGCCTGGCAGACCGGTCACCGCATCGCGCCCCGTGCGCATTGGCCCCGGCCTTGCCATCAGCCCGAAAAAGGCGATCAGCGCCGGCACGATCACGGCGGTGGTGAGCAGCACGCCCTCGCCGCCGAACCAATAGGCCCCGAGCATGATCGCGGGCAGAAAGGCCGCGAGCTGCGGCCCGACAAGGGCGGCGCGGCTGCGCCCCCAAATCGACTGTATCTGGCTACCTGTCGCCCGGCCCATGCGCCGCCCTCCATAGCGCGGCGCAATCGCCGCTGCCGCCACATTAGGCGCTGGAGGTCAACCGTGGGTTAACGCGGGCCGGATTTTTCACTCGCCGATTGTGCCCGGCGTGCCGAGCGCCAGCCCGGCGAAGTCAAATAGCGCGGGGTCGAGCAGATGCGAGGGCCGCGAATTGGACAACGCCCGGAACATCTTCTGCCGCCGCCCCGGGCTGCGCCGCTCCCATTCGTCGAGCATCGCTTTCACCTGCTGGCGTTGCAGCCCGTCCTGCGAGCCACAGAGATCGCAGGGGATGATCGGGTAGCCCATGCCCGTGGCGAATTTCGCGCAATCCTCCTCGGCCACATGGGCGAGCGGGCGCAGCACGAAAAGGTCGCCCTCCTCGTTGACCAGCTTGGGCGGCATGGTGGCGAGGCGCGAGCCGTGGAAAAGGTTGAGGAAGAAGGTTTCGAGAATATCGTCGCGGTGATGGCCGAGCACCACCGCCGAGCAGCCCTCTTCACGGGCGATGCGGTAGAGGTTGCCCCGGCGCAGGCGCGAACAAAGCGCGCAATAGGTGCGGCCCTGGGGCACCTTGTCCTTCACGATGGAATAGGTGTCCTGATACTCGATCCGGTGCGGCACCTGCATCTTTTCGAGAAATGCCGGCAGCACGGTGGCGGGAAAGCCGGGCTGGCCCTGATCGAGGTTGACCGCCAGAAGCTCCACCGGCAGAAGCCCGCGCCATTTGAGCTCGTAGAGCACGGCAAGGAGCGTGTAGCTGTCCTTGCCACCCGACAGGGCCACCATCCATTTCGCGACCGGCCCGCTTTTGCCTTCGCGCGCCTCCGGCGCGACCATTCCATACTGGTCGATCGCCTCGCGGACGTTGCGGATGATCCGCTTGCGCAGCTTCTTGAACTCGGTGGACGAGGGCGCGTTGGCCAGAAGCGGGTGGATATCGTCGGTGTTGTCGAACATGCTGCTCCATACGGCGAAGCGCCCCGGAGGAGCAAGAGATATGGAATTGCGCAAGCTCGACCCGAACAGGCATGGGCGGCTCGTTGCCGGGCTGTTTCTGGCCTCGGCCGATTATGTGCGGCTGGCGGAAGGGGTGGAGCCGGGGCCGGCGCAGGCCGCCGCCTTCTTCAAGGGCGTGCCGCCGGGCGGCGATATTTCGCAATCGGTGAAGGTGGGCATGTTCGAGGGCGCGGCGCTGCTCGGCATCGCCGATATGGCCTTTGGCTACCCGGCCGAGGGCGATGCCTATATCGGCCTGATGCTCTTCGCGCCGGAGGCGCGCGGCAAGGGGCTTGGCCGGGCGCTTTTGGCGCTGCTGGAGGAAGAGGCGCGGGCGCGCGGCTCGGAGCGGATGTTCATCGGCGTGATCGAAAGCAACCCCCGGGGCCGTGCTTTCTGGCTGCGCGAGGGGTTCCTGCCGGTCAGGCGGCTCGGGCCAGTCAAGGTGGGCGCGCGGGCGCATATGGTCGAGCGCATGGGCAAGAGCCTGCAGCGGTGACCGGGGCGGGAGCCGCGCTCAGCGCAGCTCCCAGTAGGGCGTGGCCCGCTCATGCGGCTCAAGGCCGATATCGCGGCGCAGATGGTTGCTCAGCATATCCGCGTCGGCCCGGGCGCGCCGGCGCAGCGCCGTGCGGGCGGCCAGCGCTTTGACAAAGGCGCGCAGCGTCGCCAATGCGCCGTGGTGGTCGATCAGCCGCGCGAGCGTTTCGGCGGGCGGGTTCGTGGTTGCGAGGGTCATCGTGAATATCCTTCCGGGATTTTGATTCGCGGGCAGGGTCGGACCTCAAGTGCACTTTAGGTCAAGCGCAATGGTCCGGCCCCGCCCGCCGGGGTCATGGCCAGGGATGGCGCAGCGGCGGCGGCTCGCCACGCTCCGGCAGGCCGATATCGCGGCGCAGGTGGTCGGGCAGACTGTCGGCCTGCGCCCGCCGCCTGCCGCGCCGGATCAGCACGGCCCAGAGCGCGCGCAGGGTCGGCCAGGCGCCGTGGCGCTCGATCAGCCGGGTGAGAATCGCTTCCGGGGGCGTCACCCCGATGGAAATGGGTGTATCGGTCATCTGTCCTCCCGATGCGGATGGCATCGGGCTCCTTGAAAGAGGGAATAAGCCGGAAGGCCGGGCGCAGGGGGCGCTGCCGGTCAGGCTCGTGTCATGTCAGCGATGAAAGGGGCGCTGGGCGCGGTGCTAGCAGAGCCGCGAGGTGGCAAAGCTGCGTCGGCCGACATGGAGCAGTTCGGCGAAAGCACTGGTGCTGGTCATGAATGCCCCTCCCTCTTTGGTGTGTCGGACGAGGGCCGGATACCACATCGCGGCGCAAAAGACACCAAAATTGCGACAAGCTGCCGCAGCTGTGGCCCTGCGGCCACGGCTCAGCTTTCGGGATGGTCGTGCTTGTGGCCCTTTGGCTCCGGCACCGGGTCATAGCCCGAGCCGCCGAGCGGATGGCAGGAGAGCACGCGCCTGGCGGCGAGGTAGCCGCCCTTGATCCCGCCGTGCTTCTCCAGCGCTTCGAGCGCATAGGCGCTGCAGGTGGGCTGGTAACGGCAGGAATGGCCCACCCAGGGGCTGAGCACGGCGCGGTAGGCGCGCACGGGCAGCGAGAGGAGAAAGGCAAGCGGCGTCATGGCCCGGATATAAGCCCGGTCAGGCGGCGCGGCTAGGGGTGGCGGCTGCGACGTTTAGCTCGGCGTGCCGGTCTTGAGATCGCCCACGGCCAGCACCGGCGAGGCGTCCATCTCTTCGGCATCCAGCATCGCGGCCACCCGTTCGAGCGACGAGACGAGCTGCGCCTGCTCCCAGTCGGCCAGCCCCTCGAAGGCGCGCACGAAGCGTTGTTGCAGCGCGTCGGGCGCCTGCCCCAGCGCGTCGCGCCCGGCGCCGGTGATGGCGACGTTGGTCTGCCGCCGGTCGGTCTCGGAGCGCAGGCGGCTGACGAGCCGGTCGGCCTCCAGCTTGTCGACCAGTGCGGTCACCGTGGCCTGCGCCACGCCCATCTGCACCGCCAGCGCCTTCGGCGTCGCGCTGCCATCGGGACGGGCGGCGAGGATCTGCAGCACCCGCAGTTTCGGCGGCGTCAGCCCGGCGGACCGCGCCAGCTTGCGCTCATAGAGTTCGGTCGCGCGCAGAATGCGGCGCAGCGCGATCAGGCTGTCATCGGTGCGGTCGGGCGTCGTGGACATGGGGCGAGTATCGCACGGGCCGCCAGATTGCTTCAATCCTCTAAGCATTTTTGCTGGATCATTCATCTTGTGAAGGAGATGTTCTGGGGAATTGTCACAGATTTGTTGTAATAGTTTCTTAATTTGTTGGATATATCACAGGACAACAAGAAAACTACTTCAAAGGTTGAAATACATCTCAACCCCCTTTACTTAGACATCCAAAGCAAAAAAGAGGTCGTCATCCATGCCGAAAGACACTGATAAACCCCGAACGCGCGCGCCCCGCCTGCGCAAACCGCTTGCGACGGACGGGGCTGACATCTGGGCGCTTGTAAAAAGCTGCAAGCCGCTCGACGAAAACTCGATGTATGCCAATCTGATCCAGGCCGACCATTTCCGCGATACCTGCGTGGTCGCCGAACTGGATGGCGACATCGTCGGCTGGATCTCCGGCCACATGATTCCGGCGCGCGACGAGCTGTTCGTCTGGCAGGTGGCGGTCAGCCCGAAGGCGCGGGGCCTTGGCCTTGGCAAGACGATGCTGCTCGACCTGATCGAGCGTGACGCCTGCGATGGCGCCACCCACCTCAAGACCACGATCACCGAAGACAATGCCGCCTCCTGGGCGCTGTTTCGCAGCTTCGCGCGCGCCATCGGCGGCCAGCTTGACGATGTGCCGCATTTCGAGCGCGACGCGCATTTCGACGGGCATCACGACACCGAGCATATGGTGACGATCACGCTGCCCGAGGCCGATGCGCTGATCCGCGCGGCCTGATCGCATCCCCCATTCCCCACGCTCCCGAAAGGAGACTTCTCATGCCGAAGGACATGACCGAAACCCGTGACATCTTCGACCGCCGCGAAAGCGCGGCGCGCTCCTATTGCCGGTCCATGCCCGCGCTGTTCACCTCCGCGCGCGGTTCCGAGCTGACCGATGCCGAGGGCCGCAGCTACATCGACTTCCTCGCCGGCTGCTCCTCGCTCAATTACGGCCATAACGATCCCGACATGAAAGCGGCGCTGGTCGAGTACATCACCGCCGACGGCATCGCCCACGGGCTTGACCTGCACACCGACGCCAAGGGCGCCTTCCTCGCCGCCTTCGAGCGCCATATCCTCGCCCCGCGCGGCATGGATCACCGGGTGATGTTCACCGGCCCCACCGGCGCCAACGCGGTGGAGGCGGCGATGAAGATCGCGCGCAAATCCACCGGCCGCACCAACGTGATCGCCTTCACCAACGGCTTTCACGGCGTGACCATGGGCGCGCTCGCCGCCACCGGCAACGGCTATCACCGCGGCGGCGCGGGAATGGATGCTTCCGGCGTCACACGGATGCCCTTCGACGGTTATGCCGAGGGTGTCGACAGCGCCGCGCTGCTCGACCAGATGCTGTCCGACCCATCCGGCGGCATCGACGCGCCCGCCGCGATCCTGTTCGAGACGGTGCAGGGCGAGGGCGGGCTGAACGCGGCCTCGCCCGACTGGGTGCGCGCCATTGCCGAGGTGGCGAAGAAGCACGGCGCGCTGCTGATCATCGACGATATCCAGGCCGGCGTCGGCCGCACCGGCACGTTTTTCTCGTTCGAAGAAATGGGCGTGACGCCCGATATCGTGACGATGGCCAAATCGGTCTCGGGTTTCGGCCTGCCGATGGCGCTGGTGCTGGTGCGCCCCGAGCATGACGTGTTCGGCCCCGCCGAGCATAACGGCACCTTCCGCGGCAATACCCACGCCTTCGTCACCGCCCGCGTGGCGATCGAGAAATTCTGGGCCGACAATGCTTTCCAGCGCCAGCTTGCCGACAAGGCGGTGATGCTGACGACGGCGCTGCAGGAGGTGGCTGGCCTGGTGCCGGGCGCGCAGCTCAAAGGCCGCGGGCTGATGCAGGGGGTCGACGTGATCTCCGGCGCCCTTGCCGCCGATATCTGCGCCCGCGCCTATGACAAGGGGCTGGTGATCGAGACCTCGGGCAACGAGGACCAGGTGGTCAAGGTGCTGGCCCCGCTCACCACGTCGGCGGAGACCTTCCGCAAGGGCTTCAACATCCTGCTCGACGCCACCCGCGACGCGATGGCCGGGCGTAACACATTGGCGGCGGAGTAACCGGCATGATCGTACGCGACTTCAACGAGATTATCGAAAACGACCGCGACAGGGTGGTCTCCGATGCCGACTGGACCTCGGTCCGGATGCTGCTGGCCGGTGACGGTATGGGGTTTTCCTTTCACATCACCTTTCTGCAGGAAGGCTCCGAGCACACGTTCGAATACAAGAACCATTTCGAGAGCGTCTATTGCATGAAGGGCAAGGGCTCGATCACCGATCTCGCCACCGGCGAGACGCACAAGATCCGCCCCGGCGTGATGTATGCGCTCAACAACCATGACCGCCATGTGCTGCGCGCGGAGGAAGAGCTGGTGATGGCCTGTGTCTTCAACCCGCCCGTGACCGGCACCGAGGTGCACCGTGAAGACGGCTCCTACGCCCCGGCGGAAGAAACGGCCTGACACCATGACCCACACCGTGGAAAAAATCGGCGGCACGTCGATGTCGCGTATCGACGAATTGCGCGACACGCTGATCGTCGGCAGCCGGGAGGGGAGCGGCCTCTATGGCCGCATCTTCGTGGTCTCGGCCTTTGGCGGCATCACCGATCTGCTGCTCGAACACAAGAAAACGGGCGAGCCGGGGGCCTTTGCCGCCTTCGCCAATAACGATGCCGATCACGGCTGGCACGACCGGCTCGACAAGGCGGCGGCGGCGATGGTGGCGGCGCATAGCCGCGTGCTTGGCCATCCCGCCGATATCGAGCGGGCCGATGCCTTCGTGCAGGATCGTCTGCATGGTGCGCGCGGCTGCCTGATCGACCTGCAGCGGCTGTGCTCCTACGGCCATTTCCGGCTGTCGGAACATATGGGCCAGACCCGCGAGCTGCTGTCGGGGCTGGGCGAGGCGCATTCGGCCTTCGTCACCACCCTGATGCTGCAGCGCGCCGGTGTGAACGCGCGCTTCGTCGATCTTTCCGGCTGGCGCGACGAGGGCGATGTGAGCCTCGATGAGCGCATCCGCGCGGCGATGGAGGGCGTCGACCCGATGAGCGAGATGCCTGTCGTCACCGGCTACGCCCAATGCGCCGAAGGGCTGATGGGCGAGTATGACCGGGGCTATTCCGAGGTGACCTTTTCCCGTCTCGCCGCCCTCACCGGCGCGCGCGAGGCGATCATCCACAAGGAATTCCACCTTTCCTCCGCCGACCCGAAGCTGGTGGGCGCGGGCGCCGTCAAGAAGCTGGGGCGCACCAATTACGACGTGGCCGACCAGCTTTCCAACATGGGGATGGAGGCGATCCACCCGAAGGCCGCCAAAACGCTGCGCCAGGCCGAGGTGCCGCTGCGGGTGACCAACGCTTTCGAGCCGCACGACCCCGGCACGCTGATCGACGACCGGCCCGCCGAAAGCCCCGGCGTCGAGATCGTCACCGGGCTCGACCTTTTTGCGCTCGAATTGTTCGAGCAGGACATGGTGGGGGTGAAGGGCTACGATTCCACGATCCTGGAGCTGCTCACGCGCCATGGGGTGCGGATCGTCTCGAAAGTGTCGAACGCCAATACGATCACCCATTACGTCGATGCTTCGATGAAGGTGATGCGCCGGGTCGAGAAGGATCTGCGCGCGCGCTTCCCCTCGGCCGAACTGTCATTGCGCGCCGTGGCGATGGCCTCGGTGATCGGGCGCGATCTCTCGGGCCTCTCGGTGCTGTCGCGCGGGCTTCTGGCGCTGGGCGCGGAGGGGATCGAACCGATCGGCGCGAGCCAGGGGCCGCGCAAGGTGGATGTGCAATTCGTCCTCGACCGCGAAGACATCACCCCGGCCATCGCGGCCCTGCACGCCGCCTTGGTCGAGGGCGCCGAGCCCGGCCTGCGCCGCGCCGCCTGACGCCAGTGAAAAAGGCCCGCGAAACCGCGGGCCTTTGCCGTATTGCCGGTGCCGTCCGGCTCAGTAGCCGCCTTTGCGCCGGCTTTCCGGCAGGCCCGCGATCCGGCCGCCCTGCTTGGAGGGGTCGAACGGGAACAGCGCGTAAAGCGCATCCTGCTTGATCTTCTCACCCCAGGCATCGCTCATCGCCTTGATGATCGCGCGTGTGTTGGGCTGGTTCTCGCGGTTGTCGAAATATTCTTCGCGCAGGTAGTTGATCACGTCCCAGTGGCGCTCGGTGAGTTCACCGATTTCCTCGGCCTCGGCCATCGCGCGGGCGAGGTCTTCGCTCCAATCCTCTTGGTTGACGAGGTAGCCGGTTGCCGTGGTCTCGATCGACTGGCCGTTGAATTCGAATGCCATCCATTCCTCCCTCTGTTCTCTGGCTCGAACATTCATACATCATGATAAGCGATTTTCACCAGCGAAATGCGCGGGTCAAGAGGCTTGGCGCGGAGAATGAACCTTGGCAAGCGCCCGCCGAAGATCGTCGTCGAGCGCGGTGAAGGGGCGTGCGGCGGTTTCGCCGTGGCGGGCGACGAGCACATAATCCCATCCCGGGCGGGCAGCTTCCGGCAGAACGGCGCGGGCGAGGGCGCGCAGCCGGCGCTTGGCGCGGTTGCGTGCCACCGCGTTGCCCACCTTCTTCGAGGCGGTAAAGCCGATGCGGATGCAGGCCGGGTCGTCTCCCTCCGCCCGGCGGCGGGCCTGCAGCACGAAGCCGGGGGTCACCGCCTTGGCCGCGCGGGCGCAGGCGAGAAACTCGGCGCGTTTGGTGAGGGTTTGCAGGCAAACGGAAACCGCCGGCGCGTCCGTGGTTACGGCTGCCTCCGGCGGTTTCATCGTGTCACGTTTCTGGGGCGCGATGGCTCAGGCGCTGAGCGACTTGCGGCCCCGGGCACGGCGCGCGTTGAGAATCTTGCGGCCGGCTTTCGTCGCCATGCGCGCACGGAAGCCGTGGCGGCGCTTGCGAACGAGGTTCGAGGGTTGGTAGGTGCGTTTCATCGCCCGTCTCCGTTTCATCGTGGCGCAGGAATCCCGGTGGATTCGTGGCCGATACATTCGAAGCCCGGTCTATAGGCGGGCTTTGCGCCCAAGTCAAACCTGCAAGCGCGGTTTTCCGTCCTGCGCTGTAACATTTCCCGCCCGCGGATCAATCGGGCGTGAGACGGTGGCGCGGGGGGTGGGCATTCCGCCTCCGGGCACGCATCTTCACCAGAACCCGGGAGGTCGGATGGATAAAGCAAAGGCCCGCGCGCTGCGCCAGGCGCCGTTTCTCGTGATCCTCGCGGTCGCGGGGCTGGGCTTTGTGTTCCTGCGGCCCTGGCTCGGGTTCGACATGCTCTCGGATTATCGCGACGAGCTGATGCATTTCGTCGCCGGGCATTACTGGCGCGCTGCCCTCGCCTTCATGTTCATCTACATCCTGATCGCGGCCTTCTCGCTGCCCGGCGCAACCCTCACCACGCTCACCGGCGGCTTCCTGTTCGGGCTGTTTCCCGGCGTGCTCTTCAACATCGCGGGCGCCACGCTGGGAGCCACCGGCATCTTTCTCGCCGCCCGGATGGGCTATGGCGAACGCCTCGCCGCCCGGATCGACGCGAGCGAAGGCCCGGTGCACCGGCTGAAACAGGGGATCGACGAAAGCCAGTGGTCGGTGCTGTTCCTGATGCGGCTGTTGCCCATCGTGCCCTTCTTCGTGGCCAATGTGGTGGCCGCGCTGCTTAACGTCTCGCTCTGGCGCTTCTTCGTCAGCACGGCACTGGGCATCGTGCCGGGCGCGCTCGTCTACACCTCGGTGGGGGCGGGCCTGGGCGAAGTGTTCGAGGCCGGCGAGCGGCCCGACCTTGGCGTCATCTTTGCGCCGCATATCCTGTGGCCGCTGATCGGGCTCAGCCTGCTGGCCGCGCTGCCGATCTTCATGAAACTGATGCGACGGGAGAGGCGCGGATGAGCGTGACCAAAACCGATATCTGTGTCATCGGCGCGGGCTCCGGCGGGCTCTCGGTTGCCGCCGGCGCGGTGCAGATGGGCGCGCGGGTGGTGCTGATCGAGGCGGGCGAGATGGGCGGCGATTGCCTCAATACCGGTTGCGTGCCCTCAAAGGCGCTGCTGCATGCCGCCTGCGCCGGCATGGACTGGCAGGATGCGCATGACCATGTCCGCGCCACCATCGCGGCGATTGCGCCGCACGATTCGGTGGAGCGCTTCGAAGGGCTGGGCGTGCGCGTCATCAAGGGGTTCGCCCGTTTCACCGGCCCGCGCGAGGTCGCGGTGAACGGTGAGACGATCCGCGCCCGCCGCATCGTCATCGCCACCGGCTCCCGCCCGCGCCTGCCCGCGATCGCGGGGCTGGAAGATGTGCCCTGTCTCACCAACGAGACGATCTTTGCCCTCGCGGAGCGGCCGGAGCATCTGCTGATCCTCGGTGCCGGGGCGGTGGGCCTTGAAATGGCCGAGGCGCACCGGCGGCTGGGCTGCGAGGTGACCGTGCTGGAAGCCGCCCGCGCGATGGGGCGCGACGATCCGGAGGCGGTGGCCGTTGTGCTTGCGGCGCTGCGCGCGCGCGGCGTGCGGATCGAGGAGGATATGCCGGTGGTCCGGGCGCAGGGCGGCGATGGCCGGATCACGCTGACCACCGCCGATGGCGCCCGGATCACCGGCTCGCACCTGCTTGTCGCCACCGGGCGGGCGCCGGCCATCGAGGGGCTGGATCTCGATAAGGCGGGCGTCGAAGCCGGGTCCGGCGGCATCGTGGTCGATACCCGCCTGCGCAGCACGAACCGCCGCATCCACGCGATCGGCGATGTCACCGGGGGGGCGCAATTCACCCATGTGGCGGGCTACCAGGCCGGGGTGATCATCCGCGCGATGCTGTTCGGCCTGCCCGCCAAAGCCCGCGCCGATCACATCCCCCATGCGCTCTACACCGCGCCGGAGCTGGCGCAGGTGGGGCTGACCGAGGCCGAGGCGCGGGCGCGTTACGGTGACGGTGTGGAGATTGCCCGCGCCGCGTTTTCCGGCAATGACCGGGCGGTGGCCACGGGCGAGACGGCGGGCTTTCTCAAGGTGATGGTCCACAAGGGCCGCCCGGTGGGGGCCACGCTGGTGGGCGCGGGCGCGGGCGAGCAGATCGCCCTCTGGGCGCTGGCACTATCGGGCCGGCAGAAGCTCTCCGCCATCGCCGGAATCGTGGTGCCCTATCCCACCATGGCCGAAATTTCCAAGCGCGCGGCTGGCGTATACTTCGCGCCGCGCCTATTTGATAACAAGACAGTGAAGCGCGTTGTCAGGGCGGTGCAAACCATACTGCCCTGAGGCGCCGGGTACGAGAGGGACATGTTCAACTCGCTTTCGGGTCGGTTCCTGGTTCTGACCATCGCCTTCGTCATGCTGGCGGAGGTCCTGATCTTTGTACCCTCCGTGGCCCGGTTCCGCGAAGACTACCTGCTCGACCGGCTGGAGCGCGCCCAGATCGCTTCGCTCGTGCTGCTGGCCTCCGACATGATCGACGAGGGGCTGGAAGGCGAGCTGCTGGAAAACGCCGAAGTCTATAACGTCGTGCTCCTGCGCGACGAGGCGCGCGAGCTGATGCTCTCCTCGCCGGTGCCGAGCCCGGCCGTCGCCACCTTCGATCTGCGCAATGCCACCGCCGCCGTGCTGATCCGCGATGCGCTGCACCGGCTCATCACCCCCGGCGACGAGGTGATCCGCGTCATCGGCGATCCGGTGCGCATGGGCGGGATCGAGATCGAGGTGACGATGGCCGCCGGGCCGTTGCGCGAGGCGATGCTCGATTATGGCCAGCGCATCCTTCTGCTGTCGCTGGTGATCTCGGTCATCACCTCGATCTTTCTCTTCCTCGCCGTGCGCAGCCTGATGGTGCGCCCGATCAAGAACGTGGTGCGCGACATGACCTCCTATTGCGAGGCGCCGGAAGATGCCCGCCGGATCATCGCGCCCACGTCGAAAGTGCGTGAACTGCGCGAGGCCGAGCAGGCGCTCTACGATCTCGAAACCCAGGTTTCCGCCGCGCTCAAGCAGAAGGAGCGGCTGGCCCAGCTTGGCGGTGCGGTGGCGCGCATCAGCCACGATCTGCGCAACATCCTCACCACCGCCCAGCTTTTCGCCGACCGGGTGGAGATGAGCGAGGATCCCGGCGTGCAGCGCGCGGTGCCCAAGCTGATCGGCTCGATCAACCGCGCGGTGAACCTCACCGAGTCGACCCTCGCCTTTGGCCGCGCCGAAGAACCCGCCCCGCGCCTTACCCGCCTCCAGCTTGCCGAGGTGGTGACGGATGTGGTCGAAAGCGAACGCCTCGCCACCGGCGATCACGACATTTCCTATGGCGAAGACGTGCCGGTGGGGCTGATGCTGCGCGCCGATCCCGAACAGCTCTACCGCATCCTGCGCAACCTCGTGCGCAACGCCCGCCAGGCCATCGAGGCGTCCGGCAAACCGGGCGAAATCGCGGTCGCCGGGCGGGAGGAGCCGGCGGCCTGGGTGATCACCGTCACCGATACCGGGCCGGGCCTGCCGAAGAAGGCGCAGGACACGCTCTTTCAGCCCTTCTCGGCGGGCAGCCAGAAGGGCGGCACCGGCCTCGGCCTGGCGATCGCCGCCGAACTCGCCCGCGGCCATGGCGGCCGGCTCGAACTCGCCCGCACCGGCCCGGATGGCACGCAATTCGCCGTCTACCTGCCGCGCGGGCTGGAGAGCGGTGCTGCCTGAAAAGGCGAAAATTCCCGGCCAATTGCCCCTTGCATTGCCCGCCCGGGGCCGTTACATCCCGCCTGTCCGCGCGCTGGTAGCTCAGCTGGATAGAGTACTTGACTACGAATCAAGGGGTCGGGGGTTCGAATCCTCCCCAGCGCGCCACAATTTCAATGACTTAGATGATCGCGCGCTGCGAGTTGGATCATCGTTGGAATATCCGGTTCGTGGCTCGTTCCCATTTCCGGCCCCCTCTCCGCATCTTGATCACCTTCTCAGGCACCTCGTCAGCCCCGCGGATGTAGCGGTTCGTCGTGGCAATGTCGGTGTGACCGGCTGCGTCTCTGAGTTGGAACGGGGAAGCACCAGCCCGCTCACCGCGGGTTCCCGGCTTCCCGCTAGCCGAGGTTGTCGGCAATCATGTGCAGCGTCTCGATCGCGCGCTTCAGCTCGTTGATTTTCTCGCCGCGGAAGGCGCTCAGCGCCTCTTTCAGCGCGGTGGTGGAAATGCCTTCGGTGCGGGGCAGGTAGGCCACTTCGCACAATCTGCCGAGGTCGTCGAACTTGCCTTCCCAGTCGTTGCCCATCACCAGCACGTCCGCGCCGTAGGACTTGATATCGGATTCCTTCTGGCCCCAATCGTTCTCGGCGAAGACTTCGTCGACGAAGCGGAGCGACTGGACGATCAGCTTGCGGTGCTCGAAGGGGAAGATGCTGTGCTTGCCCTTCGTCGCGTTGAACTCGTCCGACGAGATGCCGACGACAAGCCTGTCGCCATAGGCGCGGGCACGCTCCAGCAGGCGGATATGGCCGACATGAAGCAGGTCGAACGTGCCATAGGTCAAAACGGTCTTCATGCTAAATTGCCCCCCAAACCCATGGCACTACAACAGTCGGCTCAATATCGTCATATGGCGGGGCCGGGTCAATGCGCCTGCGTCAGTCCTCGGGGAAGTGGCAGGCGACGCGGTGGCCGCTGCCTTCCAGCTCCGGGCGGGTGCTGCGGCAGATCGGCTGGGCCTTCCAGCAGCGCGGGGCGAAGGGGCAGCCATCGGGCACGTTCAGCGGCGAGGGCAACTCGCCCTCCAGCTTGATCCGCTCGACCTTGCGCTCCGGCTCGGTGGTCGGCGTCGCCGACAGAAGCGCCTTGGTATAGGGGTGGCGGGGATGGGCGAAGACCTCGTCCTTGGTGCCGAATTCCACCGGGCGGCCAAGATACATCACGATCACCTCGTCCGCCACGTGGCGCACCACCGAGAGGTCGTGGCTGATGAACAGATAGGCGAGCTGCATCCGCTCCTGGATGTCGAGCAGCAGGTTGAGCACCTGAGACTGGATCGACACGTCGAGCGCCGAGACCGGCTCGTCGAGCACCATGAGCTTGGGCTCCAGCATCAGCGCGCGGCCGACCGCGATGCGCTGGCGCTGGCCGCCGGAAAACATATGCGGGAAGCGGTCGTAATGCTCGGGCCGCAGCCCCACCAGCGCCATCATCGCGCGGGCCTTTTCCTCGCGCTCGGCGGCGGACATGTCGGGGCGGTTGATCTTCAGCGGCTCTTCGAGGATGGAGCCGACGCGGTGGCGCAGATTGAGCGAGCCATAGGGATCCTGAAACACGATCTGGACCGAGTCGCGCAGCCGCGCCCAGTTGTTTTTGGTGCCGGGGATGCCGTCGATGGTGAAGCTGCCGGCGGTGGGCTCTTCGATCAGGGTGACGAGCCGGGCGAGGGTGGACTTGCCGCAGCCGGACTCTCCCACCACCGCCAGCGTCTTGCCGGGCATGATGGTAAAGCTCGCTTCGGAGAGCGCCTTCACCACCTTCGGCTTTGAAAACAATCCGCCGCCCACTTCGTAGTGGCGGGCCAGATGTTCGGCGACGATCACGGGTTCGCTCATCACACCGCCTCCTTGGCCGGGCTGGGGATCGGGTAGTGGCAGCGGGCGAGGCCAAGCCCGGCATCCTGCACCGGCGGCTCGGTGCTGCGGCACAGATCGTCGGCGAAGGCGCAGCGCGGGCTGAACAGGCAACCCGCGGGCCGGTCGTATTGCCCGGGCACCACGCCGGGGATCGTCGGCAGCCGGCGCTCGGTGGCGCGCTCGGGCAGGGCGGCGAGAAGTGCGGCGGTATAGGGGTGATGCGGCGCGTCGAAGAGCGGGCGCACCGGCTGCTCTTCCACCTTCTGCCCCGCATATTGCACCTGCACGCGCTGGGCGGTTTCGGCGACCACGCCCATGTCATGCGTGATCAGAATGAGCGCCATGCCGGTCTCCTGCTGGAGCCGGGCGAGCAGGTCGAGGATCTGGGCCTGGATCGTCACGTCAAGCGCGGTGGTGGGTTCGTCGGCGATCAGCAGGCGGGGATTGCAGGAGAGCGCCATGGCGATCATCACCCGCTGGCTCATCCCTCCCGAAAGCTGGTGCGGAAAGGCCGAGAGCCGGGTGGCCGGGTCGGGGATGCCGACGAGGTCGAGCAGCTCGACGGCGCGTTCGTGGCGCTCGCGGCGCGAGAGGCCGAGATGCTTTTTCAGCGCCTCCTTGATCTGGAAGCCGACGGTGAAGCAGGGGTTCAGGCTCGACATCGGCTCCTGGAAGATCATCGCCATGTCCTTGCCGATCACGGTGCGGCGGTCGCGCGGGGTCAGCGAGCGGATGTCGCGCCCGTCGAAGCTCATCTCGTCGGCGGTGATCGCTGCCGTCCAGGGCAGGAGGCCCATCGCGGCGAGCATGGCGACGGATTTGCCCGAGCCGCTCTCGCCGACGATGGCGAGCACGTCGCCTTCGTCGACGGTCACGTCCACCCGGTCGACGGCGCGGAAGGGGCCGGAGGCGGTGGCGAATTCGACGGTCAGGTTGCGGATCTGGAGGAGCGGCATGTCAGGGCCTCCCGGCCAGGGCTGGGCGAGTTCGCACATCGGCGTAGTGATTTGAAAAACAATATGATAGCGCTAACGAAAACGTCGCAAGCGGCGCGTGGGCGACGGGGGCTGGCGGGCGCGGCATCGGCTCAGCTCCTCTTCAGCTTCGGATCGAGCGCGTCGCGCAGGCCGTCGCCCATCAGGTTGATGGCGATCACGGTGATCAGGATGGCGAGGCCGGGGAAGGTGACGACCCACCAGGCGCGCAGGATGAACTCGCGCGCTTCGGCCAGCATCGTGCCCCATTCGGGCGTGGGCGGCTGTGCCCCCATGCCGAGAAAGCCGAGCGCCGCCACGTCGAGGATGGCGTTGGAAAAGCTCAGCGCCGCCTGCACGATAATCGGCGCGAGGCAGTTGGGCAGCACGGTGATGAACATCAGCCGCGGCAGCCGGGCGCCGGCCACTTTGGCGGAGATCACATAGTCTTTCGAGCGTTCGGCGATCACGGCGGCGCGGGTGAGGCGCACGTAATGGGGCTGATAGGCGATGGCGATGGCGATCATCGCATTCACCAGCGAGGGCCCGAGAATGGCGACGAGCACGAGGGCGAGGAGCAGCGCCGGGAAGGACAGGATGATGTCCATGAGCCGCATGATGAAGGTATCGAGCCATTTCGGCGCGAAGCCGGAGATCAGCCCGAGCAGGATGCCGCCGGTGGAGGCGAGGATCACCACGACGACGCCGACGACAAAGGAATAGCGCGCGCCGTAGAGAAGCCGCGAGAGCATGTCGCGCCCGAGCGGGTCGGTGCCGAGGATGTAGCTCCAGGTGCCGCCCTCTTGCCAGGCCGGGGGCACGAGGGTGGCGCTGCGGTACTGCACGAGCGGATCGTGCGGGGCGATGAGGCCCGCGAAGAGCGCGAGCAACAGGAAGGCGGCAAAGATATAGAGGCCGACGACGGCGCCCTTGTTCTCGCGGAAATAGCGCCAGAATTCCTTGAAGCGGCCGGGGCGGGCCGGGGTGGTGGGGGCGGTTTGAGCGGTTGCGTCGGCCATGTCAGCGCTTCCGGATCTTGGGGTTGATGAGGCCGTAGAGCAGATCGACGATCAGGTTGACGACCATCACGAAGCCCGCGACGAGCAGCAGCCCGCCCTGCACCACCGGGTAATCGCGGCGGAAGATGCTGTCGAGCATCCACTTGCCGATGCCGGGCCAGGAGAAAATGGTTTCGGTCAGGATCGCGCCGGCGAGCAGCATCCCGACCGACAGGCCGATGACGGTGACGACCGGGATCATCGCGTTGCGCAGCGCATGAAGCCCGTTGACGCGCACCGGGGCGAGGCCCTTGGCGCGGGCGGTGCGGATATAATCCTCCGACAGCACTTCGAGCATGGCCGAGCGGGTTTGCCGGGCAATGACGGCAAGCGGGATCGTCGCCAGCACGATCGAGGGCAGCACGAGGTGCGAGACGGCGGAGGCGAAGGCGCCCTTCTGACCCGAAAGCAGGCTGTCGATCAGCATGAAGCCGGTCACGTCGGGGAAGAAGTAGAGCAGGTCGATCCGGCCCGAGACCGGCGTCCAGCCGAGATTGCCGGAAAAGACGATGATGAGCAGCAGCGCCCACCAGAAGATCGGCATCGAATAGCCGACAAGCGCCGACGACATCAGCGCCCGGTCGAAGAACTTGCCGCGATACATGGCGGCGATCACGCCAGCCGGGATGCCGAGCGCGGTGGCGAGGATGATGGCGACGATGGAAAGCTCCAGCGTGGCGGGAAAGAGCGAGAAGAATTCATCCCAGACCGGCTTTTTGGTGACGAAGCTTTCGCCGAGATCGCCTTGCAGAACGCCGGTGAGATAATCCCAGAACTGCACGTAAAGCGGCCGGTCGAAGCCGAACTGCGCCTGCAACTCGGCATAGCGCTCCTCGGTCAGCCCGCGTTCGCCGGCCATGACGATGATCGGATCGCCGGGCAGCACCCGGATGAAGGCGAAGGAGACCAGCGTGACGCCCAGGAAGGTCGGCACGAAGGTCAGAAGCTTGGAAAGGAGATAACGAAGCATCGGCCCTCACGGTATGTGGCGGGTGCGCGGCCCGGCCGGTTGGTCCTGCCCGTATAGGGACGGGCGGGGCCTCGCAAGGCCCCGCCGCGGATTTCGTGGATTACTCCGCGAGGCTCACTTCGGTGAAGATGTGGCCGCCCAGCGGGTGCATCACATAGCCTTCCACCTCGGGCCGCATCGGCATGAACACGACCGAATGCGCGATGGTTGCCCAGGGCGCCTGCTCTTTGAAGATCATCTGAGCTTCTTCGTAGAGACGGGTGCGCTCCGCCGGATCGGAGGTGACCTTGGCTTGCTGGATCACATCCTCGAACGGCTGGTAGCACCATTGCGCGCGGTTCGAGCCGCCCACGCCGTCGCAGCCGAGCAGCACGGCGAGGAAGTTGTCCGGATCGCCGTTGTCGCCGGTCCAGCCCAGAAGCACGGCGCCGTCGCGTTCGACATCCGAAGACCGTTCGAGATACTCGCCCCATTCATAGGAGACGATCTCGACATCCACGCCGATCTTGCCGAAATCGTCCTGGATCAGCTCGGCCATGCGGCGGGCGTTCGGGTTGTAGGGCCGCTGCACGGGCATTGCCCAGATCTTCATGCTCAGATCGGTCACGCCGGCCGCTTCCAGCATCGCTTTGGCGGCATCGGGATCGTAGGCATCGTCGGAGATGGCGTCGTTATACGACCACATGGTGGGCGGGATCGGGTTTTTGGCGATCTGGCCGGAGCCCTGGAACACCACGTCGATGATCGCCTGCTTGTCCATCGCCATGTTGAGCGCGCGGCGCACTTCGGGGTTGTCGAACGGCGCCATCTGGGTGTTGTAGGCGAGGTAGCCCACGTTCAGCCCTTCCTGCTCCATCACGTTCACATCCGGGTTCGCCTGCATCTCGGCGATGTCGGCGGGGTTCGGATAGGGCATCACATGGCATTCGCCGGCCAGCAGCTTCTGGTAGCGCACCGAATTGTCGGTGGTGATGGCGAAGACGAGGTTATCGACCTTCGGCAGCCCTTCCTTCCAGTATTCGGCGTTCTTCGCGTAGCGGATCACGGCGTCTTTCTGGTAGGCGACGAAGGTGAAGGGCCCGGTGCCGATCGGCTCCTGGTTGAGCATCTCGGGGGTGCCCGCATCCATCAGCGCATCGGCATATTCCTTCGACTGGATCGAGGCGAAGTCCATCGCAAGGTTGGCGATGAAGGGCGCTTCGGGCCGGGTCAGCACGAATTTCACCGTCAGATCGTCGACCTTTTCGATCGACGAGATCAGGTCGGGCATCGACATGCCGTTGAAATATTCCCACGAGCCGCCTTCGGCCGCATACCACGGATCGTTTTCGTCGTATTGCCGCATGAAGGAGAAGACCACGTCATCGGCGTTGAAGTCACGCGACGGGGTGAAATAGTCGGTGGTGTGGAACTTCACGCCCGGGCGCAGGTGGAAGGTGTATTCCAGCCCGTCTTCCGACGCTTCCCAGCTTTCGGCGAGGCCCGGAATCACCTCGGTGGTGCCCACCTTGAACTCGACGAGCCGGTTGAAGATCGGGTGCGAGGTCGCGTCGAAGGTGGTGCCCGAGGTGTAGAGCGAGGGGTCGAACCCTTCAGGGCTGCCCTCGGAGCAGTAGACCAGGGTGGACTGGGCCGAAGCCGCGCCCGCCATCGACAAGACCAGGCTCGTCGCGGTCAGGAAAGATCGTAGTGCCATGGAAAAACTCCCTATTCATATGTTTTGCCCGGTCGCTTCCCGTGGGTTACCGGCCTCGGCCCGCCCGTATTGCCCCGGTATGAAAAGGTGGGGCGCCGGGTTTGGAACACCCCGGAAATGCTTGGCGGTCTTGGTTTTTTCACGGAGGTCTGGCGCCCCCTGGCACCGGATTAAGACCTGAAACCCGGCGCGGATCAAGGCATGTCGCCACGGAAATTTGACCAAATCGTCAGAATGGTGCGTGGCGCTGCGGCGCGGCATGGTCAGCGGCGTTGCGCGGGCGCCGAAAAAACAGGCATACTGCCCGGTGACGCGCCATATCGCCTCCGATTGCCCGCCGGAGCGGCAGGAACGCCGCAGATGACCTGACTCCGGCCGGGCGGCGTGCTGAAAACATGGGCGAATGGTCGGGATGGGGACATGAATCAGCCTGCCGCTACGATTGCGACGAGCCTCGAACAGCCGCGTGCGCGCGGACAGGTGCGGCTTACGCTGAAGCCGGGGCCGGGTGGTGGCGCGATTGACGGGCTGAGGATGTCGGGCTCGCTCAAGCTGATGTTTCCGCGCCCCGGCGGCGGCGCCTTCGAGGCGGTGCTGGTCAATACGGCGGGCGGCGTGACCGGCGGCGACCGCTTCGCCACCGAGGCGGTGGCCGGGCCGGGCACCGCGCTCAGCCTCACCACCCAGGCCGCCGAGCGGGCCTACCGCGCCGCCGGGCCGGAGCCGGGCCGGATCGCGACGCGGCTCATGGCGGGGCCGGGCGCGCGGCTGGGCTGGCTGCCGCAGGAGACGATCCTCTATGACGGGGCGCATCTGTCGCGGCGGCTGCAGATCGACATGGCCGCCGATGCGCGGGTGCTGATGGTGGAGCCGGTGGTGTTCGGCCGCGCCGCGATGGGAGAGGAGCTGCGCGATGCGCGGTTTCACGACCGGGTGGAGATCCGCCGCGCGGGCGCGCTCGTCTGGCGCGACGCCGTGGCGCTGGCGGGCGACATCGCGGCGCAGATGGACCGCGCCGCGCTGGGCCGGGGGGCGCGGGCGATGGCGAGCCTTGTCTATGCCGCGCCCGATGCCGACGCCCATCTCGACCGGCTGCGCGCGCTGCTGCCCGAGACGGCCGGGGCGAGCCTTGTGCGCGCGGGCCTGCTCGCCGCGCGCATCCTTGCGCCCGACAGCTACACCCTGCGCCAGAGCCTCGTGCCCGCGCTCAGGCTGCTCAACCAAGACGAAATCCCAAGACCCTGGATGCTCTGAAACATGCAACTGACCCCGCGAGAAAAAGACAAGCTCCTGATCGCCATGGCCGCCGAAGTGGCCCGCAAGCGGCTCGCCCGCGGCGTGAAGCTCAACCACCCGGAGGCGATTGCGCTGATCACCGATGCGGTGGTGGAAGGCGCGCGCGATGGCCGTTCGGTGGCCGACATGATGGAAGCGGGGGCGCAGGTGATCACCCGCGATCAATGCATGGAGGGTGTGCCCGAGATGATCCACGAGGTTCAGGTGGAGGCCACCTTTCCCGACGGCACCAAGCTCGTCACCGTCCACAACCCGATCCGGTAGACCGGGCTTCAGCCCGGCCCCTGACCCAAGGAGACCAGATTATGCGTTCGATCATTGCCCTTGCCCTCATGACCACCCCGGCGCTCGCCCATCCCGGCGCCGGGCTTCACCTGCATGAAGCCGGTGGCTTCTGGATCGCTGCCGCCGCTTTCACCATCGGTCTTGGCCTTACCCTGCGCGTCGTCGTGCAGGCGGTGAGGGCGAAGGCATGATCCCCGGCGAGGTCTTCCCCGCGCCCGGCGAGTTGACGCTCAACGAAGGCCGCGAGGCGATTACCCTGATGGTGGCCAATACCGGCGACCGGCCGGTGCAGGTCGGCTCGCATTACCATTTCGCCGAAACCAACCCCGCGCTCGATTTCGACCGTGCGGCGGCGCATGGCACCCGGCTCGACATCGCCCCCGGCACGGCGGTGCGCTTCGAGCCGGGGCAACGGCGCGAAGTGCAATTGATTCCCATCGGCGGGCTGCGCAAGGTCTACGGGTTCAATCAGGCTGTGATGGGAGATTTGTAGCCATGGCCACCGTGCCCCTTCTGACCGACGATCAACTGAGCCCCGAGGCCGCCGCGGTGTTTGCCGATATCAGGGCGGTCCGGCAGACCGACTATGTGAATAACTTCTGGCGCGCGATGGCGAACGACCCCGCGACGCTGAAGGCCACCTGGGAGCGGCTCAAGGCGATCATGGGGCCGGGGGCGCTCGATCCGCTGACCAAGGAGATGCTCTATATCGCCGTTTCGGTGGCCAATGCCTGCGAATATTGCGTTCATTCCCACACCGCCAGCGCGAGGGCGAAGGGGATGAGCGACGAGATGTATGGCGAATTGCTCGCCGTGGTCGGCATGGCGAGCCAGACCAACGCTTTGTCCACCGCCATGCAGGTGCCGGTGGATGAGCGGTTCAGGGTGTGAGGGGCGGGCCATGCCGATGAACCTCGAAGGCTCCTGCCAGTGCGGCGCGGTGACCTTCCGCATCGCCAGCCACGCGCCGGTGCCCTATCAGCGCTGCTATTGCACGATCTGCCGCAAGACGGCGGGGACGGGCGGCTTCGCCATCAACATTGGTGGCATTGCCGATACTCTGGCGGTGACGGGGCAGGAAAATGTCGGCGTGTTCCGCGCCGAGCTGGACCGCGACGGGGTGTGCGAGCTCAGCGAGGAGCGGCGGCATTACTGCACCCGATGCGGCACCGCGCTCTGGGTCGCCGATCCCGGCGCGCCCGAGAGCGTGTTCCCCTTCGCCGCGGCGATCGACACCGCTTTGCCGCTGCCGCCGGAGCACGTGCATATCATGCTCGACCACAAGGCGCCCTGGGTGGTGGTGCCCGAGGGGCCGGAGCACCGGCATTTCGAACAATTCCCCGAAGAGACAATCGCAGACTGGCACAAGGCCCGTGGGCTTTGGGTGGAGTGAGGACCAAGAGGAAGATGGCTAGCGTGCTTGTCCCGAACAGAGGTTCGCCCCCGGCCCGAGGGTGGGGGCGATTTCGCCCCCGTTCCGCCGATGCCCGCCGCGCCGAACAGAGGTTTGCGCCCGGCACCGAGGGTGGGCGCGGCTTCGCGCCCGCCCTGGGGGGCGGGGTCGGGCGCGAACCGGTCCGCAAGCGGACCGGGGGGACTGATCCGAACCAGCCGCCAATCCCGCCAGGGTTCCACAACGAACAGTGAGGCTCACGAAACCATGCCCGTCCAAATCTCCCGCCGCGACTATGCCGCCATGTTCGGCCCCACCACCGGCGACAAGGTCCGCCTCGCCGACACCGACCTGATCATCGAGGTCGAGCGTGACCTGACCGCCCATCCCGAGGGCTATAACGGCTCGCTCTACGGCGAGCAGGTGAAGTTCGGCGGCGGCAAGGTGATCCGCGACGGGATGGGCCAGTCCCAGGCCACGCGGGCGCAGGGCGCGGTCGATACCGTCATCACCAACGCGCTGATCGTCGACCATTCCGGCATCTACAAGGCCGATGTCGGCCTGAAAGACGGGCGTATTGCCGGGATCGGCAAGGCGGGCAACCCCGATACCCAGCCGGGGGTGGACATCATCGTCGGCCCCGGCACCGAGGCGATTGCCGGCGAGGGCAAGATCCTCACCGCTGGCGGGTTCGACAGCCATATCCACTGGATCGCGCCGCAACAGATCGAGGATGCGCTGCATTCGGGCCTGACCACGATGCTCGGCGGCGGCACCGGCCCGGCGCATGGCACGCTGGCCACCACCTGCACCCCCGGCCCGTGGAACATCGCCCGGATGTTGCAGGCCGTCGATGGCGTGCCGATGAATATCGGCTTCGCGGGCAAGGGCAATGCCTCGTTGCCCGCGCCGCTGGAAGAGCAGATCCTCGCCGGCGCCTGTTCGCTCAAGCTGCATGAAGACTGGGGCACCACCCCCGCCGCGATCGACAATTGCCTGTCGGTCGCCGATGCGCTCGACGTGCAGGTGATGATCCATACCGACACGCTGAACGAGTCGGGCTTCGTGGAAAACACCGTGGCGGCGATGAAGGGCCGCACCATCCACGCCTTCCACACCGAAGGGGCGGGGGGCGGCCACGCGCCCGATATCATCCGCGTCGCGGGCGAGGAGCATGTGCTGCCCTCGTCCACCAACCCCACGCGCCCGTTTACGAAAAACACGCTCGAAGAACACCTCGACATGCTGATGGTCTGCCACCACCTCGACAAGTCGATCCCCGAAGACGTGGCCTTTGCCGAGAGCCGCATCCGGCGCGAGACCATCGCGGCGGAGGACATCCTGCACGATATGGGCGCGTTCTCGATCATCGCCTCGGATTCGCAGGCGATGGGCCGGGTCGGCGAAGTGATCATCCGCACCTGGCAGACCGCCGACAAGATGAAGAAGCAGCGCGGCGCGCTGGCGGAAGAGACCGGCGACAACGACAATTTCCGCGTCCGCCGCTACATCGCCAAATACACGATCAACCCGGCTATTGCGCACGGCGTTTCCCACGAGATCGGCTCCATCGAGGTGGGTAAACGCGCCGATCTGGTGCTGTGGAACCCGGCGTTTTTCGGGGTGAAGCCCGAAATGGTGCTGATGGGCGGCATGATCGTGGTGGCGCAGATGGGCGATCCCAATGCCTCGATCCCGACGCCGCAGCCGGTTTATTCCCGCCCGATGTTCGGCGCGATGGGGCGGGCGGTGGAGCACTCCGCGATCACCTTCGTGAGCGCGGCGGCGCAGGATGCGGGTGTGCGCGAAAAGCTCGGGTTGGCGAAGCAGACGCTGGCGGTGAGGAACACCCGCGGCATCGGCAAGAAAGACCTGATCCTGAACGACGCCACCCCGCATATCGAGGTGAACCCCGAAACCTACGAGGTGCGCGCCGATGGCGAATTGCTCACCTGCGCCCCCGCCGAGGTGCTGCCGATGGCGCAGCGGTATTTCCTGTTCTGAGGCCCGATATGTCGCTCCCCAAAGCCCATTCCGTCACCCATGCCCATCACGGCGACGAGGTGGTCACGCTCAGCTATGATGAACGTTTCCTGCGCCGCAAGACGCTGGTCACCGCTTCCGGCCTGCGCTTTCTTGTCGATCTCGAACATACCGCCTCGCTGGGGCTGCATGATGCCTTCCTGCTCGACGATGGCCGAAAAGTGCTGGTCGAGCCCGCGCCCGAAGCGCTGATCGAGGTGACGGGCGATGATCTGCCGCGCCTCGCCTGGCATATCGGCAACCGCCATACCCCGGCGCAGATCGAGCCGGGGCGCATCCTGATCCAGCGCGATCACGTCATGGCCCATATGCTGGCGACGCTCGGCGCGGTCACGCGCGAGGTCACCGCGCCCTTCACGCCTGAAGGCGGGGCCTATGGCCACGGGCGCACCCACGGGCATGACCATTCCGCCAGCCACGGGCCGGAGGACCACAGCCATGAGCACGACCACGCCCATGGCCACCGGCACGATCCGTTTCACGGCCACGGCCATGAGCACTGACCTCCTCACCCTCGCGCAATGGCTCTCGCCCGCCTTCCCGGTGGGCGCCTTCAGCTATTCGCACGGGCTGGAGGCTGCCTTCCATGCCGGCTGGATCAGTGATGCCGACAGCCTCGAAGCCTGGCTTGCCGACCTGCTCACCCATGGCGCGGGGCGCAGCGACGCCACGCTGCTCGCCGCCGCCTATCGGGGCAAGATGCCGCTCGGCGAGATCGACGAGATCGCCCGCGCCTTCACCCCCTCCGCCGAGCGCTTGCTGGAAACCGCCGCGCAAGGGCAGGCCTTTGCCGAGGTTGTCGGCGCGGTCTGGGGCGCGGAGCTGGACGGGCTCACCTACCCGGTGGCGCTGGGCGCCGCCGCGCGTGAGGGACTGCCGCTCGGCCTCACGCTCACGCTCTACCTGCAAGCCTTCACCTCGAACCTGATCGCCGCCGCCCAGCGTCTCGGCCCGATCGGCCAGACCGAGGGCCAGCGCATCCTGCACCGGCTCAGCCCCCTGATCGAGGCCACCGCCGAAGCCGCCACCCCCGGCGATCCCGACAGCCTCGCCTCCGCCGCCTTCCTCGCCGATATCGCCTCGATGCGGCACGAAACGCAATATTCCCGCATCTTCCGAAGCTGAGCCTTTTTCTTGGCCCAAATACTCACCTCCCACCGCGCCACAGGAGACATGCCATGACATCTTCCCCCAACGGCCCGCTCCGCGTCGGCATCGGCGGCCCGGTCGGGGCCGGCAAGACCACGCTCACCGCAAAGCTCGCAGCCGCGCTGAAAGACCGGCTCTCGCTCGCCGTCATCACCAACGACATCTACACCCGTGAGGATGCCGAAGCCCTGATGCGGCTGCAAATCCTGCCCGAAGACAGGGTGATGGGGGTCGAGACCGGCGGCTGCCCGCATACGGCGATCCGTGAGGATGCCTCGATCAACCTCGCCGCCGTGGCGGCGCTCAATGCCCGCCATCCCGACCTCGACCTGATCCTGATCGAAAGCGGCGGCGACAACCTCTCGGCCACGTTCAGCCCGGAACTGGCGGATGTCACGCTCTACGTGATCGACGTGGCGGCGGGAGAGGACATTCCGCGCAAAGGCGGCCCGGCGATCACCCGGTCGGACCTGCTGATCATCAACAAGCGTGACCTCGCGCCTTACGTGGGCGCCAATCTCGACGTGATGGACCGCGACGCGGCGCGGATGCGGGCGGGCAAGCCCTATGTTTTCACCGCGCTGCGCCATGGCGAGGGGGTGGAAGAGATCGTCCGCCACCTCGCCGGGATCGGCGGGCTGGACCTCGCCGCGCCCGGCGCGGAGGATGCTGCATAGCAGCATTGCAGAATCGGCACTTCTCGGGCAGTTCAGCCTGGCTTACCTTGAGAGCCAAGGGAGGAAACGGACAGAACAACTTCTGAGGTTTCCAAAATGGCTTATATCGCAACCGCTCACAACGCGGCTGATCACCGCTCGCTGATGTCGCGCGTCCTCACGGCGCTCGGCAACTTTTTCTCCGACTATGCCGAAGCCCGCTCGCGCAGCGCCGAGATCGAGGCGCTGACCAGGCTGACCGACGCCGAACTCGCCAAACGCGGCCTGACCCGCGAAGGCATCGTCCACCACGTCTTCTCGTCCTCGTTCTACCTCTGAACCGGGGATATCGCTGCCGCAAGGCCGGGCCGGCGCCCGGCCTTTTTGCGTGACGGCGCCTTTGGCGGCGGCGCATCGGGCATTGCGGCGGAAGGGCTGGAGCGGGCGACGGGAATCGAACCCGTATCTCTTGCTTGGAAGGCAAGGGTCTTACCATTACACAACGCCCGCTCGGCACGACTCCATCTATTTTACGTACCAAGGATGGTCAAGGCATCTGCAGAGTGATGCTCATGTGGTGAGGCGTCTGGCGCAAAGGGTCGATGCCTGTTTTCGAAGGCTGCTGCGGCCACGCCGTCAGGGCCCCTCGCTCGGTATCCCGGCAAATCTCGTAAGACCGATCCTCTGTGTTGCACAACGGGGTGGCATATGGCGAGCGGACCCTTGTTGGCGTAAGGTCGCGCGATGAGCGTGCTTCACCTGCTGACCGGTTGGCCCGGAAAATCACCGTCCGGCGAGGGCCTTCCGGCCCATCCGGCAGTTTACCACATGCTTGATGTCGCGGCCGTCGCGGAAGCCCTGATTGAAAACGAAGAATTCGATACGCCGAGACGACAAGCCATCGTATTCCTGACCGCGCTCCACGATCTCGGCAAGATCAACGAGGCTTTTCGATCCATGCTGACGGAGGGCAGGGCGCAGGTCTTTGGCAGGCACTGGGAGGTGACCGAAGTCTTCTTGCGGGAGGCCGATCACGAGTTCGAGTGCCTTGGGCTGGACGGGCAGAGACGCAAGTGGCTCTACGGCGCGGTGGCAGGGCATCACGGGCGACCTCCGGAAAAGAGCGGTGACGCCTTCCTGCGGATGAAACGCGCGGCAGGGCCGGAGGCGTTTTCCGATGCGGTCGAGGTGATCCGGGCATTTCGGAAGCTCTGGCCGAATGGATCGCTCGCCGAAATGTCGCGCGACGAGGTGCGCGCCCTGTCATGGTGGCTGCCGGGGTTCATCACGGCGGCGGACTGGATTGGCTCCAATGCGGAGTGGTTTCCGGCCGAAGCGCCGGGGCTTGCACTCGCAGATTACCTTGATGCGGTGCGCAACCGGGCCGCCCGTGCCGTGCAGGAAACCGGGCTCGTGCCTGCCCGCGTGACCGAAACGTCTCTGTTTCGCCACACACCTCGCCCGATGCAGGCGCATGCCGCTGACGTGCCTCTGCCAGACGGGCCTGTACTGGCGATCATGGAAGACGGGACGGGATCGGGCAAGACCGAGGCCGCGCTGGTGCTTGCGCAGCGGATGTTGCAGGCGGGCAAGGGCCGGGGGCTGTTCTTTGCCTTGCCGACGATGGCGACGGCGGACGCGATGTTCGCCCGCCTCAGGCCCGATCTCGGCAGGCTTTTTGCCACACCTCCGAGCCTGACCCTCGCGCACGGGCGTGCAGGGATCTCGCGCGAGTGGCGTGATCTCGCGCTGACCGCGATGCGGCACGAAGACGAGCCCGGTCCGACAGCATGGTTGAGCGACAATCGCCGAAAGGCGCTTCTGGCGAACGTGGGGATCGGGACGATCGACCAGGCGCTGCTGGCGGTGCTGAAGGCCAAACATGCGCCGCTCAGGCTGTATGGGTTGTCGTCGAAGATCCTGATCGTCGACGAGGTGCACGAAGTTGGCGACCCATATATGGCGGAACTGCTGGCGACCCTCTTGCGTTCCCATCGGCAAAACGGTGGCTCGGCTATTCTGTTGACGGCGACGCTCCCCGTCGCGCAACGAGACATGCTTTTGCGGGCCTGGGGCGCGGAGCCGCCCGCCTTGGCGCCTTACCCCGCGCTCACCCTTGCGGGCGCGGCGCCTGAGACTGTCGCGCCGATGCCAGACCTGCGGGGGGCCATCACGGTCGAGCGACTGGAAGACGACGAGGCGGTCGTATCCCTGCTGCAAGGGGCGGCGGCGCAAGGGGCAGCCTGCGTCTGGGTGCGCAATGCGGTCGACGATGCGATGGCGGCGGTGCGGGCCTTGCGCGATCGCGGGGTCGAGGCAGACCTGCTGCACGCGCGCTTCGCTCTGGCCGACCGCCTCGCGCATCAGGGCGGCATCCTGGAGCGGTTCGGAAAGGAGCGAACGGGCGGGGCCGGGCGCGTGCTGGTGGCCACGCAGGTCGTGGAATCCTCGCTCGATCTCGATTTTGACGTGATGGTGTCTGATCTTGCTCCCATCGCGGCCCTGATCCAGCGCGCGGGGCGGCTTTGGCGACACATGGACCTGCGACCAGCCGAAAGCCGCCCGGTTAGGGCACCGGTGCTGCACGTCCTCTCCCCGGACCCTGCCGCGGTGGACGACAGCACATGGCTGCATCGCGTGCTCGACGGTGGGGCCTGGGTGTATCCGCTCGATCAGCAATGGCGCACCGCGCAGGCGCTGTTCTCGGCTGGTATGATCGAAACGCCGCATGGATTGCGTCTATTGATCGAGGCCGTTGAAGGGCCCAACGCGGACCCGGTTCCACCGCAGTTGGAGGAGGCGGAACAGGAACGCATCGGGGCGGGCTACGGCGCGCGGACTTTGGCCGGGATGAACCGGATCGACCTCGACCGGGACTACCGCGACGGCGGCGGCGGCGCGGACGACCGCGACTATCCAACACGTCTCGGGGTGGAGCAGAAAGTGCTTGTCCTGGCCCGGTGGGAGAACGGGCGGGTGGTTCCCTGGGCGGATGAGGCCGATAGGACGGAAGACGAGCTTTGGGTGTTGTCCGAAGTCAGCGTGGCCGCGCGGCGGGCGGAGAAACTGGCTCTCCCGGATCAGGATGTGCCCGAGATTCTGGCGGTGACAAAGGGCTGGCCCGAGTGGCGGCGTGAGGCGGTGACCCTGTGCCCGGTGGGGGCAGATGGCCGGATTTGCGAGGGGTTGCATTACCGGGCGGCCGAGGGGCTGGTGTTTGCCGAAAGGAGCGCCGAAACGGGTTGACAGGTGAGGGGAAGGCTCGCAGCATTCCGCTAGATGTAGTAGGTGGTCTGATTTCGTGCCCCTAAACTTGATAAACGACAATTGGATTCCCGTTGTAACCAAGGACGGTGTGCGCCGGGTGATTGCGCCCTGGGAGATGGCCGGTCCTGACATTCTCGGGCCCGACTGACCGCGCCCTGATCTCAATCTTGGTTGCCTCGAGTTCCTGATCGGGCTGGCTTTCCTCGCCGATCCGCCCGCAAACGCTGACGACTGGGAGGATCGGCAGGCCCCGGACCCTGATCGTTTGCGGGACCGGCTCGCGTCTTGTGCCCCCGCCTTCAATGTGTTCGGCGACGGGCCCCGGTTCCTGCAGGATCTGGAAGACCTCGACGGAGCGCCAAATCCGCCGGAGATGCTGTTCATCGACAGCGCGGGCGCGAATGCCGCCCGGAACAACGCCGATCTGATGGTGCATCGTGGACGTTATGCAGCCCTCGGTCCGGCACTGGCGGCGATGGCGCTCTACACCTTTCAGGCACATGCGCCTGCTGGTGGTGCGGGAATGCGCACGTCGATGCGTGGCGGTGGGCCGATGGCTACCCTGATTGATCCCGGTCTCGGGCTCTGGTCGCTTGTCTGGGCCTACGTGCCTGATGGCCATCCTGGCGATCCCTCGACGCTGCCGTGGATGAACCCAACGCGGACTTCGGAAAAGAATGGCAGCGAACGATATCCGGTGCAGGGCACGGAGGCGGAGGCGTTTTTCGGGATGCCTCGGCGACTGCGGCTCGTCGAGGAGGATGGGCTTGTCACCGGCGTGGTTCAGCGCCCCTATGGGGTGAATTATGCCGATTGGGTGCATCCCTTGACGCCATACTACAGGATGAAGGAAGGCGCCGAGCCGCTGCCGAAACATCCGAAACCGGGGCCGCTCGGCTACCGAAACTGGCTGCGCGTCGTCGTGCAGGACTACGAAGGAAGGTTGACCGAAACCGCCCGTTCTCTGCGCCTCTGGGATCAGCGAAGCGATGGAGCGCAGGCTCATCTGATCGTGGCAGGATGACCGCTTATATCGACCGGGGCGACGCGGTGATGATCTGGAAAGCCCCGACCGATCAAGGCTACGACTTTGCGACCGTCGGCACCAATCGCCGTATGCCAGTCGATTTCCACGGTTTGAAACTCGTTTCCTTTGCTTCCACACGCCCGCCGAAGAATGACCGCTGACGGCGGTACGCTCTTTGATATTGTGAATCTTCTTGCGGACCAATAGGTTGCAGCCAGTCTGTTCCCCGCACGCGCGGGGATGAACTGGTCAACGAGGCCGTCCGCATTGGTCCTGAAGTGCCTTTTGCGTATCGCGATAGGTCCCCAACACAATGGGTGCTACCTCCCTGAATGCACCATCAGATCTTGTGACCTGTTCCGCTTCAACTCCGCGTTTTCAGGATGGTTCTGTTCAGGGTTTGGTCCATTTTCGACGGTTGGTGATACTCCCACAGGGTGCGCCCGCCGAGGCTCGTGTGGGGGGCGGTGATGGTGTAGTCGTCACGCGACGCCCCGATCAGCCTGCGGGCATGGCACAGGTTGGTGAACAGATGCTCGCTGAATCGGCTTCTCTTCATCGTCTGTCTCCTCAGTTGGCGAACAGGCTAACCTCAATGCAAGGACTTTTCCGGGGAGCAGGTCACTTGGCCCAGTCGATTTCCACCTGGCTCGGACCAAAAGCGGATAGGACGGATTCAATTTGGGCGGGGTGTATGCACAGTTTCCCGGTCATGCCGAGCGCTTTGGCGTGGCGCGCATCGGATGCGATCTCGCCCAAATCGTCGATCCGAAGCGTAACACCATCGACGGGCGCGGCGATCCCGGCCAAGCGAGAGGCGAGAACCAATTCGGATCGGGCGGACTGCAGAAGACTGCGCTCGTGATCCATGTTCAAATCGGCGCAATAATCAACGGAGCCGAAGACCAGCCGAGTGACACCCGCTGTCGCCGCAATGTCACGTGCATTCGCAAGCCCACGGGCGGTTTCGATGAGTGCGAGTAGCGCCGTCTTTTCGGGAAGTGTCGCCGCGATCCGCGCGAGCGTCGCGGGATCTTCGGCCTTCGGGACGATGACCCCATCGAGGTCTATCGCCGAAATCGCCGCGAGATCTGCCTCATGCCAGGGCATGCCATGCGCGTTGATGCGAACCAGAACAATCTGCTCGCCGAACCCGCCAATCAGCTGTTGCCGAGCGTCATCCTTGTCTTCCGGAAGAACGGAGTCTTCCAGGTCCAAAATGACAGCATCAGCACCCGAGGATGCCGCCTTGGCAAAACGCTCGGGGCGGGTTGCGGGGACGAAGATCGGCGCCCGCATTGTATCGGTCACTCCCATCCTGCGCTGGCCTCCATGGAAACCGGCCCGTTCCCGAACGCGGTCCAGAGCTTCATTTCGTTGCCTTCGGACGAAGCGTGCAGCGTCAGAGAGCCGGTGCCGATGGCAGGGAAGATGCCCCGATATGTGAAGCGGGAAAACGGCCGCTGCGACAGCTCGCGCGCGAAGAGCGCCAAGAGAGTCGCCTGCAGGGGACCATGGATCACAAGGCCACCGTAGCCTTCGACCCCCTTGGTATATGGCGCATCGTAGTGAATGCGATGCGCATTGAAGGTAATCGAGGAATACCGAAACAGTCGGGCCTCGTTGATCTCGATCTGCGTGCTGTGGGTTCCCATCGGTGCCGGGGGAGGCGTTTGGGCGCCTTGGGCGTTTGCGACGTGACCGCGGTAGACGATGTCCTGGCGTTCGTTGACTGCGAGTCTGCCGTCCGATGTGATCTTGTGGCGTAGGGTCACGAAGGTCAGCGGGCCGGAACGGCCCGCTTTCTCGACAATGTTCTCGATCTCCGAGGTGCGTGTCACGATATCGCCAATTCCGAGGGGAGCGAGAAGATTGATCTCGCCGCCCGCCCACATGCGCCTCGGAAGACCGACCGGCGGCAAAAAGGCGCCACGTGGCGGGTGGCCGTCCTGTGCAAGGGCGTTGGTGGCGATCGTGTCGGTGCAGAGACACCAATGGATGAGTTCCGGTGCCGGCGCGCCGATCGCGGTTGCCGAGTCTCTGTCGAGCGTCGCGTTGAAACGCGCGACGAGGCCGGGTGTGAGAATGTCCTCGACGACTTCGGTCTTGCCGATCCAGTCCCGAAGATCCGCACCCATGTCGCCGGTCATTCTTCGAGGCTTTTCAGGCCCGGCACAGGGCCATATGCGCGCGGAGCGTCGAGGAACCGCGGGGCGGGTGCGGGATAAGATACCGGGCCGTTCTCCGTTTCCACCGTGATGCGCCGGAGGTGGGGATGATTGGAGAGCCCCTCCATGTCGTTGACCGTTGCGAACGCTACGTTCGCCGCCATCAGCCCTGCGCGGGCTTTTTCAAGCGACAGTCGCTTAAGGGCGGCGGCCACGATGGCGTCGGTCGCTTCACGGTTTCGAACACGTTCGACGTTTGTCGCGAAACGGGTATCGGTGCCCGGTCCGGGGTTCCCTATGAAGCCTGTGCAGAGTTCGCGCCATTCCCGATCGCTTTGTACGGCCAGCAGGATCTGCGCGCCGTCTTTGGTCTCGAATACCCCATAAGGTGCAATCGAGGGGTGCCTGAGGCCCATCCGCCTTGGCGGCGTTCCGGCCTCGTGGTTCAGGAGCGGGACGGTTAGCCACTCGGCGGTCACGTCGAACATCGAAATGCCGATATGCGATCCGCGCCCGGATATCGAGCGGCCGATAAGCGCTTCGAGGATGGCGGAGTAAGCTGTCGCGCCGGTGGCGATGTCGATAACCGAAATACCGACACGTGCCGGTTCGTCCGGGCCGCCCGTGAGGGAACAAAGACCGGCTTCGGCCTGAATGAGCAAGTCGTAGGCTTTGCGATCAGACATCGGGCCGGTTTCACCGTATCCGGATATGGAGCAGGTGATGAGGCGGGGGTAGTCCTGTTGCAGCCGCTCAATCCCGAAACCAAGGCGCTCGAGCGCTCCGGGTTTGAGGTTCTGTACAAGGACGTCGGTACTTTCCAGGAGCTTTTCGATCTCGGCCTTCGCCGACGCCGTCTTCAGGTCGAGAACGCGCGAGGTCTTCCCACGGTTCAGCCACACGAAATAGCTGGACTGACCGTTGGCAGCAGCATCGTAGCCCCTGGCAAAGTCACCTTCGGGGCGCTCGATCTTGATGACCTCCGCACCGGCGTCGGCAAGGCGCAACGTTGCGAAAGGAGCGGCAACCGCTTGCTCGATGGCAAGGACGCGCAGGCCGGCGAGCGGGAGCGTTTCAGGACTATCCATCAGAATGACCTCGGCATTCCAAGAACGTGCTCTGCGACATAGGACAGGATCAGGTTGGTTGAGATCGGTGCGACCTGATACAGCCTCGTCTCGCGGAACTTGCGTTCGATATCATACTCGCTGGCAAAGCCGTACCCACCGTGAAACTGGATGCAGGCGTTTGCAGCCTCCCAGCTCGCCTTGGCGGCGAGGTATTTCGCCATGTTCGCTTCGGTGCCGCAAGGTTCGCCCTGGTCGTAGAGCGCGCAGGCTTCGTAACGCATGAGATTTGCGGCCTCGACTTCGATGAACGCTTCGGCGATCGGGAATTGTACGCCCTGGTTCTGTCCGATCGGGCGCCCGAAAACCTCACGCTCGTTCACGTAGGAGGTTACCCGATCGGTGAACCAGTAGCCGTCGCCGATGCATTCCGCGGCGATGAGCGCGCGTTCCGCGTTCAGTCCCGTCAGGATGTACTTGAACCCCATCCCCTCTTCCCCGATCAGGTTTTCTGAGGGGATTTCGACGTTGTCGAAAAAGAGCTCGTTCGTCTCGTGGTTGACCATGTTCGGGATCGGACGCACCGACATGCCGCTCTTCATCGCGTCCGCGATGTCCACAAGGAACAGGGACAGACCTTCAGATTTCTTCTTTACGTCGGCCAGAGGGGTCGTCCGGGCAAGCAGGATCATCAGATCCGAATGCTGTACCCGGCTAATCCAGACCTTTTGCCCGTTGATCACATAGCGGTCGCCTTTGCGCACGGCGACCGTCTTGATCTTTGTCGTGTCGGTTCCCGTGGTCGGTTCGGTCACACCCATGGACTGAAGCCGGAGCTCGCCCGCGGCAATGCGCGGCAAGTATTCCCGGCGCTGTTGTTCCGACCCATGACGGATCAAGGTGTTCATATTGTACATCTGACCGTGGCACGCGCCGGAATTTCCGCCCGCCCGGTTGATCTCTTCCATGATGACCGACGCTTCGGTCAAGCCGAGGCCAGAACCTCCATATTCCTCCGGGATCAGCGCCGACATCCAGCCCGCATCTGTCAGCGCCTTCACGAACGCTTCCGGGTAGGCGCGATCCTCGTCGACCTTGCGATGGTAGTCATCGGGAAATTCACGGCACAGCGCGCGGATTCCTTCCCGGATGTCCTCATAGGGGTCATGGGTTAGATGGCGCACGGCATGTCTCCTCTGGGTCTCGCTCGGAGCAGAACAATAGGGCTACCCTTCCAATCAAACAAATATATGGTTTGTATCACATCCATACATGCTTGTTATGGGATTCGCGAAAATGGACCTGAAGCAGCTTCGATACTTCCTGGCGATTGCAGAAGAAGGCACGCTCTCTGCTGCGGCGCGTCGCCTGAATGTTGCGCAGCCTGCCTTGACTCATCACCTCCGAAACATGGAAACGGAACTTGGCGTTGAGTTGTTCAGGCGACATCCACGCGGGGTTGCGCTGACAGAGGCAGGCAGCTTGCTTCGACAACGCGCGACGCTTCTGCTCTCCGAATTTGAACGAACCCGCGACGACATCCGAAACCTTGAAGGCGATCCGAGAGGCGAAGTGCGGCTCGGCCTTCCGGCGACGATCAGCGAGATTCTGTCGGTGCCACTTATCCTGTCGGCTCAGGATGCACTCCCGGGCATCAAGCTTACGATTGCGGAGGCGATGAGTGGCTTCGTTCTGGACTGGCTCAAGGAGGGGCTTGTGGACATTGCCGTCCTTTACCTCCGAGACCCCAGCGGCGAGCTATCGTCTGAGCCTTTGCTGCGAGAGGAGCTGGTGGTCGTCTCACCACACGGCGCAGAGATTGGTGAAAGGGTGTCGATGCGGGATCTCTGTGCACGCAATCTGGTCTTGCCAAGCCGCACGCATGGCCTGCGGATGCAGCTCGAACAGGAAGCCGCCGCAGTTGGCGCCACGCTGCAACCAATCAACGAGCTGGATTCGTTCGTGAACATCAAACGGCTCGTCGCTGCAGGGCACTGCTCTTCGGTTCTGCCGCTCCATGCCGTGACCCATGCCAAAGACAAGGGCAGATTTCGCATCTCGCACTTTGATGGAAATGGCCTGTTCAGAGACGTGTTTCTGGTCGCACGGGAGCGCAAGACACTCAGTCATGCCTGTGCTGCGATCAGCATGAAACTACAGGAATGTGTCGAAAGCATTGTGGAAAAGGGTGAATGGCGCGGGGCATTTCCAATGGTCGGGCAAGATGCAAACGTGAGCGATAGTAGGCAATGACGCTGGGGCAGTCTGTCTTGCGGCCAGAGAAACGGACGGTGCCCTGCCGGCTTCGGGACAGGTGCAGGTGCTAGGCCGGTTCGGCCTGGCCCCAGTCCATTGCCTTGAAGTCTTCGCGGAAGGCGAAGCGTTCGAGGTGTTTGTCGATCACCGACCGGGCCTGGTCGGCATGGTTCGCGTCATCCAGCTCGACGCGGACGGTCAGCCCGCCGCCATCGGCCTGCATATGCGCCGTGCCGAAAGCGAAGTGGCAGGCGCCCTCGGTTTCGGTGAAGCTGGTTTCGATCTTGTGGCCGAAATGCTTGCAGAGCTGTTGCAGGTATTTCGAGCCGTGCTCGGTGGCGTAGGTTCCGGTGAGTACATACATGTTCGCGCTAAATCCGATTGTTTTTGTCAGCCTCTATGGACTCGCCGATTCCGTTCGATTAATCAAGGGGCGTTGAAACCGTCCGCAGCCAGCCAGACAGCAAGCCAGCCGGCATAACAGGAGCATCCTGATGCTGAAACCGCTTGCCCTCGCCCTGGCGATGGCGGCCAGCCCCGTGCTGGCCGAAACCGTCACCATCGAAACCGCCCTTGGCTCCGCCGAGGTGCCGAAATCGCCGCAAACCATTGCCGTCTTCGACGTGACCGCGCTCGACACGCTCGATGCGCTCGGCGTCAAAGCCGACGGGGTGGTGAGCCCCCATCTTGTCTCGTATCTCGACGCCGCCGCCGAGGGTGCAACCCCCGTGGGCACCTTGTTCGAGCCAGACTACGAGGCGGTGGCCGCACTCGCCCCCGATCTGATCATCGCCGGCGGGCGCTCTGCCGCGGTCGTGCCCGATCTGGCGAAGATCGCCCCGACCATCGACATGACGGCCCGCAACGACGCGGTGGGCGAGGGTCTCGCCCGGCTGGCGGCCTTCGGCGAAATCTTCGACAGGCAGGACGAGGCCGGGGCGCTGGCCGACAGTTTCAACGCAAAACTCGACGCCGCCCGTGCCGCCGTGGCCGGCAAGGGCGGGGCGCTGATCCTGATGACCAACGGGCCGAAGGTTTCGGCCTATGGCACGGCCGGGCGGTTCGGCTGGCTGCACAACAATCTGGGCATCCCCGAAGCGGTGGAGGCGGTGGAAGAGGCCACCCATGGCGAGGCGATCAGCTTCGAATTCATCCGCGATGCCGACCCGGATATCCTGCTGGTGGTCGATCGGCTGGCCGCCACCGGCCAGGAGGGCGACAGCGCCGAGGCGACGCTGGACAACGCGCTCGTGCACGAAACCAAAGCCTGGCAGACCGGCAAGGTGATCTACCTCGATCCCGGCCGGCTCTATATCACCGGCGGCGGCATTCAGGCGATGTCGCATATCCTCGACCAGATCACCGCCGCTTTCGCCGAGAGCTGAGCGATGACACGGCAGACGGCGGGGGTTCTCTGGCTGACCGGCCTGTTGGCGCTCGCCGCCGTCTCGCTTTTCGTGGGCGTGATCGACATGGCGCCCGGCGATCTTTTCGCCGACCCCGAAGCGCTGCGCCTGCTGGCGCTCAGCCGCTTCCCGCGCACGGCGGCGGTGCTGATCACCGGGGCGTCGCTGGCGGTGGCGGGCACGATCATGCAGATGCTGGTGCGCAACCGCTTCGTCGAGCCGATGACGGCGGGCACCGGGCAGGGCGCGGCGCTGGGCATCCTGATCGCGGTGATCGTCACCCCCGCCGCGCCGCTCATGGCCAAGATGGCGCTGGCCTCGGCCACGGCGCTGGCCAGCACGCTCGGCTTTCTCGCCATGGTGCGCCGCCTGCCGCCGACCCAGCCGCTGCTGGTGCCGCTGGTGGGGCTGGTCTATGGCGGCATCATCGGCGCGGGCGTGACCTTCGTGGCCTACCAATACGACCTTCTGCAATATATCGACATCTGGATGACCGGCGAGTTTTCCGGCGTTCTGAAGGGGCGCTACGAGTTGCTCTGGATCGCCGCGCTGGTGGCGGTGCTGACCTATTTCGCCGCCGATCAGTTCGCCATTGCCGGGCTCGGGCGCACCGCCAGCGTGAGCCTTGGACTCAATTACGGGCAGGTGGTGCTGATCGGGCTGGTGGCGATCTCGATCGTCACCGCGCTCACCGTAGTCACGGTGGGGATGATCCCCTTTGTCGGGCTGGTGGTGCCCAATATCGTCTCGCGCCGGTTCGGCGACAATCTGCGCGCCACACTGCCGCTCACTGCGCTGATGGGCGGTGCGCTTACGCTGGCCTCCGACATTCTCGGGCGGCTCCTGCGCTATCCGTTCGAGATTCCGGTCGGCACCGTCTTCGGGGTGCTCGGCGCGCTGGTCTTCCTGTGGTTGCTCTATTCGGGGCCGCGCCATGCCAAGTGATCTGAGCCTGACGGGCGCCGCACCCGCGCCGCTGCGCCGCCTTCTGCCTGGCCAGAATGCCCGCCGCCTCGCGCTGCTGGCGCTGCTGCTGGCCGTCAGCGCCGCGCCTTACATGACGCTGGGGTCGCGCGGCAACTGGGGCTTCGTTCTGCCCTTCCGGGGCGCCAAGCTGGCCGCGCTGGTGCTGGTCGGCATGGCGGTTTCGACCTCGACGGTGCTGTTTCAGACCATCACCCGTAACCGCATTCTCACCCCCTCGATCATGGGGTTCGATGCGCTCTATGTGATGATCCTGACCGGCGCGGTCTACCTGCTCGGCGGGCACGGGGTGATGCGGCTGCCGCCGACGGGGATATTCGTCGTCAATGCCGGGCTGCTCGTCCTCGCCTCGCTCGCGCTGTTCGGCACGCTGCTCGGGCGGGCCGGGCATGACCTGATGCGGATGGTGCTGACCGGCATCATCTTCGGCACGCTGTTTCGCTCGCTCACCTCATTCCTCCAACGGATGATCGACCCCAACGAATTTGCCGTGATCCAGGTGGGCTCCTATGCCCGCTTCACCCAGATCGACACCGACCTGCTGGCGATTTCCGCCGTCGTGCTGCTCGCCGCGATGGCCGCCGCCTGGGCCATGCGCCACCGGCTCGACGTGATCGCGCTCGGCCATGACGCGGCGATCAACCTGGGCGAAGACCCGCGCCGGGGGCAGATCCAGGCGCTGGTGCTGATCGCGGTGATGGTCTCGGTTTCCACCGCGCTGGTCGGCCCGGTCGCCTTTCTCGGCCTGCTGGTGGTCAGCCTCGCCCGGCTGATCACGCCCACGCCGTATCACGGCGTTCTGCTGCCCTCCGCCGGGCTCACCGCCGGGATCGTGCTGGTGGGCGGGCAGACGCTGATGGAGCGCGTGCTGGCGCTCTCCACCCCGCTGCCGGTGATCATCGACCTCGCCGGCGGCCTCGTCTTCCTGATCCTGCTTCTGAAAGGTCTGCGCCGATGATCCGCATCGAAAACGTCTCCTTCGCCCATGGCGCCGCGCCGGTCCTGCACGATATCAGCCTCGACATCCCGCGCGGCGGCATCACCGCGCTGGTGGGCGCGAACGGCGCGGGCAAGTCCACGCTCTTGTCGCTGATCGCCCGGCTCGCGCCGCTGCAAGGCGGGCGGATCGTGGTGGACGATCTCGAGGTCGGTGCCTGCCGCTCCGACGAGTTGGCGCGCAAACTGGCGATCCTGCCGCAAACCGCCGATGCCGCGCCCCGGCTGACGGTGCGCGAACTGGTGGGGTTCGGGCGCTACCCCTATCACAAGGGCCGGCCCGGGCGGGATGACCACGCCAAGGTGGAGGCGGCGATTGCGGCCTTCGAACTCGGCGCGCTGGCCGACCGCCCGCTCGACACGCTCTCGGGCGGCCAGCGCCAACGCGCGCAGGTGGCGATGACCTATGCGCAGGACACCGATTATGTGCTGCTCGACGAGCCGCTGAACAATCTCGACATCGCCGGTTCCCGCGCGCTGATGCAACTTTTGCAACATCTGGCGCGCGAACATGGCCGCACCATCGTGGTGGTCTTGCACGATCTCAACTATGCCAGCGCCTATGCCGACCACCTTGTGACGATGCGCGCGGGCCGGATCGCCGAGGCGGGCCACCCGACCGAGGTGGTCACCGCCGACATGCTGCGCGACACGTTCGGCACCGAAGCCGGCGTGCACCACGTCAACGGTGCGCCGGTGGTTCTGGTCTGAACACCGCCGCAGGGCGCGGCCTGACGTAAGGCCATATCCGGGCGCGGGGGCGATGCGGCCAGTCCGGCGGGTGCCGGTCGCTCACGATGGTCTCTTGCGGACGTAGAGCTCCATCCGGTGATGGACGATCTCATAGCCAAGCTCGGCGGCGATGTCGGCCTGGAGCTGCTCGATCCGGTCGGAGCAGAATTCGACCACCTCGCCGGTGTCGATGTCGATCATATGATCGTGGTGCGCCGTCTCGGCATGTTCGAACCGGGCCGGAGCACCCCCGAACATGTGGCGCAGGATGACCCCTTGCTCCTCCAGCGCGGTGAGCGTGCGATAAACCGTCGACAACGAAATCCCCGGCACCTGCGCCTCGGCCCGGCGCTGCAACTCCGGCGCGTCGGGGTGGTCGTCGGCCTCGGCCAGAACATCAAGAAGCGCCGCGCGCTGGCGGGTGATCCGCACCCCGGCATGGCGCAGCGCGTCGGTCAGTCTCAGGGTGCGTTTCTCTGCTTTCGTCATGGTGCGACTGTTCCATAGCCGGGTGTGCGCGGCAAGCTCTTGTTGCAAATCGTTCGCAACTGGCTTGACAGTTGCAAGTCATTCCTAGATGCAGGAAGGGTGAACCGGACTTAGGGAGTCCCCATGCAGATTCGACGATTGGCGCTGATCCTCGCCGCCACCTTCCTTACCGCTCCGGCTCCTGCCGCCGACGAAAAGCTCAAGGTGGTGACCACCTTCACCGTGATCGCCGACATGGCGCAGAATGTGGCGGGGGAGGCGGCCGAGGTGGTTTCGATCACCAGGCCCGGCGCCGAGATCCACGGCTACCAACCGACCCCGCGCGATCTGATCAGGGCGCAGGATGCCGATCTGATCCTGTGGAACGGGCTGAATCTGGAGCGCTGGTTCGAGCAGTTCTTTGCCAATCTCGCCGATGTACCGGCGGCGGTGGTCTCGGACGGGGTCGAGCCGATGCCGATCGCCGGCGGAGATTACGACGGCAAGCCCAATCCGCATGGCTGGATGGCGCTCTCGTCGGCGCTGATCTATGTCGACAACATCGCCGCCGCGATGGCGGCGGAAGACCCGGACAATGCCGGGATCTACGCCGCCAATGCCGATGCCTACAAGGCCGAGATCGCCGCCATGATCGGCCCGCTGCGCGATGCGGCGCTGGCGCTGCCGGAAGATCGCCGCTGGCTGGTGACCTCGGAAGGCGCCTTTTCGTATCTCGCGCGGGATTTCGGGCTGACGGAGCTCTTTCTCTGGCCGATCAATGCCGATGCCCAGGGCACGCCGCAACAGGTGCGCGCGGTGATCGACGCGGTGCGGGCGCATGACATTCCCGTGGTCTTTTCCGAAAGCACGGTGTCGGACAAGCCGGCGAGGCAGATCGCCCGCGAGACCGGGGCCGCCTATGGCGGGGTGCTCTATGTCGACAGCCTGTCGGAGCCGGACGGGCCGGTGCCGAGCTATCTCGATCTGCTGCGGGTGACATCCGAAACCATCGTGAACGGACTCAGGGAATGACGGACGGTATCCGCGCAGCGGGCCTCACGGTGACCTATCGCAACGGCTTCACGGCGCTCAGCGATGCCAGTTTCGCCGTTCCAACCGGCACCATCACTGCGCTGGTGGGGGTGAACGGGGCGGGTAAATCGACGCTGTTCAAGGCGCTGATGGGCTTTGTGCCGGTGGCGCGCGGAACGGTGGAGATTCTCGGCCAGCCGGTGCGCGCGGCGATGAAGGCCCAGGCGGTGGCCTATGTGCCGCAGGCCGAGGAGGTGGACTGGTCGTTTCCGGTGCTGGTGGAAGACGTGGTGATGATGGGGCGCTACGGCCATATGGGCCTGTTGCGCCGCCCCCGGCCGGCCGACCGCGCGGCGGTGGATGCCGCTCTGGCGCGGGTCGGGATGACCCCGTATCGCCACCGGCAGATCGGCGAGCTGTCGGGCGGGCAGAAAAAGCGCGTCTTCCTCGCCCGGGCGCTGGCGCAGGATGCGCGGGTGATCCTGCTCGACGAGCCCTTTACCGGGGTGGATGTGCAGACCGAGGAGCAGATCGTCGCCCTGCTGCGCGACTTGCGGGGCGAGGGCCGGGTGATGCTGGTGGCCACCCATAATCTCGGCTCGGTGCCGGAGTTTTGCGACCGGGTGGTGCTGGTGAAAGGCACGGTGCTGGCCCATGGGCCGACCGACGAGGTTTTTACCCCCGACAATCTGCAGGACGCCTTTGGCGGCGTGCTGCGCCACTTCCTGCTGGAAGGCAAGCGGCTGCACGACGACGACGACCCGCGCCGGCTTGAAGTGATCACCGACGACGAGCGCCCGCTCGTGGTCTATGACCAGCGCACCCGCAGGCTGGAGGGCGGCGAATGAGCCTGCTGCTGGAACCCTTCGCCTATGGCTATATGACCAACGCGATCTGGGTCACCGCGCTTGTCGGCGCGGTTTGCGCGTTTCTCTCCGCCTATCTGATGCTCAAGGGCTGGTCGCTGATCGGCGATGCGCTTTCGCATTCCGTGGTGCCGGGCGTTGCCGGGGCCTATATGCTGGGCCTGCCCTTCGCGCTCGGCGCGTTCCTGTCGGGCGGGCTGGCGGCGCTGGCGATGCTGTTTCTCCAATCGCGTTCGGGGTTGAAGGAGGATGCGGTGATCGGCCTCATCTTCACCTCCTTCTTCGGGCTGGGGCTGTTCATGGTCTCGCTGAACCCGATGGCGGTGTCGGTCCAGACCATCATCATGGGCAATGTGCTGGCGATCTCGCCCGGTGACACGCTGCAACTTGCGATCATCGGCGGCATCTCACTGCTGATCCTGCTGGCGAAGTGGCGCGATCTGCTGGCGGTGTTCTTTGACGAGGCCCATGCCCGCTCGATCGGGCTCAATGCCGGGGCGCTCAGGGTGGTGTTCTTCACCCTGCTTGCCGCCTCCACCGTGGCCGCGATGCAAACGGTGGGCGCGTTTCTGGTGATCGCGCTCGTCGTCACCCCCGGCGCCACCGCCTACCTGCTGACCGACCGCTTCCCGCGTCTGATCGGGATTTCGGTGGCCATCGGCACGGTGACCTCCGGGTTCGGCGCCTATCTGAGTTATTTTCTCGACGGGGCGACCGGCGGCGTGATCGTCACGCTGCAAACGGCCCTGTTCCTCGCCGCCTTCGTCTTCGCGCCGACCCACGGGATGCTGGCGGCCCGGCGCCGGGCCCGCGTGGCCCGGACGGAGGCCGCATGATTGACGCGCTGCTGCTGCCCTTTCAGTTCCCTTTCATGCAGAACGCCTTTCTGATTACCGTGCTGATCGCGCCCGCCGCGGCGATGCTCTCGGCCTTTCTCGTGCTCAAGGGCTGGTCGCTGATGGGCGACGCCACCTCGCACGCGGTGCTGCCCGGCGTGGTGCTGGCCTATGCCGCCGGTATCCCCCTGCTGATCGGCGCTTTCGCCGCGGGCATGGTGATGGCGCTCGGCGCGGGGTTCATCCAGGAGCACAGCCGGGTGAAGCAGGATACGGTGCTGGGCGTGGTCTTTTCCGGCATGTTCGGCCTTGGCGTGGTGATCTACACAAGGATCGAGACCGATATGCATCTCGACCATATCCTGTTTGGCAACATGCTCGGCGTCGGCGCGGGCGATCTGTGGACCTCCGGGCTGATCGCCGGCGCGGTGGCGCTGGTGCTCGCGCTGGTCTGGCGCGATCTGCTCGCCCATGCCTTCGACCCGGTGCAGGCGCGGATGATCGGGCTGCGCACCACGCTGCTGCATTACGGGCTGCTCATCCTGCTGTCGGCCACCATCGTGGCGATGCTCTCCTCGGTCGGGATCATCCTTGCCATTGCCTTCCTGATCGCCCCCGGCGCCATCGCCTTTCTGCTGACGCGCCGCTTTCCCGCGATGATGGCGGTTGCCGTCGCCGCCGCTTTGCTGGCCGGGGTCACAGGGATCTATGCGAGCTTCTGGCTCGACAGCGCCCCGGCCCCGACCATCGTGCTGGCGCTCATGACGATGTTTCTCATTGCGCTGTTGCGGCGCGCCTGACCGGCGCCCTTGTCAGATGCGAAACAGCGGCGGGGCGATCAGTCCGTGGACACTGGCTTCATCGTGTTCAACCACGCCAGTTATCCGCATCTGACGCGGCTGCTCTCGGAGCACGATGTGCCGGCAGTCATGAGTGACGTGAGTTTAGGCGCGCCTTTCGCGCAGCGCAGTCTGCTGAGGCCCGCCTTTCCCGGGATGCTGCGCGACCGGCCTGCCCCCGGTGGCCGGGCGATGACAGAGGCGAATTACACCGGCGCGCTGCGCCTGCCAGTCGCGATTGCGGTCTTTCCTCCAGGGTGTGCTTGTGTTTGCCGGCGCGGTCTGCGATCACGTTAGTGTCTGCGGGGTCACCGCCCCGCGATCGAAGTCTGTACGGACCCAAACTTCGAGTTGCCGAATGAAACGGGAATATATCGAGGTCGCGCGGCAGGCCGCGTTGCTTTCAACCGCACCTGATTCCGTGGTCGAGGTGGTGCTGGCGCGCGCCTCGGTCACGCATTGGGAGCGTGGCGCGACGATCTTTTCGCAGGACGATCCTGCCGATGCGATCCACATCGTGATCGACGGCTGGATCAAGCTCTATCGGATCGCCCCCTCCGGCTCGGAGGCGGTGGTGGGCGTGTTTACCAAAGGGCAGAGCTTCGGCGAGGCCGTCGCCCTGCAGGGCACGCGCTATCCGGTCTTCGCCGGCACCGCGACCGATGCGACGGTGATGCGGATCGAGGCCAACGAGTTGCGCAAACAGCTCTATAACAGCCCCGAAGTGGCCATCTCGATGCTCACCGCGACCTATGCGCATCTGCACCATCTCGTGGCCCAGATCGAACAGCTCAAGGCCCAGACCGGGCCGCAGCGGCTGGCGGATTTTCTGCTTGATCTCACCAAGACGAATATCGGCCCCTGCTCGGTGCAATTGCCCTATGACAAGGTGCTGATCGCCGGGCGTCTCGGGATGAAGCCCGAAAGCCTGAGCCGGGCCTTTTCAAAGCTCAAGGAACAGGGCGTGCAGGTGAGCCAGAATTTCGCTGAAATCGAGGATGTGCAGGCGCTGCGCGCCTATGCCGAGCGCGACCGGGCCGAATCCTGGCACCGGGATTGAGCTTCGCGCCGTGACAGGGTGGAAGGAAGCGGTGACCGCCGCTCCCTTCCCGTCTCGGCCGCCGTCCTTGTCGGACCTCAGTGGGACGGTTGCCTGGACCTGACGCCGCCCGCCCATATGACGGGATTGGCGGGGCCGGGCGCCCGCAGGGGCGCACGGGAGAGCTCCCCGCCGTGGCGGTGCACGAAAAAAGTCTCGGCGCAGGGCGCCTGCCGGTCCTTAACAAAAGTCAATCTGCCGCAGTCCGGGCAGGGGGCGTCAGCGGTGCGCGGTCGGCCCTTGGGCCGAGGAAGGCGGGCACCATCCCCGCCACGTAGAGGCCGAAGGCGAAGATCCAGAGCGCACCGGCAGTCAGCGTGGCGGGGAAATAGAACGCGCCGGAGAGCTCCGAGGCGGCCATGCGCAGGAGCGCCGCCACCGGGATCAGCGCATAGGCCAGCGCCACCGGCCCCGGCGCCACCAGTGGCCGCCCGGTATGGCCCAGCGTGGCGCGCGACATCATCGCCAGCGTCATGCCGCCGATCCCGCCGATGCCCAGCAGATGCAGCGCACCGACCTCGCTGAGCGCGGTGAAGCGTGACGCTCCGATCGCGATCAGCCCGAGCCCGACCAGAGCCGCCGAGAGGTGCAGCGTGGCGAGGATCGGCTGGCGGGCGGCAAAGCGCAGGCCCCAGCGGCGCTGGCGCAAAAGCTGCCCGGCCCCCGTCACGATGGCCACGAGCGCGGCCAGTGCGGTGCCGGGGAGCAGGAGCGCGCTGAGCGGCAGCAGCATGGCGGCGGCGATCATCACCGGGGTGAAGATTGCCGCGTCACGGGGCAGGGCGGCCTCGGGCGTGCCGGCGCGGTGCATGGCGTTGCGGGTGAAGGCGGGGGTGACGCGGCCACCGATGACCAGCACCATGCCCGCCAGCGCCATCAGCCCGGCGCGCGGCCCGTCGATCTCGCCCGCGTCCCACAATCCGGCCCAGCCGAGATGGGTGGCGAGATTGGCCAGCCAGAACAGGCTGAGGAAGATGAGAAACACCGCGTTTTGCGGCTTCGGGCGCTTGACGAGCAGGAGCGCCACCTTGGTCCAGAGGATCGGCAGGAAGGCGAGGTCGGCCAGCGCCACGCCCCACCAGGGCAGCGCGCCCGATACCCACAGCGCCAGCCGCCCGGCAAACCAGGCTGCGGCCGCGACCGCGATGAACCAGTGCCGCGCCGCGCCGCCGCCCGTCCAGCTTGGCACCGCCGTCAGCAGAAAGCCTCCGAGCGCCGCCGAGCCATAACCGAACACGAGTTCATGGGCGTGCCATTCATGCGGCGGCATGGCGAAGGGGATCGCGGTGACGAAGCCGCCGGTATAATGCACGCCGAGGTAAAGCTCCCACCAGGCTAGCGCGGCGATGGCGAACAGCCCCGCGAACAGGAAGAAGATCCGAAACCCTTCGCTGAACAGCCGCCGAACGGCCTCACCCGCGTTCGCCATTGCACGTCTCCTGCATCGCTGACATGGCACGATCATAGCGCGGCGCGGCGTGGGTTGGCTTGACAAAAATCAATTGTCGCGCGGGAAAGCTGTGCAAGATTGGGTTTGCACGGGACCACTCCGGACTGGACGGCACCCGCGCGGCGGGTTTCTCCATCTCCCCCGCGCGGTGTGTCGGTTCAGACGGGCGCGGCCCCCCCTTCGTCACCGCACGCCACCGGAGCCCCGTGCTATCTATCCTGCAAGAGCGGCTGGTTCAGGCCGCGGATTTCAGCGCCCCACGCCGCGCCGCGAGATGCGCGCCACCGATGAGCAGGAGCGCGACGAAGCTCACCACCACGGCATAGATCAGCCTTCGCCGCCCCGGCATATGTCACCACGCGGCGCTTCCTTATCTGGTGGGTGCCGAAGCTTGTCAGATCATAGCGCGGCGCGATCCGGTCGAACAGACCGGTCACGGCGCTTTGCCGCTCCGCCTCGGAGACGGTGCCGGCCCCGAAGGTCGTTTTCATCTGGTCGAGATGTGTCGCGCGTTCCATCGTCGGTCGTTTTGTCGTTTCCCGGCAGGGCTTAGCATGTGGGCCGGGGCGCGGACTTGACTTTTCTCAAACTACGGTGTCTGAGAGACGTTATATTGATATAACACTCCGCCGCGCCGCTGCCCGGCTCAGAAAAAGGCCAAGCCGTGACCCACGCACAGAACAGATCAGGGATCGTGCCGGCCATCCTCGCGGGTGTCGCCGGTATTTTCGGGCTTGCCACGCTCGTGGCCGCGTCAGGCGTTCTGTTTGGCCCCGACGCCGCGCGGGCGCGGGCGGGCGACATCGTGCCCTTCGTCGTGTGGTTCAACCTGTTTGCGGGCGTCGCCTATCTTGTCGCGGCGGCGGGGCTGTGGCTGGCCCGGCGCTGGGCGGTGCCGCTGGCCTGGGCGATCACCGCCGCCACCGCCGCCGTGGCGGTGGCGTTTGGCTGGCAGGTCTGGCAGGGCGTCGCCTTCGAGCCGCGCACCGTCGGGGCGCTGGCCCTGCGCACGCTCGTCTGGCTGGTTATTTCCGCAATCGCATCGGTGAGGGCCCGCCAATGACCGACCATCCGCAGGGCCGCAAGGCCGAAATCCTCGATACCGCGCTGGCGCTCGCCTTCGAAGGCGGGCCGAACCGGGTGACCACCGTGGCCATTGCCGAACGCCTTGGCCTGACCCAGCCCGCGATCTATCGGCATTTCCGCTCCAAGGCCGATCTCTGGGCGGCGATCACCGACCGGCTCGGCGCGGAGGTGGGGGCGAACATGGCGCGGGTCGAGGCGATGCCGGGTCCGGCGCTGGAGCGGCTGCGCGCGCTGGTGCTCGGCCATCTCGCGCTGATCCAGCGCACGCCGGCGCTGCCCGAAATCATGCTGGCGCGCGATCCGGGCAGCGCCGATGCGGTGGTGCGCGTGGCGATGCAGGCGCGCATGGCGGCGTTTCAGAAAATGCTGACCGGCCTGTGCGACGCGGCCCAGGCCGAAGGCGCGATGCGCCGCAACATCAGCGCGCGTGACCTGGCCGCGCTGATCATGGGCGTTCTGCAAAGCCTGGTTCTGCGGCTTCTGCTGAGCCGCAACCCCGACCTCATCGTCGAAGATGGCGAACGCCTGCTCGACCTTCAGATTGCCGCCTTCGCGCGGGAAAGCGAGAGCTGATGCGCAACGGCCTGAAACTCGTTCTTGTCACCCTGCCGCTGATCGCGGCCGGTGCGGGCTATCTCGCCTATACGATCCAGACCAAGGCGCCGCCGGCGCAAATCGCGCGGGAGGAACGCCGCGCGGCGGTGCGGGTCGTCACGGCCCGCGAGGGGGCGCTGTCGCCGGTGCTGATCGGCTATGGCCTTGTCACGCCGGCCAGCAGTTTCGACGCCATCGCACAGGTCGGCGGTCAGGTGGCCTGGGTCAACCCGGCGCTGCAACGCGGTGCGATCCTGCCCGCCGGGGCCGTGCTTCTGCGCATCGCGGACGAGGATTACGCGCTCGCCGTGGCGCAGTCCGAGGCCAATATCCGCGCGGCGGAGGCGAAGCTGACCGAGCTTGTGGTGTCGGAAGACAACCAGCGCGCGGCGCTCGACATCGAAATGCAGACATTGGCGCTGAAGGCGGCGGAGCTTGACCGGGCCGAGCGGCTCAACGCCAGCGGCGCGCTGCCGGAGGCCGGGCTCGATGCCGCCCGCGCCGCGCATCTGGCGCAGCGCCAGAAGGTGCAATCCATCGAGAGCGCGCTGGCGCTTCTGCCGGTCCAGCGCGCGGTGCAGGACGAGCAGATCGCGGTTTCGCGCGCGGCGCTGGAGACGGCCCGGCTCAACCTCGCGCGCACCGAGATCACGCTGCCGTTCGAGGCGCGGGTGGCGAGCGTTTCGGTCGAGGTTGGCCGCTATCTGCGGGCCGGTGAAGTGGCGGCGGTGCTCGACGAGACCGAGACCGCCGAGATCGAGGCGCAGGTGCCGGTGGCGCGTCTGCGCGAGCTGTTGCGCCTGTCCGGCCCGGAGGCCGGGGCCTATGCCGCCGATCCGACAACCATGACCGATGTGCTGCAGGGGCTGGGCCTGTCTGCCGAAGTGCGTCTGGCGATGGACGATGGCCCGCTGGTCTGGCCCGCCCGCGTCGCGCGCGTCAGCGATACGATCGACATTCAGACCGGCACGCTCGGGGTTATCGTCGAGGTCTCGGGCGCCTATTCCGGCGCGGTCCCGGCTGAGCAGCCGCCGCTGACGAAGGGCATGTTCGTCGAAGTGGCGATCACCGGGCGTCCGGTGGCGGGGTTTGTCGTGCCGCGCGCGGCGCTCGACGGCGACAGGCTGCACCTTGTCGGTGACGGCGAGCGCCTCGAAGAGCGCCGCGTCACCCCGCTGCTGGTACAGAACGATCTGGCGGTGATCGGCGCCGGGCTGGAGGCCGGCACCCGCGTGGTGGTGAGCGATATCCCGATGGCGATTCCGGGCGCCTTGCTCGACCCGGTCGAGGATGCCGCCCTGACGGCCCGGATCGGGGCGGTGAAATGATCCGCTTCTTTGCCGGCCACCCGACGATCGCGAACCTGCTCATGATCGGCTTTCTCGTCGCGGGCCTGCTCGCCGGCCCGACGCTTCTGCGCGAAACCTTTCCGCGCGCGGCGGCCACGGAGGTGGAGATATCGGTGCCCTATCCCGGCGCCCGGCCTGAAGACGTGGAGGCCGGCATCTGCGAGCGGATCGAATCCGCCCTCGATGCGGTGACCGATCTCGACAGCAGCGCCTGCGAATCCCGCGAAGGGCTTGCGCGCGGCGTGGCGCGGATGCGCGAAGGGGCCGATTATCAGGGCTTCGTCGCGGAAGTGACCGCCGAGGTCGAGGCGATCACGGATTTTCCCGCGCGGGCCGAACCGCCCGAGCTGCGCCCGCTCGGGCTGACCGATTTCGTCGCTTCGGTGGCGGTCACCGGGCCGGATGACCGGCCCGCGCTGGAAGCCTATGCCGAAGACCTGCGCAGCCGGATGCTGCGCTGGGGCGGCATTCCGATGGTCGAGATCCGGGGCTTTCCCACGCTGGAGCTGCGCATCGAATTGCGGCCCGCCGCCCTGCGCCAATACGGTATTTCGGTGTCGGATGTGGCCCGCGCGGTGGCGGCGGAGAGCCTCGACATGCCGGCGGGCAGCATCGACACCGAGGCCGGCTCGTTTCTGATCCGCGTCGCAGAGGAGCGCCGCGATCCGGCCGCGCTCGCCGATATCGTGGTGCGCGCCTCGGCGGGGGGCGGGCAGGTGCGGCTGGGCGAGATTGCGCGGGTGAGCGAAAGCTATGCCAATGCCGACGACGCGATCTTCTACAATGGCCGGCCCGCCGCAATGCTCGACATCACCAAGACCCGGGCGGAGGATTCGCTGAAGACGATTGACGCGCTCAACCTGTTTCTCGACGCCGAGCGCGCCGCTGCGCCACCGGGCGTGACCCTCGATATCACCTCGGACGGCGCCACGGTGATCCGCGAGCGGCTGTTGCTGGTGGTGGTCAACGGGGCACAGGGCCTGGCGCTGGTCTTTGCCGTGCTCTGGCTGTTCTTCGGGTTGCGCTTTGCCTTCTGGGTCGCTGCCGGGCTGCCCGTGGCCTTCATGGGTGGTGTCGCGATCATGGCGCTGTTTGGCTATTCGCTGAACCTGATGACCACGATCGGCCTGCTGATCGTCATCGGGCTGTTGATGGACGATGCGATCGTGATCTCGGAGAATATCGCGCGTCACCGCGAGCGGGGCGTTGCGGCGCTCGATGCGGCGGTGGCCGGGGCGAAGCAGGTCTTTCCCAACGTTCTGGCCTCTTTCGCCACCACGGCGATGATCTTCGGCTCGCTCGCCTTCCTGAAGGGCGATCTCGGCGCCGTGCTTCGGGTGGTGCCGGCGGTGATGCTGTTCGTGCTCACCGTGTCGCTGGTCGAAGCCTTTCTGATCCTGCCGCATCACCTGCTGCACAGCCTCGACGGCAAACGCTCCGGCTGGCTTGCCGCGCGGGTCGATGCCGGGGTGGACCGCCTGACGGCCTGGACGGGGGCGCTGGCCGACAAGGTGATCCGCGCCCGCTACGCGGTGGTGGGGATCAGCGTGACGATCCTGCTGGTGGCCGTTGCCCAGCTCGCCGGGGGCACGCTGAAATTCACCGCTTTTCCCGAGCTCGATGGCGATGTGATCGAAGCGCGCGTTCTGCTGCCGCAGGGCACACCGATCGGGCGGACCGAAGAGGTGGTGGCCAGGCTTCTGGCGGGGCTCGATCAGGTAAATGCCGGGGCGCCGCAACCCGGCGGCGCCGCGCTGGTGCAGGGGGTGACGGTCAGCTATGGGGTGAACCGCGACTCGTTTGAGGCCGGTCCGCATCTGGCCACCGTGTCGGTCGATCTGCTGGCCTCGTCCGTGCGCAATCTGCGGCCCGATCCGATCATGGAAGCATGGCGCGGCGCGGTTGGCCAGGTGCCCGATGTGCTCAACCTGACCTATGCCGAGAGCACCATCGGCCCTGCCGGCATCGCGCTCGATATGCGGCTCAAGGGCGACGATCTTGGGGCGCTGAAAGCGGCGGGCGCGGAGCTGACCGACTGGCTGGCGGGCTATGACGGCGTTACCTCCGTGCTGGACGATCTGCGCCCGGGCAAGACCGAGCTTCGGGTGACGCTCACCGAGGCGGCCGGCCCGATGGGGGTTACCGCCGCGATGGTCGCCGACCAGCTGCGCGCCGCCTGGTTCGGCACGACGGTGAGCGAGATGCAGGTGGACGGCCGGTCTGTCGAGGTGACGGCGCAGTTCGCCGAGGATGCCGCCGCCCGGATGCGCAGCTTTGACGATTTCGTCGTCACCCGGCCCGATGGTTCGGCGGTTCCGCTTCCCGTGGTCGCCACGGTCGAGACCGGGCGTGGCGTGGCGCGGATCAACCGTGAAGACGGCGAGCGGACGGTGACCGTACAGGGCAGCATCGACACCCGCCTTGCCAATGCCAATGCCATCGTCTCCGACACCCTGGCGCGCTTCGTGCCGGACCTGCTGGAGCGTTACCCCGGTATCGCGCTCGACGTCGAAGGTCAGCGCGCCGAGGCGACCACCACGCAGATGTCGATGGTGAAGGGGTTCGCCATCGGCCTTGTCGGGGTATTCATGCTGCTGAGCTTCCAGTTCCGTTCCTATTATGAGCCGGTCGTGGTGATGCTGGTGATCCCGTTCGCGCTCGCGGGCACGATATTCGGTCATATCGCGATGGGCCTCGATTTTTCGATGCCGTCATTGCTGGGCTATGTCGCGCTTGCGGGCGTGGTGGTGAACAACTCGATCCTGCTGGTCGATTTCATCAAGCACGAATATGCGGCCGGACCGGGCGGGGTGACCGGGGCGGCGTCGCGCGCGGTGCGGGCGCGGTTCCGGGCGATGTTCCTGACGACGACCACCACCGTCGCCGGCCTGATCCCGATTCTCACCGAGACGAGCCTGCAGGCGCAGATTCTTGTGCCGCTGGTGGCGAGCCTGGTCTTTGGCCTGATCGCGGCATCGCTCGTGGTGATCCTCGTGCTGCCCGCCGTTTTCGCCATCCTCGACGATTTCGGACTGACGACCCTGTCGGAGCCCGCGCCGGACCGCCTTTCGGCATCGCCGGAGGGGGCCTAGCCGGTGCTCCAGGCGCGCGGCTGGCGCATGCCCGCAATCTTGCAGGCCTGTTTCACGTAGCCATAGGGGAACAGCGCGAAGAACCGCGCCCGTCCGCCGGACACATCGGTCTTGTGGCGGGAAGCGAGGAAGCGGAAGGCAAAGCGGGCATCCGCCGCGATGCCGTGCTCGTCGAGATAGTCGCGCATGAAGCGGATCACGGCCCAGTGCTCGTCGTTCAGCGCTACGCCCTCCTCGTCGGCGAACTGGCGGGCGATATCCTCCGTCCACATCTCGGGGTCCACCAGGTAGCCGGCCTCGTCGCGCAGGATCGAATGTCCGGCGATCACTTGCGTCGTCAGCTTGTCGGGGCGGGTTCTCATCGCGCTGTCCTCCCTTGGCGCACCCGGCCGCGGCGGGGCGTTGCCTTCGGCCTCATAAAGAGGTATTGTGAATACCTGTTTACACGCATCACCGGGTCTTGCCAACATCCAATACGGACAGAACAGATGCGTTTGACTTCCTTCACCGATTATGGCCTGCGGGCCCTGATGCAGCTTGCGGCGGAGCCGGCGCGGCTGTTTACCACCGACGAGATCGCCGGGGCCTTCGGCATTTCACGCAACCATCTGAAGAAAATCGTGCAGGAACTTTCAGCGGCCGGGATCGTCGTGACCCAGCGCGGCGCCAATGGCGGCTTCCGGCTGGCCCGGCCCCCCGATCAGATCGGCCTTGGCGAGATCGTGCGGGTGCTGGAGGCGCGCTCGGCGCTGGTGGAATGCTTCCGCGCCGATGGCGGGGCCTGCGTGCTGAACGGCGCCTGCGGGCTGAAGACACGCCTCAACGCGGCCCGCGAGGCCTTTCTGCGCGACCTCGACCGCTCGACGCTGGCCGATTGCGCGCTGCCGCCAGCGCGGGTGGGGCAGGACCTTGCTGCGCCTTAGAGATCAGGTGCCGGGCGCGCGCCACATCGAGGTGGTGACGCCCTCATCCACCAGCGCCTTCTGTGCCGCATAGGCCACCTGCCAGCGCTCCCGCGCCTCGTCGTAAACCCCACGGTTGGCCGGGTTCGGCTCCACCGTGCGGTCCCATTCCACGAAGGTGCGGCCCGCTTCGGGCAGGTTGGCGAACTGGCCGATGCCGGTGGCCGCCGCCGCCGCGCCGCCAAGCGCCGTGGCCTCGCGCACCCTGGGGATGCGGATCTGCCGTCCGGTCACATCGGCCACGATCTGCGGCCAGAGCCGCCCCTTGGAGGCGCCGCCGGCAAGGATCAGCGCGCCGGAGCCGCCGACGCCGGCGAATTCCTCGACCCGCGCGAGGTTGATCGCGGCGACGATGGCGGCGTTTTCCTGGATCGCGCGGAACATCGAGCCCTTGTTGGCGATGGCGGGATCAATCGAGAGGTTCAGGAACGAGGGCGCGGCGTGATACCAGTTGCCGAAATCCATCGCGTCGGAAAACACCGGGATAATCCCGTGTGCGCCCGCGGGCACTTCCATTGCGAGGTCTTCCATCAGCTCATAGGCATCGCGGCCCTGCTCAGCGGCCTTGCGGATTTCCTCCTGGCAGAAGGCATCGCGGAACCAGCGCGCGGTGAGGCCGACGAAGAAGCTGATCGCCTCGGCCTGGTTCATCTGCGGCACGGCGGCGGAATTGACGCGCAGCCGCATCGTCTTGTCGACCGAGCCGGGCGGGATGTTGACCACCTGCTGCCAGAAGGTGCCGCCGAGCACCGCCGCATCGCCCAGATCCAGCACGCCGAGCCCGACCGAGCCAAGCTGCACGTCGCCGCCGCCCGCCACCACCGGCGTGCCCTCGGCAAGCCCGGTCTCGTCCGCCGCCGCGCGGGTGACGGTGCCGATCGCCGTGCCCGGCTCCACCACGCGGGGGAACATCGCCCGGTCCAGCCCGGCCAGCGAGATCAGCTCGTCCGACCAGTCGCGCCGGGCGAGGTCCATCAGCCCGTTGGTCGAGCCGTTGGTGGGCTCGACGGTGATTTCGCCGGTCATCCGCGCGGCGATCCAGTCATTCACCATCGAGATCGAGCGGACCTGCGCAAACAGGTCGGGCCGGTGCTTTTGCAGCCATGTCAGCCGGGGCAGGGCGCCGAGCGCGAAGGTCTCGCCGCTCACCTCGTAGAAGCGGCGCTCGTAATCCGCCGAGCGCGTGCGCAGCTCCGCCACCTCCGCCGAGGCGCGGCTGTCGACATTGGCGCAGGCCCAGACCTCGCGCCCGTCATCGCCATAGAGCACGATCGCCTCGCGCATCGAGGTCGAGCTGATCGCGGCGATATCCTTGCCGGTCAGCCCGCAAGCCTTGAGCGCCCCGGCGATGACCCGCTTCACCCGTGCCCAACCGCCCGCCACGTCGAAGGCCATCGAGCCGGGCACGCCCGCTTCGGGCAGATGCGTCCATTCCTCCTGGCTCACGCCGATCTGGCGGCCGTCACGGTCGAACACCACGGCGCGGACGCTTCCGGTGCCCGCGTCGAGAACAAGCAGATGCGTGCTCATCCCTTCCTCCTCAAAAGCTCCCGTGCCGTTGTTTCGTCGGTCACCAGGATGTTGGCCAGCCGCCCGCGCAGCAGCCCGAGGATGGCCTCGATCTTCTGCGGGCCGGCGGCAGCGGCGGCGACGTTGGGAATCCGGCGCATATCGTCCGGCCGCACCGCGACGACATGACGGTGCAGGTCGAGATCGAGGATATGGCCGTCGGCATCGTAGAAGTAGCCCAGCACATCGCCCACCGCGCCGCGCCGGGCGAACAGCTCCACCTCGGCGCTGGTGCAATAGCCGTAGCGCACCAGCGTGGCGGTGTTCGACACCGAGCCGACGCCGATCAGCGCGATCCGGGCGGTGGCGGCCATGTCGAGCACATGGCGCACATAGGGTTCGATGCGCAGCATCTCGGCCAGTTCCGGCGACGAGACGCGCAGCGGCGTGGGGATCAGATGGGCGTTGTTCTGCGGCCCGTAGAGCCCGGTATTGCCGATATAGGCCGAGACGCCGCCGGTGAGGCTGACCAGCGAAATGTTGCTGTTGGGAAAGACCGGGGCCATGTAGCGCAGGGTGCTGGTCGTCGCCTCGCCCCAGCCGATGGCGAGCAGGTCGTTCGGCTCGAGCTTCTGCACCAGAAAGCTCGCCGCCGCCCGCCCGATCCGGGGCGTGACCGGCGCTTCGTCGAAGGCCGGCACCACCCGCGCATCGGCCAGGCCGAACGCGTCGGCCAGTTCCTGCTGCAGCGTCAGGCAGCCGCCATAGGGGGAATTGATCCGCAGTTCGATCAGGCCGGTCTGGCGGCCCTTTTCGAGCAGGCGCGAGACCTTGATGCGTGAGACCCCGAGGATTTCGGCGATCTGATTCTGTGTCAGCCCATCGTTGTAATAGTGCCAGGCGGCGCGGGTGATCTGCTCGATCTCGTCGGTATCGGGCAGCTCTTCGGTCCGGAATTGCTGGGTCATGGTCGGATCTCGGTCATTCGCCGGGATACGATCATTTGTAAGGCTGTGTGTCAATACACTCAGACAAACCCTGCTGATTTGGCGGGCATATCGCCGCATTCCTACGCAATTCTGTTGACAGGTGTGTTCAAATGTTTTTCGATGAAGCATATGAACAGTGACCGGACTCGGGTCCAGGTTGCGTTGACGTTGCGGGAAGGGGAGGCGACCGATGTTTGTGCAACTCGTCCACATCAGGATCAAACCGGGGCGGATCCAGGATTTTCTCGATGTGTTCCGGGTGAACTTCGACGGCACCCGCGCCGAGCCGGGCAATTACCGCTTCGACGTGCTGCAGGACCCCGAAGACGACCATCACTTCGTGATCTACGAAGCCTTCGAGAGCGAGGCCGCCGTGGATGAACACCGCAAGACCGAACATTACAGGAAGACCGTGGAGGGCCTCGCCGAGCTGATGACGACGGGCACCCGCGAGAAGGATTATTTCCGCATGGTCATGCCCGATCATGCGGCGGCCCTGGCCGGAGCGTAAGCCGATGACCAACGTGTCGACCGACAGCCTCCGTAACCGCTGCCGCGGCATCAGCGCCGGCATTTTCGCCGCGCCCCTCGGGCAACTCGAAGGTGCCGTTGCGGCGCTGCAGGGCTATGGCGGCAAGGTGCTGCATTTCGACGTGATGGATGGCGTTTTCGTCCCCGGCCTCACCGGCGGCCCCGGCTTTGTGAAGGCGCTGGGAGCGGGGATGCTGCGCGATGTGCATCTGATGGTCGCCGATCCCGCCGCCCATGTGGACGGCTTTGCCGATGCCGGTGCCGACATCATCACTGTTCATGCCGAGGCGCCCACCGCCGAAGAGGCGCTGCTGGCGGTGCGCGCGGCCTCGTCGCGGCTTGGCCGGCCGATCCTGGCCGGGCTGGGCGTGATGCCGGGCACGCCGCCGGAGGCGCTTGCGCCGCTGCTCGCGCTCGGGCCCGATCTGATCCTTGTCCTCGCGCTCGATCCGCGCGACGGCGCGCCCGCCGATCTGGAGCGCGCCGGCGAGCGGCTGCGCGCGATTGCCGCGATGGCCGCGCCGGCGCGCCCGGTGATGGCGATCGACGGCGGGGTTACCGCCGCCACCATCGACACCGCTGCCGCGTCCGGCGCCGATCTGATCGTATCGGGCAGCGCGATCTTCGGCGCGTCCGATCCTGCCGCCGCCTTTGGGCATCTGAGCGCCGCCATGGAGGCCGCCCATGCCGGCTGACACTGCAAAAACCACGCCCCTCGTGGCGCTGCGCGGCATCTGGAAGCTGTTCGAGAGCGTGACCGTGCTGCGCGGCATCGACTTCGAGATTCACCCCGGCCAGGTCCATGCCCTTCTGGGCGGCAACGGCTCGGGCAAGTCGACCATCGTCAAGATCATCTCGGGCGCCTATCAGCCCACCGCCGGAACCATCGAGATCGGTGGCGTGGCCGCGGTGCTTTCGCGCCCCTCCGAGGCCCATGCCAAAGGCATCTACATGGTGCCGCAGGAGCCGCATATCTTTCCGAACCTCTCGATCATGGAGAACCTCACCACCGGGCTTGCCGGCGATGTGGCCGCGAACGAGCAGAAGGCGCGGGACCTGGCGGGCGAGATCGGGCTGAACGTGGATTTCACCGCGCCGGGCGGCGAGCTTTCGATTGCCAATCAGCAGCTCGTCGAGATCGTGCGCGGGCTGATGCGCAATGCGCGGGTGCTGATCCTCGACGAGCCGACCTCGTCGCTCACCCGGCGCGAGGTGGCGAGCCTTGCCGGGCAGATCGCGCGGCTGACCGCGCAGGGCATCGGCATTCTGTTCATCTCGCACCGGCTGAATGAGGTGCTGGAGCTGTCGGATACGATCAGCGTGCTGCGCGACGGCCATTTCGTGCTGTCGGCCCCGGCCTCGGAGCTGAACGCCGAGATGCTGGTGGACGCGATGCTGCCCGAGGATTTCAAAGCCCCCGCCGCCGCCGCCGCCGAAATGGCTGCCAAGGCACATGACGATGCGCCGGTTCTGGAGGTGAACGGCCTGTCCGGCCAGACCTTCCGCGATGTGACCTTCAAGGTCTATCCCGGCGAGGTGGTGGGTATTTCCGGCGTGGTCGGCTCCGGGCGCACCGAGTTTGCCGAAGCGATCTACGGCATCGACACCGATGCCACCGGCGAGGTGATCATCGCCGGCCAACCGGCGCCGAAACGTTCGCCGCAGATCAGCCAGGAAATGGGCCTGGCCTATGTGCCGGAAGACCGCCATGCTCATGGCATCTTTCTTGAAGCGGGTTGCGGGCAGACCATTTCGGCTTCGCTGCTTTCGCTGCGCGGCGCGCGCTACATGTCGCACCGCGCCGAGCGCGATCTGGCGCACAGCTTCATCGACCGGCTGCGGATCAAGGTTTCCTCCGCCGGGCAGGTGGCGCGCACGCTTTCGGGCGGCAACCAGCAAAAGATCGTGCTGGCCAAGACGCTGGCCCCCGAGCCGCGCGTCATCATCCTCGACGAACCGACCCGCGGCATCGACGCCCGCGCGCGCCAGGACGTCTACCGCATCATCCGCGATCTGACCGCGAACGGCGTCGGCGTCGTGGTGATCTCGTCCGAAGTGGGCGAGATCGCCGAGGTGAGCGACCGGGTGATGATCATGAAGCGTGGCCGCCTGACCGAGCTGGCCGGGGGCGCCTGCGGCGTGGATCAGATCTCCGCCGCCACCTTCGACGTTCACGGGGGTGTTTCGGCATGATGAAGATCTTCAAGAGCCGCGAGTTCCTCGTTCTCGTCCTTCTGATCGTGATGATCCTCTCCGTCGCCACGGTCAACAAGGCCGTGCTCTACCCGTTCACGCTGATCAACATCGTCAACTCCTCGCTGTTCCTGATGCTGATCGCCATCGGCCAGATGTTCGTGGTCCAGACCCGCGGCATCGACGTGTCGGTGGGCGCGATTGCGGGCCTCGCCGCGGTGATCTTCGGCTTTGCGCTGAATGCCGGAATTCCGCTTCCGCTTTCCATGCTGCTGGCGCTGCTCACCGGCTTTGTCGGCGGCTTCATCAACGGGATCGGCGTGGCGATCATCGGCATTCCGCCGATCATCATGACGCTGGGCACGCTGGGGGCCTATCGCGGCTTCATGCGGGTGCTGACCGGCGGAAGCTGGATCGAGTCGATCCCGCAAAGCATCAAGTCCTTCGCCGTCACCCGCTATCTCAACGTGCCGCTGATGGTCTGGGCCGTGGCCATTCTGGTGATCGTCGTCGCCGTTCTGCTGTGGAAGATCAAACCGGCGCGCAACTTCTATGCGGTGGGCGACAATGCCGATGGCGCCTATCTGCTCGGCATCAACGTCACCGCCACCCGGATCGCCGCGTTTTCGCTCTCGGGTGTCTTCGCCGGTGCGGCGGCTATCGTCTTCGTCGGCCAGATCGGCTTTGTTCCGATGCAGACGGGCAATGGCCAGGAACTCAAGGCCATCGCCGCCGTGGTGCTGGGCGGGGTGAGCCTGATGGGCGGCACCGGCTCGATCTGGTCGGCGGTCATCGGCGCGCTGTTCCTGACGGCGGTCGATTCGATGATGATTTTCCTCAAGGTGCCGGGCTCGTGGAACAACGCCGTGGCCGGGGCGGTGCTGCTCGCCGTCGTGGTCTTCGACTATCTGATCCGCCGCACCGTGCGCAACCGCCAGCTCGCCGCGCGCGCCGCCGAAATGCGCCGCGCCGAGCAGGATGCCGAGCCTGGCCAGCCGATGGAGGCGCGCTCATGAAATCCGCAACCTGGTACAAGAGCTGGGAATTCATGCTCGCCGTCGCGCTGGTGCTCGAACTGGTGGTGCTCGGCCTGATCAACCCCGCCTTCCTCAACATCGAGAACCTGCTGTTCTCGACCAGCGATTTCGTGCACGTGATCATCGCCGCGGTGGGCCTCACCCTGGTGATCATGACCGGCGGTATCGACATTTCCGGCGTGTCGATCATGGGGCTTGCCTCGATCGTGCTGGGGCTGGCCTTCGTCGCCGGTGTGCCGATCGGGCTGGCCGTGGTGCTGGCGCTGGGCGTGGGCGCGCTTGCCGGGGCCTTCAACGGCACGGTGATCGCCGAGACGGATGTGAACCCGCTCGTCATCACGCTGGCCATGCTGTTCTTCTATGCCGGTGTCGCCACCGGCCTGCCGACGCTGCTCGACATGATGGGTTTCAGCGTGGCCGGGGCGGGCGGCTTCGAGGCCTATCAATACGAGGGCATCACCGGGCTGCCGAAAAGCTTCACCTGGATCGGCACCGGCGGGATCGGCTGGGTGCCGATGCCCCTGATCGTGACAGCGGTGATCGCCGCCGTCGCCACCTGGCTGATGCACCGCACCCGGTTTGGCCGCTTTCTCTACCTGATCGGCGTGAGCATGGATGTGGCGCGCTTCACCGGCGTGCCGGTCAAGCGGACGCTGGTGACGGTCTACGCGCTGAACGGGTTCGCCGCTGCCGCCGCCGGGCTGGTGCTGACCGCCTATTTCACCAATGCCCGCTCCGACCTCGGGGCCGAGGCGCTGCTCAACATCATCACCGCGGTGGTGCTTGGCGGATCGTCGATCTATGGCGGCCAGGGCTCGGTGCTCGGCACCTTCCTCGCCGGCCTCGTGCTCGGCTATCTGCGCCAGGGCCTGCTTGCCCTCGGCATCACCTCGGATGTGGTCCCGGTCATCGTCGGCGCCGTGCTCATCGGCACCGTGGCGCTGAAGATCGGCATGTCCAACCTCAACACCAGACGCGCCAACCGGGCGGCATACGAGACCGAACGGATGGCCATGACACAAAACGGCGGGTGAGCACCGGCTGCCCGCGAGAGAAGGCCGGGAAACGGCCCGGCAACAACGATTAACTCAAGTGGAGGAACCACAATGAAACTCGGAACCAGAATGATCGGTTTGGCCGCGGCGGCCCTGACCATTGGTCTGTCGGCGGGCACCGCCATAGCGCAGGACGCGCGCGTTGCGTTCATTCCCAAACTGACCGGCGTCGGCTTCTTCGAATCCGGCGGCAAGGGCGCGATGGCCATGGGCGAAGAGCTTGGCATCGAAGTGAAATACGATGGCCCGTCTGAAGCCTCGGTGTCGGGCCAGGTCGAGTTTATCAACAACTTCGTCAACCAGGGCTACAACGCGATCGCGATCTCGTCGCTCTCGCCGGACGGTCTGTGCGAAGCGCTGAACCGCGCGCAGGAAAAGGGCGTGAAAGTGCTGACCTGGGATTCGGACGTGAACCCGGAATGCCGCTCCTACTACATCAACCAGGGCACCGCCGAACAGCTTGGCGCGCTTCTGGTGCAGATGACGGCCGACCAGATGGACGATCCGACCGCGCCGAAGAAAGTGGCCTTCCACTATTCGTCGCCGACCGTGACCGACCAGAACCAGTGGGCTGAAGTCGCCAAGGCGATCATCGCCGAGCAATATCCGAGCTGGGAAATCGTGGCGACCGAGTTCTCCAACCAGGACGCCCAGAAAGCCGTGCAGGTGCCGACCGCGCTCTATCAGACCTACCCCGATCTCGACGCGATCATCTGCCCCGACGCCAATGCGCTGCCGGGTTCGGCTCAGGCGGCTGAAAACCTCGGCCTTGCCGGCAAGATCATCGTCACCGGCTTCTCGACGCCGAACACCATGCGGCAATACGTGAAATCCGGCACCGTCGGCCAGTTCGGCCTGTGGGACGTGGTCGTGCAGGGCAAGCTCTCGGTCTTCGTTGCCAACGAGCTGGTGAAAGGCGCGAGCTGGAATGTCGGCGATCAGATCGAGGTTCCCGGCATCGGCACTGTCGAAGTCAGCCCGAACTCGGTGCAGGGCTACGATTACGAAGCCGAAAACAACGGCATCATCCTGCTGCCGGAACGGACCGTGTTCACCGCTGAGAATATCGACAATTTCGATTTCTGAGCAGTGACCTCCCAGCCCGCCGCGCCTGACCCGCGGCGGGCACCCCATTTGCGGCCGGCGCGTTTCGCGTCGGTTTCACCGTTGCTCTAGAGAAAGGACACAAGATGGCGGATTTAGACGACATCAAGGACGGCAAGGATTTTGGACTGGACCGGCCTGCGGACGGGCATGGCTTTTTTCTGAAGGGCAGCGCGCATCTGGACTGGGGGATGAAGAACCGGCTGAGCCGGATCTTCAATCCGAAGACGGGGCGGACGGTGATGCTGGCCTTCGACCACGGCTATTTTCAGGGCCCGACGACGGGGCTTGAGCGGATCGACCTGAACATCGCGCCGCTTGCGGAATATGCCGATGTGCTGATGGCGACGCGGGGGGTGATGCGCTCGTCGATCTCGCCGGCGACGCAGAAGCCGCTGGTTCTGCGCGCCTCGGGGGGCAATTCGATCCTTGGCGAGTTGTCGAACGAGACGGTCGCGGTGGATATCGAGGACGGGCTGCGGATGAACGCGGCGGCGATGGCGGCGCAGGTCTATATCGGGGCGGAATACGAGCACCAGTCGATCAGGAACGTGATCAAGCTGAT
>NZ_BROH01000009.1 GCF_027923545.1 Sinisalibacter aestuarii | reverse complement strand
ACCGGAAAACCGGAAAACCGGAAAACCGGAAAACCGGAAAACCGGAAAACCGGAAAACCGGAAAACCGGAAAACCGGAAAACCGGAAAACCGGAAAACCGGAAAACCGGAAAACCGGATTTCTGGTAACGCTCTGGTCCAACATGAAAAATCCTGCGAAACGTGCCGTTTTGAAAGGTTTGGTTAACCGTCCGGCGACGGCCCGGGCTCTCTGCGCGCGCCTCATGCCTGCACCCCTTCCAGCACCGCACCAGCCCGTGCCGCTTCTGCCGCGAGCACGGGCCAGTCCGGCACGTCATTGTCCCATTCGATAAGCGTGGCCACCGGTCCGGTGCGGCCAAGCGTGTGGGCGTAAAGCGCCCAGACCGGGTCCACCACCTCCGCGCCGTGGCTGTCGATCAGCAGCGGTGCGCCGTGATCGTCTTGCTGCGCGTCATGTCCGCCAAGGTGGATTTCGCCCACCGCCGCCACCGGGAAGGCGTCGATATAGGCCGCCGGGTCTTCGGCGCGGTTGGTGCGGGCGACGTAGACGTTGTTGACGTCGAGCAGCAATCCGCATCCGGTGCGGCGCGCGATCTCGGCCAGAAAGTCGGTTTCGGCCCAGGTGGTTTCGGTGAAGGCGAGGTAGGTGGCGGGGTTTTCCAGCAGCATCTGCCGCCCGAGCGCCTCCTGCACCTCGTCGATATGGTCGCAGACCCGCCCAAGGCTGGCATCGGTATAGGGCAGTGGCAGCAGATCGTTGAAGAAGGCGCCACCATGGGACGACCAGGCGAGGTGCTCGGAAAAGCTCGCCGGGTTCAGCCAGGTCATCAGGTGACGAAGCCGCGCCAGATGCGCCTTGTCGAGCGGTTCCGCGCCGCCGATCGACAGCCCCACGCCATGCACCGAGATGGCGAAGCGCCCGGCCAGCGCGCGCAGCTGCGCCAGCGGCCGCCCGCCATCGCCCATGTAGTTCTCGGCGTGGATTTCGAGCCAGCGCACCGCGCCGGGATCGGCAAGGATCTCGCCGTAATGCCGGGGTTTGAAGCCGATGCCGGGGGCGGCGGGCAGGCGGGGAGACAGGCTGTCGAACATGGGGACTCCTCCGGGTATGGCCCCGGGCCGCAGCGGCCCGGGGTATCTGCGATCACATCTCGGGCAGGTCGCGGTCGAGCGCTTCGAGCGCGCCCATGCGCTCCATGCCGTCCATCGTCATCGAGGCCTCGATCACCGTTTCCTCGCAGGTGCCGGCGGGCACGAGCGACCAGGCATTGCCCTGGTAGTCGACTTTCGAGGTGCCGGCGCAGGTGGTGCCGGGGCCGGCGGCGCAATCGTTCTCGCCCGCCTTGGCGATGCCGTAGCATTTCTCCGTTGCGCCGTCCTGCGCATTGGCCGCATGGGCGGCGAGCGCGGTGGCGACGGCGCCGGCGATGGCGAGCGCTTTGATCGGTTTGGTCATTGGGTCCTCCTCATGAACCGTTCGGGTTGATCGCCCGTTTCGGCGATGAGGAAGTGCTAGCGGGGCCGGGCCGTCACAGGCCACTCACAGGGCCGTGCAGCACCCGGGCGTGACGGGCTGAAACATACGAAGTCGTGAATTGACCTGTGAGCTGGGTCCGGTGGCAGGTGAAAAATATGAGCAATCCAAAGCGATAGAGCCGTGAGGATGGAGCCCGCCCCGCAGGTGCGCCGCGCTGCGGCATGGGGTGCCCGGCGCGGCGCTTGCAACACCCGCGCGCGGCTTGGGGCGGCAAAGCGGCGTGGAGGTGAGTGTTGCGGGCCCGGAAAGACCCGCCGGATGCGGCAGACGCGCGCGGTCGCGGGGTCAGACCCCGGCACGGTGGCCGGACATCTCGTCCTGCCGCGCGCGCATCCGGGCGTGGCTCTTCAGAATTGCCCGCCGGATGGAGAACCCGCCCGGGTTCAGGCCGCCGGGGCGTTGAGATGATCCATCGCGTCGAGCACCAGCGCGTCCAGCCCCGCGCCGCCCCCGGCGACATGGGCGATGAGTTGGGCGCGCATCCGCGGCTCCCAGAAATCGTTGAGATGTGCCGCGAGCTTTTCCGCCTGCCCGCCGCCCGGCTGGGTCTTGAAGAAGGCGGCGATCTGGTTGGCCATGTGAACCATCTTGTCAGGCGACATGCGCATCTCCCGTGTCGATCCGGTCGGGGTGGGAATACAGGTCGAACCCGCCCGCGCGGGCAAAGGCGGCCAGGGTGATCCCGGCCTCTTCGGCGAGGCGCAGGGCATGGGCGGTGGGGGCCGAGGCGGCGATGATCACCGCCGAGCGCGCCATCGCCGCCTTTTGCACCATCTCGACCGAAACCCGGCTGGTGAGCACGATGGCCCCGGCGCTGGCATCGCTGCCGCCGCGCGCCAGCGCGCCGATCAGCTTGTCGAGCGCGTTGTGGCGGCCCACATCTTCGCGCGCCAGAACCAGGCCCTCGCCGGGGCGCAGGAAGCCGGCGGCATGGACGGCGCGGGTCTGGTCATGCAGGGGCTGGTGGCCGCGCAGCGTTTCGGTCGCGGCGGCGATCTCGGCGCGGGTGAGGGCAATGGCGGGCTGGCCGACATGGGGCAGGGGGCGCAGGGCCTCGTCCAGCGAGTCGATGCCGCACAGCCCGCAGCCCACCGGGCCGGTCATCTGCCGGCGGCGGGCCTTCAGCGCTTCCGACCGGTCGCCCGCAAGCCAGAACCGGGCCTCGATCCCGTTCGGGTGCTCGACCACCTCGAAGCTCTCGATCTGGCCGAGCCGGTCGATCACGCCTTCGCTCAGTGCGAAGCCATGGGCGAAATCCGCGATATCGGCGGGCGAGCACATCATCACCGCAAGCGTGGTGCCGTCGAAGCTGACCGCCACCGGCACCTCCTCCGGCAGCGCGCGGATGACCGCCCGGGTGCCCTCGCGCGTCACCGCGAGGCCGGGCAGGCTGTGCACCGGCTTCATTCGGCGGCCTCGATGCGGCGGGCCTTCGCGGCATGGGCGGCGTAATCCTCCTGCCAGTCGCTCGGCCCGTTCGAGCAGGCCACCTGCACCGCCGTCACCTTGTATTCGGGGCAATTGGTGGCCCAGTCGGAATAATCGGTGGTGATCACGTTGGCCTGGGTCTCGGGGTGGTGGAAGGTGGTATAGACCACGCCGGGGCTGACCCGCTCGGTGAGCTTCGCGCGCAACGTGGTTTCGCCCGCGCGGCTCGCCAGCCGCACCCAGGCGCCATCGGTCACGCCGCGCTGCTCGGCGTCATGCGGGTGGATCTCCAGCACATCCTCGTCATGCCAGACCACGTTGTCGGTGCGGCGGGTCTGCGCGCCCACATTGTACTGGCTGAGAATGCGCCCGGTGGTGAGCAGCAGCGGAAAGCGCGGGCCGGTGCGCTCGTCGGTGGCCACGTATTCGGTAACGATGAACCGCCCCTTGCCGCGCACGAAGCCATCGACATGCATCATCGGCGTGCCTTCCGGATGCTCTTCGTTCACCGGCCATTGCACCGATCCCATACGATCCAGAAGCTCATAGCTTACCCCGGCAAAGCTCGGCGTGGTGGCGGCGATCTCGGCCATGATCTCGCGCGGGTGGCTGTAATGCCAACCGGCCCCCATCGCGTTGGCCAGCGCTTGGGTCACCTCCCAATCGGCATAGCCGTTCTTCGGCTTCATCACCTCGCGCACCATGTTGATGCGCCGTTCGGCATTGGTGAAGGTGCCGTCTTTTTCAAGGAAGGTCGAGCCGGGCAGGAAGACATGGGCGTAATTCGCCGTCTCGTTCAGGAAGAGATCATGGACGATCACGCAATCCATCGCGGCAAGCCCGGCGGCGACGTGGCGGGTATCGGGATCCGATTGCAGGATGTCCTCGCCCTGGATGTAGATGCCCCTGAAGCTGCCATCGACGGCGGCGTCGAGCATGTTGGTGATGCGCAGGCCCGGCTCGGGGTCGATCTCCACGCCCCAATGGCGCTCGAAAATCTCGCGCACATCGCCGTTTTTCACATGGCGGTAGCCCGGCAATTCATGCGGGAACGAGCCCATGTCGCAGGAGCCCTGCACGTTGTTCTGCCCGCGCAGCGGGTTCACCCCCACGCCGGGGCGGCCGATATTGCCGGTGAGCATGGCGAGGTTGGCGATGCCCATCACCGTGGTCGAGCCCTGGCTGTGCTCGGTCACGCCAAGACCGTAATAGATCGCACCGTTGCCGCCGGTGGCGAAGGTGCGCGCGGCGGCGCGCAGCTCTTGCGCCGGCACGCCGGTCAGCGCCTCCACCGCTTCGGGGCTGTGGCGCGGATCGCGGATGAAGGCCACGTAATCGGCAAAGCTCTCATCGTCGCAGCGCTCGGCAATGAACGCCTCATCGGCCAGCCCTTCGGTCACGATCACATGGGCAAGCGCGCTGACCACGGCCACATTGGTGCCGGGGCGCAGGGCAAGGTGATGGGCGGCCTCGATATGGTTCGATTTCACAAGGTCGATCTTGCGCGGGTCGATCACGATCAGCTTCGCCCCCGCGCGCAGCCGCTTTTTCAGCCGCGAGGCAAAGACCGGGTGCGCATCGGTCGGGTTCGCGCCCATCACGATCACCACGTCGGTCTGTTCGACCGAGTCGAAATCCTGCGTGCCGGCGGAGGTGCCGAAGGTCTGCCCCAGCCCGTAGCCGGTCGGCGAATGGCAGACGCGCGCGCAGGTATCGGTGTTGTTGTTCATGAACACCGCGCGGGCGAGTTTCTGGACGAGGAAGGTTTCCTCGTTGGTGCAGCGGCTTGACGTGATGACGCCGATCGAGCGGCGCCCATGCTCGGCCTGAATGGCGCTGAGCCGCCGGGCGGCGAAGCTCAGCGCCTCGTCCCAGCTCACCTCGCGCCACGGCTCGTCGACATGATCGCGGATCATCGGGTTCAGGATCCGGTCGCGGTGGTTGGCATAGCCCCAGGCGAAGCGGCCCTTCACGCAGGAATGCCCCCGGTTGGCCTTGCCGCCCTTGGCCGGCACCATGCGCACCAGCGTATCGCCGTTCATCTCGGCCCGGAACGAGCAGCCCACGCCGCAATAGGCGCAGGTGGTCACCACCGAGCGCGTGGGCGTGCCCAGCTCGATCACCGATTTCTCCTGCAAGGTGCCGGTCGGGCAGGCCTGCACGCAGGCGCCGCAGCTCACGCAATCGGAGGAGAGAAAATCGTCAAACCCCGCTCCGGGCGAGACCCGGCTGTCAAACCCGCGCCCTTCGATGGTGAGCGCGAAGGTGCCCTGCACCTCTTCGCAGGCCCGCACGCAGCGCGAGCAGACGATGCATTTCGACGGGTCATAGGCAAAATAGGGATTGCTTTCGTCCTTGGGCGTGTAGCGCGGATTGGCCTCGCCGTTCTGGCGCACGTCAAAGTGGTTTTCGCCCGGCGCATAACGCACATCGCGCAGGCCCACCACGCCGGCCATATCCTGCAATTCGCAATCGCCGTTGGCCGCACAGGTGAGGCAATCGAGCGGGTGGTCGGAGATGTAAAGCTCCATCACCCCGCGCCGGATCCTGCGGACCCGCTCCGACTGGGTATGCACCACCATGCCATCGGCCACCGGCGTGGTGCAGGACGACGGCGTGCCGCGCCGCCCCTCGATCTCGACCACGCAGAGCCGGCAGGAGCCGAAGGCTTCGATACTGTCGGTGGCGCAGAGCTTGGGCACCTGAATGCCCGCCTCGCTCGCCGCGCGCATGACGCTGGTGCCCTCGGGCACGGTCACGGCAAAGCCGTCGATGGTGAGCGTCACCGGCGCGCCGGTTTTCGCCGGCGTGCCCTTGTCGGTCTCGTCCCAGGGGATGATGAAGTCTTTCATATGTCTATCCCTGCTGTTCTGCGCGCACAAAGGCGACGATGGCATTGGCGTGGCCATGTCCGAGCCCGTGCCCGGATTTCAGCGCCGCCACCTGTTCCATATGTCTGGCGTCCGGCATCGCCCGCACGATCCCGAGCCAATGTTCGATCGGCTGGCCGTATGTCTTTTCGATCGACGGGAAATAGGAGGCAGGCCCCTTGATCTTGTCGTCGTTCATTCGGCGGCCTCCTTGTGCGGGGCAAAATCGTCGGGAAACCGGGTGAGAGCGGACAATACCGGGTAGGGGGTGAAGCCGCCGAGCGCACAGAGCGACCCGTCGCGCATCGTCTCGCAGAGGTCTTCCACCAGATCGCGCATATCCTCGCCCGCCGCCATCCGGTCGATGACCTCCACCCCGCGCACCGCGCCGACCCGGCAGGGCGTGCACTTGCCACAGCTCTCCACGGCGCAGAATTCGAAGGCGAAGCGCGCCTGGGCCAGCATGTCGGTGCTGTCGTCGAATACGACGATCCCGGCATGGCCGATCAGCCCGCCGGCGCCGTCGAATTCCTCATAGCCAAAGGGCGTGTCGAACTGTTGCGGCGCGAAATAGGCGCCAAGCGGCCCGCCCACCTGCACCGCCTTCACCGCGCGCCCGGTGCGCGTGCCGCCGGCGATCCGCTCGACGATCTCGCCCAGCGGCAGGCCGAAGGCCGTCTCGTAAAGCCCGCCGAAGCGCACATTGCCCGCGATCTGCAGCGGCATCGTGCCTTTGGAACGCCCCAGCCCGAAGCTCGCGTAATGCTCCGGCCCCTTCTCGAAGATCACCGGCACGGTGGCGAGGCTGATCACGTTGTTCACCACGGTGGGCTTGCCGAACAGACCCTCCAGCGCCGGCAGCGGCGGCTTGGCGCGCACCACGCCGCGCTTGCCTTCGAGCGAATTGAGCAGGCTCGTCTCCTCGCCGCAGACGTAAGCGCCCGCGCCCTCGCGGATCTCGATGTCGAAGCCGCGCCCCGAGCCAAGCACATCGCCGCCCAGCAGCCCCGCTTCGCGCGCGATCTCCACCGCCCGGGTCAGGGTGGCAATGGCGTCGGGATACTCCGAGCGGATATAGATAAAGCCCGTCTCCGCCCCCACGCCGAGCCCGGCAATCGCCATGCCCTCGATCAGCGAAAACGGATCGCCCTCGATCAGCATCCGGTCGGCGAAGGTGCCACTGTCGCCTTCATCGGCGTTGCAGACGATATATTTCCGGCCAGCCCCGGCCGCCGCCACGGTCTGCCACTTGATGCCGGTTGGAAAGCCCGCGCCACCGCGCCCGCGCAAGCCGCTGTCGATCACCGTCTGCACGATGGCGGCGGGATCGGCCAGCGCCTTGCGCAGCCCGACAAGCCCGCCATGCGCCTCGTAATCGGCGAGCGAGAGCGGGTCGATCACGCCGACGCGGGCAAAGGTCAGGCGGGTCTGGCTGGCGAGAAACGGGATGTCCTCCGTCGGTCCATGGCCCGCAAGCGCGCCGTCAAGCAGCGCCGGCACATCCGCCACTGTGATCGGCCCAAAGGCATGGCGCACACCATCGCGTTCCACTTCCGCCAGCGGCTCCAGCCAGGCCATGCCGCGCGAGCCGACGCGGATCAGCTCCAGAGCCATCCCGCGCGCCCTGGCCTCTGCCTCCAGCGCGGCGGCCACGTCCTCTACGCCAAGCGCCTTCGCAACCGCATCGGCGGACAGAAACAGCTTCATGCCGAAACCTCCGCCACCAGTTTCTCCGCCGTCGCCGCCGCCATTGGCCGCCCGTCGACCATCGCGGCGGGGCCGTTGGCGCAAAGGCCGAGGCAATAGACCGGCTCGACCGTCACCGCGCCCCCCGCCGTGGTGCCGTGCCATTCGGTGCCGAGCGCCGCCAGCGCCGCCTCCGCCAGCGCAACGCCGCCAACCGCCTGACAGGCCTCGGCGCGGCAGATCTTCACCACATGGCGGCCGGCGGGCACGGCGCGGAAATCGTGGTAGAAGCTCATCACGCCATGCACCTCGGCCCGGCCGATATTGAGCGCCTCGGCGATCAGCGGCACGGCGGTTTCGGGCACATGGCCGAAGCGCTTTTGCAGCCGGTGCAGGATCGGCAGCAGCGGGCCTTCGCGGTGCAGTTCGGCGGCGATCTCGGCAGAGATGGCTGCGGCGGACGGGGCGGTGTCGGGCATGGGGCCTCCGGGGCTGTCTCAGGCCCTGCAGACAGCAGATCGAAAATTTGAAATCAATATCGTTATTCCGTTGGATGATAGAAAATATCTATCGAACGGCAAGCTCTCCGGCCTCGTCGAGCAGCGCCTGCAACACCGGCGTATGCGGCTCCTGCCAGGGGGCCACGAGGCCCACCGCATGGCCCGGCGTCTCGGCCCGGATCGGCACGATCTTCAGGCCCTTGCCCGCCGCGAGGAAGGTGGCCAGATCGCCCGGCAGCACGGTGACCCAGTCGCCGGTGGCGACATGGCTCACCAGCACCACGGTGGAATTCGATTCCATCTGCGCCGCCGGATCGCAGCCCGCGGCGCGAAAGGCGGTGTTGATGATCCGGCGGTTCTGCATATCGGGCGTGAGCAGGCAAAGGCGGCTGCCCGCCAGATCGCGCCAGCCGATCGCGGTCCGGTCCGCCAGCGGGTGATCGGGGGTGCAGACCAGCGTGTAGCTCTCGCGGTAGAGTTCCACCGTCGAGACCCGCCCCAGCGGCTCGTTGTCGAGGTAGGACAGGCCGGCGTCGATCTCCAGATTGTCGAGCATCGTCAGAATGTCGATGGAATTGCGCGACAGGACGGTGAAGGACACATTCGGGTGCCGCTTCGAGAAGCCGGCGGCCAGCCGCGACGCCCAGGTCAGCGCGGTGGGGATCACCGCCAGCCGCAGCTGCCCCGCCAGCCCCTCGCGCGAAAACCGCATCTCCTCGCGCAGCCGCCGCGCATCGCCGACGATCTGGCGCGCCCAGTTCAGCGCCCGCTGCCCCTCCGGCGTCAGCCCGCCAAAGCGCGAGCCGCGCCGCACGAGCTGCACGCCGAGCTGATCTTCGAGCTGCTTGATCCCGGTCGAGAGCGTCGGCTGGGTGATCCCGAGGCTCTCCGCCGCCCGGCCGAAATGCTGCTCCCTGGCCAGGGCGATGAACATTTCGAGCTTCGCGAGCATGATCGGCATCCTCTATGGATATTTCTCAAAACGATACAAAATTCATATCATGCGGGCAATCCTGCTCCGATCTCCCTTCATCCTTGCACAAATACTCCGGGGAGCGCGAGGGGCAGCGCCCCTCGCCGGGTCGGATCGCGTCAGCGATGCGAAAGTCAGCCGCGCGGGGCCGCCGCGCGCCGCAGCCGGTCGTTGATCGCGCGGCCCAGCCCGATCTCGGGGACCGGCGAGACGGCGATGGGCATATCGCCTTCGGCATCGAGCCTGTGCAGGTGGTGAAACAGATTGGCCGCCGCCTCCACCAGATCGCCCGAGGGCGAGAGGTTCAGCGCCGCGCCCGCGACCGGGCCGAAGCCCAGCAGCCGCTCGCCGGGCCGGGCGGTCTCGGCGTCGAGCCGTATCGCCGCCCTTGGCGCGTAATGCGACAGGAGCTGGCCCGGCGCATTGATCGCCTCGTCCGGCCCATGCAGGGCGAGCGGCGCGCCGAGGCAGGCTTCGATCGCCTCCGCCGGCAGCCCGCCGGGGCGCAGCAGCACCGGCGCGGGCGCGAGGCCGACAATGGTGCTTTCCACCCCCACGGGGCAGGGGCCGCCATCGAGCACGGCGGCGATCCTGCCGTCCAGCCCGGCCAGCACATGGGCCGCCTCGGTGGGCGAGATCCGGCCCGACGGGTTGGCCGAGGGCGCGGCGACGGGCCGCCCGGTCTCGGCCAGCAGGCGGCGGGCCAGCGGATGATCCGGCACGCGCAGCGCCACCGTCGGCAACCCGGCGGAGACCAGCGGCGAAAGCCCGCTGCCCGCGCGCACCGGCAGCACCAGCGTCAGCGGGCCGGGCCAGAACGCCTGCGCCAGCCGCAGCGCATCGCCCTCCAGAACGGCATAGTCCGCCACCGCGTCGAGGCTCGGCAGATGCACGATCAGCGGGTTGAACCGGGGCCGCCCCTTGGCGTCGAAGATCCGCGCCACCGCCGCGCCGTTCGTGGCGTCCGCACCGAGGCCATAAACCGTTTCGGTGGGAAAACTGACCAGCTCTCCGGCCCGCAACAGCGCGGCGGCCCGGGCGATGCCGGTATCGTCGGGCGCGAGAATTTCGGTGCCGGTCATGACGCTGGGTTTTCCTTGCGCGTTGCTGGGGGCGGTTTACCCTTCCCGCGCGACTGCCTACAAGGCGCACAGGCGCTTGCCAAGATATCCGTGGAGGACCCATGCCTTATCGTGCCCCCGTTCGCGACTTTCGTTTCATGCTGGAGCATGTCGTTGCCTATGATCAGGTGGTGGCGACGGAGCGGTTCGCCGATGCCGGGCATGACACGGTCGCGGCGATTCTCGACGAGGCGGCCAGGCTCAACGACGAGAAGCTCGCGCCGCTGAACCGGGTGGGCGATACCGAGGGCGCGGTGCTGGAGAACGGCGTGGTGCGCACGGCGGCCGGGTTTCGCGATGGATACGCGGCGATTGCCGGGGGCGGCTGGGTCGGTATCGCCGGCGATCCCGCGCATGGCGGGATGGGCCTGCCCTTCACCCTCAACGTGGCGTTCAACGATATGATCTCGGGCGCGGCTCTGGCGCTGGGGCTGAACCCGCTGCTCAGCCAGGGCCAGATCGAGGCACTGGAAACCCACGCCTCCGATGAGCTCAAGGCGCTTTATCTGCCCAGGCTCAACAGCGGCGACTGGACCGGCACGATGAACCTGACCGAGCCGCAGGCCGGTTCGGATGTGGGCGCCCTCACCACCCGGGCGGTGCCGAACGGCGATGGCACCTATGCGATCACCGGCCAGAAGATCTTCATCTCCTGGGGCGATCACGATTTTGGCGGCAATGTCTGCCACCTCGTGCTGGCGCGTCTGCCCGATGCCGCGCCGGGCACGCGCGGGATCAGCCTGTTCATGGTGCCCAAGTTCATCCCCGATACGCAAGGCGAGCCGGGCGCGCGCAACGCGCTCAGGGTGGTGAGCCTTGAGCACAAGATGGGCCTGCATGCGAGCCCGACCTGCGTGATGTCCTTCGAAGGGGCGACGGGCTGGCTCGTGGGCGGCGAGAACCGGGGCATGGCGGCGATGTTCACGATGATGAACAATGCCCGGCTTCAGGTCGGCGTGCAGGGGATCGGCGTGGCCGAGGGGGCCTATCAGCACGCGCTGGCCTATGCGCAGGAGCGCCGGCAGGGCCGCACGCCGCTGGGCGAGGGGGGCGGCGCGATCATCGACCATGCCGATGTGCGCCGGATGCTGATCGAGGCGAAGGCCGAGATCTTCGCCGCCCGCGCCATTGCGCTGGCCTGCGGTGTGGCGCTCGACATGGAAAAGGCCACGGGCGATCCCGACTGGGCCGCGCGCGCGGCGTTGCTGACGCCGGTGGCCAAGAGCTTCGGCACCGATGTAGCCCAGAAGGTGGCCGGGATCGGCATTCAGGTGCATGGCGGCATGGGCTACATCGAGGAAACCGGCGCGGCGCAATTTGCCCGCGACGCCCGCGTGCTTACGATCTACGAGGGCACCAACGGCATTCAGGCGATGGACCTTGTCGGCCGCAAGATGATGGATGGCGGCGAGGCGGCCTACCGGATGTTCGACGAGGGCGAGCAGGTGGCCGAGATCGCCCGGCGCACGGTGCCCGATCTGGCCGAGGCGGTCTGGGGCGCGGCGGAAACCCTGCGCGAATGCGTCGAATGGCTGGTCGAACAGGATATGCAGGAGCGCTTCGCCGGGGCGGTGCCGTTCCAGTCGGCCTCGGCGCGGGTGCTGGGCGCCTTCTACCACCTCAAGGCCGCGCATGCCGAGGGCGGGGCCGGGCCGCGCACGGCGCTTGCGCGCTACTACATCGAGCGGCTGCTGCCCGAATACGAGGCCTTCATCACCCAGGCGAAGGCGGGTGCGGCGGGGCTCTACGCCCTCTCGGCGGAAGACCTCGCCTCGTGAGCGCGCCGATCACCTTCCCCTGGGCCGAGCCGCCCGCCGAAGGCGAGGCCGTCGAACTGGCCGCGAATGCGCTGTGGATGCGTGTGCCGCTGCCGATGAAGCTCGACCATGTGAACGTTTTCGCCTTCCGCGACGACGATGGCTGGACCGTGGTCGATACCGGCTTCGACACCAGCCGCACGCGCAAGCTCTGGGCGCAGCTCATCGCCGGGCCGCTTGGCGGCGAGAGGGTGGCGCGGGTCATCGTCACCCATCATCATCCCGATCATGTGGGGCTTGCCGGCTGGTTCCAGCGCGAGCACGGGGCCGAGCTGATCACCACCCGCACCGCCTGGCTCTTCGCCCGGATGCTGCTGCTCGACGAGCAGATGGTGCCGGTGGACGAAACGCTTGCCTATTGGCGCTCGGCGGGGATGGAAGACGAGATTTTCGAGGCCCGCAAGGCCGAGCGGCCGTTCAACTACGTCGATATCGTCGCCGACATGCCGCTGGGCTTCAAACGGGTCAAGCAGGGCGATGTGATCCGCTTCGGCGGGCGCGACTGGGATGTGCGGATCGGCAACGGCCATGCCCCCGAACACGCCACCTTCTGGAGCCGCGATTGCGATCTGGTGATCGGGGGCGACCAGCTCCTGGCCACGATCAGCCCCAATCTGGGCGTTCATGCGACCGAACCGGAAGCCGATCCGGTGGGCGACTGGCTGGAAAGCTGCGAGGCGCTGATGCCCTTCGCGGAGGATGGCCAGCTCGTGCTGCCCGGCCACAAGCTGCCGTTCCGGGGCCTGCCGACGCGGATGCGCCAGTTGATCACCAACCATCACACCGCGCTCGACCGGCTGCTGGCGCATCTCGACGCGCCCCGCACCGCCGTCGAATGCTTTCCCGCGCTCTACCGGCGGCGGATCGGCGCCGGCGAATACGGGCTTGCCCTGGTCGAGGCGATGGGGCACCTCAATCATCTCTACCGTCTGGGCAAGGTCACGCGCACAAGGCGCGACGATGGCGCCTGGCTGTGGCAACGGAGGCAAGATGGCTGATACCAAGACAAGCCCGCGCGCGCGTGTATCCAAATGCGACGACGACACGCCGCTGACCGCCGAGCAGAAGCCGCTGCCCGAGGTGGTGACCGAGCGGCCCTATGAAGACAAGAGCCCGGCCGAATGGGCCTATGAGCGGCTTATCCTCTACATCCAGAATTTCGAGGAACAGCTCGATAACGAGCACGAGGTGGCGATGGGCTTCGCCGGGGGCGAGGTCGGCATTCTGCGGATCGAGGGGATCGGCTATTTCGATCCCGATCTCGTCACCTTCTACGGCACCGATGACGAGGGCACCAAGACCCAGCTCATCCAGCATGTGAGCCAGCTCAACGTGATGCTGCGCGCCGAGCCGCGCGAGGAAACCTCCGAGCCGCCGAACCGGATCGGCTTCCGGCTCGCCGCCGATCTCGGAAAGCATTCCGGCGCCGAGGTGGACGAGGGCTGAGCCTTCGCCCCTTGCCGCGCCGGTCCGCCCGGCGCAGGATGCCGCCATGACCCAGCCCGCTGACATACCGCGCTATCGCATCCGCCTCGTCTTTGCCGATGGTGTCTTCATGGGGCCGGGCAAGGCCGAACTGCTGGAGCGGATCGCCCGTACGGGGTCGATCGCCGCGGCGGGGCGCGAGATGGGGATGAGCTACAAACGGGCCTGGCAGCTTGTCGAGGCGATGAACGCGATGTACCGCGAGCCGGTCGTCCTGAGTTCGCGTGGCGGGGCGAAGGGCGGTGGCGCCGAGGTGACCGAGACCGGGCGGGCCGTGCTGGCTGCTTATAACGGCATCGAGGCGGCGGCGCGGCAGGCGGGGGCAGGCCATGCGGCGGCGATGGTCGATCTTCTGGCCGATATGCCCGATGGGAAATAACGGTTGCCAGAAGCGCGCGGTTCGATATGTTTCGATAAACATATCGAACCGGAGACCTACCATGCTCAATTCACTTCTCTCGCGCGGCCTTGCCGCCGCGCTCCTGCTGTCGCCCGTGCCGGCGATGGCCGACGATGTGCTCGTCTTCGCCGCGGCGAGCCTGAAAAACGCCATCGAAGAGATCGTCGGCACGTTTAACGGCGAGACGGGCCATAACGTGACCGTGTCGCTCGCCGGGTCGTCGGCGCTGGCGCGCCAGATCCAGAGCGGCGCGCCAGCCGATCTGTTCATCTCCGCCAATGTCGGCTGGATGGACACGCTGGAAGAGGACGGGCTGATCGCGCCCGGCACGCGCGCCGATCTGCTGGCGAATGCGCTGGTGCTGATCGCCGCCGATCCGCAGGCCGAGCCTGTCGAGCTGTCGCCGGGCGTCGATCTTGCCGGGCTTCTCGGCGGCGGCCATCTCGCCATGGCGCTGGTCGACGCGGTGCCTGCGGGCATCTATGGCAAGGCCGCGCTCGAAGGCCTCGGCATCTGGCAGGCCGTCGCGCCGCAGGTGGCGCAATCGGACAATGTGCGCGCGGCGCTGGCGCTGGTGGCCACCGGCGAGGCGCCCTATGGCATCGTCTACGCCACCGATGCGGTGGCCGAGCCGGGGGTGCAGGTGGTTGGCACCTTCCCGGCAGACAGCCACCCGCCGATCATCTACCCTGCCGCCATCCTCGCCGGGCACGAGGGCGCGGCGGCGGAGGCTTTCCTTGCCTATCTGTCGGGCGCAACCGCCCGTGCCAGCTTCGAAGCGCAGGGGTTTGTGGTGCTGGGAGAAGAGTAACGGATGGGATGGCTCGGGCCGGAAGAATGGCAGGCGGTGGCGCTGTCGCTGCGCGTGGCGCTGACGGCCACCATCTTCAGTCTTCCGCCCGGCATCCTCGTGGCGCTGGTGCTGGCGCGCGGGCGCTTTCCCGGCCACGCACTGCTGAACGGCCTCGTGCACCTGCCACTGATCCTGCCCCCGGTCGTCACCGGATATCTTCTGTTGCTCACCTTCGGCACCAAGGGGCCGCTGGGCAGCCTGCTGGCCGAGATCGGCATCGTTTTCGCCTTTCGCTGGACCGGCGCGGCGCTGGCGGCGGCGATCATGGCCTTTCCGCTCATGGTGCGGGCGATCCGGCTGTCGATCGAGGCGGTGGACCCGAAGCTGGAAGAGGCGGCGGCCACGCTCGGCGCCTCGCGGATCAGGGTCTTCGTCACCGTCACCCTGCCGCTGATCCTGCCCGGCGTGATCGCGGGCGCGGTGCTGGCCTTCGCCAAGGCGATGGGTGAGTTCGGCGCGACGATCACCTTCGTCTCCAACATCCCCGGCCAGACGCAAACGCTGCCCTCGGCGATCTATGCCTTCCTGCAGGTGCCGGGCGGCGAAAGCGCGGCGCTGCGGCTGGTGGCGGTCTCCATCGCCATCGCCATGCTGGCGCTGATCGCCTCCGAATGGTTCGCGCGCCGGGCCGGGCGGCGGGGGGGCGGGGCATGACGCTTTCGGTCGCCCTGCACCATGCCCTGCCGGGGCTGACGCTCGATGTCGCCTTCGACGCGCCGGCCGGGGTGACCTCGCTGTTTGGCCGCTCCGGCGCGGGCAAGACGAGCGTGGTCAATGCCGTTGCCGGGCTGCTGCGCCCCGACCGGGCGCGGATCGTGCTGGAAGGCGAGGTGCTGGCCGATACCGGGCGCGGCATCTGGTTGCCCGCCCACAAACGCCGGATCGGTTACGTGTTTCAGGAGGGGCGGCTGTTTCCGCATCTCGATGTACGGCGCAACCTCGTCTACGGGCTGCGGGTGACAGGCCGCGCGGTGGATGACAAAGCCTTTGCCCGGGTGGTGGAGATGCTTGGCATCGGCGCGCTGCTGGCCCGGCGCCCGGGCGCGCTGTCGGGGGGCGAAAAGCAGCGGGTGGCCATCGGCCGGGCGCTGCTGGCCGCCCCCCGGATGCTGCTGCTCGACGAGCCGCTGGCGGCGCTCGACGAAGGGCGCAAGGCCGAAATCCTGCCCTATCTCGAACGGATCCGCGACGAGGCCGGCGTGCCGATGCTGCATGTGAGCCACGCGGCGGCGGAGGTGGCGCGGCTGGCCACCACCGTGGTGGTGCTCGAAGCGGGCCGGGTGCTGCGCGCCGGCCCCACCGCGGCGGTGCTGTCCGACCCGGCGCTGACCCCGACCGGACCGCGCGCGGTGGGGGCGCTGCTTATCGCCCGGGTGGTGGCGCATCACGATGACGGGCTTTCAGAGCTCGACGCGGGCGGCGTCAGGCTGTTCCTGCCCCGTGTCGCCAGCGCGCCTGGCGCTGAGTTGCGGGTGCGGATCGCGGCGCATGACGTGATCCTGTCGCTCGGCCCGCCGGAGGGGCTTTCGGCGCTCAACAGCCTGCCGGGCACGGTGGCCGAGATTCATATCGGCGATGGCCCCGGCGCGATCGTCGCGGTTGAAACGGCGGCGGGGCGGGTGCTGTCGCGGGTGACGCGCCGTTCGGTTGCCCGGCTGGGCCTTGCGCCGGGCATCGCCTGCCATGCGATCCTGAAAACGGTGTCCATCGCAGCGGAAGATGTGGGTGTGCAGGCCGGGCCGGTCCGCGCCGGGTGATCGCGGGGCGACGACACAAGGCTTGATCCGGCGCGCCAAAGCCCTCACAAAAAAGAATGATCCGCGCCGTGCCCCTTGCCCTGACTGCGATATGCGCCGCTCTGCCTGCGCCGGCGGCGGATTGGGCGACCGTTACCGCGATCTTCGAAGAGCGCTGCATATTCTGCCACGCGGGCGAAGATGCCCCGCTCGGTCTTTCGCTCGACAGCCATGCCGGGGTGATGGCGGGCTCGCAGAACGGCCCGGTCGTGCTGCCGCAAAGCCCGCAGGAGAGCCCGCTTTATGGCCGGATCACCGGCGCGCTGATGCCGCAGATGCCGCTCGACGGGCCGCCGTTTCTGGAGGCAACCGAGATTGCGGCCTTGCTCGGCTGGATCGAGGCTGGTGCGCCGGGGCCGGAGGCGGGGGCGAACTCCGTCGAACCGGCCGCCGAGGCCGATCCCTACGCGGATGGCGTGATTACCTTCCCGGAGGTCGAGCGGATCTTCCTGCAACGCTGCATCGAGTGCCATTCCGACAATTCGACGCTGGGCGCCCCGCCGGAGGGATTGCGCCTTTCGTCCTATGCCGCGATTCTGGCGGGCGGCGAGCGCGCGGTGCTGATCCCGGGCAATCCGCAAGCCTCGGAAATCATCCGCCGGGTCGAGGGCCTTGCCGATCCCCGTATGCCGATGGACGGGCCGCCATGGCTGACGCCCGATCAGATCGGGCTTCTGCGCGATTGGATCGCGGGCGGGGCGTTGAGCGCGGAGGGCGTCCCGGCCCCGATGCCGACCGGGGCCGAACTGCGGTATCGCGGGACGATGACCGGGGAGGACGAGATCGACGGCGTTCGCTTCATCGTCACCGGCGGCACGCGGATCGACGAAAGGCCGGGTATCGGTCAACAGGCGGAGTTGCGCGCGCGCGTGGCGCCGGACGGCGCGATCGTCGCCGAGCGGCTGCGCGCCCGGTAGCACCGGCGAGGGGCCACCGGCGGCGGGCCGTCACGCGCCGATGCGGATCGGCTGGCGCTTGCGGCCCCATCTGCCGGGCGCGCCTTCGATCACGCCGGCAAACCTTGTGCCGCAGCTCAGGCAATGGCCGGTCTCGTCGAGGTGCCAACCGGTGAGCTGGTGCCAGTCGCGCCCGATCACCTTCTGGCCGCAGCCGGTGCAATAGCTCGATTGCGCCGCCTCGTCATGGACATTGCCGGCATAGACGTGATGAAGCCCGACGCGGCGGGCGATCTCGCGGGCGCGCAGCACCGTTTCCAGCGGCGTGGCGGCGTGATCCGGCATCCGGTGCTGCGGCGTGAAGGCGGTGAAGTGGAGCGGCGTGTCTGCGCCGCAATTGTCCAGCACCCAGCCCGAAAGCGCCTCGATCTCGGCGTCGCTGTCGTTCTCGCCGGGGATGAGGAGCGTGGTCAGCTCCAGCCAGCATTCGGTTTCCTGCGCGACATAGGCGATGGTGTCGAGCACCGGTTCGATATGCGCGCCGGTGAGTTTGCGGTAGAATTCAGGGGTGAAGCCCTTGAGGTCGATATTCGCCGCATCCATCGCGGCGAAGAACTCGGCGCGTGGCTCCGGCTCGATATAGCCCGCCGTCACCGCCACCGAGCGCACACCGAGATCGCGGCAGGCCGCCGCCGTGTCGAGCGCGTATTCGAGGAAGATCACCGGATCGTTGTAGGTATAGGCGACCGAGGCGCAGCCGTGGCGCTTGGCCGCCTGGGCGAGCGCTTCGGGCGAGGCGCTGTCGGCCAGCCGGTCGACCGTTTTCGCGGTGGAAATGTCGTAGTTCTGGCAGAATTTGCAGGCGAGGTTACAGCCCGCCGTGCCGAAGCTGAGAACCGAGGTGCCCGGCAGGAAATGGTTGAGCGGCTTCTTCTCGATCGGGTCGATGCAGAAGCCGGAGGAGCGGCCATAGGTGTCGAGCACGATCTCGTCGCCCTCGCGCATCCGCACGAAGCACATGCCGCGCTGGCCGTCGCGCAGGGCGCAGAACCGCGGGCATAGCTCGCAGCGCAGCCGCCCATCGGGCTGGCGGCTCCAATGGCGCGCAATATGGCGGGCTTCGGTCATGATTTTCTTGCCTTCTGCCCCTACACTGGAGGCGTTTCGGAGTTATATGCAACTCACATGAGAGACCTGCGCGAAAATACAAGACGCCCTCCAGCGGTTGCCGGCATGTTTTACCCGGCCGATGCGGCGGAGCTTGCCCGCGCGGTGGAGGCGTGCCTTGCCCGTGGGGCCGGGGCAGAAGGGCCTCAACCGCCGCGCGCGATCATCTCGCCCCATGCGGGCTATGCCTATTCCGGCTGGCTTGCCGGGGCGGCGTGGCAGAGCACTGCGGGGGCCGATATTCGCCATGCGGTGGTGCTTTCGCCCTCGCACCGCCACGCCTTTGCCGGGATCGCGCTGCCCTCCGGCGGGGCCTATGCCATGCCGGGGTTCGACCTTGCGATCAACACCGCTGCCCGAACGGCGCTGATGGAAGCGGGGCTGGCCCATATCGAGGACGCGGCGCATGACCGCGAGCATGGGGCGGAGACGCAATTTCCCTTCCTCCATGCGCTGCATCCGCAGGCGGATGTGCTGCCGCTCGTGCTGGGGCAGGTGGAGGATGCGCAGGTCGCGGCAGCTTTGGACCTGCTCGACGGGCTGCTCGGCCATCCCTTGTTTGTGCTGTCCAGCGATCTCAGCCATTTCCTTACCGAAGGCGCCGCCATCGCCCATGACGACGCGGCATCGCGGCTGATCGAAACCGGCGCATGGCAGAGCCTCAGCGGGGCCCATGCCTGTGGCGCGCGGGGCATTCGCGGCTACCTTGCCTCGCGCACGGGGCAGGGCGCGCGCGCGGTCCGGCTGGCGCGGGCGACCTCGGCGGAGGTGACGCATGATACATCCCGCGTCGTCGGCTACGGCGCCTGGGCGCTGTATGGGCCGGAGGGCGATGCGATCCGGCGCGATGACCGCGCGGCGCTGCTGCGGGTGGCGCGTGAGGCGCTGGCCGGGCGCACCGCCACGGGCCGCGACCCGAAGATCGACCCGGCCAGCTTTCACCCAAGGTTGCGCAGCCATGGCGCGGCCTTTGTGACGCTCACCCGCGCGGGCCGGTTGCGCGGCTGCATCGGCTCGCTCACAGCCCACCGCCCGCTGGTGCAGGACGTGGCGCAGAACGCGATCTGCGCGGGCCACGCCGATCCGCGTTTTGCCGCCGTCACGGCGGGGGAACTGGCGGAGATCCACCTCAAGATCGCGGTGCTCGGCCCGCCCGCGCCGATGGCCTTTGCCTCGGAAGAGGATCTGCTCGCGCAATTGCGCCCCGGCGAGGACGGGCTGATCCTGTCCGATCGCGGCCGGCGCGGCACCTTCCTGCCGATGGTCTGGGAGAGCCTGCCCGAGCCTGCCGCGTTCTGGCGCCAGCTCAAGCGCAAGGCGGAGCTGGCGGAGGATCACTGGAGCGACACGCTGGAGGTGCAGCGCTACCGGGCGGAGAGCTTCGCCGAAGGCTAGACGCCGCGAATGCCGTTCAGCACCATATCGGTGGCGAGCCGGGCATAGGCTTTCCGGTCCATCCCCTTGCCGGGGCGGTGCCACATGTAAAACCAGTTGAGAATGCCGAAGACCGACATGGTGACGGGGCGCAGCTTGTCGGTGCCGTCCAGCGCCGGGGCCTCGTGCAACAGGGCGGCGCTCATCATCTCGACCAGCTCGCGCTGCAGGGCGATCAGCGGCGCCTGCTGCGCGTCGGGCAGCACCGACAGCGCGTCGATCTGCAATTTGTGCTCGGCGTCGGCGTCTTCATAAGCCTCAAGGATCGCGCAGATCAGCGCGCCCAGCCCACCTTCGGGGCTGACCTCGCGGGCGGTCTCGACAAGGTCGGTCAGATGCCAGTCGAGGATATCGTATAGCAGCGCTTCCTTGGCGGAATAATAGTGGTAGATCAGGGCCTTGGATACGCCGCAATGCTTCGCTGCCCCGGTCATCGAGGCGCGGTCGAAGCCGTGGCGGGCGAAATATTCCGCCGCCCCCTTACGGATCGCTTCCCGCTTCTGGTCGTGGTCGCGTGCAATTCCTCTCGGCATGGATCAGCCCTTCGGCCGGTTGTCGACGATGCGCACGGCCTTGCCTTCGGAGCGCGCCACGCCGCCGGTCTCGGCCACATGCACCTTCACGGTGACGCCGACATTCGATTTCACCAGCCCCTTGAACACATGGCTCACATGAACCGCGCTGGCCTCGACCCCTTCGGCCAGTTCCACATGGATATGCATCTCGTCCATCCGGTCGGGCCGGGTGAGTTCGATCTGGAAATGCGGCGCCAGTTCCGGCACCGCCATCAGCTGCTCCTCGATCTGGGTCGGAAAGACATTGACGCCGCGCAGGATGATCATGTCATCGGTGCGGCCAGTCACCTTTTCCATCCGCCGCATCGAGCGCGCGGTGCCGGGCATGAGCCGGGTGAGGTCGCGGGTGCGGTAACGGATGATCGGAAAGGCTTCCTTGGTGAGCGAGGTGAAAACCAGCTCGCCCAATTCGCCATCGGGCAGAACCTCGCCGGTCTCCGGGTCGATCACTTCGGGGTAGAAATGATCTTCCCAGATATGCAGCCCATCCTTGGTTTCCACACATTCATTCGCCACGCCGGGGCCGATCACTTCGCTGAGGCCGTAAATATCGACGGCGTGCATGTCGAAGGCGTCTTCGATCTCGCGGCGCATCGCGTTGGTCCAGGGTTCGGCGCCGAAAATGCCCACCTCAAGCGGCGATTTGCGCGGGTCGAGCCCCTGCGCCTGATATTCGTCGAGGATCGAGAGCGCGTAGGAGGGCGTGACCGTGATGCCGCGCGCGCTGAAATCCTCGATCAGCCGCACCTGCCGCTGGGTCATTCCGCCCGAGACCGGCACCACGGTCAGGCCGAGCTTTTCCGCGCCGCCGTGAATGCCGAGCCCGCCGGTGAACAGCCCGTAGCCATAGGCGTTGTGCAGGACGTCGCCGGGGCGCAGGCCCGAGGCGCGCAGGGAGCGCGCGACGACGGTGGCCCACATATCGAGGTCGGCCTTGGTGTAGCCCACCACGGTGGGCTGGCCGGTGGTGCCCGACGAGGCATGGATACGCGCCACCTCGCCACGCGGCACGGCAAACAGGCCGAACGGGTAATTGTCGCGCAGATCCTGCTTGGTGGTGAAGGGAAATTTCGCGAGGTCTTCGAGGCTGTGCAGGTCGTCGGGGTGCATGCCCGCGGCCTCGAACGACGCCTTGTAGTGAGGCACCTTGTCATAGGCGTGGCGCAGCGACCATTTCATCCGCTCAAGCTGCACCGCCGCGATCTCGTCGCGCGAGGCGGTTTCGATATGTTCAAGCTCGTCCCGGCGCGGGGTGAGATCCTTCATTCTGTCCTCCCTGAGCCGGCATTCATGCGCCGGCCTCCTCCTCGAAATGCGTGCCCTGAACCTGGCGCGACGCGCCGCGAAACAGCGCGATCCGGCGACCGTCGCCGCCCGTCACCACCACGTCATACAGCCCCGAACGCCCGGCCCGGTGCGCCTCGGTGCAGGTGGCGGTGAGCAATTCGCCCACCCGCCCCGGCGTGAGGTAGCTGATCGTGTTGTGCTGGGCCACGACGAGGGTGTTGTAGCTGTTGCAGGCGAAAGCGAAGGCGCTGTCGGCGAGGGTGAAGATATAGCCGCCATGCGCGATGCCGTGGCCGTTCGCCATGTCGGCGCGCACCGGCATGGTCAGCACCGCCTTGCCCGGCGCGATCTCGACAATCTTCATGCCGAGCGCCTGGCTGGCGCGGTCCTCCGCCCACATCGCATCGGCCGACCGGCGCGCGCGTTCCTCCGGGGTCATGGCTCCTCCTTCTCCTGTCGGGAATGGTGGCACAAAGCCGACCGAGCGGTCAATAGTGTTCGGGGAAGCGGGCAATAAAAAGCCCCGCCGGAAGGCGGGGCAGGTGTAGCCCCCGGTGCCGCGAACTGGGTGGGGGCTGTTGCATGCGGCACCGGGGTGAGCTTCTCGCTCGCTACACAGAAGTATTGCCCGCAGATTCCGGCGCTATTGCGGGGCGTTTGTGGCGTGCGGGCGGTCATTTCGTGGTTGGAATCGGGCTATTGGGGCGGTCCGGGCAAAGCTTGGTGTTGATTTGCGCCCGGGCTGCCCCCATCCTCGGCATATGAACCTGCAAACGCCCACGCCCTTTCCGCGCCCCGAGATAAACGACAAGGTCGCCTTCGACCGACAGGAGCTCGGGGTCATACTCGGGCTATACGGGCGCATGGTCGCCGCCGGCGAATGGCGCGACTACGCGATGAGCTTTTTGCGGGACCATGCGGTTTTCGCAGTATTTCGCCATACCGCAGAACACCCGCTCTACCGGATCGAGAAACACCCCAGGCTGCGTGGCCGGCAGGGGCAATATTCAGTGATCGGGATGGACGGGCGCATCCTCAAACGCGGGCAGGATCTGAAAACGGTGCTGCATGTGCTGGAACGCAAGCTGATCCGCCCGGTGGAGTGAGGCAAAGCATCCCGGCAAGGATGCCACGCGCTCCGAGCGCCCGGATATGCGCCCGTCGCCGGTTCAGTTGCCGGAGGACTTGGCGAAGATCCCCGCCGTCTCGGCGGCCATGCGGATCGCCTTGGATTTGTTCACGGTTTCCTGGAATTCCGCTTCGGGATCGCTGTCATAGACCACGCCGCCGCCCGCCTGCATGTAGAGCTTGCGGTCTTTGACGATGGCGGTGCGCAGGGCGATGCACATATCCATATCGCCATTGGCGGCGAAATAGCCCACGCCACCGCCATAGACACCCCGCTTTTCCGGTTCCAGCTCGTCGATGATCTCCATCGCCCGCACTTTCGGCGCGCCCGAGACGGTGCCCGCCGGCAGCCCGGCCAGCAGGGCCGAGAGGGCGTCGTGATCCTCGCTAAGCTCGCCCACCACGTTGGAGACGATGTGCATCACGTGGCTGTAACGCTCGATGATGAATTCCTCGGTGGGCTTGACCGTGCCGATCTTCGCCACCCGGCCCACATCGTTGCGCCCGAGATCGAGCAGCATCAGGTGTTCGGCCAGTTCCTTCTGGTCGGCCAGCAGGTCTTCCTCCAGCGCCTTGTCCTCGTCCGGCGTCTTGCCGCGCGGGCGGGTGCCGGCGATCGGGCGGATGGTCACTTCGCTGCCGAAGACCCGCACGAGGATCTCGGGGCTGGCGCCGACCACCTGGAAGCCGCCGAAATTGAAGTAGAACAGAAAGGGCGAGGGGTTGGTGCGCCGCAAGGAGCGGTAGAGCGCGAAAGGCGGCAGGGGAAAATCCTGCGTCCAGCGCTGCGAGGGCACCACCTGGAAGATATCACCGGCGACGATATATTCCTTCGCCTTCTCGACCGCCGCGAGGTAATCGGCTTTGGCGAAGTTCGAGACCGGCTCGGCGGTTTCCGTCACCTCGCCGAGATCGTGGGTGGTGGGCGGCTGGCGTTCGAGATCGCGCAGCGCATCCATCACCCGTTCGGCGGCCTGAGCATAGGCGGCGCGCGCCGACAGCCCGGACGACTGGAAGGCGGGGGAGACGAGGATGACCTCGCCCTTCACCCCGTCGAGCACCGCCACCACCGAGGGACGCATCATCAGCGCATCGGGCAGGGCGAGCGGATCGGGGTTCACGTCCGGCAGGTGCTCGACAAGCCGGATCATGTCATAGCCGAGATAGCCGTAGAGGCCGGCGGATGAGGCCGGCAGATCGTCGGGCAACTCGATGCGGCTCTCGGCCAGCACGGCGCGCAGGGCGGTGAGGGGATCGGCCTCCATCTCTTCCCAGGCCTCGGGATCGAAGCGCGCCTGACGGTTCACCCGCGATGTCGTGCCCCGGCATTCCCAGATCAGATCCGGTTTCATGCCGATCATCGAATATCGCCCGCGCACCTCGCCGCCGGTGACGCTTTCGAGGATGAAGCTGTCCTTCTTCGCCTCGGCGAGCTTCAGCATCAGCGAGACGGGCGTGTCGAGATCGGCGGCGAGGCGGGTATAGACCACCTGGTTCCGCCCGGCCTCCCAGCCTTTTTCAAACTCTTCGAAACTGGGGGTCAGCGCCACGGGTCACCTCACTGGAACGATGCGTTGACGGCGTTGATCATCGCCTGATCGAGAACGATCCCGGCCTGCGCTTCGAGCGCGGCGGAGAAGGCCGATTGCACGTCGAGCGCCAGCGCCTGCGCGGTGCTCTGGGCAAAGCCCGTCTTCAAATCCAGCGCCTCGGGCGTGGTCTGGTCGGCCTCGTGCACGGCGTCGAGGCGCAGGAGCACCGCGCCGGTGGCATCTTCGACCACCGCCCAGTCGCCGGGCGCGTCGAGCGCGAACACCCGCTCGATCATCGCCGGCGGTGTGCCTTCGATATAGGCGTCGCGGCTGTGATCGGTCTCGGCCACTTCGGTGAGGCCGAGGCTGGCCGGGCTCTCGCCGGTGGCGAATGCGCCGATCATCTCATCCGCGCGCGCCATCACCCGCGCCACGGTTTCCTGCGCCTGCCAGCCAGCGACGGCCGCCTCGCGCACCTCGTCGAGCGTTTGCAGGCGGGGCGCGATCACTTCGTCGAGCCGCAGCGCGAACAGCCCGCCATCCGACAGGTCTTCGATCTGCGGATAATCGCCGTCTTCCACCAGCGTCGCGGCTTCGCGGAAGGCATCGTAGGCGGCGATGCCGTCGTTCTGCGCGCCGGTCCAGTCGAGCGTGGCCAGCGTCATGCCATGATCGGCGGCGAGGTCTTCCAGCGTCGCGCCGCCGGCCAGCGCATCGTCGAGGTCGGTCACCATATCGGAGAGATAGCGGCGCGCGGCATCGGCGGCGTAATCGGCTTTGAGCCCCGCAACGGCCTCGTCGAAGCTGACCTCATGCGCGTTCAGGATGGCGTTCATCCGGAACAGCGCCGGACCCAGCTCGGTGTCGACCGGCCCGGCCACGCCGGGGGCGTCGAGCGCGAAGACGGCATCGCCCGCGGCGCCGAGATCGGCCCGGGTCATGTCGCCGAGGTCGATATCGGTCAGATTCAGCCCGCGCTCGGCCACGAGGTCTTCGAAACTGGCGCTGCCGTCGGCAAGGCGCTGCGCCGCCGCCGCCGCCTCGTCGGCGGTGCCGAAGACCAGCCGCTCCACCAGCCGCCGCTCGGGGCTCTGGAACTCGTCGATGCGGTCGTCGTAGAGCTTGCGCAGCTCTTCGTCGGTCACCTCGATCCGGTCGAGCACGTCTTCGGGCTTCAGCCAGACATAGGTGAGCTTGCGGGTCTGGGGCAGGGTGAAATCGTCGGGATGGGCTTCGTACCAGGCGGTGAGCTCGGCCTCGTCCGGCAGGCCCACGGGTTCGTCCAGCGTCGAGGCGTCGAGCCGGGCCCAGGTGAAATCGCGCTCTTCGCGGACCCAGGCATAGAGCGTGTCGGTATAGGCGGCGGGCATCGCGATGCCGTTGGTGACCGCGGTCTGCAGGATCATCCGCGCCACTTCCGAGCGCAGGCTCTCTTCGAAGTCGCCCGGCGTCATGCCGGATTGTTCGAGCACGAACTGGTAGGTCTGCCGGTCGAAACTGCCGTTTACCCCGGTGAAGGCCGAAATATCGCGAATCCGGGCGGCCAGCTCTTCATCGCCGACCGAGACGCCAAGCCGCGCGGTTTCGTTTTCCAGCGCCACCTGGTCGATCACCGTTTCCAGCGCCGCCCGGTCGAGCCCGAAGGCCTGGGCCTGGGCGAAGGGCAGGTGCTGCCCGGTCTGGGCCTGAACGGCATTGAGCTGGGCGTTCACCTCGCGGAAGTAGCGGTCGGCGGAGATGTCGGTATCGCCGACCTTGCCGATCGCGCTCACCCCGCCACCGAAATTGAACGAGCCGAAGCCGACCAGCCCGACAAGGACCAATGCCATGATGATCCAGACGAAAAACTGGCTGATCTTGTTCCTGGCCATCGACATGCAGCGCACTCCCGTTTCAGTCTACCGGGTTCTAGGCAAATGCCGGCGGATTGCCAACAGGGAAAGGGCGATGCCCGGAGAGGGACGCGAAAGTCCGGCGGGGGCGTGGGGGTGTGGGCTTGCGGCGCGGGGGGCGTCGTGGGGCGGACTTTGGAAATCCGGATAAGTGGAGAGCGCTGTTCGCCGCAAGCTACTAAAAACAAACATATTTTTCTATAATGGGCTATGCCCGTTCATCTCCGGTTAACCTTTTCGCCGGGCCTGCGCGCGGGGAAAGTGCTGCTCAGCCGGGGCGGGGCCTTCGGTTCGGCGGGTGGGCGCCGCGGCGCTGGCTCAGTGTGCTGGACAATGGGATGGATGATACGAGCTTCAGGCCCCGAATTTAGAAATCCGGATAAGTGAAGATCGAGATGCCAAGCAAGCATATGAAATCAAACAGGTTTTGTCCCTGCGCCAAGTGGGCGTTCATATCGGGTTAACCTGTCCCGCCGGGCGACGAGGCAGCGGCGGGCGGTAAGGCAGGGCGGCTCAGCGCGCCGGGCCGAGGCGGCGCAGCCGCTCAAACAGCGTGGCGATGCCGCCGGCGTCGATATTGGCGAAGGCGATGCGGATCTGGCGGGCCGCCTGCGGATCGCCTTCGGGCATGAACATCGTGCCCGGCAGCGCCAGCACCCCGATCTCGCGCACCATCCGCCGGCAGAGCGCGGCGGCGTCTTCACCGGCAAAAGGATGCTCGACATAGGCGAAATAGGCGCCCGCCCCGCGCAGGCGCCAGCCCGGCAGGTCGGCAAAGCCTTCTTCGATCAGCCCGCGCCGGGCGAGGATTTCGGCGCGCTCGCCGGCGAGCCACTGGCCGAGGTTTTCCATCCCCCAGAGCGCGGCGCGCTGGCCGATCTGGCTTGGGCAGATGGTGACCGTGTCGAGGTATTTTTCCACCTCCAGCATCCGCGCGGGCGAAGTGGCCAACGCGCCCACCCGATGGCCCGTCAGCCGGTAAGCCTTTGAAAAGGAGTAGAGATGGATAAAGGTCTCGTCCCACTCCTGTTGCTGAAACAGCGCATGCGCCGGGGCCGGGCGGCTGTCGAAATCGCGGTAGGTTTCGTCGACGATCAGGGCGATGCCGTGCGCCTTGGCCAGACGGTAGAAGGCCATCACCAGATCGGCGGGGTATTCGACGCCGCCGGGATTGTTGGGGGTGACCAGCACGATGGCGCGGGTGCGGGCGGTGATGAGCCGTTCGGCGGCAGCGGGCGCGGGCAGAAGCTCCGGCCCGGTGGCGAGCGGCACGGTGGCGATGCCCGACATGTCCAGCCACATCTGGTGATTGAAGTACCACGGGCAGGGCAGGATCACCTCGTCGCCGGGGCCGGCCAGCGTGGCGATGGCGGCGGCGAAGGCTTCGTTGCAGCCGGACGTGATGGCGATCTGGCCCGGCGTGACCGCGCCGCCATAGATCTCCGCGATCTGAGCGGCGAGGGCGGCGCGCAGCTCCGGCAGGCCGAGCACCGGGCCGTAGAGATGGGCGGCATCGTCATGCAGCGCGGCCTCGGCGATGGCTTCGCGCAGGGCGCGCGGCGGCGGCGCGGCGGGGGCCGCCTGGCTCACGTTCACCAGCGGCCTGTCCGGCGGAAAGGTGACGCCTTCGAGCCATTTCTTCGCCTCGACAACGGCAGAGGCGCGGGTGCGGGCGAGGTTTGGATTGGTATATGGCATGGGTCTGCCGCTCCGAGGCGGGGGCGCTGCCCCCGCACCCCCGGAGTATTTCCGCAAGGATGAAGGGGTCAGGCGGTTTGGGTGATCTTCGCCAGCGCCTCGATCTTGGCTCTGGCCGCGCCGCTGTCGATGCTGTGGCGGGCGATGTCGACGCCGTCCGTCAGGCTGCCCGCCTTGTCGGCCACCACCAGCGCGGCGGCTGCGTTGAGCAGCACCGCGTCGCGGTAGGCGCTGGCTTCTCCCGCGAGCAGCGCCGCGAAGGCCTTGCCGTTTTCTTCGGGCGTGCCGCCGAGAATGTCTTCGAACGGGTGGACGGGCAGGCCCGCCTCTTCCGGGTGCAGCTCGCTTTCGGTGATCGCGCCATCCTCCAGCGCGGCCACCCAGCTCACCCCGGCGATCGACAATTCATCGGTGCCGTCGCCGCCATGGACGAGCCAGGCTTTTTCGGTGCCGAGCGCGCGGAGCGTTTCGGCCATGGGCCGGATCATTGCGCGCGAAAACGCGCCGGTGAGCTGGCGTTTGACATGGGCGGGATTGGTGAGCGGCCCGAGGATGTTGAAGATCGTGCGGGTGCCGAGCTCGGCCCGGGTCGGGCCGACATGGGCCATTGCCGGGTGGTGCATCGGCGCCATCATGAAGGCGATGCCCACCTCATCCAGTGCGCGCTCCACCACTTCGGGGCCGACCATCACGTCGATCCCCATCACGCTCAGCGCATCGGCCGAGCCGGATTTGGACGACAGGTTGCGGTTGCCGTGCTTGGCTACCGGCACGCCGGCGCCGGCCACCACGAAGGCGGTGGCGGTCGAGATGTTGAGCGTGCCCTTGCCGTCGCCCCCGGTTCCGACGATGTCGATCGCGCCCGCCGGGGCGTGGACGCGCTTGCACTTGTCGCGCATCACCGAGGCGGCGGCGGCGTATTCGTCCACCGTTTCGCCGCGTGTGCGCAGCGTCATCAGAAGCCCGCCGATCTGGCTGGGCGTCGCCTCGCCGGCAAACAGGATCCCGAAGGCCTGTTCGGCCTCGGCGCGGCTGAGCGGCCTGTCGACGGCGGCGGCGATGAGGGGCTTGATCGCGTCGCTCATGCGGGCACCTTTTTGTGGCTGTCGACCTGGGCGAGAAAGTTTTTCAAGAGCGCATGGCCATGTTCGGAGCGGATGCTTTCGGGGTGGAACTGCACGCCCTCGATGGGCCGCTCCTTGTGGCGCAGCCCCATGATCGTGCCGTCTTCGAGCCAGGCGGTGACTTCGAGGCAATCGGGCAGGCTTTCGCGCTCGACCACCAGCGAGTGATAGCGCGTGCCCTGCAGCGGCGAGGGCAGACCGGCGAACACGCCTTTGCCGGCATGGTGAATTGTGCCCATCTTGCCGTGGACGATGTCCTTTGCGCGCACCACCTTGCCGCCGAAAGCCTGGCCGATGGACTGATGGCCGAGGCAGACGCCGAGCAGCGGCACGGACAGCTCGCCGGCGGCAAGCGAGAGCGGCAGACAGATCCCGGCCTGATCCGGATCGCACGGCCCCGGCGACAGCACGATGCCATCCGGGCGCAGCGCCATCGCCTGCTGCACGTCGAGCGCGTCGTTGCGATGAACGACCACATCCGCCCCGAGCTCGCCCAGGTAGTGGACGAGATTATAGGTGAAGCTGTCGTAATTATCTATCAGCAGGATCATGTCCGCGTCCGGCAAAGGGGGTTTTCTGGTTGAGCCCAAGGGGTATACATGTTCTCAGCCGCTGCCAAGTGTGAACCGGCGGCACGAGCAGGCATAAGGGGATCGAGCGTGGCACGAGGCGTGATCGCGGGAGTATTGGCCGGAGCGGTGGTTTCGGCTCTGGGCCTTGGCGTGGTTTCGCTGGTGATGGGGCCGGTCGCCCCGGTGCCAGCGCCGCAAGAGGCGATGCCCGCCGCCGAGACGCCGGAGCCGGTGGAGCCGCCGGTTGCGGAGACCGAGCCGGTGGCGGAAGCCGAGCCGGCCCCCGAGGTAGAGCCGGTTGCTGAAGCCGAGCCGACACCTGAGGCCGCGCCAATTCCCGAGGTCGCGCCTGCCCCGGAGGCCGCGCCTGTCGCGCCCGCGCCGCCGGAGGCCGCGCCCGAAGTGGAGGCGGCGGACGAGCCGGAGCCCGTCATTGAACCGATGCCGCAAGCGGATGCTGCCGAAGAGGCCGCGCCTGTCGATGCCGATCTGCCTGCGGTCGGGGATATGGACGAGACACCCGCCGCCGATGCCGAGGTCAGCGCGCCGCGGGAAGCCGACGACATGCCGGAGGTTGCGGCGCCGGAACCGGCCATGCCCGAACCCGCGCCGGCAGAGGAAGACGCGGCGGCGGTGGAGCCGGAAGCGGTGCCCGCTGAGGACGAGGCTGCCGAGATGGCTCAGGCTCCCGCAGCCGGAGAGGCGCCGGCGGCCCCGCAGGACGATACGCTCGCCGATGTGCTGGCCGTGATCGACGCCGTGCCGGACCCGACGCCCGCGCCACAACCGGCGCCAGTGCCCGAGCCGCAACCGGACCCGGCGCCCGAGCCGCAGCCGGCCCCTGTGCAGGAACCCGCGCCGGAACCGGCTCCGATGCCCACCGAGACCCCCGCACCGGCCCCCGAGGCCGAGCCACAGCCCGAACCGGCGCCCGCGCCGGAGCCTGCTGCGGAGCCGGAGCCTGCGCCGCAGCCGGAGCCCGAACCTGCTCCGCAACCGGACCCCGCGCCCGAACCCGAACCCGAACCGGCCCCGGCGCCGGAGGCCGGGAGCCTGCCGCTCATCGTGGTCGAGCCGGAGCCGGGCGCGACGGCGGAGGCCGCAATCGAGGTGACCCCCGAGCCGGAGCTAACGCCGGCGCAGGAGGCGGCCGCGGCGGTGGTCACCGGGCGTCTGCCCCGGATCGGCGACACCGTGGAAGACGAGGCGGCGCCCGAACCGGCCGCCGCAGCCGAACCCGCGCTGGTCCGCAACGCATTGCCGTTCGCGCCCGTGGGGGATCAGCCGCTCCTGTCGTTCCTGCTGCTCGACACTGGCGGCGCGCGCACCGAGTTGGGCGATCTCGATCTGCTGCCCTTCGCGGTGACTGTCGCGGTCGATGCCAGCGCGCCCGATGCGGCGCAGGCGATGGCCTTTTACCGTGACCATGGCGCCGAGGTGGCGCTGGTCGTGCCGCTGCCTACCGGGGCCACGCCGACCGATGTGGCGGTGACGATGGAAGCCTATGGCCCGCTGCTCGAAAACGCCGTGGCGGTGGTGGCGGAGGAAGACCTTGGCTACCAGTCGCTCGGCGAGGGCGCGGTGCAGATGGCGGCCAGCCTGGCCGAAACCGGGCACGGGCTCGTCTCCTTCCCCTCGGGCCTCAATACCGGCCACAAGGCGGCGGTGAAGGAGGGGGTGAAGGCCGGTCTGGTGTTCCGCGACCTCGACGGCAACGGGCAGGAGGGGCCGGTGATCCGCCGGTTCCTCGACAATGCCGCGTTCCGTGCCGGCAACGAGGACGGCGTGATCGTGGTCGCCCGCACCCGGCCAGAGACGCTTCAGGCGCTGCTGGAATGGTCGCTTGGCACCCGGGCGCAATCGGTGGCGCTGGCGCCGCTTTCGGCGGTTCTGGCGCGCGAGTGATTCACCCCGCCGGGCGGCGCCGGGCGTCCGCCGCCATCCGGGATCGTTGCATTTGAGACAGATTGCCTGACCCAACCCCGCCCGGGGCGGGGTTTTGCACAGGTCCATGCCGGCCGCGCCATGTCGCGTTGCAGCGTCCGGATGCGTCAATCTTACACGTCTGATATGGCGTTGAAATTCCTGCCGGCGGTCGGGTCCGGGCGGCGGATTTGCCGCGTCGCGGCAGGGCGGCGGCGCGGATGTATCGACATATCGAGATAAAAAAAGTTTTGCAGGTCAACGGGTTCCTTGCCTAGTATCGGGGTCGGCGATTATCACGTGAGGGAGGAACGCGGTGATCAAGACGCGAATTGTCGCAGCCATAGTGGCTGGGTGTGTCACCCAGGCCGCAAGTGCCGAGGAAATCGGCGATCCGGTGGCGGGCGAAAAGGTTTTCAAGGAATGCGCGAAGTGCCACCAGGTGGGGCCGGACGCCGTCAACCGGGTCGGCCCGGTGCTCAATGACGTGTTCGGGCGGCAGGCCGGCACGGTGGAGGATTTTACCCGGTACTCGAAAGGCATCGTGCGGATGGGGGTCGATGGCCTGCATTGGGATATCGAGCATCTCGATACCTATCTCGAAAACCCCAAATCGCTCGTTTCGGGCACGCGGATGTCGTTCAGGGGGCTGAAAGATCCGCAGGAGCGGGCCGATGTGATCGCCTATCTGCGCACCTTCTCGGCCAGCCCGCAAAACATCCCCGAGGCCGCGCCCACGGCGCTGCCGCATGAGGTGGCGCTGTCGCCCGAGGTGCTCGCCATCGTCGGCGACCCGGAATATGGCGAATATCTCTCCGCCGAATGCAACACCTGCCATCAGGCCGATGGCGAAGACGAGGGCATCCCCTCGATCACCGGCTGGCCGGACGAGGATTTCGTCGTCGCCATGCATGCCTACAAGGTCAAGGCGCGCCCGCATCCCGTGATGCAGATGATGGCGGGCCGTCTGACGGATGAAGAGATCGCGGCGCTGGCCGCGTATTACGCCGGCCTCGGCGCAGAATAGCGCCGGGCCGTTTTCCAGGGAGGACGTTACAATGACATTGACGAGACGAGGTTTTGTCGGCGCCGGGCTGGCTGCCGCATCGCTGTATGCGCCCGCGCTGCACGCCCAGGGCGGCAGGCCGAAAGTGGTGGTGATCGGCGGCGGCGCAGGCGGCGCCACGGTGGCGCGCTATCTCGCCAAGGACAGCGACGGCGCGCTCGACGTCACGCTGATCGAGCCGACCCGCACCTATTACACCTGCTTCTTTTCCAACCTCTATCTTGCCGGCTTCCGCACGCTGGAGAGCATCGCGCATACCTATGGCAAGCTGGCCGCGGATTACGGCATCAACGTGATCCACGACTGGGCGGTCGGCGTCGACCGCGACGCGCGCACCGTGAGCCTCGCCGGCGGGGCCACGCTGAGCTATGACCGGCTGGTGCTGAGCCCCGGCATCGACTTCGTCGACGGCGCGGTGCCGGGATGGGATGTGACGGCGCAAAACGCCATGCCGCATGCCTATAAGGCGGGGTCGCAGAGCGAGTTGCTCAAGGCCCAGATCGAGGCGATGCCGGAAGGCGGGCTGTTTGCGATGGTCGCGCCGCCCAACCCCTATCGCTGCCCGCCCGGGCCCTATGAGCGGATTTCGATGGTGGCGCATAAGCTCCGGGCCGAAAACCCGACCGCCAAGATCCTTCTGCTCGACCCGAAGGAAAGCTTTTCCAAGCAGGGTGTGTTCGAGGAGGGATGGTCGAAGCATTATTCCGGGATGATCGACCGGATCGGCCCCGGCTTCGGCGGCGCCGATGTGAGCGTCGATCCCGGGGCGATGACGGTCACCGTCGACGGCGAAGTCACCAAGGTGGATGTCTGCAACGTCATTCCGGCGATGAAGGCGGGGCGGATCTGCGAAATCGCCGGCGTGAACGATGGCAACTGGGCGCCGGTCTCGGGCCACACAATGCAAAGCCGCATCGACGCCAACGTCTATGTACTGGGCGATGCCACCAATCAGGGCGATATGCCCAAATCGGGCTTCTCGGCCAACAGCCAGGCAAAGGTGGCGGCGATGGCGATCCGCTCCGAGCTGACCGGCTCGCAGCTCTTCCCGGCGAAGTTCACCAACACCTGCTGGTCGCTGATCGACGCCGATGACGGTGTGAAGGTGGGCGCGAGCTACGAGGCGAATGACGAGAAGATCGCCAGCGTGTCGAGCTTCGTCAGCCAGACCGGCGAGGATGCCGAGATGCGCAAGCAGAACTACGAGGAAAGCCTCGGCTGGTATGCGGGCATCACCGCCGACATGTTCGGCTGATCCGCGCAGGGCAGACGCAAAGGCGGCGGCGGGGAGACCTGCCGCCGTTTTTTTGTCATCCGATACACGCATTGCGTGTGGCATGTGGCATCATTCCTCCCAAATTTCGTCCCGATTGCCTGCTAGAGCCGGTCGAAACGAGGGCAGTCAGGCATGGATCCAAGAGGGCTTTTGATGATCGGCGCGGTGCTGGTTGGCGGTTTCGTCGGCCTGACCGCGCTGCGCGACGCGGAGGCAAGGCTGCCGGTGCTGCACGGCGCACCGATTGCGCTGGCCGGGCGTCCGGCAGGGTTGCAGACGCGCGCGGCGGGCCGGGCGGAGGAATATGTTGTCGCGCGCGCCCTGAACGATCAGGCCGGTGGCCCGATCGCGACGCATGATTCAAGCCCCGCCGTCTTCATCGACGAGGCGATCCGCGACTGGCGCCCGGCCAACAAGCGCGAGGTTGTCGGCCAGGTGCAGCTTTTGCTCAACCGGACCGGTTGCACCCTGAGCGCCCCCGCCGAAGGGGCGCGGCTGGTCAATCTCATGGTCGAACATTCCGATACGCTGGTGGGGCTTTACAGCTTCACCGACCAGGAGGTGCAGCAGGCGGTGGATGACTGGTTTCGCGACATCAAATACGGCAACCGGGCCCCGGGCGACGCATTGCCGATGCGCTACAGCCACGAATTCCATCTGCACGATATCGCGGTGACCGACACGCGCACGCCGCTGCACATGGTGTTGCAGAACCCCGGACCCGGCAATTACGTCTATAATTTTCACCTCGCGCCCGGCGTCGAGATCGCCGGCGTCTCGATGCTGGGCGGCGACGCGAATGCGGTGGCCAACCTGCCCGAGACGGTGCCTGTCGAGGTGATGGACCGGGCAACGCTGGAGGCCTGCGGCACCGGCGTGACCGATCCCGGCCGGGTTGAAATCCAGCTCACACACCGCCGGAACAACGGCCATCTTTCGGAGGAAGACGAACAGGCGATCCGCGACGAATGGCGCCTCAAGGTGCAGACCTTCGAGGATTGGTTCGTCCGCCAGTTCGGCGTGGGGTCGGACACGACCCGGATCGGGCTCAGCTATGCCGAGGTGTCGCTGATCGGGCCGGTATGGCGCGAGGGCGAGCTGACGGGTGTGCCTTACAGGCCCTTCGCGGGCGCCCATCTGGTGGCGCAGACCGAGGCGCATTTCGCGGTGACGGGCCTGCATGACTGGCCCGCCGCCTTCAACGACGAGGTGCGCCGCCTTGGCGCGCGGATGGCGGGCGGCAACCCGGCCGACGTTCTGTTGCCACGGTATTTCGCGAGGGAGTTCTGACATGAACGCAACGAGTTTGATCGGGGTGATCCTGGCGATCGGTGTCGGGTTCTACGTGATGGTGGCGCAGTCGAACATGTCGCGCGATATCGGCGCGGTCGTGGCGCGGAACATGCAGGCGCAGACGGTGGAGCCGGAGGCCCCCCGTGAGCGTGCGGCGGAGGAAGGGCCCGAACCCGATCCGTTCGACAAGAACATCGTCAACGAGGGCGGGCGGTCCGTCTCCCGGCAGGCCGTGTCATATCTGCTCGATCCCGCCCGGTTCGACCGCAAGAGGACGGTTACCGTCGAGGTGCCGGTATCGCCCGCCAGCCTGCTCAGGCCCGGCGAGGCGATGCCGGAAGGCGACCTGCGCCGGCTGATGGTCGAGGCCCGCAGCGCCGCCCTGGCCGACGCCGCCTGCGAGCGCCTGCTGGGCAGCCTGGCCGGGCGCTGCGGCGTGTCGGGGTTCGGGGTTGAGGGCGGCGTCGGTGGCCGCGACCGCATGAACCCGGCGCGCGCGGCCATGTTTGCCGATATCTATGTCGTCTCCACGACGATGGTCTTCGTCCCGAAGGCGCCGGTGGGCAGCTATCCCGAAACGGCGACGGTGATGCTGAACAACCGCGAGTTCGACCTCGACCCATGGATCATGCCCGGGCCATGGGCTGCCGCATACGAGCCGAAGCTCGCCGAACTTTACGAGGCCGCCGAGGCGGCCTGCGCCGATATCCGGGGGGTCTACGGCAATTGCATGCTGCGCAGCGCCCGCATGGCGCTGAGTGGCCGCGAACCGGGAGAGGTGCGCCGGTCGTTCACGCTGGCGTGGTTCTCGCCGGTCTATGGCGATACTGGCACCACGGCTGAAACCGGCGCGGACCCTGCCGATATGCCTGTCGGGGCGGTGGAGTAGGGTCCGCCGCCCCAAAAAGGCAGGCGCGCGGTCGCGCCCCTGCCGGTCCGGCTCAGCCCGTCGCCTTGCTCAGCGCCTGGTCGAGATCGGCGATCAGGTCGTCGGCATCCTCGATGCCGATGGAGAGCCGCACCACATTGTCGCCCGCGCCCGCCGCCGCGCGCTGCTCGGACGAGAGCTGGCGGTGGGTGGTCGAGGCCGAATGGATGATCAGCGAGCGGGTATCGCCCAGATTGGCGACATGGCTGAACAATTCGAGGTTGTTCACCACCCCGACACAGGCATCGTAGCCGCCCTTGAGCGTGACGGTGAACAGCGCACCGGCGCCTTTGGGATAAACCCGCTTGGCCCGTTCGTTATAGGGCGAGGAGGCGAGCCCGGCATAGCTCACCGCCTCGATGCGCGGGTCGGCTTCCAGCCATTCGGCGATCTTCTGCGCGTTCTCGACGTGCTTCTGCATCCGCAGGCTGAGCGTCTCGATCCCCATCAGCGTGTAATGCGCGCCCTGCGGGTTCATCGTCATGCCCAGATCGCGCAGGCCCACGGCGATGGAGTAGAAGGTATAGGCCATGCCCCCGAGCGCTTCGTGGAAGTTGATGCCGTGATAGGCGGGTTCGGGTTCGGAGAGCGAGGGGAACTTGCCGCTCGCCGACCAGTCGAAGGTGCCGCTGTCGACGATGGCGCCGCCGGTCACGGTGCCGTTGCCGGTGAGATACTTGGTGGTCGAATGGATCACCAGCGTCGCGCCGTGCTCGATGGGCTTGCACAGGTAGGGGGTGGCGGAGGTGTTGTCGACCACCAGCGGCAGCCCGGCATCGTTGGCCACCTTGGCGATGGCGTCGATATCGGTGGGCACGCCGGCGGGATTGGCGATGGATTCGCAGAAGATCGCGCGGGTGTTATCGTCGATCGCGTCGGCCACCGCTTGCGGATCGTCGAAATCGACGAACTTCGCCGACCAGCCGAAGCGTTTGAACACTTGCGTGAACTGCGTGTAAGTCCCGCCGTAAAGCCTTGTGGACGCAATGATATTCAGCCCCGGCCCCATCAGCGGATAGAGCGCCATGATCTGCGCGGCATGGCCCGACGAGGTGCAGACCGCCCCGGCGCCGCCTTCGAGCGCGGCGATCCGGTTGGCCAGCGCCCCGACCGTGGGGTTGGTCAGCCGCGAATAGATATAGCCCACTTCCTGAAGGTTGAAGAGCGCCGCCGCGTGATCGGCATCGCGGAACACGTAAGCCGTGGTCTGATAGATCGGCACCTGGCGCGCGCCGGTGGCCGGATCGGGTTCGGTGCCGGCATGGACTTGAAGGGTATCGAAGCCGAGGTCTTTGGTCATTGTCTCTCTCCCTGACGGTTCGCGCGCGAGGCTAAGGCAGGGGCGCTGCGGGGGCAATCGGCTTGATGACAAAAGTCTTCTGTTCCGGGCCGCCGGGCCGGGGCGGACGCCCGTCCTGCGCCGCCGGTTGGCGGCGGAACGACAATGCGGTCCGGGGCCAGGTCGATTCCGTTTCGGGTCCGGCGGGTTCTCAGGCACACTTGCGGGCGCGAAACGTGCGAAAGGAGAGACGGCATGAAACGGCTCGTTCAGATCGGTATGGCCTTTGCGTTGAGTGTTTTTGCCAGTGGCGCGCAAGCGCAGATGACCCAGGAGGTTCACTTCGAGGCGGGCAATTACGGCACGCTGGTCAGCGGTACGATCACCGGCAATGAATATTACGATTATCTGTTGGGGGCCGGGGCGGGGCAGGAGATGTTTGCCGAGATCACCGTGGCCGAAACCAATGGCGACGGCGTGATCTACTTCAACATCCTGCCGCCCGGCAGCGACGGCGAGGCGATCTTCATCGGTTCGATGGAAACGGAGAATTACGCCCGCATCACCCTGCCGGAAGATGGTCAATATACCATTCGCGTCTACCTGATGGGCAATGACGAGGACAGCGGCAAGACGGTGAGCTACAACCTCGATCTGTCGATCCAGTAATCAGGCCGCGGTGAGCGGGAGCAGGCGGGAATCCTCCAGCGCCGCGGTGCGGTGATGGCCCGCCGCCTGCGCCCGGCTGTCCTGCGCGAAGGCGAGGAAGCTGGCGATGCTCGTCTGCCGCACCAGCAGCACCCGGTCCCAGCGCTCGGCTTCGGGGCCGATGAACCACGCGCCGCCCTCACCGGCAAACAGCACCTCGCCGCCGCTGGCCTTGAGGAGCGGGGCGATGGCGGCTTCGTAGATCCCATAGGCGGCAGCGCCGCTGATCGGCCTGGCCGGGGCCAGGTCCGGCGCATGGCTGTAATCGGCAATATCGCGAAACTTCAACAGGTTGAGCATGGTGGCGGGGCTGTCCATCCCGCGTGCGATGAGCGCGGCGGCGCTGCTTTCGGTCGGGGCGATATGGGTCATGCGAGCCGCGCAAGGCTGAGGGCGTGGTTGCGGATATCGTCCGGCCAGCTGGTCATGGCGGTGGCGAAGGCGCCGGCCTCGCCGGCATAGAGGGCGCGAATGGCGGCTTCGTAGCCCGGCAGATTGCCTGCGATGGCGGTGAGGAAGCGATAGGCCGCGTCCGGCGTGGGGCCGGGTGCTTCGGCGCGCATTGCTTCCTCGACGAGCCGGCGCAGGGCTGCCGAGGCGCCGCCGCGCTGGCGCGCGAGCCAGTCCCAATGCCGGGGCAGGAGGGTGACCTCGCGCGCCCGCACCCCCAGCTTGGGCCGTCCGCGCGCTGGCGCGGCGCCCGACAGGTCGAGATCGGTTTCGCGCCCGGTCAGGTCGGAAAATACCAATAGCCCCTCGGGATGCGCCCCGCGCGGGGCAAGCGCGGCTTCCAGCTCCGCACGGCTGCCCTGGGTGACCCGCTCCGGGCCGATAAAGGCGGTAAAGGTTTCGTCTGCCATATTTACACCCGGGTAAAAAGTCGGTAGGCGGTATTTATACCCGGATGAAAAGAAAGGCAAGCGGGATGGGCGGGAAACTGGACAGGCGCGCGGCCAAGGCGGCATGGCGCGAGCGCAAGGCGGATTGGGCGGTGACGTCCATGCGCATCGGTGACAGCGTCTGGGTCAAGCTCACGCCGGACCCGGTGGCGCTGGAGAACCGGCTGCGCTTCATGCTGAAACAGGGCGGGGCAGGGCTGGCGCCGGGGATGGTGGCGGCGTGCAAGGCACATGGCGAGGTCAACTTCGAGGTGCTGGAGCGGCTCGATGCCGATCTGTCGGACCTTGCCCGCGAGCGGGTGGGGGAGGCGCGGCTGGCGCATTGGCAGGCGGCGCTTGGGGCGCGGCGCTGGTAGGCGCGCGCTTCACCGCATCCAGAACCCCTCACGCTTCAGCCGGTTGCGCAGCATCTTCTCGGTGCGCGGCAGGCCCTCCTCGGCAAACAACGCGCGCACCTTCTGCCCGCGGCCGTGGAAGATCATCTTCAGCATCGGATCATGCGCCTTCAGCACCTTCTTGATCCTGTTCGGGGCGGTAGCGGCCTCGATCACCCCGATCACCCGGTCGCTCTCGCGGGCATAGGCCATCGGCAGCACCCGCCAGTGGCAGGAAATATCGCCGTCCAGCCCGTCAAGCTCAGGTCCGGGCCGCCCGCCGCCGAACGAATGGATCACCAGCGGCAGGGCAACCTGATCGAGCCAGGGGTTGAGCTCCTGCAAGACCAGCGCGTCGGGCCGGTCCTCGCGGATCGCGAGCGCGTAGTCGAGGAAGCGCTGGCCGAAGGCCGCCGGATCGGCGCCGAAGAACCAGCCGGCGTTGAAATAGAGGTAGCGGCCCCAGTATTCGTCGGGTTCGCTCAGGTCGAGGCTGCTGGCGAAGTCCAGCCCGAACTTGTCGTAGAGCGATGTCCAGATTTCGGTGTAGCCGGGGCCATAAAGCTCGATCACCGGCCAGGTGCCCTCGCGCCGCATCGAGGCGGCGGGGCGCGAGAAGTCGAAGGCGACTTCGGAGAGCGGGCCGGTGATGACCGTATCGCTGTCGAAGAAGACGAAGGGTTCGCCGGCGGGCAGGGTGGCGAGCGCCTCGATCTTGTTGCCATTGGGGTAGCTGGCGCCGAAATGGCGCGCCTCGAACGGGGTAATCTCGGCGCCGAGATCTTCAAACGCCGCGCGCGCATCGGGGGAGATGCGCGGATCGCCCGGCCAGGCCCCGCCCGGCTGCGGTTCCGCCACGATCAGGCGGCCGGAAAAGCCCGGATCGGACAGCCGGAGCGACGCCGCGAACAGCAGCGCCTCATATTGCAGCCGCCCGGCCTGCGCGACCACCATCACGTTGAATTGTGCCTGCTTTTTCGCCCGTCTAACCATCGGCGCTTTGCCTGTCCTCGTAATTTCTGCCAGTATAGGCTGAAGCGGTGCGAGCAAAAAGACGCGCCCGGAGAAATTGTGCAGGTTCTGTTATGAATTTCAGGAAGACGGCCCAATACGGGCTCGCCGCGATTCTTGCGTTCGGTGCGCCTGTGCCGGGCATGGCGCAGCAATTCACCACCGCCGCCGAGGTGCGCCCTATGCTGGATGCGACCAAGGCGGGCTGGGTTGCCGTGCGCGAATACGATGGCAAGGATCTGCTCTATTTCACCAATCTGCTGGTCTGGCGCTGCGGGCTGGATGCGATCCATTACAGCGTCAATGGCGGGGCCGAGAGGCTGTGGGATGGCGAGCGGTGCTATGAAGGCGACGCGGTGCCGAACGCGCAGAAGGATTCCTCGAAGCTGCCCTTCGTCAGTTTCCCGCTCGGCTCGGTCGAAACGGTTGCGGTGCGCATCACCTATGACGATGGCGGCAGCGATACCGCGAGCTATGCCCGCCGCGATATCCTCACCCAGTAACGCCGGCGCTACAGCGCCGAAAAATGCCCGTAATCCCCGCCGAGAAACACCCGCGCTTCGGGGCCGTCTTCGGTGGTGACCCGGTCGATATGGGCGATGATCACCGTGTGATCGCCCGCGTCGATCCTGTCGCGGATCGTGCATTCGAAGCGCACGGGGCAGCCGGCGATCAGCGGCACGCCATGTTCCGACAGGCTGCAATCGCAATGTTCGAAGGCTTCGGCGGTATTGGCGAAGGCCCAGGTGATCGCATCCTGTTCGGTGCCCATCACATGCAGCGCGAAATGCGCCGTGCCGACGAAGGCGTCATGGCGCTGCGAGGTCTTGGCCGGGCACCACAGCAGCAGCGGCGGATCGAGCGAGACGGAGGTGAAGCTGTTGGCGGTGATTCCGATCGGCCCGCGCTCGGTCGTGGTCGTCACCACCGTCACGCCGGTGGCGAACCGCCCGAACGCGCCGCGCAACGCGCGGGCCCTGTCGGGGCCGGGGATGAATGTGTCTGCCATCGGTATCCTGCCTTTTGTCCGCCGCCCAGGGCATAGGTAGGCCAGCGGCGCGGCGGGCGAAAGGGGGTCAGGCGGTTTCGGCCGTGGCGCCGCCGTCGATCCCCTCGGCGGGCATCGAGCAGAACATCTCGTAGATCACTTCGAGGATGCGGCGGGGGCGGTCGTCGGCCAGCGAATAGAAGATCGCCTTGCCCTCGCGGCGGGGCGTCACCAGCCCCTCCATCCTGAGCCGTGCGAGTTGCTGGGAAACGGCGGCCTGACGCGCATGCAGCAGTTCCTCAAGCTCGGTGACGGATTTTTCGCCCGTCACCAGCGCGCAGAGGATCATCAGCCGCCCCTCATGGCTGATCGCCTTGAGCAGCGCCGAGGCATCGCAGGCGCTCGCCATCATCTTGTCCATGTCTTCGGTTGACATGTCCTCGGTGATTACGGGCGTGTTCATCAATTTCTCTCGCTCAAAGACTGCGACCATTTAACTCACATACGCGATCGGAACCGCTGGATCAATTCGGTTGCTCGAATTCGAATGTGATCTTTTGGTGTTTAGTCACGGATTTCATGGCAAAACGCCTTTGTGAGTTGCGTTTTGCGGCGAAAATCGGCTAAGTATTCAAAAATATGCATATGAAGCCTTTACGGCTGCCGCCGCGATACCTAAGTGGGTTTCAAGCACGCGGCCCGGCACCGGGCGGCGACACCGGAACCGCCGGGAGACCGGCATTTCAAACGCCCACCGGGCCACGCCCCGGCAACCAGGGACCAGACAGATGAAAGACATGGCCACCGATTACCCCGTCGACACCTCCGTGAAACCCGAAGTCAAAGCTTTCTTCGACCCCGATTCCAACACCATTTCCTACGTGGTGAAAGACCCGACCTCCACCGCCTGCGCGGTGATCGACTCGGTGATGGACATCGACTATGCCGCCGGCCGCATCTCCTATGAGCATGCCGACGAGATCATCAAATACATCGAGGATAACGGCCTCAGGCTCGAATGGCTGATCGAGACCCATGTGCATGCCGACCACCTCTCGGCCGCGCCCTATATCCAGCAAAAGCTGGGCGGCAAGATCGGCATCGGCGAGAACATCACCGTGGTGCAGGACGTGTTCGGCAAGATCTTCAACGAAGGCACCGAGTTCCAGCGTGACGGCTCGCAGTTCGACCAGCTCTTCAAGGAAGGCGACACCTACAAGATCGGCAACATGACCGCCTTCGCCATGCACACGCCCGGCCACACCCCGGCCTGCATGACGCATGTGGTCGGCAATGCCGGTTTTGTCGGCGACACGCTGTTCATGCCCGATGGCGGCTCGGCGCGGGCCGACTTCCCGGGCGGCGATGCCGGCGTGCTCTACGATTCGATCCAGAAAGTGCTGGCGCTGCCGGATGAGACCCGGCTGTTCATGTGCCACGATTACGGCCCCAACGGGCGCGACATCCAGTGGGAAACCAGCGTCGGCGACGAGAAGGAGCACAACATCCATGTCGGCGGCGGCAAGACGAAGGAAGACTTCGTGAAGTTCCGCACCGAACGCGATGCCCAGCTCGCCATGCCGCGCTTGATCATCCCGTCGTTGCAGGTCAACATGCGCGCCGGCGAGATGCCGCCCGCCGATGAGCAGGGCGACGTCTTCTTCAAGGTGCCGGTCAACAAGCTCTGAGGCGAGACGCGCGATGAATCCGGATTGGAAAGAACTGGACCAGCAGGTCACGGTGTCGGGCCAGATTCGCCCCGAAGACGTGCCGCATATCGCGGCGGCGGGCTACAGGGTGATCGTGTGCAACCGCCCCGATGGCGAAGAAGCCGGCCAGCCGGACTGGGACGAGATTGCGACGGCCTGCCGGCATAACGGCGTGACGCCGAAATACGTGCCGCTGGCCGACCGCAGCCCGACCGACTACGCCGTGAACAGCTTCGGCGCGGTGATGCGCGAGACCGAGGGCAAGGTGTTTGCCTATTGCCGGTCGGGCGCGCGCTGCCAGGCGATCTGGAATGCGGTGAAATCCCGCCAGGCCGCCGGGGCGCTCTAGCGCCGCCCGGACAGGGCCAGAGAGACATGCCCGCCCCCCGCCAGCCGGGGGGCGGCGCCGTTTCCACGCTATGACACAGGAAAGGGGCCGCCGATGGCTGCCAACCCGAGCCGCGCCGGTCTGGGCGCGATCCGCCGCTTTTTCCCGATCCTCGACTGGGGGCGGCGCTACGACAAAGGCGCGTTCAGCGCCGATCTGATGGCCGCGGCCATCGTCACCATCATGCTGATCCCGCAATCGCTGGCCTATGCGCTGCTGGCGGGTCTGCCGGCGGAGATGGGGCTTTACGCCTCGATCCTGCCGCTGGTGGCCTATGCGGTGTTTGGCACCTCGCGGGCACTGGCGGTGGGGCCGGTGGCTGTGGTCTCGCTGCTGACGGCGGCGGCGGTGGGCAACCTCGCGCTGCCCGGCACCGCAGAATACATCGCCGCCGCCATCGTGCTGGCCTTCCTGTCGGGGCTGATGCTGGTGGCGATGGGGGTGTTCCGCCTTGGCTTTCTGGCCAATTTCCTCTCGCATCCGGTGATCGCGGGCTTCATCACCGCCTCGGGCCTCATCATCGCGGTTTCGCAGCTCAAGCATATCCTCGGCATTTCCGCCGAGGGGCATAGCCTCGTCGAGATCGTCCTGAGCCTGTGGCACAATCTCGGCGAGACCAATTATCTGACCCTCGCCATCGGGGCAGGGGCGACAGCCTTCCTGTTCTGGGTGCGCAAGGGGCTGAAGCCGCTCCTGATCCGCCTCGGCATCGGCAAGGGGCCGGCGGATGTGCTGGCCAAGGCCGGGCCGGTGGCCGCCGTGGTGGCGACCACGCTCATCGCCTGGGGCTTCGGCCTGGCCGACAAGGGGGTGAAGATCGTGGGCGACGTGCCTTCGGGCCTGCCGCCGCTGACCGTGCCAAGCTTCGACCTCTCGCTCTGGACCTCGCTCGCGGGCTCGGCCTTCATCATCTCGATCATCGGCTTCGTCGAGTCGATCTCGGTTGCCCAGACGCTGGCCGCCAAGAAGCGCCAGCGCATCGAGCCGGATCAGGAACTGGTGGGCCTCGGCACCTCCAACATCGCCTCGGCCCTGTCCGGCGGCTTCCCGGTGACGGGCGGCTTCTCGCGCTCGGTGGTGAACTTCGACGCCGGCGCCGAAACCCCGGCCGCCGGCGCCTTCACCGCCCTGGGCATCACGCTGGCCGCGCTGTTCCTCACGCCGCTTCTGTTTTTCCTGCCGAAAGCCACGCTGGCGGCGACGATCATCGTGGCGGTGCTGAGCCTTGTCGATTTCTCGATCCTGAAGCGCACCTGGGCCTATTCCAGGGCCGATTTCGCCGCCGTCGCCGCGACGATCCTGCTTACGCTGGGCTTCGGTGTGGAACTGGGTGTTTCGGCGGGTGTGGTGCTGTCGGTGGTGCTGTTTCTCTACAAGACCTCGCGGCCGCATATCGCCGAGGTGGGCCTGGTGCCCGGCACCGAGCATTTCCGCAACGTGAAGCGCCACGAGGTGCTGACCCATCCGGAGATGATGACGCTGCGGCTCGACGAGAACCTCTATTTCGCCAATGCCCGCTACATCGAGGATTACGTGCTGGCCCGGCTCGAAAAGGGCTGCCCGGTGAAACATGTGGTGCTGATGTGCTCGGCGGTGAACGTGATCGACCTGTCGGCGCTGGAAAGCCTCGAAGAGATCAACCGGCGGCTCGACGATATGGGCATCAAGCTGCATCTGAGCGAGGTGAAGGGGCCGGTGATGGACCGGCTGAAACGCTCGCATTTCCTCGAAGAGCTCTCGGGCGAGGTGTTTCTGTGCCAATACGGTGCGATGCGGGCGCTGGCGCCGGTGGAAGAGGGCCGCGCGCCGGTGGCGGCGGAGTAGCGGCAGCGGGGCAAGGCCCGGACGCCCGGAGCGGCGCCAGCGGGTTCGGGCGCGTTAACCGGCCTCCGGAAATCCGGATAAGTGGAGATGGGAAACTCCGGAAATCCGGATAAGTGGAGATCTGGAAAACCGGTTATCTGGAAAAGTGGTTATCCGGAAATCCGGATTTCCGGAGCCTTGACCGTTTCCGGTCAGCCCCTCAGCTTCCGCCGTGGTTTTCGCGCCGCTGCAGCCGCCCGGCGCGGCCGCCCCGGCGCTGCCGGTGGGCGCCGGCGCGGCTGGGCAGCTCGTTCATCACCTGCCGCCGTTCGGCGTTCGACATCCCGCTCCAGCGCGCGATCTCGTCGCGCGTGCGCAGGCAGCCGGTGCACAGCCCGGTCTCGCTGTGGATCACGCAGATCTGCACGCAGGGGGTGAGGGGCGCTTCGCTCACAGGTGCCGCATCCGGTCGAGCGCGCCCTGCAGGATGACGCCGGCGGCGACGTGGTCGATCACTTCCGCCCGGCGCGCGCGCGAGGTGTCGGCTTCGAGCAGCGCCCGTTCGGCGGCGACGGTGGACAGGCGTTCGTCCCAGAAGGTGATCGGCAGGCCGAGCACCCGGTCGAGATTGCGGGCGAAGGCGCGGGTGGACTGGCAGCGCGGGCCCTCCGAGCCGTCCATGTTGCGCGGCAGGCCGAGCACCAGCCCGCCGATGCGCCGGTCGGCCACGATCTCGCGCAGCCGCTCGGCATCGGCGGTGAACTTCTTGCGCCGGATCGTCTCCAGCGGCGTCGCCACCTGCCGCATCCCGTCGGACACGGCGACGCCGATGGTCTTTTCGCCGTAATCGAGCCCGGCCAGCGCCGCGCCGGGCGCGAGCGCGGCGGTGAAATCGGCGATCTCCTCGTGGATCACTCCACCGCCCCCACGGCGCGGGCGGCGGCGTGGATCTGCGCCAGCGCCGCCGTATCGTCGGCATAGGCCGCCTCGGCGGCCTCCCAGGCGGCTTTGGCGCGCGCGCTGTCGCCCAGCACGCCCAGCACGTTGAAAAGCTGGACCCAGCGCTCGGGCGGGCCGCCATCGGTCAACAGCTCGTCTTCGAGCCGGGTTACCATGCCCTCGATCATCTCGGTGCGTTCCTCGGGCGTCATCTCGGCGGCGGCCTCCATGTCGTCCTGCGACGGGCCGGACAGGGCGGGGGCGCCCGCATCGCCCTGCGGCGCGTCGAACGGGGTGGCCTCGGTGAGCCCCGCCTCGGCGGCGGCGGCGTCGATGGCAGCGAGATCGTCGGCCCGGCCTGCGAAGACGTTGCGCGCCTCGCCCCAGATCGCGGCGGCGCGTTCGGTGTCGCCCGTCACGCCGAGCGCGCCGATCAGCCGGGCCCAGTCCGTCGCCGGGCCGCCCTGGGTGGCCAGACGCTCCATCAGCCGGTCGACCATGCCCGCGATCATCTCGTCACGCTCTTCGGGCGACATATCCTCGGAGGCGGCGATATCGGCGGCGGAGGGGCCGGACATCGTCGATTGCAGTTGCGGCGGCGTGTAATCGACCCCGGCCAGCGCGGCGAGCTGGCCGATTTCCGACAGGATCGGCGCCACCCAGGGCTCCGACGGGTCGGAGCGCTCCAGCAGGTCGCGCCAGATCGGGAAGGCGATATCGGGCCGGCCGATCTGGGCGTTCATCAGACCGGCATAGTAGAGCGCCACCGGGTCTTGCGGGTTGCCCGCCAGCGCGGTGGTGATCGCGGCTTCGGCTTCGGGCGACACATAGCCGCCCGCCGCCAGCACCATCAGATCGGCGTATTTCGAGTACTCGTCCGGCGCGGCGGTCTCGCCCTTCAGCGCGATCACCTGCGCCATCGCCGCCCGCGCGGCGCTGAAATTGCCGATCGCGCCCTCGTGCTGGGCCAGCAGCGTCTGGCCCTGCAGATCCTCGGGGTGCTCGGCCACGGCGGCGCGCAGACGGTCGACCAGGTCGAGATAATCCGCCGGCGCCTCGGGCGGCGGCCCGGCCCATTCGGGCATGTCGGCCTCGGCCTCGGCCTGGCCTGGCCGGGTCTCGCGCAGTTCCTCGGCGGTGGCCTTGCGCCCTTCGAGCGGCATGTCGGGATAGCCCGGCGCGCCCATATCGGCATAGAGCCACAGCCCGCCGCCAAGGATCACTGCCACCGACAGCGCAAGCGCGCTCCAGGTCAGCCCTGTCGGGGCCTTGCCCGCGCTGCTGCCAGCCTGCGCCTTGCGGTCGGCGTCCAGCAGGCGGCGCGAGATTTCCACCTTCGCGCGCTGGGCTTCCTCCGCCCCGATCACCCCGCGCGCCACGTCGCGCTCCAGCTCTTTAAGCTGGTCGCGGTAGACGCGCACATCATAGGCCGCCGTCGCCTCGGCGTTTTCCTTGCCCGCGACGAGCGCGTAGCCGAGCACGGCGATGGTGACCACGATGGCGAGCCCCGCCAGGATCCAGAAACCGATCATGTCTACTCCTGTGTACTGCCCCCCATCTATAGAAGCCGGGGGCCGGGCAAAAGCCCCTGCGACGCCCGGTCTCGGGGACACGCGCAAAGTTGATGTCGCTTCTGGAAGGCCGATGGCCGCTCGTCGCATTGGCACGGCGCGCGAACGCGCTATGGTCGCGGCACGAAAGCTTGCACGGGGTCTGTCTCATGAGACGCTATTCCGCCTTTGCCATCGCCCGCGAGGGCCTGCGCTATCACACCGGCTGGGAACGCGCCTGGGCCAGCCCCGAGCCGAAAAAGCGCTACGACGCGATCGTGGTCGGCGCGGGCGGCCATGGTCTCGCCACGGCCTATTATCTGGGCAAGAACCACGGGATCAAAAACGTCGCGGTGATCGAAAAGGGCTGGCTCGGTGGCGGCAATACCGGGCGCAACACCACGATCATCCGGTCCAATTACCTGCAAGACCCCTCGGCGGCGATCTATGAAAAGGCCCGCTCGCTCTACGAGACGATGAGCCAGGATCTGAACATGAACGTGATGTTCAGCCCGCGCGGCGTGATCATGCTGGCCCAGACCCATCACGAGGTGCGCGGCTACCAGCGCACGGCGCATGCCAATGCGCTGCAGGGCGTGGCGACCGAGTGGATCGGCCCGCAGCGGGTGAAGGAGCTGGTGCCGATCATCAGGCTCGACGGCCCCCGCTACCCGGTGCTGGGCGGGCTCTGGCAGCCGCGCGGCGGCACCGCGCGCCACGATGCCGTGGCCTGGGCCTATGCCCGGGCCTGCAGCGCGATGGGGATGGACATCATCCAGAACTGCGCCGTGACGGGGATCGAGACCGAGGACGGCGCGGTGAAGGCGGTGAATACCACCAAGGGCCGGATCGAGACGGCCAAGCTGGCGCTGGTGGTGGCCGGGCATTCGTCGGAACTGGCCGGGATGGCCGGGTTCCGCCTGCCGATCGAAAGCGTGGCGCTGCAGGCGCTCGTGTCCGAGCCGATCAAGCCGGCGATGGACGTGGTGGTGATGGCCAACACCGTGCATGGCTACATGAGCCAGTCCGACAAGGGCGAGATGGTGATCGGCGGCGGCACCGACGGGTTCAACAACTACACCCAGCGGGGCAGCTTCCACCATGTCGAGGAGACGGTGCGCGCGCTGGTCGAAACCTTCCCGATGCTGTCGCGGCTGAAGATGATGCGGCAATGGGGCGGGATCGTCGACATGACCGGCGACCGCTCGCCGATCCTGTCGAAAACCCCGGTCGGCGGCATCTACGTCAACGCAGGCTGGGGTACCGGCGGCTTCAAGTCGATCCCCGGTTCCGGCTGGGCGATGGCCGAACTGGTGGCGAAGGATGCGCCGGGGCCGCTGGCGGCGGCGTTCGGGCTGGATCGCTTCCGCGAGGGCCGGTTCATCGACGAAAGCGTGGCGGCGGGGGTGGCGCATTGATGCAAATGTCTTCGAAGACATTTGCCGGGGACATTCGAATGTCCCCGGCATCGCGGGAAGGAAACCGGCAGCGGCGGTTTTCTTTGAAAGAAAACGGCCCGGAAACCTGCCAGGTTTCCGGCGCGACCGGCGGGACGATGACGGAGGCAAAGCCATGCTGATCCTTGAATGCCCCTATTGCGGTATCATGGCCGATGAAACCGAACTCACCCCCGGCGGCGAGGCGCATCTCAAGCGCGCGACGGTCGGCAGCACCGACGACGCTTTCGAATCCTACCTGTTCGACCGCAAGAACCCCAAGGGCGTGCATTTCGAGCGCTGGCGCCACAGCGCCGGCTGCGGCAAGTGGTTCCATGCCGCGCGTTCCACGACCACGCTGGAAGTCTACGGCACCTATGCCGCGCAGGTTTCCGAGCCGCCGAAGGAACTGGTGGCCAAGATCAAAAAGAAATGTCCCGGCTGGGAGGGCTGGCAATGAGCACCCGCCTCGAATCCCTCGGCCGGCTGATCGACCGCAGCCAGCCGATGACCTTCACCTTCAATGGCCGCAGCTTCAAGGGCTATGCCGGCGATACGCTGGCCTCGGCCCTGCTCGGGGCCGATCAGATGATGCTGGGCCGCAGCTTCAAGTATCACCGCCCGCGCGGCGCGGTGGCTTCCGGGGCGGAGGAGCCGAACGCGCTTGTCGGGCTGGGGCAGGGCGGGCGGTTCGAGCCCGATCAGCGCGCCACCACCACCGAGATCTTTCCCGGCCTCGTGGCGAAGAGCCAGAACCACTGGCCCTCGCTGGAATACGATATCGGCGCGGTCAATTCGCTCTTCGCCCGCTTCCTGCCGGCAGGCTTTTATTACAAGACCTTCATGGCCCCGCCAGCGGCGTGGAAAACGGTGTTCGAGCCGTTCATCCGGCAATCGGCGGGCCTTGGCGCGGTGCCGGAAGAGCCGGATGCGGACCGGTACGAGCACCTGTACCATCATGCCGATGTGGCGGTGGTCGGCGGCGGCGTTGCCGGCCTCGCGGCGGCGAAAGCGGCGGCGGCGACCGGGGTGAAGGTGCTGTTGCTGGAGCAATCGGCCCATTGGGGCGGGCGTGCCCCGGTGGATGGCGGCGAGATCGACGGTATGGCGGCGGAAGACTGGGTTTCGGCCAGCGTGGCCGAGCTTGAGGCCGCGCCGAACGTGACGATGCGCCTGCGCATGCAGGGCTTCGGCGTCTACGATCACGGCTATCTCATCGCCCATGAGCGGGTGGGCGATCACGCGCCGGGCGAGGCTGCTCCGCGCCACCGGCTCTGGCGCATCCGGGCCGGGCGGATCGTGACCGCCACCGGCGCGCTGGAGCGGCCCCTGGCCTTTGCGGGCAACGATGTGCCCGGCGTGATGCTGGCCAGCGCCATGCGCGACTACCTCGTCAACTGGGGCGTCGCCATTGGCCGCCGGGTGGTGGTGGTGACCAATAACGACGATGCCTACCGCACCGCGCTGGCCTTCAAATCCGCCGGGCTCGACGTGGCCGCCGTGCTCGATGCGCGGGCGAGTGTGATAAGCCCGCTGGCGCAGGCGGCGCGCGAGGCGGGCATTTCGGTGCTCGAAGGCCGGGGCATCGGTGCGGTGAAAGGGCGCAACCGGGTGAGCGGCGTGCTGGCCGTGCGCCAGCAAGGCGATGGCGGCGCGGGTGAAGAGATCGCCTGCGACGCGGTGGCGATGTCGGGCGGCTGGTCGCCGGTGGTGCATCTGTGGTCGCATTGCGGCGGCAAGCTCCTGTGGGACGAGGCGGACGCGATGTTCCGCCCCGATCCCGCCCGCGCGCCCAGCGGGGCCGATGGCGCGGGCTTCGTCCTCACCGCCGGCAGCGCCTCGGGAGCGCTCACGCTGGCCGGGGGGCTGGCCGATGCCCACGCGGCGGGCAAGGCGGCGGGCCGGGCCATGGGCGGCAAGGCCAGCCGCAAAGCCGCGCCCAAAGCCGGGGCGGAAGCCAGCCAGCCGATCGCGCCGGTCTGGATCATGCCCGAGGGCGCAGGCCCGGCGAAACGCGCCAAGATGTGGCTCGATTTCCAGAACGATGTGAAAGTGTCCGATGTGCAGCTTGCCGCGCGTGAGGGCTATCAGAGCGTCGAGCACACCAAGCGCTATACCACGCTGGGCATGGCCACGGATCAGGGGAAGCTGAGCAATATCAACGGCCTCGCGGTTTTGTCTCAGGCCCTGAGCCAGCCGATCCCGGCGACTGGCACCACCACCTTCCGCCCGCCCTATACCCCGGTCAGCTTCGGCGCGATTGCCGGCGAGGCGGCGGGCGAGCTGTTCCAGCCGGTGCGCCAGACGCCGATCCACGCCTGGCACGAGGCGCATCATGCGCATTGGGAGCCTGTCGGCCATTGGCGCAGGCCCTACGCCTATCTGCGCGGCACCGAAACGCCTGCGGATGCGGTCACGCGCGAGGTGGTCAATACCCGCGAAAATGTCGGCCTGCTCGACGCCTCGACGCTGGGCAAGATCGTGGTGAAAGGCCCCGATGCGGGCCGCTTCCTCGACATGCTCTATACGGGCATGATGTCGACCCTGCCGGTGGGCAAATGCCGCTATGGCCTCATGTGCAACGAAAACGGCTTCCTGATCGACGATGGCGTGGTCGCCCGGCTCGATGACGACACCTGGCTTTGCCACACCACCACCGGCGGGGCCGACCGCATCCATGCCCATATGGAGGAATGGCTGCAAACCGAATGGTGGGACTGGCGGGTCTACACCGCCAACCTGACCGAGCAATACGCCCAGATCGCCGTGGTCGGCCCGAAGGCGCGCGCGGTGCTGGAGGCGCTTGGGGGGATGGATGTGTCGCGCGAGGCGCTGCCCTTCATGACATGGGCCGAGGGCGAGCTGGGCGGTTTCCCGGTGCGCCTGTTCCGCATCTCGTTCTCGGGCGAACTCAGCTACGAAATCGCCGTGCCGGCCTCGATGGGGCAGGCACTGTGGGACAGGCTCTGGCAGGCCGGGCAGACGCGCGGGATAATGCCCTATGGCACCGAGACGCTGCACGTGCTGCGCGCCGAAAAGGGCTTCATCATGATCGGCGACGAGACCGACGGCACGGTGATCCCGCAGGATCTCGGGCTGAACTGGGCGATCTCGAAGAAGAAGGACGATTATCTCGGCAAGCGGGCGCAGAGCCGCAGCTTCATGGCGAGCGAGGATCGCTGGCGGCTGGTTGGCCTCGAAACCCTCGATGGCAGCGTGATCCCCGATGGCGCTTACGTGGTCGCCGAGGGGCGCAACGCCAATGGTCAGCGCAACATGCAGGGGCGGGTGACGTCCACGTATTATTCGCCGACCCTGAAACGCGGCATCGCCATGGGGCTCGTCGCGCATGGGCCGGAGCGGATGGGCGAGGTGGTGACGATCCCCACCATCGGCGGGCCGGCGATCAAAGCGAAGATCGTCGATCCGGTGTTCTACGACAAAGAGGGGGCCAAGCAGGATGTCTGACGCGGTATCGGCGCTCGCGGGCGCAGCATATGAGGGCTATTGCCAGGTGTCGGATGCGGGGCTCACCGGCATGGTGACGATCCGCGGCGATCTGGGCGCGGCGAAGGTGAAGGCGGCTGTGAAGAAAGCCACCGGGGTGGCGCTGCCGGGGCAGGGGGCGATCGTGGCCGCCAAGGGCCGCAAGCTCGCCTGGATGTCGCCCGATGAACTCCTGCTGTTCTGCGGCTATGACGAGGCGCCGGGGCTGACCGCCGCGCTCACCGAGGCGCTGGCGGGCCAGCACGCGCTGGTGGCGAATGTCTCCGATGCCCGCGTGGTGCTGCGCGTCACCGGCACACAGGCGCGCGAGGTGATCGCCAAGCTCACCCCGGCGGATGTAAGCCCCGGCGCGTTCGGCCCCGGCCAGATGCGCCGCACGCGGCTGCAACAGGTCGCCGCCGGGTTCCATATGCCCGACGAGACGAGCTTCGAGGTGATCGCCTTCCGCTCGGTGGCCGACTACGTGTTCACGCTGCTCTCCAACGCGGCGCGGCCGGGCGGCGAGGTGGGTCTGTTCGACGGCTGATATAGGACTTGTCATATATGAGATATGTCCTATAAGGGCGGCATGTCTCTACGTCACGCGATTCTCGGATTCCTCGCCCATTGCCCGATGACGGGCTATGATCTGAAACGGCACATGGCCCGCTCGGTCAGCCATTTCTGGCCCGCCGACCAGGCGCAGATCTACCGCACCTTGTCGGGGTTGGTGGCGGACGGGCTGGTCGCGGTCGAGACCGAGGAACAAACCGCCAAGCCGAACCGTCAGGTGCATTCGATCCGCCCCGAAGGGCTGGCCGAGCTTGACCGCTGGCTGGCCGAACCGATCGGCATCACCCCATCGCGCGAACCCTTCCTGATGCGGCTGTTCTTCGTCGGCCGGCTCGGGGCAGGGGGTGTGCGCGCGCTTCTTGCCGCCCGGATCGCCGAGGCCGAGGCGCTGCTGTCGGCGCTCGACGAGGTGCGCGCCGAGGCGCAACAGGCGGCAGAGACCGGGCTTGAGGGCCGGCTGCGGCTCGCAACGCAGGAAAACGGCGCCGCCCATGCCAGGGCCGAGCGCGACTGGGCGGCGGCGCTGCTCAATGAAATTGGAGAACAGGATGGCTAAGACCTCACCGGCGCGCTGGCGCAATATCGTGATTTTCACGCTTCTGGTGCTCGGCATCGGCAATATCGCCGGGCTCAACTATTTCGCGGTTCAGGGCCTTGGCGGGCTGTTGTTCATCCTGTCGCCGCTGCTGGTCACGCTGGGGATGCGGCTGTTTGCGGGCGATGGCTGGGGCGATGCCGGCTTCCGCCCGGGGCTGCGGGCGCATCCGGGCGTCTATCTCACAGCGCTCCTGCTGTTCCCGGTGCTCTTTGCCCTCGGTCTCGGTATCGGCGCGGCGCTGAGCGTGGTCCAGTTCCAGCCGGGCTGGGGCAGGGCGCTGGCCATGGCGGTGCTCACCGGCGCGCCGGTGGTGCTGATCTATGCCTTCTCCGAGGAATTCAGCTGGCGGGGCTATCTCGAACCGCGGCTCGAAAGCCTCGGCCTGCCGGCGCTGCCGCGCCACCTGCTCGTGGCGGTGATCTGGTGGGCCTGGCATGTCGGCTACGTGCTGTCGCAGCCGGGCTACACCACCCTGCCGCTGCCGCTGTTCTTCCTGCTGTTCTTCGTGGCGATGGTGGCGATGGCGCTGCTCTACGGTGTCTGGCGGAGGCGCACCGGCTCGTTCTGGCCGGCGGTGATCGCCCATGGCGTCGCCAATACGCTCGCCTGGCCATTGCTCACGCCGGGGATCGTGACGATCGACAATTCGCTCGCCTTCGCCGCGCGGCCGGAGGCGCTGGTGGTGCTGGCCGGCCTCTGCCTTGCCGCTCTCGTCGCCTGGAGATTGCCGGTCTCGCGGGAAAGTTTGCGCGGGAGTCCTTGACCTTTCCCCCCCGGGTGGACCATCTAGTACCTGAGAGAAACGATCAGAACAGGGAGACCCCCCATGACCTTCACCCTTCCCGACCTTCCCTATGCCCATGACGCGCTCGCCGATCTCGGCATGTCGGCGGAGACGATGGAATACCACCACGACCTGCACCACAAAGCCTATGTCGATAACGGCTCGAAGCTGATCGCGGGCACCGAGTGGGAGGGCAAATCGCTCGAAGACATCGTCAAAGGCACCTACCAGGCCGGCGCCGTGGCGCAGAACGGTATCTTCAACAACGCCTCGCAGCACTGGAACCACACCCAGTTCTGGGAAATGATGGGGCCAGGCGAGACGAAAATGCCGGGCGAGCTGGAAAAGGCGCTGGTCGAGACCTTCGGCTCGGTCGACAAGTTCAAGGAAGACTTCGCCGCCGCCGGTGCCGGCCAGTTCGGCTCGGGCTGGGCCTGGCTGGTGAAGGATGCCGACGGGTCGCTGAAAGTCACCAAGACCGAGAACGGCGTGAACCCGCTCTGCTTCGGCCAGACCGCGCTGCTCGGCTGCGACGTGTGGGAGCATTCCTACTACATCGACTTCCGCAACAAGCGCCCGGCCTACCTCACCAACTTCCTCGACAAGCTGGTCAACTGGGAAAACGTCGCCTCGCGGATGTGATCCGCGCTACAGCGACACACCACAACCGGCCCCATCGCGGGGCCGGTTTTGTGTCTGGTCCTTCATCTTGCTCAAAATATCCCACGGGGGTCCGGGGGTGTGAAACCCCCGGCCCGGCCTCACAGCCTCTCGAACAGGCAGGTGAAGTGGCGCATCAGCTTCGGCTCCTTCACGATGCGGTAGCCGGTGAGGCTGTCTTTCACCTCCGCCAGCTCACCGAAGGCCTCGACGATGTAATCGGCATGGCTCTGGGTATAGGTGCGGCGCGGGAAGGCGAGGCGCACGAGGTCCATCGCGGCGGGGGTTTCCGACCCGTCCGGGTGGCGGCCGAACATCACCGTGCCGATCTCCACCGAGCGCACCCCGGCAATCTCGTAGAGCGCCACGGCCAGCGCCTGGCCGGGATATTCCAGCGGCGGGATGTGGCTGAGCCAGGCCCGCGCATCGACAAACACCGCATGGCCGCCCGCCGGCTTCACCACCGGCACGCCGAGCGCGTCGAGCTTTTCGATGATGTATTCGTTGGTGCGGATGCGGTAGCGCAGGTAATCCTCGTCGACGATCTCGCTCAACCCCTGCGCCAGCGCCTCCAGATCGCGCCCGGCCAGCCCGCCATAGGTGGGAAAGCCCTCGGTGCGGATCAGGTGGTTGCGCGCCTCCTCGGCCAGCGCATCGTCGTTCAGCGCCAGCCAGCCGCCGATATTGCCGAAGGCGTCCTTCTTGGCGCTCATCGTCATCCCGTCGGCCTCGGCGAAGCAATCGCGCACGATATCGGGGATCGTGCGGTCCTGCTGGCCTGGTTCGCGGCTCTTGATGAACCAGGCGTTCTCGGCGAAGCGGCAGCCGTCGATGAAGAAGGGCTTGCCATGGGCGCGGGCGATGGCGGCGGTGGCGCGGATATTCTCAAGGCTCACCGGCTGGCCGCCGCCGGCATTGTTGGTGATGGTGAGCATCACGCAGGGCACCGACGCGCCGTGCTCGCCGAGATAGGCATCGAGCCGGTCCAGATCCATATTGCCCTTGAACGGATGCAGGTTCGCCGGATCGCGCCCCTCGGCGATCACCAGATCGTCCGCCCCGGCGCCGGTGGATTCGATATTGCCGCGGGTGGTGTCGAAATGGGTGTTGGACGGGATCCGCTTGCCGGCACCGCCGAACACGTCGAACAGGATCGCCTCGGCGGCGCGGCCCTGGTGGGTGGGGATCACATGTTTGAACGGCATCAGCGCCTGCACCGCATCGCGGAAGCGGTAGTAGCTGGGCGATCCGGCATAGCTCTCGTCGCCGCGCATCACGGCGGCCCATTGCGCCGCGCTCATCGCGCCGGTGCCCGAGTCGGTCAGCAGGTCGATCAGCACATCGTCGGAATGCAGCGCGAAGACGTTGTATCCCGCCTCGCGGATCAGCCGCGCGCGCTCCTCGCGGGTGGTCATGCGGATCGGTTCGACGGATTTGATGCGGAAGGGTTCGATGATGGTTTTCATCGCGGGGCTCCTGAATTCCGGCCCCGGGGATTCGTGGCAACCTTTGCACGATGGGGCCGAAGCGCCGCGGTTGCCCGGATGCGTCCGGACCGCGCTCAGCGCCCATTGGGTTGCGCCCCGGTTGTCTCATCCTCCGGGCCGTGCCGTCAAGCCTTGACAGGCAGGGGCGAAACTGGCCCAAGGCGGGGATGAGCGACACGTCCAGAGGCATGGCGGCGATGATCGGGGCCACGGTGATCTGGGGCCTCTCGTCGCTTTATTACAAGCTTCTGGCCCATGTGCCGCCGCTCGAAGTGCTGGCGCATCGCACGCTCTGGTCGCTGGTCTTTTTCGGCGTTGTGCTGGGCCTGCGGGGCAGGCTGGGCGAGCTTGTCCGGCTGCTCGCCCGCCCGCGCAGCCTGGCGCTCGTCACCCTGGCGGCACTGGCGATTTCCGTGAACTGGTTCATGTTCATCTACTCGATCCAGACGGGCCATGCCGTCGAGGCGAGCCTTGGCTATTACATCTTCCCGCTGGTGGCGGTGCTGCTGGGGATGGTGGTGTTTGGCGAGCGGCTGACCCGGCTCAAATGGCTCGCGGTGTTGCTGGCGGTGCTGGCGGTGGGAGTGCTCACCCTCGGACTCGGTGTCGCGCCCTGGATCTCGCTGGGCCTCGCCTTCACCTTCGGTATCTATGGTGTGGTGAAGAAATTGCAGGTGGCGGGGCCGACCGTTTCCGTCACCGCCGAAGTGGTGGTGCTGGCGCCGTTGGCGCTGATCTGGCTCTGGGGTGTGCATATGCAGGGCTGGACCGGGGTTGTCGGGCGCAATCTCGGCGCCTTCGGCCAGTCCTGGCATGACAGCCTGCTTCTGATGTTTTCCGGCGTGCTGACGGCGATGCCGCTGATGCTGTTCACCACCGCCTCGCGCAGCTTGCCGATGGGCACGGTGGGGGTGATGCAATACATCAATCCCACGCTGCAATTCGTTATCGCATCTACTATTTTTCTAGAACCTGTGACGCGCTGGCACTGGATCGCCTTTCCGCTGATCTGGGGGGCGGTCGCGGTCTATTCGGTCGAGACGCTGCGTCAGGACAGGGCGGCGCGCAGGCTGGCGGCGAGCGTCGGCACGTCGGGCACCACGGCCATGTAGCCCTTGAGCGAGGCTTCCGCGAAGCCCTGCGCGATCACGTGGTCGACAAGGCCGATGAGCGGCTCCCAATAGCCGTTGGTGTTGAGCAGGAAGACGGGCTTGTCATGCAGGCCGAGCTGACGCCAGGTGAGCACTTCGAAGAATTCGTCGAGCGATCCGGCGCCGCCGGGCAGCACCACGATGGCGTCGGAATTCATGAACATCACCTTTTTGCGCTCATGCATGTTCTCGGTGACGATGAAGGCCGACAGATCGCGCTTGCCGACTTCGTGCCTGAGCAGGTGCACGGGGATCACCCCGAAGGTCTCGCCGCCGGCATTTTGCGTGGCATTGGCCACCGCGCCCATCAGCCCGACATCGCCCGCGCCGTAGACCAGCCGCCAGCCTTCCTCCGCCAGCGCGGCGCCGAGCGCCGTCGCCTCTTCGCGATAGGCGGGATCGGCTCCGAAACGTGAGCCGCAATAGACACAGACGGAGGCGGTTGCGGAACTCATGGCATCCCCTTTGGCGAAAGACTTTTGACCGGGTGTAGCCGGGTTGATAGGCTGCCACAAGAACCCAGCCGAAGAGCGGGCTCGCAGGGGATACGGGACATGAACATGGGCAAATTGTTTTCGGGCTGGGTCGGCGGATTGGTCGGCGCACTCATCCTGATTATCGTCGCAGGGCTGGGCTGGGTGCTGTTCGCACCGCCGGCGCAGGAGGATATGCCGCCTGCCGAGGTGGCTGCCGTGCCGGATACCCCGGCGGAGAGCGACGCGCCCGAGGAGATTGAGGCGCCCGTGGCACCCGCCACCGAGGACGAAACCCCACAGGTGGAGGCGCAAGCGCCGGAGGCCGCTCCAGCGGCACCCGAGGCGCCCGAGCCCCCCGAGGCGCTCGCGCCGGGGTTCGACGTGGTGCGCATCCGCCCTGACGGCAGCGCGCTGGTCGCCGGCCGGGCCGAGCCGGGCGCCGCCATATCGGTGATCGTCGATGGCGCGCCGGTGGCCGAAGCCGATGCCGATGGCGGGGCGAATTTCGTTGCCATGTTCTCGCTGCCGCCGATGGATGTGGACCGGGTGATGACGTTGGAAGCGCGCCTGCCCGACGGCACGGTGCTGCCCTCGGTGACGAGCGTGATCGTCGAAGGCGTCGAGATGCCGGAAGAAACGGTGGCGCTGGCCGATCCTGCCCCGGCGGAGATGCCGGGAGAGGCCGAAGCGCCCGCGCAGCCCACACCTTCCGCGCCGGCCCCCGAAACCGCCGCGCCGCCTGCCGAACCGGCGGCGGAGTCTGCGGGCGAGGCGATGGCCGCCGAAGCACCGGCAACCGGGTCGGAGGCCGTGGCGGAGGCCCCGGCTGCGCCGGAGGCGCCGAGCGCGCCGGCCACACCAAGCGCGCCCGCCACGCCGGAACCCGGCACGGCGCCTGAATCTGAGCCGGACGCCGCACCTGCGGTGGAACCCGCCCCCGAAGCCGCCCCGGCGCCAGCCGCCGAACCCGCATCACCGGCGCCCGAACCGGCGCCTGCCCCTGCCGCCGAACCGCCCGCGCCGCGCATCCTGCTGGCCGGGCCGGACGGGGTGCAGGTCTTGCAGGATCCCGGCCCGAACCCGCAACTCTCGATCGACGCGATCGCCTATGACGACCGCGGCGAAGTGGCGCTTGCCGGGCGGGGCCTGGGCGAGACCCGGCTCAACATCTACCTCGACAACGCGCCCGTGGGCAGCGCCGAGGTCGGCCCCGGCGGGCAATGGCGCGCACCGCTGCCCGATGTCGAAGCGGGGGTTTATACCCTGCGTGTGGACAGCGTGACCGCCGAGGGCAAGGTGATCTCGCGGGTCGAAACGCCGTTCCTGCGCGAAGAGCCGGCGGTGCTGGCGGCGGCGGGTGCGCAGGCGGCGGCGAGCGGCCAGCCGGTCTCGGCGGTCACCGTGCAGCCGGGCAATACGCTCTGGGCCATCGCCAAGGGCCGCTACGGCGAAGGGATCGAGTACTGGAAGATCTTCGACGCCAACCGCGACCAGATCCGCGATCCCGACTGGATCTATCCCGGCCAGGTCTTCACCCTGCCGGACAGTGACGAATAGCGCCGCCGCCGCGCCGGACCGGCGCAATGGGCGGGCCGCCTCTGGCCTTTTCGCGCCGCCGGGCCTATCTCACCTTCATCAATGAAGGGGACAGGCATGAGACGAGGCGGCGGGCGCACGACGATTTCCGACGAGATGGTGAGCGGAGCGCGCAAGGGGCAGGGGATGCGCACGATCCGGCGCGCGGCGCCGTATCTCTGGCCCAAAGGTCAGACCGAGATCAAGGTGCGCGTCGTTGTGGCGATGCTCTTCCTGTTTGCCGCCAAGCTCGTCGCGGTGGCCACGCCGCTGTTTTACAAGACCGCGGTCGATACGCTCACCGGCGAGGGTGAGGTCAGCAGCGCCTGGATGCTGGGGATGGGGGCCATCGGGCTGACCGTGGCCTATGGCGTGGCGCGGTTCCTGTCGGTCGGGTTCCAGCAATTTCGCGACTCGGTCTTTGCCAAGGTGGCGCAGCGTGCGCTGAGGGCGCTGGCGCTGGAAACGTTCCAGCACATCCACGCGCTGAGCCTGCGCTACCACATCACCCGCAAGACCGGCACGCTCAGCCGGATCATGGAACGGGGCGTGAAGGGGGTGGAATTCCTGCTGCGCTTCCTGTTGTTCAACATCGGCCCGCTGTTTCTTGAGCTGTTCATGGTCGCGGCGATCTTTTTCTGGCTGTTCGATGTCTGGTATCTGGCCGTCGTCGTCGCCACCATCGCGCTCTATGTCTGGTTCACCTTCACGGTCACCGAGTGGCGGGTGAAGATCCGCAAGCAGATGAACGACCAGGACCAGGAGGCGCACCAGAAGGCCATCGACTCGCTGCTCAACTTCGAGACGGTGAAGTATTTCAACGCCGACAGGCGCGAGGCCGAGCGCTACGACGCTTCGATGGCGGGCTACGAGACGGCGGCGGTCAAGACCTCGCAATCGCTTGCCTTCCTCAATGCCGGGCAGAGCTTCATCATCACGGCGGGCCTTGTCGCGGTGATGATCCTTGCCGCTATCGGCGTGCAGAACGGCCAGCTTACCGTGGGCGATTTCGTCATGGTCAACGCCTATATGGTGCAGATCACCATGCCGCTGAACTTTCTCGGCTCCGTCTACCGCGAGATCCGCCAGGCGCTGGTGGATATGGCCGAGATGTTCGATCTGCTCGAACAGCCCGCCGAGGTGACCGACAAGCCGGGGGCGGCCCCGCTCAAGGTGACCGGCGGCCATGTCCGGCTCGACGCCGTCGAATTCGGTTACGATCCGGCCCGACCGATCCTGCATGGCATCACCGTCGATGTGCCCGCGGGCGAGACGGTGGCGCTGGTCGGCCCGTCCGGCTCGGGCAAATCCACCATCGGCCGGCTGCTGTTCCGCTTCTACGACGTGAGCGGCGGGGCGGTGACGATCGACGGGCAGGATCTGCGCGACGTGACGCAGGACAGCGTGCACGCCGCCATCGGCGTGGTGCCGCAGGATACGGTGCTGTTCAACGACACGATCCGCTACAATATCGCCTATGGCCGGGCTGGCGCCAGCTTTGCCGAGATCGAGGCGGCGGCGAAGGCGGCGAAGATCCACGATTTCATCATGTCGCTGCCGGAGGGCTACGAGACGGCGGTGGGCGAACGCGGGCTGAAACTTTCGGGCGGCGAGAAGCAGCGGGTGGGGATCGCCCGCACGCTGCTGAAGAACCCGCCGATCCTGCTGCTCGACGAGGCCACCAGCGCGCTCGACACCGAGACCGAGCGCGATATTCAGGTGAGCCTCAAGGCGATGGGCCAGGGCCGCACCGTGATCACCATCGCGCACCGGCTCTCGACCATCGTCGATGCCGACCGGATCGTGGTGCTGGAAAACGGCGTGGTCACCGAAGAGGGCACCCATGACGCGCTGCTGGACCGGGGCGGCAAATACGCCGCGATGTGGGTCCGGCAGGCGGCCGAGGAAGAAGAAGCGGCGGCGTGACGGAGGCGGTGGATCACCGGGCGGTGCGGTTTATCTTCCTGTTCTCGCTCAACAATTCCGGCACCACGGTCATGGCGCGTTACCTGGCGCAGCAGACCGGCGGCTATCTGCCGCCCTATGGCAACAACGAGGGCCAGATGGCGCCGGCGGTCTGGCGCCAGATGAGCCACGCCTGGGACGATCCGGCGCGCCCGCTCGACTGGCGGTTCATCCGGCGTGAATGGGAGCGGCTCGCGCGGCGGGCGGGCAAGGATCTGTTCATCGAGGCCTCGCCGCCCGACTTTCTGCGCGCCGATGCGATTTTCGAGACCTTCGGGCCGGATATGCGGGCGGTGTTTTCCGCCGCCTCGCCGTATTTCTTCGTCGCCTCCGTGCTCTACAATTACGCCAACCCGCCGCTCAGCCGCAAAGCGGTGCAGGACGCGGCACGGCGCTGGCAGCGGCGGGCGCGGTTCATGCGGCAGGCGGTCGAGGCGCATCCCGGGATCGGACGGATCTCTTACGAGGATTTCTGCGCCGCGCCTGAGGTGCTGAACCGCGCGCTCGGGATCGAGACCCGCCCGCTTGGCACGATCATCGGCAAGGCCAATGAACGAACCCGCGGGATCGAAGACCAGACCCGCCGCCAACTTGCCTTTCTCACCGCGCAGGAATGGGACTGGGCCAATGCGGTGCTGGCGAAAGATCCCGAACTGGTGGCCTTTTTCGGCTATGAGCTGCAGAGCGGCGCAGCGCTTCTTGCCGAGGCCGGGCGCGATCCGGCGCAGGCCGAGGCGGGCCGCGCCCGGCGCGACGGCTGGGCGCCGCGCTGGCGGCGGCTCGGCATCGGGCAGGTGATCGACCGGCTTTCGCTGCGGGCGCAGGCGCAGCTGATGCGCTTTACTCGGCGGCCCTGAGCGGGTTGCCGTCGGCGTCGCGGTTGTCGTCCGCGTCCCCGGCCTCGTCGTCCTGCGGCGCGCTGTTGGCCGCCGTTCGGGCGCTGCCATGGTCGCGCAGGACCGTCTCCACATCGGTGAATGCCGGGGCCTCTTCACCCTCGTCGGGTTCCGCCTCGTCGCCGAAATCCCAGACGAGGTCGCCCAGCGGCGTCTTGCGGGCCGCCTTGGTCAGTGCAATGTCGCGCGCCGCGCGGCTGGCGCCGCCGAGGGTGAGCGCCTTCAGCCGGGCCACGGAGCCATAGGCGCCCCTGGCGATCCAGATGCGCAGCGCCAGCATGGCGGGGGTGAAGATCAGGGTGAGCACCGTGGCGATGCCAAGGCCGAACACCACCGCGGTGGCGAGCTGGGTCCACCACAGGGCGGTGGGCGCGGCAACAGAGTAGCTGCCGCCGATGAAATCGAAGGACAGGGCGAACATCATCGGCGTCAGCCCCGCCATCGTGGTGATCGTGGTCAGCAGCACCGGGCGGATCCGGTCTTCGGCGGTGCGCGCGATGGCCTCCAGCTTCGGCATGTAGCGCGAATAATCCTGGTAGGTGTCGATCAGGACGATGTTGTTGTTCACCACGATCCCCGCCAGCGCGAGAATGCCGGTGCCGGTCATGATCGCCGAAAACGCCTGGCCCATGACCAGCATCCCCACCAGCACGCCGGCGGTCGAAAGCACCACCGCGAGCAGCACCAGAACCGAGTTGTAGAGCGAGTTGAACTGCGCCAGCAGGATGATGAACATCAAAAACAGCGCCGCGCCGAAGGCTTTCGACAGGAAGGCCATGCTGTCGGCCTGTTCCTGTTCGTCGCCCGTCCATTCCCAGCCGATCCCGGCGGGGAGCGGCCCGGTGTCGAGCCATTCGGTGATCGCGGCGATCCGCTCCGACGGGGTGACGGGCACCTTGGTGTAGCGCGTGGCGCTGTCTTCGGCGATGCGCCGGTCGGCCTCGTCCAGCGTCATCACCTCGCCCGGATCGTCGCGGCCCGCGCGCAGGATCACCAGCCCCTCCGCCACCCCGGCGCGCAGGTCGAAGAAGCGCTGCTGATCGACCCGGTCGATCTGGCCCAGTGTCGGCACCGGCTTGCGGGTGACGAAATTCGACAACGGCACCAGCCCGTCATTGGTGCGCAGCCTGAGCGTGTCGAGCGTGGCGAGCACCCGGTCCTTCTCCGGTACGCGAACCCGGATCTCGATCTCTTCGTCCGAGCTTTCCACCCGCATCGTGTCGAGCAGGAGCCCGGTGGTGACGAGCTGCACCATGCCGCCGACGGTGGCCACATTGGTGCCATAGCGCCCGGCCGCCTCGACATCGACCTCAAGCTCCCAGTCGAGGCCGGGCAGGGGGCGGCTGTCTTCGATATCGGTGAGGCCCGGCATCGCGGCCAGCCGGGCATGGGTGATCGCGGTGGCCTCGGTCAGCGCCGCCCAGTCATCGCCGGTGAGGCGCAGATGCACCGGCTTGGCCGAAGCCGGACCCATCACGATGGGCATGATCTCGAAGCGAATGCCGGGCAGGCGCGCGAGCCGCGCCTCGATCTCGTCCAGCACGTAATCGCCGGCATAGCCGGGATCGACGCTGCGCTTCTCATAGGGGATGATCCCCAGCAGCCGGGCGGGTTCGACGGTGACGGGCCGGTCGTCCCAGGCGGTCATTTCCACCTGCACCTGGCCGATCTGGTCGCGCGGGCCGCTGGCGCCGGCGGTGTTCTTCGAGATCCCGCCCTCACCGGCGAAGGCGAACACGTTGGTCACCCCGGTCACCGCGCGCACCGCGTCGGAAACCTCGGCGACCATCGCGTCCTTCTCCTCGATCGAAAGGTTGCCGCGGGCCCGGACATAGACGATGGCCTGTTCCGGTTCGAGATCGGCGAAGAATTCCATGCCGTTATTGTGGTCGCGGTAATAGAGGAAGGTTTCGGCGATGAAGGCCAGAACCAGCGCGATGGCGACCAGCGGCATCACCGGGTTGCCGGTGATGAAGGCGATCAGCCGCCCGAACGGGCTGCGCCGGTAGCCGGCCACGATCTTCTTCGGCGCGCGGTGGATCTTCACCGCGTCGAGCGCCACGGTGGTGAGCGTGGCGAAGCCCGCGAAGAGAACGAGGCCGAAGGTCATCGCCACGGGGCGGGCGATGGTGTCGGGCAGCAGGTAGCCGGGGTTCAGAAGCTGCATCGCGCCGAGGAACAGCCCCGCCGTCGCCAGCGCCACCAGTCCAAGGCGCAGCACCAGCGGCAGCGGGCGCAGCACGTTGGAGCTGCGGTCCAGCGTGCGGCTCATCCGCCCGGCAATGCCGCCGACGATGGGCAGGAAAACCAGCGCCACCACCAGCGAGGCGGTGAGCACAAAGATCAGCGTGAGCGGCAGCATCTCCATGAATTCGCCCGCCACACCGGGCCAGAGCAGCATCGGCAGGAAGGCCGAAAGCGTCGTCGCCGTCGACGACACGATCGGCCAGAACATCCGCTTGGCCGCCTCGACATAGGCGTGCATCGGCCCGGTGCCCTCGGCGATCCGCTTGTCGGCGTATTCCACCACCACGATGGCGCCGTCCACCAGCATCCCCACGGCGAGGATCAGGCCGAACATGACGATGTTGTTCACCGCAAAACCCAGACCGGCGAAGAGCGCGAAGGTGAGCAGGAACGAAGCGGGGATGGCGAAGCCCACGAGCAGGGCCGAGCGCATTCCGAGGCTCGCCAGCACCACCACCATCACCAGCGCGATGGCGGTGATCACCGAGCCTTCGAGCTGGCGCACCATGCTGGTGACGGTCACCGATTCGTCGTTCGAAAACTGCACCTGCACCGCGTCGTGCAGCGCCTGCGGCCACTCGGCGCGCGCGCCTTCGACAACGGCGCGCACCTGGGCGGCGGTGTCGATCAGGTTGAAGCCCTTGCGCTTGACCACCTGCAGCGCCACCGTCGTCTCGCCGTTGAAGCTGGCGGTGCCGGTGCGGTCGGCGAAGGTGAGGCGGATGGTGGCGAGATCGCCCAGCGTCACCACGCTGTCGCCGTTCACCTTGACCGGCAGGGCATAGATATCGGCCACCTCGTCGAAGCTTGAGGGGATCTTCACCGCATTGGCGCCGGACGGGGTGGTGATCGCGCCGGCGGCGATGAGCTGGTTGTTCTGCACCACCACGTTGATCAGTTCGGCGGCGGTGACGTTGTAGGCTTCCAGCTTCAGCGGGTCGATCTCGACTTCGAGCATCTCGTCGCGGTAGCCGGTCAGCGTGGCCTCCAGCACCGCGTCGATCCCCTCGATCTTGTCCTGCAGATCCTGCGCCAGCCGGATCAGGCTGCGCTCGGGCACCTCGCCGGTGAGGTTGACGATCAGAAACGGAAACTCGGAAAAGTTGAACTCGTTGACGCTGTAGCTCTCGGCCCCGGCGGGAAAGTCGGCCTCGGCGCGGTTCATCGCGTCGCGCACATCGGCGATCACCTTGGAGCGGTCCCAGCCAAACTCGAATTCCAGCACCACGCCGGCATAATTTTCCGCCGCCGTCCCGGTCATCTTCTTCAGCCCGTCGAGATCGCCGAGCTCGTTCTCCATCGGCTGCACCAGCAGCCGCTCGCTGTCGGCGGCGGAGATGCCGGGGAAGGGGACGGAGACGAAGAGCGCCGGCACCTCGATATCGGGCTGGCCCTCTTTCGGCAGGCCGATATAGGCGGCGACCCCGGCAATCAGCGACAGGGCGATGAAGGCGAGCACCATGCGCGCCCGGGATGCGGCCCAGTCGACGATATGGGTCATGTGCCGCTCTCCCGCATCGTCACGGCGAGGGCGACGCCGTCGGTCACGTAATCCTGGCCGGAGACGATCACCGTGGCGCTGTCGGCGAGGCCGGCAACCCAGACGCCTTCGCGGGTGTCGCGCAGAAGCTCGACCGGCACGAACCGGGCGACATGCCCCGCGCCCTGCGGCTCGGCGATCCGCACGCCGAGCGTGCCCGCGTCATCGAGGGTGAGCGCCGATTGCGGCAGCAGATGCGCCATCCGGCCCTCGGAACGGATCAGGATTTCAGCGGTCTGGCCGTCGCGGATCGAGAGATCGGCATTCGCCACCTCGGCCTCGACGCGGAAGGTGCGGGTGGCGCTGTCGGCGGAGCGCGAGACGAAGGTGACCCGGCCCGGCACCTCGCGGCCCGTGGAAAGCCGCGCGCCCACCTGCGCGCCGGGGGCGATGCGCTCCACATCCACCTCGGCGACGAAGCCGACAAGGCGGATCGGGTCGAGGTCGATCAGCCGGGCGCAGGGGCTGCCGGCCATCAGCAGGCTGCCGGGCTCGGCGGTGTCGCTCTCCAGCACGCCATCGAACGGCGCGGTGATGCGGGTATTGGCGATGTCGCGCTCGGCCTGGGCGACCGCCGCGCCGGCGGCCTCCATCGCCGCGCGCGCCGAGGCCACCCGGGTTTCGGCGGCAAAGCCGTCGGCGGCCAGCGCCTCGGCATTGCGCAGCACCAGCGCCGCTTCGTCGCGCGCCGCCTGCGCCTGGGCCAGCGCCGCCTCGCGCGTGCCCATGTCGATCTCGCACAGCACATCGCCTTCGGTCACCAGCCGGCCCTTGGGGATGGCGGGCGAGACGACCTTGCCGCTGGTCTCGGCCATCAGATCGAGCGTGCGGGCGGCCTCGGTGCGCCCGCGCAGCACCACCGCGCTGTCGATCTCGCGCGCCGTCGAGGCGATGGCGATGACCGACACGCCTTCGGGCATGGCATCGCCCGCGGCAGATGTGTCTGGCGCGGGGGCGACGGCGGCGGCAGGCTCGGGCTCGAACCCGGCGATCCCGCGCAGTGTGTCGCGCTGGAAAACGAGAAGGAACAGGACGCCAATGGCGGCCAGCGCGGTGAGGATCGGAATTGGGCGCATGTCTGATACACAATCCAGCGGTTCGGGCGCGGTGTCGCGCGCCGATAATCCTTTCCGAGATAAGGCGAAATTGCCGCCCGCTCAACCGGAACGCGCCAATTTGCCGCCAGATGTTGCGGCTTGCCGCCACTTTTTGCGCAACCCTTGGCAATGATCGCGCCTTCGCGTTAAAGAGGGGCAAATCTTGCGGAGGCCGAGCACGTGTCAAACCACGAATCCTTCATCGACGAGGTGACCGAGGAGGTCCGCCGCGACAAACTCTATGGCGCCTTGCGCAAATATGGCTGGATCGGTGTGGTCGCCGTGGTGCTTGTGGTCGGCGGCGCGGCGGTGAACGAATGGATGAAGGCGCGCGATCGCGCGGCGGCGGAAGCCGTCGGCGATGCGATCCTCGCCGCCGTCGAGACCGAAGATGCCGGTGCCCGCGCCGAGGCGCTGGCCGCGGTGTCCGCCGGCGGTGAGACGGCGGTGCTGCTTGGCCTGATCGAAGCCGCCGAGGCGGGCGATCCGGCTCAGGCCAGCGAAACCCTTGCCGCGCTGGCCGCCGATCCGTCGCTGCCGGTGCTCTACCGTGATCTCGCGGCGCTGAAGCGGGCGATGCTGCCCGGCGGTGTGGTCGATGCCGAAACCCGGCTTGCGGCGCTGGAGCCGCTGACCGCGCCGGGCGGGGCGTTCCGGGTGCTGGCCGAGGAGCAGATGGCGCTGGCTGAGATCGAACTTGGCAACACCGATGCCGCGCTGGCCCGTCTGCAGGCGCTTTTGACCGATACCGAAGCATCTGGACCCTTGCGCCAAAGGGCCACACAGTTGATTGTGGCGCTGGGAGGCGATCCCGCCGCCGCAGGCTGAGCGCCGGGGCGGACGACAACAGAGAAGAGCAGATGAGCAGATGAGCTTGGGGGGCAAGCGGGTGGAAAAGATGAAGGCGATGCGGAACCTGGCCCTTGTCGGTGCGATGGCCCTGGCGGTCACGGGATGTTCGAAGGAACTGATCCTCGACGGTTTGCGCGAAGACATCCGCAGCCCCGGCTATGACACGACCGATCCGCAGGCGGTGGCCGGAGCCACCGAAGTGGCGGGCGAGCGCACCGCGCCGTTCGAGAACCAGGCCCGCGCGATCAGCCTTGGTGCTGCGGGGGCGCCGTCAAGCTGGACCCATCGCGGCGCCAATGCCCAGCACAGCCTGCCCCATGCCACGCTGTCGGCCCAGCCGGTGCTGGCCTGGAGCGCCTCGGCCGGTGCCGGCAACGAGCGCAAATACCGCATCACCGCCGAGCCGGTGGCCGAAGGTGGGCGCGTTTTCACGATGGACAGCCATGCCAATGTGATGGCCCATGCGGTGGGCGGCGCGACGCTGTGGAGTGCCAATCTCACCGCGCCGGGCGAGCGGGACGGCACCGCCTCCGGCGGCGGCCTCGCGCTGGGCGACGGCAAGCTCTTCGCCACCACCACCCAGGGCGAGCTGGTGGCGCTCGATCCCGCCTCCGGCAATGTGCTGTGGCGGCAGAAATTCGAGGCCGCGGTGAACGGCGCGCCGACCGTGTCGGGCGGGCAGGTCTTCGTCACCACCGGCAATTCCGTGGCCTATGCGGTGAACACCGATACCGGCCGGATCGGCTGGCGCCTTGCCGGCGTGCCGACGCAAAGCGGCGTTTCGGGCACGGCTGCCCCGGCGGTGAGCGGCAATATCGTGCTCTTCCCGCTGGCCAATGGCTCGATGCTGGGCGTCGACGCCGCCAACGGCACTGTGCGCTGGAATGCCCGCGTGGCGGGCGACCGTCCGGGCCGCGCCCGCCGCGTGCTGCAGGCCTTTACCGGCGAGCCGGTGGTGTCGGGCGACATGGTCTTTGCCGCCACCGCGTCGGGCCGTGCCGTGGCGATCGGCCTCAACGATGGCCGGGCGCGCTGGAATGTCGAGGAGGGCGCGCAGGGCACGATGAGCGTGGCCGGCGGTTCGGTCTTCTTCGTCAATGACGAGGCCCGGCTGGTGCGGCTCTCGGCGGCCAGCGGCGAAAAGATCTGGGAAGTGGCGCTGCCGCGCTATGAGCGCGCCGACAAGCCGCGCAAGCTCAAATCGGTCTGGCCGGCTTTTGGCCCGGTGCTGGCCTCGGGCCGGGTCTGGATCGCGTCGGGCGATGGCTTCCTGCGGGCGTTCAACCCGGAAGACGGCACGCCGCTGGGCATCGTCGAGCTGCCCGCCGGCGCGGCCAGCCGGCCGATCATCGTCGGCGGCATGATGATGCTGATGACCGAGAAGGGCGACCTGATCGGGATGCGTTGATGCCCGGCGCGAACGGGTGTATGACGCGCGCTTCGCTGTCCGGGGATAGGTCATGACGTTCACCCTCGCCATCGTGGGCCGGCCCAATGTGGGCAAATCCACGCTCTTCAATCGCCTTGTGGGCAAACGCCTTGCGCTGGTCGACGATCAGCCCGGCGTTACCCGCGATCTGCGCGAGGGCGAGGCGCGGCTCGGGCCGCTCCGCTTCACCGTGATCGACACGGCGGGGCTGGAGGAAGCCACCGACGAGAGCCTGCAGGGCCGGATGCGCAAGCTGACTGAGCGGGCGGTGGAAATGGCCGATGCCTGCCTGTTCCTGATCGACGCCCGCGCCGGGGTACTGCCGACCGACGAGGTCTTTGCCGATATCCTGCGCCGCAAGAACGCCCATGTGATCCTCGCCGCCAACAAGTCCGAGGGCCGAGCCGCCGAGGCCGGGCTGATCGAGGCCTGGGGGCTGGGGCTGGGCGAGCCGCTGGCGCTGTCTGCCGAGCATGGCGAGGGGATGGCCGAGCTTGCCGCCGTGCTCACGCCGATTGCCGAGGAAATGGCCGAACGCGCCGCCCGCGTGGCCGCCGAGGCGCCCGAGACCGATGTGAGCGTGTCGGACGAGGATGACGACGAGGCCGTGCGCAAGCCCACCCGGGCGCGGCCCTTGCAGGTGGCGGTGGTCGGGCGGCCCAATGCCGGCAAGTCCACCCTGATCAACAAACTCATTGGCGAGGAGCGGCTGCTGACCGGCCCGGAAGCCGGGATCACCCGCGATTCGATCTCGCTTGCTTTCGACTGGGGCGATGTGCCCACCCGCATCTTCGACACTGCGGGGATGAGGAAGAAGGCGAAAGTTCAGGAAAAGCTTGAGAAATTATCCGTCGCAGACGGGTTGCGCGCGGTCAAGTTCGCGGAAGTGGTGATCGTGTTGCTGGACGCGGCAATCCCCTTCGAGCAGCAGGATCTGCGCATCGCCGACCTTGCCGAGCGCGAAGGCCGCGCCGTGGTGGTGGCGGTCAACAAATGGGATGCCGAGCGCCACAAGCAGGAAAAGCTGTCGGAGTTGCGCGAAGCCTTCGAGCGGCTCTTGCCGCAACTGCGCGGCGCGCCGCTGGTGACGATCTCGGCCAAGACGGGCAAGGGGCTCGACCGGCTTCACGCGGCGGTCATGCGCGCGCATGAGACGTGGAACGCCCGCGTCTCCACCGCGCGTCTCAACCGCTGGCTTGAAGGCATGGTCTCGGCCCATCCGCCGCCCGCGCCGGGTGGCCGCCGGATCCGCCTGCGCTACATGACCCAGGTCAAGACCCGGCCCCCCGGCTTCGTGGTGATGTGCTCGCATCCCGACAAGCTGCCGGAAAGCTATTCGCGCTATCTTATCAACGGGTTGCGGGATGACTTTGACATGCCCGGCACGCCGATCCGGCTGCATATGCGCAGCCAGGCCGAGAAGAACCCCTACAAGGACAAGAAGAACTGGGGCGCCCCCTCGCGCCTGCGCAAGCATCTCGACAAGCCGAAGCCCAAAAAGGGCTGACGGCTTCTTTGTTCACCAGGCGTCGGGGGGCAGGCGGCGGGCCTGCCCTCAGTTCAGATAGCTCAGCGGGTCGACGCTGAGCGTGCCTTCGCGCACCTGGAAGTGCAGGAACGAGGGGTTGGCGGCGCGCACATTGGCGATGACCTGGCCCGCGCTCACGCTGTCGCCCTTCTCGACCTTGATATTGTCGATCCCGGCATAGACGGTGAGCAGATTGCCCGAATGGCGCAGCACCAGGATCGGCACCTGATCGGTGTCGCGGGTGATCGCCGCCACGGTGCCGGCGGCGGCGGCGCGCACCGATGCCCCGGCGCTGGCCGAGATGTCGATCCCGTCGGTCTTGCCCTTCTCGAAGGCCCGCACGACGCTGCCATCCACCGGCATCGTCATCCGCGCATTGGAGGCGGCGGTGCGCGCGGCGCCGAGGCCGGGCGAGCTGGGGGCGGCGGTGGCGGCGGCCGGCGCCGCCGTTTCGGTGGGCAGCGGTGTGCCCGCCGAGGGCGGCACCGGGGTGGCCGAACCCACGCCGGGGGCCTCGGCAAGCGCGGCGCTGCGCACCGGCTCCACAACCACCGGGATCAGCAGGTATTGGCCCTCGCGCACCGACAGGGCGCTGTCGAGGCTGTTCCATTCGGCCAGCGACCGCACCGACACGCCGTAATTGCGGGCGATGGAATAGGCCGTCTCGCCGCGCGTCACCTGGTGGCGCACCGGTTCCGGCCCGGCGGCGGCGCTGCTTGCGGGCGCAGTGCCGGAGCCGACACGGTCAAGCGCGTTGCCGGCCAGCGTGGTCACGTCGATCGTGCCGCCCGCCGTGGCCGAGCCGGGCGTGCCGGCGCTGCCCACCTGGCGCGGCAGGGCGATGATCTCGCCGCCGCGCAAGGCGGTTTCGGGCGGGATGCCGTTGTAGCGGCCCAGTTCGTTCGGGCCGAGGCCGAGACGGCCCGCCATCTGGGCGATGGTCTCGCCCTCGCGGGCGACGGCGACATCGTAGGTCGGGTAGGAGATCACGCCGCGCGCATCGGGCGTGGGCCTGGCGGCGGTGCGGGCGTCGCGTGCCGCATCGGCGGTGGTGAAGCCGCCGGCAAAGCCGCGCATGTCGAAATCGAAATCGCCCATGCCGCCGTCGCCGCAACTCGCCAGCGCCAGAAGCGATGCCGTCACGAAGCCGAAGCGCGCGGAAAATCGGGTCGGGAAAGTCATGCTCTTGTCCTTTTCACCCCGGTCCGGGGCCTGCCTGTTCGGAGCGCTCTTGCGGCGCCTGCCGTTGCTGCCTTTGCCGGCCCCTGAAGCCAGGGCGCGCGGCCACTCATACGTTACCCCAGCCCCTCCAGAAGGGGCACGAACCTCACCGGCATGAGCTCCTGATAATCATACCCCGCATTCAGGCGCGTCACTTTCAGAAGCGTCTGCACGGCGTCGGACTGCCCCACCGGCAAAACCATGATACCCCCGATCGCCATCTGAGCCAAGAGCGGGCCCGGCGGGTCTTCCGCCGCCGCGGTGACGATGATCCGGTCGAAGGGCGCCTGCTCGGGCAGGCCGAAGCTGCCATCGCCGGTGATGGTGGTGATATTGTGCAGATCGAGCGCGTCGAACACCGCCCGCGCCTCGCGCACCAGCGTGCGGTGGCGGTCGACGGTATAGACCCGCCGCCCGAGCCGGGCGAGGATCGCCGCCTGATACCCGGAGCCGGTGCCGATTTCGAGCACCTTGGATTTCGGCTGCACATCGAGCGCCTGGGTCATCAGCCCGACCACCGAGGGCTGGCTGATGGTCTGGCCCGAGGCGATGGGCAGCGGCATGTCTTCATAGGCGCGGTCTTCGAAGATGCCCTTGACGAACAGCCCCCGGTCCACCGTTTCCATCGCCGAGAGCACCCGCTTGTCCGTGACCCCCTTCGAGCGCAGCGCGAAGAGAAACTGCATCTTGCGTTCCGCGTCGCTGGCGGCCGGCGGGGTCATGAAAAGACGCGCTCCAGATCGGCCAGCCGGTCATGGGCGGTAAGATCGGCGCGCATCGGCGTGACCGAGATATAGCCGTCGAGATTGACCGCGGCATCGGTGCCGGGCGCGGTCGGCTCGTGCTGCGGCCCGCCCTTGACCCAGAGAAAGCGCCGCCCCGAAGGCGAGAGCGTGGGTTCGGTCGAGAAGACGGTATCGCGCCGCCAGCCCTGCGCGGCGGGGCGCACGCCCTGCACCCGCGCGGCGGGCAGGGGCGGGAAATTGACGTTGTAGAACAGCCTGTAATCCGCCCCGTCGTCCCAGGGCGCCGCGTCCAGCAGGCGCCGCACCACGCCCGCGCCATGCACCCGCGCGGCCTCGAAGATATCCGGCGCGTCGATGTTGTCGGGGCCGAGATATTGCGACAGGGCGATCGCGGGCAGGCTTTGCAGCGCCGCCTCCAGCGCCGCGCCGATCGTGCCGGAATAGAGCGTGTTCTCGGCGGCGTTGTTGCCCCGGTTCACGCCCGACAGCACCAGATCGGGCCGCCCCGGCATCGCATCGCCAAGCGCGGCCAGCACGCAATCGGCGGGCGTGCCCTCGGCGGCGAAGCGGCGGGGCGCCAGTTCGGCCAGCATCATCGGGCGCGAATAGGAAATGCAATGGCCCACGCCCGATTGCTCGAAGGCCGGGGCCACGATCCAGACCTCGCCCCCCGGTCCGGCAATGTCTTTCGCGATGGCTTCGAGCACGTCGAGACCCGGAGCGTTGATCCCGTCGTCATTGGTGATGAGAATGCGCATATGGGCGGCCTGTTGGTGGTGTCTCGTCAATAGGCGAGGGGCGCGGGCGGAGCAAGCCGGGCCCGCCCGGCCGCGCATCGCCGCCGCGGCATTGTTGCCAAGATGAATCAGTCGTGGTGGGTCAGGCGAGGATTTCGGGCAGCAGGCGCCTGGCTTCGTCCCAGGGCGAGGCCAGCTCCGAACGGTCCTCGCCCGGGTGGAAACGCGCGCGCATCGCGGTGGCAAGCGGCTTCGGCTCGACGATCTTCACCTTCGGGCCGATGCGCTGCGATTCCTTCTGCCAGCTCCCGGCCAGCGCCATCTGCGCCGCCTTGGTCGCGCCATAGCCGCCATAAAAGCTCTCGCCCGCATGATCGTCGCGGAAGAACACCGCCGTGCCGGTCTCGCCCAGCAGCGGCGCGACATAGGCGATCAGCCGCGCCGTGGCCTCGACATTCACCTTCAGCGATTTCCCGAAATCCTCCTCCTGCAGCGCGAGCTGCGCGGTGGGGGTGAGCTGCATCGCCTCGATCGCGGTGTGGACCCAGAGATCGACCTTGCCCCAGCGGTCGTAGATCGCGCGGCAAAGCTGCGCCATCGCCTCGGCATTGGCGATGTCCATCGGCGCGAGCGTGGCTTCGCCGCCCGCCGCCTTGATCCTGTCGTCGATCTCTTCCAGCGCGCCGGTGGTGCGCCCGACTGCGACGATATGGTGGGTCGGCGCAAGCTCCACGGCCAGTGCCGCGCCAAGGCCGCGCGAGGCGCCGGTGATGAGGGCGATCTTCTCCGACATGCTTTTCCTCCGGGGTCAGGTGGGCCTTCGTATCTCACCCGGCGCCGGGCGTGTCCAGTGCGCGAAAGCGCCGCGTCAGCCGAGTTCGGCCAGCCGGGCGGCGACGATCTCGGCCACGAGGGCGGCGGGCAGCGGCGCATCCGGGGTGAAGCGGATCGTGCCCTTGGCGGTGGAGAACCCGGCGAGCTTGTCGGCGAAGCGCGCCACAAGCTCGCCCTCGAACACGTAAAGCCCGCAATGCGCCCTCATCGCCGCGTAGCCGACCAGCACCTTGCCGGTGCCGGGGCCGATGCGGAAGGCGGGCACGCCGTAGGAAAACACCTCCCGCGCCTGCGGTGCGGCGGCTTTGATCTGGTCGCGCAGCGCCATGAGCGCCGCCCGCTGATCGGCGGGCAGGGCGGCGAGATAGGCGTCATGGGTTTCGGGCTTTGCCATGCGGCGAGCCTGCGCCCGTGCGGCGCGCAGGGCAAGCCTGCATCTTCACCCTTGCAGAAATACTCATTCCCCGCCGGCCATCCCGCGCGCCGGCGGCGGCGCGGCGCGCTGTCACCCGCCGGGCAGGTCCAGCCCCCAGGGATAGGGCCGCAGGAAGGTGGCATTGCCATTGGCAAGCTCCAGCACCGCGCCGGCGGGCGAGACCTCGATCAGCCGGCCAAGTGCGATGCGCTCGCCTTCCATCCCCGAGATCACCGCCCCGTCGCCCATCCGGATGAGCGCCCGCATCGCGCCCTCCGGCCCGGCCACGCCCACCAGCGCCGCCTCGTCCAGCGGCATCACCGCGCGTTTCGTCGCCTCTTGCGCGACAAAGGCGTTGGGCGCGCCGCCTAGGGCGCTGGATGTGTCCGACATGCCGCTCTCCGCTCGTGCCGGGGCAAACCTAGCGGGGCAGGGTTAAGGCGGCGTTAGCCTTCGAGCAGCGTGGCGATGTCCTGCCCGGCCCCGGCATAGATCGCGGCGAGCCGGGCGGTGGAGATCCCGTCGCTCTGGGCGCGGTTGAGGGCGGTGCCGGGCTGCGGTTGCAGCCGGGGCGGCTGGCCCGCCGGGCCGGGCACCAGGTTGCAGGGCACCGGCTCGGCCTGGGCGAAGCCGGGCAGGCTGTTGCCGAGCCAGGCGAAACTGCCGCGAAACGCCTCGCCGCCCGCCCGCGCGGCGAGGAAGGCGCGCCAGCTGTCTTCCGAGACGCTGGCCCAGCTCTCGAAGCCGAAGACCGTGCGCGCGCCCGTGATCGGCAACAGCAGAAGCGCGCGCAGGAAGCGGTGGCCGGCGAGGGTGCAATAGAGCGGCGACAGGCTGTCTTCGCCGATCTCCAGCGATTTCTCGCCCGGCGGGATCGGCCCGTGCGGCCAGCCATCCGGCGCGGCGAAGGGCAAAGATACCATCCCGCCCCGCGCCATCAGTTTTTGCCAGCGCGGGTCTTCGTCGAGCGGGGCCGTCTCGCTCATTCGGCGGCGGCCTTCACCTCGAAGCCCTTGGCGATCATGTCCGACGGCGCCACCGGGTATTCGCCGGAGAAGCAGGCATCGCAATATTGCGGCTGTTGCGGGTCGCGCCCGGCGGCTTCGCCGGCGGCGCGGTAGAGCCCGTCGAGCGAGACGAAGCGCAGGCTGTCGACGCCGAGATAATCGCGCATCTCGTCCTCGGTCATCGTCGCGGCCAGCAGTTTGGAGCGCTCGGGCGTGTCGACGCCGTAGAAGCAGGGCCAGGCGGTGGGCGGGGAGGCGATGCGGAAATGCACCTCCTTGGCGCCCGCGTCGAGGATCATTTCCTTGATCTTGCGCGAGGTGGTGCCGCGCACCACGCTGTCATCCACCAGTACCACGCGCTTGCCCTCGACCAGCGCCCGGTTGACGTTGAGCTTGAGGCGCACGCCCATGTTGCGGATCTGCTCGGTGGGTTCGATGAAGGTGCGGCCCATATATTGGTTGCGGGTGATGCCGAGGCCGAAGGGAATGCCGCTTTCATGGGCATAACCGATGGCGGCGGGCGTGCCCGAATCCGGCACCGGGCAGACCAGATCGGCCTCCACCGGCGCCTCGCGCGCCAGTTCCACGCCGATCTGGCGGCGGGTTTCATAGACCGAGCGGCCGCCGATGATCGAATCGGGGCGCGAGAAATAGACATGCTCGAAGACGCAGAAGCGCGGTTTGACCGGGCGGAACGGGCGGCGGCTTTCGATCCGGCCATCGGGCGAGATCACCACCATTTCGCCCGGCTCGATCTCGCGGACATATTTGGCGCCGATGATGTCGAGCGCGCAGGTCTCCGACGACAGCACCCAGCCATCGCCGTCGCCGATCTGGCCCAGCACCAGCGGGCGCACGCCGAGCGGGTCGCGCACGCCCATCAGCTTGGTGCGGGTCATGGCAACCACGGAAAACGCCCCCTCGACCCGGCGCAGCGCATCCTCCATCCGGTCGGGGATGGATTTCGCCATCGAGCGCGCCATCAGGTGGATGATGCATTCGGTATCGGAGGAGGACTGGAAGATCGAGCCGCGCTCGATCAGTTCGCGGCGCAATTCCTCGGCATTGGTGAGGTTGCCGTTATGGGCAATCGCCGCGCCGCCCATCGAAAATTCGCCGAAGAAGGGCTGCACGTCGCGGATCGCCGCGCCCTTGGCCCCGGCGGTGGAATAGCGCACATGGCCGATGGCGATGGGCCCCGGCAGGGTTTCCATCAGGCTGGCCTTGGTGAAATTGTCGCGCACATAGCCGAAGCGGCGGGCCGAGTTGAAGCCGGCATCCATATCGTGGCTGACGATCCCGCCTGCCTCCTGGCCGCGATGTTGCAGCGCGTGCAGGCCCAGGGCCACGAAGTTCGCGGCATCCTTGGGGCCGATCACGCCGTAGACGCCGCATTCCTCCTTCAGCTTGTCGTCGTCGAAAGGGTGGGCGGGCGGCATGGTGGCGCAGGAGGTCATTTGCAGCGAATCCTGAGGGCGCGGGATGGCCCTCTCATAAGGGCTCGCGCGCGGCATGTCACCCGCCAACGGGCCGGATGTGACGCTTCGATGACACTTCGTCGCGTCCTTTGACCGGGCGGAAAAACATTTTCCGCCATTGCTCCGGGCGCGGCTGCCCGTGCCACGGGCGCCTGCTCAGGGTTTCAGGTGCAGCGCCTTGAACATGGCGCGCCGTCCGTCCTGCGCCATCCGGCGGGCGTTGTCGGCGCGCAGCCTGTGGGCGCGGCGGATGTAGAAATCGGTGTCGATCGAACCGTCTTCGCGGCGGCGGGGCGTTTGCGGGAAGGTATCGCGGGCCATTGGAGCGCCTTTCTTCTGGGATCACGGCAATGGTCCAAGCATGGCGCACAGGGCGACGGCCCGCTTTCAGACCGTCTTGAGACGGTCCTGTGTTTTTCCTGATTTTCACCCTTCGGCCCCCGCATGCCTTTGATAGCCGTGGGTTTGCGGGGCATTTCCTGCTAGGCTGACGAATGGAATTCCGCTTCGCCGATTGTATCCTCGACGTTTCGAAACACCGCCTTCTGCGCGCGGGCAAGGCGGTTGACGTCGAACCGCAGGTGTTCTCCCTGTTGCGGCTCCTTGCCGAAAAGGGCGGCGATCTGGTCACGCGCGACGACATGATCGAGGTGATCTGGCAGGGCCGCTTCGTGTCGGACTCGACCATTTCCGCGCGGGTCAGCGCGGCGCGCAGTGCCGTGGGCGACAATGGCCGGGCGCAGGCGGTGATTCACACCGTGGTGTCGCGCGGGATACAGCTCGTGGTGCCGGTCGAGAGCACGCAGACGCCGCCGCCAGCGGCTGCGCGGGCGCCCCGTCCGCCGATCCGCCTGGCCGCGGCCGCCGATGGCACCGGGCTGGCTTGGTGCGCCACCGGCGAAGGCCCGGCCCTGCTGCGCGGCGGGCACTGGCTGACCCATCTCGAACTGGATTGGGACAACCCGGTGTGGCGCCCGCTGCTGGAGTGGCTGGGGCAGGGGCGGCGGCTCATTCGCTACGATATGCGCGGCACCGGGCTGTCGCAGCGCGATGGCGGGGCGCAGACGCTGGACTTGCTGGTCGACGACATGAAGGCGGTGGCGGACGCGGCGGGGGCGGATACTTTCGACATCTTCGCGCCCTCGCAAAACGTGCCCGTCGCCATTGCCTTTGCGGCGCGATACCCCGAACGGGTGCGCCGGCTGGTGCTGCTCGGGGGCTTTCTTCAGGGCGCGGCGATCCGTGGCGTCGAAGACAAGGAATTGTCCGACGCCTTCGTGGCGCTGGCGCGCAAGGGCTGGTCGGAACACGGTGCGGCCTATATGCGCGCCTTCGCGGCATTTTTCATGCCCGACGCCACGCCGGAGCAGGTGGCGTCCTTTGTCGAGATGCAGCGCGCCTCGATCTCGCCGGAGGGGGCGGTGGCCCTCCGGCGCGCGATCTCGCGCCTCGATGCGTCGGACTATGCCGCGCGCGTTGCCGCGCCTACGCTGGTGGTGCATGCCCGCAACGATGCGATGCAGCCCTTCGCACAGGCACAGATCCTCGCCCGGACGATTCCCAACGCGCAATTCCTGGCGCTGGAAAGCGCCAATCACATTCCGCTGCCGCAGGATCCGGCCTGGGAGCTGCTGATGTCGGAGGTCGGGGCGTTTCTGTCAGACGGCTGACGCGGATTATTCCGTGGCGGTGTCTTGCGTCGTTGTGCCCGGAACCGCCCCGGTGCAGGACGACACCAGCGCTTCGTAGCGCTCGACGATCCAGCCCGGCGCATCGTCGGGGATCTGCTCGTCGATCTTGCCGGAGGTGCGCGCGAAGATCTTGGCGGTGCGCGAATTGTCGACCATCGGGAAGCTCTCGGTCACGATCACCCGATCGTAGATCACCAGCGCGATGGCCACCAGCAACAGCCCGCGCAGCACGCCGAAGACGAAGCCAAGCGCCTGGTCCACCCCGCCGAGCGCCGAGCGCTGGATGGCGGAGGAAAACAGCGGCGTGAACAGCGAGACAATGACCAGCGCCACCGCCAGCACACCGGCGAAGGAGGCGATCACGCTGAGTTCGCAGCTATCGGCGATGAAATCGCGCAGAACCGGGATTTCCTTGATCAGCGGCACGGCGCGGGGGGCGAAGATATAGGCGACCACCGCGGCGACGATCCATCCGGCGATCGACATGCCCTCGCGCACGAAACCGCGCGAATAGGCGAGAATCGCCGAAACCAGGATAACCAGCGCCACCACGCCGTCGACAATCGTGAACCCGTCCATGTGCTGTCCTGTTCTCCGGCCTCAGCCTGCTCCGAATGTGTCGCCCACAAAGGTGACGAGATCGGCCATTGTCTTCAGGGTCATACCCGAGCCTTGCCCGAATTTCGATCCCGCAGGGGCTATGGCCGTTGTGAAACCAAGTTTTTGCGCTTCTTTCAACCTGTTTTCCGCCTGTGTCACCGGACGCAGCGCCCCGGACAGGGAGATTTCGCCGAAAACCACGGTGTCGCGCGGCAGCGCCGCATCCTCGCGCGCCGAGAGCAAGGCGGCGGCGACGGCAAGGTCGGCGGCGGGTTCGGAGACGCGCATGCCGCCGGCCACGTTGAGGTAAACGTCAAGCCCGGTGAAGGGGATGCCGACCCGCGCTTCCAGCACCGCGAGGATCATCGCGAGCCGCCCCGCATCCCATCCCAGTACCGAGCGGCGCGGCTGGGCAAGCGGTGAGGGGGCGACGAGCGCCTGCAACTCCACCAGCACCGGCCTTGTGCCCTCGATCCCGGCAAACACCACCGAGCCGGGGGCCGGGTCTTCGCGGTCGGCCAGGAACAGCGCGGAGGGGTTGGCGACCTCTGCCAGCCCGCCGCCCGTCATCTCGAACACGCCGATTTCGTCGGCGGGGCCGAAGCGGTTTTTCACCGCGCGCAGAATGCGGAACTGATGGCCGCGCTCGCCCTCGAAATAGAGCACCGTATCCACCATGTGCTCGACCACGCGGGGGCCGGCGATCTGGCCTTCCTTGGTGACATGGCCGACCAGAACCACCGAGACGCCACGGGTCTTGGCGAAGGTGGTCAGCTCATGGGCGGCGGCGCGCACCTGCGCCACCGAGCCGGGCGCGCTTTCCACATTGTCAGCCCACATCGTCTGGATCGAATCGATGATGGCAAGCTCGGGCTTTTCGGCCTCAAGGGTGGTGAGGATATCGCGCAGGTTGGTCTCGGCGGCGAGCTTGACGGGGGCGTCGGCAAGGCCGAGGCGCTGGGCGCGCATCCGCACCTGGGCGCTCGCCTCCTCGCCGGAAACGTATATGGTTTTCAATCCATTGCGCGCGAAACTTGCAGCGGCCTGCAGGAGCAGGGTGGATTTGCCGATGCCCGGATCTCCGCCGACAAGGATGGCGCTGGCGGGCACCAGGCCGCCGCCCAGCACCCGGTCGAACTCGGCCACGCCCGAGATGGTGCGCGGCGGCGGCGCTTCCTCGGTGGCCAGGTCGGTGAGCGCGACCGGCGAACCGCGCAGCGCGCCAAGAGATTTCGAGGCCGGCCCGGCGGAAAGCGGCTTTTCCTCGATGATGGAATTCCACGTCCCGCAGGCCTCGCAGCGGCCCGACCACTTGCGATGCGCCGCGCCGCATTCCTGGCACACATAGCTCGGGGCCTTTGCCATCACGCGCGCTCCCGTTTCAGCGTCATCAGCCCCACGAAGATCGAGGCCAGCACGCAGAAGGTAAACAGATAAAGCCCCCAGGCGGTTTCGACCCGGGCGATCCCGGCGCCCTTCACCACCACGATATAGAGCGCGATCAGGAAGATATCGGCCATCGCCAGCTTGCCCATCAGGTTCAGCAGCGGCAAAACCTTGCGGCGCATCAGACCGAACTGGATCAGCGCAATGCCGATCACCTTCAGGATCGGCGCGAAAATGGCGAAGAAGGTGACGAGCAGGGCAAGGAAGATATCCGTTTCCCACAATGCCTGAAGGCCGGAGACCACGCTGATCTCGTCCAGCCCGAACAGCGGCAGGTTGATCCCCGCCCGCAGGAGCGGCGCGAACCAGGCGATGGGGAAGAGCACGAGAAGCGCGAGGTTGAGGTATCTGAGCCAGGGCATGAGGCTTGGATTATCCGATCGGGCCTGCGGGCGCGAGCGCTTTCCCTCAGCTTCGCCCGCGCGCATATCGACGTGCGTAGCGGGTGCCGAGCTGGGTCAGGATCTCGTAGCCGATGGTGCCGGCGGCTTCGGCCAGATCGTCGACGCCCTGATGCGGGCCGATCATGGTGAGCGTCTTGGGGGTCTCGTCCAGATGGGTCACGTCGACGCCGATCAGGTCCATCGACACGCGGCCGAGGATCGGGCAGGGCGTGTCGGCATGGAACAGAACGCCATGATTGGACAGATGGCGCGACAGCCCGTCGGCATAGCCGCCCGAGACGGTCGCCACGCGGGTGGCGCGCTCGGCCACGAAGGTGTTGCCGTAGCCCACGCTCTCGCCCGCCACCAGATCGCGGATCTGGATCACCGGCAGGTCAAGCTCGACCACCGGCTGCGCCGCCTCGAACGGCAAGCCGCCATAAAGGCCGATGCCGGGGCGGGTGAGGTCGAAGTGATAATCCGGGCCGAGCAGGATGCCGCCGGTGGCCGAGAGCGAGCGCGGCACGCCGGTCTCGTCGGTCATCTCGTGGAAGGCGGCGAGCTGCTGGCGGTTCATCTCGTGCTCCGGCTCATCGGCGCAGGCGAGGTGGCTCATGAGCAGGCGCGGCGCCTGGGCGAGCACCACATCGCGCACCGCAGCCCATTCGGCCGGCTCCATGCCAAGGCGGTTCATCCCGGTATCGAGCTGGATGCCGAAGGGATGGCCCGGCAGCGCTTCGATATGGCGCGTCAGCTGTTCGATCGAGTTCAGCATCGGCACCAGATGCAGATCGTGGATCATGTCGGTGTCGCCCGCCATGTGGCCGGAAAAAACGCCGATCTCCGGCCCCGGCCCGAGCGCCTCGCGCACCGCCCAGCCTTCCTCGGCGACGGCGACGAAAAAGCGCCGCGCCCCGGCGGCGGCCAGCGCCCGCGCGGCCTTGCCCACGCCAAGCCCGTAGGCATCGGCCTTCACCACGGCGGCGGTCTGAACCTGCGCGCCACTCATCGCGTCGAGCGCGCGCCAGTTCGCGGCGAGCGCATCGAGATCAATCGTCAAACGTCCGGTGCTCATGCCGCTCGTTTCCCGTGAGTGCGGGCGCAGGTCAAGGGGGAATGCGCGGCGCGTCCGCTCAACCTGAAGAAAAACGCCGGGCGCCGCGCGTCACCCGGCCAGAAGCGTCTCGATCCGGCTCGACTGATGCAGCGTCCGGTGCACCGGGCAGCGGTCGGCGATCTCGATCAGCCGGGCGCGCTGGTCGTCGTCCAGATCGCCGTCGAGGGTGATCGAGCGGGTGAACACGTCGATCTTCAGCGGCCGTCCGCGATCGTCTGTCGCGCCGTCCTCGGCGGGCACCTTGCGGTGGGTGACTTCAACGGAAATCCCCGTCACCGGCCATTTCTTCACCCGCGCATACATCCGCATCGTCATCGAGGTGCAGGAGCCGAGCGCGGCCTTGAGCAGCGCATAGGGGTTCGGCCCCCGGTTGGTGGCCAGCGGCACACTCAGCGGCTCGTCGGAGAGAAACCAGTGATGCGGCCCGTTCGCCACCTCCTGCACAAAGCCCTCCGGGTCCAGCTCGGTGACGCGCACCGTGCCCTCCGGCGCGGCCTTGCCGGGCACCGGCATCGCCGCATGCGAGGGCAGTTCAAGATCGAGGCCAAGATAGCGCCCGGCCCAGGCGGCGATCACGGTTGCCGCATATTCGGCGTCTTCGGCCTTGCTGATCAGGTGATCGGCATCGCCCAGCGTAACGAAGCTCTTGGGGTGCAGGGCGGCGGTGAAGATGTCGGTGGCGTTCCGGATGCCCACCACCTCGTCGCGCGGGGCATGCATCACCAGAAGCGCCGCGCCGAGGCGGTGGATCGCGCCGGTGAGTTCCTGTTCGGCGATATCGTCGAGGAAGGCTTTGGAGATGGTGAAGGGCCGCCCGCCGATATCGACCTCGGCCACGCCGTTCTTCTCGATCTCGGTCAGCCGGCAGGCGAAGTTGCGGGTGACGTGATCGGGCGCATAGGGTGCGCCGAGGGTGACCACCGCCTTCACCGCCTTACGTGCGGCGGCGGCCTTCAGCACCGCCGTGCCGCCCAGCGAATGGCCGATCATCAGGCTCGGTTCCATGTCGCGCGCGGCCAGCGCTTCGGCGGCGGCGTGCAGATCTTCGATATTGCTGGCAAAGGTGGTCTCGGCGAAGTCGCCCTCGCTGTCGCCAAGCCCGGTGAAATCGAAGCGCAGCACGGCGATGCCCGCTTCGGTCAGCCGGGCGGCGATGCGGCGGGCGGGCAGGATGTTCTTGGTGCAGGTGAAGCAATGGGCAAAGAGCGCGGTGGCGCGCACCGGGCCTTCGGGCATGTCGAGCCGCCCGGCCAGCTCGGCGCCGCCATGTCCGGTGAAGGTGAGGGTCTCGGTTCTCATCGCTGCTGTCTCCTGCGGGTTTCGCCAGATGTGGCCCGCAGGGGCGGGGGATGCAAGCGGGGCAAAACGCCGCCGCCGCACCATGGCGTGAGCGATATGAAAGCTCTTGCCGGGCCGAGGCGATGCCCTAGAGTGGGCGCCATGATGCACCATGCTCTCCGGCTCCGGCCCGCCTTCCTTGTGTTCCAGACCCTGGCTCTGGCCCTTCTCGTGCTGCTGCCGCCGCCGGCCTGGGCGCAGGGCTATACCTACACGCATTACCAGAAAAACATGGCCTTCCGGAACGACGAGGAGCGGGCGCTTGCCGGCGATATCCTCGCCCGCGCGCCGGATGCGGTGACGCTGCAGGAGGTCAACCGCGACAACGACAAGCTGCTGGCGATGCTGGCGCAGGCTTATCCGTCGCAGGAATTCTGCACCTTCAAGGGGATCGGCGGTGTGGCGGTGCTGTCGCGCTGGCCGCTGGTGCCGGGCAGCAATCAATGCATCCGGCCGCTCGGCGCGGTGGCGATTCAGGTGCAGATGCCGCAAGGCAGGGTCTGGGTGATTTCGGTCCATCTCGAAACCCGCGACAAGCCGCGCCATGCCCGGCAGGCGCAGCGGCTGGGCGCCTATCTGAGCCAGGTGCCGGGGCCCAAGATCATTGGCGGCGATTTCAACAATGCGCCGCAATCCGGGCCGGTGCGCGATGTGGCCAATGGCGCCGGGGTGAACCGGATCGGGGCGGCGATCACCACCCGCCGCGTCGGCGGGCTTCTGGGCGTGCCGATCGACTTCGTGTTCGCCTCCGGCGGGCGCGGCGAGGTCACGCAATTGCCGCTTCTGGGCTCGGATCATTACGGGGTCTGGGCCGAATTCACCATGGCTGACTGACCGGGCCGGCGATGGTCGCGATCTGCCAGTCCGAGCTGCCGCTGCGGCCCTGGGCCGAAGCCCGCACCGCCCGCCTGCCGGGGCTGAACCCGGTCGAGCCGGGCGACTGGCTGCGGGTCGATGAGGTCTATGCCGCGCAGATGGCCTATCGCGAGGATTTGCTGGCCACGCGGCGCGACGAGGTTCATGCGCTCGCCCCCGATGCGCGCCCGGCGGCGGAGGCGCTGCTTGACGCGGTGCTTGCCGAAATCGCGGCCAAGCCCGGCTACAGCCGCCGGGGCGGCCGCGTGATCTGCCCCGACGGGCGCGCGGTGGAGATCGACCGCCAGGCGCCGCTCGTCACCGCCGCGCGGCTGGTGCAGGAAGACCTCGTTGTGATGCAGCAGCCCGAGGGGGCGGAGGAACATATCCTGACCGGCGCCGTGCTTTGCTTCCCGGCGAGCTGGACGCTGTCGGAAAAATTCATGCGCCCGCTCACCGGCATTCACGTGCCGGTGCCGGTCTATGACGACAACATCGCGCGCCGGGTGCAGCGGCTGTTCGACGGGTTGCGCGAGGGGCGGCCGATCTGGCGGGCCAACGCGCTGGTCTATGCCGATCCCGATCTGCACCAGCCCCGGCGCGAGGGCGAGCGCCGCAAGCTGCCGCCGGATGGCCCGCGCTGGCTGCGCATCGAGCGGCAGGTGCTGAACCGGCTGCCGGTGCCGCGCAGCGTTGTCTTTTCGATCCACACCTATGTGATCCCCTTCGAGCGGCTGACCGGGGAGGACCGCGCCGCGCTCGCTGCGCATCGCCCGGTGAGCTGAAGACCGGCCCGCCGAAGCGGGCCGGATCGCGTCAGGAGATGAAGGATTGCAGAATCTGGAGCGCGGTGTCGCTCTGCGTCACGCCGATGCCCGCGCCGGTCGCCGCCGTCACCCGTGACGACATCACCAGGCTTTCGCGGCCGAGCAGCGCCAGCGTCATCAGGAAAGCGCCCATGGGCAGCGAAAAGGCCATCACCGCCACGTTGAGCGCGTTGATCGCACCGCGATGCACCAGCGGCGCGGCATGCGCGGCGGCGATCGGGGGGAAGATGCTGCCCGTTTCCGGTTCCAGCCCGCCGATATGGATGCCGGCCCTGGCCAGGGTTTTTGCCCCCATGTGATCGGCGGCCGCGGCGGCATGGGTGGGCTGCGGGCGCAGGCGGCTGAAGGCCGCCGCGGCGCGCTCGCCGCGCGGACGGGCCGCGGCTGTGGCGCGGGCAGGGGCGCCGGGCGTATTGGCGGCGGCGGTCGGGCGCCGCCGGGGCGGCTCGTAACGCATCGCCGCGCGCGGGGCGCCACGCTGGGCCTGCTCGCGGTCATAGCGCGCGATCAGATCGGACGGCACCCAATCCTCGGGCACGGGCTCGAACGCCTCGGCCCCGCGCTGGCGCGGCGGCTCATCCCGGGCGACCAGTTTCAGATGCGCCGGGGCGGCATGTTCGGCCTCGTCGTCGGGGCCGAAGATCTCTGCCCGGGCGGGCTGCACCGGCGCCTCCGGCTCGGTGGTTTCGAGGAAGGCGGCGACGGTTTCGTCCAGCAGATCGTCGAAGGTGGTCTCGTTGAACGCCGCATCGCTCTCCAGCACCACCTCGCCATCGGCGGGGTAGCGCGATTCGATCTGGGCGGCCATGCGGGCGCAAATCTCGGCATGGTCGGCGCGGCCGATCCCGTCTGGCCGCTCGCCGACCGAGACGATGAAGCATTCGTCGCAGCCCTGCGCGGCGAGCACCTCGGGGAAGTCCGAAGCGAGACGCCCATAGGCGAGCCCGATCCTCACATCGGCCTGATCGAAGATGATCACGTCATCGTATTCCGTGCGGATCTCAAGCCCGCCTTCGGATGCGTGCAGCATCGCCGAGGCCAGCTTCGAGGCCAGGTCGTGAAAATCGAGTTCTTTTTGTTCTGCGTAAAACAACGCGGTAATCGTACTTCTGGCAAGACCAGTCATTTCAGGTCCTCCTGCTCGGGCTTTTGCCATCAGTTACGGTCAAAGAAACAATAAGATTGTGGTCGCAATTGGGGCCGATTGTGGAAAATCCACCGACAATCAGGGCATGTTCCGGAAACATTCGTCGCGAATTGCAGCGATTGCCCCATTTTGCGCCACGATCGCGCGCCGCTCGGCGATAATCCGCCGGCAAAACGCAGCCGGAACGAAAAAGGGCGCCCCCGAAGGAGCGCCCCGATTGTTGCCGTCTGCCGCCTTAGCAGGAGTAGTACATCTGGTACTCGATCGGGTGCGGCGTGTGCTCGTAGGCGTAGACCTCTTCCCATTTCAGATCGAGGTAGCCCTGGATCTGGTCCTTGGTAAAGACATCGCCGGCGAGCAGGAAGTCGTGATCCTTCTCCAGGCTTTCGAGCGCTTCGCGCAGCGAGCCACAGACCGTGTCGATCCCGGCCAGTTCTTCCGGCGGCAGATCGTAAAGGTTCTTGTCCGAGGCGGGGCCCGGGTCGATCTTGTTCTTGATCCCGTCAAGGCCGGCCATCAGCAGGGCGGCGAAGGCGAGATAGGGGTTCGCCGCCGGATCGGGGAAGCGGGCTTCCACACGTTTGGCCTTCGGGCTCTCGGTCCACGGGATCCGCACGCAGCCCGAGCGGTTGCGGGCCGAATAGGCGCGCAGCACCGGGGCTTCGAAGCCGGGGATCAGGCGCTTGTAGGAGTTGGTGGCCGGGTTGGTGAAGGCGTTGAGCGTTTTCGCGTGCTTCAGGATGCCGCCGATGAACCACAGCGCTTCCTGGCTCAGATCGGCGTATTTGTCGCCGGCGAAGAGCGGCTTGCCGTCTTTCCAGATCGACATGTTCACATGCATCCCCGAGCCGTTATCGCCCTTGATCGGCTTCGGCATGAAGGTCGCGGTCTTGCCATAGGCCTGGGCGACGTTGTGGATGACGTATTTGTATTTCTGCAGCTCGTCGGCCTGCTCGGTAAGCGAGCCGAAGATCAGGCCAAGCTCGTGCTGGGCCGTCGCCACCTCGTGGTGATGCTTGTCGACCTTCATGCCGATCTGCTTCATGGTCGAGAGCATTTCCGAGCGGATATCCTGGCCGTCGTCGATCGGGTTGACCGGGAAATAGCCGCCCTTGTAGCCGGCGCGGTGGCCGGTATTGCCCATCTCGTATTCGGTATCGGTGTTCCAGGCGGCGTCGACGGCGTCGATCTCATAGGCCACCTTGTTGGGGGTCACCGACATGCGCACGTCGTCGAACAGGAAGAACTCGGCTTCCGGGCCGAAATAGGACACGTCGCCGATGCCGCTCGCCTTGAGATAGGCTTCGGCCTTCTCGGCGGTGCCGCGCGGGTCGCGCTCATAGGGTTCGCCGGTGTCGGGCTCGACGATCGAGCAATGCACGCAGAGGGTCTTCTCGGCGTAGAACGGGTCGATATAGACCGATTTCGGGTCCGGCATGAGTTTCATGTCGGAAGCTTCGATCGACTTCCAGCCGGCGATCGAGGAACCGTCGAACATGAAGCCTTCGTCGAGAAAGTCTTCGTCGACGAGTTCGGCGGCGACGGTAACGTGCTGCAGCTTGCCACGCGGATCGGTGAAGCGGATGTCGACATAGGCGACGTCTTCGTCCTTCAGCAGCTTGAGAACATCAGCTTTGCTCATTCTCTCTCTTTCCTTTGAGTTGATATGGCGTTGAACTGGTGCGGGCGGGTCAAACGGCGTCGAGGCCGGTTTCGCCGGTGCGGATGCGGATCGCCTGTTCCACAGGCGTGACGAAAATCTTGCCGTCGCCGATCTTGTCGGTCTTGGCGGCGGCGATGATCGCCTCGATGGCGGCGTCGACCTGGTCGGCCGGCAGCACCACCTCGATTTTCACTTTCGGCAGGAAATCCACCACGTATTCGGCGCCGCGATACAGCTCGGTATGGCCCTTCTGGCGGCCGAAGCCCTTCACCTCGATCACGGAGAGGCCCTGCACGCCGATCTCCTGAAGTGCTTCCTTGACCTCGTCGAGCTTGAACGGCTTGATGATGGCTTCGATCTTTTTCATGTGGTGTCCCCCCATGGAAAATGGTTCGCCGCCCAGTGACCACTTTCGCGGGGCGGCCTCAATTGGATAGGGTTCTGGTAGCGCAGCCAGCGCTGGGATTCCAGCTACGTTGCACATAATTTGTGCAGGTTGCCCGAGATTGGGGCGATTTGCGAAAGTTTGAGGCGAAATCCATGCGTGAACTGCTCACATCTGCCCAAATGCGCGCCATCGAACGGGCGGCGATCTCGTCCGGTGCGGTGAGCGGGCTGGAGCTGATGGAACGGGCCGGGCAGGGGGTGGTCGAGGCGGTGTTCGCCGAATGGCCGGAGCTTGCGCCTGCGGCGGGCGGGGCGGGGGGCGCTGCCCCCCGGACCCCCCGGGAGTATTTGGGCAAGGATGAAGGGCACAGGACGGTGGTGCTCTGCGGGCCGGGCAATAATGGCGGCGACGGGTTCGTCGTGGCGCGGCTCATGGCGGAGCGGGGCTGGGCGGTGGAGGTGCTTCTCTACGGCGAGGCGGACAAGCTGCCGCCGGATGCGCGGGTCAATTATGAGCGGTGGTGTGCGATGGGGCGGGTGGCCCCGCTTGCGCTGCCGCTGCCGCTGGCCGGAGCCGATCTTGCGGTGGATGCGCTGTTCGGCACCGGCCTTGGGCGGCCGCTGGCGGGCGTGGCGCAGCAGGCGGCCAATGCGCTGGCCGAGATGGCCTGGGCGGGCGCGCGCGTCGTCGCCGTCGATGCGCCCTCGGGCCTGTGCATGGATTCGGGCCGTCCGCTTGCGCCGCCCGAAGGCGATGGCGTGGCCGCCGCCGCGCTGACGGTGAGCTTCCACGCGCTGAAGCTCGGCCATGTGCTGGGGCAGGGCCCGGCACGCGCGGGCCGGGTGGTGGTGGCCGATATCGGGCTGAGCCCGAATGTGCAGCGCGGCGGCCCCGGCGCGATGCATCCCGTCCGTCTCGTTCCCGCGCCCGACGCCGACAGGCTCGACAAGGCGACGACGCTGGCGGGACACAAATATACCCACGGTCACGCCCTGATCCTTTCCGGCCCCACCGGCCATACCGGCGCGGCCCGCCTCGCGGCGCGCGCGGCGTTGCGTGTGGGGGCGGGGCTTGTCACCCTCGCCACCCCGCATGATGCGCTGGCCGAGAATGCCGCCCAGCTCACCGCGATCATGCTGCGCGAGGTGGAAGATGGAGCGGCGCTGGCCCGGGTGCTGGAGGATGGCCGCCTCAACGCCCTCGCGCTCGGCCCCGGCCTCGGGCTGGGGCGGGCGCGCGCGCTGGTGCCGGTGGCGCTCGCCGCCAACCGGGCGACGTTGCTCGATGCCGATGCGCTCACCGCCTTCGCGGGCGACCCTGCCGCGCTCTTTGCGCTGGTGCACAATCAAACGGTGCTCACCCCGCATGCTGGCGAGTTCGCCCGGCTCTTCCCCGACATTGCCGAAAAGCTGGCCGCTCCGGCCACCAAAGGCCCGGCCTTCTCCAAGGTCGACGCCACCCGCGCCGCCGCCGCCCGGGCCGGCTGCACATTGCTGTTCAAAGGCCCGGATACGGTGATCGCGTCACCGGACGGGCGCTGCACCGTCCATGCCGCCGCCTATGACCGCGCCGCGCCCTGGCTGGCGACGGCGGGGGCGGGGGATATGCTGGCGGGGATGATCGCGGGGCTGATGGCGCGCGGCTTCGCGCCGGTGAAGGCGGCGGAAATGGCCGCCTGGCTGCATGTCGAAGCCGCACGCAACTTCGGGCCGGGGCTGATTGCCGAGGATCTGCCGGAAGAGCTTCCGAAGGTGTTCACAACCCTCGGCCTCTGACCCTTCTCTGTTCGATAAATACCTCGGGGGAGCGCGAGGGGGCTGGCCCCCTCGCACCCGACGCTTATTTCGTCTTGCAGGTCTTGACCCCGAAGATCGAGTAGATCGGGCACCAGCCGATCAGGCCGGTGGCCAGCGGGATGATCCCGAGCCAGTAGAGCCAGCTATACGCTCCGCCGGGATTGAGGAAATAGCCAAGGATGAGGGCGGCGCCGAGGATGACGCGCAGGGCGCGGTCGAGGGTGCCTTCGTTGGTGGTGAACATGGATCGTCCTTTCCGTATGTCCAAGCCGGACAGGTCTTTCTACCACATCCCGCGCGCCCATGCATGTGATCTGGTCACATGGCGGCGCTTGTCGCCAGCGCTTCCAGCGCGGCGCGGTCGAGCACCCGGATCAGACCGCGTTCCGCCCCGATCACCCCGGCGCGCGCGAGCTTGTCGAGCCGGCGGCTCACCACTTCGCGGGCGGTGCCGATGGCGCGGGCCACTTCGGCCTGGGTGATCGCCAGCGTGCCATCGGCATCGGCGCGCTCCAGCACCAGCGTGGCCAGCCGCGCCTCGACCCGCATGAAGCTCATGGTTTCGATCAGCTGCATCATCGCCTGCATCCGCTCGGCGAAGGCGGCGAAGACGACCTTGCGGAAGGCGGCCGAGCTGTCGACGAGTTCGAGAAAGACCGGTTTCGGCAGCAGCACCAGCCGGGTGGGCTGGCTGGTGGTGGCTTCGGCGGAATAGGCCTCGCCGCCCAGCAGGCCGAGGGTGGACTGGATGCAGCTTTGCCCCGGCGCCACCTCGTAGAGCAGGATGTCGCGCCCGCTGGGGCCGAGCAGGTGCACGCCGACATGGCCCGAGAGCACGATCACATAGCCCTTCACCGCCTCGCCGGGGCGAAACAGCACCGCGCCCTGCGGCAGCTCGGCCGGGCTGAGCCGCTCCAGCGTGGCGCGGGCGGCGGGTTCCAGCGCGGCGAGGTCCTGTGCTTCGGTGGTCCAGCACCGCGCCCGGCCCCCCTCAGAACCGCAGCTCGTCCGGGCCGAGATCGGCCAGCATCGCCGCCACCTCGGCCCCGGTCACCTCGTCCAGCCCCGCATGTTGCCAGCGCGGGGCCTTGTCCTTGTCGATGATCGCTGCGCGGATGCCTTCGAGGAAGTCGCTTTTTTCCGAGGCGCGGAAGGTGAAGCGGTATTCGGCGCGCAGGGCCGGGCGGATGCCGCCGCCATCCGTGCGCCGGGCGCGGATATTGGCCAGCCCGCAGGCCACCGCCAGTGGCGAGGCGCGGCGCAGGGCGGCGAATGCGGCCTGGGCGAAGTCGCTGCCATCGGCGGCGAGGGCGGTGGCGATCTCGCCGGGCGAGCCGGCGAAAAGGTGGTCGATCTCGCCCTGCGCCGCCGCGACCGGGCCGGGGGGCGGGGCCTCGGCCATCGCGTCGAGGATCGACAGATCGCCGGTGCTTTCGAGCCGCAGGGTGAGGTCGAGCCAGAATTCGCGCGGCACGTAGAGGTCGGCAAAGCCGGCATGGATCGCGTCGCCCGGCCCCATCCGCGCCGCCGTCGAAGCGAGATATTCGCCGATCCGCCCCGGCGCACGGGCCAGCAGGTGGGTGCCGCCCACATCCGGCACCAGGCCGATGGCCACTTCCGGCATGGCGATCTGGCTGGTTTCGCAAACGATACGGTGGCTGGCATGGCAGCCGAGCCCGACGCCGCCGCCCATCGTGTAGCCGTGCAGGAGCGTCACCACCGGTTTGGGATATTCGGCGATGGCGGCGTTCATCCGGTATTCGTCGGCCCAGAACCGGCGGCCATAGTCGAAATCGCCTTGCCTGCCGGTCTCATACATTTCCTGGATATCGCCGCCGGCGCAAAAGGCGCGGTCGCCCGTGGCGTCGATCACCACCAGTGCGATTTCGGGATCGTCGCGCCACTCGTCCAGCGCCCGGGCCACCTCGCGGCACATCTCGTAGGAAAGCGCGTTCAGCGCCTGCGGGCGGGTCAGCGTGATCCGGCCCGCCTTCCCGGCGCGGAAGGTGATCAGCTCCGCCATCGCTCAGAGCGGGCGGATGCGCAGCTGGGCGATCCGGTTCTGCTCGCGCTTCATCACCTCGAAGCGGCAGCCATGGAAGGAGAAGACCTGGCCTTCGTTCGGGATCATCTGCGCCTCGTGGATCACCAGCCCGGCGATGGTGTTGGCCTCTTCGTCGGGCAGGTTCCATTCCATCGCGCGGTTGAGGTCGCGGATCGTCATCGCGCCCTCGACCATCAGGCTGCCGTCATTGAGGCGGGTCATGCCGTTCTCGTCGCCCGACATGTCGAACTCGTCGGTGATCTCGCCGACGATCTCTTCGAGGATGTCTTCCAGCGTGAGCAGGCCCTGCAGGGTGCCGTATTCGTCCACCACCAGCGCGAAATGGGTGTGGCGCTTGAGGAAGTTGCGCATCTGGTCGTCGAGCGTGGTGGTTTCGGGCACGAAATAGGGCTCCATCGCCACCTGCATGATGTCGAACTCGGCCAGCGCCCTGGTCAGCCCGGCTTCGCCAGCGGCTTCGCCGGCGGCGTACATCGCGCGGCTGATATCCTTGGCGTGGATCACGCCGACGATGTTTTCCGGCTCGCCACGGTAGACGGGCAGGCGGGTGTGGGGCGAGGCCAGCGCCTGTTGCAGCACCTCGATGGCCGGGCTTTCGGCGTCGATCATCTCGATCTGGCTGCGGTGGAGCATGATCTCGTCCACCGTGCGGTCGCCCAGATCGAGCGCGCCGAGAATCCTGTCGCGGTCTTCCTTCTCCACCGCGCCTTCGCTGTGGCCGAGCGTGATGGCGCCGACGATCTCTTCGCGCACGGCGAGAAGCTGGGCGTTCGGGTCGGTCTCGACCCCGAGCAGCTTCAGCAGCCCCCGGGTGAAGGCGCGCACCGCCGAGACGATGGGGGCGAAGACGAGGATCACGATCCGGATCGGGCCGGAGACCAGCCCCGCCGCCGCTTCGGGCCGGGTGATGGCATAGGTCTTGGGCAGCACCTCGGCGAAGATCAGCACCAGCAGCGTCATCACCAGCGTGGCCAGCGCCACGCCCTCGGCGCCGAACAGCCGGGTAAACAGCGCCGTGGCCAGCGAGGTGGCGAGGATGTTGACGAGGTTGTTGCCGAGCAGCACCGAGCCGATCAGCCGCTCATTGTCGTCGGTGATCGCCAGCGCCCGGCCGGCGCCCTTCTCGCCCTTGTCGGCGCGCGCGCGCAGCTTGCCGCGCGAGGCGGCGGTAAGCGCGGTCTCGGAGCCGGAGAAGAAGGCCGACAGCACCAGCAGCAGCGCGATTGCGCCGGCGGTGAGCCAGAAGGCGGTGTCGAGGAGGGGGCCGGTCTCGGCGGGGGTCATGGGCGTTGTCTTTCGCGTGGTTTCGCACTTCTATGGCGGTGGTTTACCCGCGTTTCAAGGGAGAGGGCATGAAGATCGCGTCGCTCGGTACGCTCACCGGCCCGGTGATCGCCTATGGCGGGGCGGTCGGCAACCTTGCCGCGCTGGGCGCGCTGTTGCGCGACGTGTCGCGCGCGGGCGTGCCGGCGGGCAACGTGATCTGCACCGGCGATATCGCCGGCACCTGCGCCCAGCCCGCCGAATGCATCGCCGCCACGCGGGCTTATCGCCATCATGTCGTGGCCGGGAATATCGAGCGCCAGCTTGCCGCCTGCGCCGGCGAAAGCGGCGCGGGCTTCGCGCCCGGTTCGCTCTCGATGCGCCGGGCGGTCGCGGGCTGGCGCTTTGCCGACCGTCACACCGACGCCGCCGCGCGCGACTGGATGGAGGGCCTGCCCGATGCGCTCGTCTTCGCCCATGAGGGGCGGCGCTGGGCGGTGGTGCATGGCGGCTTCACCCGGATCGCGCGGTATATCTGGCCCGGCTCGCCGGAAGTGTTGTTCGAGCAGGAAATCAACGCCATCGAAGCGGCGGCGGGGCCGCTCGACGGGGTCATTGCCGGCCATTGCGGCATTGCCTTCCAGCGCGTCATTCGCGGGGTGACCTGGCTCAATGCCGGGTCCATCGGCATCCCGCCCGACGATGGGCGGCGCGGCGGGCGCTATGCCCGGCTCGATGCCGATGGCGCGCGCATCCTGCGGCTCGATTACGACCCGGCCCCGGCCTTCGCGGCGATGGTCTCGTCCGGGCTGACCCAGGGCTTCGACCTCGCCTTGATGACCGGGCACTGGCCGACGGAAGACATCCTGCCCGACGAGATGAAAACGCCCCGCCGGCCCTAGGAATTCATCTCGTAGGCGCGCTCGCCATGGACCGAGAGATCGAGCCCGTTGGTTTCGGTTTCGGCGTCGACCCGCAGGCGCGTGACAAACGCGGTGAGCTTCACGAGCGCCACCGTGGCGGCCACGGTAAAGGCCCCGACGATGGTGAGGCTGCCAAGCTGGGCCGCCCAGCTTCCCGCGCCGAACACCGCGATCATGATCGTGCCGAAGATGCCGCCGACGCCATGCACGGCAAACACGTCGAGCGTGTCGTCGATATGCAGCCGGTTGCGCACGAGGTTCACCGCCTCCTGGCAGAGCACGCCCGCCACCGCGCCGATGATCAGCGCCTCGACCGGGCCGACAAAGCCCGAGGCGGGGGTGATCGAGGCCAGCCCGGCAATGGTGCCGGTGACGATGCCGACGAGTGAGGCGCGGCCGAACTTGATCCGTTCCCACAGCGCCCAGCTCAGCGAGGCGGTGGCGGCGGAGATATGGGTGACGGTCAGCGCCATTGCCGCGCCGCCATCGGCGGCAAGCTGCGAGCCGCCGTTGAAGCCGAACCAGCCGACCCAGAGCATCGACGCGCCGATCATCACATAGCCGGGCGAATGCGGCGGGGTGGTGCGGTGACGGCGCGGGCCGAGAAAGACGGCGATCAGGATCGCCGCGATCCCGGCGGTTTCATGCACGACGATGCCGCCGGCGAAATCCTTCACCCCGGTCGCGCCGAAGATGCCGCCATCGGCGAGAAAGCCGCCGCCCCAGATCCAGTGGGTGACGGGGGCATAGACGAGCAGCATCCAGAGCGCCGAGAAGGTCAGCACGAAGCCGAAGCCCACCCGTTCGACATAGGCGCCGACAATGAGCGCCGGGGTGATGATGGCGAAGGTCATCTGGAAGGCGAAGAACAGCACTTCGGGGATCGTGCCCGAGAGAGTGTCGGCCCCGATGCCGCCGAGGAACATCTTGCTCAGCCCGCCCCAGACAGCATTGCCCTCGCCAAAGGCGATGGAATAGCCGACGACCAGCCAGAGCACGCTCATCAGCGCGGCGATGGCGTAGACATGCATGAAAACCGAGAGCACGTTGCGCGCCCGCACCAGCCCTCCGTAGAAAAGCGCGAGCCCCGGCAGGCTCATGAACAGCACGAGCGCGGTTGCCACGATGATCCAGGCGGTATCAGCCCCGTTCATTGTCCCCTCCTTGTTTGGTTGGGGTCTCATGGACCGGGTCGGCGTGTGGGCAAACGTCATTTCCCGCGCGGCATGATGAAAAAGCGCGCAGATTCAGAAATGATCAATAATTGAGCAAATATGGCGCCGGATTGCCCCCGGAGGCGGCGGAAATGAAACCGTTGCTCCGGCGCATGGCCGCGGGCGGCGCCGTGAGAGGGGGCAAGCGGCCCTCAGGCCTCGCGCGCGGCGATGGCGATCAGCTCAAGCGCATGGTCGCGGGCGGCGGCGCGCACATTGGCCCGGCCCAATGCGCCGAACTCCACCGTCCGCACCGTGCAGCCCGCTTTCGTGGCGAGACCGAAGCAGACCCGGCCTTCGGGCTTGTGCTCCGAGCCGCCCGGCCCGGCAATGCCGGTGACGGAAACGGCGATATCCACCGGCGCGGCGGCCAGCAGCCCTTCCGCCATCTCGCGCGCCACCTCTTCCGAGACCGCGCCGACCGCTTCCAGCGTCTCGGCTTTCACGCCAAGCAGCGCCATCTTGGCGGCGTTGGAATAGGTGATGACCCCGCGTTCATACACATCGGACGAGCCCGCCACATCCGTCAGCGCCGCGCCGACCATGCCGCCGGTGCAGCTTTCGGCGCTGGCGACGGTCAGTCCTTTGACGCGGCAGAGCCGGAGTATCTCCGCCGGCGTGGTCATTACATCAGCACCAGATGCGAAAACCCGGCGAGCGCGATCACGACGATCGCGGCGAAGATCCCGGCGAAGACATCGTCGAGCATCACGCCCATTGCGTCGCCCCGGTCATCGGCCCAGCGGACCGGCCCCATCTTCACGATGTCGAAGAAGCGAAACAGGAAGAAGGCGGCGATCCAGCCGGGATAGAGCGCGAAGATGCCCGCGCCGGCCGCCGCCGCGCCGATCGAGACGGGCAGCATGGCGATCCACATCCCCACCACCTCGTCGATCACCACTTCGGAGGGGTCTTCGACCCCGGTCATCGCGGTATAGCCCCTGGTGGCCCACCAGCCGATAAGGAACACCGCGACGATGGCCACGCCAAACAGCCAGGGCCCGCCAAGCACATGCAGCAGCCAGACGAAGGGCAGGGCGGCGAGCGAGCCCCAGGTGCCGGGGGCGGGCTTCAACAGCCCCGCGCCGAAGAAGGTGGCAATGAGCTTGTTCATGCTTTCACCAGCGTTGCGACGGCCATCGACGCAATCCCCTCTTCGCGGCCGGTGAAGCCGAGCCGTTCCGATGTGGTCGCCTTGACCGAGACGCGCTCGGCATCCACCGCCATGATCCGCGCCAGTTCCGCCCGCATCGCGCCCGCATGGGGGCCGATCTTGGGCCGTTCGCAGATCAGTGTCACATCGCAATTGGCCAGCTCAAAACCCTTCGAGCGGGCCAGTTCGATGGCATGGGCCAGGAAGATATCCGAGGCCGCGCCCTTCCATTGCGGATCGGAGGGCGGAAAATGCTGGCCGATATCGCCCTCGGCCAGCGCGCCGTAGATCGCATCGGTCAGCGCGTGCATGCCGACATCGGCGTCGGAATGGCCCTTGAGTTTCTTGTCATGCGGCACCGGCACGCCGCAGATGATGCAAGCCTCGCCCGGCTCGAAAGCGTGAACGTCATAGCCTTGGCCGACCCGGATATCCATGGCGTCTCCCATCGCGTTTTGCATAAGTTTCTCGGCCCGCGCGAAATCGGCGGGGCCGGTGATTTTCATATTGGCCTCGTCGCCTTCGACGATGGCCACGTCAAGCCCCGCATGGCGCGCGACCTCCACGTCATCCGCAGCACCGCCGGGATGGGTGCGGTGGGCGGCAAGGATCGCGCCGTAGCGAAAGCCCTGCGGCGTCTGGGCGCGGTAGAGGCCGGTGCGGTCCTGCGTGCCGGCGACACGCCCGCCATCGCCCATCCAGAGGGCATCGGTGACCGCCAGGGCCGGGGCCGCGCCGGCGCTGTGCTCCAGCGCGTCGATCACCCGGTCGATCACCGCCGGGCCGACGAGCGGGCGGGCGACATCGTGAATCAGGACGAGATCGGGCGGATCGCCCGCCAGCGCCTCCAGCCCGGCCAGCACGCTGGCATCGCGCGTGGCCCCGCCGGCGGCGATCAGCACATCGCGAAAGCCGCGCGCCTGGCCGAGATCGTCGGGATGCAGCACCAGCACCACCCGGTCGATCCGGCCATGCTCGCGGAAGGCCGCGACCGTCCAGTCGGCGACGCGGCGGCCATGGAGGTGGCGCCATTGCTTCGGCACATCTCCACCCGCCCGTGTGCCGCGTCCGGCGGCGACGATGATGCATGCGATTTCCATGCGCTTTGTTTATGCGTTGCCGATTTCAAGAACAATGGGCCTGCTGGCCGTGGGGTCAACTGATTAAATATTGTGCAATGGTGAAATTTCGCGCATGCAAGTGGCGCGGATTTTTGCAGCTCCGGCGCGCCGCATCTATATCTCAGGCATCTGCTCAAGGATTAGGCATATGGCCGTCAGGCTTGGCGACATCACACTCGATCCCCCGGTTTTTCTGGCCCCGATGGCCGGGATCACCGATCTGCCCTTTCGCCAGCTCGTCCAGAGCTTCGGCGCCGGGCTGGTGGTGAGCGAGATGGTGGCGAGCCAGGAGATGGTGCAGGCCAAGCCCGGTGTGCGCGAACGGGCCGAGCTTGGATTTGGGCTTTCGGGCACTGCCGTGCAACTGGCGGGCCGCGACCCTTACTGGATCGGCGAGGCGGCGCGGATGGTGGAAGAAAACGGCGCGCGGATCATCGACATCAATATGGGCTGCCCGGCCAAGAAGGTGGTGGGCGGGCTTTCGGGTTCGGCGCTGATGAAGGATCTCGACCATGCGCTCACGCTGATCGAGGCGGTGGTCGGCGCGGTCTCGGTGCCGGTGACGCTGAAGACGCGGCTGGGCTGGGATCACGACCGGCTGAACGCGCCGGAACTGGCGCGCCGCGCCGAGGGGGCGGGGGTGAAGATGGTCACCATTCATGGCCGCACCCGGCAGCAATTCTACAAGGGCAAGGCCGACTGGGCGGCGATCCGGGCGACGAAACAGGCGGTGACGATCCCGGTGATCGCCAATGGCGACATTGCCTCGCCCGCCGATGCCGAGGCGGCGCTGGGCCAGTCCGGCGCCGATGGCGTGATGGTGGGCCGGGCCACCGGCGGGCGGCCCTGGCTCGTGGCCGAGATCGCGGCGGCGCTCACCGGCGCCGAGGCGCCGCAGGTGCCGCAGGGCGCGGCGCTGGTCGAGATGGTGGCGGGGCATTACGAGGCGGCGCTCGATTTCTACGGCGCCGATCTGGGCAAGCGGGTGATCCGCAAGCATCTGGGCTGGTATATGGACGAGGCCGCCACCCCGCCCGATCTGCGCCGCAGCGTTCTCTCGGCCCCCGAACCGGCCCGCGTGCTGGCGCTTTTGCCCGACGCTCTCGGCCCACACAGGGAGGCTGCGTGATGGAGAACGATGCGCTCTGGAGCACATTGCCGGTGCCGGCGCTGCTGATCGGCCCCGACGATTGCATCCGCGAGGTGAATTCGGCGGGCGAGGCGTTTCTGAACGCCAGTGTGAAATCGCTCGTCGGCAAGCCGCTGCTCGACCGGCTCAGCATCGACGCCAACATAGAGGGCACCTTCGCCCGGGTCCGCCGCGATCAGGGGCCGATGTTTCTCAACAATGTCGATGTCGGCTCGGGCCATGCGCCGCCGGTGGAATGCAATGTGCAGATCGCGCCGGTGACGGGGCGCGACGGCGAGATCCTCATCCTGATGCATCCGCGCCAGCTGGCGATGAAGCTGGGCAAATCGCTCGGGGTGAAAACCGCCGCGCGCTCGGCGATCGGCATGGCCGAAATGCTGGCGCATGAGATCAAGAACCCGCTCGCCGGCATCACCGGCGCGGCGCAGCTTCTGTCGATGAGCCTCAGCCCCGAAGATCAGGAGCTGACCGATCTGATCGTGGTGGAAAGCCGCCGCATCGTGGCGCTGCTCGAACAGGTCGAGCAATTCGGCAACCTGCGCCCGCCCGAGCGCAAATCGGTCAATATCCACGATCTGCTCGACCGGGCGCAGAAATCGGCCGAGGTGGGCTTTGCCGCCCGGATGAAGCTGGTCGAGGATTACGACCCCTCGCTGCCCAACACCTATGTCGATCCTGACCAGCTCATGCAGGTGTTTCTCAACCTGCTCAAGAACGCGGCGGAGGCGGCGGGCGACAAGGGCGGCACGATCCGCATCCATACGTTCTATGACCACGCGCTGAGGCTCCGGCGCCCCGATGGCTCCGGCACCGGCCTGCCCCTGCAGGTGGAGATCAGCGATGACGGGCCGGGCCTGCCGCCCGAGATCGCCGCCCAGGTGTTCGAGCCCTTCGTTTCGGGCCGGGAAAACGGCACCGGGCTCGGCCTTGCGCTGGTCTCCAAGATCATCTCTGACCATGACGGCTGGATCTCGGTCGACAGCGTGCCCGGTCAGACCAAGTTTCGCATTTCGCTGCCCGTAGCCCCGAAGGACAAGGAGTAAACCCAGATGGACGGCACAGTTCTCGTCGCCGATGACGACCGCACGATCCGCACCGTGCTGACGCAGGCGCTCACCCGCGCGGGATGCCGGGTGCATGCCACCTCGTCGCTGGTCACGCTCAAACGCTGGGTCGATGAGGGGCGGGGCGATCTGGTGATTTCCGATGTGGTCATGCCCGATGGCAACGGGCTCGACGCGCTGCCGGAGATCGCGCAATCGCGGCCCGACCTGCCGGTGATCGTGATCTCGGCCCAGAACACGATCATGACCGCGATCCAGGCGGCGGAGAAGGAGGCGTTCGACTACCTGCCGAAGCCTTTCGATCTGCCCGATCTGATGAAACGGGCGGCGCGGGCGCTGGAGCAGAAGCGGCGCGTGCCGAAGCCGGTGCGCGAAGCCGGCGCGGGGCAGGGGGACGATCTGCCGCTGGTGGGCCGCACGCCGGCGATGCAATCGCTCTACCGGCTGGTGGCGCGGGTGATGAACACCGAATTGCCGGTGCTGATCACCGGCGAGAGCGGCACCGGCAAGAGCCTGATCGCGCGGGCGATCCACGATTTCTCCGACCGGCGCAACCTGCCCTTCGTGGTGGTTACGCCCGACGATCTGGTGCCGATGGAGGGGCCGTCGAAGATTCTCGCCAAGGTCGGGCAGGGCACGCTGCTGTTTGACGAGATCGGCGATCTCGACGCCGAGGCGCAGGCCCGCATCACCCGGATGCTCGACAGCCTGACCGATCCGGCGCCGCGCGTGCTGTCGACCTCGCAGGGCGATCTGTCGCGCCGGCTGAAAACGGGCGAGTTCCGGCAGGATCTTTACTACCGGCTCGGTGGCGTCACCATTCCGGTGCCTTCGCTGCGCGAGCGGCTCGAAGACATCCCGGCGCTGGCCGAGCATTTCCTCGCCCGCGCCGAGCGCGACGGGCTCAGCCCCCGCGCGCTCAGCGCCGAGGCGACCGAGATCCTGCGCGCCTATCCCTGGCCGGGCAATGTGCGCCAGCTTGAAAACACCATTCAGCGGCTCATGGTCACCGGCGCCGAGGCCGAGATTTCGCGCGCCGAGGTGGAGCAGACCCTGGGCGCGCCCGCCGGCGGCCCGGTGGTGACGCTGGACGAGGCCGAGAACCTGTCGGCCTCGGTCGCGCGCCATCTCAAGCGCTATTTCGATCTGCATGGCGGCGCGCTGCCGCCCCCCGGCGTCTATCAGCGGGTGCTGCGCGAGATCGAGGTGCCGCTGATCGAGATCGCCCTCGACGCCACCGGCGGCAATCAGGCGCGCTGCGCGGAGCTGCTCGGGATCAACCGCAATACTTTGCGCAAGAAGATCACCGAGCTGGGAATCGAGGTGACACGCCGCCGCAAGTTGATGTAAAACCGCCACAGCCGTGGCATATGCGCCGCATTACGAGGGCGCGCTGCCACCGGATGCCGGGAGGCCGGGCGATTATTCGGGCCTTGGGGGATCGACGTGGCGCGCAGCGCGAACAGCCATTGGACATGGGAGCGGCTCGCGCGTCTGCGCCGCCTGCGCCAGACCCGCTCGTTGCTGAGCGTCGGCGTGGTCACGCTTGGCCCGGTTCTGGCGATTCTGACCTATCTCGTGCTCGGCCCGCTGGAGCAGGGCGTGCAATCCAACGCGCTGCGCCTCGTGCTGCTGGCGGATTTCGTCTACGTGCTGGCCGTGGCCGCGCTGGTGCTCTCGGGCGTGGTGCGCATGGTGATGGCGCGGCGCAACAAATCGGCGGGCTCGCGGCTGCACCTGCGGCTGACCGGCGTTTTCGCCTTTCTCGCGCTCCTGCCCACCGTGCTGGTGGCCGTCTTCGCCGTGCTGACGGTGAATGTCGGGCTTGAGGGCTGGTTTTCCGACCGGGTAAGCCGGGTGGTGGGCAATTCGCTCGCCGCCGCGCAGGCCTATGAAAGCGAACACCGCGATGGGCTGGTCGCCGATGCCGAGGCGGTGGCGGGCTTTCTGAACCTCGCCAAGCAGACCAATGTCTTCATTTCCGAGGCGCAGCTTCGGCAGGCGCTGGCGCAGGCGCAGACGCGCATCCAGCGCGGGCTTCGGGAAGCCTATATCATTGACGGAGATGGCGAAATCCGGCTGCGCGGCGACCGCTCCTATCTCTTCGACTTCGAAAAGCCCGATGCCGATGCCATCGCCCGCGCGCAGGCGGGCGAAACCGTGGTGATCGAGGATTGGGACATCAACGAGTTCCGCGCGCTGGTCAATCTTGGCGCCTATCCCGACCATCTGCTTTATGTGTCGCGCGATGTGGACGGCAAGATCCTCGATCTGCTCGACGAGACGCAGGAGACCGTGCGCTTCTACCAGCAGCTTGAAAGCCAGCGCGGGCAGGTGCTGTTCGAGTTCGGCCTGATCTATCTCGGCTTTGCCGCGATCCTCGTGCTCGCCGCCACCTGGCTGGGCATGTGGTTTGCCGAGCGGCTGGCCCGCCCGGTGGGCCGGCTCGCCTCCGCCGCCGAGCGGGTGGGCGAGGGCGATCTTGACGTGCAGGTGGTCGAGGAGGAGACCGGCGACGAGATCGAACAGCTTTCGGGGCTGTTCAACAAGATGACCCGCCAGCTCAAGGTGCAGCGCGATGCCCTGTTGGAAAACACCGAACAGATCGAGCGCCGCCGCCGGCTGTTCGATTCGGTGCTGTCGTCGGTGACGGCGGGGGTGGTCGGGCTCGACGCGGGCGGCAAGGTGACCTTCCTCAACCGGGCGGCGCGGGCAATGCTGGGGCTCGACGCCGGCGATCCGGCGCATGACGATCTGGCGCTGGTGGTGCCGGAATTCGCGCCGCTGCTCGACCGGCTGCGCGCCGAGGGCGGCGAGCGGGTGCAGGAAGAGCTGGGGCTGAGCCGGATGGGCCGGCAGGAGCGGCTGCTGGTGCGCATCGCGCCGCGCTTTTCCGACGATGGCGCGCTGGAGGGCTACGTGATCGCCTTCGACGATGTGACCGATCTGGTCACCGCGCAGCGCATGGCCGCCTGGGGCGACGTGGCGCGCCGGATCGCGCATGAGATCAAGAACCCGCTCACGCCGATCCAGCTTTCGGCGGAGCGGATCAAGCGCAAGTTCGGGCGCAAGATGGAAGAAGCGGATGCCGAGGATCTTGAAAGCCTGACCGGCGTGATCGTGCGCCAGACCGAGGATCTGCGCCGGATCGTCGACGAGTTTTCCAAATTCGCGCGGATGCCGGAGCCGGTGAAGAAGCCGGCCGACCTTGTCGAGCTGGTGCGTGGCGCGGTGACGCTGCAAAAGGCGGGCCAGGTGGGAGTGGAGATTTCCGCCGCTCTGCCGGGCGCGCCGATCCATGCCGAGCTGGACGAGACGATGATCGGGCAGGCGCTCACCAACCTGATCAAGAATGCGGGCGAAGCCATTGAAAGCTTGCAGGAAAAGGGCGAATCCCCGGAAGGCCATACGCCGACGATCCGGGTGGTTCTGGCCCGCGACGATGAAACCGGGATCGTCACGATCTCGGATAACGGGATCGGGCTGCCGGAGGATCGCTCGCGGCTGTTCGAGCCTTACGTAACGACCCGCGACAAGGGCACCGGCCTCGGCCTGCCCATCGTGAAGAAGATCATCGAAGAACATGGCGGCACGCTCCAGCTTGTCGACGCCGAGATGTTCGGCGGCACCGACAGGCCGGGGGCGATGGCCGTGGTGCGGCTGCCGGTGAACCCGGCGGAAGCCGTGCCCGACGCCGCAGAGTGACGAGGACGAGAGAGACCCATGGCTGACATCCTGATTGTCGACGACGAACGCGATATCCGCGAGCTGATTTCGGATATTCTCGAAGACGAAGGCTACACCACCCGGCTCGCCGGCACCTCCGACGAGGCGGTGGCGCAGGTCAAGGCCGAGCTTCCGGCGCTGATGATCCTCGATATCTGGCTGAAGGATTCGGCCATGGACGGGATCGACATCCTGAAGATGGTCAAGCGCGAGCACCCGGAAGTGCCGGTGGTGATCATCTCGGGCCACGGCAATATCGAGATCGCGGTGGCCGCGATCAAGCAGGGCGCTTACGACTTCATCGAAAAGCCGTTCAACATCGACCAGCTGATGGTGGTGATCGGCCGGGCGATGGAAACCTCGCGGCTCAGGCGCGAGAACGTGGAACTCAAGCGCAAGGATCAGGGGCCGGTCGAGATGGTCGGGCGCTCCACCGCCTTCAAGACGCTGAAATCCAATCTCGACAAGGTGATGCGCTCGAACGGGCGGGTGATGCTCACCGGGCCTGCGGGCGCCGGCAAGGAACTGGCGGCGCGGATCATCCACGGCGGCAGCGACCGGGCGCGCTCGCCCTTCGTGGTGGTCAATTCCGCCGCCGTCGAGCCTGACCGGATGGAAGAGGTTCTGTTCGGCCGCGAGACCGCCGAGCGCGGTGTCGAGCCGGGGCTGCTGGAAGAGGCGCATGGCGGCGTGCTCTATTTCGACGAGGTGGCCGACATGCCGCTCGGCACCCAGTCGAAGATCCTGCGGGTGCTGGTGGAGCAGAGCTTCACCCGCGTCGGCGGCGCCGACAAGATCAATGTCGATGTGCGGGTGATCTCCTCGACCACCCGCGACCTCGCCGCCGAGATCGAGGCCAAGCGCTTCCGCGAGGAGCTGTATCACCGGCTGAACGTGGTGCCGATCCCGGTGCCGCCGCTGGCCGACCGGCGCGAGGACATTCCCGAGCTCGCGGGCTATTTCATCAGGATTTTCAACGCCAATCAGGGCCTTCCGCTGCGCGACATCACCGACGAGGCCAAGGCGATGCTGCAGTCGATGACCTGGCCGGGCAACGTGCGCCAGCTCAAGAACGTGATCGAGCGGGTGCTGATCCTCGGCGACGGCACCGGGCCGATCGAGGCGGGCGAACTCAACGAGGTGGAGACCGGCAGCGGCGACGGCGACGGTGTGGTCCTGCCCGCGGCATTGGCCACCCTGCCGCTGCGCGAGGCGCGCGAGGCCTTCGAGCGGGAATATCTGCTGACCCAGATCAACCGCTTCGGCGGCAATATCTCGCGCACGGCGAATTTCGTCGGGATGGAACGCTCGGCGCTGCACCGCAAGCTGAAATCGCTCGGCGTGGTGACGGGAACGAAGTCTGGCGCGCGGGTGGCGTACGTGGCGGAGGAGGGGGAGGAGTAGGTTCCGGCCCTGTGGGACAAAGCCAACAGGTATTGGCCGGATCGCCATGCGCCTGTAAACTTGCCCCAGCCCGCCCCGCATCGGGGCACCGGGAACGGAGCCGCCACCATGGCCGACACGTCCACGCCACGCCCCGAAGCCACCGCCTTCGCCGATCCGAAAAGCAGTCCAATGCGCTACCGCCACCGGTGGGAAATGCCGCTGGTGGCGCTCAGTATTCTGATTTCGCTGGTCGTTCTGGCCGTCGGCCTGGTCAGCCTGATTGCCGGGCTGGCAACGCCCGATCCGGGCGCGGTCGCCGAAACGGCGGATGCTGCGGGCGAAGACGCCATTGATTTCGGCTCATATGCGCTGCTTCTGCTGGCCGCGCCGCTCTACATCTTCGTGATGCGCTTCTACCAGATCGCGCGCGACAAGGCGAATGCCGTCCGCGTGGGGCCCGAGCAGTTTCCCGAAATCTGGGCGCTTTATCAGGATGTTGCACGGAGGCTTGGGTTCGAGGCGCCGCCGCGGCTCTATATCAAGAACGGCAATGGCGTGGTGAATGCCTACGCGATGTCGTGCAATACCCGCGCCAAATATGTGGTTCTTCATGCCGAGATCGCGCTGTTGATGGACACCTCGCCCGAGACCGTCGAATTCGTGCTCGCGCATGAGCTTTCGCATCACCGGCTGCGCCATGTGTCGCTGCTGCGGCTCGTCGTCACCTTCCTTCCGCGTCTGATCCCGGCCTTCGGGGTCAGCCAGGTTCGGGCGCAGGAATATTCGGCCGACCGGCTCGCGCATTCCGTCTGCAACCATCACCGCGAAACCATTTCACTTCTGATGATCGGGCCGTGGATCAATCACAAGGTCGATCACGATGCGCTCAATCGCCAGACCGAGGAGGAGCGCGGGGAATGGTTCATCCGGGCCGCCAATGTCATGTCGAACCACGCGGTGGGGGTGAAACGCTACCGCGCGCTTCAGGAGATCGACGAAAAGGGCTACGGCGCTCATGGCGACATGTTCTGAACCGCAGACGCAGCACGCTCCGAAATCTTTCCAAGATTTCGGGCCGGTTTCTTAGAAAGAAACCGGCTGCCCGCATCACCCCCGCGTTGACCTTTCCCCCCGCCTCCCCCAATCCTTCACCGTGACGGCCGGGAGACCCCTTGGAAAATCATCATCTGCGGCGCGTGCCGGGTAGGCTGGCCGAACAGCGGCGACGCAGGATAGCCGCTCGCCTGCGCGAGACCTTTAGCGATTGAGAGGAATACATGGTGAAACGCGCCGAGACGGCCCATGATATGGTTTCGGGTATGACCCCGGAGCTGCGCGCGGGCAGGTTCGTGTTCGTTACAATCACGGATAGCGCGTTGGAAGCGCGGCTGATGTCCAGCGCCCGTGCGGTCTTTCGTGAGGCCGAGGGCACATCCCTTCTCATCCCGGGCGATGTGGCTTTGAAACATGGTCTGAACGCGGATGCGCCCATGCGCGGCATTACCCTCAATGTATATTCCTCGCTGCATGGCGTTGGCCTGACGGCGGCAGTGTCAGGGGCGCTGGCGGATCACGACATACCCTGCAACATGATCGCGGCGTTTCACCACGATCATGTGTTTGTTCCCGAACATCTGTGCGAAAGGGCCGTCGAGATACTGCGGTCCTTGCAGGACAGCGCGCGCCGCGAGCCTTAGGGTTGGACAATGGCGACGTGTGAACGCTGCCATTGCGCTTCCTCACCCGGCATCACCGCCCGCGTTGACCTTTCCCCCTGCCTCTGCCAATCATCCGACGTGACAGAACGGAGACCCATATGAAGGTCATCATCTGCGGCGCGGGCCAGGTGGGCTGGCAGATCGCGCGTCATCTTTCCGGCGAGAACAACGATGTGACGGTGGTGGACAACAACCCCGATCTCGTTGCCCGCGCCACCGAAACCCTCGATGTGCAGGGGGTGACGGGCTTTGCCTCCTACCCCGATGTGCTGGAACGCGCCGGTGCGCGCGATGCCGATATGCTCGTCGCCGCCACCCATTCCGACGAGGTCAACATGGTCACCTGCCAGGTGGCGCATTCGATCTTCGCCATCCCGCGCAAGATCGCCCGGCTGCGCGCGCAGAGCTATCTCGACGCGATCTATTCCGATCTCTACCGCCGCGAGCATCTGCCGATCGACGTGGTGATCAGCCCCGAGCGCGAGGTGGCCGAGGCCGCGCTGCGCCGCCTCGCGGCCCCCGCCGCCTTCGATGCCGAGACCTTCTTCGGCGGGCGCGGCACGCTTCTGGGCCTGCAGCTCGACGACGATTGCCCGGTGATCAACACGCCGCTGCGCCAGCTCACCGATCTGTTCTCGACGCTGAAGGCCATCGTTGTCGGCGTGCGGCGCGAGGGGCGGCTGTTTGCGCCCGAAGCCTCCGACCAGCTCTTTGCCGGCGATCAGATCTACGTGTTCGCCGAAACCGGCGATGTGAACCGGACGCTGGAGATTTTCGGCAAGCAGGTGAAGCGGCAGGAGCGGGTGGTGATCCTGGGCGGCGGCAATGTCGGCCTCGCCGTGGCCGAGGCGCTGGAAAAGCGCAGCGACCGGATCCGCGCCAAGGTGATCGAGCTCAACCGCAACACCGCCGAACAGGCCGCCGACGCCCTGGAGCGCACCGTGGTGCTGCATGGCAACGGCATGGATATGGAACTGCTGAAGGAAGCCGGCATCGCCCGGGCCGATGCGATCCTGGCCGTTACCGACGACGACAAGGTCAATATCCTCGCCGCCGTGCGCGGCAAGGCGGCGGGCTGCCCGATGGCGATCTGCCTGATCAACGATACCTCCTTCATCCCGCTGATGGAGCCGCTCGATATCGACGCGCATATCAACCCGCGCGCCACCACGGTAAGCTCGATCCTGCGCCATATCCGCCACGGGCGGGTGCGTGGCGTCTACTCGGTCGGCGATGCCGAGGCCGAGGTGATCGAGGCGCAGGTGCTCTCCACCTCGCCGATCGCGGGCCATGAGGTGCGCAATATCGAATTTCCCGAGGGCGTGCTGCTCGGCGCGGTGATGAAGGGCGACGAGGTGATCAAGCCGGTGGGCAGCACCCGGATCGAGGAAGGCGACGTGGTGGTGATCTTCGCCCTTGCCGCCGACGTGCCCGAGGTCGAGCGCCTGCTGCAAGTCTCGATCGACTTCTTCTGAGGACGCCCGCGCCATGCTCGCCTGGGTCGCCCGCCTGCCGCTCATCGTCACCCTGATCGGGGTGGGTGGGCTTGCCATGCTGATCCCAGCCATCCATGCGGCGGCGACCGGCGAGGCGCGGATTGCCGAGATCTTCTTCTACGAAGGCGCGCTGACGCTGGTGGTGGCGCTGTTCATCGGCATCGCGATGGCGGGCCGTCCGCGCCGCGAACATCCGCGCCGCCACCTGGCCGGGCTGCTGGCGCTGTTCGTGGCGCTGCCCTTCCTGTTCGCGCTGCCGTTTTACGAGGCGGTGGGCAATACGAGCTTTCTCAACGCCTATGTCGAGATGGTGTCGGCGCTCACCACCACCGGGGCCACGCTGTTTGACGATCCCGCCCGGCTCGCGCCGCCGCTGCACACCTGGCGTGCCACGGTGGGCTGGCTCGGCGGGCTGTTCATCTGGGTCGGCGCCATCTCGGTTCTGGCACCGATGGCGCTGGGCGGGTTCGAGGTGCGCCGCCGTGCCCCCTCGCAAGAGGTGGTGGCGCTGGGCTATGCGCAGATCACCGAGCGGGCCGATCTGTCGCAACGGGTGCGCGCCCATGCCGCGCAGCTTCTGCCGATCTACAGCGCGCTGACGCTGCTGCTCTGGGGCGGGCTGCTGATCGCGGGCGACAGCCCCTCGGTGGCGCTGGCTCATGCAATGTCGACCCTGTCGACCTCCGGCATCTCGCCGGTCGGCGGGCTCGGTGGCGGCGCTGCGGGCTGGGGCGGCGAGGTGGTCGTGGCCGTCTTTCTTGTCTTCGCGCTGTCGCGCATCACCTTCGCGCGCGAGGGGCAGGGGATGGAATTCGCCTCGCTGCGCCACGATCCCGAAATCCGCATCGCGCTTGCCCTGATCACGCTGGTGCCGGGCTTTCTGTTCCTGCGCCACTTCCTCGGGGCCTACGAGGTGGGCGGCAGCGAGATGAGCGTCTGGCAGGGGCTGGGCGCGCTCTGGGGCTCGGTCTTTACCGTACTGTCCTTCCTGACCACCGCAGGCTGGCACAGCGAGGCCTGGACCGCGAGCCAGGACTGGTCGGGCCTGCAGACACCGGGGCTGATCCTGCTCGGGCTTGCGCTGATCGGTGGCGGGGTGGCGACCACGGCGGGGGGTGCGAAGCTGCTCAGGGTTTACGCGCTCTACAAGCATGGTGTGCGCGAGCTGGAGCGGCTGGTGCATCCGCATTCGGTTGGCGGCTCGGGCGGCGATGCGCGGCATTTGCGCCGGCGCGGCGCCTATATGGCCTGGCTGTTCTTCATGCTGATGGCGCTGTCGGTGGCGCTGGTGATGGGGGCGTTTTCCTTCACCGGCGAGAGCTTCGAACAGGCGCTGGTGCTGACCGTCGCGGCACTCACCACCACCGGGCCGCTGGCCGCGCTGGCGGAGGTGGAGCCGATCAGCTACGGCGCGCTCTCGGTGGGGGCGAAATACGTGCTCACCGCCGCGATGATCCTCGGCCGGCTCGAAACGCTCGCCATCGTCGCGCTGTTCAGCCCCGACCTGTGGCGCAGATAAGCCTTGAAATAGGGGGTGGAAATCGCCCCCGAGGCATTACATACTGAGGTTGTTGGGTAATTCCTGCCGGATCGCGGCAGCACGAGAGAACAAGGGCAAGAAGCGATGGCTGCCGATAAGCAAAACCTTCAGGATGCGTTCTTGAACCATGTCCGCAAGGCCAAGGTTCCGGTGACGATCTTCCTCATCAATGGCGTGAAGCTCCAGGGGGTGATTTCCTGGTTCGACAATTTCTGCGTGCTGCTCAAGCGCGACGGGCAGAGCCAGCTCGTCTACAAGCACGCGATCTCGACGATCATGCCGGCCCAGCCGATCAACCTCTACGACGGCGACGAGAGCTGATCCAAATCGTCAGGACAACGCGATCCTTTTCCCGCCCCGACGGTAGTCGCGGCGGGGCGGTGGCGTTGCGAAACGCCATCGCATGTGCTTTCGAAAGCGCCTCTCCGTCCCCATGTGATATCCTATGATCACCGACCTCACCTCTCACGAAAAAACCGCCACCCGCGCCTGGGTGATCCATCCCGAGCTGACCTCCGACCGCGAGCGGCGCGAGCCGCGGGCCGCGCTCGATGAAGGCGTGGCGCTGGCGGGCGCCTTGCCCAACCTTGAGGTGGCCGGCTCCGAGATCGTGCGCCTTGCCAAGCCACATCCGGGGCATCTGTTCGGCACCGGCAAGATCGAGGAGATCAAGGCGCGGTTGCAGGCGGGCGAGGTGGAGCTTGTGCTGATCGACGGGCCGGTCAGCCCGGTGCAGCAGCGCAATCTGGAAAAGGAATGGAAGGTCAAGATCCTCGACCGGACCGGCCTTATTCTGGAGATTTTCTCGGACCGCGCCCGCACCCGCGAGGGTGTGTTGCAGGTCGAGATGGCCGCGCTCAGCTATCAGCGCACGCGGCTGGTGCGGGCCTGGACCCACCTTGAGCGCCAGCGCGGCGGCCTTGGCTTCGTCGGCGGCCCCGGCGAAACCCAGATCGAGGCCGACCGGCGCGCGATCGACGAACAGCTCGCCCGGCTGCGCAAACAGCTCGCCAAGGTGGTGAAAACCCGCGAGTTGCACCGTGCCGCCCGCGCCAAGGTGCCGTTTCCGGTGGTGGCGCTGGTGGGCTATACCAATGCCGGCAAATCAACCCTGTTCAACCGGATGACGGGCGCGGATGTGATGGCGAAGGACATGCTCTTCGCCACGCTCGACCCGACGATGCGCGGCCTCGTTCTGCCGTCCGGGCGCAAGGTGATCCTGTCGGATACGGTGGGCTTCATCTCCGATCTGCCGCACCAGCTTGTCGCCGCCTTCCGCGCGACGCTGGAAGAGGTGCTCGGGGCGGATGTGATCCTGCATGTGCGCGACATCTCGGCCGCCGAGACCGAGGCGCAGGCGCGCGACGTGGAGGCGATCCTCGAAGAGCTGGGGATGCCGCGCGACGTGCCGCGCATCGAGGTCTGGAACAAGACCGACCTGCTTGACGCCGATCCCCGCGCCGCGCGCGAGACCGAAGCCGCGCGCAACGATCATGTGGTGGCGATTTCGGCGCTGACCGGGGCCGGGCTGGACGCGCTCACCGCCGCCGTCGAGGCGCAGCTTGCCGAGGAGAGCAGCCGCGAAACGCTGGTGCTCGCCTTCGCCGAGGGCAAGGCGCGCGCCTGGCTGCATGAGGCGCATGTGGTCGAAGCCGAGCGGCAGGGCGAGGCGGGCTGGACGCTCGATGTGACCTGGACGGCGCGGCAGAAGGCGGAATTTCAGAAGCTCCATGGATAGAGCGAAATCTTTCTAAGATTTCGGCCCGGTTTCTTAGAAAGAAGCCGGGCTTTGCCTGGGGAGAGTCTGTTCCGGGATCTGTCTACGACTCCAGGATTCTAGAATCGTAGAGTTTCATTCAGAGTCAATTGGTTAGCAGCCGCTCCGGAGAGATTCCCGGGCATTCTCCCGCCCGGCGCTATTGCATCGGCACCAGCGTCGTTACCCCCTCGGCCGCGGCGCGGGCCAGGCCCTCGTCGAGCGACATCGGAATATATTCGCCGCGCCGCCAGAGCTCGCCCAGATCGTCGTAATGGCGGCTCAGGAAATGGCCCGACTGCCCCGTCGCCGTGATGAACAGCGACGAATCCGGATCGGCGAAGTCATATACCCCCCGGTAGCCCGCGCCGTGAACATTGAGAAACGGGTTCGGCCCGGTGCCGATGGTGCGGCCCCGGTTCAGCGTGTTGTCGCTGCCGGAGGTGGATTGGTGGATATTGACGAACCATTTCAGGAACGGCACCCCGCCCAGCACCGCATGGTCATGGGTGGCCTGGTGCACATCGCCCCAGCGCAGCGCCTCGGTCTCGCCGCCCACATTCTCGCCGATCCAGATCAGCGCTTCATCGAGCGCGATGCGGGCGATCTCGGTGCAGCTTTCCTCCGGCGCCGATTGCACCACGTCGCACCAGGCGCCGGCGCCGTCCACATCGCGGAAGACCCGCTCGATGAAGACCGGCTCGACATGGGTAAACGCATTGGCGAGCGGGCCCAGCTCATCGCGGATCAGCCGGTCCTGAAGCGCGCGCATCCAGGCCATGTAGATCAGCGGTTCGGGCATATGCTCGTTCATCTCGCCGTTCCAGTCGGCGAGCAATTGCAGGGCGCGCTGGCGGGCACGCTCGGGCGTGCCATCGGGTGCGGCCTCGCCGGTAAACCACAGATCGGCCCCGACCAGCGGCAGCAGGTTGCGCGCGGTGATCGAGACCGGGTCGAGCTGTGCCTCGATGAAGCTTTCGCGGGTATGCACCTCGCGCGCCTGCATCAGCCGCTGCCAGCGCTGCACGCGCTGGGTGTCGCCCCAGTCCCAGCTTACATGCAGCGGAAAAGGGCGCTCGACGATCTTGTTGTTGGTGTTGCCGACGATGCCGCCGGCCGGATCGCTGAATTCGGGATTGGCTTCATAAGCCTCGAAGCCGAGCCAGCGGTTCTGCGCCTCCCAGCCCGGGGCGGGCATCCGGCCCAGCGTCATGTGATCGGCGGCGCGCCGGGGCATCGCGCCCACGGTCTTCAGCGCGATATGCTCGCCGTCCACCATCGTCACGTTCTGCGACGGGGCGAGAAAGTCTGCGCCCGCGGCGATCCCCTCGGCCACCGATTTCGCCTGCATGAGCCGCATCGCCGAGGTCATCGAGCGATCGCGCGCCGAGAGCATCGTCCAGCCGATCGCGGCGACATGGCCGGGCGGGGTGACCGCCGCCAGCCCGTAATGGCTGCCGGGCAGGACCGGGCCGTTCTCCGTCCATCGCAGCTCGATGGTGACTGGGGCGGCGTCTTTCACGCGGATGATCGAGGCGCGGGCTTCCATCGGCCTGTAGCCGTCGGGGGTGAGCACTTCGCCCGGCGCGTCGGGGTTCAGCTTTTCGATGAACACGTCCTGGTCGTCCATGTAGGACGAGGTCAGCCCCCAGCCGAAGCTTTCGGAGCGGCCGAGCAGCAGCACCGGCATGCCGGGGATCGTGCCGCCGATGATGCCGCCGCTTTGCAGTTCCAGCCGGGCGAGATACCAGATCGTCGGCGCGGTGAAGCCCAGATGCGGATCGTTGGCGAGCAGCGTGCCGCCTGCGGCCGAGCGCGAGGGCGCGGCGGCCCAGGCATTGGAGGCCCCCGCCATGCCGGGCGCGGCGACGGGCGAGAGCGGATCGCCCCCGGACAGCGGGGCGAGGGCGGCGAAATCGGTTTTCTCCAGCCCGAACAGCGCGGCATATTCCGGCAGCGCCGCCACGCCGGTGCCGGGCGCGTCGGGCAGGATGTCGTGCAGCCGGTCCGTGTCCAGCGCCAGCGCCACCCGGGCACGCAGCACTTCCTCCTGGATATGGCCGCCCATCTGCACCGCCATGAGCTTCAGCACCGCGAGGCTGTCGGCGGGCACCCAGGGAGAGATATCGTTGTCGAACAGGAAGAGCTCGGGCGCGCCGCGCCCCAGCGCCTCGTCGTTCACCCGGTCGAGCCAGGCGTTCACGCCATGGGCATAGGCGGTGAGCGCGGCGCGGGTCTCGTCGCTCTGATAGGCCACCGCCTGCTGGGCCAGCGCATAGAGATCGAGCCGGCGCATGAGTTCGTCCACCGCCAGCGTGCGGGCGCCGAAGATCTCCGACAGCCGCCCCTGCGCCGTGCGCCTTAGCATGATCATCTGCCACAGCCTGTCCTGCGCATGGGCGTAGCCGAGGCCGAAGAATACGTCTTCATCGGTCTCGCCGAAGATATGCGGCACATTGGCATGGTCGCGCACGATCTCGACCGGCGCGGTGATCCCGCGCGCCGGGCGGGTCACGTCGTAATCGGGAAGGGAACGCGAGGCGAGGTAATAGGCAAAGCCGAACGCCGCCACCGCGAGCACCAGCACCGCCGTCACCACCCGGACCGTCCAGCGAAACACCCCTGCCATGCGCCACCTTTGTTGACCTGCTCTCAGGCTCCCGTCAATAAAGGCAGTCTGACGCGCATGCAATTGACGGAGCGGTGAAATGGCGAAAGTGGCGTTTCTGGGCCTTGGTGTGATGGGCTACCCGATGGCGGGCCACCTGGCGGCGAAGGGGCATGAGGTGACCGTCTATAACCGGACCGCCGCGAAGGCCGAAGCCTGGGTGGCCGAGCATGGCCAAGCGATGGCGGCAACCCCGCGCGAGGCGGCGGCGGGGGCCGATTTCGTGATGTCCTGCGTCGGTAATGACGACGATCTGCGCGCCGTCTGCCTTGGGCCGGACGGCGCTTTTGCCGGCATGGCGGCCGGCGCGGTGTTCGTCGATCACACCACCGTATCGTCGAAGGTGACCGGTGAACTGGCAGAGGCGGCTGCGGGGCGGGGCGTGGCCTTTGTCGATGCGCCGGTCTCCGGCGGGCAGGCGGGGGCCGAGAACGGCGTGCTCTCGATCATGTGCGGCGGCGCGCAGGCCGCCTATGACGCGGCCGAGCCGGTGATGGCCGCTTATGGCAAGACGATCCGCCGAATGGGCGAAAGCGGCGCCGGGCAACTCACCAAGATGGTCAACCAGATCTGCATCGCCGGGCTGGTGCAGGGCCTGTCGGAAGGGCTGCATTTTGCCGAAAAGGCGGGGCTCGATATCCGCGAGGTGGTGCAGGTGATCAGCCAGGGTGCGGCGGGGAGCTGGCAGATGTCGAACCGCTACGAGACGATGGCGGACGATTTCTTCGAGCATGGCTTCGCGGTCGACTGGATGCGCAAGGATCTGGGCATCTGCCTTGCCACCGCCAACGAAACCGGCGCGAGCCTGCCGGTGACGGCGCTGGTCGACCAGTTCTACAAGGACGTGCAGAAGCTGGGCGGCGGGCGCTGGGACACATCGTCGCTGATCAGGCGGCTGCGCGCGCTGGGGTGAGGGTGCCGGTCGCCGCCTAAGCGCTGGCTGACAGGCCGCGCGGGGTGCCGGGGCCGGGTCGTGGCCCGGCGGGCTTTTCCGCTCACCCCGCCGCGCGGCGCTGGACCGGTGGGCGCGCGCGCGGCAGAATGGCGGCATGATCCGCATCGCCGCCTTTCTTCTTGCCGTGTCGACCGCCGCGCCCGCCGTGGCGCAGGAGATGGCCTTTCCCGTTCATGGCAACTGGTGCGGGCCCTATCACGGCAGCGGGCCGATCCTCGACGCGCTGGACGATGCCTGCTTCCGCCACGATTTCTGCGCCAGCCAGAACGGGCTGTTCAATTGCGGCTGCGATCTGGCCTTCATGACCGAGCTGCGCGAGCGGCCCTGGCCGAACCCGGCGCTGGCCGAGAAGGCGCGGGCGGTCTACGAGGCCATCGCGCTCGCGCCCTGCACCGATTCCGAAGGGCAGCGCAGCAAGATGAACCTTGCCGCAGCCGACTGGGCCGCCGGTGTGGCCTCCGGCCGCGAACCGCCCTGGGCGATCCTCGATCGTCTCGGCGCGTTGATGGCCGAGGGCGTCGCGCGCAGCGGAGAATGAAGGTATCTTAATAAGATGCTGATATATATGTGTAATGGCACCCGCGCATTCGGGTTGAGAGCGCGCGGATAAAGGATGGACCTGGCGTGCCGCCTGCGCCAATATGCACCGCAATCACGGAACGGAGACCGCTATGACCCAGCCCCGGCGCCTGATCGCGAGCCTGCCCCTGATGCTGCTCGCCACCGCCGCCGCCGCCCATACCGGCGGTAGCGCGGGCGGCTTCGCCTCCGGTTTCGCGCATCCGATCGGCGGCTGGGATCACGTCGTGGCGATGGTCGCGGTCGGGCTTTGGGGGGCGTTTCTCGGCGCGCCTGCGCTCTGGCTCCTGCCGGTGGTCTTTCCGCTGGTGATGGCCTTCGGCGGCGCGCTCGGTGTGCTGGGCGTTCCGCTGCCGATGGTCGAGGCGGGGATCGCGCTGTCGGGCGTGGTGCTGGGCCTGCTGATCGCCTTCGCGGTGCGCGCGCCGCTTTGGGTGGCCGCGGTGATTGTCGGCGTCTTCGCGGTGTTCCACGGCCATGCCCATGGGACGGAATTGCCGGACGCGGCCAACCCCTATGCCTATGGTATCGGCTTCGTGCTCGCCACCGGCCTCTTGCATCTCGCCGGGATCGGGCTGGGCGCCTTTGTCGGCTCAACCGGGGGCCGGATCGTGGTGCGTGCCGTGGGTGCGGCCATCGCCGCGGCGGGGGCCGGGTTCCTGTTCGGGTTCGCCTGATGCCGCTGCGCCTGCGCGCGGGCCTTGCGCTCGCGCTCATGCCGCAGGCGGCCAGTGCCCACGCCATCGGCGCGGGGGCGGGCCAGCCATTCGGTGCCGGGCTGAAGCTCGCCCTGACCAATCCCGATCTGTTATTGCCGATGCTGGCGCTGGCCGTCGCTCTGGCGCTTTGGGGCGCGCGGGGCCTGCGCGCCGCCTGGCCGTATCTGCTCGCAGGCACGCTGATCGGCCTGGCCATCGCGCCCGTCAGCGGCCCCTGGATCGGGCTGACGGCGATGGGGATCGGGCTTCTTCTGGCTGTGGTCGCGGCGCTGGTGCCGGTGGCGCGGCTCGCCCCGGCGCTGCCCTGGCTCGCCGGGATGACGGGGCTGGCGGTGGTGGGCTATGCGCTGGAGGGGCACGGGTTCGGCGAGGTAAGCAACGCCACCCGTGCGGGCCTGCTCATTGGCCTGCATGGCGCGCTGGCCCTTGCCGTGGGAGCGATCCGCATGAGCCTCGCCACGATCCGCTATCCGGCGACCGCCATCTTCTGGCGCATCGCCGCCTCATGGATCGCCGCGATCCTCGTGCTTTACCTGGCGTTCACCCTCAGGGGATGATGCGGGAATATTTCGACCCTTCGAGGCTGGCGCCCACGATCAGGCCGGCCTGACCGAAGACCACGGCCACGACCGGGCTGGTGGTGGTCACCGTATCGGCCGAGAAGCGCCCGCCTTCGGAGGCGACGGCATATTTGATATCGGCCCCGGCAACCCAGCCGCTGGCGGTGCGGAAATCGGCCAGAGCGTCATCGGTCATGAAAAAGAGCACATGGGCGAATTGCTGGGCACCGATCTGCAGCCCGAAGCTCGCCTTGGCCTGCGAGTAGTAATCGACGGTGATCCCGTCGACCAGAAGCGCGCCGCGCCCATAGGCTCCGCCAACGCCAAAGCCCGCCTCGGTCACCAGCGGCATGACCAGCATGCCGGAGGCCTTTTCCTCAAGCCGCCGGCTGTCGGGCACATCATTGTACATCTGGTTCAGCGTCGCGCTCACGCGCGCGTCGATCCTGCCCGGCCCTTCCGACCCAAGCCCGTTGCCACAGCCCGCGAGCACAAGCCCACTGCCGCCCGTCGCCAGGATGAAACCGCGTCTGGAGAGTTTGCTCATGCCTCTCAACCTTTCTGTCGCCTTGATACCCCGGGTCTAACGCCCGGATTTTGCGGCATGATACCGGAGGCGCGGCGGAGTGTCACGCGCGCAGGGGCGATGGGCGGAAAGTCGCGCGGGGCAGCGGCTGTTGTGCGCATTCGAACAGACCCTGCGCAATCACTCCGAATTGTGCGGTGGTGTGGTGTTGGGGCACAGATATCCCATCTTTTCGAGATCGGAGACATCAGATGACCAATTCCCTTTCGCTGCTCGCCCCCGTGGCGCGCATCCTCCTTGCCCTGATCTTCATCGTTTCGGGGCTTCAGAAGCTTGGCGACATTTCCGGCAATGCCGCCTACATCGCCTCCGGCGGGCTGCCGGGCGTGCTGATCTGGCCGACCATCCTTGTCGAAGTGCTGGGCGGGCTGGCGCTTGCCATCGGCTATCAGGCGCGGATCGCGGCGCTGCTGCTGGCAGGCTTCTCCATCGTGGCGGGCGTACTTTATCACCTCGTGCCGGCTGGGGCCGCCGAGGGGATGATGGCGCAGATGCAGATCATCATGTTCATGAAGAACCTGTCGATTGCCGGCGGGCTGTTGATGGTGACCGCCATGGGCGCGGGGGCCTATGCGCTCGATACCCGCAAAGGCGGCGCGGCGGCGCAGGCAGCCTGAGGCCGCGTTCCATACGAAGAAAAGCGCCCCCGCAGCTTTCTGCGGGGGCGCTGTCGTTTCGGATGGGTGCTCTGCCGGGCGAAGCGATCCTTGCCGTGGGCGCGCTCAGGCCGCCGCCAACATGGGCAGGATCAAACCCCATCGGGTTTTTCGGGGCGGCCCGGACGGTTCGAAACCCAGCCTCTTATAGACGGCGATCGCGCGTGCATTGTCTGGATGCGGATCGGTGGCGATCACAGGTGCGCCCTCGTCGAAAAGCGCCCGCATTCTCATCGCGATAAAGGCCGGTCCATGCCCGGCACCGACCATCTCGGGCTCGCCGATATATTGATCAATGCCGCGCGCGCCTTTGGGAAGATGGGCAAAATGGTGATCTTCCCACCCATGAACGGTGTAATCCTGCATGAAGGCGAAGGGGCGTTCGGCATATGAAACGATCCAGCGCGCCACCCGCGGATCAGCCAGGGCCGCGTCATCGTATGGCTCATCCGACTCCCACCATTCACGGACATGCGGCGTCGATTGCCACCGCATGAGCATATCGAGATCGTCCCGCGCCACTTTGCGAAAATTATAAGGATCGGGTGCCGTCATGCGAACAGTTTAGCAGATCGCACGCCGGGAGGTATGGCTCCAGGCGCTATGGCAGGCGTGCCGCAGCGAGCGGGCCAGTTTCGTTCGCCTCAGGCCCTCACCCGTTCAGGATTTCCGCCGCACGCGGCGCGAAATAGGTCAGGATCCCGTCCAGCCCGGCACGTTTGAAGCCGGCGAGGCTTTCCATCATCACCTGTTCCTCGGCGAGCCAGCCGTTCCGGGCCGCCGCCATCAGCATCGCGTATTCGCCCGAGACCTGATAGGCGAAGGTGGGCACGCGGAACGTGTCTTTGACGGCGCGGCAGATGTCGAGATAGGGCATCCCCGGCTTGACCATCACCATATCGGCGCCTTCCATCAGGTCGCGCTCGACGAGACGCAGGGCTTCGTCGGCGTTGGCCGGGTCCATCTGGTAGGTCTTCTTGTCGCCTTTCAGCGCGCCCGACGCGCCGACCGCATCGCGGAAGGGCCCGTAGAAGGCCGAAGCGTATTTGGCGGAATAGGACATGATCGACACGTCCTTGTGGCCGTTTTCCTCAAGGATGCTGCGCATCGCGCCGATCCGGCCATCCATCATGTCGGACGGGCCGAGGATGTCGGCGCCCGCTTCGGCCTGCGCCAGCGCCATCTTCGCCAGCGCCTCGACGGTTTCGTCGTTGACGATGATGCCGTCGCGCACGATCCCGTCATGGCCGTTGGCATTGTAGGGGTCGAGCGCCACATCGGTCATCACCGCGACCTCGATCCCGGCATCGCGGATCGCCTTGGTGGCGCGATTCGACAGGTTGTCGGGGTCCCAGGCGTTTTCGCAGGCTTCGGTTTTCAGCGCGGGATCGACGTAAGGAAACAGGCAGATCGCCGGGATGCCGAGGCTTTCGGCATGGCGTGCGGCCTCGACCACCTTGTCGATGGTCAGGCGCGACACGCCGGGCATCGAGGGCACGGGATGGGTGTCGTTCTGCCCCTCCATCACGAAGACCGGCCAGATCAGGTCGGTCACGCTCAGGCTGGTTTCGCGCACGAGGCCGCGCAGCGCTTCGGTGCGGCGGTTGCGGCGCAGGCGGGCGGCGGGGAAGGGGGCGACGGTGCGCATGGGCTGGCTCCTGCGTTGGACGCCTTCCTTTGCCACGCCCGGGCCTTGCGCTCAAGGGCTGGCGCTCGCGGACGGCGGCGGCTATGAAACGCGGGACGAATTTCTGTGATGAACGGGCAGGCTGTTGGACTGGTATTCCGCCATTTTCGAACTCATCGACATGCGATCCTTTTCCAACCTGTGGTATTGGATCGCCCTGGCCGTTCTGTGGTCGACCACCTCGCACTGGGTGCTGGGCGTGCCATGGGACATGATCCAGCGCGCCGGGCGCCATGGCGGCGAGGCGCAGGTGGACCTTGAAGACATGGTGCGGATCAACTGCAACCGGCTGCTCTATATCGCCGGCGTGTCGGGCCTGTGGCTGCTCGGGCTGGTCTCGGGGCTGCTCACCTCGCTTGCCATGCTCGGCTTCTGGTACGGGATCGAATTCGCCCAGGCGGTGTTTCTGCTGGCCGCGCCGATGACGCTGGTGGGCGCTCTCTCGCTCAACACGGCACGGATCATCCGCGACGGCGGGCTGACCGGCGACGGGCTGCGGCGGCGGATGATGCGCCACCGGATCCAGACCCAGGTGGTGGGGATGCTCTCGATCTTCGTGACCGCGCTCTGGGGCATGTATCAGAACATGAGCATCGGCGCGATCGGGAGCTGAGCCGCCGGGCGCAGATCGCCGGTTGATCCCGCGCCCGCCCGGGGGTAGGCCAGCGCCATGAACGACATCCGTGCCATCACCCTTTCCGGGGCCCCCGAGGGCTTCGACGCGGCCCTGCTGGTCCGCGAGCTGGAAAAGTCCGGCGGCCCGGTGGTGCATGTCGCCCGCGATGCGCGCCGGCTGGCGGCGATGGAAGCCGCGCTCGATTTCTTCGCGCCCGATGTGGCGCGGATGACCTTTCCGGGCTGGGATTGCCTGCCCTATGACCGGGTCTCGCCCAATGCCGATGTGTCGGCCAACCGGATGGCGACGCTGGCGGCGCTGGCGCATGGGCTGCCGACCAGCCGGGTGATCCTGCTCACCACGCTCAACGCCGCCACCCAGCGCGTGCCCGCCCGCGAGGTGCTGCGCGAGGCGAGCTTTACCGCCCGTGTCGATCACCGGCTGGACGTGGACGCGCTGCGCGCGTTTCTCGTGCGGATGGGCTTTTCGCAGGCGCCCACGGTGACCGAGCCCGGCGATTTTGCCGTGCGCGGCGGGATCATCGACATCTATCCGCCGGGCGAGGCCGGGCCGGTGCGGCTCGATCTGTTCGGCGACGTGCTCGACGGCGCGCGCCGCTTCGACCCGGCCACCCAGCGCACCACCGAGAACCTGTCGGTGGTGGAGCTTGCGCCGGTCTCGGAAGTGATCCTCGACGAGGCCGCGATCACCCGGTTCAGGCAGAATTACCGGATCGAGTTCGGCGCCGGCACCTCGGACGATCCGCTTTACGAGGCGGTGAGCGCGGGGCGCAAGCATCAGGGCGCCGAGCACTGGCTGCCGTTCTTCCACGAGCGGCTGGAAACCTTGTTCGACTATCTGCCCGGCGCCAGCGTGATGCTGGACGATCAGCTCACCCCCGCCCGGATCAGCCGCTGGGACGGGATCGCCGACCAGTACGAGACGCGGCGCGAGGCGATGAACGCCAGAAACCGGATGGATTCGGTCTACAAGCCGTGCCCGCCGGGGCTGCTCTACCTTGACGATGCGGCCTGGAGCGCGGCCACGGCCGGCGTGCGGGTGATCGGCTTCGGCGCCCTGCCGCAGCCCACCGGCCCGGGCGTGCTGGATGGCGGCGGGCGGATCGGGCGCAATTTCTCACCCGAGCGGCAGCAGGAAAAGATAAACCTTTTCAGTGCGCTTTCCGATCACATTCGGGCAAAGCGGGAGCAGGGCGCGGTGGTGGTCGCGTCTTATTCCGAGGGCGCGCGCGAGCGGCTCAAGGGGCTTCTGGCCGATGAGGGGCTGACCGCCACCGCCGAGATCGCCGATTTCCGCGATGTGCCCGAGAGCCATGGCGGGGTTTTCCTCGCCGTCTGGCCGCTGGAGCACGGCTTCGAGGCGAAGGGCCTCACCGTGATCTCCGAACAGGACGTGCTGGGCGACCGGCTGATCCGCGCGCCGAAAAAGCGCAGGCGGGCCGAGAATTTCCTGACCGAGACCAATGCGCTCAGCCCGGGCGATCTGGTGGTGCATGTCGACCATGGCGTCGGGCGCTATACCGGGCTTGAGACGATCACCGCCGCCGGTGCGCCGCATGAATGCATCGCGCTCGAATATGCCGGCGGCGACCGGCTTTACCTGCCGGTGGAAAATATCGAGCTTCTCAGCAAGTTCGGCCATGACGAGGGGCTGCTCGACAAGCTGGGCGGCGGTGCCTGGCAGGCCAAGAAAGCCCGGCTCAAGCAGCGCATCAAGGAGGTGGCCGACAAGCTGATCCGCCTCGCCGCCGAACGGGCGCTGCGCAAGGCGCCGGTGCTGGAAGCGCCGCACCACGCCTGGGAAGAATTCGCCGCCCGCTTCCCCTATCAGGAGACGGAAGACCAGCTTTCCGCGATCTCGGACGTGATCGAGGATATCGCCGCCGGCCAGCCGATGGACCGGCTGGTTTGCGGCGATGTGGGCTTCGGCAAGACCGAGGTGGCGATGCGCGCCGCCTTCGTGGCGGCGATGGCGGGGATGCAGGTGGCGGTGATCGCCCCCACCACGCTGCTCGCGCGCCAGCATTACAAGAGCTTTGCCGAGCGGTTCCGGGGCTTTCCGATCAGCGTGGGCCAGCTTTCGCGCTTCGTCGGCCAGAAGGAGGCCGAGCGCACCCGCAAGGGCATTGCCGATGGCACGATGGATATCGTCGTCGGCACCCATGCGCTGCTGGCCAAGGCGATCCGGTTCAAAAATCTCGGGCTGTTGGTGATCGACGAGGAGCAGCGCTTCGGCGTCGGCCACAAGGAGCGGCTGAAGGAGCTGCGCAGCGATATTCACGTGCTCACCCTCACCGCCACGCCGATCCCGCGCACGCTGCAGATGAGCCTGTCGGGGGTGCGCGATCTGTCGGTGATCGGCACGCCGCCGATCGACCGGCTGTCGATCCGCACCTATGTGAGCGAGTTCGATACGGTCACCATCCGTGAGGCGCTGCTGCGCGAGCATTACCGGGGCGGCCAATCGTTCTTCGTGGTGCCGCGGATCAAGGACTTGCCCGAGATCGAGGATTTCCTGCAAACCCATGTGCCGGAGGTGAGCTATGTGGTCGCCCATGGCCAGATGGCGGCGGGCGAGCTCGACCGGCGGATGAACGCTTTCTATGACGGCAAGTTCGACGTGCTGCTCGCCACCACGATTGTGGAAAGCGGCCTCGATATTCCCACCGCCAACACGATGGTGGTCTGGCGCGCGGATATGTTCGGGCTGGCCCAGCTTTACCAGATCCGGGGCCGGGTGGGCCGCTCGAAGACGCGCGCCTATGCCTATCTCACCACCAAGCCGCGCGTGCCGCTGACGCCGAATGCCGAGAAGCGGCTGAAGGTGCTGGGCAGCCTCGACAGCCTTGGCGCGGGCTTCATGCTGGCGAGCCAGGATCTCGATATTCGCGGCGCGGGCAACCTGATCGGCGAGGAGCAATCGGGCCAGATGCGCGAGGTGGGCTACGAGCTTTACCAGCAGATGCTGGAAGAGGCGATTGCCAAGATCCGCGCGGGCGAGCTGGAAGGGCTGACCGAGGCCGACGAGACCTGGGCGCCGCAGATCAATCTGGGCGTGCCGGTGCTGATCCCCGCCGATTACGTGCCCGATCTGGACGTGCGGCTGGGGCTCTACCGGCGCTTGTCGGGTCTCAGCACCAAGGTGGAGCTGGAAGGCTTTGCCGCCGAACTGATCGACCGGTTCGGCAAGCTGCCCAAAGAGGTCAACACGCTCCTGCTGATCGTGCGCATCAAGGCGATGTGCAAGCGCGCCGGCATCGCCCGGCTCGACGGTGGGCCGAAAGGGGCGACGATCCAGTTTCACAACGACAAATTCGCCAGCCCCTCGGGTCTGGTCGAATACCTGCAGGCCCAGAACGGGCTGGCCAAGGTCAAGGACAACAAGATCGTCATCCGCCGCGACTGGGCGAAGGACAGCGACAAGATCAAGGGCGCCTTTGCCATTGCCCGCGACCTCGCCGAGAAGGCGGGCACGGTGAAGCGCAAAGCCTGAGTCGCGCATAAATATTCTGAAAACTGAATGTCACTGGTTGCGTTCGGCGCCGCCGCGCCTATCTCGGTCGGGTCATCCCGAGGAGCCTCGCCATGCGCCAGATTGTCATTGTCCTCGCCGCCATGGCGCTCGGCCTCGCCACGGGCCGGCTGACCGGGGGCTTCCCGTTCTCGCCCGCGATCTGCATCGTGGCGGGGGTGTTCCTGGTGACGCCCTCGCTGTTCCGGTTCGGCCGCTCCGATCTGACCTTTGCCGCGCATGAGCTGAAGCCCATCGCGCTCAACCTCGTGCTGAACTTCGCGGCCCTGCCGCTCGCGGCACTCGGGATCGGCTGGCTCACCGGCGATCTCGGCCTTGCCGCCGCGCTTCTGCTGCTGGCCATGCTGCCGGGCGGGGGCATGGTGATGCACTGGATCAAATCCTCTGGCGCGGATGTGCGGCTGGGCTTTCTGCTCTCGGTGGTGAACCTCGCGATGGTGCTGCCGGTCACGCTCGTTTTTGCGGCCTTGCCGGGCTGGCTCGGCCCGTATTTTCCGCCGCCCGATCTGGGCGGGGTCGGCGCCGGAAGCGGTATCCGTATTCCGCCCTTTGCGCCCTTCATGATCCTGATCGTGTTGCCCTTCATCCTGTCGCAATGGCTGAAATCGGACGCGCCGGGCCTCGTCGCCCGCATCGAGCGCCATCAGAGCAGGATCAGCCAGGCGGTGATCGCCGGGATCGTCTTCTACCTGTTCGGGCTAGAGACCTCGCAGCTCATCTTTGCCGTGCCTGCCGCGACCTTCGCCACGGCCGCGCTGGCCACGCTCGCCTTCTATGCGGTGGCCATCGCGCTCGCCACATGGCTGACCCCGGCGAGTGGCGAAGGGCGGGCGATCTACTGGCATATGGTGACGCGCTATATCACCCTGGCGCTGATCCTCGCCTCCTTCTCGCTGCCGACCTTCGGGGCGAGCTTTCTGCTGCCGGTCATGATCGCCTATGTGATCCAGTTCAGCGCGGCGGGGGTGCTGCGCGGGCGGATGGCGGCGCGGGCCCGGGCACCGGAATCGGTGCCGGCGGATGACCGTGGCGCTGGCTGACCCGACCGGGCCGGAGGGCACTCAGCAGCGGCAATGATTCGACCGCGCGCCGGGGCGTGACGTTCGCAAAATCGCACCGATCCGGGCGTTCCATGACGATTAGGCCGGGGCGACGAACACAATTCTGCCCCGGGTTTCGACAAATTTTTGACAAATTCTGCCGATCCGCTTTACCGGTCATCGTGGCGAGAATGTTTTCGCTACGGAAACAGAAACGGGCGCGATTTCGCGCGCCGCTCTGTGGATAACCCGCCCGAATTGTGGATTGTCGCCGGTGAACCGCGCGCGCGGCTGCGCCTGACGGTTGAAATCGTCTCTCAAACGGAAACAAACCCGGCGTCATCCGCCGCCGCGCTCAGCCCGAAAATCCCGTCATCTTAACCATTTGGACGTGGTCCTGCACCCGTTTCGGCGAGAATTCGCTTTTGTTGCCCGCGGCCCGGGCGTATTTTGACCCTGCCCAACTGGGGGGTAATGTCTGAGGCCACGGGGGCGGCCGCACGCGACCCACGGATTGCCGTGGGGAGATGCGTGTGTCGCCTTGGCGCGTATGCGGTTGGCGGCGCACGGAGCGTCGGAAAAGCGGGGCCGGGGGGGCCCGCCGATCCATGCTCGTAGCCCCGCATTGGGCTGTTCATCTCCTCGAAGGCGCATGATTCAGGTGTCGGGTGCGGGCTCCCGTGGCGGCAGCATTGCCCGAAACCTGGAATTTGGACGAGCGTATTGCGAGGGGAATCGAAGGCATGTTGTCCTTTACCGAACTTGACCGGATGTGCGGGCGCACCATCTCGGGCGCATTCGGCCTCACTCTTCTTCGTGCAGATTCTTATGACATCTTCGATTTCCGGCAGGTGTTTGCCGGCGTCGCCAATCTGACCTGTGCTGCGGTTGTCCAGACACCCGTCCGCGCCGGGCTTGAGCAAGGGAACGAGTGACATGACCTATCATACCAGTTATCCGGCCGGTTACACGCCGAGCGGCGACTACCTTCTCGACTGGACTCTCACCGGCGCAGACGGTTCGGCCACGCTGACCTCGTCGGCGGGCAGCGGCACGGTCGGGGTGACCGTCTCGACCCCGACAAGCGCCAGCGGCGACAGCTTCACGCTTTCCGGCGGCCTGCTGAAATCGGACGATGTTTCCAAGCCGACGCAGACCGTGGTCGAATTCGACCAGGCCGTCACCGACCTCAACTTCCAGCTCAAGGATGTTGACCAGGGCTGGGGCTGGGACGACAAGGTGACGGTGCTCGCCTACGATGCCGACGGGAATCTGGTGGATGTCGAATTCACCTCCCTGCAATCGGGGCAGCAGGTCACTGGCAACACCATCGAAGGCGGCCGGGAGCTGTGCGAAGAGGGCGTGACCGTCACCGTCTCGGAGCCGATCGTGAAGCTGGTGGTGATTCACGATAACGGGTCGAGCGCCGGGGAATCGGGCCATATCTCGATCACCGATATGGGCTTCAACTGTGTGCCCGCGCCTGAGGGCGACGGGATCGTGGAAGGCACCGCCGGCGATGACCTGATCGACCTGGCCTATACCGGCGATCCCGATGGCGACATGGTCGATAACAACGACGAGTTGCTGCCGGGCGAAGGCCCGAACGACGATATCATCGTCGCCGGCGCGGGCGACGACCAGGTTTATGCCGGCGCGGCCGATGACGAGGTCTATGCCGGTGCGGGCAACGATTACGTCGAAGGCGGCGCGGGCGACGATGTGATCTATGGCGACAGCGACGGCCCCTACGGCGCCGGCGCCCCCGGCGAGGCGAAGACGCTGGTCTGGGATAACGTGGCCTCCGATGGCACCAAGCTCGGCAGTTCGACGGATTACGACGCTGGCGGCATCAACGTGAATATCGGCTTCGTGGCGCAGGATTACTGCGCAACGGCGACGATCTCGAACGATCAGACCTATGTCGAGCCGGGCGAGGGGTTCGATGCCGATTCCAGCCTCATGCTCCATGGCCTGGGCGGCGAGGGCGGCTGGGACAATACCTCGACCACCACGCTTTCCTTCTCCTCGACCGATGACGCCTATGGCGACGAGGTCCAGAACGTGGCCTTCCGGCTCAACGATGTCGATGTCGGCAATTACCACGACAACCATATCGACCGGGTGACGATCCGCGCCTACGACGCCGAGGGTAACGCGGTGGCCGTGGTGCTGACGCCCACCGGGGTGCAGAATGTCAGCGGCAACACCGTCACCGGCACCAGCCCCGACAATGGCTATCAGGGGCCGGAAGACGCGATCGGCTCGGTCGAGGTTGCGATTGCCGGGCCGGTTGCCCGGATCGAGATCGACTATGACAACGGCGCCAATACCGACCAGGCGATCTGGGTCTCCGATATCACCTTCGACACGACCGGCACGGGCGGCAGTGGCGAGCCGGGCGATGACACGCTGCTCGGCGGCGAGGGTGACGACCTGATCTTCGGCGAGGGCGGCGACGATACCATCACCGGCGGCGACGGGGCCGACACGATGCATGGCGGCGCCGACCGCGACACCTTCATCGGCGGTACTGCCGGCGACGCGGTGGATGGCGGCAGCGAGGGCGACGATTACGATGTGCTCGACCTATCGGGCTCGGGCCCGCTGCGCATCGTCGACCAGACCACCGACCCCGACGGCAACTCGACCTCGGGCATTGTCCAGTTCCTCGACGACAGCGGCAACGTGACCGGCGAGATGACCTTCACCGAGATCGAACAGATCATCCTGCCGCCGAATTCCGGCCCCAATGCCGAAGACGACACCGCGACCACCGACGAAGACACGGCGGTCACCATCGACGTGCTCGGCAACGACACCGACCCGGATGGCGATCCGCTGACGGTGACCGAGGCGACCAGCCCGGATGGCGATGTGGTGATCAACCCGGATGGCACGATCACCTTCACGCCGGACGAGAACTTCAACGGCACGACCGAGATCACCTACACGGTGGATGACGGCAATGGCGGCACCGACACCGCCACCGTGACGGTCGAGGTGACTCCGGTGAACGATGCGCCGGTTGCCGAGGACGACACGGCCACCACCGACGAAGACACGGCGGTCACCATCGACGTGCTCGGCAACGACACCGACCCGGATGGCGATCCGCTGACGGTGACCGAGGCGACCAGCCCGGATGGCGATGTGGTGATCAACCCGGATGGCACGATCACCTTCACGCCGGACGAGAACTTCAACGGCACGACCGAGATCACCTATACGGTGGACGACGGCAATGGCGGCACCGACACGGCGACCGTGACGGTCGAGGTGACCCCGGTGAACGACGATCCCGACGCGGTGGACGATACCGCTTCGACGGACGAAAACACCACCGTCACCGTCGATCTGCTGGGCAATGACTCGGATGTGGATGGCGATACGCTGGAGATCGTCGACATTTCGGATCCGGCCAACGGCACCATCGTCGACAATGGCGACGGCACCGTGGACTACATCCCCGATCCGGGCTTCTCGGGCACCGACAGCTTCACCTATACCGTGTCCGACGGCAATGGCGGCACCGATACCGCCACCGTCACCGTGAATGTGAACAACGTCAACGATGCGCCCGTGGCCGAGGACGACACCGCCAGCACCCATCTGGATACGGCGGTGACCATCGCGGTGCTCGACAATGACAGTGACCCCGATGGCGATCCGCTGATCGTGACCGAGGCGACGAGCCCGGATGGCGATGTGGCGATCAACCCGGATGGCACGATCACCTTCACCCCGGCGGCGGGCTTCGATGGCGAGGCGGTTGTCAATTACACCATCTCCGATGGCAATGGCGGCACCGACAGCGCCACCGTCACCATTCTGGTGAATGACGGCATCGTCGAGGGCACCGCCGGCGACGATCTGATCGACTACGGCTATGCCGGCGACCCGGAAGGCGACATGGTCGACCATAATGACGAGTTCCTGCCGGGCGAGGGGCCGAACGACGATATCATCGAAGCCTATGAGGGCGACGATACGGTCTATGCCGGTCTCGGCGACGACGAGGTCGATGCCGGCGAGGGCGACGATACCGTCTATGGCGAGGAGGGGAACGACACCATCATCGGCGGCGACGGGTCCGATACCGTCTATGGCGGCGACGGTGACGACTACATCGACACATCGGGCTCCAACCCGATGACCGATTACGGCTTCCCGCCGATCCTGCCGCAAGACACCGACATGTTTGACGACCGCGACTATGTCGAGGGCGGCGACGGCAACGATACGATCATCACCGGCGACGACCAGGACGTGATCCTGGGCGGCGCGGGCGACGACACGATCGACGGCGGCCTTGACGACGACACGATCGACGGTGGCGAGGGCGACGATTACATCATCGGCGGCCACGGCTCCGATACGATCGAGGGCGGCGATGGCGATGACGAGATCTGGGGCGGCCTCGGGCCGGACACCGATCCGCTCAACATCGTCGACGCGCTCGACCCGCGCCCGGATAACGGCATCGACGTGATCCACGGTGGCGCCGGGAATGACGTGATCTACGGCCAGGACGACGATGACGTGCTCTACGGCGATGCCGGCGACGATTACATCGACGGCGGGATCGACAATGACACGATCTATGGCGGCGACGGGCTCGATACGCTGATCGGCGGTCAGGGCGATGACCTGATCTATGGCGGCGACGGCGCCGATACCATTGACGGCGGCGAGGGGGATGACGTCATCTATGCCGGTCAGGGCAAGGATGTTGTCCACGGCGGCGCCGGCGACGATTACATCGACGGCGAAACCGGCGAGGATATCCTCTACGGCGATGAAGGCGACGATACGATCATCGGCACCACCGGGGCGGACCAGCTCTATGGCGGCGACGGTGACGACACTATCACCGGCGGCAATAACGACGATTACATCGAAGGCGGCGACGGCGACGATGTGATCGACGCCGGGGCCGACAACGACGAGGTCTACGGTGGCGCGGGCGACGATGAGATTGCCGGCGGCACGGGTGACGACACTATCGACGGCGGTGCCGGGAATGACGTGATCGACGGCGGCGAGGGCAACGATACGCTCTCGGGCGGCGATGACCGCGATCTCTTCGTCAACGTCAATTACGGCGACTATGTCGATGGCAACGAAGGCGGCGACGACTGGGATACGCTCGACCTGACCGGATCGGCCCCCTCCAACGGCTCGCTCAAGGTCACCTTCACCACGCCGAACGAGGAAAACGGCTACGTCACCTATTTCGACAAGGACGGCAACGATCTCGGCACGCTCGATTTCTACAATATCGAGAAGGTCATCCCCTGCTTCACGCCGGGCACGATGATCGCCACGCCGAAGGGCGAGCGCCGCGTCGAAGAGCTGGAGCCGGGCGACCGGGTGATCACCCGCGACAACGGCATTCAGGAGATCAAATGGGTGGGCCACAAGCCGATCACCTTCAAGGAACTGGCGGCGGCCGATCACCTCAAGCCCGTGCTCATCAAGGCCGGCGCGCTTGGCAATGGCCTGCCGGAGCGCGACATGATGGTCAGCCCGAACCACCGGGTGCTGGTCGCCAATGACCGCACCACGCTTTATTTCGACGAGCGCGAGGTGCTGGCAGCGGCGAAACATCTGGTCGACAACCAGGGTATCCAGGTGGTCGAGCCGCTCGGGGTGACCTATGTGCACTTCATGTTCGAGCGTCACGAAGTGGTGCTGTCGGACGGCGCGTGGACCGAGAGCTTCCAGCCGGGCGATTACTCGCTGAAAGGCATCGGCAATGCCCAGCGGCAGGAATTGTTCGAGCTCTTCCCCGAGCTTGAAACCGCCGAAGGGCTGGAGGATTACGCCTCCGCGCGGCGGGTGCTCAAGAAGCATGAGGCCCGGATGCTGGTCAAATAGGGTGCAGCGTGCCCGCCGGGGTCACCCGGCGGGCTCCCGGCCTGGAAGGGGGAGGGGCTGCCCCGGCCGTGCGTGCGGCCGAGAACCGGTGCCGCGCCGCGCCGAGGGTTCCATTTCGGGTCTGGAAACAATCCTGCGGGACGCCGCGGGGTTGTTTCTTTTTCTGCGGCTGGTTGCCGCGCAGGGGGAATTCGCCCGGATTTTCCCCGCTGACTCGCGGCGCCCCGGCATTTCCTCTGCTGTTCCGGTCTTGTAGTGTGACGGCGTTATCTTGCGTTCTGGCTGGGGGGCCACATGACGAGTATCACCGGGACCGATGGGCCCGATATTATCGAGGGTACCGGCGAGGACGATCTGATCGCGCTGCTTGGCGGCGATGATCTGGCCTCCGGCGAAGGCGGCCACGATACCCTGCAGGGCGGCGATGGCAACGATACGCTCTATGGCGATACAGGGGTGGGCACCGCCTCGGGCCATGACGCGACGCCGCTGGAACTGGACAGCCGCAATGTCCGCCCCGGATCGCAGACCGCCTGGGGCAGCAATTCCGACGAGCCGGGCGACAGCGTGATCTACGACAGGATTGCCTATCTCGACGATGGCACGGCGGTGTCGGGGCGGCTCGTTCTGGTCAGCACCACCGACAGCCGCCTGACGGTTGATCTCACCGGCGGCGATGGCTCCGAGATCCTGCTGAACGGCGAGAACAGCCGCTCTATGAACGGCGAACAGGCGACGCTGCGGCTCGAATTCTTCGATCCCGCCACCGGCGAGGCAATCGCGCTCAACTCCATCGCCACCTTCAACGATATCGACCGGGTGGATTATGGCCGTGGCACCATCGGCACCGAAGCGGTGCAGGTGTCGTCGGCGAGCTTCACCACCTTCGCCACCTCCGGGCACAGCGATCTGAACATCACCGAAAGCAGTGGCGTGGTGACCGCTTCGGGCGGGGAGGACACCAATCCGAACGATCAGAACGCCTGGTTCTCCGCCGGCTTCGAAGACCGGACCTTCATCGAGTTCACCCTGACCGCGCGGCCCAGCGGCTCGGGCTATACGCTGTCGGGCGATCTGATCGACGATGCCGTCGTCACACCGATCCCGGATGGCGACGATACGCTGTTTGGCGGTGCCGGGGATGACGTGCTCTATGGCCAGGGCGGCAACGATACGCTTGAGGGCGGCACCGGCGACGATGCGCTGTACGGCGGCACGGGCAATGACGTGCTGCTGGGCGGCGACGGCGATGACCTGCTCGACGCGGGCGATGGCTTCGACCGGCTCGATGGCGGTGCCGGCGATGACGTGCTCTTTGGCGGCGGCGATAACGATCTGCTGGCCGGCGGTGACGATGCCGATACGATCCATGTCAACACGCTCGGCAGCGCCGGGGTGAATAATACGACCGTCGATGGTGGTTCGGGCGGCAACGATTGGGATACGCTCGACATTTCGGCCCTGATCGACGCGGGCTGGGAGGTGCATTCGCGGCTGAAAACCCCCGAGACCAACGGCAATCCCGGCTTCAACGGCCAGATCCAGCTCTACAATCCCGCCACCGGCGAATACGCCAATATCAACTTCACCGATATCGAGGAACTGGTGGTGCCCTGTTTCACCCCCGGCACGCTGATCGCCACGCCGCGCGGCGAAGTGCCGGTGGAGCGGCTGCGCGAGGGCGACAAGGTGGTGACCCGCGATAACGGTTTGCAGGAAATCCGCTGGCTGGGGCGGCAGACCGTGTCGGGCGCGCTGCTTGACGTGACGCCGCGGCTCAAGCCGGTGCTGATCCGGGCCGGGGCGCTGGGCAAGGGCCTGCCGGAGCGCGATATGCTGGTCAGCCCCAATCACCGGCTCCTGATCATGGGCGACCGCCCGGCGCTCTATTTCGACGAGACCGAGGTGTTCGCCGCCGCCAAGCACCTTGTGAATGGCGAGAGCATCCTGCGCGTCGAGGCCAGCGCGGTGACCTATCTGCACTTCATGTTCGATCATCACGAGGTGGTCCTGTCGGACGGGGCCTGGACCGAAAGCTTCCAGCCCGGCGAGCAGGCGCTGAAGGGGGCGGGCAAGGCGGCGCAGCGCGAGATTTTCGAGCTGTTCCCCGAGCTTGAACAGAGCGCGGGCGCGGGTGGCTATGGCACGGCGCGGCGCACGCTGAAGCGCCACGAGGCGGGGATGCTGATCCGCTGACGGGCTGGCGGGCCATTGTTTCGCCACATTCGTCTTTAGCCGGGTCCGGGTGCATTGTTGCGCTGTCGGAAACGCTGAGAGGCACCTGTTTTTCAACGCTTTTTGGGCAGTCCCGGCGGTGCGGGCAGGGCGCCCCGAAAGGGCGGGCAACGGGGATGAAATAAGGCGAATTGTGGCAAAATCCGGGCGAAATATCCGGGCACGCCTGCAAAACAAGGGGCATGGCGGCCCGGATTGCCGCCATGGTTACAAGCGATTTTCCGGATTTCTTTCACATTCTGGGCACGATTGCCCCGTAGATTGCTCGCAAGAGTTCACAACGCGCAGATACCGGACCATAGACATGCTGCATTTCCGCTCTCCAGCCCTTGAAAACGATCTGCCGCCCGTGCTGGATCTGAAATCCGGATCGCTTTCGGCCAATGCTCCCGTGGCAATGCCGGAATTCGCCGTCTCGGGCCTGGCTCAGAACAGCCTGGTCGAAACGGCGCGCGGCCCCGTTCTGGCGCGCGATCTGCGGCTGGGCGACCGGGTGGTCACCCGCGATCACGGCCTGCAGCCGGTGCGCTGGGTCGGCACCTCGACGGTGATGTATGAAGATATCGAGGCCGCAGAAGGCGATGCGCCCGCGCTCGGCCCGGTGCGCATCCGCGCCGGTGCGCTGGGGTCGAACCCGGAGGCGGGCAACCTCATTCTCGCGCCGGGCCAGTGCCTGCTGGCGCGCAACCCGCTGAACGACATGCTTTTCGGCGCCGAAGAGGTGATGGTGGCCACCGCCGACCTGACCCATCTTGACGGTGTCGATATCGCGCCGCGCGGCGTGGGCCGCTGGACCCATCTGCTGCTCGACATGCACGACATGATCCGGGTGAATAATCTCTGGATGGAGAGCTTCGCGCCCGATATGTGGTCGATCCGCGTGGCCTATCCCGAGGAATGGCACGCGATCACCGAGGCGATGCCGCGCCTGCGCTACGACAACACCGCCGCAAATTATCTGCCCAGCCGCATCACGCTGGACGGGCGCGAGGCGAGCCTTCTCGACTCGATCTGACCGGGCTTCCTGGCCGGGCTTCGCCTGGTCTGACAGCGGGTGCCGGGGATGCGTAAGCGCCCCGGCATTCGTGTGTTTGCATGGCGGGACCCGGGTCAGCGTTCCGGGTTTGCCGCGCGCCAGCTTTGCCAGTCTTCGGGCGTGTCGAGATCGGTGAGCGCATGGGTGCCGGGCAGGGGCACCAGCCGCACCCGCGCCGCCTCCTGCCGCAGCACCATGCGCGCGCCCGTGTCGCCGCTCAGCGCCAGAAGCGCCGGAAAGTCGCGGCGCGGGAAGAGCACCGGATGCCCCGGCCTGCCATCGGCTGCCGCGCCGCGCAGGATTGCGTTGCCGTCGAAGGCGTCGAGCAGGGCGCGCATGTCGTCACGGGTGATGTCCGGCATGTCGGCGGGCAGGATCATCACGCCCGGCGTCCGGTCGTCCAGGGCATCGACCCCGGCGGCCAGGCTCGCGCTCATTCCGTCACCGGCCTTGCGCACCGTCAGCCGGGGCACGCCCAGATCGTCGAGCGCGGCCCAGCGGGCGGGAAAGGCATCGGCGGGCGGCAGCGCCACCAGCACCGGCGCGCCGGTGCCAAGTGCAGCGCGCGCGCGCTCTTCGAGCAGCGCCATCCCGCGCACCGGCTCCATCACCTTGTCGCCGCCCTCCATCCGCGACGAGGCGCCGGCGGCGAGGATCAGGATGGTCGGCAGGCTCACTTCTCGGGGATCAGCCCGCGTGGACTGAACCTGAGCACGAGCAGCAGCACCACCCCCATCGTCAAAAGCCGCATATGGGCGGCGGAGGCGAGCAGATGGGCCTTCAGCGCCGAGCCATCGGCCATGCCGGCGGTGATAAGCTGCATCAGCCCATGCCCCAGCGGTTCCACCTGCACCCAGAGAAACCAGATCAGGAAGCCGCCGAGGATCGAGCCCCAGTTATTGCCCGAGCCGCCGACGATCACCATCACCCAGATCAGGAAAGTATAGCGCAGCGGCTGGTAGCTCGACGGGGTGAGCAGCCCGTCCAAGGTGGTCATCATCGCGCCCGCCATGCCGACCACGGCCGAGCCGAGGATGAACACCTGCAGGTGGCGGCGGGTCACGTCCTTGCCCATCGCTTCGGCGGCGGTCTCGTTATCGCGGATCGCGCGCATCATCCGGCCCCAGGGCGATTTCAGCGCCGTCTGGCTCATCCACATGAGGATGGCGAGCACGATGATGAACAGCCCGGCATAGATCAGCTTCACCAGGATGGCGGAGGCGGTGACCGGGTCCATCCCCCAGCTCTGCGCCCAGCTCAGGAATCCGGCGCTTTGCTGCAGGTCGACCTCGTAGGGCACGGGCCAGGGCCGGTCGAGCCCGTTGACGTTTTTCACCCCGCGCGCCAGCCAGTCTTCGTTCTTGAGCACGGCGATGACGATCTCGGATATCCCCAGCGTGGCGATGGCAAGGTAGTCCGAGCGCAGCCCGAGCGCGGTCTTGCCGATCGCCCAGGCCGCCCCGGCGGCGAGCAGCCCGCCCACCGGCCAGGCCAGGATCACCGGCAGGCCCATACCGCCGAGAAAGCCGGTGGCGGCCGGGTTGACCGCTTCGACCGCATCGACCCCGGCGTCGAAGATCCAGCGGTAGACGAAAAAGCCCACCACCAGCATCGCGGTAAGGGTGAGCGCGCGGCTGCGGCCCGGGCGCATCCGGCGGTAGGTGAACACCGCGCCGATCAGCACGGCAGCCGCGAAGACGAGGCCAAGGATCACCCGCAGGCCCCCGGCGCTCCAGGCTTCGGCCACCGGCGCCTCGGAGGTGATGACCACGGCCAGCCCGCCAAGCGCGACGAAGCCCATCACGCCGACATTGAACAGCCCGGCATAGCCCCATTGCATGTTGACCCCGAGCGCCATGATCGCCGAGATCAGCCCCATATTGAGGATCGCCAGCGCCACGTTCCAGCTCTGGAACATCCCCGTCCAGAGGATGAGCAGGCCGACGATGGCGAAGAGGCCGATATTCTTCCAGTTGATCTTCACGCCGCTCATACCGCTTTCCCCTTGAAGAGCCCGGTGGGTTTGAACAGGAGCACCACCACGAGGATCGCGAAGGACACCGCGAACTTGTAGTCGGTCGACACGAGCTGGACGAGGCCGGAGGGCTCAAGGCTCTCGGGCATCAGATAGCCCAGCACCTTCTTCCAGGCATAGGTGACGGTCACTTCCGAAAAGGCGATGACGAAGCCGCCGGCAATGGCGCCGAGCGGGTTGCCGAGGCCGCCGACGATGGCGGAGGCGAAGATCGGCAGCAGGAGCTGGAAATAGGTGAAGGGCTTGAACGATTTGTCGAGCCCGTAGAGCACGCCCGCGATGGTGGCCAGCGCGGCGACGATCAGCCAGGTGATCATCACCACCCGCTCGGGATTGATCCCCGAGAGCAGCGCAAGGTCTTCATTGTCGGAAAAGGCGCGCATCGACTTGCCGGTGCGGGTGTTGTTCAGAAACCAGAACAATGCAGCGACCACGATCACCGCGGTGACGATGGTGATGCCCTGCGAGGTTCTGAAGGCCAGCCCTTCGTCGAGCCCCGACCAGTCCCTGAAATCGCGCGCCGAGATGATGAAGCGCTCGCCATCGGCAAAGCTCTGCTCTTCCGGGCCGATGATGAAGCGGACGACGCCGTTCATGATGAACATCACGCCGATGGAGGCCATCACGAAGACAATCGGTTTGGCCTTCACCCGCCGGTAGAAGCGGTAGACCACCCGGTCGGTCGCCAGCATCATCGCGGCGGTGGCGAGGATGCCGAAGGGCAGGGCGAGGAGCGCGGTGGGCAGCGGGCCGAGATGCAGGCCCATCGACTGGAACCACCAGGTGAACAGGATCGTCACCATCGCGCCGAAGGCCATCGTGTCGCCATGGGCGAAGTTGGAAAAGCGCAGGATTCCATAGATCAGCGTGACGCCGAGCGCGCCGAGGGCGAGCTGGGAGCCATAGGCCACGGCCGGGATCAGCACGAAATTGGATAGCGCCACGATGGCGTTGAGAAAGTCCATCAGCTGTTCGTCTCGCAGGTATAGGGGGTGAGGGTGCTGCCGCCAGCGCCCGCATGGTGCAATTGCATATCCAGCCGCCCGTCTTCCGTCATGCCGTGGACCAGCAGGGCGAAATGCTCGGTATCGGTGCCGAACTGGAAGGGGCCGTGATCGGAGGCGGCGACGCCGGGATAGGTTTCGCCGCGATAGGTCACCTCGATCGGTCCCTTGCCGGACGGATCGGTGTGGAGCGGGGCGACGATGAACGAGATCCCGGCGCCATCGTCGCCGGTGCAGTCAAACACCAGCCGTGCACCTTCCGCCATGGCGGCGGTGGCGAGCGGGGCCGTGGCGGTGGCGAGAAGGGCGGCGGCCAGCCGGATCATCTTTCAGCCCCCCAGGAAGCTCTGGCGCACTTCGGGATCGGCCAGAAGGTCTTTGCCGGTGCCGGTATGGGCGTTCGCCCCCTGCACCAGCACATAGCCTTTGTCTGCGATCTCAAGGGCCTGGCGGGCATTCTGCTCGACCATCAGTACCGGCAGCCCGGTCCGGGCCACTTCGATGATCCGGTCGAACAGCTCGTCCATCACGATGGGCGAGACGCCGGCGGTGGGCTCGTCGAGCATCAGCACCTTGGGTCGGGTCATCAGCGCGCGGCCCACCGCCACCTGCTGGCGCTGGCCGCCCGAAAGCTCGCCCGCCGGCTGGTTGCGCTTTTCCCTGAGGATCGGGAAGAGGTCATAGACCTGTTCCATCGTCTCGCGAATGTCGTCCTTGCGGATGAAGGCGCCCATTTCGAGGTTTTCCTCGACGCTCATCGAGGTGAAGATGTTGTGCGTCTGCGGCACGAAGCCCATCCCCTTCACCACCCGGGCCTGGGGCGTGAGTTCGGTGATGTCTTCGCCATCGAGCCGCACCGATCCGCCGCGCAGGTAGAGCATCCCGAACAGCGCCCGCATGGCGGTGGATTTGCCCGCGCCATTGGGGCCGACGATCACGCCGATCTCGCCCTTGTCGACGGCGATTGTGCAGGTTTGCAGGATGTCGGGGCCGGATTTGGAATAGCCGCCCGTCATCGCTTCGCCGATCAGGAAGGGGCCGCCGGGGGCGGGGCGGGCCTTGCCGTGCTGGGGCCCTGGCGTCAGCTCGCCCTGGCCCTTCGGGTTCACGATCGACGCATCGCGGTTATAGCCTTTGTCGTCGAAGGGTCTGCTCATGCGTCTTCCTCCGCCGTTTTCTTGTGCTTGGAGCCGGTGCCGAGATAGGCCTCGATCACCTGTTCGTTGGCCTTGATCTCGGCCAGCGTGCCCTCGGCCAGCACCTTGCCCTCGGCCATGCAGATCACCGGATCGCAGAGCCGCTCGATGAAATCCATATCGTGCTCGATCACCACGAAGGTATAGCCGCGCTCCTTGTTGAGCCGGATGATCGCGTCGCCGATGGTGTTGAGCAGGGTGCGGTTCACGCCCGCGCCCACCTCGTCGAGGAAGACGATGCGCGCATCCACCATCATCGTGCGGCCAAGCTCCAGCAGTTTCTTCTGCCCGCCCGAGACCTGGCCTGCCTTGTGGTCGGCCAGATGTTCGATGGTGAGAAATTCCAGCACCTCGTCGGCCCTGGCCTTCAGCGCGCGCTCTTCCTCGGCGATGCGCCTGCGGCCGAACCAGGTGTCCCACAGCCTTTCGCCGGCCTGATCGCCGGGCACCATCATCAGGTTTTCGCGGCAGGACATCGAGCCGAATTCATGGGCGATCTGGAAGGTGCGCAGCAGCCCCTTGTGGAACAGCTCGTGCGGCGCGAGGCCGGTGATATCCTCGCCCTCCATCGTCACGCGCCCGGAGGTTGGTTGAAGAACCCCCGCCACAACGTTGAAAAGTGTGGTCTTTCCGGCGCCGTTCGGGCCGATCAGCCCGGTGATCGAGCCTTTCGCGATTTCCAGAGACGCCCCGTCGACGGCATGGAAACCGCCGAAATGCTTGTGCAGGTTCTCGACCTTGATCACACGTCCACCCCTTTATGTGACACAGCCCGGGGTGATGGCCCCGGGCTGTGCGATTCGCAAGTCTCCGTCGCGGCTCACTGATATCCGACGTTGACGATCTTGCCGTCCTGGATCTCGATCATCCGATAGGAGCCGGCGCTCTCGCCCTGGCCGACAAGCTCCACCGCAGAGGCGCCGACATAGTCGATGTCACCGCCCGCGGCGAGGATATCCATCGCCTTTTCAAGCTCGCCGGGGTAGATTTCCTCGCCCGGCGCGTTGGCGACATTCATCACCGCATCCTTGTAGACGGCCGGATCGGTCGAGCCCGAAGCCTGCATCGCCAGCAGGATCAGCGCCGCGGCGTCGTAGCCGGTATCGGCATAGGTCGAGGTGGCGTCGAAGGCGCCGCCGACGATTTCGGCAAATCTTTCGGCCGCGGGCGAGCCCGGGATCTGGCCGAAGGAGCCGTCGATATCGCTGCCGAAGCGTTCTTCCAGCGTGACCGAGACCATGCCGTCGGGCAGTTGGAACATGTCGAAGGCGCCGGTGTCGAGCGCGCCCTGGATAACGCCCGAGCCGCCCTGGTCGACATAGCCGACGACGACGAGAATGTCGCCGCCCGCCGAGGCGAGCGCGCCCACTTCGGCCGAGTAGTCGGCTTTGCCGTCTTCATGCGCGGCGTTGATGGTGATCGTGCCGCCCTTGGCCTCGAAGGCAGCGGCGAAGCTGTCCGAAAGGCCCTTGCCGTAGTCGTTGTTCGTATAGGTCACGGCGGCCGAGGTGATGCCCTTTTCCATCAGGATATCGGCCATCACTTCGCCCTGACGCGCATCCGACGGCGCGGTGCGGAAGAACAGGCCGTTATCCTCGACGGTCGAGAGCGCGGGCGAGGTGGCGGAGGGCGAGATCATGACCATGCCGTTGGGCATGGCAACGTTGGCCAGCACGGCGCCGGTGGCGCCCGAGCACATCGCGCCGACAATGCCCTTCACCCCATCGGCGGTGATCAGACGTTCGGCGGCGGCGGTGGCGGCGGCGCTGTCGATGCAGGTCGAGTCCGCGCGCACCGGCGTGACCGTGGTGCCATCGAGGAACTTGCCGCCCGCCGTCGCTTCGGTGAAAGCGAGCTCGGCGCCATCGGCAATCGCCGGAGCGAGGGATTCGAGCGGGCCGGTAAAGGCCAGCAGCACGCCCATCTTGATATCCTCGGCATAGGCGCCGGTCGCCATAAGCGCCGACGCGGCACTCGCCATAAGCAGCTTCTTCATGTGTGTCTCCCAAAGTTGGACAAAAACTCCGGCCCTCAGCCTAGCGTTTCTGATCAAAAAGAAAAGCCTTTCAACGTGGGGTATTGCGATTGGCTTTTCAGTCACTTTCGCGTGGGCGGCGTTGCGCCGCGGCTGCCCTTACGGCAGGTTGCCGGGCATGGCTGCTGTATCGCCCATCCTCCGTTTCGCCGCCCCGGCTCTCCCGGCGCTGCTGCTCGCCCTCGCCGCGCCGCTTTCGGCGGGTACGATCGAGACGCGGGCGGGCACCGTGAAGGTGGAGCGTGTCGCCGACGGGCTTGACGTGCCCTGGGCGCTCGCCTTTCTGCCCGATGGCGGCTTTCTCGTCACCGAGCGCGACGGGCGGCTGTGGCATTTTGATAGGGACGGTGAGCGGCGCGAGGTGTCGGGCACGCCCGAGGTCTGGGCGCTGGGTCAGGGCGGCCTGCTCGACGTGATGGTGCCGCGCGATTTTGCCGAGAGCCGCGAGGTATTTCTGAGCTTTTCCAAGCCGCAGGAGGGGGGCGCGGGCACCGCGCTCGCCGTTGGCCGGCTGAACGAGGCGGGCGACGCGCTGGAGGATCTCGACGTGATCTTCGAAATGACGGCGAGCGACGATCGCGGCGAGCATTTCGGCAGCCGGATCGTCGAGGCGCCGGACGGGCGGCTGTTTCTCACCATCGGCGATCGCGGTGACCGGAACCTGGCGCAGGATCTCAGCCGCCATAATGGCAGCATCGTGCGGCTCGAACGCGATGGCAGCCTGCCCGATGACAATCCCTTCGCGAGCGAGGGCGGCGCGGCGGCGGCGATCTGGAGCTACGGTCACCGCAATCCGCAGGGCGCCGCGCTCGACGGTGAGGGGCAGCTCTGGGCGGTGGAGCACGGGGCGATGGGCGGCGACGAGGTGAATCGCATCGAACCGGGGGTGAATTACGGCTGGCCGGTGATCGCCTACGGGCTGAACTACAGCGGCTCGAAGATCGGCATGGGGACCGAACGCGAGGGGATGGCCCAGCCGGAATATTACTGGGATCCTTCCATCGCGCCGTCTGGCTTTACCGTCTATTCCGGCGCGCTCTGGCCCGAATGGCGCGGCGCCTTTCTGATCGGCAGCCTGAAATTCGACTATATCGCGGTGCTCGATCCCGAGACATGGGACGAGGAAGAACTGCACGCGGAAGAGACGGGGCGCGTTCGGGATGTGCGCGAGGCGCCGGACGGCTCGATCTGGTTTCTCGCCGAATACTCGGATGCGGTCTACCGCATCAGCCCGGCGGAGTGAGCGCAGGCCGGGCGAGCCGCCAATAGCTGGAATCGCACCATTCGCCGCCCACCTCGATGGTGTTCGCGGCGCGATGGGTCTCATGAAAGCCGAGCTTTGCGAGCAGCCGGGCCGAGGCGATATTGCGCGGGTCGATCTCGGCGGTGAGCGCGTCGATCTGCTCAAGCTGACGAAATGCGTGCGGGATCAGCGCGCTCAACGCTTCGTGCATGATCCCGCGGCGCCAGAAATCGGGATGCAGGATGTAGCCGATTTCGGCGATCCGCCAGACCCCGGCGCGCCCGATGACCCGCCCGCCACGGTCGATGACGAATTCCGAGCCGGTTTCGGCCAGCGAGGCGCGCAGCCCCTGCATCCGTGCTTGCGTGACCTCGCGGCTCTCATGGGGCGGGCGCGACCAGTAGCGCATCGCCTGCGGGTTGGAATAGACCGCGAAAAGATCGTCGAGATCGCGCTCTTCGACGGGGCGCAACAGCAGCCGTTCGGTGCGGATCACGGTTCGGCGCGCGCGCCGGAATGGCTGCCGCGCTCGCGGTAGGGGGTGGTTTCGTAATGCGCGCGGTAGCATTTGGAGAAATGCGAGGGTGAGGTGAAGCCGCAGGCCAGCGCCACGTTGATCACGCTCATATCGGTCTGCATCAAGAGGTTGCGCGCCTTGCCGAGCCGCAGCTCCATGTAATAGCGCTTCGGCGAACGGTTGAGGTACCGGCGAAACAGCCGCTCAAGCTGGCGGGTCGACAGGCCCACCTGTTTGGCCAGTTCCGCCGGGCTGACCGGCTCTTCGATATTGGCTTCCATCTCGTGGATCACCTGGGCCAGCTTGGGGTGGCGCACGCCGATCCGGGTGGGCACCGAGAGGCGCTGCTGGTCGCGGTCGGTGCGGATGGTGGTGTAGATCTGCTGGTCGGCCACCGCATTGGCCACTTCCGGCCCGTGATCCTGCGCCACGAGCGTGAGCATGAGGTCGATCGAGGCGGTGCCGCCCGCCGTGGTCATCCGGTTGCCGTCGATCACATAGACCGAGCGGGTAAGGTCGACATCGGGGAAATCCTCGGCAAAGCCATCGTGGTTTTCCCAGTGGATCGTCGCGCGCTTGCCGTCGAGCAGCCCGGCCTTGGCCAGCGTATGCGCGCCGGTGCAGAAGGCGCCTATGCGCGCGCCGCGCCGCGCCTCGCGCCTCAGCCAGTTGAGGATCGCCCTGGTCGAATGTTCCTGCACATCCTCGCCACCCGCCACGATCACGGTGTCGGAATGGCGCAGCTCGTCCAGCCCGATATCCACCGCGACGCGGGTGCCGTTGGAGCTTTCGACCCAGTCGCCGCTTTCTCCGGCCAGAAGCCAGGTATAGGCGGTGTAGCCGAGCGCCCGGTTGGCGAGGCGCAGCGCGTCGACCGCACCGGCGAAGGACAGCAGGGTGAACTGATCGAGCAGCACGAAGACGAAGCGCCGCGCGGTCATGCCCGTCTGCCCGTTCGTTTCGCTTGTCCGACTCACCGGCCCAGCTCTCCCCGTCCTGCCTGGTGGCAAAGACCTGACCAGCTTTGGCGGCAAGGCGCAAGATCGGGCAAGTTTCTTTTGCACCTGCGGCGGGTGCGGTCTATATGACCCGGACCGCAGTTGACGTGCCCGCTGACAGCGGCGCGCAAGACCGAACGGAGACGGCGATGACCGAGTGGACGAAATCTTCCTGGCGCTCCCTGCCCAGGGTGCAAATGCCCGACTATCCCGACGCAGGTGCGCTCGGGGCTGTTGAGAAGCAGCTTGCCAAATATCCGCCGCTCGTCTTTGCAGGCGAGGCCCGGCGGCTGAAGGCGGAGCTTGCGAAAGCGGCGCGCGGCGAGGCTTTTCTGCTGCAAGGCGGCGATTGCGCCGAGAGCTTTGCCGAATTTTCCGCCGATGTGATCCGCGACACGTTCAAGGTGCTGTTGCAGATGGCGATGGTGCTGACCTATGGCGCCAAGGTGCCGGTGATCAAGGTGGGCCGGATGGCGGGGCAATTCGCCAAGCCGCGCTCGGCCCCGTTCGAGACGATCGGCGGCGTCGAGCTGCCCTCCTACCGGGGTGACATCATCAACGCGCTGGCGGCCACGCCCGAGGCGCGGATGCCCGATCCCGACAAGATGTTGCAGGCCTACACCCAGTCGGCGGCCTCGCTGAACCTGCTGCGCGCCTTCTCGACCGGCGGCTATGCCGACGTGCATCAGGTGCATAGCTGGACGCTGGGCTTTACCGAGCGCGACGAGTCGGAGCGCTACCGCGAGATGGCCGAGCGGATTTCCGACACGCTGGCCTTCATGCAGGCCGCCGGTATCACCGGCGAGACCACCCATGCGCTGCAGATGGTGGATTTCTACGTGAGCCATGAGAGCCTGCTTCTGGAATATGAAGAGGCGCTGACCCGCATCGACAGCACCACCGGCCAGGTGGTGGCGGGCTCGGGCCACATGCTCTGGATCGGCGACCGCACCCGCCAGCCCGATGGCGCGCATGTGGAATTCGCCCGTGGCGTGATCAACCCGATCGGCCTCAAGACCGGCCCCAGCACCACCAAGGACGACCTCAAGGTGCTGATGGAAAAGCTGAACCCGAAGAACGAGCCGGGCCGTCTCACCCTGATCGCGCGCTTCGGCGCGGGCGAGGTGGACAAGCACCTGCCGCGTCTGATCGAGGCGGTGCAGGAAGAGGGCGCCGAGGTGGTCTGGTCCTGCGACCCGATGCACGGCAACACGATCAAATCGGCCACCGGCTTCAAGACCCGGCCGTTCGACCGGGTGCTGTCGGAGGTGCAGGAGTTCTTCGCCGTGCACCGCGCGATGGGCACCATCCCCGGCGGCGTGCATTTCGAGATGACCGGCCAGGACGTGACCGAATGCACCGGCGGCGTGACGGCGGTATCGGACGAGGATCTTTCGGACCGGTATCGCACGGTCTGCGATCCGCGCCTGAACGCCTCGCAATCGCTGGAGCTGGCCTTCCTCGTCGCCGAGGAACTGGCGCGCGAGAACAATGCCGCGCCGGGGCAGGCGGCGGCGGGCTGAGCGCCACGCCACATGCAATCGTGACAAACCCCGGGCCAGGCGCCCGGGGTTTTTCGTTGCCGGGCGGAGTCAGGCGTCGGTCGCGTCGTGGACCAGGCGCAGATGGCCCGGTGCGGGCTGCTTTGCGGCCTGCGGCATGGGGCGCGGGGTGTCGGCAGCCGGGTGCGTTGCGCGCACCGCGCCGGTCAGCGGCTTGGTCTCCACATCGCGGATGGCAAAGCGGCGCGGGCCGCGCCCGATCTCGCCCCGGCTTTGCAGCGCGCCGAGGATGCGGCTGGCCCGCCCGTGATCGTCGCGCAGCGGCAGCAGGATCATCTGCGCCTCAAGCGGTGCGCGGCCAAAGCCGGTATCGCCGGCGAGCGTGAGCCGCGTGGCGGCGGGCGTGTCGAGCACAGCCTCCAGCACCCGCTGCATCTCGCGCCGCGCATCTGGCAGGAGCATCGCCGTCAGCGGCATCCCCCGCACCTCCATCGCCATCAGGTCGTTCAGATGCATCCCCGCGAGCCGCAGCCGGGCAAGGCCAGGAGCGATCCTTTCGAGGATGAAGGCATATTCGAGCATATCGGCGATGCCGCGCGGATCGACCTCGCTGCGCATGGGCATGAGCCGCCCGTCGCGCAGCCCCTCCCAGTAGCTTTCGACCCGGCCAAGCGCGGGGAACAGTGCCCGCCGCCGCAGCGGCGCGATCTCGACCACCTTGTCGCCCTTCCAATAGCCATGTGCCATGACGGCCCCCTTGCGCTGGGGCGGTCCCCCCGGACCCGCCCGCGATGTTGCCCCGCCGTAGCCCGTCTGTTAACGAAAGACCGGCCACGGCGCCGATGCCCTATAGTGCCACAAGCGGCTCCCGGCGGGGGCGAATTCTGAACAAATGGTTAACCTCCAAGGGGGTCCGCGATGATCCATTCGATGACCGGCTTCGCCTCGCTGAAAGGGCAGTTCGGCCCCTGGAGCTGGGTGTGGGACATCCGCGCGGTGAATGCGCGCGGGCTCGATGTGCGGCTCAAGCTGCCGGAATGGATCGACGGGCTGGAGCAGCCGGTGCGCAAGGCGGTGGGCGCGGCGGTGGCGCGCGGCAATGTCTCGCTCGGGCTCAGGGTCAGCCGCGAGGCCGAGGCGGGGGGGCTGGCGCTCGACCCTGTGGCGCTGGAGCGCACGCTGGCGCTGATCGCCGAGATCACCCATGCCGCCGAGGCGCGGGGGATGGAGCTGGCGCGGCCTTCCGCCGTGGATATCGCTGCCATGCGCGGGGTGATCGACGCCGCGCCGCAGGAGGACGATACCGCGCCGCTGGCCAAGGCGCTGATCGCCGATCTGCCGGCGCTGCTCGATGCGTTCAACGCGATGCGCGCCCATGAAGGCGCGGCGCTCGGCGCGATCCTCACCGATCAGCTTGCCCAGGTCGAGGCGCTGGTGGGCGACGCAGGCGTCGCCATCGAGGGCCGGCGCGAGGCGCAGGCCGAGGCGCTGCAAAGCGCGCTCGCCCGGGTGATCGACAATACCGACGGCGCCGATGCCGACCGGGTGGCGCAGGAACTGGCGCTGATCGCGGTCAAATCCGACGTGCGCGAAGAGATCGACCGGCTGCGCGCCCATGTCGCCCAGGCCCGCTCCCTGCTGGCGGGCGAAGAGGCGCGCGGGCGCAAGCTCGACTTTCTGATGCAGGAGTTCAACCGCGAGGCCAACACGCTGTGTTCGAAATCGCAATACCAGGAACTGACCCGCATCGGGCTCGATCTCAAGGCGGTGATCGACCAGATGCGCGAACAGGTTCAGAACGTGGAATAGGGGATGGGTATGAACAGCACTCGCCGCGGCCTTCTGATCATCCTGTCCTCGCCCTCGGGTGCGGGCAAGACGACGCTGGCGCGCAAGTTGATGGACTGGGATGAGACGCTGAGCTTTTCGGTCTCGGCCACCACCCGCAAGCCGCGCCCTGGTGAAGAGGACGGGGTGCATTACCATTTCGTCAGCGAAGCCGCGTTCAAGAAGATGGTGGCCGATGGTGCGATGCTGGAACATGCCCATGTGTTCGGCAATTTCTACGGCTCGCCGATGGCGCCGGTGAAAGAGGCGATCGACGCCGGGCGCGATGTGCTGTTCGACGTGGACTGGCAGGGCGCCGAGCAGATCAAGCATTCGGCGCTGCGCGATCATGTGCTTTCGGTGTTCGTTTTGCCGCCCTCCATCACCGAACTGCGCCGCCGGCTGGTGAGCCGGGGGCAGGATGCGGCCGATGTGATCCAGAAGCGGATGCAGAAAAGCTGGGACGAGATCAGCCATTGGCACGGCTACGATTACGTTCTGGTCAATGACGATCTCGACGTGACGTTTGAAAAACTCAAGACCATCGTCATCGCCGAACGGCTGCGCCAGGCCCAGCAGCCGGGCCTGTTCGATTTCATCCGTGGCCTGCAATCGGAATTCGAGGATCTGGAATGACGCTCTATTCGCTCGACGGGATCGCGCCCGAGCTGGCCGACGATGCCTGGGTCGCCCCCGATGCCAATCTGATCGGCAAGGTGGTGCTGCGCGCCGGGGCCTCGGTCTGGTTCGGGGCGACGCTGAGGGGCGACAATGAGCCGGTCGTGGTGGGCGAGGGGTCGAACCTGCAGGAAAACGTGGTCTGCCATACCGATATGGGCTTTCCGCTCACCATCGGTGCCAATGTGACCGTGGGCCACAAGGCGATGCTGCATGGCTGCACGATCCATGACGGCGCGCTGATCGGCATGGGGGCGACGATCCTGAACGGCGCGGTGATCGGCGAGGGCTGCCTGATCGGCGCCGGCGCTCTGGTGACCGAAGGCAAGGAGATCGCGCCGGGATCGCTGGTCATGGGCAGCCCGGGCCGGGTGGTGCGCGAACTGGACGCGGCGGCGCGCGCCAAGTTGGTCGGCTCGGCCACGCATTACCGCGAGAACGCGGCGCGCTACCGGGCGGGGCTTAAGAAGATCGGATAAGACGCCGAATTCTTTCTAAGAATTCGGATCGGTTTCTTAGAAAGAAACCGGGTTTCGCTCAGTCCTTGCCGCGATAAGGCTCGACATATTGCAAAGCCATGTCCCACGGGAAGAAAATCCACGTATCCTGGCTCACCTCGGTGATGAACGTATCCACCATCGGGCGGCCCTTGGGCTTGGCATAGACGGTGGCGAAATGCGCCTTGGGCAGCAGGGCGCGCACCACTTCGAGGGTTTTGCCGGTGTCGACGAGGTCGTCGATGATCAGCACGCCGGTGCCGTCGCCCATCATCGCCATGTCGGGCGACTTGATCACCACCGGCTCGGACTGGGCCTGGTGGTCGTAGCTCTTGACGCTGATCGTATCGACCAGCCGGATATCCAGTTCGCGGCTGACGATCATCGCCGGGGCCATGCCGCCGCGGGTGATCGCCACAACGGCCTTCCAGCCGCCGCCATCCGGCCCGTGGCCGTCGAGCCGCCAGGCGAGCGCCCGGCTGTCGCGGTGGATCTGATCCCAGGAAACGTGAAAGCCCTTTTCGTGGGGCAGGCGGTCGGTCATGCGTCTTTCCTCCCGTTGGACACGTCGATATCGGGCGAATCCACTGCCTTCATACCCACCGCGTGATAGCCGGCATCGACATGGTGGGTCTCGCCCGTCACGCCGGCACCGAGATCGGAGAGCAGATAGAGCGCCGAGTTGCCCACATCGTCGATGGTCACGTTGCGGCGCAGCGGCGAATTAAGCTCGTTCCACTTCAGAATATAGCGAAAATCGCCGATGCCGGAGGCGGCCAGCGTCTTGATCGGCCCGGCGGAGATGCCGTTGACGCGGATGCCATCCCTGCCGAAATCCTCGGCGAGATAGCGCACGCTGGCCTCCAGCGCGGCCTTGGCCACGCCCATCACGTTGTAATGCGGCATGACGCGCTCGCCGCCGAGATAGGTGAGCGTCACCATCGCGCCGCCATCGGGCATCAGCGCGGCGGCGCGGCGGGCCACGGCGGTGAAGGAATAGACGGAGATATCCATCGTCAGCAGAAAATTGTCGCGCGTCGTATCGGCGTATTTGCCGCGCAGCTGCGACTTGTCGGAAAAGCCGATGGCGTGAACGAGAAAGTCGATCTTGCCCCAGCTCTCCTCCAGCCGGCCGAACAGCGCATCCACGGAGGCGTCGTCCGACACGTCGCATTCGGCGACGATGGGAGCGCCGAGTTGTTCGGCCAGCGGGATGGCCCGTTTTCGCATGGTCTCGCCCTGATAGGAGATGGCCAGTTCGGCACCCGCGTCGCTCAGCGCTTTCGCGATGCCCCAGGCCATGCTCTTGTCGTTGGCGAGCCCCATGATCAGGCCCCGCTTGCCGTTCATCAACCCGTTCGACATTCGCTGTTCCCCGTCCCGCTACTATCGGTTAAGTCGGTTTAGGCGATTGATCGGACTGCTTCAAGCCTGCCACGAGGCTGTGCTGACGTGGCGGCAATCGGGGCGCGAAGACGGAGGCCGGCATGAGTGACAGAACGGGCATTTTCGCGGGCGACGATCCGTTCCGGATCGCCCAGGACTGGCTCGACGAGGCCGAGGCGCTGGAGCTCAACGATCCGAATGCGATGGCACTGGCCAGTGTCGATGCCGACGGGCTGCCGAATGTGCGTATGGTGCTGCTGAAAGAGATCGAGCCGGACGCTTTCGTTTTCTACACCAATTACGGCTCCGCCAAGGCGGGCGAGATCGAGGGCGCGGGCAAGGCGGCCTTCGTGATGCATTGGAAAAGCCTGCGCCGTCAGTTGCGGGTGCGCGGGCTGGTGACGCGCGAGGAGGGGGAACAGGCCGATGCCTATTTCGCCTCGCGCAGCCTCAAGAGCCGGCTCGGCGCCTGGGCCTCGCAGCAGAGCCAGCCGCTCGACAGCCGGGCGGCGCTGATGGCCGAGGTGGCGCGGCTCACCCCCCGGCTCGGGCTGCATCCGCCGCGCCCGGATTTCTGGGGCGGCTACCGGATCCGGCCGCTTGAGATCGAGTTCTGGGCCGATGGCGCCTTCCGGCTGCATGACCGATTCCGCTGGCGGCGCGACAGCGTCGATGCCGCCTGGGATGTGCAGCGCCTCAACCCCTGACTCGGCCCGCTACTCAACCTATGCATACAGCTCCGGCGGGCGTTTCGCCTTGCGGATGATTATTCGTGATTCACCTATCCCCAATGTGACGCAACGAAAAATCCGTGATATGGTGTTCTGTACAAAAGTATATGTTTTAGTTGGTTGCACATAACAACGTTCTGTCGCAGATATGTGGTGGGATGCGAACACATCGCGGGAAGCGCGCGACATGACGAAAGATCATGATGAGGTCGCCGGCGAGCGGGAAACCGTGCGCGGGCAAGTAAAATGGTTTGATCCAGCCAAGGGCTTCGGCTTCGTGGTGGTGGATCAGGGGCGGCCGGATATCCTGCTGCACGCAAATGTATTGCGAAACTTCGGCCAGAGTTCCGTGGCGGACGGCGCGCAGATCGAGTTGATCGCGCAGACGACCAAACGCGGGATGCAGGCCGTCGAGGTGCTGGCCATCGAACCGCCCGAAAGCGCGGAGGCAAGCTCCGACGTTTTGCAGCACGATCAGGTCGACCTGTCAGAGGCCGGCCCGCTGGAGCCGGCCCGAATCAAATGGTTCGACAAGGGCAAGGGCTTCGGCTTCGCCAACGTCTTCGGCAAGCCGGAAGACGTGTTCATCCATATCGAGGTTCTGCGCCGGTCGGGCTTTTCCGATCTGCAGCCGGGCGAGGCCGTCTGCCTGCGGGTGATCGACGGATCGCGCGGCCGGATGGCGGTGCTGGTCTGCGCCTGGGACATGGCGCTGGGCGGCGACGAAGGCGACGGCGGCGACGAAGGCGAGGGCGCGTGAGGGCAGGGCTGGCAGCGGCAGGATTTGCGCTGGCAGCTTTCGCACAGGCGGCCTGGGCCGGAGATGTCTGCGCGCCCGAGCGGCTCGATATCCGGGGCGGCTTTGGCGAGGCGCGGTTCACCGTCGAGATTGCCGATGACGATGCCGAGCGGGCGCAGGGGCTGATGTTCCGCGAGAGCCTGGGCACCTCGCAGGGGATGCTCTTCGTCTATCCGCGCGCCGGTGATCCGCGGTTCTGGATGAAGAATACGCTCATTCCGCTCGACATGGTTTTCGTCACTCCCGAGGGTGTGGTGCAGCATGTGCATGCGATGGCCCAACCCGGCGATTTGACGCCGATCGGCGGCGGCGACGGGGTGATTGCGGTGCTTGAGATCAGGGGCGGGCTTGCGGCGATGCTGGGAATCGCGCCGGGCGACGAGCTGCGCCACCCGGCCTTCGGATCTGACGCGGCCTGGCCCTGCGCCGAGTGATCGTGGCGCAACAAGGCTTCCCAATTCCGGCGGGCCTCTGTATGACACCGCCGTCGGGGCGTAGCGCAGCCTGGTAGCGCGCCTGTTTTGGGTACAGGAGGCCGTGAGTTCGAATCTCGCCGTCCCGACCATCTTCACCGTTTGGCCCAACCCTTTGGGAAACCACAACATACAGTGGATTTCGATCAGCAGGGCCGAAATCTGGTGTGCTTTCTGCCCGATTCTTACGCTAATCCAACATTTCACCCAGGCTGGCGCTTGCCTGTTGCAGCCCTGCCGCGCTTTGGGTCTGCTGCGGCGTTTTCGCCATTGCCGGGGGCAGGCTGAAGCGCTGCGCAAGAAGCGTGGGGGAAGGGCCTGAAAAAACGGGCCGTTTCCCGCTCTGTCCACAAATCGCCCACAGGCGCCGACTCGGAGCCGCGCAAACCGGCGCCCGCGTCAAGCAAAAAACATGAAAATTGGACGTTGATATTTCGTTAAGCCTACGCCAGTTTGTGCGAGCTGGTCGGCAAGCCACAATATATAGTGTGGCCGTTGGGCAGGTAGGGATAGGAAGACCTTGGTATCGAGCAGCCCCGCTCAGAGGTGGGGAGCGATAAAGCGTTGATCGCGTCATCGGTCGGCGGCGGCCCCTCTTTGGCCGTCCATCACTATCCTTTTCCTGCTTATCGCCTGACCGGGAGGTATCAATTCAATCCGCATGAAAAGGCGGGTGGCAGACGAAGGGGCCGATATGAAGATCGAACGCAAATTTACCGAGGCAGGCAAAGACGCTTATAACGATATATCCTTCACCACGACATCGTCGGAGATCCGCAATCCCGATGGCAAGGTGGTCTTCCACCTCGCAGGCGTGGAAGTGCCCGAAAACTGGAGCCAGGTGGCGTCCGACGTGATCGCCCAGAAATATTTCCGCAAAGCCGGTGTGCCCGCCGCCACCAAGCCGGTGAAGGAAACCGGCGTTCCCTCGTTCCTCTGGCGGCATGTGGCCGACGAGGCGGCGCTTGAAAAACTCCCGGAAGATCAGCGCTTTGGCGGTGAAACCTCGGCCAAGCAGGTGTTCAATCGCCTTGCGGGCGCCTGGGCCTATTGGGGCTGGAAGGGCGGCTATTTTACCACCGAGGCCGACGCCCAGGCCTATTTCGACGAAATGCGGTACATGCTGGCAGGCCAGATGGCAGCCCCGAACAGCCCGCAATGGTTCAACACCGGCCTGCACTGGGCCTATGGCATCGACGGCCCCAGCCAGGGGCATTACTACGTCGATCACGAGACGAAAGAGCTCACCAAGTCGGCCTCGGCCTATGAGCACCCGCAGCCGCATGCCTGCTTCATCCAGTCGATTGGCGACGATCTTGTCGGCGATGGCGGCATCATGGATCTCTGGGTGCGCGAGGCGCGTCTGTTCAAATACGGCTCCGGCACCGGCACCAACTTCTCGTCGCTGCGCGCGGCCAACGAGCCGCTCTCGGGCGGCGGCAAATCCTCGGGCCTGATGGGCTTTCTCAAGATCGGCGACCGCGCGGCGGGCGCGATCAAGTCGGGCGGCACCACGCGCCGGGCGGCGAAGATGGTGATCGTCGACGCCGACCACCCGGATATCGAGGAATATATCAACTGGAAGGTGAAGGAAGAGCAGAAGGTGGCCTCGCTCGTCGCCGGCTCGAAGATGCACGAGATGCATCTCAACCAGATCTTCGCCGCGATCCGCGCCTGGGACGGCGCGATCGAAGACGCCACCGATCCGAAGGTGAACGAAACCCTCAAGACGGCGATCCGCGATGCGAAAAAGGTCGCGATCCCGGAGAATTACGTCAAGCGCGTGCTCGACTACGCGCGTCAGGGCTACAGCTCGATCGAATTCCCGACCTATGACACCGACTGGGACAGCGAAGCCTATGCCACCGTATCGGGCCAGAACTCGAACAATACCGTGCGCGTCACCGATGCCTTCCTGCAAGCCGTCAAGGACGATGCCGACTGGGAACTGATCCGCCGCACCGATGGCGGGGTCGCCAAGACGATCAAGGCGCGCGATCTGTGGGAGCAGATCGGCCATGCCGCCTGGGCCTCGGCCGATCCGGGCATCCAGTATCACGATACGATCAACGACTGGCACACCTGCCCGGCGGATGGCGAGATCCGCGGCTCGAACCCGTGCTCGGAATACATGTTCCTCGACGACACCGCCTGCAACCTGGCCTCGATGAACCTGCTGCAATTCCTTGAAGGCGGCGAGTTCCAGGCCGAAGACTACATGCACGCCACCCGGCTGTGGACGATCACGCTGGAAATCTCGGTGATGATGGCGCAGTTCCCGTCGAAGGAAATCGCGCAATTGTCGTATGATTTCCGCACGCTGGGCCTTGGTTACGCCAACGTCGGCGGGCTCTTGATGAACATGGGCTACGGCTACGATTCGAAAGAGGGCCGGGCGCTCACCGGCGCGCTGACCGCGATCATGACCGGCACGGCCTACGCCACCTCCGCCGAGATGGCGGGCGAGCTGGGCGCGTTTGACGGCTATGCCCGCAACGCCCAGCACATGCTGCGGGTGATCCGCAACCACCGCACCGCCGCCTATGGCGCCGAGGAGGGCTATGACAGCCTGACCGTGAAGCCGGTGGCGCTGGACCACACCAACTGCCCCGACCGCAAGCTGGTGGATCTGGCCATGGGCTGCTGGGACGAGGCGCTGGCGCTGGGTGAGGCGCACGGTTACCGCAACGCCCAGGTTTCGGTGATCGCGCCGACCGGCACCATCGGCCTTGTGATGGATTGCGACACCACCGGCATCGAGCCCGATTTCGCGCTGGTGAAGTTCAAGAAGCTGGCCGGCGGCGGCTACTTCAAGATCATCAACCGCTCGGTGCCCGCCGGCCTTGAGGCGCTCGGCTATTCGTCGAGCCAGATCGAGGAAATCATCGCTTATGCGGTGGGTCACGGCACCCTTGGCAACGCGCCGGGGATCAACACCGCAACGCTGATGCAGAAGGGCTTCGGCGAGGCCGAGATCGAAAAGATCGAATCCAGCCTCAAGGGCGCCTTCGACATCCGCTTCCTGTTCAACCAGTGGACGCTGGGCGAGGATTTCTGCAAGCAAAGCCTCGGGCTGACCGATGAGCAGCTCAATGACCCGTCCTTCGACATGCTGCGCCATCTGGGCTTCACCCGCGCCGATATCGAGGCCGCCAACGACCATGCGATCGGCACCGGCACCACCGAGGGCGCGCCGCACCTGAAGGAAGAGCATTACAACGTGTTCGACACGGCCAACCCCTCGGGCCGCAAGGGCAGGCGCACCCTCTCGACCGACAGCCATATCTACATGATGGCGGCGGCGCAGAGCTTCATCTCGGGCGCGATCTCGAAGACGGTGAACATGCCCAACGACGCCACCATCGAGGATTGCCAGAAAGCCTATGAGCTTTCGTGGAGCCTCGGCGTGAAAGCCAACGCGCTCTACCGCGACGGCTCGAAGCTGAGCCAGCCGCTCGCCTCGGCGCTCGTCGAGGATGACGAGGAGGCCGAAGAGGTGCTCGCCACCGGCACCCCGCACCAGAAGGCGGAAGTGCTGGCCGAGAAGATCGTGGAGAAGGTCATCATCAAGGAAGTGGCCCGCGCTGGCCGCGAGAAACTTCCCGAACGCCGCAAGGGCTACACCCAGAAGGCGGTGGTGGGCGGCCACAAGGTCTACCTGCGCACCGGCGAATACAAGGATGGGGCGCTCGGCGAGATCTTCATCGACATGCACAAGGAAGGCGCGGGCTTCCGGGCGATGATGAACAACTTCGCCATCGCGGTTTCGGTCGGCCTCCAATATGGCGTGCCGCTGGAGGAATTCGTCGACGCCTTCACCTTCACCAAGTTCGAACCGGCGGGCATGGTGCAGGGCAACGACACGATCAAGAACGCGACCTCGATCCTCGATTACATTTTCCGCGAGCTTGCCGTGTCCTACCTCGACCGCACGGACCTGGCCCATGTCAAACCCGAAGGCTCGACCTTTGACGATCTGGGCCGTGGCGAAGAGGAAGGTGTGAGCAATATCAAGGAGATGAGCGAAACAGCCGCATCGCGCAGCCTGGAGGTTCTGAAGCAGATCAGCTCCACCGGCTATCTGCGCAAGCGCCTGCCGCAAGAGCTGGTCGTGCTGCAGGGCGGCGCCCAGGGCAGTGCCGGCTTCGCCGCGGCGGACCCGGAAGAGGCGCTGCACACCCTGGTGCCGGAAACGGCCGACGGGCTTGCCGGCGGCACGATGCTGAAATCGACCGGCACCACCGGCTCGACGGCGCTGTCCTCCGGCACGGTGACCACGGTGGATGCGCGCATCAAGGCCAGGATGCAGGGCTACGAGGGTGATCCGTGCCCCGAATGCGGCAATTACACGCTGGTGCGCAACGGCACCTGCCTGAAGTGCAATACCTGCGGTGGCACGACGGGTTGTTCGTGAGGTGAACACATGAAGAGCATGCGTGATATCATGCGGTATCTCCCGGACAACGGAGAAATCCGCCAACTTTTTCGGAACTTTAACATTTCTCCTATCATTGAGGGGAAAGCCCGATCAGTCAAAGAGTTCGCCGAACGCTTGGGCTTCGAAGTCGACCAGGTTGATCTTCCAAAAGGGATGACTGGTAGACTGGTAAAAGATGCATTTGCAAGGGCGGGCTACCGGATCGAAGTAAATAGGAACCATAGCGTTGAGGCGCGGCGGTTCGCGGTTTTGCACGAAATAGGACACTTTTTCCGGCATGCGGATCATGAAGATCCATTTGCTTTTGACATGCATTTTGATGCGTCGGGAAACTGGCTCTACTTTGACGAGGACCGCATCAAGGAACGCGAAGCGAACGAGTTTGCCGAAACTCTGTTGTTCGGGGACGGTGCTCTTCAGGCAGCCTATTCTTTGCATTTCGGGAACATTGAGCGTGTGCGCAGGCATTTCGGCGTTTCCGACAATGTTCTTCGAATTGCTTTGAAGCGGTTCAACATTCGTTGATGGCGAGGTCACTCAATGGAAGTCCGTGATTTCACAGGGTCTTTCCTGATCGACGGCCGCGAAACCGAGGAGATGGATCTGCGTGTGATCCTCTCCACCGGCGGCGGGGTCACCTCCGGGTCGGGCAGCTTTCCGGTTCCGGCGGCGCTGGCGGGGCGGGTCATGGAGGGCCCGCTCACCTTTCGCACCAGCGCGGGCGACGAGATCACCGTTCTCGTGCGCGACTTCATTCTGACCGAGGGGCGGGCCTATTTCCTCACCTCCGGGCGGGTGCCGCAAACCGCCGGCTCCGGCACGGCGCGATCGGCATGAACGGGCAGGGTAGGTAGGCCGGCGCTCCACCGGCGCGAATACCAGTACCTCACACGGGGCGGGTGCGCTCGCCCCCGACGCGGATAGGGCCGCAGGCAGAAAGCAACCGGGCGGTACGAAATACGAGCCTTATCAGCGAAACTGGGGAGCCCTGCGCTCCCCTTTTTCTTGGCCGGAGGCGCGGCGTGCCGGCCACAGGCCGCGAGCGCTGCGCCGGAAGATGCAATTTTTCTGGCGTTGACTTGTACTTTCGGGTAGGTCTGCCCTAAAACTATCGCAATTCAAGAATAGTCAGTGGTAAACACTGCATACAGGAGGCAGATGCGATGAACGGGCTTGTTCTGTGGTACAATCCGACTGCGCAAGTCGGAATGGTTTGGTGCGAAGACCAGGGGCCATTGGCCTTTATCGGTCCCGAAGCGTCCATGACGGGCGGCGACGAGACCCTTTCGAGCGGCGATCAGGTCACATTCACCGTCGAAATGCGCGAAGATGTGCGCTACGTGCGCGACATCTACCATGTGACCCCCGGCGTCGCGAGCAGCGACCCGCGCGACATCATCATGGGCCAGTATCGCGGCGATTTCGCCGAAGCGCGGCTGTCGATCGTCGCCTGAGGTCTGCGGGGCCATCGCCCCGCAGCACATTCTCAGCGGTTACTCGGCGCCACGCGCCAGTGCGGCAACCCCGGTGCGGGCCAGTTCGGCCAGCCCGAGCGGACGCATGAGATCGGCGAAAGCGTCGATCTTTTCCGGGCTTCCGGTGATCTCGAAGACAAAGCTTTCCAGCGTCGAATCCACCACGTTGGCGCGGAAAATATCGGCCAGCCGCAGCGCCTCGACGCGCCGTTCGCCGCTGCCCGCCACCTTGAACAGCGCCAGTTCCCGCTCCACCGCCGCACCCTCGACGGTGAGGTCATGCACTTCATGCACCGGCACGATGCGGCCAAGCTGCGCCTTGATCTGTTCGATCACCTGCGGCGTGCCGGTGGTGACGATGGTGATCCGCGAGCGGTGGCCGGTGTGATCCACCTCGGCCACGGTGAGGCTTTCGATATTGTAGCCCCGGCCCGAGAACAGGCCGATCACCCGCGCGAGCACGCCCGCCTCGTTGTCGACCACCACGGCAAGCGTGTGGCGCTCGATCACTTCGGCATGCGGGTCGCGCAGATCGTAGGCCGATTTGCGGGAGGCGCCTTTTTTGATTTTAAGTGCGGCCATTGGTCAACCCTCCTTACACCAGAACCGCGCCATCGTCGCCGATCGCATCGGTCGCCTGGGCGTCGCCCAGCAGCATCTTGTTATGCGGCTCGCCCGACGGGATCATCGGGAAGCAGTTTTCGTGTTTCTCGACAAGCACTTCCAGCAGGAAGGGGCCGTCATACTCGATCATTTCGCGGATCGCATCGTCCAGCTCCGCGGGGTCTTTCACCGTGCGGCCCTTGCAGCCCATCGCCTCGGCGAGTTTGGGGAAGTCCGGCAGGCTTTCCGTCCAGCTTTGCGAATAGCGCTCGCCATGCAGAAGCTGCTGCCACTGGCGGACCATGCCGAGGCGTTCGTTGTTGAGGATGAACTGCTTGACGGGCAGGCGGAACTGCACCGCCGTCGAGATCTCCTGCATGTTCATCATGAAGCTGGCATCGCCCGCGACATTGATGACCAGCGCATCGGGATGGGCGATCTGCACGCCGTTTGAGGCGGGCAGGCCGTAGCCCATCGTGCCGAGGCCGCCCGAGGTCATCCAGCGGTTCGGCTCGTCGAAGCCGAGGAATTGCGCCGCCCACATCTGGTGCTGGCCCACTTCGGTGGTTACATAGCGATCCATGCCGCGGGTCAGCTCTTCGAGCCGTTCGAGCGCGTATTGCGGTTTGATGATCGTGTCGGAGTTGGTGTAGTTCAGGCAGTTCACCGCCTTCCACTTTCCGATCTGCTCCCACCAGCCCTTGAGCCCGTCCTTGTTGACCTTGCGGCCCCGGGATTTCCAGATGCGCAGCAGGTCTTCGAGCACATGGGCCACGTCGCCGATGATCGGGATATCGACGTGGATCACCTTGTTGATCGACGAGGCGTCGATGTCGATATGCGCCTTCTTCGACTCCGGCGAGAAGCTGTCGAGCCGGCCGGTGATCCGGTCGTCGAACCGGGCGCCGATATTGATCATCAGATCGCAATCATGCATCGCCATGTTGGCTTCGTAGAGCCCATGCATACCGAGCATCCCCAGCCATTTGTCGCCCGAGGCCGGGTAGGCGCCGAGGCCCATCAGCGTCGAGGTGATGGGAAAGCCGGTGGCCTCGACCAGTTCGCGCAGCAAGAGGCTGGCCTGCGGGCCGGAATTGATCACGCCGCCGCCGGTGTAGAAGATCGGCCGTTCGGCGGCTTCCATCAGCTCGACGAGCTGGGTGATCGCCGCCACGTCGCCCTTGAGCTGCGGGCGGTAATGGTCGGTCCGCGATTTGGCGGGGGGCGTATAGTCGCCGGTGGCGAACTGCACATCCTTCGGAATGTCGACCAGCGTCGGCCCCGGCCGCCCGGTGGTGGCGACGTGGAAGGCCTGGTGGATCACCTCCGAGAGCTTGTTGGTGTCCTTCACCAGCCAGTTATGCTTGGTGCAGGGCCGGGTGATGCCAACCGTGTCGGCCTCCTGAAAGCCATCGGTGCCGATCATGAAGGTGGGCACCTGGCCGGTGAGTACGACGATGGGGATCGAATCCATCAGCGCGTCGGTCAGCCCGGTTACCGCATTGGTGGCGGCAGGCCCCGAGGTGACGAGCACGACGCCCGGCTTGCCGGTCGAACGGGCATAGCCCTCGGCGGCATGAACCGCGCCCTGTTCGTGGCGCACGAGGATGTGGCGGATGTCGTTTTGCTGGAAGATCTCGTCATAGATCGGAAGCACGGCGCCGCCGGGATAGCCGAATACCGTGTCCACACCCTGATCCTTCAGGGCCTGAACCACCATTTTCGCTCCGGTCATCTGACGTGTCATCTTTCTCTCCGTATCACGCGTCGTCTCAAAAAAAAGGCCCCCGAGGTTTCGGGGGCGCATGGGGTCTCAGACCTGGTGACGTTTACCGTCCCATGCGCCGCTCATCCACTACTACGATGAGAATGCCGGTCATTCTCAGGGCTCCTCTCTTAACGGGCGTCACCCTAGCAGCGTGACCGGGGGCGTCAACGCTGAAAACTCCGAATAAAGTGTCGCAGGGGTGCTTAGCTGCGATTTTTTCTTCCGTCATGGTGCTGATGTGCGGAACTTCCTTAAAATTGGGCGGCGGTTTTGGTCATTTTCGGCCTTTGAGCGCCGATTTGCCGCGCCGGAGAGTTTTACCGATCCGTTACATGGCTGTCGTTTTTCTGTCGCGTGGCTCTGGCACATGGCGCGGGACCGCCGCGTTTTGCGGCGATTCCGGTCACACGCGAACAGGAAAGGCAGCCAGCATGACCAAAGACCTCACCGATATGTCCTGGGACGATTTCGACGAGATGCGCGACCCGCGCCCGGCAACCAATGAATTCGACGCGGTCGTCGAGCGCGCGATCTCGCGCCGGGGCTTTCTCGGCGGGGCGCTGGCCTTCGGCTCCGGCGCCGCTGTCTTCGGCGCGTCGATGCTGACCCCGCTCGGCGCCCGCGCCGCCGCCTCGGGCGCCTTCCCGTTCGAGCCGATCGCCATCGGCACCGATTTCGACATCCACGTGCCCGCCGGCTATTCCTGGTCGACGCTGGTGCGCTGGGGCGATGCGCTCGTCTCCGAGGCCGAGGGCGCCTATTCGCCCGAAACCGGCGTGCCGGTGGCGATGGCCGACAAGGTGTTTGGCGAAAACACCGACGGGATGGAGCTGTTCGAGGTGGATGGCCGCGAGATCATCGCGGTGAACTCCGAATATGTGAACCCGAAGATCAATCTGCCCGCCGCCTCCGAGGGGGTCGCGCAGAATGCCGACGAAGTGGCGATGCTCAAGCACATGCAGGGCGTGACGGTGATGGAAGTGGCCAAATCGGCCAACGGCTACGCCGTGGTGGTCGACAGCCCCTATAACCGCCGTATTCACCACGATACCCCGATGGTCATGGATGGCCCGGCGGCGGGCTCCGCGCTGGTGCAGACCAATGCCGACCCGGCGGGCCTGTCACCCGTGGGCACGATGAACAATTGCGGTTCGGGCAAGACCCTCTGGGGCACCTATCTGACCTGCGAGGAAAACTTCAACGGCTATTTCGGCGCGACCGGCGCCTATGACGAGACCGATGGGATCAAGCGCTACGGCATCGGCGGCGAGGGCCGCTACGCCTACGAAAAGTTCGATCCGCGCTTCGACCTGAGCGCCGAGCCGAACGAGCCCAACCGCCATGGCTGGGTGACCGAGATCGACCCGGCCGACCCGCAAAGCACGCCGGTGAAGCATTCGGCGCTTGGCCGCTTCAAGCACGAAAACGCCGAGATGGTGCAGGCCGCTGATGGCCGGGTGGTCGTCTATATGGGCGACGACGAGCGCGGCGAGTTCATCTACAAATACGTCTCCAACGGCCTCTACACCGAGGGTGGCGCGACCGAGGGGCTGCTGTCGGACGGCATACTCTATGTGGCGAAGTTCAATGACGACATGACCGGCGAATGGCTGGCGCTGACGCCGGAAACCACCGGCATGAGCCTCGAAGAGATCCTTGTTTTCGCGCGCCTTGCCGGCTCGAAAGTGGGCGCGACGACGATGGACCGCCCGGAATGGATCTCGGCGCATCCGGCCCGCGCCGAAGCCTATTGCGCGCTGACCAACAACTCAAAGCGCGGCGGCGACTCGATGCCGGTGAACGCGGCCAACCCGCGTGAGACCAACGATTACGGCCAGATCGTGCGCTGGCAGCCGGCGGGCGGCGACCACGGCGCCACCGGCTTCACCTGGGATCTCTACGTGATGGCGGGCAACCCGGCGGTTTACGACAACGTCTATGGCGGGTCGGACAACATCACCGATGGCAACATGTTCAACTCGCCCGACGGCATGGCCTTCGACAGCACCGGGCTTCTGTGGATCCAGACCGATGGCGACGATTCCAACGAAGGCGACTTTGCCGGGCAGGGCAACAACCAGATGCTGGTCGGCAACCCCGATACCGGCGAGATCGCCCGCTTCCTCACCGCGCCGAACGGCGCCGAGGTGACCGGCCTGTGCTGGTCGGCCGACCGCAAGACCGCCTTTGTCGGCATCCAGCATCCGGGCGGCGCCTGGCCCGATGGCAACGGCAAACCGCGCTCGTCGGTCATCGCCGTGTGGCGCGACGATGGCGCGACCATCGGCTGAGCCCGATCGCATCGGCAAACCGGAAAGGCGCGCTGCAGAGCGCGCCTTTTCGCTCTGTCGGGAGGTCAGCCTCTGACGGGGGCGGAGCCGGGCAGGGTGATCGCGGCCACCTGCTCGGCAATCGGATCGTTCGAGAGCGGGTGCGGATCGGCACAGAAGGCGGCGGGATCGTCCATCTCGATCCATTCGCCGCCAACATAGACTTCGAGCGCGGAAAAGCGCGCCTTGTAATCCATCTTCGGGCTGCCGGGCACCCAGTAGCCGAGATAGACGTAGGGCAGCCCCGCCTCGGCGGCGAGCCGGATATGATCGAGGATTACATAGGTGCCCAGGCTGTCGCCCTGCCGGTCGGTATCGAAGAAGGAATAGACCATCGACAGCCCGTCATCGAGCACATCCGTCAGGCAGACGGCGACAAGCTGGCGCTGGCGGTCGGGATCGTCGATCGGCTGGGAATACTCGATCACCCGGCTCTTGATCGGCGTTTCCTCGATCATCGCGGCGAATTCGAACACGTCCATATCCGCCATGCCGCCATCGGCGTGGCGGTCATCGAGGTAGCGGCGGAAGAGTTCGTATTGCTCCTCCGTCGCCCAGGGCGCGCGGGTGCGGCGCAGAAGCTGTTCGTTGCGCCTGGTTGCGCGGCGCTGGCTCTTGCTTGGCTTGAAGTCCTTCACCCGCACCCGGGCCGAGAGGCAGGCCGAGCAATCCGAGCAGGAGGGCCGGTAGAGCACGTTCTGCGAGCGGCGGAAGCCCTGCTTCGACAGGGTGTCGTTCAATTCGCCCGCCTGTTCGCCCTGAAGCGCGGTGAACAGCTTACGTTCCATCCGGCCCGCCAGGTAAGGGCAGGTCTGCGGGGCAGTCACGTAGAACTGCGGGGCGAGCGGAAGTGTGTGGCGCATGGGTCGGGCGTGAGCGGTTGAAACGGTAAGGATTTCCTTGCCCGGAAGCCTAGCAATGAATGCGCCTTCCGCCAAGGGGGCATGCGGAACGGGGTAAATCCGCCCGTCAGGCCCGCGCCATGCGGTTCACCGCCGCCGTCCCGAGGGCGTGGTCGGTCAGCCCCTGGGCGCGCGCCGAGGTGAGCATGAGCACGATCGAGATCACCTGCGGCACCACCATCGACATCGACACCTGGTAGAGAAGCGTGTGCAGTGCGGCGGTGGCGAGATCGAAGCGCTCGCCGCGATGGGTGCGCATCTCGATGGCCGCGAGCCGCATCCCCGGCGTGGCCGAGCGGTTGGCGAGGCTCACCGTGCGGTAGATGAAGGCGATGATCACGATCAGCACGCCGAAGAAGAAAAACCCCACCCCGACCGTCAGAAGCGAGATCAGGAAGGCGGTGAGAAAGATCAGCGTGGCGTCGATAGCCCAGGCGATCAGGCGCTTGGCCGGCACATCGGCGTAAAACTCGGCCTGCGTGTCCGGGTCTGGCAACCCGCTGATTTTGGGGGGAAAGCTGCTCGAATAGGTCATCTTGGTCCGGGGTATGAGGGGGGCGGCCCCGGGGGGTGGGGCCGCGCATCGGCTTGGGAAATCAGGCCTCGGCCAGCGCGTCGGCGTCGCTGCGCGCAAGGCGGGCGCGGTCGGCGCGTTCGTCCATGAAGGTGTCGAATTCGCGCTGGTCGCGGGCCGAGCGCAGCCGGTCGAGGAAGGTCTCGAAGCTGTGCTGCTCGTCTTCGAGGCGGCGCAGCGTATCGGTGCGGTAGGCGTCGAAGCTGGCATTGCCGCTGGTGCGCTCGCGCGCCTCCGGCCCGAGACTGCGCAGTTGCTCGACGATCTCATCGGCATTCACTTGCGTGAAGTTCTGCGGCACGAAGCCGCCGCGCCAGCCGAGGATCGCGGCCAGCGCCACGCCGGCGGGCCAGAAATGCACGAAGGCCAGGGCGACTGCGGTGATGGCGAAGGCGCCGTAGATCAGCGTCGACAGGATCTGAACCGAGACGGGCATCCGCGGCTGCGCGGGGGCAGGGCGGGCAAAGCCGCGTTCGGTGGTCATCGTGGCGTGCATGAAAAAACTCCCTGAATGAAGCCGGGCCCCCAGAGGGGAGCCCGGAAAGGTGGATCAGGCTTTGCCGGCCTCGCCGTCCTCGATGTCATCGGCCTCGTCGGAGGCGCGGGCATCGCGGGCGGCACTGGCGCGATCGTCCATGAACTGGTCGAATTCCGATTTGTCCTTGGCGGCGCGCAGCCGGTCGAGGAAGGCCTCGAACTGTTCCTGTTCGTCCATCAGCCGTTTCAGCGTTTCGGCCTTATAGGCGTCGAAGGCGGTGTTGCCCGACGAACGGAAGCCGTGGCGGCGGTTCATGCGGTGCGCTTCGGCGAAGGCGTGGCGGCGATGGGCGCCCTTTTGGGCGCAACCGTTGGAAAACATGCGTTTGCTCCAGATCATATAGGCGAGAAGGGCGAGGCCGACGGGCCAGAAGAAGATGAAACCGAGGACCATGACGGCGATCCATGCGCCTTTGCCACGGTCATCGAGCCAGTTCTCGGCCCGGCGGAAAAAGCCCTCGTCAGTCTTTTGGGTTTCAAGATCGACGGCGAAGGTCATTGGGGGCTCCTTTGGTCCGGTTGGATGTGAATGTCTTTCACATTGCCTAGATTGGCACCATGCCCGCCGGTTTCAAGGAAAAATGTGAAGGCTTTTCACATTAATTTTGATTACACTGTAAAATCAGTAACTTCCGCCCCAGTCAGGCGGAGGATTTCACGCGGATCGGCGGCAAAAATGTGCCGGGGCGTGCCAGCGGCGGCCCAGACGACGCGGAAATCGAGGAGTCGCGGGTCGAAAAAGGCGCGGATCGGCGAGAGGTGACCGAGCGGCGCGACGCCGCCGATGGCAAAGCCGGTCTGCGCCCGGATCAGCCCGGCATCGGCCTTGCCGAGCGCTTCGCCGGCGGCGGCGCTGGCCTTGCCCGCATCCACCTGGTTGCCGCCGGCGGTGAGAAAGAGCACCACCCGCCCGTCGGCCTCGCCGCGAAAGATGATCGACTTCACGATCTGGTCGAGCTCGCAGCCTGCCGCCGCCGCCGCGTCCGCCGCCGTGCGCGTGCCCTCGGCCATTTCCATGATCTCGGCGGCCACGCCGGCCGCCTCCAGCGCCTGCTCGACCCGTTTCAGTGATTTCGATTTCGCCATGATCCGCTCCGGGCGTTGCGCGTTTCGCGCGACTATTCCCGCGGGCGCGCGGAATGTCCACCGGCTGAGGCAGGGTGCCGCTTGACCGTCCCGCGGCCCCGACGCATGGTCCGGCCATGACATTCGCCGCCCGGATCACCCGCGTTCCCTTGCCCTTCGATGCCGACCATGGCGCCGAGGCCCGCGATGCCTTTGGTGACCTTGCGCCAGAGCTTCAGGAGCTGATCGAGGGCGCCGCCGGGTGCAGCCCCTATCTCAAGGGCCTGATGGAGCGCGACGCCGACTGGCTGCGCATGGCACTTGCCGGCGATCCGGATGAAGCGCTTGATGCGGCAATTGCCGAGGGCGTGGCGGGCGAGGGCGATCCGGCCGCCGCGCTCAGGATCGCCAAGCGCCGGGTGGCGCTGCTGACCGGGCTGGCCGATCTCGCCGGGGTCTGGCCGCTGGAGACGGTGACCGGGGCGCTGACGCGGCTGGCAGACGCCGCGACCGACCGGGCGCTTACCTACCAGGTGGGCCGCGAGATCGCGCGCGGCAAGCTGCCGGGCGCGACCGAAGACGATATCCCCACCGCCGCCGGTGCGGTGGCGCTGGCGATGGGCAAGATGGGGGCGGGGGAGCTTAACTATTCCTCCGATATCGACCTGATCATGCTGTTCGACGAAAGCCGTTTCGAGCGCGACGATTTTCACGAGGCGCGGGCGAGCTTCATCCGCGCCACGCGGCGGATGAGCGCCACGCTGAGCGAGATGAGCGCCGAGGGCTATGTGTTTCGCACCGATCTGCGGCTCAGGCCAGACCCGTCGGTCACGCCGGTGATCCTCGCCATGGCCACCGCCGAGAGCTATTATGAAAGCCTCGGGCGCACCTGGGAGCGGGCGGCGCATATCAAGGCGCGCGCCTGCGCCGGCGATATCGCGGCGGGCGATGCCTATCTCGACCGGCTGCGCCCCTTCGTCTGGCGCAAGCATCTCGACTTCGCCGCCATTCAGGACGCCCATGACATGCGGCTGCGCATCCGCGCCCATAAGGGGCTGGGCGGGCCGATCACCCTTGACGGGCATGACATGAAGCTCGGGCGTGGCGGCATCCGCGAGATCGAGTTTTTTACCCAGACCCGCCAGCTTATCTCCGGCGGGCGCGATCCCAGCCTGCGCGAGCGGGGGACCGTGCCGGGCCTCGCGGCGCTCGCGGCCGCCAATTGGGTGCCCGACGATGTGGCCGAGCTGCTCACCTGGCATTACCGCAATCACCGCGAGATCGAGCACCGCGTGCAGATGGTGCGCGATGCCCAGACCCATGCGCTGCCGACTAGCCCCGAAGGGTTCCGGCGGCTGGTGATGATGATGGGCGAGACGGACGTGCCTGCCTGGCAGGGCCGGCTGCGCGCGGCGCTGGAGGAGGTGCACGCGCTGACCGAAGGGTTCTTCGCGCCCGAGGAGCGGGTGACGGCGATGCCGGAGATCGACGAGGAAGAGGCCGAGATCGTCGACCGCTGGCGCTCCTATCCCGCCTGCCGCTCGGCGCGGGCGGCGGGGATCTTCGAGCGGCTGAAGCCCGATCTGCTGGCCCGGCTCTCCAAGGCCGCGCGTCCGCGCGAGGCGCTGGTGCAGTTCGATGCCTTCCTCAAGGGCCTGCCGGCGGGGGTGCAGCTTTTCGCGCTGTTCGAGGCCAACCCGGCGCTGGTCGACCTGATCGTCGATATCGCCGCCACCGCCCCGGCGCTCGCCGTCTATCTCGGGCGCAACAGCCGGGTGCTCGAAGCGGTGATCGTGGGCGATTTCTTCAGCCCCTGGCCGGGGCTCGACGTGCTGACCGCGGCGCTCACCGAGCGGCTCGCGGCGCTGGAAGGCGATTACGAGGCCCAGCTCGACGCGGCGCGCCACTGGATGAAGGAATGGCATTTCCGCATCGGCGTGCACCATCTGCGCGGGCTGATCTCGGGCTGGGACGCGGGCGCGCAATATTCCGATCTGGCCGAGGCGGTGCTGCGCGCGCTCTGGCCGCTGGTGGTGGCGGAATTCGCCGCCAAGCACGGCGATCCGCCGGGGCGCGGCGCGGCGCTGATCGGCATGGGCAGCCTTGGGGCGCGGACGATTTCCTCGACCTCCGATCTCGATCTGATCGTGATCTACGACGCGGACGGGGTGGAAAGCTCCGACGGCCGCCGCCCGCTGGCGGCGCGTGCCTATTTCTCCAGGCTTACCCAGGCGATGGTGACGGCGCTCACCGCACCGATGCCCGAGGGCAAGCTCTACGAGGTCGACATGCGGCTGCGCCCCTCCGGGCGGCAGGGGCCGGTGGCGACCTCGATCGACAGTTTCCGCGCCTATCAGCGCGATGAAGCCTGGACCTGGGAGCACCTCGCGCTCACCCGGGCACGGCTGGTGGCGGGCGATGCCGGGATCGGCGCCGAGGTGGAGGCGGTGCGCCATGACGTGCTGGCGCAGAAGCACGAGCCGGAGGCGGTGTTCAGGGATGTGATCGACATGCGCGCGCGCATCGCCGAGGCGAAGGCGCAGGGGGCCGGCCCGCTCGACGCCAAGATCGGTGCGGGGCGGCTGCAGGATATCGAACTGGCCGCGCAATGCGCGGTGCTGCTCGCGGGCGACGGCCCCGGCGATGTGGCCGGGCAACTGGCGCAGGGCGTCGCCATCGGCTGGTTCACCGAGGCCGAAGCCGGGGCGATGATCGCGGCCTATATGCTTTTGTGGCGGATGCAGGCGGCGGCGAAGCTGCTGAGCGACGGGCCGCTCGATTTCGAGAGCATCGGCGCGGGCGGGCTGGCCTTCTTGCTGCGCGAGACCGGGATGGAGGATGCCGCCGCGCTGGAGGCGGCGGTAACCGCCCGCGCCGCCGCGGCGCAAGCGGCCATCGAGGCGGCGCTGGGCCGCGTGCCCGCAGGGAGGGTAACATGACCGATCACGATCCACGCAGGCTGATCGCCGAGGCGTATAACATCGAGGGTATCGGCCTGGCCGAGTGCCGGTCGATCTTTTTCGACTGGGCGATGTCGCGCCCCGAAGGCGACGAGGGCGAGGCGATCTCGGCGCTGCTTGCCGATCACGGCGCCGCTGCGCCCGATCACCCGATGACGGCGGTGCTGCGCGAAGGGCTTGCGGGCGCGGCCCGGCCCAAGGGCCGCCGCGGCGGGCGGCGCGGGCGGCTGGCGCATTGAGCGATATCGCGGCGAGTTTGGGTTATTCAACCTAAAAACAATGTATTGCGGAACCCGTGCCGCGATGTCGTGGCGCGGCGATGCCGCAACTCCAGAACTCCAGGATTCTAGCGCTGTAGCGGCAATGGCGCCGGTTTCCGGGCGTGCGGTTTTCTTCGCTGCGTCCCGGCGGGCGTGACAGGCTCACTTGCCCTGCCAGCGGGCCGGTTGCACCTGTGGCAGCGGGTCCGCGCATCCCTCTGGCTTTGATCCACGATAGGGCGTAGAAACCGGGAAAACGCGGTTCAGGCAGGGTGACATGGCGGTTGGGATTTTCGATAGCGGGCTTGGCGGGCTCACGGTCTACGACGCGGTGACCAAACGGCTGCCCGACGTGCCCTTCGTCTATTTCGGCGATAACAAGCATGCGCCCTACGGTGTGCGCGATGCCGACGATATCTACAACCTCACCACCGCCGCCGTCGAACGGCTCTGGGCCGAAGGCTGCGATCTGGTGATCCTCGCCTGCAACACCGCCTCCGCCGCCGCGCTGCGCCGGATGCAGGAGCAATGGCTGCCCGCCGACAAGCGGGTGCTCGGTGTGTTCGTGCCGCTGATCGAGGCGCTGACCGAGCGCGACTGGGGCGACAACAGCCCGCCGCGCGAGGTGGGGGTGAAGCATGTGGCGCTGTTCGCCACGCCCGCCACGGTGGCGAGCCGCGCCTTTCAGCGCGAGCTGGCGTTTCGCGCCATCGGTGTCGATGTCGAGGCGCAGGCTTGCGGCGGCGTGGTCGATGCGATCGAGGAGGGCGATGCGATCCTCGCCGAAGCGCTGGTGCGCAGCCATGTGGATGCGCTCAAACGCAAGATGCCGAAGCCCGAAGCCGCGATCCTCGGCTGCACCCATTACCCGCTGATGCAGGAGGTGTTTCAGGATGCGCTGGGCGCGGATGTGACCGTGTACAGCCAGGCTGGCCTCGTGGCCGACAGCCTTGCCGATTACCTCGGCCGGCATCCGAAGATGATCGGTCCGGGCGAGGTGTCGCGGCTGCTCACCACCGGCGATCCGCGCAAGGTGTCGAACCAGGCGACGCAATTCCTGCGACGACAGATCACCTTCGAAGCCGCCTGATTTGCACGCGGGCCCCTGTATTCCCATATCTGACTTGAATTGAAGAGGTCACCCATGACCCACAAAATCGCTATCCTCGGCGCATCCGGCTATACCGGGGCGGAGTTGGTCCGCATCATCGCCACCCATCCGACGATGGAAATCGTCGCCCTCTCCGCCGACCGCAAGGCGGGGATGGAGATGTCGGACGTCTACCCGCATCTGCGCGCCTATGCGCTGCCGAAGCTGACCACGATCGACGAGATCGACTTTTCGCAGGTCGATCTGGCCTTTGCCGCTTTGCCGCACGGGCTGAGCCAGGCGCTGGTGCGCGATCTGCCGCGCTCGGTGAAGGTGGTCGATCTCGGCGCCGATTTCCGGCTGCGCGATCCGGCGGCATATGAAAAGTGGTATGGCCAGCCGCATGTGGCGGTGGAACTGCAGAAGGAGGCGGTCTACGGCCTCACCGAGTTCTACCGCGACGAGATCCGCGAGGCGCGGCTGGTGGCGGGCACCGGCTGCAACGCCGCGACGGTGCAATATGCGCTGCGGCCGCTGATCGGGCAGGGGCTGATCGACCTCGACCGGATCATCTGCGACCTCAAGAACGGCATTTCCGGCGCCGGGCGGAGCCTGAAGGAAAACATGCTCTTCGCTGAGCGCTGGACCAATGTCGAGGGCTATGCCCAGGGCGGCAAGCACCGCCATCTGGGCGAGTTCGATCAGGAGTTTTCGGCGCTGGCCGGGCGGAAGGTGGAGATCGTCTTCACACCGCATCTGGTGCCGGCGAGCCGGGGCATCCTGGCCGATTGCTATGTCGAGGGCGATCCGAAGGCGATCCATGCGGCGCTGGCGCGGCAATATGCAAGCGAACCCTTCGTCACCGTGTTACCCTACGGTCAGGCGCCGGGGATGGGACATGTTACCGCGTCCAACCAGTGCCATATCGGTGTTATTGCAGACCGCAAGGAGAACCGCGCGCTTGTCGTCTCGACCTTGGACAATCTTACCAAAGGGTCGTCGGGCCAGGCTGTGCAGAACGCGAACCTGATGTTGGGGGAGGAGGAGACGGCCGGGCTGATGCTCGCCCCGGTATTCCCCTGAGGAGACGAAAATGGCTGGTATGAAAGGTCTGAAAAAACAACGGCGTATCCAGATCGTGCTGGTGGCGTTTGTTGCGCTGGGGCTATCGACGGCGCTGATCGGCTATGCCCTGCGCGACGGGATCAACTATTTCCGCGACCCGAGCCAGATCCTCGCCGATCCGCCGGGGCCGACGGAGGTGTTCCGCATCGGCGGGCTGGTCGAATCGGGCAGCCTCGTGCGCGGCGATGGCGAGGTGGTGCGCTTCAGCGTGACCGACGGGGCCGAGAGCATTCCGGTCGAATTCACCGGCATCCTGCCCGACCTCTTTGGCGAGAACCAGGGCATGATCGGCACCGGCACCTATGTGAACGGCGTGTTCGTCGCCAGCGACATCCTTGCCAAACATGATGAAAGCTACATGCCGAAAGAGGTGATCGACTCGCTGAAGGACGAGGGGCTGTATCAGGAGCCCGGCTCCTGATCGCGACCTTGATCCCGGGAATGCTGAGCGCCCCGTTTTGTGCGGGGCGTTTTTCCTTGTCCGCCGCGTGGAAGCAGGTGGCCGGGGCAGAAGGCGCTTGACGCCGCACCTTGCCCGGATTTCGGCTTCACCGGAAAACCGGAAAACCGGAAAACCGGAAAACCGGAAAACCGGAAAACCGGAAAACCGGAAAACCGGAAAACCGGAAAACCGGAAAACCGGAAAACCGGAAAACCGGAAAACCGGAAAACCG
>NZ_BROH01000008.1 GCF_027923545.1 Sinisalibacter aestuarii | reverse complement strand
CAAACTGAAGCAATACAGGGGCCTGGCCACCCGCTACGACAAACACGCCGAGACCTTCATGGCCGGCGTCACTCTGGCCGCCATCCGCATCGCAATACGGGCTAATGAGTCTACGGCCTAGAATCCTAGAATCCTAGAATCCTAGAATCGAAATCATCTGGCACCCTGCAATAGAAGACTTTTCCAGCCCCTTCATCCACGCCGCGACAGCGCCAGAACCGCCGGGATGATCAGCGCCACGATCACCGCGACAGCGCCGAATGACACCCGCAGGTTCCAGATTTCGGCCAGCCCGCCCATCATCGACGGCCCGATGAAAAAGCCGAGCAGCCCCGCCATCCATGTGCGCGAAATCGCGGCGGGCCGGGCCGCGTCCGAGACGAGCCGGCCGATGATCGAGTTCGTCGCCGGCACGATCACGGCCATGCCAAGGCCCAGCACCGCCACGCCGAGGATCACCACGCCCTGTGTCGGGGCGGTTGCAATGATCACCGCGCCGATGCTGCCCAGCACCGCCGATCCGAGGATCAGCCGCGCCTCGCCGGCGGCGCTGGCCACGACCTGCCCGGCTAGCCGGCCCAGGAACATCACGAAGCCCAGTGTCGCCGGGCCGAAGCTGCCCTCGCCCGGCGCGCCGCCCAGCGTGCGCTCGATATGCAGGGCCGACCAGGCTTCCGTCGCATTCTCGCCGATGAAACCGGCAAACAGGATCAGCCCGCCCAGCACCACCACCGCCCAGGGCGGCGTGGATGCCCTGGCGGCGTCTTCCGGGTCATCGACCGGCGGCAGAACGCTGCGATCCCAGCCGAAAAGAACCACCACGAGCGCGAACACCGACAGCACCGGCAACACGTCGCCCGGGCCATAGCCCGCCTGCCGCGCGAAGGCGACGCCGAAGGCGGTGAGCCCGAAGAACAGCGAAAACACCGCGTGGTTCACGCTTTGCAAATGCTTGCCCGCCCGTGCTTCGAGCTGGGCAATACGCACGTTCGCCGTCATATCCGCGAGTGCCACCGCGCCGCCTGCAAAGAACAACGCGATGCCGAGGCCGAGCGGCGAGGCGGCAAACAGCGGAAGGAACAGCGCAAGCGCAATCCCAAGCCCCGCCAGCGGGAGTGCCCAGCCGCCGAGCGCCCGACCGATCCTGGGCGCGAGGCCCATCGTGATCATCGAGCCGACCGCCGGGGCAAGCAGCGCCCCGCCCAGCTCGGCATCGGAGGCCGACACCATCGCCTTCAGATCCGGCATCAGGCTCGCCAGCCCGCCCCAGTGAATCCCCACCGCCGCCAGCGTGAGCATCGGCGCGCGCGTGATCCGTGCTGCTTCCAGAACCGACATCCCGGCCCCCTTTTCTCAACTCCCCGGATCGGTAGAACCGCGGGCGCGCGGGTGCAACCTTCCGCCGCCGCCAATGCGGTGTTTTTTCCCTTCCCCCGGCACCGATTCCGGTCTATACGCCCCTGCTCATGCGGGCGTTGCACCCTTGGAGGAACCCCGCGCTTACAATCTGGAGAAAACCCATGGCTCGTGAAATTCCTGACTTTCACGCCACGGTACGGACGGGGACAGGCAAGGGGGCCGCTCGTCAAGCTCGTCGCGAAGGGCTCGTACCTGGCATCGTGTACGGTGGCGAATCTGATCCGCTGCCGATCAACATCCCCTTCAACGTACTGCTGAAGAAGCTCAAGGAAGGCCGCTTCCTCTCGACGCTCTTCAACCTCAAGGTCGATGGCCACGATGACGTGCGCGTCATCTGCCGCGCCGTTGAGCGTGACATCGTGAAAGACCTGCCGACGCATGTGGATTTCATGCGCCTGCACCGCAATACGCGGATCAACATCTTCATCCATGTCGAATTCATCAACGAAGAAACCGCCCCCGGCATCAAGAAGGGTGGCGTGCTCGTGGTGACGCGTCCGGATGTCGAGCTGAGCGTGATCGCCGGCGACATCCCGGAGAAGATCGTGGTCGATCTCGCCGGCCGCAACGTTGGCGACGTGATCCATATTTCCGACGTGACCCTGCCCGATGGCGTGAAGCCGACCATCGAGCGGAACTTCATCATCGCCTCGATCTCGGCCCCGTCGGGCCTGCGCGGCGCCGACGAAGAGACCGACGAGACGCCGGAAACCGAAGTGATCGGCGAATCCGAAGAGTGATCGCCCGACAGCGGAACGATACGGAACGGGGCCTTCGGGCCCCGTTTTTCATGGGCGAAAGCCAGTTTGGGCGCTCCATGCGCCCGCCGCCTTGGCATTCCCGCCGGGCTCGCATAATTTGAGCCCACCCGGTCCCGTGGGCCGGAGCCGAAGTCCAGCCGGAGGCGGAATGAAACTTTTTGTCGGTCTCGGAAATCCCGGCGCGAAATATGCGCGCAACCGGCACAATATCGGGTTCATGGCGGTCGACCGGATCGCCGAAGATCACGGCTTTTCGCCATGGCGGGCCAAGTTTCAGGGCCTCACCTGCGAAGGCCTCCTTGGCCGCGAGAAGGTGGTTCTGCTCAAGCCCGAAACCTTCATGAACCTGTCGGGCCAATCCGTCGGCGAGGCGATGCGCTTCTTCAAGCTCACGCCGGAGGATGTAACCGTCTTTCATGACGAGCTCGATCTCGCGCCCGGCAAGCTAAAACTTAAGACGGGTGGCGGCCATGCCGGCCATAACGGGCTGCGCTCGATCCATGCGCATATTGGCGAAAATTATGCGCGGGTGCGCCTCGGCATCGGCCATCCCGGCCACAAGGACAGGGTGGCGCATTATGTGCTGTCCGATTTCGCCAGGGCCGACGAAGCCTGGCTCGACGATCTGCTGCGCGGGATCGGCGACGGGGCCGTGCATCTTGCCGAGGGCGACGGGGCGAAGTTCACCAATGCCGTGGCCCTGCGCTTCGCGCCGGCCAAATCCGCGCCCAAACCGAAACCGCAAGCGGTGGCCCAGCCCGCCCCGATCGCCGGGGCCGGCGATGCCCGGTCGCCGCTTCAGAAACTCGTGGACAAGTTCCGGTGACGCTGTCCGACGCCTTCCTCGACCAGGCCCGGTCCAACCGCAGCCTCGGCTCTCCCTTCACCGCCCGGGTGCTTACCCTGCTGGCCGACCGGCTCGCGCCCGGCAACCCGGTGGTCGACCGGATGAACGACTGGCCAGGCGATATCGGCAATCGCGGCGCCTCGCTGGCGCTGCGCCTGCTCGGCGGGCTGCATTGGCTGGTGCTCGCCGGCGATTGCCCCGATCTCGCCGCCTGCTATCCGCCGAACCCGCGCCCCGACGATGCCACGCTCATCGCCGCGCTCGACCGCGCGCTGGCCGAGCATCAGCCCACGCTCATGCGCGCGCTCGACTATCCGCCGCAAACCAATGAAGTGCGCCGCGCCGCCGTGATGATCGCCACCGCCCACTGGCTTGCCGAGCAGTTCGGCATCTCGCGCTTCATCGCCTCCGAACTGGGCGCCGCCGCCGGGCTGAATCTGATGTGGGACAAGTACCGCCTCGACCTTGCCTGCGGCGTCTTCGGCCCCCGCTCCAGCGCCGTGCGGCTCGATCCCGAATGGCGCGGCCCCTGCCCGCCCGATGCCGAGATCGAGGTGATCGACCGGCGCGGCGCCGATCTTCATCCGATCGACCCGCACGATCCCGACGACGCGCTGCGCCTGACCTCCTATCTCTGGCCCGACCAGCCCTGGCGGATCGAGCGCGCCCGCGCGGCGATGGCGCTGGCCGGGGCGACGGTCGACAAGGCGGATGCGGGCGACTGGCTGGCCGAGCGCCTCGCCACGCTTCATCCGGGCACGATCCACCTCGTCACCCACACCGTCGCCTGGCAATATTTCGGCGAAGAGACCTACACCAAATGCACCGCCGCGTTCGATGCCGCCGGTGCCCGCGCCACGGATGATGCCCCGCTCGCGCGGCTTTCGATGGAAGGCGATGACCGCAAGGGCGAAGGCGCGCCGATCATCCTCACGATCTGGCCCGGCGGTCATGTGATCAAGCTCGGCCGGGTCGATTTTCATGGCCGCTGGGTCGATTGGAACGCGCCCGCGCACCTGCCGGGAAAACCTCGTAAAAAGCTCAAACCGAAGGAGTAACCCCCATATGACCGATACCCCCAACATCGCCCAGAAAGGCCCCTTCGCGGTCGAGGTCGAGGAAGGCAAAAACTATTTCTGGTGCGCCTGCGGGAAATCGAAAAACCAGCCCTTCTGCGACGGATCGCACAAGGATACAAACTTCCGCCCGGTGAAATACACCGCCGAAGCCTCGAAGAAGGTGTTTTTCTGCGGCTGCAAGCACAGCGCCAACAAACCGCTCTGCGACGGCACCCACAACAAGCTCTGAGATGCGTCTGCGCCGCCGCGTCCTCCTCATCGTCCTCGTGCTGATCGCGGCTATCGCGATTGCCGGCATCGCCAAGCGCGAAGAGATCGCCCGGCTCGCGGCGGTGAACACGCTGTTCGACGAAGGCAGGATCGTCGGCAATTTCTCCAACATGGGCGCGCTGTTCCACACCGCGCCCATGCCGATCACCGGCCTTGCCGGCCCGCTCCCGCCGGCACCTGCCGCCGCCGCGCTGCCCCCGGGCACGCAGGAATGGATCGCCGAGCGCAATATCACCGCCCTCGTCGTGCTGCGCCGGGGCGAGCTGGTGCACGAGAGCTACTACCTCGGCACCGGGCCGGGTGACCGGCGGATTTCGTGGTCGGTCGCCAAGAGCTTTCTCGCCGCCCTTCTCGGCATCTATGTGGAGAACGGCGCGATTGCCTCGATTGAAGACCCGGTAACGAAATACGCCCCCGAACTCGCCAGCTCGGCCTATGACGGGGCGACGATCCGCAACGTGCTCAACATGGCCTCCGGCGTCGCCTTCAACGAGGATTACCTGGATTTCTGGTCCGACATCAACCGGATGGGCCGGGTCATAGCGCTTGGCGGCTCGCTCGACGATTTCGCCGCCTCGATCACCGAGCGGCGCGCAGCCCCGGGCAAGGGCTTTCACTACGTCTCCATCGACACGCACGTGCTTGGCATGGTGCTGCGCGGCGCGACCGGCGAGCGCATCCCGGAGCTGATGAACCGCCATATCCTCGGCCCGCTCGGGCTGGAGGCGGAGCCCTATTACCTCACCGATGGCGACGGCAACGCCTTCGTGCTCGGCGGGCTGAACCTGACAACCCGCGATTATGCCCGCTTCGGCCAGATGATCCTGCAGGGCGGCACCTGGCAGGGCCAGCCGCTCGTGCCCACGGCCTGGGTGAACGAGATGACCGCCGAGAGTGCACCGCGCCCCAGCGGCACCGAGCCACGCTACGGCTATCAATGGTGGCTGCCCGACGATCCCCGCCCCGGCGAGGTCTTTGCCCAGGGCGTCTATGGCCAGTATATCTGGATCGACCGGGCGGCGGATGTGGTGATCGCCATCAACGCCGCCGACCGGGGTTTTCTCGACCCCGGCGTTCAGGACGGCAATATCGGGAAGATGCGCGCTATCGTGGAGGCCGTGCGATGAAACCTGAAGCGGACCAACCGATCAACGTTCTCGGCGGCGAACTCCTGATGTGCTGCGACGATCCGGTGACGGGCTTCTTCCGAGACGGCTATTGCAACACCAATGACGCCGATATCGGCCGACACACGATCTGCGCGATCATGACCGCCGAATTCCTCGCCTATTCGAAATATGTGGGCAACGACCTCAGCACGCCCCGGCCGGAATGGAACTTCCCCGGTCTCAAGCCCGGCGATCAGTGGTGCGTGGTCGCCGCGCGCTTCCTGCAGGCCCATGATGAGGGCTGCGCGCCCAATGTGCGGCTTGAGGCAACCCATATTCGCGCGCTCGAAGTGATCACGCTGGACATCTTGCGCCGCTACGCGGTGTGACCGAACGAGCGGCACGCCCACACGAAGGCGGCCGGGGAGAGCAGGCAATGGACCGCAACAGGCTGAACGAATTGTGCTGGGCCTCGGGCATCACCACCCATTACGGCCACCGCGAAGTGCCCGACGAAACCAAGCTGAGCCTGCTGGCCGCGCTCGGTGTGGATGAGGCGACGCCACCCGGCGCCGCCGGTGTTCCCGATTTCCATGGCCAGCCGGATGCCCGCGCGGCCATGCCCGACTGGCTCGCAGCGGCCCCGACCTGGGGGCTGTTCTGCCAGCTTTACGAACTGCGCTCGGCCCGCTCCTGGGGGATCGGCGATTTCGGCGATCTCGCCCGCCTTGCCGGGGTGGCGGGGGCGGCGGGGGCCGATTTTGTCGGCATCAATCCGGTGCACGCGCTCTTTCTTGGCGACCCGGAGCGGTGCAGCCCCTTCATGCCGTCCAACCGGCGCTTCCTGAACCCGCTCTACATCGCGATGGACGATCTGCCGGCAAGCACACGCCCCGACAAGGCCGCCCTCGCGGCGGTCGAGGCCGCGGAGCTTGTGGATTATCCCGCCGTCGCGGCGCTGAAACTCAAGGGGTTGCGCACCGTCTTCAACCGCAATCCCTTTGACGACGGCGCGCACAGAGAAGCCGATTTCGATACCTTCTGCGCCGAGGGCGGCGAGGCCCTCGCGCGCCACGCGCTGTTCGAGGCGCTCTCGCTGCACCTCACCGACGCGGGGCATTACGCCGGCTGGTATGGCTGGCCGGAGGAGTACAAACACGCCGACAGCGAGGCCGTGGCCGCCTTTGCCAAAAGCCACACCAGGGAGGTGCGCTTTCACCTCTGGCTGCAATGGATCGCCGCCCGCCAGCTTAACGCCGCCCATGCCGCGGCCCGTGCGGCGGGGATGCGCATCGGCCTCTATCTCGACCTTGCGGTCGGCGAGGCGATGGACGGCTCCGCCACCTGGGGCAATCCCGGCATGGTCCTGGACGGCGTGGTCGTCGGAGCGCCGCCGGATGTGTTTTCGCAAGATGGCCAGATGTGGGATCTCGCCGCGCTCAATCCGGTCACACTGGCCGCAAGCGATTACGCGCCGCTGCGCGCGCTGATCAAGGCGCAGCTCGACCATGCCGGGGCGCTCCGGATCGACCACGTGATGGTGCTGCGCCAGCTCTTCCTCATCCCGCAGGGCGCCCCCGCCTCGGCGGGCACCCACATGGCCTATCCCTTCGTCGAAATGCTGCGCGTGGTGGCGGAGGAAAGCCGGAGCCACGGCGCGGTGATGATCGGCGAAGATCTCGGCTTCGTGCCGGACGGGTTCCGCGAAACAATGCAGGCGGCCAATATCCTCGCCTACCGCATCCTCTATTTCGAGCAGGAATACGGGCTGTTCCGCCGCAGCACGACCTATCCCGAGCAGGCGCTGGCCTGCATCTCCACCCACGATCTGCCCACGCTCGCCGGCTGGTGGGCGGGCGAAGACATCGCCCAGCGCCGCGCCTTCGGCCTGATCGGCGAAGACCTCGCCGCCGAGCAGGAGCGGCGTCGGATCGACGAGCGCACCGCGCTGGTCAATGCCTTCATCGACGGCGGCCAGTTGCCCGCCGATGCGCGCGACGGCGACGAGGCCGCGCTGCCGCCGCGCGTGCTTGCCGCCGCCTACCGGTTTCTCGGCGCCACGCCATCGCGGCTCGTCGGCGTCCGGCTGGCCGACCTGATCGGCCCCAACGCCCAGACCAACGTGCCCGGCACGGTAAGCGAACACCCCAACTGGCGCCGCCGCGGCACGGTGGCGGTGGACGACATCGCCGCCATCCCCGCCTTTCAGGAGATCACCAAGGCAATGCGCGCTGGCCGCCCGCGCGGATAGCGGCGCTCAACCCGCAGGGCGCAGCGGCTCGGTCGGCCCGGAGGTCTCCGGCGCGGGCGCGGACGGGCTGGCCGGCGCACCCTCATCCATCAGTTCTTCGATGAACAGGCTCAGAAGCTGGCTGCGCCCGTTCACTCCGGCCTTGCGGTAAATCGCGTTGGTCTGCGCCTTCACGGTGCCTTCGGAAGTGCTGCGCAGCGCCGCGATCTCCTGCGTCGTCATCCCCTTGACGCAGAACAGCGCCACGTCGCGCTCGGCCGGGGTCAGCCCCCATTCGGTGAAGGAGTCATTGACCACTTCCATGAAGGCGCTCGACGCCCGGCGCAGCCGCTCCTCGGCGGATTTCTGGCGCTGGCGCGAGCGCTTCAACGCAAATGCGCCAAGCACGAAGCCGATCAACAGCCCCAGCGCCGCCCCGATCTCGATCACCTCGCGCACTTCCCACGAGATCGGCGTGGAACGAAAGCCGATATAGGACGACAGAATATCGGTGATGAAGAAGAAGGCGCAGGCCGCCTGGATCACCAGGGCGAGCATGATCACGTGGCGATCACGCATGGCCCAGGCGCCCCACGCAGAGCAGCGTCACATCGGGCGGATATCTGCGCGCCGGCGGAGGCAACGGCATCAGTCGTCGTCCTCGTTGTCGTCCTTATCGTCCTTGTCGTCCTTGTCGTCATCCTTATCATCGTCGCGATCATCGTCACGGTCGTCATCCCGATCGTCGTCACGATCATCGTCGCGGTCGTCGTCGCGATCGTCACTGGACGGAGAGCCATTGTCACCGTCGTCATCGCCAGGCGCGATCAATTGCTGCGCGCGGCCTGCCGAAAGCGTCGTCCAGTAGTCGCGCAGAATCTCGCCGGTGCGCGGGTTCAGGATGATTTCGCGGGTGTAGTCCGGCGAGGTGGCAAAGATCCGGACCCGGCCCAGCAGCGTTTTTGAAATGCGCACGCGGCTGAACCCCTGATCGCTGAGCTGGGCAACGATCATGTCCTGCACGTCCTCGACACCCTGTGCCGCCGCGGGCGTTCCCGCGACGGTCATGGCCAGGGCACCGGCTGCAAGCAGATTTCGGATCATCTGGAACTCCGCAGTCTTCGCATCAGAGTGCCGTGTCGCGGGCCGGTAATCAACCGGCCCGGCTTTGCGCGGCGATCAATCGTCGTCGTCGTTGTCGCGATCATCGTCGCGGTCGTCATCCCGATCGTCGTCGCGGTCATCGTCATGATCGTCGTCATCGTCGTCGTCATGATCGTCGTCGTGATCGTCATCATCGTCGTCATCATCGAAGAGATCATCATCGTCGTCGTCGTCGTCATCATCGTCGTCGTCGTCATCCGAGCCGAAGCCCCGGAAGCCGTCGTCGTCCAGCTCTTCCTTCAGCAGAGTACCGTCTGCACCGAACGTGAGCTCGGATTTGCCGTTGGGGCCGGTCGCCTCGACCTTCACGCTGTTCGGGCCGTTGACGATTTCCAGCTTGGTGAACTCCCCGTTCGACAGTCTCGCAATGATGTCATCGAGCACCGTCTGGTCGACGGCCATGACGGGGGTGGCGAGAAAGCCGGCGGCCGCGCCGGTGAGCAGGAAAGATTTGAGTTTCATTGTCTGGTTCCTCATTGATAGGTCGTTTCCAACCCGGACGACTGCCCGGACGCTCGAAATCAGCCGCAACGGAATGCAGAAAGATATCGGCCACGGGTTTAGACGCCCCCGCATAAACCTGCCGGACATCGCCATAAACCAGAGTTTAGGCTCAGATTTGGCCGCGCAAACGAGGCCCGGACGCCATCAGTCGGAGAAGTTTCGGCCCTCGGTCAGCCCCGACATATCGGTGCCCAGCGCCTTGGCGACGGTGAAGATATCCTTGTCGCCCCGCCCGCAGAGGTTCATCACGATGATGTGGTCCTGCGGCAGATCGGGCGCGATCTTCGCCACATGCGCAAGCGCATGGCTCGGCTCCAGCGCGGGGATGATGCCCTCGGTCTCGCACAGAAGCTGGAAGGCGTCGAGCGCCTCGCGGTCGGTGATCGACACGTATTCCGCCCGCCCCACATCGTGCAGCCAGGAATGCTCCGGGCCGATGCCGGGGTAGTCGAGCCCGGCCGAGATCGAATAGCCTTCAAGGATCTGGCCGTCGTCGTCCTGCAACAGGTAGGTGCGGTTGCCGTGCAGCACGCCGGGCCGCCCGCCGGTGAGGCTCGCGCAATGCTCGACCTTCTCGTTCACGCCCTTGCCGCCGGCCTCGACGCCGATGATGCCCACACCCTTGTCGTCGAGGAACGGATAGAACAGCCCCATGGCGTTGGAGCCGCCGCCGATGGCGGCCACCAGCGTATCGGGCAGCCGGCCCTCGGCCTTGAGGATCTGCTCCTTCGCCTCCTTGCCGATGATCGACTGGAAATCGCGCACCATCGCCGGGTAGGGGTGCGGCCCCGCCACCGTGCCGATGCAATAGAAGGTGTCGCGCACATTGGTCACCCAGTCGCGCAGCGCGTCGTTCATCGCGTCCTTCAGCGTGCCGCGCCCGGAGGTCACCGGCACCACATCCGCCCCCAGAAGCTTCATGCGGAAGACGTTGGGCGCCTGCCGCTCGACGTCATGCGCGCCCATATAGACGACGCATTGCAGGCCGAACTTGGCGCAGACCGTCGCGGTGGCCACGCCATGCTGGCCGGCGCCGGTCTCGGCAATGATCCGGGTCTTGCCCATGCGGCGGGCAAGGATGATCTGGCCGAGCACGTTGTTGATCTTGTGCGCGCCGGTGTGGTTGAGCTCGTCACGCTTGAGGTAGATCTTCGCGCCACCCAGCCGTTCGGACAGCCGTTGGGCATAGTAGAGCGGCGAGGGGCGGCCGACATAGTGGGTCCAGAGGTCATCCATCTCGGCCCAGAAGGTCGGATCGTCCTTCGCCTTTTCATATTCCGCTTCCAGATCGAGGATCAGCGGCATCAGCGTTTCCGACACGAACCGCCCGCCGTAATCGCCGAACCGGCCCTTTTCATCGGGGCCTTTCATGAAGGAATTGAAAAGATCGTCGGCCATGGTTTTGCCCTCGCGCTTGCTCGTCCTGTCCTAGAACGTGCTCGGGTGCAGGGCAAGACAGCGTTTCGAAACGCTGTGCCTACGCGGTTTCGAAACCGCGTTACACGCCGCTTCGAAGCGGCGTCCGCTCGCGGGTTAACCCGTTTCGGTGTGGAGCCGCGCCGAAGGCGGCGATACCGCCGCGCCAACCCGCCGGATCGGTTGTGCGTTACAGAAGACCACGAAGTGCCGCCCGTTCTCCACGGCCTGGAAGCCGCGCCGCGCAACCTCGCCAAGAAACATCTCGCGCCCGACAAGGCGCTCGACATCGCGGATCTGCCGCTTGACCACGCCGCCTTTTGCCGCCTCACCGGAGGAGAAAACCTGCGCCAGCCAGCGCTCTGGCGTAAGATAATCCGGTAACTGTCCCATGGATCCGGTTTACCCGGAACTGGTTAACAGCCCGTTACTCATCCAGCGTTTTCTTGAACCCCACATGGCTCGCCACATAACCATGCCGCTCATAGAACCGCAGGGCATCGTCGCGCACCGCATTGGATGTGAGTTGCATCAGCACCGCGCCGCCGGCACGCGCACGCGCCTCGGCATCGGCCAACAGACCGGCGCCCACGCCCTGCCCCCGCAGACCGGCGTGCACCCGCACCCCCTCGATCTGCGCGCGCGTGGCGGCGGCGATGGAAAGCCCATGGATCAGGGTAAGCTGGTAGCAGGCCACCACCTCGCCCGCGCGGGTGCCGACCACGAGCGTATTCCACGGTTCTGCCGCCACCACGTCGAACGCGGCAAAGTAGGGATCGAGCGCGGCGCTCTCACGCTGCGCACCCAGCGCATCGTTGGCCAGCAAATCCACGATCACGGGCACATCCGCCCGCACCGCCTCGCGCCATTCAATCATCGCAGCGCCTCCATGAATGCCCGGATCAGCCCCTCGTCCTTCACCCCCGGCGCGCTTTCCACGCCGGAGGACACGTCGACCTGCCGCGCCCCCGTCAGCCGCACGGCGAGGCCGACATTCTTCGGCGTGAGCCCGCCCGCCAGCATCCAGGGCCGTTGCCAGTGCCGCCCGGCAATCAGCTGCCAGTCGAAGGGCACGCCCATGCCGCCGGGAAGATCGGCCCCTTTGGGCGGCTTCGCATCGACAAGGATCTGGTCGGCCACCATTTCATAGGCCTCGACCTTCGCAAGATCTGCCGCCCCGGCGATGCCCACGGCCTTCATCACCGGCAAGCCATAGCGGGCACGGATTTCGGCCACGCGCTCCGGGCTTTCGGCGCCGTGAAGCTGCAGCATATCCACGGGCATTGTCGCCGTGATCCCGTCGAGCAGGGCATCGTCGGGATCGACCACAAGCGCCACCTTGGCCACGCCCGGCGGCACCTCGCGCGCAAGCGCCGTGGCCTGCGCGACCGACACGTTGCGCGGGCTTTTCGCGAAGAAGACAAAACCAAGATAGCGCGCGCCGGCATCAACCGCCCAGCGCACGTGATCGGGCGTGGACAGCCCGCAGATTTTTACCTGAACATCAGACATGGGCGCGGTTTACCGCCCGTTCTCAAGAAGCTCCAGCACATCGTCGCCGGGCCCGGCATGCTTCTGCTTCAGATCGCGCACCTCCTGGCTGAGCTTCACCGCAGCCTTCTCGGCCCGCTTGCCCTTGGCGCGCAGCTTGTATTCGCGCATCCACTCCCAGACGAAGCCGATCATGATCCCGGCAATGATGCCGAGGAAGATGACGATGAAGAGCGGCAGGCTCACCTGCCAGCTGAACCCGAGAAAGCCCGAAAGCTCCGCCGGCAGCAGATGCAGGGTCACCGCATCACGGTTTGCCAGCGCAACGGTAATGAGAATGACCGCGAGGGCGGCCAGAAAGGCATACCGGATGTAACGCATTTGAACGCCTCTTACTTGCCGTTCAGTCGATCGCGCAGAAACTTCCCGGTCTTGAAAAAGGGCACATGTTTCTCTTCCACGCTCACCGCTTCGCCGGTGCGCGGATTGCGCCCCACGCGGGCATCGCGTTTTTTCACCGAGAAGGCGCCGAAGCCGCGCAGTTCCACCCGGTCGCCCCGGGCCATGGCTTCGATGATCTCTTCAAAGATGGTGTTGACGATGCGCTCGACGTCGCGCTGGTAGAGGTGCGGGTTCTCGTCCGCGATCTTCTGGATCAGTTCCGACCGGATCATCCAAGCTCCCCCCGAAAGGCATGTGGGCGCGAATTGGCAGCGCGCCAACTTACTCGACTATAGGAGGAATCATCGCTCCGGGAAACAGGCTCGCTGGGTCTGAAGGCGATGAATTTGCATCAAACCGGGCTGTTTTTTGCCGCAAAACCCGCCCCTTACACGTTTCCAACCCGATATGGCCCGCCGAATGCACGCGCCGCAGCGCGGCATTGGCGATTGATTCGCGGCTCAGCCCGAGGCGACATCGTCGAGCCGGTCGCGGGTCGCGGGCAGATGAGCGAGGCTCGCATCGAGCCGCGCGCACCAACACGGCCCCTGCGCGCGGGCGCTCTGCCAGGCCTCGGCCAGCTCGTCCGGCCGCTTTCGCAACATATGATTTTTTGTTGCGTAAGCCCTCTGGCCCATCCCCAAAAAGAAAACGGCCCCGGATCGCTCCGGGGCCGTCGAACCTGCTGAAGCCGTATGGCTTATTCGTCGCCCTTGAGGGCCGCGCCGAGGATGTCGCCGAGCGAGGCGCCCGAGTCGGACGAGCCGTATTGTTCCACGGCTTCCTTCTCTTCGGCGATCTCGCGGGCCTTGATCGACAGGCCGAGACGGCGCGACTTCGAGTCCACGTTGGTGACCCGCACGTCGATGTGGTCGCCGACCTGGAAGCGCTCGGGGCGCTGTTCGGCGCGGTCACGCGACAGATCCGAGCGGCGGATGAAGGATTTCATGCCTTCGTATTCCACCTCGATGCCGCCATCTTCGATCGCGCTCACGGTCACGGTGATGATCGAGCCACGCTTCACGCCGCCCACGGCTTCGGCGAACGGGTCGCCGTCGAGGGCTTTGATCGAGAGCGAGATGCGCTCCTTGTCGGTGTCGACTTCCGAGACCACCGCTTTGACGATATCGCCCTTGCGGTAGTTCTGGATGGCTTCCTCGCCGCGCTGATCCCAGCTCAGGTCGGAGAGGTGCACCATGCCGTCGATATCGCCGTCGAGACCGATGAACAGACCGAATTCGGTGATGTTCTTGACCTCGCCTTCGACCTCGGTGCCTTCCGGATGGGTCTCGGCGAAGAGCTCCCACGGATTGCGCATAGTCTGCTTGAGGCCGAGCGAGACGCGGCGCTTGGCGGCGTCGATCTCGAGCACCATGACGTCGACTTCCTGGCTGGTCGAAACGATCTTGCCGGGATGGACGTTTTTCTTGGTCCAGGACATTTCCGAGACGTGGACGAGACCTTCGACACCCGGCTCCAGCTCCACGAAGGCGCCGTAATCGGTGATGTTGGTCACGCGGCCCTTGTGCACCGAGCCCAGCGGGTACTTGGCGGCCACCAGATCCCACGGATCTTCCTGCAGCTGTTTCATGCCAAGGCTGATGCGGTGGGTTTCCTTGTTGATCTTGATCACCTGGACCTTGATGGTCTCGCCGATGTTCAGGATCTCGCTCGGGTGGTTCACCCGGCGCCAGGCCATGTCGGTCACGTGCAAGAGGCCATCAACGCCGCCGAGATCGACGAAGGCGCCGTATTCGGTGATGTTCTTGACCACGCCGTCAACGGTGTCGCCTTCCGAGAGCTTGCCGATGACTTCGGCGCGCTGTTCGGCGCGGCTTTCTTCGAGGATCGCGCGGCGCGACACCACGATGTTGCCGCGGCGGCGGTCCATCTTGAGAATCTGGAACGGCTGCTTGAGGCCCATGAGCGGGCCGGCGTCGCGCACCGGGCGCACGTCAACCTGCGAGCCGGGCAGGAAGGCCACGGCGCCGCCGAGGTCGACGGTGAAGCCGCCCTTGACGCGGCCGAAGATCGCGCCTTCGACGCGGGCGTCGTCGGCATAGGCTTTTTCGAGGCGGTCCCAGGCTTCTTCGCGGCGGGCCATCTCGCGGCTGATCACCGCTTCGCCACGGGCGTTTTCGGCCGCACGCAGATACACCTCGACTTCATCGCCAACAGCGATGTTCGGGGCTTCACCGGGATTCGCGAATTCTTTCAGATCGACACGGCCTTCCATCTTGTAGCCCACGTCGATGATGGCCTGGCCAGCTTCCACGGCGATGACCTTGCCTTTGACGACAGACCCTTCGTCGGGCGTGTCCATTTCGAAGCTTTCGTTCAGGAGGGCTTCGAATTCCTCCATGGTCGCTTTAGCGCACATACGGTTTCTGTTTCCTTCAAAGTGCTATTCGGGCCAGGCGGTTGTGTCCGCCGGTCTTTCAGTGAGTTGCAGGCGCGGGTTACGCAAAACAAAGAGGGCCGGACACCCGACCCTGCTCGCTTTATTGTCTTACGGCGTTGTTTCCTTGCCTTGGCGCGGGGCTATACGGGCTTTCGGCCCGTCTGGCAAGGGCCGTTGAGGGGATTCCCCCGTTGAATGGGCAAGGTTATGCTCGCGCGCAGGTAGCAGGAAACGGTGACATGATCTCGCACGCGCACAAGACGGTCTTCGTCCATATCCCCAAATGCGGCGGGCAGAGCATCGAGGCGGCCTTTCTGCAAGATCTCGGGCTGAACTGGAAGGAACGCGCCGCGCTCCTGCTGCGGCCCAACGATGTGCCCAGCCTCGGCCCGCCCCGGCTCGCCCATCTGCTGGCGCGCGATTACGTGGCGCTTCACTATCTCAGCGCCGATCTGTTCGAGCGCTATTTCACCTTCGCCATCGTGCGCTCGCCCGTCGCGCGGGTGCTCTCCTCTTGCAATTACCTCGGGCACAAGAAGAGCCTGAGCCATTTCGTGCAGCACCGGCTCGCCCGCGCCTTCGAGGAGCGTGATCCGTTCACCGGCGATTTCTACTTCCTGCGCCCGCAGGTCGATTACCTGAACGATGCCGGCGGCGCGGCGCTGCTCGACCGCGTCTACCGCCTCGAAGAGCTGGACGGCGCGCGCGATGAGATCGCCGCGCGCAGCGGGCTTGCCACGCCGATCCCGCACAATAACCGTTCAACGCCAACAGCGGCACAAGCGGACCTCACGCAAGACGACCTCGCCGTCATCCATGCGCTGTACAAAGAAGATTTTGACGTGCTGGGATACCGCGCCACGCTCTGAGGCAGGCGCAGCGCTCAGCCCCGCCGCGCCTCGATCGCCGCGATCGCGGCGGCCACGGCATCGTCGATCGACAGATCCGACGTGTCGATCACCACGGCATCCTCCGCCGGCCTGAGCGGCGCGGTCGCGCGCTCGCTGTCGCGCTCGTCGCGCGCGATCACATCGGCCAGAACCTCCTCGCGGGTCACCTCATGGCCCGTCGCCGCCAGTTCGAGGTAGCGCCGCTCGGCGCGCACCTCCGGGCTTGCCGTCACAAACAGCTTCACCTGCGCTTCCGGGCAGATCACCGTGCCGATATCGCGCCCGTCCAGCACCGCGCCACCGGCCCGCGCAGCGAAAGCTCGTTGGAAATCCACCAGCGCCGCACGCACCTCCGGGTCCACCGCCACCTGGCTCGCGGCCTGCGCCACCTCAGGCGTGCGCAGCCCCTCGGCCTCAAGGTCTTCCGCCAGCAGCGCCTTTGCCGCGGCCAGACGGTCGGCGCCCTCGATCACCTTCCTGCCCACCGCCCGGTAGAGCAGCCCGGTATCGAGATGGGCAAAACCGAAATGCGCCGCCACGGCCTTCGACACCGTGCCCTTGCCCGCCGCCGCCGGCCCGTCGATCGCCACCGTGAATCCCATCTCGTCCCGCTCCTTCGTTGCCAATCCGGCCACCACCGCGCGCGTTACCGCCACGAAGATCACCGCTGCCAGCGCCGCCTGCAGGCTGCGCACCTTCCAGACGGTGAACAGGCTCGCCGCCTCGGCCATCGCGTCCTGGGCGAGCCCCCGGCGCAGCATCACCGCCACCTGGGCGTTTTCCAGCATATCGAAGGTGAAGTAAACGAGCGGCACCAGCGCCAGCGCCACCGCCAGCGGCCATGACCAGCCAACCGCCACCCGGTAGCCCGTCACCGCCAGAAACCCGGCCAGCGCCAGCGGCAGGAGCGTGTCCAGCAGGCGCTGCGGGCCGAGATAGAGCGCCTCCGCCGCCGGGCTGATCCGGGCCAGGAAGAGCCGGGCGTAGTCGGGCGAATAACCGTCGATCCAGAGGTCGAACATATCGAGCCCGCCCGCGCCCTCGCGGATCGCCGGGATGGTCCAGAAACGCATGGCGAGGAAGGCCGCAAGCGCGATCAGGCCGAACAGAACGGGAAGGACGCCGATCCGGCCCATCGCCTCAGCGGCCCCGGCGCAAGGCCGCCACCCCGCGCGCCGCCCATGCGAGACCGAGGATCGCGAGCGAGGCATTGACCAGGCGGTATTTCCACAGCGTTATCGCGCTCGCCCGGGCCACCATGTCGGGCGTCAGCCCGTCCGGGCCGGCGCGCAGCAACCCCGCCACCTTTGCGTTTTCCAGCATGTCGAGCACGAAATAGCCAAGCGGCACCAGCGCGAGCGCCACCGCCAGCGCAACCGACCAGCGCCGCAGCCCCAGCACGATCCCAAGCGCGAGCACGCCGAGAAAACCGATGGGAAAGATCGTGTCCGCCAGCCGTTGCGGCCCGAGATAGGCGGCAAGCCCCTCCGGCGTGAGCGCGGCCAGAAAGGCCCGCGCCTCGTCATAGGTATAGCCGCCGGTCCGGATGTCGAACGGCCGAAGCCCGCCCGCCTCGATCCGGGGCGCGGACCACAAAACCATCAGCGCCACCCCGGCCATCATCAGCGCGAGGCTGAGCCAGAAGGCGGCGCGCAGGCTCACCGGTTCGCCCTCTCGATCCGTGCGCCCAGCCCCGCCATCAGCGGCTCGAAGCCGGGGAAGCTGGTGGCAATCGGGCTGCCGTCATCCACGCTCACAGCCTTCTGCGCCGCCATCCCCAGCACCATGAAGCTCATCGCGATCCGGTGATCGAGCCGCGCCGCGGCGGTGCCGCCACCCGGCACGCCGCCGGGCCCCATACCCTGCACCACCATGAAGTCGGGGCCCTCCTCGACGGTCACGCCATTGGCCTCCAGCCCGCGCGCCATCGCGTCGATCCGGTCGCTTTCCTTCACGCGCAGTTCTTTCACCCCGACCATCTCGGTCTTGCCCTCGGCGAAGGCGGCGACGACCGAAAGCACCGGGTATTCGTCGATCATGCTGGCGGCGCGTTCCGGCGGCACACGGATGCCTTTCATGTTCGGCGAATAGCGCGCGCGCAGATCGGCCACCGGCTCGCCGCCTTCCTCGCGCGGGTTCTCATAAGTCAGATCCGCCCCCATCTCGCGCAGCGTCTCGAACAGCCCCGCCCGGGTGGGGTTCAGGCCGATATTCGGCACCAGCACATCCGACCCCTCGACGATCAGCGCGGCACAGACCGGGAAGGCAGCGGAAGAGGGATCGCGCGGCACGGCAATGCTCAGCGGCATCAGCTCCGGCTGGCCGGTGAGGGTGATCACGCGCCCCTCGGCGGTCTCCTCCACACCGATCTCGGCGCCGAAGCCCGCGAGCATCCGCTCGGTATGGTCACGGGTGGCTTCCTTTTCGATCACCACCGTCTGCCCCGGCGCATTCAGCCCCGCCAGAAGCACCGCCGATTTCACCTGCGCGCTCGGCACCGGGGTGACGTAGCGCACCGGCACCGGCTCGGCAGCACCGACGATGGTCATCGGCAGCCGCCCGCCCGCGCGCCCCACCGCCTGCGCGCCGAACAGCGCCAGCGGGTCGGTGATCCGCGCCATCGGGCGCGCGCGCAGGCTGGCATCGCCGGTGAAGGTGGCGGTGATCGGCGAGGTCGCCATCGCCCCCATGATCAGCCGCACGCCGGTGCCGGCATTGCCACAGTCGATCACGTCTTCCGGTTCGGCAAAACCGCCGACACCCACGCCATGCACGCGCCACTCGCCTTCTCCGAGCCGCGCCACGTCGGCGCCAAAGGCGCGCATCGCGGCGGCGGTGCCCAGCACGTCTTCGCCTTCCAGAAGCCCGGTGATGCGGGTTTCGCCCACCGCCAGCGCGCCGAGGATCAGCGCCCGGTGGCTGATCGACTTGTCGCCGGGCACACGCGCCTCGCCTGTCAGCGGCCCCGCCTTGCGCGAGGTCATGGGAATGGGATCACCGTGGCCGGACATATGCGTCTCCAGATTGCTTGGACCGGAGATAGCCCAAGGCGCAGAACGGGTCCATTCCCCACCCTTTCATCTTGCCAGAAATATCCGGCCTTATGTATCAAGCGCACCAAGAAAACGGAATCCCCGGCTAGGGGACTGCGCTATCCTGCGCCCATGCAGGACAAGACGATAGACAACGCGCTGTTGCGCCTTCACAGGCTGGCCATGAACGGAAAGCACGGTGGGCTAGAGCATATCCAGGTGCTTCTGCAATTGCGCGGCATCGAGCCAGCTTTCCAGCGTCTTTCACCGAAAGGCAGCTTGGGCCGGAACGGAACACGCCGGATTGCGTATCAGGCGCTTCAAGATGGCCCCAAGACAACGGCGCAGGTTGGCGAGCGCGTTCTGGCTATCAACCCACGACTGACGAAAAGGCAGGCCAACCATCGGGCTGACCTTGCGTTGAGGCGTATGCTGGGTGCGTGGCACGTAATACGGGAGAAGGGCGCTGCGGGGCGATGGGTGTGGAGGCTGGCCCCGTAGGGCCAGCCGATCTGTTACTTGCCGAAATTAGCAATATCAAACAGACTCAATGCGTTCACAGGAACGGATTGTTTGTTGCATGGAGGATTCAACGAATGTCTAAGTTCAGTTTCGATCCGAAGACGCTCGGCTGGCCCTGCGAGGAGATAACCGATATGCGTTGCCCCGAGCCTGCTGGCGCGCTCCAAGCCTTCGTGAGCACTCGCCCCGGTATTGAGGCGATCAAAGAGGTCGCCAGCTTCGCCAACATACAGTGGAGCGAAACCGCCAGTGACTTTCCTGCTGATGATGTAAACGCCACTCTTTTGCGGCAGAACAACCGGAATCTGCCAAAGTGAAAATTTATAGTGTTGCCCTTTAAGGCCGGGCCAGTTCCATCCAATGCTCATCGCTTTTTCTCCTTGCGATGCGCCGGATCGGACTTGACGCGAGTCACCCTGTATGCGAACTAAAAGGGGTGATCACACTTCTCAGTCCGACCCGACTGAGGTTGAAAATAGGAGCGGCAGGTTCGCAGACCTGACCGCTCCAATTTTTTTCTTTACCAAGAATCGCTTGCATGGTCTAGCGGCGTTCCTGTTTCCCCCCCACAACAAGTTGTGTCACGCCGCGCGCTGCCAGTAGCCTTTCCACTGACGGCTGACCGGCGCGCCCATCGCTTCCGCTACCAGACCGCGCGCCAGCGACCCGTTGTCGGTGCGGCGGTTGTCTTCCAGCCACGCGGCGTGGTTCGCGTACTGGTGTAGGTACTGCGGCGAGACGAAATGGTGTTGACCCTCAATCATCCGACGCAGGCGCGAGAAGAAGCTTTCCACCCAGTTCGTATGAACGCCGTTGAGGCTGTAGGCTTCCGAATGGTTGATGCGTTGGACGTCCCAACCGGCGTGCAGCAAGTCCCAATGGCTCGCCTCGTCGGCTGAAATCGTCGCCATGCGGTCAACGTGGACCTTCGCCAACTCAACGCCATCTGCTTCCGACTTGGCGACGAACGGGACAGTATCACCGTGACGCTCACGGAAGGCCACCACGACGCGGCGCTTGCCGGTCTGGTGGATACGCAGGCGACGGTCCTTGCGATCTTCGCGGCGATTGGCGGGGCGGATATGGCCGCCGAAATACGCGCCATCAACCTCAACGTGGCCGTCAAGAACCTCGCCGGTGTGAACCTCTTGCGCCATCGCTTCACGCAGCTTGTGCGCCAGCACGAAGGCCGTCTTGTATTGGCAATCCAGGTCGCGCGAAAGCTGGACCATCGAAACGCCCTTTGAGGCGTTCACGATGATGCAGATCGCCGCCAGAAGATCCACGAAGTCCATCTTGCGCGAAGCAAAGATGGTGCCGCTCGTCACCGAAAAATGGTGGTGGCAGGCTTTGCACTTGAACTTGCGACGGGTCGAAATGTCGTAGGTTTCTTCATGGCCGCAACGTGGGCAAACCGCCTCTCCGCCATTCTCCGGCCAGCGCATTTCGCAGAACGTGCGATACGCGGCTTCCTCTCCTGCCTTGTAGATCGAGCGAAGGCTAAGGGTGCGGGACGCTGCCGAGAGGAGAAAGTGTTGTGCCATTGTCATCATTTCCATTACTTACGTAACAGATATGATACCTAGACGTATCCATTTCAAGGGCATATATCATCAAATACGATACTTTTATCAAAATAGGTGAGATATGCCGACGCAAACAGAATGGGAAAGCCGGGCCGCAAATCTTCTCAAGTCTGAGTTGAAGCGGAAGGGCGTGACATACGCTCAATTGGCCGACATGATCGGAGACAAAGAGGTCAACATCAGGAACAAGTTGTCGCGTGGTAAATTCAGCGCGGCCTTTCTCATTCAATGTCTGAACACAGTTGGCGCAACGGTTTTGCACTTGGACTGACGGTCGGAATTGGGCTGACCCTACTTTTTGTATCTTGGCTTTCCTTCCATCCTGTCATGAATCCAACCGAGACCACGCAGGATAGCTATCGCCACACCAGTTCCGCAGGCCAAGAAAGCTATCAAAAACCCTATATCGACTGGAGTCGCCCGTGGGTAGGTGGTCCTGACACCATCGCTCAGTGGGTTATGGCGTTCTTCACTATTGGGGCCGTGTATTTGGTTTGGCGCACTCTCATTTCTACTCAGGATATGGTGAAGGACACCAGGCGCATTGGGGATGCCCAAACAAGGGCATACGTTGCCGTCGAATCGTGCACCATTGACGTCAGCGCTGACGTGATCAGATACAATTTGAAGATCAAGAACTTCGGTCATTCGCCCGCAACGCAAATAAGATCGCGCATTTCTTGGGAGGTCTCCGAAGGAGAATTCCAAGAACAATGGATGAGTGACTTGGGGGACGGCCATAGCATCGGTCCAATTCCTCCGGGAAGCTACGTGACCCACGATGGGAACACGCTTGATGTCAAACAAATCGAGTACCAACTTAGCCGCGCTGAAATCAATAACATCAACGCTGGTAGTTCTACATTCTGGATATTCGGAGAAATCACATATCGAACACTCGAAAGGATCAATGCCGTATCTACCATCTGCGGATTTGCTTCCCAGCAACACGGTCGCTGGGTCTTGAGGATCTGCAGTACAGGTAACGACATGACATAGCGCCAGCACGAAGATCAGCGCCCCAATCATCACTCAACCCTCTGGCTGGTGCGTTTGATACATAAGGCCGGAAATATCCCCGCCGGAGGCAAGAAAGTTCAATCCCGCCGGAAGGTCAGGTAATGCGGCACCCGCCCCTCGCGCAGCGCCTTCTGCTCGTAGCGGGTGGACATCCAGTCATCCCAGGGCGCGCGCCAATCCGCCGGGCGCTCGGCCTGCCAGACGAACCCGGCGCGCGGCACCTCTTCCAGCGCCTGGCGCACATAATCGGGAATATCGGTGGCGATGCGCAGCTCGGCGCCCGGCGTCATCACCCGCGCCAACTCGCCCAAATAATCCGGCGTCACGAAGCGGCGGCGGTGGTGGCGCTTTTTCGGCCAGGGGTCAGGGTAGAGCACGAAAGCCTTTTCCACCACTCCGTCCGGCAACACGTCGAACAGATCGCGCACGTCGCCGGGATGAACGCGCAGGTTCTCCACCCCCGCCTTGCGGATCTTGCCCAGCAGCATGGCAACGCCGTTGATATAGGGCTCGCAGCCGATGATCCCCACTTCGGGGTGCATGGCAGCCTGATGCACCAGGTGTTCGCCACCGCCAAACCCCACTTCGAGCCAGAGCGGCCTGCCGCCGAACAGCGCCGTCAGGTCGAGCGGCGTGCGGTCGGGGTTTTCCTCCCAGCCGACCGCGCCCGGCGAGAGCGCGGCCAGGTCTTCGTCCAGATAGGTCTGCTGGCTGTCGCGCAGGTGCTTGCCCTTGAGACGGCCATAGAAGTTGCGCCAGGGCGCGCCGGTGGGATGGGTGCGTTTGGTCATGGCGCGCTGTCTAGCCGACCGCCCGCAGAGGTCAAGCCTCGCGGTGCCGCGCGGCTCGTCGCACCGTCAAACGCCCGGCCGCGCCCGGCCAACGCCTCAGACAGCCGCCTTCAGCGCCGCCACCAGATCGGTCTTTTCCCAGGAAAACGCCCCGTCCGCCTCCGGCGCGCGGCCGAAATGGCCATAGGCCGCCGTGCGCTGGTAGATCGGCCGGTTCAGCCCCAGATGCGTGCGGATGCCGCGCGGGGTCAGGTCCATCACCGCGCGCACTGCACGCTCGATCTCGGCCTCGCCGACCTCGCCGGTGCCATGCGTGTCGACATAGATCGACAGCGGCTCGGCCACGCCGATGGCATAGGAAAGCTGCAGCGTGCAGCGCTCGGCCAGCCCCGCCGCCACCACGTTCTTGGCAAGGTAGCGCGCGGCATAGGCCGCCGAGCGGTCCACCTTGGTCGGGTCCTTGCCGGAAAACGCCCCGCCCCCATGCGGCGCGGCGCCGCCATAGGTATCGACGATGATCTTGCGGCCCGTGAGCCCTGCATCGCCATCCGGCCCGCCGATCACGAACTTGCCGGTCGGGTTCACATGCCACACCGTCTCCGGCGTCACCCAGCCCTCCGGCAGCACATCCACGATATGCGGCGCGACCATGGCGCGCACATCCTCCGGCGTCATCGAGGCATCGAGATGCTGGGTCGACAGCACGATCTGGCTCGCCCGCACCGGCCGGCCATCTTCATAGCGGATCGAAAGCTGGCTCTTGGCATCCGGCCCCATCCAGCCCTCGGCGCCGGTCTTGCGCAGCTCCGAAAGCCGTCGCAGGATGGCATGGGCATAGAGGATCGGGGCGGGCATGAGCTCGGGCGTTTCGTTCACCGCATAGCCGAACATGATGCCCTGATCGCCAGCGCCCTCGTCCTTGTCATGGGCCGCGTCGACCCCCTGGGCGATATCGGCGGATTGGGCATGCAGGAGGTTGGTCACCTCCAGATTGCGCCAGTCGAACCCGTCCTGCTCATAGCCGATCTCCTGCACGCAATCGCGCACGATGGAATCGACCCGATCCTTGAAGTCGATCACCTTTTCCTCGGTCGACATCTTGAGCTCGCCGCCAACGACGACGCGGTTGGTCGTGGCAAAGGTCTCGCATGCTACCCGTGCTTCGGGCTCCTCGGAAAAGATCGCGTCGAGGACCGCGTCGGAAATCCGGTCGCAGACCTTGTCTGGGTGTCCTTCGGAGACGGATTCCGAAGTGAACGTGTAGTTTTGCCGTGCCATGAGGGATGCTCCAATATGTAAATCCGTCACGCCAGGAAGCCGTTGTGACGGTTGCGACAGACCTGCGTTACCCGGCCCTACGGGATGGGTCAACGGGATTCCGCCGTGCCACCGCGAACCATCCAAGCACAAGCACGATTGCAGCGCCAAGCGGCAGATCGCCCCAGTCTGCATAGAAGGTGGGCGGCAGCGCACCGGGGAGCGGCGCATCGAGCTTGCCTGCGACGTTGAGCGGCAGCGCCGCGGTGACATGGCCGCGCGCGTCGATCACCGCGCTCACGCCGGTATTGGCCGCCCGCACGAAGGGCAGGCCAAACTCGATCGCCCTGAAGCGTGCCTGCGCCAGATGCTGCTGCGGCCCGGAGAACGTGCCGAACCAGGCATCGTTGGTGAGCTGCACAATCCAGTCCGCCCGCCCCGGCGCGGCGCGCAGATCGGCGGGAAAGATCGCTTCGTAGCAGATCAGCGGCAGCGCGGTGCCGAGCGGCTCGGGCAAGGTGAGAAGCGCCGCGCCGGGGCCGGGCGAATAGCCATAGCCCTCGCGCGCGGCGAGACCGTGGATGCCGAAGCCGTCAAGCAGATCGCCCAGCGGCATATATTCGCCAAACGGCACAAGCTGATGCTTGTCGTAATATTGCCCGGCCTTGCCGTCCGCGTCGAACAGCACCAGCGTGTTATAGCCCCGGCGCCCCTCCAGCCGGCGAATTCCGGCAATCGCCCGGGCCGGGGCGGCGGCGGCGGCAATCTCGGCCTGAATATCCGGCGCATCGCCCAGGAGCGTCGGCACCGCCGTCTCCGGCCAGATCACCAGATCGGGCGCGGGGCCCTCCGCCGCTTCGCCGGTCAGCGCCATGGCGCGATCGTAAAACACCCCGATCCAGTCCGGCTCCCATTTCAGATGCTGCGGCGCATTGGGCTGGACAAGCCGCAGAATCACCGGCCCGGCCCGATCCGGCACCGCGCCCCGGCCAATCGCGCCGCCGATGACAAGCGCCGCCGCAAACCCGGCCAGCACCGCGATGCCGCCGGGCACATGCCGGCGCGCGAGCGCCGTCCACAGCGCCGCCGCGCCAAGGAAGGTGAGCACCGACAGACCAAAGGCCCCGACGCCCCCGGCAAGCTGCGCCGCCCCGGTATCGACCCAGGCCAGCCCCGGCCCGCCCCAGGGAAAGCCGGTGAACACCGTGCCGCGCGCATATTCCGCTGCCCCCATCGCGGCAGCGAACCCGAGCCAGCCGAACCGGCCCGAAGGCGCGAGCCAGCGCGCGAGGGCAAAACCAAGCCCCCAGAACAGCGCCATCCCCCCGGCCATGAAGATCAGCGCGAACGGGGCCATCCAGCCGTGGCGGCCGATATCGACAAGGAAGGGCTGCACGATCCAGACCAGCGTCAGCCCGAAATAGCCAAGGCCCACGGCCCAGCCGGTCAGCGCCGCCTTGCGCAGCCGGGGCGCGGCCCCGAGCAGGGCATAGGCCCCGGCCAGGCCGAGAACCGTCGCAGGCCAGAGCCCGAATGGCGCCTGCCCCAGCGCCGCCAGCACGCCCAGCGCCAACCCGGCGGCGAGCACGCGCCACCAGCGCCGTTCCAGCCAGGCGGGCAGCCGTGTCCAGCCCGGGCCGCGATCAGGCATGAACGAGCGATTTGGGCAATTGCACGCGCAGCCGCTTGATCCGGCGCGGATCGGCATCGACGATCTCGAACTCCGCGCCACTGGGATGCAGGATCACCTCGCCACGCGCCGGCACATGGCCGGCGATCAGAAAGACGAGGCCGCCCAGCGTGTCCACCTCATCCTCGTCCGGCTCCATGCCCCGAAGCGGCATTCCGATCTCGGCCTCGAACTCGTCGAGCGGCGCCCGGCTTTCGGCAAGATACACCCCGGGCGCCTCGTTCAGCCAAAGCGCGCCTTCCTCCAGGTCGTGCTCGTCCTCGATCTCGCCGATCACCTGTTCGATCAGGTCTTCGATGGTAACCAGCCCGTCGACCCCGCCATATTCGTCGATCACCAGCGCCATGTGGGTGCGCTCGGTCTGCATCTTCTGAAGCAGAACGCCGATCGGCATCGAGGGCGGCGCGAAGAGAAGCGGGCGCAGCAGCTTGCGCAACACATAGCGTTCGCCCTTGCCGTCGAAGCCATGGGTCAGCGCGAAATCCTTCAGATGGACAAGGCCCGCCGGGCTGTCGAGCGTGCCATTGAACACCGGCACCCGGCTCAGCCCGGACTGGCGGAACACTTCCACAAGATCATTCTTCGAGATGCTGACCGGCACCGAGACGATCTCGGCCTTGGGGATCATCACGTCCTCGACGCGCATCCGCCGCAGATTGACCATGCCGGGAACAGGGCTTGCATTTGCCGCCTGCGCCGCCCGCTCGGCAGCTTCCGGCACCGGCCCACCGGTCTCGCCGGGGCTGAGCGCCCCGATAATGCGGCCGAAAAATCCGCCGCGTCGTTCGTCGCTCTCATCGTCCAGCGCGCTTTGCGCTGCGCTAGAAGAGCCCTCGATACTGTCGCCCATCTGTCCTTCCGTTTCACCGGGCATCATGCGCCCGCATCCCCATATGGGTCCGCGATCCCCAGTTTGCCAAGTATTTCCACCTCCAACCCTTCCATCAGGGCCGCATCTTTGTCGTCGATGTGGTCATAACCCAACAGATGCAGGGTGCCATGCACCAGAAGATGGCTCACATGGGTTTCCATTTCCTTACCCGCCGCGGCGGCTTCCCGCGCACAGGTCTCCCAGGCGATGGCGATATCGCCCAGCTCCATGTCCCCGGGCGGCAGCGGGTCGCCGCCGGGTTCTTCGGCGCCCCGCTCCTCGCTCGGCCAGGAGAGCACGTTGGTCGCCATGGGCTTGTCGCGGAAATCGCCGTTGAGCACGGCGATCCGCGCATCGTCGCAGGCGAGCAGGCTGATCTCCGCCCCGGCGATCCCGAGATGCTCCAGCGCCGCGCCACAGGCGCGCCCGGCCAAAGCCTCCAAATCCAGCCCGGCCCAGCGCTCATCCTCGATGATCAGATCGACACTCATCTTCTTCGTTCTTCAAATACCTCGGGGGGTCACAGGGGGGCAGCGCCCCCCTCCGGCAAAGCTGTGCGGCGCAGCCGCTCCGCCGGATCACCGGCGCGCGGGGTCGGCGGCGTCATAGGCTTCGATGATCTTGGCCACAAGCGGATGACGCACCACGTCTTTCGAGGTGAAGTAGTTGAAGCTGATATCGTCGATGCCTTTCAGCAGGCTCTCGGCGTCGCGCAGGCCCGAATCCACGCCGCGCGGCAGGTCCACCTGGGAGCGGTCGCCGGTGATCACCATCCGGCTGCCCTCGCCCAGACGGGTGAGAAACATCTTCATCTGCATGGTCGTGGCGTTCTGCGCCTCGTCGAGCACCACGAAGGCATTGCTGAGCGTGCGGCCGCGCATGAAGGCGAGCGGCGCGATCTCGATGCGCTTTTCCTCGATCAGCTTGGCCACCTGCTTGCCGGGCAGGAAATCGTTCAGCGCGTCGTAGAGCGGCTGCATGTAGGGATCGACCTTGTCCTTCATGTCGCCGGGCAGGTAGCCGAGCTTTTCGCCCGCTTCCACCGCCGGGCGGCTGAGGATGATCCGGTCGACATGGCCGCCGATAAACATGTTCACCCCGACCGCCACGGCCAGATAGGTCTTGCCCGTGCCCGCCGGGCCGATGCCGAAGGCAAGCTCGTTGCGGAACAGGTTCTGCACATAGGCGCTCTGGGCCTCGGTGCGCGGCTCCACCAGCTTCTTGCGGGTCTTGATCTCGACCCGCCCGCCCTTGAACAGCTCCATCTGGTCGCCGTCATGGCTGTCATCGTCGGTTCCGCCCATGCGGATCTCGCCGTCGATATCGCCCGCCTCGACGCTGCGCCCGGTTTCGAGCCGGTCGTAGAGCGCGTGCAGCACATTGGCCGCCTGCCCGCGCGCCAGCGGATCGCCGTGGATCGCAAGCTGGTTGCCGCGGCGCAGGATCTGCACGTCGAGCTGGTGTTCGATCTGGGCGAGGTTGCGGTCGAACTGGCCGCACAGGTCGATGAGCAGGCGATTGTCGGGAAACTCCAGCAGGGTTTCGTGACTGTCTTCGATCTTCGGCGGGGTGCTCAGCGCATCAATGCCCAATAAAGGTCTCCGTGAAATAGGTGCCCGTGCCTGGATGGTGCACCCGCTTGGTGAGTCACGCAAGATATTGTGGGAAAATTTCACATGGCTGATACAAAAATGACCGCGGGCTGTGCTCCCGCGGCCATTTCCGGTGCATTTGTACAAGGCCGTTGCGGCCCACCGCCTTACGGCAGGATGTCGAACAGGTCGTCCGACGCCCGGTGATCGCCGACCACGGCGCCACGCGGAATACGGTTGTCGCAGACCGGCAGGCCCGAGCGCGGATCGGAGCGGGTCGAGGCATAGCCTTCCACCCCTTCGTCCACGATCCAGGCCTGGCAGCCATCCGGCGTCACCGCCACGGCGGCTTTGCCATCGCGCGGGCCAAGCCCGTCGCCAAAGGAACTGTCACGGTCCTGCGCGATCAGCGGAACGCCGTTGGAGGTGGTGGTCGACATACAGCCCGCAAGGGCGATCGGCGCGATCAGCGCGGCAAGAAAGAGTTTCCGGGTCATTGCGGGTACCTGTAGCAAACGATTTCAACACGACGGTTCTTCTGCATGTTCGCGGCCGAGTTGTTCGGCGCGAGCGGACGGCGCTCGCCGAAGCCGAGCACCCGGTCGATCATGGCGCCGGAGCCGCGGCCAACCGCGGCCACCGCGTCGGCGCGGCGCTGCGAAAGACGCATGTTGTACTCGTCCGATGCGCGGCTGTCGGTATGGCCGTAGATCGCATAGGCGAAGGCCCCCGCCGAAGCGAAGAAGTCCTGCAGCCACTTGCGGCCCGTCGCCGTCAGCTGGGCGCTGTCGGTGGCGAAGAGCACGTCGGTGTTGGGCACCGCGCAGGTATTGCGCTCAAGGCACATATGCTGGCCCGTCTTCGGATCGCGCCGCGGCGTCATGTAGCCTTCGAGGCCGCCATCGGCCCACCAATGCATACATCCGTCGGGATCGACCCAGAGACCCCACTTGATGGCACTCGTTACGGTGACTTCCTGTTGGGCGGTGGCAGCCGTCCCGAATGTCGCCACGGCGGCGAGGCCCAGACCAACCGCAAGCGCAGCCGTCCTGAACCGAGAAAGAAACTGATATTGCACGCTATATCCCCCAAGATCGCCGCGTTTATCGCGACAAAGTGCTTTGTGCGCATCAGGTTAGACCGAAGCGCATTCGGGTGTAAATGCCCACCCGCAAGATAGCCTGTGCAAAATGAGCGCATCCCGTCATTCGGCAGCGCGACGTGTCGACAAAGGGCGGCGCGAAGCAGCGGCCCGCGGCTGGCTCAGACCAGCGCCCCGGCGAGCGAATTCGGCCCGGCTTCGGTGATTCTCACCCGGCGCAGATCACCCGGCGCAATCCCATCGGCGGTGACGTGAACCGCGTGCAGATAATCGGACTTGCCCACCATCTGCCCCGCCATCCGGCCCGGCTTTTCGAACAGCACGCCGATCTCGCGCCCGACCATCCCGGCCATCACCGCCGCTGCCTGCTCATTGATAAGCGCCTGCAGCCGCTGCAGCCGGTCGCTGGCCTCGGCGGCATCCACCTGCGGCCGTTCCGCCGCCGGCGTGCCCGGGCGCGGGCTGTATTTGAAGCTGAAGGCCTGGCCGTAATGCACCGCCCGGATCAGCGCCATCGTGTCCTCGAAGTCCTTTGCCGTCTCTTCGGGGAAGCCGACGATGAAATCGCCCGAGATCAGGATATCGGGCCGGGCGGCGCGGATGCGCTCGATCAGCCGCAGATATTCCTCGGCGGTATGGCTGCGGTTCATCCGCTTGAGGATGCGGTCAGACCCCGACTGCACCGGCAGATGAAGGTAGGGCATGAGCTTGTCCACCTCGCCATGCGCGGCGATCAGATCGTCCGACATGTCGTTGGGGTGGCTGGTGGTGAAGCGGATGCGCTCCAGCCCGTCCACCCGCGCCAGTTCGCGGATCAGCCGGGCGAGCGACCAGTCGCCATCCTCGCCCGCGCCGTGATAGGCATTCACGTTCTGGCCCAGAAGCGTGATCTCGCGCACGCCCTTTTCCACCAGGTCGCGCGCCTCGCGCAGAATGCGCTCCGCCGGGCGGCTCACTTCGGCGCCACGGGTATAGGGCACGACGCAGAAGGCGCAGAACTTGTCGCAGCCTTCCTGCACGGTCAGAAAGGCCGTTGGCCCGCGCCTGGCCTTGGGCCGCGCCTTCAGCTCCTCGAACTTGTCTTCGGCGGGAAAGTCGGTGTCGACCACCTTTTCGCCCTTGCCCGCCTTCGCCACCATATCGGGCAGGCGGTGATAGGTCTGCGGCCCGACGACGAGGTCCACCATCGGCTGGCGGGCAATGATCTCTTCGCCCTCGGCCTGCGCCACACAGCCGGCGACGCCGATCTTGAGGTCAGGCTTCGCCGCCTTCAGATCCTTGTAGCGCCCAAGCTCGGAATAGACCTTCTCCGCCGCCTTCTCGCGGATATGGCAGGTGTTGAGCAGGATCATGTCGGCGTCGTCCGGGCTGTCGGTCTCGACATAGCCCTCCGCACCCAGCGCCTCGGCCATGCGCTCGCTGTCATAGACGTTCATCTGGCACCCATAGGTGCGGATGAAGAGCTTCTTGATGTCGGTCATGTCGCGCTCCGGATAACAAGGCGCTGTCCTAACGCAACACCCCCTCGCCCGCAACGGTTGCATTGCACCTGCGGATCGGAGAATCTGCCGGCGATAACGATGGGGCAGGTATGCGGTATTCGTCGCTGAAGGACTTTCTCGCCAAGGGCGGCGATGCGCTCGTGAAAGGCCCCGTGGCGCTGATCATGGTCGAAGATCTCATCGAGGTCGAAAGCACGATCCGCTATCACCAGCTCGCGGGCTTCCGCGCCGTGGTGGCCTTCGCCCCGCCGGAACTCGATCTGCCCCCGGCCCTGGACGATACGATCTACCGCGTCGATTACGACATGTCCGCCGATCACGCGCTGGAACAGGCGGTGAACGCGGTGATCGACGCCGCGCCGGGGATCTGGCTCTACTACTGCTACAATGCCGAGTATCTGTTCCACCCGTTCTGCGAGACCCGCAAGATCGGCGAGATGCTCACCTTCCACACCGAGGAACGGCGCGACGCGATGCTGGTCTATGCGCTCGACATCTACGCGAGCGACCTTGAGCAAAACCCCGACGCCGTCTCGCTCGACGACACATGGATCGACAAGTCAGGCTATTACGCGCTGGGGCGGCCGGACCCGCAAACCGGCAACCCGAAGGACCGGCAGCTCGACTTTTTCGGCGGGCTGCGCTGGCGCTTCGAGGAGCACATCCCGCGCGACCGGCGCAAGATCGACCGGATCGCGCTGTTCCGCGCCAGGCCCGGCCTGCGGCTCAGGCCCGATCACACCTTCAACGACGAAGAATACAACACCTATGCCTGCCCCTGGCACAACAACCTGACGGCCGCGATCGTCAGCTTCCGCACCGCCAAGGCGCTGAAGACGAACCCCGGCTCCACCTTCGATATCCAGACCTTCAAATGGCACAATTCGGTGCCCTTCGAGTGGAACTCGCAGCAGCTCCTCGATCTGGGGCTGATGGAACCGGGGCAGTGGTTCTGAACTCAGCCGAAGGCGAGGCCGAGCCCGGCCAGCGCCGTCAGTGCGCCGAGGCCGCGCGGCAGGATCGCGCCGGTGCCGCCCAGCCGGGCGCCGAGGCGGCCAACCCAGAGGCCAAGCCCGATCCCGGCGGCATGGAGCGCCGCCGTCGCCAGCGCGAAGCCGATCCCGAAGCGCAGCGCCCCGGCGTCACCCAGCTCGCCACCATGCGCATGGCCGTGAAACAGCGCGAACAGCCCCACCAGAGCGGCGCCAACCCAGATTTCGGTGCGCACCGCCATCGCCACGACAAGGCCAAGCACCACGGTCGAGGCCAGAATCATCGGCTCGACGAAAGGCAGCGGCAGTCCGGCAATCGCGAGCACGAAGCCCAGCACCATGACCGAGACGAAGGCCGCGGGCACCGCCCAGAGCGCCCGCCCGCCGAGCTGGCTCGCCCACAGGCCGACCGCGACCATCGCAAGAATATGGTCGAGGCCGAACAGCGGATGCGAAATCCCGGCGGCAAAAGAGCCGTATTCGCCGGGCGGCAGATGCGCGAAGGCCGGCGTGGCAAACAAGGCAAGAACGAGGGGGAGAAGTCGTTTCATAGGTGGTTCCTTTCTGGGTCAACCTGATACCCCGGTCCGGGTCGTATCACCGGCCAGTATGGGGCCGGCGCCGCGCCGCAGCAAGCCCCCCATCGCCGCCCGCCAGCCGCCGCGCCCGGCGCGAAGGCCCGCGCTGCCCGACGGGCCGATAACGGGTTGGACAGATTGTCGCAGGTGAGTTAGCGTCCCATCACAAACACCGCGCAGTCAATGACGCGGGCCAAAGTCAGGGAGAATTCGCAATGACCAAGCTCGTCGCGGTCGTCAATGTTAGCGCCTGGGCGGGGTTCTGGGCCTTCGGCTTTCTTGCCCTCACCGCCGATCCGTCCGACAGCCGCAGCATCATGATCGCCGGCGCGCTGGCGGCGATGGGTGGCGGGATCGGGATGTATACCTTTCTGCGCTGCGCGCGCCATTGCGAGGCAACCGGCTATGCCCGTGCCTACAGGCGTGCCACACCGTCCGACGAGGCCGACGGCACCGCCTGAGCGCCGCCGCCGCCGGGCCTGCGGCGATCGCGCCCCGGGCCGCGGGTTTACATCGCGCGCCTCATCCCTATCTTGGGGGAAACCCCGCAAGTACCCGGATTGCCCGGCCTTGCCGAATTCACCCCTGACATAGAAAGACGACCGATGACCCAGGTCAAAGACGGCGACACCGTCCGTATTCACTACACCGGCACGCTCACCGATGGCTCGGTGTTCGACAGTTCAGACGGGCGTGATCCGCTCGAATTCACCGTTGGCTCCGGCCAGATCATCCCCGGACTCGACAAGGCGATGCCCGGCATGGCGGTTGGCGATAAGAAGCGCGTCGAGATCGGCATGATGCAGGCCTACGGACCGCGCCACGCGGACCGCGAGATCGAGGTGCCGCTCGAACAGCTCCCGCCCGACATCCCGCGCGAAGTGGGGATCACGCTGGCCATGCGCGGCGAAGACGGGCAGGAAATGCCGGTTCAGGTGGTCGATGTCACCGAGACCCATATGAAGCTCGACGCCAATCACCGCCTCGCCGGGCAAGACCTGATCTTCGATATCGAACTGGTCGCCATCGGCTGACGCCGCAGCGGCAACGCCACGCCAGAAAAAACAAGGCCGCGCTCCGGGCGCGGCCTTTTTCATCGCTGATGCCCGATGCCGGTCAGGTCCGGCGCAGGCGGATCACCACATCCACCTTGGTGATCTCGGCCCCATCCGGCGGCGCCGGCAGGTTCGACACCCGCACTTCGTGATCGGGGCTGTCATGCCCGGCATCGGCCAGCTCGCCGCTGTCTTCCCAATAGAAATGCGCGTGGTTCGAGGTGTCGGTATCGAAGTAGCTCTTCGTCCCGTTCACCGTGATCTCGCGCAGGATGCCCGCATCCGAGAACGCGCGCAGCGTGTTGTAGACCGTCGCCAGCGACACCTTTTCGCCCGAGGCGCGCACCGCGTCGAACAGGCTTTCGGCGGTGACGTGGCGATGATGCCCGTCTCCGACCAGCAGAGCGGCCAGGCAGACGCGCTGCTTCGTCGGCCGCACGCCGCCGCTTTCGAGCCACATGGCCCCTCTGCGTTTCGCTTCGATCATCGCCATGGTTCACCCCATGAATATCATGGAAACGAAATATAGGGCCAACCCCACGGGCATTTCAATTGGTTTTACGTATTTGCCCGATTTCACAGGCATTCAGGGCCGATTCCACCGGCCTTGCCAGCTTGCCGGGGCGGGTGCTAGACGGATTGGAAACCCGAACGAACGAAAGGCAGACGGAGCCACATGGCGGATTATCCCACGAGTTTTACGAAGGAAGACCTCCTCAAATGCGCCGCCGGCGAGCTGTTCGGCCCCGGCAATGCGCAGCTCCCCGCCCCGCCGATGCTGATGATGGACCGGATCACCGAGATTTCGGGCGATGGCGGCAAGCACGGCAAAGGTCACGTCGTCGCCGAATTCGATATCAATCCCGAGCTGTGGTTCTTCGAATGCCACTTTCCCGGCAACCCGATCATGCCGGGCTGCCTCGGGCTCGACGGGCTGTGGCAGCTCACCGGCTTCAACCTCGGCTGGCGCGGCTGGCAGGGCCGCGGCTACGCCCTCGGCGTGGGCGAGGTGAAGCTCACCGGCATGGTCCGCCCCGACCGCAAGATGCTGACCTACTACGTGGATTTCACCAAGGCGATCCAGACCCGCCGCCTCACCATGGGCGTGGCCAACGGCATCGTCGAGGCCGATGGCGAGGTGATCTACGAGGTGAAGGATATGAAGGTGGCGCTGAGCGAGAGCTGAGCTGCCCTGCCGGTCCCGTCACTCCTTCGCAAATACGATATGTGTCGCGGCGTCGGTCGTGGCATGCTCGCGGACGGTGAAGCCGAGGCCCGGCAGATCGACCCCCCGGAACATCGCCTCCCCCCGCCCGAGCGCCACCGGCGCGACTGCGAAATGCACCTCGTCGACCAGCCCGGCGAGCAGATACTGGCGAACGGTCGACACGCCGCCGGCGATCTTGACGTTCTTCCCGCCTGCCGCCGCGCGCGCCCGGTCGAGCGCCGCCTCGATCCCGTCCGTGACAAAATGAAAGGTCGTGCCGCCCGCCATTTCAAGCGGTGCCCGCGGATGGTGCGTGAGCACGAAGGTGGGCGCGTGATAGGGCGGCTCGTCGCCCCACCACCCTCGCCAGCTCTCGTCAGGCCAGTCGCCGCGCACCGGGCCGAACATGTTGCGGCCCATGATGAAGGCGCCGAACCCCGCCATCGACCGGACGGCGTAGTCGTTATCGACCCCCTCGGTGCCGTCATTGTGGCCCTGCATCGCGCGGAATGTCCGCGTGGGGAAGAACCATTGGAACATGTCGCCGCCGCGCTTGCCGAGCGGGTTATCGAGGCTCTGCTCCGGCCCGGCACCAAACCCGTCGAGCGACAGCGAGAAGCCCGAAACGATCACCTTGCCCATCGTCGCATCCCTCCATCCTGTAGTCTGCAGATCGTTCAAATCTACCAGAGTGGTATCGCGTTGCCATCTTTCATGGCCGGACGCCGCAAATGCCAGGCGTTCGGACGACCGCGACGCCGGCCAGCACCGGATTCACCCCCCAATCCGCTTGCCCCACCTCACCCCCATGTCCTACACACGAACGGACATAGAAATGGAGAACACCATGCGTCGCGTCGTCGTCACCGGGTTGGGCATCGTCTCTCCCATCGGGAACAACGCCGAAGAAGTGCTCGCCGCGCTGAAAGCGGGCAAGTCCGGGATCTCGTTCAATGAAGAGATGGCCGAGCGTGGCTTCCGCAGCCAGGTGGCGGGCGATCTGAAGATCGACATCAGGGAGCATGTCGACAAGCGCACGCTGCGTTTCATGGGGCCGGGCGCGGCCTATGCCTATATCTCGATGGCGCAGGCCATCGCCGATGCCGGGCTGGACGAGGCCACCGTCTCGAACGAGCGCACCGGCCTTATCGCCGGCTCCGGCGGCCCCTCGACCAGCGCGATGTTCGCCGCCCATCAATCGGTGCTCGATACCGGCGCGACCAAGCGCATCGGCCCCTTCGCCGTACCGAAATGCATGAGTTCGACGATCTCGGCCAACCTCGCCACCGCCTACAAGATCAAGGGCATCAACTACTCGATCACCTCCGCCTGCTCGACCTCGCTGCACTGCATCGGCAACGCCGCCGAGCAGATCATGATGGGCAAGCAGGATGTGATGTTTGCCGGCGGCGGCGAAGAGCTGGACTGGACCCTGTCCTGCCTGTTCGACGCGATGGGCGCGATGAGTTCGAAATTCAACGATACACCCGAGAAAGCCTCGCGCGCCTTCGACGCCGACCGCGATGGCTTCGTTATCGCCGGCGGCGGCGGGATCGTGGTGCTCGAAAGCCTTGAACACGCCCAGGCGCGCGGCGCGAAGATCTATGCCGAGGTCACCGGCTTTGCCGCCACCTCCGACGGGCACGATATGGTCGCCCCGTCCGGCGAGGGCGGCGAGCGGGCCATGCGGCTGGCGCTGAACGAGCTGCCCGAAGGCCGGCAGGTGTCCTACATCAACGCCCACGGCACCTCGACGCCGGTCGGCGATGTCGGCGAGGTTGAAGCCGTGCGCCGCGTCTTCGGCGAGGGCCAGACGCCGCCGATCAGCTCGACCAAGTCGATGACCGGCCATAGCCAGGGCGCCACCGGCGCGCAGGAGGCGATCTATTGCCTGCTGATGCTCGACAACGATTTCATCGCCCCGTCGATCAATGTCGAAACTCTCGATCCGGCCATCCACCCGGACGAGATCGCAACGGCGCTGGTCGAAAATGCGGGGCTCGACACGGTCATGACCAATTCGTTCGGCTTCGGCGGAACCAACGGGTCGATGTTGCTCAGCAAGTTCAGGGAGTAAGGCACATGGCGGATCTGTTGAAGGGCAAGCGCGCACTGGTCATGGGCGTCGCCAATGACCGCTCCATCGCCTGGGGCATCGCGAAGGCGCTGGCCGGAGAGGGCGCGGAGCTTGCCTTTTCCTATCAGGGCGACGCTTTCGGCAAACGGGTCGAGCCGCTCGCCGCCTCGCTCGGCTCGACCCTTCTCGTCGACATGGACGTGACCGACGATACCGCCCTCGATGCGGGCTTCGACGCGCTTTGGCAGAAGTGGGACCGGATCGACATTCTCATCCACGCCATCGCCTACAGCGACAAGGCCGAGCTGACCGGGCGCTTCATCGACACGAGCCGGGCGAATTTCAAGAATTCGCTCGATATCTCCTGCTATTCCTTCATCGAAGTGGCCCGCCGCACCGCACCGAAGATGACCGGGGGCGGCACGATGCTCACCCTCACCTATGGCGGTTCCAACCGGGTCACGCCGTTCTACAACGTGATGGGCGTGGCCAAGGCAGCGCTGGAGGCGAGCGTGCGCTATCTCGCCAACGATCTCGGCCCCGACGGCATCCGCGTGAATGCGATCTCGCCCGGCCCGATGAAAACGCTTGCCGGCGCGGCCATCGGCGGCGCGCGCAAGACCTACCGCCACACCGAGGAAAACGCACCGTTGCGCCACAACGCGACACTCGAATCCATCGGCGGCACCGCCGTCTACCTCGCATCCGACTGGGGCAACTGCACCACCGGCGAGATCATCACGGTCGATTCGGGCTTCCACGTGCTCGGGATGCCGCAATCGGAGAATCTCTGAGCGGGCTCAGTCGTTCCGGCCGCGCCCCATCCAGATCACGAAACCGCCGACAACGAAGAGCGACGCGGGCACCAGCAAGCCCTGCGCGATGGCTTCGGCGTTGCCGCCGCCGCGCACCACCTCGACCGCGCCGAACAGCGCGATCACGCCGACAACGATCAGCGCAGCACCAATAATATAAGCAATCACACGTCCCATACGCCGTCCCTTCCTGCCGCAAAGACAAGCACGGTTTGCGACCAAGGTCCATGCGGCCGGGCGGCGCGGCGGGCGGCGCCGGAGCGAAACAGACTATTTCCGCCTTGCGCGTTGTCACCCTGCCGCAAATTCGGCACATTCCCGCCACGGGCCGCACGCCGATCTCTCCCTCGATCATCTCTGGCGTGCGGCCCCCTGTGAACATCCGGGGGCAGATGACCTACCTTCTGCTAGCGATATTGCTGGTCGCCGCCACGGCGCATCTCGTGCGCCCCGCATTGGCGGCGACCCACCAGCTGTCGGTGAGCGTCACCGACACGCGGGTGCTGGTCGCGCTGTTCCCCGCGATCCTCTCTGTCACGCTGGTCTTCGGGCTGACCTTCGCGCTGGCGCTGATCCTCGCGCTGCTGGTCAAGGAAATGGGCCATGTTCTCGGCTACCGCCTGGCCGGACATGACGATGCGCAATTGCGGCTGCTGCCGCTGCCGGGCGGCCCCGGCATCTCGGCGCGCGCCCCGGCCAATGACGCCGCGGCACTCTTTATCCTGCTGATGGGGCCGGGCTTCGGCCTTGCCCCGATGGTGCTCGCCTTCGCCCTCGGCGCGGCGCTCCAGTCCACCGCCCCCGCTCTGGCCGATACGGCACGCAGCTATGCGCTCGCGGCTGGCGCGGTGAACTTCATCGCGCTGCTGCCGCTCTGGCCGCTGCCGGGCGGGCGGCTGCTGCAGCTTCTGATGCGCGCGCGCTTTCCGCATCTTCGCGGCCTCGTCGCAGCCGCGCTCACGGCCTTCGCCATCGGGCTTTCGCTCACCCTGCATTCGGGCTTGCTCTTTCTCGTCGGCCTGCTGACCGCGCTCGCCCTCGTGCTGCGACCGGGCGATATGCAGAGCACCCGCCCCCGGCTGAGCCGGGCGCAGGCGCGGACCGGGTTCTTCGCCTATTTCGCGTCGATCGCGGCCTATTTCATGGGCGGCTGGTGGGTGCTGCAGGTCTTCCCCGCCCTGTTCTGACGGTTCAGGCCGACCGCGCCGCCGCCACCAGCGCCTGACCGAGCGCCAACCCGCCATCGCCCGCCGGAACGCCGTGGTGCAGCAGCACCGGCACCCCCTCCAGCGCCTCAAGCAATGCCGCCAGCAGCACCGCGTTCTGCATCACCCCACCCGAAAGCGCGACCGCCTCCGCCCGGCCCGCCGCGACCAGCGCCCGCGCCTCGCCGGCAAAGGCCGCCGCCAGACCACGGTGAAACATCATCGCCGCCTCCGCAGCCGGGCGGTCACGCTCTGCGGCCCAGGCCCGCCACATCGGCGCCGGGTCGATCTCGCCACCCGCGACGGCAAAAGGCCAGCTTTGCCGCGTGCCTGACGTCGCCGCCAGCGCCTCCAGCCGCATTCCCGCCTCGCCCTCGTAGCTCATCCGCTCCGGCGCGGCGCCCAACGCAAAGGCGACGGCATCAAAAAGCCGCCCGGCGGAGGACGAGAGCGGAGCGTTCACCCCCGAAGCCACCGCCCTGCGCAGCACCTCGCGCGGCTTGTCCGGCATCAGCGCATCGGCCAGCGCGCCCAGCCCCGCCTGATCGAGCCGCATCAGCGTGTTGCGCCAGGGCTCGCGGTTTGCCGCATCGCCCCCGGCCAGGGGCGCCGGTTTCAGCCAGGCCACCCGCTCGAAGCCGCGATAGCCGCCCAGCAGCAGCTCGCCGCCCCAGATCGTGCCATCCGCGCCCAGCCCCAACCCGTCAAGCACGATCCCCGCCACCGGCCCGCCATCGAGCGGCCAGCCGTTCTCGCCCATGACCGAGGCCAGATGCGCGTGGTGATGCTGCACGCCGATCACCGGCAGGCCCATCGCCTCGCCCGCCTGCGTCGCCCGGTAGCCCGGATGCAGATCGACGGCGACCACGTCCGGATGGTGATCGAACAGCGCCCGGTAATCGGCAAGCGCCTGTTGCCACGCGCTCCACGTCTCGGCCACATCCAGCTCGCCGAGATGGTGGCCGAGCAGCGCCTGCCCGGTCTTGGTCAGACACAGCGCCGCCTTCATCTGCCCGCCCAGCGCCAGCACCTGCCCGGCAGAACCGAACCCCTCCGGCAAGGGCAGCGTGCCCGGCACCCGGCCCCGCGCCCGGCGCAGCACCACCGGCCCCGACGGCAGCACCCGCTCGACACTGTCGTCGAGCCGCCGGGCGATGGTGCGGTCATGCATCACGAACAGATCGGCGAGGCCCGCGAGCGCCCTGCGCGCCTCGTCGTTCCCCACCGCCTGCGGCGCGCCCGACATGTTGCCCGAGGTCATCACCAAAGGCCGGCCCACCGCCGCGCAGAGCAGATGGTGCAGCGGGGTGTAGGGCAGCATCCAGCCCAGCGCCGCCATCCCCGGCGCGAGCGCATCCGGCAGCGGGTCGCCCGCCTTGTCGATCAGCACGATGGGTGCGGCGGGTTCGCGCAGCAGGCTCCATTCTTCCGCATTCGGCGCGGCATGGCGGGCCAGCACCCCGGCGGCGGCCATCAGGGCAAGCGGCTTGGCCGGGCGGTGCTTGCGCGCCCTGAGCCGTTCGATGGCCGCCGCATCGGTCGCGTCGCAGGCAAGGTGAAAGCCGCCCAGCCCCTTCACCGCCACGATCTTGCCCGCCAGCAGCGCCTCCGCCGCCAGCGCCACCGCCTCGCCCTCCAGTTCGGCGCCGTCCGCCTCGGCCCAGGCGCGCGGGCCGCAATCGGGGCAAGCGATGGGCTGGGCGTGAAAGCGCCGGTCGCCCGGGTCTTCGTATTCCGCGCGGCAGGCCGGACACATCCCGAACGGCGCCATCGTGGTCTTTGGCCGGTCGTAAGGCAGCCCCTCGATGATGGTGAAGCGCGGCCCGCAATTGGTGCAATTGGTGAACGGGTAACGATAGCGCCGCGCGCCCGGATCGCGGATCTCGGCCAGGCAATCAGGGCAGGTGGCCGCATCCGGCGTTACCCGCGTCTCGGCGCCAGCGGGGCCGCTCGCGGCAATGTCGAACCCCTCGGGCGCCGGATCGGGCACGGCCCAATCGGCCAGTTCCACCGCATCCACCCGCGAAAGCGCCGGCGCCTCGTCTTCGAGCGCCGCCCGCATCGCCTCCAGCGCCGCGCGCGGCCCGGCCACCCGCACCAGCACGCCCTCGGCATCGTTCAGCACGTGGCCCACCAGCCCGGCCCGGCGCGCCAGCCCCCAGACGAAGGGCCGAAACCCCACGCCCTGCACCTGCCCACGCACCCTGATCTGCCAGCCCTGCATCACATGCTCCCTTGCCCTTTCATCTTGCTACAAATATCCCCGCCGGAGGCAAGAATCTCTGCACCGGCGCCAACCGGCGATTCCGCCCCGACTCACTTGACGCCCCGCCAAAATGCGCCTAAACGCGCGGAACGGAATTCGGGGCGCCCGGTCGCGGCGCCCATTTGTGTTGAACAGGCCAGGCCGGGGAACGCCCCGGAACCAGCCCGGAAGATGAGGAAGACCCCATGTCGCGCGTCTGCGAACTGACTGGCAAGGGCCCGATGACTGGCAACAATGTCAGCCACGCCCACAACAAAACCCGTCGCCGGTTCCTGCCGAACCTGAACGACGTGACGCTCGTGTCCGAGACCCTCGGCCGCGGCTTCAGGCTGCGCATCTCGGCCGCCGCGCTGCGCACCGTCGATCACCGGGGCGGGCTCGATGCCTTCCTCGCCAAGGCGAAAGATACCGATCTCTCGGCCAATGCGCTGAAGATCAAGAAAGAGATCGCGAAGGCCCAGGCCGCCGCCTGAGCTCTGCGCCCGACAATTTCACAACGGCCCTGCCTCACGGCGGGGCCGTTCTCGTTTGCGCTTGCCCAAGACGCGGCCGGGCGCTACCTCATTGGGCCATGCTCAAGGGCGTCGTCACATATCTCGCCATATCCGCGCTGATATTCGCGGGCCTCGTGCTTGCCGAAGCACGCGGCGCGAACCGCGATATCGGGCGCGAGATGGTCGTCTGTTCCGGCGCGGGCATGATCACCATCACCATCGGCGCCGACGGCCAGCCGGTGGAACAGGTTGAACCCTGCCCCGACGGCACCTCGATCTTCGCCGCCAGCTTTGCCTTGCCCGAATTGGCCGAACCCGCGCCGCGCCTTCTGACGATCATCCACCTTGCCGCCGCGATCGCCCCGGCGGCGCGTGAAGAACTTTCTCCCACCGCGCGCGGCCCGCCCGCACTGGCCTGATCGCACCACAATCAGACCAGACAACACGCGGACAACAGGAGAATCCCATGTCCTTCAAGAGCTTTGCCAGCTCGGCCCTCGTGGCCGCCATCTTTGCGCTCCCCGCCTTCGCCGGCCCGGAGATTTCCATCGAAGACCCCTATGCCCGCGCAGCGGGCGAAACCGCCGTGGCCGGGGCCGCCTTCCTCGTGATCCACAACATGGGCGATGAAGACGACCGCCTGATCGCCGCCGAAAGCGGCATCGCCCAGCGCGTCGAGCTGCACACCCACATCGCCGAAGGCGACGTGATGCGCATGGTCGAGGTGCCGGAAGGCTTCGAAGTGCCCGCCGGCGGGATGCACCGGCTGCAACGCGGCGGCGATCACGTCATGTTCATGGGGCTGACCGGCCCGATGGTGCAGGGCGAGACCGTCCATGTCACGCTCGTCTTCGAAAAGGCCGGGCGTGTCGAGCTCGATATTCCCGTCGACAACGAGCGCAATGACATGATGCCGATGGAAGGCATGTCGCACTGACAAACGGCGAGGCGGGGCGCACACACGCCCCGCCTTTGCCGCTCGCCGGATCTTCATGCTATGCTCATGCCATGAACCTCAGACGTGCCCTGAACCCGATGCCCGACGATATCGCCGCCCGCCTGGCGGAAACCGGGTTGCGCGCGGCCTATGAGGCCCGCCCACCCTATCAGCGCAACGACTACCTCGGCTGGATCGCCCGCGCGAAACGCTCCGAAACCCGCGAGAAGCGCCTCAACCAGATGCTCGACGAGCTTGCGGGCGGCAGGCGCTACATGAACATGGCCTGGTCTCCGCGCTCTTGACGGCTCCGCCCCTTCGGCGGCAGGCTGGATGAAAGACCTGCGAGGAGAAGCGCCATGAAGACACCCTGGCATCTTTGGCTGATCGGCGTGCTGTCGCTGCTGTGGAATCTCGGCGGCGTCTTCGACTACCTGATGTCGCAACTCAATGTCGAAAGCTACATGGGCGCGATGACGCCCGAACAGCGCGCCTATTTCGACGGCTTCCCGACCTGGGCGGTGGTGTTCTGGGCGCTCGGCGTCTGGGGCGCGCTTGCCGGGTCGGTGCTGTTGCTGCTGCGCTCGCGATATGCCGCGGCGGCCTTCGCCGTTTCGCTGATCGGCCTCCTCGTCAACACCATACACCTCTTCGCCTCGCAGGGGTCAGCGGCGGTCGATCTCATGGGCCGGGGGGCGCTGGCCTTCACCGCGCTTCTCATCGTCGTGGCGCTTGGCCTGTGGCTCTACGCCCGGGCGATGGCCCGCAGGCAGGTGCTGCGCTGAGGGCCTTGCCCCGCCCCGGCGCGCGGCTATCCTGACGCCATGACCAGCCGTATTCTCTTTGTCTGCCTTGGCAATATCTGCCGCTCGCCCAGCGCCGAGGGCATCATGCGGCATCTGTCGCAGGGGCAGAGCCTCACGCTCGACAGCGCCGGCACCTCGAACTGGCATGAAGGCGAGCCGCCCTGCCCGCAGATGGTGCGCGCCGCCGCCCGGCGGGGCTATGACATTTCCGCCCTGCGCGCGCGCCAGATGAGCCGCACCGATTTTGGCCGGTTCGATCTGATCATCGGCATGGATGGCGAGAATATCGCCGATATCGAAGCGCTGCGCCCCGCGGGCTCCGGCGTACCGGTGCGCCTGTTTACCGATTACGCGCCCGAAACCGGCATGGATCACGTGCCCGACGCCTATTACACCCGCGACTATGACGGCGCGCTGGATCTTATCGAAGCCTGCGCCGCCGGCCTGATGCGCGATCTCACCCGCACCTGAGCCTTACTGGCAGTGTTTCACCGCCGTCGCGGCAAACACCTCCCAGCGTTCCCAGAACTTTTCATCCGCCACGCGGCCCGAGGCGCGCGTTTCGTGGCTCTTATGCGGGTCGGTGAAGAATTCGGCGCCGCGTTTCTGGTAGCTCGGCGTCAGCACCGCGTCGGCCACAACCTGCAGACAGGCGCATAGCTCGCGGTTGGCGGCGGGGCGGTCGGATTTCAGGCAGGCGTTCTGGATCACGCCGCTCGCCATTGCCGGAGCCGCGCCGGACGCGGCAATCGACAGGCCCAGGCCCGCCGCGAGAAAAAGATGCTTCATGTTTTTCGCCCCAAGGCAAACCGGCGCGCCCTTCCGCGCCATCCGCCCATAGCAGACCTTCGCGATTCCATCAATTTGGCCCGATGGTCAGATTCGCGTGAGCGTGGCGGTTTTGGCCAGCTCTTCCACATCCTCGCGCCGGCACAGCTCGGTGCCATCCGTCGTCACCGCCGAAGAGGCCGCCGCCACGCCATAGCGCAGCGCCTCTTCCCAGGCCGCGCCCTGGCTCAGCGCCCAGGTGAAAACGCCGACGAAACTGTCGCCCGCCCCCACCTTCGAGCGCACCTTGACCGGCACCGTCCTGGCGTGCCAGCGGTGACCGTCTTCCACGAGAATCGAGCCCTCGCCGCCCATCGCCAGCACCACCGCTTCGGCCACGTTGCGCGCGATCAGTTCCTGCGCGAAATCCGCCACCGCGTGATGGTCTTTGAGCGGCCGCCCGGCAAGATCTTCGCTCTCGGCCCCGTCAAGCCGCAGCACATGCTGGCGGGCGGAGCCCACATTGAGCAACGCTTTCAGCGGCTTGCCGGAAGTGTCGAGGATCAGCCGGGCACTGTGATCCTGCATCTGCGCCGCAAGCTGGGTGGGAAAGTGCAGGGGCACGCCCGGCGGCTGGCTGCCCGACAGAACCACATAGCCACGTTGCGGCGTTACCCGGGCAATCGCATCGAGCGCGTCCTGCGCCTGTTCGGGCGACCAGCCCGGCCCCGGCATCACGAAGCGGTATTGCTCGCCCGTCGTCCGGTCGATCACCGCAAGCGACTGGCGGGTCTCGCCATGGGTGTGAAACACCTCGGGCACCAGCGGCTCCTGGCGCAGAATGTCGAGGAATTGCTGCCCGTGATAGCCCGAGATCGCCACGAAGGCATGGGCACGCGCGCCCATCGCGCCGATCGCGCGCGCCACGTTGATCCCGCCGCCGCCGGCTTCCAGCACCGGCGCCTCGCAGCGCAGCTTTTCCTCCGGCAGCACGCGGTCGACCGTGGTCGACATATCGAGCGCCGGGTTGAGGGTAACGGTGAGGATGTTGCTCATTGCTGACTCGTCCGTCCGAGATCGTTAGCGCGAACATTACAAGCGGCAGCCTGCGGTCACAACCGCGATCTGGCCGGGCTTGCCGCAATGCGGCGGCCAGGCCCTTTTGCCGCAGTCGAGTGCGGCGACCGGCCCGGCCCCCGGCACGATTTCACGAAGCTTTTGCCCGCCCGTCACGCCGCTGTTTCATCGCCGCGCATTGTGAGGGCCATCGCAGATTTCTCAGAGGACATCCCATGTTCACCAAACCCATCGCTCTTGCCGTCGCCGCGACACTGGCCGCCGGCGCCGCTTTCGCCGAGCCCGTCGAGCTCGGCTCGCGTCCGCTCTTCCTCGTCGACCAGATGAATGACGGCGCGTTGAAGGACAAGCTCGCCGCCTGCGCCGGGACCGAACCCAGCCCCACGCTCTTCTCCATCGGCCATCGCGGCGCGGCGCTGATGTTTGCCGAGCACACCGCCGAGAGCTACACCGCCGCCGCCCGTCAGGGTGCGGGCATCATCGAATGCGACGTGGCGTTCACCGCTGATAAGGAACTGGTCTGCCGTCATGCGCAGAACGATCTGCACACCACCACCAACATTCTCGCCACCGACCTCGCGGCGAAGTGCACCACGCCCTTCGCCCCGGCTTCGGGCGATGCGAACGCCAAGGCCGAGTGCCGCACCTCCGACATCACCCTCACCGAATTCCTGAGCCTTACCGGCAAGATGGACGCGGCCAATGCCAAGGCCACCACGGTGGACGCCTATATGGATGCCACCCCCGCCTGGCGCACCGATCTTTATGCGGCGGCCGGCGGCACGCTGCTGACCCACGCGCAATCAATCGAGCTGATCAAATCCCTCGGCGGCAAGTTCACCCCCGAGCTGAAGACCCCCGCCGAAGAGATGCCCTTCGACGGCTTCACGATGGATGCCTACGCCCAGAAGATGATCGACGAATACAAGGCCGCCGGCATCGACCCGGCCGATGTCTGGCCGCAGAGCTTTGATCTGTCGGTGGTGAAATACTGGGTCGAAAACGAGCCGGACTTCGGAGCTCAGGCGGTCTATCTCGTCGAATGGCATGACGGGTTCGACGAGCAGAACCCGGAAACCTGGAACGAGGATTTCGCCGCGCTGGTCGAGGCGGGGGTGAATTACCTCGCGCCCTCGATCAACATGATGATCACCTCGCAGAACGGCGCGGTCGCCGCCTCCGCCTATGCCAAGGCCGCGAAGGAGGCCGGGCTTACCCTGATCGGCTGGACGCTCGAACGTTCCGGCCCGCTCGCCACCGGCGGCGGCTGGTACTACCAGTCGGCGGCCGACGTGATCGACAATGACGGCTATTACCTCACCGTGCTCGACGTTCTGGCGCAGGATGTGGGCATCGCCGGCATGTTCTCCGACTGGCCGGCCACGGTGACCTACTACGCCAATTGCATGGGCCTCTGAGGCTCACGCCGCTGCGAAGGGCGGCCCCGTGGCCGCCCTTCGCCACCTGCCCGCGCGCCCATCTGTCCCCCATTGACGGATTGCGAAATCCCCCGCATATCCGGGCGCATGACAGACCTCGCTCATATCCGCAATTTCTCCATCGTGGCCCATATCGACCACGGTAAGTCCACCCTTGCCGACCGGCTGATCCAGGAGACGAAAACCGTCGCCGACCGGGACATGAAAGAGCAGCTCCTCGACTCGATGGATATCGAGCGCGAGCGGGGCATCACCATCAAGGCGCAGACCGTCCGGCTCGAATACGAGGCCGATAACGGCGAGCAATACGTGCTGAACCTGATCGACACCCCAGGCCATGTGGACTTCGCCTACGAAGTCTCGCGCTCGATGCGCGCGGTCGAGGGCTCGCTGCTGGTGGTGGACTCGACGCAAGGCGTCGAGGCGCAGACGCTGGCCAATGTCTACCAGGCCATCGACGCCGACCACGAGATCGTGCCGGTGCTCAACAAGATCGACCTGCCCGCCTCGGATTGCGAACGGGTGGCCGAGCAGATCGAAGACGTGATCGGCATCGACGCGTCCGGCGCGATCCAGGTCAGCGCCAAGACCGGCGTGGGCATCCACGAGGTGCTGGAAGCCATCGTCACCCACCTGCCCGCCCCCACCGGCACGCTCGATGCGCCGCTCAAGGCCATGCTGGTGGATAGCTGGTATGACCCTTACCTCGGCGTGGTCGTGCTGGTGCGGATCATGGACGGCAAGCTGCGCAAGGGCGACCGGATCAGGATGATGCAGACGGGCGCGATCTACCCCGTCGACCGCGTCGGCGTGTTCCGCCCCGGCATGATGCCCGTCGATGAGCTCGGCCCCGGCGAGATCGGCTTCATCACCGCCTCGATCAAGCAGGTGCGCGACACCAAGGTGGGCGACACGATCACCACCGAAAAGAAGGGCTGCGAGGCGCCGCTGCCGGGCTTCCACCCCTCGGTGCCGGTGGTGTTCTGCGGCCTCTTCCCGGTCGATTCGAACGAGTTCGAAGACCTGCGCGACGCGATCGAGAAACTGGCGCTGAACGACGCCTCTTTCAGCCACGAGATGGAAACCTCCGCCGCGCTCGGCTTCGGCTTCCGCTGCGGCTTTCTCGGCCTGCTGCACCTTGAGGTGATCCGCGACCGGCTGGAGCGCGAATACGATATCGACCTCATCACCACCGCGCCCAGCGTGGTCTACCAGATCCACATGAAGGACGGGACGCTGCGCGAGCTGCACAACCCCGCCGACATGCCCGACCCGTCGCATATCGAAACCATCGAGGAGCCGCGCATCAAGGCGACGATCCTCGTGCCCGACGATTACCTCGGCGACGTGCTCAAACTCTGCCAGGACCGGCGCGGCATCCAGCTTGACCTCACCTATGCCGGCTCGCGGGCCATGGTGGTCTACGATCTGCCGCTGAACGAGGTGGTGTTCGACTTCTACGACAGGCTGAAATCGGTCACCAAAGGCTATGCCAGCTTCGACTACCAGCTGACCGGCTACCGCGCCGACAATCTGGTGAAGATGCAGATCCTCGTGAACGAAGAGCCGGTGGACGCGCTCTCGATCATGGTCCACCGCGACCGCGCGGAAACGCGCGGCCGGGCGATGGTGGAGAAGCTGAAGGACCTGATCCCGCGCCACATGTTCAAGATCCCGATCCAGGCGGCGATCGGCGGCAAGGTGATCGCGCGGGAAACGCTTTCGGCGCTGCGCAAGGACGTGACGGCGAAATGCTATGGTGGCGACGCGACCCGGAAGAAGAAGCTGCTGGAGAAGCAGAAAGCGGGTAAGAAGAAGATGCGCCAGTTCGGGAAGGTGGATATCCCGCAGGAGGCGTTTATTTCCGCACTCAAAATGGATTCCTGATCCATTTTCAGGGTGAGTGCGCGGAAGCGAGTTTCACAGAAACTCTGCGGGCGCACCCCGGTGGGGTTGAGTGATGGGCTTGGCGTTGAAGATGGATGGGTGAGCGACCCTAGAGCCGCTCACCGCACTTCACTTTTCTTTGCGAACACCTTTGAAGGGCGTCTTGCTGGAGCTTTTCACATCCATGAAGCGTCCGGTCTTCGTGTCACGTTTGACGTAGTTGCCCGAGGACGTCCTTGTCTGCGACCGGCCCTTGACCATGCCGTTGCGGTGGCCATCACCAGAGGGAGGGTTGGTTGCCATTTCTATTCCTTCCTATCTCGTGTGACACGCAGGCGAGCAGAACGCGCACCCGTCGGATTTAGGAAAGTACTGCCTGGCCGCTCGGACGGCTTCTTGGCAGGAATTGAAATCGCCCAAATAGATGCGGTTTTCCTGCTCGGGCATCCAAGCGCAGCCAACTTTGTGCACTTCGTGGTCACCATTCGATTGTGCATTTTTGTTTACGTAGTATCGCGCCATTAAATGTCTCCTTTGGACTTGGCGTATTGAATTTGGCGCGAGAGTCTGCGAAGAGTTGATTGCTAGTCGACTTCGCGAGGCATCTCGCACGTTGAGGGAAGGGTCAGCCGGCTTGGCTGGCCTTTTCTTTTTCTGGTTGTTTCTGTCTTAAGATCTCCTTTTCTGCTCATCCTCAAAGTATCTCAGCATATTCCGGGACCTTTCGTGCGTCGATCTATTCGATCGTAGCAACTGCTCCATCCGCAGTTCCTCGTTCCGCAGCTTCCAAATCCCCGTGTCTTCATCCAGCATCACGATTCCGTCCGCTTTCAAACGAGATAACTGCGGAGAAAGGCTTGTTCTCGCGACCTCAGACGCGTGAATTTGGTTGATCCAGTTGATTATTTGATCTGAGGTTCCACCTTCTGGGTTTCTGGACAAAACGCTCCGAACCATCTCCTTGATGGTCATTCGTTCGGAGCCGTCTTCTCGATCCTTGTCGCGCCGTTCTTTCTCCAAAGACGCGCGGGCATTTCTGAGTGCCTCCAGCTCAGTTAGAAGCTCTTTCCGTTTCCTCACAATTTCCTCTTCGCGAGCCTCAAGAAACTGCCATAGATCCATTTCGTCAGACATTGCCTTGCCTCCTTTCGGCCAATGTAGACTTAGCAGGCCAAACGCGCAAGTGACAGACTTTGTTCGCGACGGAACCATGGAGTCGATACAATATATAGTATCTCTTTTTGACTCCACACTAAATATTGTGTCAAACCGACTTTTTGAGAATTCTATTCCTGAAATTTTGTTGTATTTTAGCAACAATTTTTCTTTCGCGAAGCGAGAACAAAGTAAGAATCACGCTCCTAAGAATTCTGTGAGACTATTGCCAAATCACGAGCACCTACCCAACCCTTCCCTATCCCCGGCTGCCCTGCCGATGCCTCTGCTGATATCTGCACCACCGGTGCGGAGCGGAATCGATGGGAAGCCTGGGCCGATCCATTGGGGGGGGGCGACGTCGCCGGGTGAGCCCGCCTTGCAGAAAATCGCCGCGCGGATGCTCATGCGCCTGTCGGACGAGGACTGGGTCTGCAACCTTGCCGGCCAGCAAGAATAGGCGGAGACAACCCACCGGTCTATCTTCGTGCGTCTGAAAGGTCGGTTACTGCTCCCCTAAAGTCTCACCTGCACACCCCCCCCTCAAATCGCCCGCTGCACTGACCTCGCCGTCCCCTCAACCACATCCCCGCGGTCGAGATATCCCGCCCCGCCCCCTTGATGGTTTCGCACGACGCCAGCGTGAGGAGGGTGAGGGCAAGCAGTCAATATGTCGGGCTGAAGTCCGGCCTACGCAAGACATGGCCCGTTCCGTCCACATATCTTGCCCGACCTGTTTCACCGCGCGCAATTCCGCCCAGCACCAAGACGTGACCCCGCCCTGCCCCCGCACTGTGGTATCCTGCCCGTACCGGTCGTGACCGGAACGGCCGGTCAACAGGGAGGAATGTCATGAAACAGTACCTCATCGCCGCCGCGGTCGCAGTTCTGGCCAGCCCGGCTTTTGCCTTTCAATGCCCCGCCGACATGGCCGAGATCGACGCGGCGCTGGCCGCCGGAACGGATCTGAACGAGGAACAACTGGCCGAGGTCATGGATCTGCGCGCCGAAGGTGAACGGCTGCATGGTGCCGGCGAGCATCAGGCGTCGGTCGATGCGCTGCACAAGGCGCTGGAATTGCTCGGCCTCACCGCGATGTAGCCGCTCCGCGCGTCTCGTCGTCGGCGCCTCTGCCGAAAATGGATGACGCGCGCTACACCGATTGCGCGGCATCCCCGGCCGCCGTTCCGGGGGCCGGGGATGCCGGTCTGCGCTCCTGAGGGCTTCGCAAGGGGCCAGCACGAGGACGCTGAGGCCAAACGGGATCACGCGGGGGCACGGTCGTCTCCGGGATCAATCGCCGTGCCGGCTCCCCCGCAGGGCGCGTGTTCTCACATCCCACCCTTGCCCCTCCCCCCAATCCGCCCTATCCCCGCCCCACCCCCAAAGGAGCCCTGCCATGACCTGCCCTCTCTGCGGCGCCGATGCGCCTCTTGCCGCCTTTGCCGTCCCGGGTGGCCCGGCTGACGCCACCGCGCAGATCTGCGCCACCTGCGCGGAGCAGATCGACGGCACGCCCGAGCCGAACCACTGGCGCGGTCTCGCCAGCGCGATGTGGTCGGAGGAGCCGGCCATTCAGGTGCTCGCCGCGCGGATGCTCGCCCGCCTGTCCGACGAAGACTGGGCGCGCGACCTCGCCGACCAGCTCTATCTCGACGACGACACTCAAGCCTGGGCCGACACCGTCGCCGCCAGCAGCGGCCATGCGGATGCGCATGGCGCGCCGCTCAGCGCTGGCGATACCGTGGTGCTGATCAAGGACCTTCCGGTGAAGGGCGCGGGCTTCACCGCCAAGCGGGGCACCGCCGTGCGCGGCATTTCCCTCGTGGCGGACAATCCCGGCCAGATCGAAGGCCGGGTCGAAGGCCAGCGCATCGTGATCCTGACCCGCTTCGTGAAGAAAAAGTGACCCATTGCTCCGTGCGACGGAACCGGGCAGGGTCTTCGTACCACCTGTACCCGTTTCAACATCGGAGGCTTTCATGTCCGCGCCAAAAGGTTACACCCGCACCCAGATCGCCCTGCACTGGGTCGTATTTCTGCTCGTTGCCCTGCAGTTCCTGTTTCACAACAACATCGTCGATGCCTGGGGCAGTTATCTGCGTGACGGCACGTTCGAGCCTTCGGCGCTTGTCTTCTCGCATGTCATCGGCGGCATCCTGATCCTGCTGCTGGTCATCTGGCGGATGGCGATCAAGGTGAAGCGCGGCGCGCCGGAACTGCCGGAGAACGAGCCGCCGATGCTCAAGCTTGCCGCCAACCTCACCCATATCGGGCTGTACCTGCTGCTGCTGCTCACCGCCCTGTCCGGCGCTGTGGCGTGGTTCGGCAGCGTCGAGGCGGCGGCGCAGGTCCATGGCGTGCTCCGGGCGCTGGTGCTGATCCTCGTGCTGCTGCATATCGCCGGCGCGTTCTATCAGCAGCTCGTGCTGAAATCCGATGTGATGACGCGGATGGGCAAGCCGGAGGCATGAGCCGGCTGATCCTGTTTCTCGGCTCGATGATCGGCTCGACGCTGGCTTTCGTCTTCGTCGTCGTCGCGCTGGTGGCCGGGGTCACCGGGCTTTGGCCGCTCCTCGGGGCGGCCATTGCCGGTTATGCGGCAAGCTGGCCCATTGCCCTGCTGGTGGCCCGGCGGATGCGCTGAAGCGCCGGTCGGGCATGATCTGGATCAAGGACAAAGGCACATCTGCCCTGCAGCTTTTCCGCGAGATCGCGCAGAGCCAAAAGGACGTAACCAATGGGTCTTTTCTTTCTCGTGTATATCTTTGTCGGCGCCACCCTCGCCGGCTCTTTCATGGTCGCCGCACTCACCATGGGCATGACGACGATGCAGCCGGTGCTGTGGTCGTCGCTCGCGGGTTTCGTCGTGGCGATCCCGGTGGCCTGGGTGGTCGCCAGGAAGATCCGCGAAAACGTCTGAGCCTTCCCACCTGAATGACTTGCAAGGGGCCGACCCGTGAGGCTATCTCACCGGGTGCGGCCCCTTAGCTCAACTGGATAGAGCAGCGGACTTCTAATCCGCAGGTTGAGGGTTCGAGTCCTTCAGGGGTCGCCAGTCTCTCACACTGTCACGCCGCCATGGCCCGCGCCGAAGCGCTCAGGCGGCTGACGATGGCCGGGGCCTCATGGATCAGCCGGTCATCGGTCAGGGCGTGGACCATGAACAGGGCGAAGTCGGTGCGGCGCGTGCGATTGGAGGCAAGCACCGGGTCGCCGACATGGGCGGACCAGACCGGCAGGCCCTCGCTGTCGCCCTCTTCCAGATCCGAGCCGCGCACCACGGTCCAGGCGGTGTCGGAGGCGAAGATCATGTCGGTGGCGCGGACCTGGTCGTCGAGGTCGACGGCGCGCATCCATTTGGCGAGCTTGCCGAAGACGGCGACGAAGGTTTTCAGCTTCCAGGAATAGCGGTCTTTGCCGTCGCGGCTGATATGCCAGCCGCAGGAGAAGATCAGCCGCGCGCCGGGTTCGGCGAAGTCGAGCACCGCTTTGGCCGTGCCGGAGGCGTAATCGTCGGTGCCCCAGGGGGCGAGCACGGTGAGCACGCCATCGCAGCCCTTCACCGCCTGTTCGATCACCGCGCGGTCGTTGGTGCGGCCGGGATAGACTTTGATCCTGTCGCCGAAACGGTCGAGCTTGCCCAGGCTTTCGGGGCGGCAGACGCCGACCACGTCAAAGCCGCGGTCGAGGGCGTGTTGGGCCATGTATTGGCCGAGTTTGCCGGAGATGCCGATGATGCAGATGCGTTTCATGGGATGAACCTTTCTGTGGGAGTTGCGGTCGGTGCGGGGCACGGGGCCCCGCACCGGTTGGGGTCAGGCGGCGGCCCGGCGCGGGCCGCGGATGATCAGCCAGAGCGCGAAGCTCACTTCGGCGAGGGTGACGATGGCGAGGAATACGCCGGTGACCATGGCGAGGGCCCCGGAGTTCGGGAAGGCGAAGGCCGACATCGTGTCGAGCACATAGCCGACCGAGCCGAGCGTCATCGCGTGGCCGATCAGGCGGGGGTAGAGCCCCGAGCGGGCGACGAGCTGGCCGAGGATCGCCAGGTGCAGCGCGAAGAAGAGCTGCCAGACCCAGACGCCGGCATCATGCGCGTGCACCATCGTCGCCGCGAGCCCGGCGCGCTGTACTTCGTCGATCCCGCCGAACGCCGTGGCCGGATCGGCGACGCTGAGCGCGGCCGCCGAGAACAGCAGCATCGCCCCCATCACCGCCGCCTCGCCGAAGCGCGCCAGCCCGGCCATGGCCGAGAGGGTCGGGTTCACCACGCGGAACATGGTGTAGAGCAGTGCAGCGAGGACGACCTCGATCAGCATGATCGCCGCTTCGCCGCCAGCGCCGGCCATGAACAACCCGCGTTTGGCGATCAGGTTGTTCAGGGTTGCCGCCGCGTCGCCGGGCACGCCGATCTGGGCGGGCACATAGAGAATGGCGAAGGGGCCGATGAAGGCGACGGAGAGATAGAACAGGCCGGTGACACGAGCGAAGCCACGCGACTGGGGATCGGAGAAGACGGACATGATCGTTTCCTTTCAATAGGGTAGAGCTTTCCCGTCCCGTGCCGGGGAGGGCTGCGGGTGAAGGTCTGGTCTCTGGTCTGGTTGTCATGTGGCCGGTGTCTGTTCCGACCTTGACCTCACATTACCGCAAGGGCGCTCTCAATAAAATTGACCAGCCTTGCCGATCTGGTATGCACATACGCATGGATTGGCGTTCGGTGAATTTCGACTGGAACAGGGCGCGGGCCTTTCTCGTGACGGCGGAAGAGGGCTCGCTCTCGGCGGCGGCGCGGGCGCTGGGTCTGGCGCAGCCCACGCTCGGGCGGCAGGTGGATGCGCTGGAGCAGGAGCTTGGCGTGGTGCTGTTCGAGCGGGTCGGGCGGGGCCTGCGGCTCACCCCGGCAGGCCATGAGCTGATAGACCACGCCCGCGTCATGGGCGAGGCGGCGAGCCGGATGTCGATGACCGCCTTCGGCCAGAACGAGGCGATGGAAGGCGAGGTTTCCATCGCCGCCTCCGATGCCTATGCCGGGCTGCTGCTGCCGCCGATCCTCGAAAAGCTGCGCGAGGCCGAACCCCGGATCAGGGTGCAACTCGTCGTGTCGAACAGCGCCTCCGATCTCCTGCGCCGCGAGGCCGACATTGCCGTGCGCAACTTCCGCCCCGAAGAGCCGGACCTTGTGGCGCGCAAGATCCGCGAGGCCGGGGCGCGGCTCTATGGCAGCAACGCCTATCTCGACAGTCTCGGCCCGCTCCACGAGGCGCGCGACCTTGCCCGCGCCAGCTTCATCGCCCCCGACAATCCCGGCGTGCTGCTCGGCCTGCTCAACCGTTTCGGGATGGAACTGACCGAGGGCAACTTCCCCCTCCAATGCGCCGATTTTCTCGTCATGTGGGAGATGGTGAAGCGCGGCATGGGGCTTGGCATCATCGACGAGCGGATCGGCGACGCCGAACCACGCGTGCGCCGCGCCCTGCCCGGCCTCGCGCCGATGCCCTTTCCGGTCTGGCTGGTGGCGCATCGCGAGATTCACCGCAACCGCCGCCTGCGCTTCGTGTTCGACTTTCTGGCCGATGGGTTGAAATAGCCCAAGGCATTGACCGCAAATCCAATTTGCGCGCAATGTCTGAGCCAGCGCGGTGCTTGCGCGCCCTCGGGGGGAGGAAAAGCGATGTTCTCAGGCGACCGGCCGGACGGCACCCGCGTGCGCAAGGCGCCCAAGGTTCGCCTGTTCATGCCCTACCTGCTGCCCCGGCGCGGCGATGCCGTGGTGTTCTACGAACAGAAAATCGACATCTCGCAAACGCTCGACTACCTCGAACGCTGGAACGAGGGCGGCGCCCGCGTGCCGCTCAGGTTCTTCCACATCTACCTCGCCGCCATCGCCCGGGTGATGCATGAACGCCCCCGGATCAACCGTTTCATCGCCGGGCGGCGGCTCTATCAGCGCGACGACGTGGCCATCTCGATCTCGGTCCTGAAGGCGCGCGACGACGATGCCAGGCTCACGGTCGTCAAACAGACCTACCCCGAGGGGCTGGGCCTCGCCGGCGCCTTCGAGCGCACCGAAGCGGTGATCGGCGACGGGCGGGCGGCGGCCAAAACCCATTCGGAACGCGAGGTTTCGCTGATCCAGAAAATGCTGCCGCGCTGGCTCATCCCGCTGCTGCCGAAGCTGCAGAAGCTGGGCGACTGGCTCAACATCACGCCCGCCTCGCTCTCGGCCAATGACCCGCTCTATGCGAGCATCATGGTCTCCAACCTCGGCTCCATCGGCATCGACGCAGCCTATCACCACCTGTTCGAACACGGCACCCTGCCGATCTTCGCCGTGGTGGGCCGGGCGCGCGACGAGGCGGTGGTGACCAAGCGGCGCGAGATCGAAATCCGCCCCGTCGTCACCGTGCGCTATACGCTCGACGAACGCATCGTCGACGGCTATTACGCCGCCCGCTCGCTCGATCTGATCCAGGACTGGATCGAGCAGCCCTGGCTTCTGGAGCGGGAGGAGGATAGCGGGCCGGGGGCGCTTTAGGCGCTACCCCCGCACAATCCCGTCCAGCACGTCCGCCAGCGCTTGCGGTGCGGCCAGAAACGGCGAGTGGCCGGTGGGCAGGCTGTAAAGATCGCCCGGCGCGAAGCCCGCCGACATCCGGCGCTGATGCGCCGGGGGAATGGTGCGGTCCTGCTCGCAGAGGATGTAGCTCTGAGGCACCGCCGCGCCTTTGCCGGTAAAGCGCAGCGGCGTGGCCTGTGGCGCAATGGCCTGCCAGCCGAGGTGCTGGCGGGCATAGTCGGTGGCATCGGGCGGGCAATCGGCGCAGAGGTTCTGCCGCACGGCCTCGTCGCGGAACCGGAAGGCGGTACGGGGGCGATTGAGCTCCAGCGCGCCCGCGAGCGGCTGCTCCGGCGCTTCCTTGCGCAAGTCGACCAAGCTCGCACCCGGGCGGGGCACATAGGCGCAGAGATAGACGAGGCGGAGGATGTGACTGGGGTCGATCTCCGCCGCCTGCCGGATCGCGAAGCCACCCGCTGAATGACCAACCACCACGCTCGGCCGGTCGAGCGCGCCGAGGATCGCCTGCCCATAGCCCTCCAGCGTCACCGCCTCCGGCGGCGTCGGATCATCGCCGCTGCCCGGCAGATCCAGCGCCACCGCCTCATGGCCCAGCGCCTCCAGCGCCGGGATCACATCGCGCCAGCACCAGGCCCCGTGGGCCGAGCCGTGGACAAGCAAGAAGCGCGTCACGCGATCTGCCCCACCTCGCGCAGAAACCCTTCCAGCGCGGCGGCGTATTCGGCAGGCGCCTCGACACAGGCGAGATGGCCCGCACGGCGGATCAGGTGGAATTTCGAGCCGGGGATGGATTCGATGGTTTCGCGCACAAGATCGGGCGGCGTCGAGCCATCTTCGCTGGCCGCGATCCCGAGCGTGGCGAGGCGCAGCCGGGCGGTGCTTTCGACCAGATCGGTCTCGCCGATCGCCTCCAGGCAGCCGATATAGCCCTCCACCGGCTGACGGGTGAGCATGGCGCGAATGCCGCTCACAAGCTGGGGGCGCTCGGCGCGGGTGGTCCGGGCGAACCAGCGCTCCAACTTGGCGTCCGCCACCGCCTCGATGCCACCATCGCGCACCGCATGCACCCGGTCATGCCACATCTGGTGGGTGCCGATCTTGGCGGCGGTGTTGGAAAGCACGATGGCGCGCAACAGATCCAGCCGCTCCGCCGCCAGCCCCTGCGCGATCATCCCGCCGATGGAGAGGCCGACGAAGACGGCATCCTTCACCCCGAGATGCTCCATCAGCTTCGCCGCGTCGTTCACGAGATCGCCCATGTAATAGGGCGCCTCCGGGCAGGTGGTGAGGCCGTGGCCGCGCATATCGTAGCGGATCAGCCTCAGCCCCCCGGGCAGATGCGCGATCACCCCGTCCCAGATGCGAAAGTCGGTGCCCAGTGCGTTGGCGAAGACGACAGCGGGGCCATCCTGCGGGCCGCGATCGTCGTAATGAACGCGGATGTCACCGAGATCGGCAAAATGCATGTGGGCCTCCTGTGCGGGTTGGCACGATCATAAGCGGCGGGCCGGGCGGGGTGAATGGGCAATGCATTGGCGGGGCGGCGTTGCCGGGCCCCGAACTCCACTTATCCGGATTTCCGGAGACGGAGCAGCGCCGGCAAGCCGGTCAGTAACCCCGGTTTTACAGGGTTTTTCATCCCGGATTCCGGGGCAAACCCGGCCCCTCCCCGGCACATCTCAACGAAGGTTAATGCGCCTCGGCCCAGTTCGCGCCCTGCCCGGCATCCACCACCAGCGGCACGGAAAGCTTCACCGCCGGATCGGCAGCCCCCTCCATCACCGCGCGGATCGCGGCGATGGCGTCCTCCACCGCGCCCTCATCCACCTCGAAGATCAATTCGTCATGCACCTGCAGCAGCATCTTCACCGGCAATCCCTCGATGGCCGCGGGCATCCGGATCATCGCCCGGCGGATGATATCGGCCGCCGTGCCCTGAATCGGCGCGTTGATCGCGGCGCGGCGGGCAAAGCCGGCATGCGGCCCCTTGGCGTTGATCTCGGGGGTGTGGATCTTGCGGCCAAACAACGTCTGGACGAAGCCGGTGTCTTTCGCAAAGCCCACCGTGTCGTTCATATATTCCTTGATGCCGGGGTATTTCTCGAAATAGCGGTCAATGAAGGCCTGCGCCTCGGCGCGCGGAATGCGCAGGTTGCGGGCAAGGCCGAAGCCGGAAATGCCGTAGATCACGCCGAAATTGATCGCCTTGGCGCGGCGGCGGGTCTCCGGCGTCATCTCGGCAAGCGGCACGTCGAACATCTCGCTGGCGGTCGCGGCGTGGATATCCTCGCCGTCCCTGAACGCCTCGCGCATGCTTTCGATCCCGGCCACATGGGCGAGGATACGCAGCTCGATCTGGGAATAGTCGAGCGAGAGCAGCACCTTGCCTTCGGGGGCGACGAACGCCTCGCGGATGCGCCGCCCCTCCTCGGTGCGCACGGGAATGTTTTGCAGGTTCGGATCGGTCGAGGCGAGCCGGCCGGTATTGGCCCCGGTCTGGACGTAGGAGGTATGCACCCGCCCCGTCTCGGGGTTGATATGGGCCTGAAGCGCGTCGGTATAAGTCGATTTCAGCTTCGAAAGCTGGCGCCAGTCGAGCACCTTGCCCGGCAATTCATGCTCGGTGGCGAGGTCTTCAAGCACATCCGCCGGGGTGGAATATTTGCCCGTCTTGCCCTTCTTGCCGCCCTCGAACCCCAACTTTTCGAACAGGATTTCGCCAAGCTGCGCCGGCGAGCCGACATTGAAGCTCTGGCCCGCCAGATCGTGGATTTCCGCCTCCAGCCCGGCCATCTTCTGCGCAAAGGCGTTGGACATGCGGCTGAGCGTGTCACGGTCCACCTGCACGCCGTTCATTTCCATCTGCGCCAGCACCGGCACCAGCGGGCGCTCCAGCGTTTCATAAACGGTGGTGACCTGGGCGCGGTGAAGCTGCGGCTTGAAGCTCTGCCACAGCCTGAGCGTGATATCAGCATCCTCGGCGGCGTATTTCACCGCTTCGTCGACCGGCACCCGGTCGAAGGTGATCGCCGATTTGCCGGTGCCGAGCAGCGATTTGATCGGGATCGGCTCGTGGCTCAGATAGCGGTCGGAAAGCGTATCCATCCCGTGATTGTGCAGGCCGGAATAGAGCGCGTAGCTCATCAGCATCGTGTCGTCGATCGGCGCCACCTTCACCCCGTGGCGGGCGAAGATCTTGGCGTCGTATTTCATGTTTTGGCCGATCTTGAGGATCGCGGCGTCCTCCAGCACCGGCTTCAGCGCCGCCAGCACTTCGTCGAGTCCCAGCTGCCCCTCGGCCAGCTCGTCGGAGCCAAACAGATCGTCCGCCCCGCCCTTCTTGTGGCCCACGGGGATGTAGCAGGCCTCGCCGGGCAGCACCGCGAGCGAGATGCCGACAAGCTCGGCCTGCATCTCGTCGAGCGAGGTGGTTTCGGTATCCACCGCCACATAGCCGCGCTCCGCCGCCAGCGCCGTCCAGCGCGCCAGCGCCGCCATCGTGTCGACCCGTTCGTATTTGTCCGGGTCGATGGGCGGCAGGTCGGGGGCGGCCGCTTCCTCGGACGATGCGGCGGGCGCGGGCGGCTCGGGAATGTCGGGGCTTTCCACCCCCAGCGTGTCGGCAATCCGCTTGCTGAGCGAGCGGAACTCCATCGAGGCGAGGAAGGGCAGCAGCACCTCGGCGTCGGGGTCTTTCAGCTCCAGCGCCTCAAGCGGTTCGAGCTCCGGCACATCGTCATCGAGCCGCACCAGATCGCGGCTCATGCGGATCTGGTCGGCCTTTTCGATCAGCACTTCGCGCCGCTTGGGCTGCTTGATCTCTTCGGCACGCGCCAGCAGCGTATCGAGATCGCCGTATTCGTTGATCAGCAGCGCCGCCGTCTTGATCCCGATCCCCGGCGCGCCCGGCACGTTGTCGACCGAGTCGCCCGCCAGCGCCTGTACATCCACCACCCTCTCCGGGCCGACGCCGAACTTTTCCTCCACCCCCTCGATGCCAATCCGCTTGTTCTTCATCGCGTCGAGCATCTCGACCCCGCCGCCGACGAGCTGCATCAGGTCCTTGTCGGACGAGATGATCGTCACCCGCCCCCCGGCCTCGCGCGCCTGGCGGGCATAGGTGGCGATTATGTCGTCGGCCTCGAAGCCTTCCTTCTCGATACAGGCGATATTGAAGGCGCGGGTGGCATCGCGGGTAAGCGGGAATTGCGGCACCAGATCTTCCGGCGCGGGCGGGCGGTTGGCCTTGTAGTCGGGATACATATCGTTGCGGAACGACTTGCCGGAATAGTCGAAGATCACCGCAACATGGGTCGGCGCATCGTCGCCCTTGGCGTCCTCGACCTGCTTGAAGAGCATGTTGCAGAACCCGGCTACTGCACCGATCGGCAGCCCGTCGGATTTGCGGGTGAGCGGCGGCAGCGCGTGGTAGGCGCGGAAGATGAAGGCCGATCCGTCAACCAGGTGAAGATGGCATCCCTTGCCGAAACTCATGGGCCTGTCCTTTCCTTGGCATCGCGGCGCATCCGCAGGCGCAGCCGTCGCTCGAAATCCACTTATCCGGATTTCCGGATTCTGAGGTCGATGGCAAGGCGCCAGAGAAACCCAGAAAAATCAATGAGTTCTTACGGTCACCTCGTCGCCGGGCATGGTTGACGGAAGGTTGACGCCAACCGCCGCTCCCAGCCCGCCGCAGCCTCAGCCCGCTTCCCTGATCTCTTCGCCGTAGACGTATTTCGTATCGCAATAGGGGCACTCGACCCAGCCCTGGTCATCGGGAATGGTCAGCCAGACACGCGGATGCCCATCCGCCGGGCCGCCGCCATCACAGGCGAATTTCTTCTTGTCGATGATCTTCGTCTCGGGAACGGGCGTGGTCATGTCAGGGCCTCTGGATGTTGCGCCGGGGCATGATAACGCCCCGCATGGTGCGGGCAAGGGCGAAGCGGCTCAGCCGTCGCTGACCATCTTGCCGATATCCTTGCCGCCAAGGATATGCGCGTGCAGATGCGCCACCTCCTGCCCGCCATCGGGGCCGGTATTCATGATCAGCCGGTAGCCGCCACCGCCGCTGGCCGGATCGAGCCCCAGCTTTTCGATCACCGCGTGAATCGCGCGAGTGAAATCCATCACCTCCTCGGCGCTGGCCTCGGCGGCGAAATGGTCCCAGGTCACATAAGCCCCCTTCGGCAACACCAGCACATGCACCGGGGCCTGCGGGCCGATATCGTTGAAGGCAAGGCTGTGCGCGGTTTCGAGCACCGTATCGTTCGGGATCTCCCCGCGCAGGATTTTCGCGAAGATGTTGTCGCTGTCGTAATCGTAGCCCATGCGGCCCCCTAATCGGTGAAGAGATATTCGGTGCGTGCGATCTCAAGCGCCCTTTCTTCCGGGATCGTGAGAAACTTGGCAAGAGCCGGCGCATTTTCTTCCGGGCTTGCCGTCTCACGCATCAGGTAGGCGTTGGGAAAGTCGGCATCGCGGATCCGGTCGCTCTCGAAATAGAAATCCGAGCGCACCGTGGGCAGGAGCTTGGCCAGCGCATCCTCGGGCGTGCGCTCGCCCGCCAGCCCCACCCGCTTCGCATGGCCGAGAATCCAGTCATCGGCAAATTCGCTTTCCACTTCGAGCAGCCGGGTGGTGGAGCGGTCGGCGTAGAAATCGCGCAGCAGATCCATGTTGTTCGGATCGAGCGCGATGGCGAGCCGGTCGGTCTCGAAGTAATCGTAGAGCATCCGCATCAGCGCCCGGCGGTGGCGGGTGCGCTTCTCCAGCGTCGACTGGATGCCGCCGAGATCGGGCAACGGCGTGGCCTCTTCATCGAACAGGTATTCGATGACCGGAATATTCGTCACCTGCTTCACCCGGTCGAGCAGCCGTTTGCCCACATGCCACTTCTTGGCCACGATGATCAGCAGCTCGCGGTCGCGCCCAAGCGTGCTCTCCGCCTCCCAGAAGCGCGGCGCGAAGCGCTGGCCGATCCGGCCCCGCCCGGTGAGAAACTTGAACAGCGAGCGCCCCTCGTTGGAAAGTTTGAACTCCACCCCCTCGGCGGCGTAGAGCGCGCCAAGACGGCGTTTGAGCTCATGCGCCTCAGGGCTGATCTTGCGCGCGAACAGGTAATCCTGGCTCAGCAGCAGATCGAAGTGGTCGTTGTAGAAGGTCACCGGCATCCCGTAATCGGTGAACATCAGAAAGGTCAGCGTGCGGGTGCTGATCTCGTCCGCCGGCACCATGTGGCGCACGAGGGTCTGGAAGAAGGTCTCGTCGGGGATCCAGGTGGACCGGAAAAAACGCATCACATCGGGCCGCTTCGCGATGAAGTCGAGAATCCACTCGATGGTGCGCCGGCGCAGGCACCACCATTGCGAGCCGATCATGATCTGCAGATCGGCGGGCACATCGCGCTTCAGCCCCAGCTTTTTCTGCCATTCGTAGGAGTTGTAGAACAGCCATTTCTGGCTGCGCTCGTTGAAGTAGTGGCGGTAGATCAGCCGGTCTTCCTTCATCCCGGTCTTGATCCAGTCGCTCTCGAAAAAGTCGAAGCTCTCGATGTAGTCCACATCCTCGCTGTCGAGGAATTCATGGGCGTATTCCGCCGATTTGATCGCCATGCAATCGCCGGACACCATGTAGAAATGCGTGGCGCGCGGAAAGGCGTCCACCGCCGCCTTCACCGCCTCCAGTGTGCCCTCCACCAGCGACCACTCGCCCCACCCCGCCTTGACCCGCTTTTTGGCGAATGCGACGGACGGGTTGTCGGCCAGCGCGCCGCGGATCATCTCGTAATCCGCCCTGGACGAGCGCGCGTCGAAATGGATCGCGATGTAGTCCCCCGCCGCGGTCAGCCGCTGGGCCTGATTGATGATGGCCCTCGGGTCCTTGTGGCTGAGCAGGATGAAGGCAATTTTGGCCATGCAGGAAACCGTTACGACGAGTCAGCGGGGATTGTTGCCATCAATACCGTAAAGGACCATTGAACTTACAGGGTTTGTTTGCTTTTTTGCGTCAAAAGAAGCTATTGCCCCCTCAAGCGCGAACGGAGAGGGCGCTTGAGGAGCAAACGGCAGAGATGGGCTTCCCCGGAACCTGGATGACGCAGAGCGAGAGCGTGGTCTATCGCGTGGTGCCCAAATGCGCCTGCTCGACCATCGGCCAGATCATGTTCTATTCCGATCACGGCACCTTCTACGATGGCGATGTGCACGATGCCGAGGAGGGCCTGCACAAATGGTCCATCGAGGCGAGCCAGCCGGTGATCGAGGCCAATGTAAGCGGCCACAAAAGCTATGCTTTCACCGCGGTGCGCAACCCCTACACCCGTGTTCTTTCAAGCTTTTTCGACAAGATCTGCGGCATCCAGCGCAACGGGCGGCGCTACCGGGGCAACCTCGTTCCGCTCCTGATCCAGAAATACGGCATCGAGGTCGGCAGCCCGGAAAACGACTTCGAGTTCGACCAGATCGAGAGCTTCCGCCGCTTCCTGCTCTTCGCACGCGATACGATCCGCTTCCGCCGTCCGATGGACCCCGATATTCACTGGTCGGCGATGTCGGGCCATATCTCGACCTTCATCCATAATGGCGGCACCTACGATCACATCTTCCACATCGAGAACTTCAACGATGGGATGAAGGTGGTGCTCGACAACATCAAAACGCCGAAAAAGGTCAATCTCAAGAAGATCCCCCGCTTCAACGAAAGCGCCGGCCACGGGCCGGAACGGGCGCATCCGGTGGAGGATTATTTCGACGATCTGTCGAAGCACCTGGTGTGGGAGATCTACAAGCGCGATTTCCAGCTCTTCAAATACGATTTCGACAATCCGGCCAATAAAAAGCCGATCGGCGAGATCGACCTCGACGAAGTGCACAAGAAGCTGGGGCCGAACGGCTAGGCCCGCGCAGCGCCCGCTTGACCCGAATCAACGACATCGCAGGATGAACCCGGCACATTGTGTTCCGGGAGGTCCGCGATGGTCGATATCATCACCGTCACCGCCGAAACCGTCGATGATTACGGTTTCTTCTGCAAGATGAGCGCGCGCAAATCGCCCGCCTGGCAGGCCAAGCGTGCCTGGCTTCTGAACCGTTTCGCGGAAGGGCTGCAACTGCGGCTGCTGGGCGAGGGCGAGCGCGGCTTCATCGAATTCATGCCGGGCGCGAAATGCTGGCGGGCCATCGACGACGCCGAGGATTACATGGTGATCCATTGCCTCTGGGTGGTCGGCGCCTCGAAGGGGCAGGGCCATGCCGGCGCGCTGCTCGATACCGCCGAAACCTGGGCGCGGGAGGCTGGCTTTCGCGGCATCGCCGCGCTCACCGGCAGCGGCAACTGGCTGATCTCGCCCGGTGTGCTCGAACATCGCGGTTACACCTGCATCGACCGCGCCGAGCATGGCTTCCAGCTCACCGCCAAAACCTTCGAGAGCGGCACGGTTCCGCATCTCTCCGGCGGCTGGCACACCAAGGCCGAAGCCTGCGAGCCGGGGCTGACCGTGCTGCGCTCGGCACAATGCCCCTATCTCGAAGACGCCGCCATGCATGCAAGCCGCGCCGCCGACCGGCTCGGCCTCGCCTTCCATGACCGGGTGATCGAAACCGCCGACGACCTGCGCAGGCTGTCGCCCTCGCCCTACGGCACCTATGCGCTGGTGCATGACGGCAGGCTCGTCTCGTACCATTACCTGCTCGAAAAGCAGATCGTGGCGCGGCTGTCCTAGGCGAAGATCGCGTCCGACGGTTTGACCGTCACCCGCTCCACCTGCGCCAGCGCGGCGTTTTCATCGGCGATCACCGCCCGGAAATCGCGACCATCGAAAGCGTGGGTGGTGTGGGCATCCGCCGCCAGCACCACGGCAAAGCCGTTGGCCGAGGCCGCGCGCGTGGTGGCGTCGATACAGGCATCGGACTGCATGCCGCAGATCACCAGCCGCTCCACGCCCAGAATGGTCAGCTCAGCCTCCAGATCGGTGCCGTCGAAGGCATCGCATTCCCCTTTTTCGATGCAAAGCTCGGTCGCATCCGGCACGAGATCGGGGATCAGCGCCCCGTCTGGGCCGATCCGTCTGTCGGTGATCCAGATCACCTCGACCCCGGTCGCCCGCGCCGCCGCCACCAGCGCCTGCACCGCCGGCACGATCTCGTCGGGGTTCGGCGTTTCGTCAGCCAGCAGGCTCACCTGCATGTCGATCACCAGTAGCGCGGTCTGCATCTCATTCATCTTTTTCCTGGTGGAAATACTCCGGGGGGTCCGGGGGGCAGCGCCCCCCGGCCTCGCCAATCTATCACATTCCGAGGCACCAGCGCATCACCGCCTTTTGCGCGTGCAGCCGGTTTTCCGCCTCGTCGAAGATCACCGATTGCGGCCCGTCCATCACCGCGTCAGTCACCTCCTCGCCGCGATGCGCGGGCAGGCAATGCATGAACACCGCATCGGATTTGGCCGCGCCCATCAGCCGCTCGTTCACCTGGTAGGGGCGCAGCAGGTTATGGCGCCGCTCGCGGGTCGAAACCTTGTCATGCATGCTCACCCAGGTATCGGTGACGATAAGGTCGGCGCCCTTCACCGCCTCTTCCGGATCGCGGACAATCTCGATCTTCGAGCCTTTCGCCCGCGCCTCCTCGATGAACACCGCCTCGGGGTCGAGCTGGCCGGGGCCGGTGAAGGTAAGGTCGAAGCCGAATTGCCCGGCGGCCTGGATCATCGAGGCGGCGACGTTGTTGCCGTCGCCGGCCCAGACCACCTTCGCCCCGGCGATCGGGCCGTGACGCTCCTCGAAGGTCAGCACATCGGCCATGATCTGGCAGGGATGGGTGCGGTCGGTCAGCCCGTTGATCACCGGCACCGTGGCGTGCTCGGCCAGTTCGATCAGCGAGGTTTCGTCGAAGGTGCGGATCATGATCAGATCGACATAGCGCGACAGCACCCGCGCCGTGTCGGCGATGCTTTCGCCATGGCCAAGCTGCATTTCCGAACCGGTGAGCACGATGGTCTCGCCGCCCATCTGGCGCACGCCCACATCGAAGCTCACGCGGGTGCGCGTCGAGGGCTTTTCGAAGATCAGCGCGACGATGTGGTTCTTCAGCGGCTGCTCGGGGTCGGGCGTGCCCTTGGGCAGCCCGGCGCGGGTTTGCTTCATCTCCCGCGCATGGTCGATCATCTGCCGAAGGTCGGCGGGGTCGGTCTTGTTGATATCGAGAAAATGTCTCATCTCAGGCCCCTTTCACCTGGGCTGCGGCGGCGTCGAGCTTCTCGATCGCCGTGGAAATGTCGTCGTCGGAGATGGTCAGCGCGGGCAGCAGGCGCACCACGTTGTCGGCGGCGGGAACGGTCAGCACATGCTGGTCATAGCCCGCTTTCACCAGATCGGTGTTGGTCGGCTTGCATTTGAGGCCCAGCATCAGCCCCACCCCGCGCACATCTTCGAAAATGTCGGGATGGATCGCCACCAGCCCTTCAAGGCCCTGGCGCAGATGGCTGGCCTTGCGGTTCACCCCGGCCAGAAAATCCGGGTCCGAGACGATATCCATCACCGCCCCGCCCACAGCGCAGCCGAGCGGGTTGCCGCCATAGGTCGAGCCATGGGTGCCGACGACCATGCCGCCGGCGGCGCTTTCCGTCGCCAGCACGGCGCCGAGCGGAAAGCCCCCGCCAATGCCCTTGGCCACCATCATGATGTCGGGCGTGACCCCGGCCCATTCATGGGCAAAGAGCTTGCCGGTCCGGCCCATGCCGCATTGCACCTCGTCAAGCACCAGCAGCGCCCCGGCCTCGTCGCACAGCGCCCGCATCGCGCGCAGATCGGCGTCGGGCAGCGGGCGGATGCCACCCTCGCCCTGCACCGGCTCGATCAGCACGGCGGCGGTCTTGTCGCTGAGCGCGGCCTTGAGCGCCTCCATGTCGCCGAAGGGCAGATGGGTGAAGCCCGGCATCAGCGGCCCGAACCCCTTCACCATCTTCTCCGACCCGGAGGCGGCAATCGCCGCCGTCGAACGGCCGTGGAAGGAACCCTCGAAGGTGATGATCTCGATCCGCTCGGGCTGGCCCTTCTCATACCAGTATTTGCGCACCATCTTCACGCTGAGTTCCAGCGCCTCGGTGCCCGAATTGGTGAAGAACACGGTATCGGCAAAGGTCGCCGCCACCAGCTTGTCGGCCAGCGCCTTCTGGCCCGGGATCTCGTAAAGGTTGGAGACATGCCAGAGCTTATTCGCCTGCCCGGTGAGCGCGGCGACCAGCGCCGGATGCGCATGGCCCAGCGCATTCACCGCGATGCCGGCGCCCAGATCGAGGAAGCGTCGGCCATCCGTCGTGGTCAGCCAGGAGCCTTCGCCGCTTTCGAAGGAGAGAGGGGCGCGCGCATAGGTGGGCAGAACGGACGGGATCATCGGATCATCCTTTACAAAAGAAGCCTTTGGGTGCCGCAGGGGCAGGCTCATGTCAATATTTGTGAGGGGGATTGCGCCGCTATGGCGCGGATATGACAGCGGGACGTCAGGCGCGGAGGCGTCGGCGTCGGGTCTCGGCATATGTATGCGTTGCGGTCATGGCGCGCTGATAGGGCTTTTGGCCGGCCAAGTCTATCCCCTTTCCACGCCCGGGCTTTGCGCGTAACCCGGCGAGATGGATAAATCGCACCCCCTTGTTGCCGTGGCCTTCATGCTTGCCGCCACCGCCTTCATCGCGGGCACCACGTTGCTTGCCAAGATGGCCGGCGCGGGCGAAGCCGGGCTGCATCCGCTGCAGATCAGCCAGGGGCGCTTCCTCTTCGCCTTCCTCGGCTTCTGGAGTGCGGCGGCCGTGCTGCGCCCGCGCTTCACCCGGCCGGACATGAAGGTGCATCTTGCCCGCACGCTGGCAGGCTGGGCCGGGGTGACGGGGATGTTCGCCGCCGTGCAGTTCATCCCGCTCTCCGACGCGACGGCGATCACCTTCACCAACCCGGTCTTCGCCATGCTGCTTGCCATCCTGTTCCTGCACGAAAAGGTCGGCCCCTGGCGCTGGCTGGCGGCGGCTATCGCATTTGCCGGTGCATTGGTGCTGATCCGCCCCGGCCCCGGCACCTTCGAGCCCGGCGCGCTGATCGCGCTCGGCGCGGCGGCGGTTATGGGCACCGAGATCGTCATCCTGAAGGCGCTCACCGGGCGCGAAAAGCCATTCCAGATTCTATTGATCAACAACAGCCTTGGCGTGGTGATCGCCACCATCGCGGCGCTGTTCGTCTGGCAATGGCCCAGCCCGGAACAATGGGCCATCCTCGCCGCGCTCGGGCTGATGATGGCGACGGCGCAATCGCTCTATATCCAGGCCCTGCGCCGGGCCGATGCGAGCTTCGTGATGCCGTTTTCCTACGCCACGCTGATCTTTGCGACGCTCTACGATTTCGGCATGTTCAGGGCCGTGCCCGATGCGCTCTCTTTCGCCGGTGCCGGCATCATCCTCACCGGCGGGCTGCTTATGGCATGGCGCGAGGGAAGACGGGCCTAGCCGTTTGATCCCATGGTTAGATGGTGCGCTCCTATCGTTGGAATGGGAGGAAGCCCTGTGGGACAAATTCGTCCCGGCAGCGCCTCGACCACGTACGCAGTCAGGCCGCACATACAGTGATCGCAAGCTTCGATCGCGGAGCTGAGCCGTGAGCTGGGGATCAGCCCCAAACCGGTGGCCAGGGGGCACGAGCGACAGACCGTCGAGGATCGCAAGACCGGGCCTCGGAAGCCGCGTTCAACCGTTCTCAGCGAAGAAGAGGAAGCCATGATCGTTGTGTTCCGACGGCACACATTGCTACCGCTGGACGACTGTCTTTACGCCCTGCAACCGACGATCCCTCATCTGACGCGATCTTCATTGCACCGCTGTCTTCAACGGCATGGGATATCCCGTTTGCCAGACGTCGCAGGCGACAAACCCAAGTGCCAGAAGTTCGAACGCTCCCCTATCGGCGATTTCCACATCGATATCGCCGAGGTCAGGACAGAAGAAGACAAGCTCTGTCTCTTTGTGGCCATTGACCGACCCAGCAAGTTCGCCGTGGCCCAACTGGTCGCGAAGGCCAATCGGAAGACAGCTTGGTAGTTCCTCGAGCACCTTCTGGAAGCGGTGCCCTACAAGATCCATACGATCCTGACGGATAACGGCATCCAGGTCGCGGAGCAGCCTCGGAACCGCGGCAGCATCACGTTCCGCAAGATGCGGTTTGATCTGATCTGCGAAGCCAACGGGATTGAACATCGCCTGACCAAGTCCAATCATCCGTGGAGCAATAGCCAGGTCGAGTGGATGAGCCGCACGATCAAAGACGCATCGCTGAAACGCTGTCACGACGACAGCCGCGATCAGTTGCGCCGACATCTCGGTGACTTCCTGGATGCTTACAACTTCGCAGGTCGGCTGAAGACACTCAGCGGGCTGGCGACTTACGAATACATCTGCAAAATCCGGACATCAGAACCAGATCGATCCATCCTAAATCCGATCCACCAGATGCCGGGACTGAACAACCAGCCCCTTCTCTGTTCGCCAAATACCTTCGGGGGTGAATTGGCCGCAGGCCAAGAGGGGGCGGACAGCCCCCTAATCCCCCCGCACCTCGCTCAGCGTCTGCGTCGTGGTCAGCGCCTCCGGATCGAGCCGCAATTCGATCACCGCCAGCCCGCCCGAGGCCACGGCCCGCCCGAAGGCCGGCGCGAAATCTTCATCGCGCACCACCACCTCGCCATGGCCGCCATAGGCCCGCGCCAGCGCGGCGAAGTCGGGATTGGCAAGGTCCGTGCCCGAAACCCGGCCGGGATAGGCGCGCTCCTGATGCATCCGGATCGTGCCGTAGCGGCCGTTATTGGCGACGATCACCACCACCTGCGCGCCATGCTGCACAGCGGTGGACATCTCGTTCAGCGTCATCTGGAAGCAGCCATCGCCCTCCCAGGCCACGGCGAGCCTGCCGGTTTCCAGCGCCGCGGCAATGGCGGCGGGAAAGCCGTAGCCCATGCTGCCGGAGGTGGCGCCGAGATAGGATTTGGGCCGGGTGAACCGGTGATAGCGGTGCAGCCACATGTTGTAATTGCCCGCGCCATTGGCCAGCGTGGCACCGTCCGGCAGCAAACGGCCCAGCTCCGCCACCACCCTTTCGAGCTTCACCGCACCGGGGGTTTCGACAGGCTCCAGCCAGGCCTCATAGCCCGCACGCAGCCGGCTGCGCCACGGCCCCCACTCCTCCCGGCCCGGCCCGTTCTGCTCGGCCAAAGCCGCAAGCATCGCCGGCGCGGAGGCGACAATGCCCGGATCGGGGCGGAACACGCGGCCCAGCTCGTCCGGGTCGGGATGGACGTGGACGATACGTGTGCCGGGCGCACCGGGGTCGATCGCATAGCCGCCCGAGGCGACATCGCCGAAACGGGTGCCGAGCAGCAAGAGCAGATCGGCCTCCGCCAGCGCCGCCTTCAGATCGGGGCGCATCCCGACCGAAAGATCGCCCACGTAATGCTGGTTGCGGTTGTCCAGGTAATCCTGCCGCCGGAAACTCACGGCAACCGGCAGCCCCTGCGCCTCGGCGAAGCGGGCAAGATCGGCGCTGGCCTCAGCCGTCCAGAGCGCCCCGCCCGCCACCACCAGCGGCGCTTTCGCCGCCGCCAGCGCCGCCATCACCGCCTCGACCTGCGCCGGCGCCACCGCCGCCGGAGCGGGCGCGATGGCGGGCAGATCGGGCACATCGGCGGTCTCAGAGAGCATGTCTTCCGGCAGCGCCAGCACCACCGGGCCGGGCCGGCCCGACATGGCGGTGTGAAAGGCGCGCGAGACGTATTCGGGCAGCCGCGCGGTCTCACCCACCTCGAACACCGCCTTGGCGATATCGCCGAGGAACGCCTTGTAGTCGACCTCCTGAAACGCCGCCCGGTCACGGTGGCCCCGCGCGATCTGGCCGATGAACACGACCATCGGCGTCGAATCGTGCATGGCGACGTGGATGCCCGCCGACGCGTTGGTCGCCCCCGGGCCGCGGGTGACGAAGAGCACGCCCGGCGCATTGGTCAGCTTGCCATTGGCCTCGGCCATCATCGCCGCGCCCCCCTCCTGCCGGCAAACCACGTTTTCGATCCCGCTCCGGTAGAGCCCGTCGAGCGCGGCGAGAAAGCTCTCGCCCGGCACGGAAAACACCCGCTTCACACCCTGGATCGCCAGCGCATCCGCGAGGATCTGCCCGCCATGCCGCATCGTCCGCCCTTTCACCTTGCGCCCCGCGCCCCGCCCAATACATTCGGACGCAAGAATATGGAGGCGTCATGTCTACGTTCACCCTGCTTGGCATTTCGGGCTCGCTGCGGCAAGACGCCTGCAACCGTCGGCTTCTGCGCGAGGCGGTGCGCACCTTCGGCGAGGCCGAGTATGTCGAGGCCGATATCCGCTTTCCACTGTTCGACGAGGATCTGCAGAACGCCGAAGGCATCCCGCCGGAGGTGGCGCGGCTCGCCGAACAGATCGCCGCGGCGGATGCGGTGATGATCTCGACCCCGGAATACAACAAGAACCTCTCCGGCGTGCTCAAGAACGCGCTCGACTGGGTAAGCCGGGTGAAGGGCAACCCGTGGAAGGACAAGCCGGTGGTGCTGATGGCCGCCGCCGACGGGCGCGCGGGCGGCGAGCGGGCGATGCATTCGCTGATCCTGTGCATGATGCCGTTCCGCGCCAACCTGGTTTATGGGCCGGAAGTGTTTCTCGCCGGCTGCGACAAGGCGTTTGACGAGAGCGGGCGGCTGACCGATGCGGGCGCCGAGAAGTTCCTCGGCATCCTCATGCGCAAGCTGCGCGGAGTGCTCGAATCGTGAGCGCGCAGGATGTGATGGACCCGGCCCGTGCCAACGCGCTTGCCGCCATGCTCGACGATCGCCGCCGCTTCGCGCCCGGCGATGCGCTGCCGCCCTTCTTCCACCAGATCTATTTCTGGGAGGCGACCACGCCCGATGCGCTGGCCGAAGACGGACATGCGCGGCTGGGCACCGGGCTGATCCCCGATCTCGGCCTGCCGCGCCGGATGTGGGCGGGCGGAAAGCTGGCCTTTCACGCCCCGCTTCTGGCGGGCGAGGTAGCCACGAAAACTTCGGTGGTCGAGAGCCGGGCCGAGAAGGCGGGCCGCTCGGGCCGGCTCGGCTTCGTCACCCTGCGCCACGAGATCGCGCAGGCCGGCACGGTGAAGGTGACCGAATGGCAGGAGGTGGTCTATCTCGAAGAGCGCGCGCCCGACGCGCCGCCGCCCCGCGTGACGCAAGCGCCCGAGGATGCCAGCGCCGAGGCCCGCCGCTTCAGCGAGGTCGACCTGTTTCGCTACTCGGCGCTCACCTACAATGCCCACCGCATCCACTACGATCCGGGCTTCGCAACGGGTCAGGAGGGCTATCCCGGCCTGCTCGTGCACGGGCCGCTTCTGGCGCAGGAACTGCTGCTGAAAGCCGCGCGCGATCTGGGCCCGCTCGCCGGGTTCCGCTACCGCGCCACCGCGCCCGCCATCGTGAACGACGAGATCGCGCTCTGCCGCGACGGCACGGCGCTCTGGGTGCGCGGCGCGGACGGGCAGCTCTGCATGGACGCAACCGCCACCCCGGCCTGACCCGTCGCGGCTACAGGAGGCCGGGCCGCTTCCACGCGCCGAGCGCAACCCAATCCATCCGGCTTTGGCCCTGCCCGGTGCCGGCTCCGGGTCCGGCTCCGGGTCCGGACCCAACCAGCACCAGGATTCTAGAACGCTAGAATCCTGAAGTCAGACCGCCAAGATATCCCAAGCCAAAACAATGACTTAGCCACCGGAACGGGTTCACCATCCGTTCACATCTTCACAAAAGGTAAAGGCCATCGCCCGGCTCATGCCGCAGCGGATCGCCCGGTCCGGGATGCTTCGTCACCCTCGCCCGTGCGGCTCGCTCCAGTCGATCACCGGGCCGATCGGGATGATCCGGTAGGGGTTAATCGTCTCGTGGCTGTAGTGATAATGGCGGATGTAATGGTCGGGCCGCACCGTCGCCGCAACGCCGGGCCATTGGTAAAGCTCGCGGGTATAGGCCCAGAGATTGGGATAATCCACCAGCCGCCGCCGGTTGCACTTGAAGTGGCCGTGATACACCGCGTCGAACCGCGCCAGCGTCGGGAACAGCCGCCAGTCGGCCTCGGTCACCCGGTCGCCGAGCAGATAGCGGTTGTCGGCAAGCCGGCGCTCCAGCCAGTCGAGCGCCGAAAAAAGCTCGCCCGCCGCCTCGTCATAAGCGTTTTGCGTGGTGGCAAAGCCGGCCTTGTACACACCGTTGTTCACATCGGAGTAAACCCGCGCATTCACCGCCTCGATCTCGTCGCGCAGCGGTTCGGGCCAGTAATCGTCGCTGTTGCCGGTGATCCCGTCGAAGGCGGTATTGAACATGCGGATGATCTCGGCGCTCTCGTTCGAGACGATGGCGCCGGTCTGCTTGTCCCACAGCACCGGCACGGTCACCCGGCCCGTCATCTGGCTGTCGGCGGCAAGATAGACCTCACGCAGAAAGCGGTGGCCCATCAGCGTATCGCCCGTCGCGCCGGCGAAGCTGTCATCGAAGGTCCAGCCATCCGACAGCATGTCGGGATGCACGACCGAAATGGTGATATGGTCGGTCAGCCCTTTCAGCGCCCGGAAGATCAGCGTGCGGTGCGCCCAGGGGCAGGCATAGGAGACGTAGAGGTGATACCGCCCGCTCTCCGCCGCAAAGCCGCCGCTGCCGCTGGGGCCGGCGCTGCCGTCGGGGGTAATCCAGTTGCGGAAGGTCTGTGTGCTGCGCACGAAGCGGCCACCGCTCTTGCGCGTATCGTACCAGCTGTCTTCCCAGATGCCATTGACGAGTTGTCCCATGTGATCTCCTTTCGCCGTCCGACATAGCCCTTCCCCCTTTTGTGCAAAACCGGCATGGCAGCGCAAGTCTCGTGCGCTGACGCACAGGGCCGCGTCGCTCAGCCGCGCCAATATGCCGTTTGAAGCGTTGAGCATCGCCGCCGCCTCGCCTATACCGGGGGCAGACGATGCCCAGAGGGCCGGAGAGGTGCGCGGCGGCGGGATCGACCCAATCAGGGGGTCTTGCCAAGCGATCGTCGGCAAAGCCACAGCCTCTCTGCGCCCGGTCGGACGCTCAGAAAGGATGTGCCATGCGAGCCCTTCTCACCCTGATGCTCATGCTCCTGCCGGGGCTGGCCTTTGCCCATCCGGGCCATCTGATCGAGGTGGCCGGGCACGATCATCTCATTGCCGGCGTCGCCATCGGGGTGGCCATCGGCGTGGCGGTCTGGGGCGCGCTCAAGGGCAGGCCCACCGCCGACAAGGCCAGAGACACCGACGCCGAAGAGGCGGACGAAGACGAGCTTCAGGAAGCCTGAGTACATGACGAAAATAGGTGTGATGATCTGCGGGCACGGCTCCCGCAGCACGGCAGCCGTGGATGAATTCAAGGTGCTGGCAGAAAAGCTGCCCGCCTATTTCCCCGAAGACTGGATTACCGATTACGGCTATCTGGAATTCGCCAACCCGGTGATCCGCGTCGGGCTCGACAATCTGCGCGAGGCGGGGGTGGACAGGATCGTCGCCGTGCCGGGGATGCTCTTCGCCGCGATGCATACGAAGAACGACATTCCCACCGTGCTCAACGCCTATGCCGCCGAACATGGCATCGAGGTGAGCTATGGCCGCGATCTGGGGGTGGACCCGAAGATGATCGCCGCCGCCGGCGACCGGGTGCGCGAGGCGGTTTCGGCCGCCAATTCGCGCCATGGCGAGGTGCCGCTGACCGAGACCTGCCTGGTGGTGATCGGGCGCGGCGCGTCGGACCCGGACGCCAATGCCAACGTCGCCAAGGTGGCGCGGCTGTTGCAGGAGGGGATGGGCTTCGGCTGGCTCGAAGTGGGCTATTCCGGCGTCACCTTCCCGCTGGTCGAACCGGCGCTCACCCATGCGGCGAAGCTCGGCTACAAGCGCATCGTCGTCTTTCCCTATTTCCTCTTCACCGGCATCCTGATCGACCGGATCTACGGGTTCACCGACAAGGTGGCGGCGGCCCATCCCGGGATCCAGTTCGTCAAGGCGGGCTATCTCAACGACCACCCCAAGGTGCTCGAAACCTTTGCCGACCGGGTGAAGGAGCAGCTTGCCGAGGTGCCGCCGCCCAATTGCGCGATCTGCCCCTACCGCACGCAGGTTCTGGCGCTGGCCAATGGCGAGGCCCGGCGGATCAGCGCCGAAGAGCGCGCCGGGCACCCGGCATTCGGCGAGGTGCCGCCGCCGGTCTGCGTGATGTGCAAATACCGCAGTCAGGTGCTCGGCTTCGAGGCCGAGGTGGGCGCGGTGCAGGAGAGCCACCATCACCATGTCGAGGGCCAGGGCGCCTCCGCTCCCGGCTCCAACGTGGCCGATTGCCCGCTCTGCGATACCTTCTGCACCGGCGAATGCCGGCTCGATCTGGGCCACCACCACCATCACGATCATGACCACGGGCATGATCACGACCACGGGCATCACCACCACCACGGGCATCACCACCACCATCACGACCACGATCACCACCACCCGGAATACCCCCATGCGAAGCATCCGCACGGGCCGGAATCGGCGCGCCGGACATGACCGGCGGCCCCCCCAAACGGCTGCTCGGCTACGAGCGTGACCCGGCGGCGATCTATGCCCAGAGCTTCGCCACGGTGCGGAAGGAAGCCCGGCTCGACCGCTTCCCGCCGGGGCTTGACGCGGTGGCGACACGGCTCATCCACGCCTCGGGCATGGTCGAGATCGCCGACCGGCTCGCCTTTTCCCCCGGCGCCTATGAGGCCGGGCGCAGCGCGCTGGCGGCGGGCGCGCCGGTGCTGGCCGATTGCGAGATGGTCGGCGCGGGCATCATCCGCCGTTACCTGCCGGCGGGCAACGAGGTGATCGTCACGCTGAACGATCCCACCGTTCCCGCCCGCGCCAAAGCCATCGCCAATACCCGCTCAGCGGCAGCGGTCGAGCTTTGGGGCGACCGGCTGGCAGGCGCCGTGGTGGCCATCGGCAACGCGCCCACCGCGCTCTTCCACCTGCTCGAACTGATCGACGCCGGCGCGCCGAAACCGGCGATCATCCTCGGCTTTCCGGTCGGCTTCGTGGGCGCGGCGGAAAGCAAGGCCGAACTGGCCCGCGATCCGCGCGGCTGCGATTTCGTTGCCCTGCGCGGGCGGCGCGGCGGTTCGGCCATGGCCTCGGCGGCGGTGAACGCGCTCGCCGCCGGATTGCCCGAGATCGGCGCATGATGAAGGAGCTGGCCCGCCCATGACCCCCTGGCTGCATATCGTCGGCATCGGCGAAGACGGGCTTTCCGGCCTCACCCCGGCCACCCGCGCGGTGGTCGAGGCGGCCGAGGTGATCCTTGGCGGCGCGCGGCACCATACGCTTACGGATGGTCTCGATGCCCGGCGCATCGCCTGGCCCTCGCCTTTCGATGCGCTGATCGGCACGCTCGCCGGATTGCGCGGCCAGCGGGTGGTGGTGCTCGCCACCGGCGATCCGCTCTGGTTCTCGGTCGGCGCCAAGATCGGCCAGGCGATCGACCCCGCCGAGATCACCTATCACCCGCAGCTTTCGGCCTTCCAGCTCGCCGCCGCGCGGATGGGCTGGTCGATGGCCGATGTCGAAACGCTCACCGTGCATGGCCGCCCGGTCGAGCAGATGATCGCCTTCATCCAGCCCGATGCGCGGCTCCTGATCCTCACCACCGGCGAAGAGACCCCGGCCCAGATCGCCCGCTTCCTCACCGAGCGCGGCTTCGGCGCCAGCCGGATGAGCGTCTTCGCCAATATGGGAGGCGATAAAGAAGAACGATTCGAAGGGCTTGCCAAGGAATGGCAGCATGACGTGCCGCCCTTCAACACGCTCGCCGTCGAATGCATCGCCGCCCCCGATGCCGCGCTGCTGCCGCGCGTGCCGGGGCTGGCGGACGAGTTGTTCCAGCACGATGGCACGATGACCAAGCGCGAGGTGCGCGCCGTCACCATCGCCAAGCTGATGCCGATGCGCGGCGCCCTGCTGTGGGATATCGGCACCGGCTGCGGCTCTGTCGCGGTCGAATGGATGCGGTCGGCGCGCTATGCCCGCGCCATCGGCATCGAGCCGCGCGCCGACCGCCGCGCCCTCGCCGCCGCCAATGCGCTGGCCCTCGGCGTGCCCCGGCTGGAACTGGTCGACGGGCTGGTGCCGCAGGTGCTCGACGGGCTCGAAGCGCCCGACGCGGTGTTCATCGGCGGCGGGCTGTCGGAAGAAACATACGATGCCGCATGGTCGGCCCTCAAGCCGCTGGGCCGGCTCGTCGCCAATGCGGTGACGCTGGAAAGCCAGGCCGTGCTGCTCGGCCTTCACCGCAAACATGGCGGCGATCTGGTCCAGCTCGCGGTGAGCCGCGCCGAGCCGGTTGGCCCGCGCACCGGCTGGCGGCCCTTCATGCCGGTCACCCAATGGAGCCTCGTGAAGCGATGACAGGCAAGCTCATCGGCGTCGGCCTCGGGCCGGGCGCCCCGGACCTGATCACGCTCAGATCCGCCCGCGCCATCGAAGCGGCAAAGGTCATCGCCTACCCGGCCCTGCCCGGCACCGAGAGCTTCGCGCGCCGGATCGCTGCGGTTCATATCTCTGAAAACACGCATGAAATCGTGATGGAGATCCCCATGACCACGGCCCGTGGCCCGGCTCAGGCGGCCTACGATCAGGGTGCCGCGCGCATCGCCGAGGCGCTTGATCTGGGGCAGGACGTGGTGGTGCTCTGCGAGGGCGATCCGTTCTTCTACGGCTCCTTCATGTACCTGCACGCGCGGCTGGCCGGGCGTTACGAGGTCGAGGTGGTGCCCGGCGTCACTTCCGTTTCCGCCGCCGCCGCCCGCGCCGGGCAACCGCTCACCGCGCGCAACGATGTACTGACAACGGTGCCCGCGCCGCTCGATGACGATACCATACGCCAACGTATCGAAAGCGCAGACAGCTTTGCCATTCTGAAGGTCGGCCGCCATCTCGCCCGCATCCGCGCGCTGCTGGGCGCGCTTGGGCTGGCCGACAGCGCCACCTATGTCGAGCGCGCGACGCTGGCCGATGAGCGTATCCTGCCGCTCTCCGACGCGCCCGACCCCGCCCCTTATTTCTCGATGATCCTCGTCACGAAAGGTGCCGATCCTTGGCTCACTCCCCCGTCGTAATCGCGCTGAACCGCGCCGGTGAAGCCACGGCCCGCCGCATCGCCACCGCCCTCGGTGCGCCGCTTCATGGCCGCGAAGGCCGGGTGGCTGAGGCCGATGCCGTCTTCCCCAACGCGCTGACCCATATCCGCGATCTCTTTGCGGCGGGCGTGCCGGTGGTCGGCGTCTGCGCCAGCGGCATCCTGATCCGCGCCGTGGCCCCGCTGCTCGCCGACAAAACCAGCGAGCCGCCGGTGCTGTCGGTGGCCGATGACGGCTCGGTGGTCGTACCGCTCCTTGGCGGCCATCGCGGCGCCAACCGTCTCGCGCGAGAAATCTCCAATGTTCTCAACGGAAAAGCCGCCGTCACCACGGCCGGAGACGTGGCGCTTGGCGTCGCGCTCGACGAGCCGCCACCGGGCTACCGGCTGCAAAACCCCGGCGACGCCAAGCCGGTGATGGCCGCCCTCCTTTCCGGCGCGTGCCCGTGCGTGACCGGCGAAAACATCTTCGCGCTGGACGCCGACGATGCCGGCCCGGTGGAACTGGCGGTGACCGACGCGCCGCTTGCAGGCAGCGCCACCCGGCTGGTCTACCATCCGCAAGCGTATGTTCTGGGCGTCGGCTGCGCGCGCAATGCCGATCCGGCGGAGCTTGACGCGCTGGTGTCGGACATGCTCACCGAGGCCTATATCGCCCCCGGCGCCATTGCTGCAATCGCCACGCTCGATCTCAAGGCCGATGAACCGGCGATGAACGCGCTGGCCCGCAAGCTGGGCGTGCCGCTCATCCTGTTCACCGCCGCCGAACTTGAAGCGCAAACGCCGCGCCTCGCCAACCCTTCCGACGTGGTCTTTGCCGAGGTCGGCACCCATGGCGTGGCCGAGGCCGCCGCACTCGCGGCAGCCGAGAACACCGTGCTCGCGGTGGAGAAACGCAAGAGCGCCAGCGCCACCTGCGCGCTGGGCCGCGCCCCCGGCCCGATCACATCGCTGAACGGGCGCGCGCGGGGGCACCTGGCCATCGTCGGCATCGGCCCGGGCCAAAGCTCATGGCGCACGCCGGAGGCCTCGCGGCTCATTGCCGAGGCCGAGGAACTGGTGGGCTATGGCCTCTATATCGACCTGCTCGGCCCGCTCGCCGCAGGCAAGACGCGCAGTGATTTCCCGCTTGGCGGCGAGGAAGATCGCTGCCGCTATGCCCTTGAAAAAGCAGCCGAAGGCAAGCGCGTAGCACTGATCTCCTCGGGCGATGCCGGGATCTACGCGATGGGCGCGCTGGTGTTCGAACTGATGGATCGGGGGCCCGACCAGATGGGCGTGTCCGATGCTGCCCGCCGGGTCGAGGTCGTCTCCGCCCCCGGCGTCTCGGCCCTGCAAGCCGCCGCCGCGCGGGCCGGTGCGCCACTTGGTCACGATTTCTGCGCCATCTCCCTTTCCGACCTGCTGACCCCGCGCGAAGACATCGTCCGCCGCCTGCACGCCGCCGCCGAAGGTGACTTCGTGATCGCCTTCTACAACCCCGTCTCGCTGCGCCGCCGCACCCTGCTGGCCGAGGCGCGCGACATCCTGCTTGCCCACCGCCCCGCCGATACGCCGGTGCTGCTGGCCACCAGCCTTGGGCGGCCCGAGGAAAACATACGCTATCGTATGCTGTCGGAGCTGGAAGTGGACGAGGTGGATATGCTCACCGTCGTTCTCGTCGGCTCATCCAATTCGCGGCTCGCCCATCTGGGCGAGGGGCCGCGCATGTACACACCGCGCGGCTATGCCCGCAAGATCGACGGAGATCTGGCATGAAGGTCTATTTCATCGGCGCCGGCCCCGGCGACCCCGAACTGCTCACCCTCAAGGCGCAGCGGATCATCTCGCAATGCCCCGTCTGCCTCTATGCCGGCAGCCTGGTGCCACCCGAAGTAGTGGCCGGCGCGCCGGACGGCGCCATCGTGAAAGACACCGCCGCGATGACGCTGGACGACACCCATGCCGAGATTCTCGCCGCCCGCGACCGGGGCGAGGACGTGGCCCGCGTCCATTCCGGCGATCCGAGCCTCTATGGCGCGATCGCCGAGCAGATCCGCCGCCTGCGCGCCGACGGGATCGCCTATGAGATCGTGCCCGGCGTACCCGCCTATGCCGCCGCCGCCGCCGCGCTGGGGCAGGAGCTGACCATCCCCGAGATTGCCCAGAGCATCGTGCTCACCCGCGTCTCGATGCAATCCACCGCCATGCCCGAGGGCGAGACGCTGGAGAACTTCGCCCACACCGGGGCGACGCTGGCGATCCATCTCGGCGTGCGCAACATGCGCGAGATCGAGCGTGTGCTCACGCCGCATTACGGCGCCGATTGCCCGGTGGTGGTGGCCTACCGCGTTGGCTGGCCGGACGAGATGCTGATCCGCGGCACGTTGTCGGACATCCGCGCCAAAGTGCGGGCCGAGAAGATCACCCGCACCGCGCTCATCCTCATCGGCCCCGCCCTCGGCGCGGTGCGCGATTTCCGCGATTCGGCGCTCTACGACCCGGCCAAGCCCCACGTTCTGCGCCCGGTGGTCGGCGTCGACCTGGTGGAAGAACACAACACCTGAGCCGGTTTGCAGGCCCTCACAAAAGGTTAGCTTGACCGAATCGGGCCGTGCTGCATCCTCTAAGGGTCTGGGGAGGCACGGGAATGATGACGTTTTTACCAAAAGAGGTGCGCGAGGGGCTGGAACTGGCCCGCAAGCGCGACCGCAAGCGCAAGGCCCGGATGCGGGTGACGGTCGGGGGCGAAGTGTTCCCGGTGATCGACTACCGCGACAACGGCTTTGCCCTCGATATCGACAACGCGCCCAAGCTGCGCGGGCTGGTCGATCTCTACGATGGCGCACGCCATCTCTACCAATGCCTGATCGTGGCCACGGAAGAGGATGGCGAGCTGATGCGCTATGAATTCAAGCGCTCCACGGCGGTCACCGATACCGCCCCGCTCGACTTCGCCCGCGATGAAGACGCGCCGGTCGCGCTGCTGCCGCACCGGATCTGACCGCCTGAAAACAACAAACCCCCGGACAGGCCGGGGGTCGTCGTGGCGGGTCGCCCCGCCTGAATTGCTGTCACGGGCCGAGACCCGTTCCGTCGCAACGCCTCAGAGGAGGCCTTCGCGCTGGGCTTTCTTGCGAGCCAGTTTCCGCGCACGGCGGATGGCTTCGGCCTTTTCGCGCGCTTTCTTGACGGAGGGCTTCTCGAAATGTTGCCGAAGCTTCATTTCGCGGAAGACGCCCTCACGCTGCAGCTTCTTCTTCAGAGCCCGAAGGGCCTGATCGACGTTATTGTCGCGAACGCTAACCTGCATGTGGTTGTCACCACCTTTCTAAGTTTGAGTTGCAGAATTTGCAGGAAGTGGCGCTATAGCAGGGGTCCCGGATTTTGTCCAGCGTCGCCTCGATGGCTGGCGCCGGGCGCCGCAGGCGGTTATGTGTGGAGCGAGCAGAGATCGGAAGGAGGCCGCGGATGACACGCAAGGACGAGCTTCTCGATGCCGCGATGAACCATGCGATGTTCGACGGCTGGAGCCAGAAGGCGATCGACGCGGCCCGCGCCGATCTGGGCATGAGCCCGGCGGAAGTGAAGGCGCTCTTGCCGCGCGGCGCGGTGGATCTGGCTGTCGCCTATCACCGGCGCGGCGACATGCAGATGATCGAGCTTCTGCGCGCCGAAGACCTGTCGGAGATGCGCTTTCGCGACCGGATCGCCCATGCGGTGCGGCTGCGGCTGGAGATCGCCGACAAGGAGCTGGTGCGCCGCGGCTTCAGCCTGTTTGCCCTGCCGCAACATGCCGCCACCGGCTCGCGCGCCCTGTGGGAAACCGCCGATCATATCTGGACGGCACTGGGCGATACCTCGCGCGACATCAACTGGTACACCAAACGCGCCTCGCTCTCAGCCGTCTATTCCTCCACTGCGCTCTACTGGCTCGGTGACGAGAGCGCAGACAACACCGCCACCTGGGCCTTTCTCGACCGGCGGATCGAGAACGTGATGCAATTCGAGAAGGCCAAGGCCAGGGCGCGCGAGAACCCGCTGGTCAGCGCCTTCATGAAGGGGCCGGGCAAGCTGCTCGATCTCGTCCACGCACCGCAGGCAGGGCACGGCAAATGAGCCTTCCCGAAACGATGCGCGCCGTCGAGATTTCAGCGCCGGGCGGGCCGGAGGTTTTGCAGCCCTGCACCCGGCCCGTGCCGGTGCCCGGCGCGGGCGAAATCCTGATCAGACTGGCCTATGCCGGTGTGAACCGCCCCGATGCGCTGCAACGGGCGGGCAGCTACGCCCCGCCGCCCGGCGCGTCGGACCTGCCGGGGCTGGAAGGCGCGGGCGAGATCGTGGCCATCGGCGAGGGCGTTTCCGGCTGGAAGCCCGGCGACATGGTCACCGCGCTCCTGCCCGGCGGCGGCTATGCCGAATATGTCGCCACCCCCGCCGCCCATGCCCTGCCGGTACCCGGCGGGATGGCGCTGCGCGAGGCCGCCTGCCTGCCCGAGACCTTTTTCACCGTCTGGTCCAACGTGTTCCTGCGGGGCGGCCTCAGGGCGGGCGAGCGGTTTCTTGTCCATGGCGGCTCGTCCGGCATCGGCACCACCGCGATCCAGCTTGCCCATGCTTTCGGCGCCCGGGTGTTCACCACCGCCGGAAGCGCCGACAAGCTGAAGGTCTGCCGCAAACTCGGTGCCGATGTGGCGATCAATTACCGCGACGAGGATTTCGTCGACATCATGCGCAAGGCAGGCGGCGCCAACCTGATCCTCGACATGGTCGGCGGCGATTACATCCCGCGCAACATCCGCGCGCTCACCGATGAGGGCCGCATGGTCCACATCGCCTTTCTCTCCGGCCCCAAGGCCGAGCTGAACTTCGCCCAGATCATGGCCCGCCGGCTGACGGTGACGGGCTCCACCCTGCGGCCGCAATCCGACGCCGCCAAGGCGAAGATCGCCGCAGACCTGCGCGCGCAGGTCTGGCCGCTTCTGGAAGCGGGGCGGATCGGCCCGGTGATGGATTCGGAATTCGCGCTGGAAGATGCCGCGAAGGCGCATGAGCGGATCGAGTCGAGCGGCCATATCGGCAAGATCGTTTTGAGGATCGGGTGATGTACTCGACCAATTACGCCAGCACGCTGATCCTCGTCGCGCCGGATACGAAGGCGGTCGCCGGGCAGGTGCCCGCGCGGCCCGGCACCATCGCCGCACTGCAATACGATCTGCTGGCGGCCGCGCCCTACCGTTACACCAGCGACGAGTTGCTCACGGCGGTCGAGGCAAGGCGGCGCGGGCTGGGGCCGCAGGCGCATCAGGCGCTCGCCGCCGAGTTCTTCGCCCGGCCCCGCGCCTGCCTGCGCACCTCGCCGCTGGCCAAGTCCAACGGCTGGGGCCTGCACCACGATGCCGAGGGCCGCGTGGCGCTGGTGGGCTGCGAAACCGACCGATACGGCGCGCTGGTGGCAGACCCCTCGGTGCACAAGGTCGCCGCCATGCGCAGCAGCCGGGCCGGATAGGCGCTCCTGACCGATGGACATTCCGCCCGCGCTGCCCTTTGATGTGGCCGAACCGGATTGGGAGGACGCATCATGGCGAAACAGGTGATCATCGAGGAATTCGGCGGACCCCGGAATATGAAGCTCGTCGAGACCGAGGTGGGCGATCCCGGCCCGGGCGAGATCCGCATCCGTCACGAGGCCATCGGCCTCAACTTCATCGACGTCTATTTCCGCACCGGCACCTACCCGCTCGAACTGCCGCACGGGCTGGGCATGGAAGGCGCCGGCGTGGTCGAAGCCGTGGGCGAGGGCGTGACCCATCTCAAACCCGGGATGCGTGCCGCCTATGCCGCCAACCCGCCCGGCGCCTATGCCACCGAACGGGTGATGCCCGCCGCGCAGGTGGTCCCCCTGCCCGACGGAATCAGCTTCGAGACCGCCGCCGCCGCGATGCTGCAGGGCATGACGGTGGAATATCTCTTCCACCGCACCACGCCGATCAATCCGGGCGATACGGTGCTGTTTCACGCCGCCGCCGGGGGCGTCGGGCTGATCGCCTGCCAATGGGCGAAATCGGAGGGCATCACCCTGATCGGCACCGCCGGCTCGGACGAGAAATGCCACGAGGCGCTGGCGAACGGCGCGAGCCATTGCATCAACTACCGCAGCGATGATTTCGTCGCCCGCGTCCGCGAACTCACCGACGGCAAGGGCGTCGACGTGGTGATGGACGGGGTGGGGAAAGATACGTTCTTCGGCTCGCTCGACTGCCTCAAACCGCTGGGCATGATGATCTCCTTCGGCAGCGCCTCGGGCAATGTCGAAGCCTTCGGGCTGCAGGAGCTGGCCCGGCGCGGCAGCCTCAAGGTCACGCGGCCCACGCTGTTCACCCATATCGCCAGTCACGAAAGCTGCATGGCGATGGCGGCGCATCTGTTCGACAAGATCGCCTCCGGCGCCGTAACCATCCATATCGACCAGCGCTTCCCCCTCGACGCCGTCGCCGAAGCCCACCGCCTGCTGGAAGCGCGCAAGACCACCGGTTCAACCATCCTTCTGCCCTGAGGTTCTTATGATTCCCTGGATTTTGGCCGTCTTGGCCCTGTTTGTCCTGCAAACCCTTCTGCCGTCGATCGCGCGGGGCGCGTCGAAGCAACCCGAACAACTCGCCTATCTGCGCAGCAACCGCGACGAAGAACCGCCGCATACGGTGATGTCGGCACGGATGGCCCATGCGCTGCGCAACATGTTCGAGGCGCTGCCGGTCTTCCTGCCGCTGGCGCTGCTGGCCGAGATGAAGGGGATCGAAAGCGGTTGGGCGCTCACCGGCGCGATGGTGTTCTTCTTCGCCCGGCTCGTCTACGTGCCCGCCTATGGCTCCGGCATCGCCCTTCTGCGCTCGGCCACCTGGGCGGTCTCCTTCGCCGGGCTGGTGATGATGGTGGTGGGCCTGCTGCAAGGCTGATCCCGCCCTCCCCGACCCTGCGGGAAGAGCGGGGCGGGGCCTCATTTCAGCCAGGCTTTCATCATCCAGCCCTGTTTCTGGTGAAAGGCCAGCCGGTCGGCGAGCATCCCGGCGCTGATATCGTCGCCATGCTCTTCGGCCACCGCGATGGCCCCGGCAATAGTCTCGCCGATAATGTCATAATCGGCGGCCGTTTCGCGCACCATGTCGGCGGCGGCCAGCCGGCCCTCCACCTCCGTCACCCGGGCGAGCGCGGCAAACTCCGCCGAACTGCCCGGCGCATATTCGCCCAGCGCGCGGATACGCTCGGCGATCTCGTCCATCGCCCCGGCAATGTCGGTATATTGCGCCTCGAACATCTCATGCAGCGCAAAGAAGTGCGGCCCCTCCACATTCCAGTGAAAATTATGCGCCTTCATGTAGAGCATATGGCTGTCGGCCAGCACTCTGGCGAGGGCGTCGGCGGTGGCCTTTGCGGCCTTGTTCGTCTTGCTATTCATCTCGGTCTCTCCTTTCCCGGTGTCGTTGAAAGGAATATGGGGCCCGCCATGAACCTTGTGAAATGAATTAAAAATACTTCTGTGATTTAAAAATTCGATCTGTTTTGCTTTGCCTCGCCGCCCCCGCATCCCCATATCCATCGGTGAAAGGGGGATGCGTCATGGCCGACAAAACCATCAAAGTGCAGAACGAATTCGGGCTCCTGTGGTTCGCCGGGTGGCTGTTCACACTCGGCTTTCTCAATCTCGGGTTCTGGAAGGGCGTTCTCGCCCTCATCGTCTGGCCCTATTACATCGGCGCAGCGATGACGGCGGCTGGCGCGGGCTAGGCTCCGCCCCTTCATCCTTGCAAAAATACTCCCGCCGGAGGCATGAAATCCCTGCCCCCGCCAGCCTCAGCGAATCGGCTCGAACAGCGCGCGCTCCAGCGTGCAGTCGCGCACCACATCGGCGCCGCAGGCACGCGGCTCAAGCGCGCGGGTGAGGCAGATGCGCGCTTCCTGGATGTGGCCCGACTGGCAGGTGATCGTCACCATGTCGGCCTCCCAGCCGGGATTGGCCTGCAAAAAGGCGTCCTCGATCACCGCGGCAGGCAGGGTCACGGTGCGGTCGAGCTTGCGCAGCACCTCGGGCCGGGTCACCCGGCCATAGGCTTCGCGTGCGAGCCGGTAGTAGGTCTCCGCCGAAAGCCCCGAGCAGACCCCGTGCTTCTTCCACTGATACCAGGCCGCGCCGCCGGCGCCGAATATGTCGGCCTGCGCGCCGGTCAGCGCCCGCGAGGGGTTGCGCTCCACTGTCGGGCAATAGGCGGGCCAGCCATCCTCGTATTGCGGCCAGAGCCCGTGAACGACCCAGCCAAAGGCTTCGTCGCATTGCTCCGAGCCGCGCGCCGCCCCCTCCAGCGCGCACCAGTTGGGCGACCACGACAGCGCCAGAACGTAATAGTCGAACTCGCCGGCGCGCTCGCCATCGGCCCGCGCAGCAAGCGGCAGCAGGCCAAGGAGGATCACGAGGAGATGTCGCATTTTCACTTTCCTAACCGGGACGCGCGCACTATATAGCCCCCAAGTTTCCCGACAACGGTAACCCAGCCCGCAACGGGCGCCCCTTTCCGGGGAACGGGACCGGCTTATCCGAAGGAGTGTCACTATGGACAAACCGATCATGGCCAAAGCCACCGCCGTCTGGCTGGTGGACAACACGACGATCGGCTTCAAGCAGATCGCCGATTTCTGCGGCCTGCACGAGCTCGAAGTGCAGGGCATCGCCGATGGCGACGTGGCTCAGGGCGTCAAGGGGTTCGACCCGATCGCCAACAACCAGCTTACCCAGGAAGAGATCGACAAGGCCCAGGCCGATCCGCTGCACAAGCTGAAGCTCAAGTTCAACGCCGCCGCCGTGGGCGAGGAAAAGCGCCGCGGCCCGCGCTACACCCCGCTGTCGAAGCGTCAGGACCGGCCCAACTCGATCCTCTGGCTGGTCAAGTTCCACCCCGAGCTGACCGATGGCCAGATCGCCAAGCTGGTCGGCACCACCAAGCCGACCATCCAGTCGATCCGCGAACGCACCCACTGGAACATCCAGAACATGGAGCCGATCGACCCGGTGGCGCTGGGGCTGTGCAAGCAGACCGAGCTTGACGCCGCCGTGCAGAAGGCCGCCGCCAAGAAGGCCGCCGAAGGCGCGGCGATGTCGGATGACGAGCGCCGCAAGCTGCTCTCGACCGAGCAGAGCCTCGCCGCCGATACCGAGCCGAAGATCCCGACCGCCATCGAAGGGCTGGAAACCTTCACGCTGGGCGGTGACGACAAGGAAGAGGAGAAGGAGTTCGACGCCGAGAGCTTCTTCAACCTGCCGGACGACGACAACGAGGACGACGACGACAAGTAAGCCGCCCCGGCTGGCCGATCCCGCGAACGCGCCCCCGGCCTCCGCCGCGGGGCGTTTTCTTTTGCGCCCTCACGCGACGAAATGCGGGCTTGCCTCGCGCCCCGAACCGCTCAAATCTGGCCGGCAGGGAGGCTTGATATGAACCGACTTTTCGCCGCATTGGCCCTCGCTCTGGCCGCATCGCCCGCCAGCGCCCAGATCGTCGACGAGTATTGCAACGATTATTGGCTCGTGCGGAACCAGGCGTTCAACATGGCCGGCTATTGCTTCGGGTCGGCGCTCGGGCAGGCTCTGTTCGACAATTCCGATTGCATCGGCCAGGATGTCGCCCTGTCTCCGCGTAACCAGACGCTGGTGGCCCGGATCAGGGATATCGAAGGCCGCGGCGGCTGCCATGTCGATACTTCACGCACCAGCCTGCCGATCCCGCTGACCGGCCTCAGGCTGCAACTCACCGACCTCGCCGCGCGCGACGAGCATTCCGGCGCCGGCTGCTTCGGCTGGACGGGGGCGGGCTTCACCCTCTGGTCGGGCTTCCGCGCCGACCGCGCCCCGCTCGGCGCGGTGCAGCCGGGCGACGATCTGATCTTCCTCTACGACACGCGCGATGCCCAGCGCGACTGGTATTATGTCGAGGTGGAGCGCGGTGGCGTTCCCGTCGGACTCGGCTGGTCCGATACACCGATGAACTGGGATCTCTGCACCGAGGCCGCGGGCTGATCGCGGGGGCCGGTACAATGATCCGCCCTGCCGCCGCACTGATCGCCCTCAGCCTCGCCAGCCCGGCGCTGGGATATGACGAATGCGACGATCTGTGGTTCGCCCGTAACCTCGTCTTCGACCGCGCGGGCTATTGCTTCGCCTCCCCGCTCGGGCGCGCGGTCTTCGACAATACCGGCTGCACCGGCACCGGGGTGGCGCTCTCGCCCGATGCGGCCCGGCTCGTGGCCTATGTGCGGGCGCGCGAGGCCGCACTGGGCTGCGCCGTCGACACCACCCGCACCGCGCCCGATCTCGACCGGCTCGATCTGCTGTTCGCACAGGAGGTGGTCACCGCGCCCGGCGAAGATGCGAGCGGCTGCCTCGGCTGGACCGGCGCACCGCTCGACGTTCTGGCAGGCCCCCGCACAGACGCGCCGGTGCTCGCCCGCGTCGCCCCCGGCGACGACATCGCCACCGGCACCGTCTACTTCCCCGACCATCCCGGCTGGGCGCATATCTCGGTGTTCCGCGCCGACCGGTTCCACGCGATGGGTTGGGTGCGCGACGTCGACTGGAGCCTCTGCGCCGGCAGCGCCGGCTGATCGCAGCAACGCCACCCGCGCGCGACATGACCCGCGCCCCACATGCGCCCGGCCTTCCACGCGATCACGACCGCCACCGGCAAACGGGCCCGTGGCGGCCCGAGCCGGGCGGGCGCGCCCGGTGACGACATTGCAACCGGCACCCTCCGCGTCCCCGACCGTCCCTGTCGGGCGCATGTCGCGGCGATCAGCGCCGCGCGGCTCCACGCGATGGCTTGGATGCGCGACGTCGACCGGAACCGCTGCACCGGCAGCAGCGGCCGATCGCAGCAACGCCACCCGCGTGCAACATGACCCGCACCCCGCGCTCCCGGCCTGCCAAGCGATCATCACCGCCACCGGCACACGGGCAGCGGCGAAATCGCTACCGGCACCGTCTACGCCGCCGACCATCCCCGCCGGGCGCGTATCTCCGTGGTCAGCACCGCACGGCTCGACGCGACAGATTAGACGCAACGGCCCGACCAGAACCGCCGCACCAGCAACGCAGGCCGATCATTGCAAGGCCACCCGCACGCAGCATGACGCGCGCGCCCCGTGCGCTTCCGGCCATCCAAGCAATCACCGCCCGCCGCCACGTCGCGGCGGTCTTGGCCGGGCAGCCGCATACCGCCGCGGCCCGCCAGAAGGTCATGCCACCCTCGATCGTCCTGACAAGCCGCTCTCGCCCCAACGGCGTCCGTCTGGCATTCTGATGCACGTTCATTCGATCCCTCCGAATAGTGTTGGTGCCTGGTAACTCCAACCAACTCGATAGGGATCGAATGGACGACCTGCTGAAAGCTCGCAGCCAGGCGCATGTCTCGGTGTTTCGCGCCGCGCGGCTCCACGCGATGGCTTGGATGCGCGACGTCGACCGGAACCGCTGCACCGGCAGCACCGGCAGCAGCGGCCGATCGCAGCAACGCCACCTGCGTGCAACATGACCCGCACCCCGCGCTCCCGACCTGCCAGGCGATCATCACCGCCACCGGCACACGGGCAGCGGCGAAATCGCCACCGGCACCCTCCGCGTCCCCGACCATCCCCGCCGGGCGCGTATCTCCGTGGTCAGCGCCGCGCGGCTCCACGCGACAGATTAGACGCAACAGCCCGACCGGAGCCTCCGCACCAGCAACGCAGGCCGATCATTGCAGCTCCACCTGCGCGCGCGCGGCATGGCCCGCCGCGTCGATCACCGACAGGGTGACATGCCCCGGAAGCAGCGGCAGCGCCGGAGCGCGGGTCGGCGTCGCCACCAGCACCGGTGCGCCGTTGGCCAGCAGGGTGAACGGCGGCGTGCCCCCGGCGATCTTCACCACCAGCGGCAGCCCCCCGGTCTCGATCAGCGCGCCATCGGGCGGAAAGGCGAGCACCGGCCGGTTCTCCCCCGTCAGACCCGCCCCGCGCGGGTGGAATTCGCGCAACGGCGCCGGCAGCGCGGCGGTCGACACGATGAGCGTGCCCGGCGGTGGCGGCGGCAGCGGCTCGAGCGCCGGTTTGAGCCGCGAGAACGCCTCGAACAGCACCGGCGCCGCCACCTCCGCGCCAAACGCCCCCGGCACCGGCGTGCCGTCCGGCCGGCCCATCCACACCGTGATCACATGGCTCGCATCGAACCCGACCGCCCAGGTGTCGCGATGGCCATAGGAGGTGCCCGTCTTGTAGGCCAGCCGCTGACGCGCGGCATTGGGCGGCGGCGGCATCCCGGCCAGGATATGCCCCACCTGCCACGCCGCCTCGGGCGAAACGATGCGCTGGCGTGTGCCCGCCCCGCCGCCCGGCACGGCATGCAGCGCCACCGCCTCGCCACCCGCCGCAAGCCCCGCATACAGTGCCGTCAGCGCCTCCGGGCTCACCCCGACCCCGCCCAGCGCCACCGCCAGCCCCGGCGCGGCATCGCCGGGCAGCGCCGCCCGCACCCCGGCCCGCGCCAGCGCCGCCATCAGCCGCGCCGGCCCGAGCTCGGCGGTCAGCGCCACCACCGGGATGTTGAGCGAAAGCTGCAGCGCCTCCTCCACCGTCACCGGCCCGCGATATTGGCCGTCGAAATTCTCCGGCGCATAGCTGCCAAACCGCATCGGCCGGTCGTCGATCATCGTCTGCGGATGGGCCAGCCCCTCATCGAAGGCCAGCGCGTAGACCAGCGGCTTCAGCGTCGAGCCGGGCGAGCGCAACGCGCGCGTCATGTCGACGAAACCCTGCCGCGTATCGGCCGAATAGCCGGCAGACCCGACCGCGGCGAGAATCTCGCCACTGCGATGATCGGCGACCACGATGGCGATCGACAGCGCCCCCTGCCCGTGATCGCGCACGGCCTGCGCCGCCAGCCGCTCCAGCCGCTGCTGCAACCCACCGTCCAGCGTGGTCAGATGCAGCGCGGCACCCGGGTTTTCCGCCCTGAGCCGGTCGGCCAGATGCGCCGCCAGCCGGGGCATCCCCGCCCGCGCCGCCGGCACCGCCGCCCGGCGTGCGCTGGCCGCCACCTCCGGCGGGATCGCCCCCGCCGCCACCACCCGCGCCAGCACCCTGTCACGCGCCGCAAGCGCCGCCTCCGGATGGCGGTCGGGCCTGCGCGCCTCCGGGCTTTGCGGCAAGGCGACGAGCAGCGCCGCCTCCGCCGCCGTCAGCCGCGATGGCGGCTTGCCGAACCAGCTCCGGGCGGCGGCGCGGATACCCTCGGTATTGCCGCCATAGGGCGCGCGGTCGAGATAGAGCGCCAGAATCTCCGCCTTGCTCAGCCGCCGCTCCAGCGCCAGCGCCAGCCGCACCTGGCGCAGCTTGCCCGCAACCGTGCCGGTCGGCCCGTCCTCGATCAGCCGCGCCACCTGCATCGTCAGCGTCGAGGCGCCCGACACGACCCGCCCGTTCGCCACAGCCTGCCCCGCCGCCCGCGCCACCGCCCGGATGTCCACCCCGCGATGCCGGTAAAACCGCTTGTCCTCATAGGCCACCAGCATCTGCACGAACAGCGGGTCCACCTGGTCCGGGTTCACCGCCAGCCGCCAGCGCCCGTCGGCCACACTATAGGCGCGCAACAAATCCCCGTGCCGGTCCAGCACCTCGACGGAGGTTTCCACCGCCAGCGGCGGCATCGGCGTCGCCGCGATCCAGCCCGCCACCGCATCGCGCCCGAGCGCGGCGAGGAACAGGCCAAGGGCCAGAACGAATAGCCACCCCGCACGCATGAAGCTTCCGGCCCTCCTTCTCTGTTCGCCAAATACCTCGGGGGAGTCACGCCAGCGGCGTGACGGGGGCAGCGCCCCCGCCCGGCTACTCCGTCACCGTCACCGCGCCCGCCGCGCCCGTGGCCCGGTAGGTCGGGCGATACATGTCCTCCACCGAGGCCGCCGGATGGTGAAACACGCCGGGGCTCACCGCCCGCACGATATAGGCCAGCCGGAACGGCGTATCGGACGACCAGTTGACGGCGGCGAGAAAGCGGTCCTGCCGGAACTCGGTGGTCTCGGTGTCCGTCGTCACCTGCAGCCAGTCGAGCGCCTTGATATCGCCCGCGCGCAACAGGTTGGGGTTGTCGATCTCGAAGCCCGCGGGCAGCGGATCGGTCACCATCAGCCGGCCCGCATTGCCCGCCCACGGCGTCACCGTGAGGAGCGTCACCAACCGCGTGCCCTGCGCCACGCTCCCGGCATCGGCAGGCTCACCCTCCATGGTGAAGTAGCGCCGGTCGATGGCATAGCCATTGCCCGAGGGCGGCGGCGCCACCCGGGGCACGCCAAAGCTGGTCACCGTCAGCATCGTCTCGCTGTCGCCCTCATTGCTGAAGATGCGCGGCGTGGTCAGCTCCACCGGCGTCATCACCTGCGCGAGCGGCCCGGCAAGCGGCGCCCCGTCAAGGCTGAGCCCGCCCCCCGGCGCATCGGTCAGAAGCGCATTGGCGGCGAGCAGCGACCATGTGGCCTCCTGCGTCGACAGATGCGCATCGGCCCCGGCCACGCGGGTCAGCAGCGCCTCGCGGTCCACCGCATCGCTGCCCGCCTCCACCGCCAGCGTGAGCACCGCCGCCGCATCGCGCAGGTTGGTGCCGTAATCGTCGCGCCAGAGCTGGCCTTCGGGCCGGGCCGCGGCAAGCTGGCGCGCGGCACGGGCAAACATCGCATCGGCCCGGCCCTGATCGCCATAGGCCGCCAGCGCCGCGCCAAGCTGGGCCGAGGCCAGCGGGGTGGCGAAGTCCGGCGCCTTGATGTCGGCATAGTAGCGCAGATCGCCCATCGCCGCCGCACCCTCGCGGGCCAGCACGTAGAGCGCATAGGCCAGATCGGCGCCGCCATCTTCAAAATCGGGATAGTAATTCACCCGGTTGCGCAGATTGTCCATCGCAGCGCGGAAGGCGGTATCGGGCACCGCGTAGCCCTGCGCCCGGGCGCGCGACAGGAAGTCGCTGACATAGGCATCGAGCCACAGATCGCCATTTCCCGGCTGCCAGACGCCGAAGCTGCCCGACGATGACTGGTTCGCCAGCACGGCGGTGATCGCGGTCTGCACCCGGCCCGGCAGATCGTCGCGGTCGGCCAGCCCCATCGCCTCGGCCAGCCCGCTCAGATAGAGCAGCGGCAATGCCCGGCTGGTCTGTTGCTCGGTGCAGCCATAGGGGTAGCGGTCGAGCCTGTCGATCAGCCCGGCGGCGTCGATCCGCGCCAGCGGCCCGGCGGTGACCGTGGCACGCGCGGTGCCCGGCGTCATGGCGGCAAGGATGTCGTCGGTGAGCGTGAAGCTTTCGCCGGGCGCGAGCGTGATGCGCCGCGTTTCGGCCACTTCCGGATCGAGCGACATCACCGGCAGGCTGAGCACCTTGCCGAGCCGGATGCCATCGGGCGTGGTGAGCGAGATGTCGATGCTGTGCACGCCGTCCTCCGGCCCGACGATCGGCACCGCAAGCCGCGCCGTGCCCAGCTCGTCCAGCACCAGCTCGCGGGCAAAGCCGCCGCCATCCACGTCGACCGTATCCGAGCCGACGCTGATCTGCATCGCCCCGGCGGGGCCGGTGGCATGGGTCAGCTCGATCAGGATGCGGCTGTCATCGCCCGGCGCCATGAAACGCGGCAGCGAGGCGGTCACCACCACCGGATCGCGCACCAGCACATCGGCGCTGGCATTGCCCACGCCGGTGGCCGACCAGACCACCGCCATCAGCCGCACGGTGCCGTTGAACGCGGGCAGATCGAAGGTGGCCGTCGCCTTGCCGTCGATCACCTCGACGGGGCCGGAGAACTGCGCCATCAGTTCTTCGGTCGGCGGCGGGGCCTGCATCCGCATCTGCGCCATCGCATCGCCGCCGGAGCGGATCGCCCCCATCGCGCCGCTGCGCCCGTCGATCAGCCGCCCGTAAAGATCGCGGATCGCCATGCCGAGCCGGCGCTGGCCGAAATAATGGTCGGACGGGTCGGGCACGTCAAACGAGGTGAGGTTGAGAATGCCCAGATCGACGGCGGCAATGGTGGCATAGGCCGTCTCGCCATCGGCCACGCCCGCCACGTCGAGCGTGACGGTAAAGGGCGCACGCGGCGCGGCCTCGGCGGGCACGTCGAAACGCGCCGCAAGCTGGTGCGCGCCGGGATCGACGCTGGCATGGGCCAGGCCCAGCGCCCGCGTCGGGTCATGGCCCGCGGCATCGGCGAGCGGCTGGATCAGCGTGGCGGTCACATAAGCGCCCGCGCCCCATTCCTCGGTCACCGGCAGGGTGACGGTGTTTTCCCCCGCCACGGCCTCCACCGCCACCATGTCGATCAGCCGGTTGGAGACGACCGTAATCAGCGCGGTGCCGCCGCTGCGCGGCACGAAGCGCAGCGTGGCGGTGTCGCCAGCGGCATAAGTCTCGGCATCGAGCGATACCTCCAGCATGTCGGGCGTGGTGCCCGCATCGGCGGGCGCATACCAGCCGGCGGAAAAGCCGGTGGAGGCGGTCACATGTCCGCCGTCCCGGCCCGAGACGATCAGTTCGTAATTGCCCCATTCGGTCGGCGTGGCGAGGCGGGCCGGGCTCTCGCCCAGCGTGAGCGTGCCCGAGGCCACCCGGCTGCGGGTGGTGACCGGATCCCAGTTCCAGTTGCCGTTGACCGAATACCATTGATACCGCGTCTCGACCCGGTTCACCTCCCAGGCCGCCTCCATCGCCATCGGCGTACCGTCCGGCGCCAGCGCGATCACCTCGAAGCTGGCCTCGGCATTCTCCGGCAGCGTGCCGTCAAAGGCGGGCCGGATACCGATCACCGGCCCCTCTGCGGTGACGGCGGTGGTCAGGCTGCGCTCGACCGGACGGCCCGATCCTTCGCGCACCTCCACATTGATCTCGGCCTGAAGCGGCAACCCCACGGCCTCGATTTCGGGGAAGGCGATGGTGGCGTCGGCATGGCCCATGGCATCGGTGCGGACGGACGAGATCGCGCCCCATTGCGTATCGGGCAGGTCTTCATGCGGGCCGAACACATAGCCCGGCCAGCCCTCAAGGCTGCGCACCGGGCGCAGGCGCAGATTGCCCTCCACCGCCAGATCGGCCCCCGGCGCACCGAACAGATAGCGCGCGTCGATGCCGAGCACCGGGCGCGAGGCGAGCCGCGGCGCGGGGTCGGACAGCGTCAGCGCGAAGTCGATCCGCTCGGGCAGGAAATCCTCCACCAGAAGCGTGGTCGAGGCGAGTGCGGGCGCATCCGGGTCGGCGTGCAGATCGAGCCGCCAGGTGCCGCGCGGCGCATTGCCCGCGAGCGGCAGGGTAAACACATGCCCCCCCGCGCCCGCGCCGCCCGACAGATGGCGCGCATATTCCACCCCGTCGGGCCGGTACAGCACGGCGGTGACCGGCAATCCGTCGATCGCGTCGGCCTGCCCGTCGCGCGCCAGCGCGGTGGCGAACACCGTCTCGCCGGCGCGATAGGCCCCCCGGTCGGTGGTGAGAAACACGTCGATCGGCGGCGCGGCGGGGTGGCCCTCCACCCCCCGGTCGGAGAGGTCGAAGGCCGGGCCGGTGAGCGACAGGAAGGCGATGTCATCGCCATTCTCCAGCACCACCACAGCCGGGGTGGCGCTGCCGGTACCGGCGGTCATCCCCTCGGCAAAGCGCAGATAGCCCTGCGCATCGGTCTCGCCCTCGCCCAGCACCGCATTGGCGCGCGACAGAAGCTGCACCCTCGCCCCGGCAATCGGGTCCGCGCTGGCAAGCGCGCGGGCAAACAGATGCAGCCCGTCCGCCCCCATCATCGTGGTCAGGCCGATATCGGAGATCACGAACCATTGCGTCGCGGGCGGGCTGGCATAGGGATCAACCCCCGGAATCGCCGCCTGCAGCACATAGATCCCCGGCGGCTGGCCCGCCAAAGCCTCACCGATGGGCAGCCGCGTGGTCACGTCGCGGTTCAGCTCGCTCGCCACATCCGCCGCGCCCCGCCAGATTTCCTGCGCCATCGTGTCGTTGAACCAGCTTTCGTCCCACACGCCCAGCGCATTGCCAAACCAGCCCTCCTCATAGACACGCACCAGATTGCGGTCGGGCAGGCGCGACAGGGTGAGGTCGAGCGTATCGGTGTTCACCGCCACCACCGGCAGCCCGGCATCGGGCGCCGCGGGCAGCACATAGGCCCGGCCCGGAAAATGCACCGAAGGCGCGCGGTCGCGGACATAGAGGTTCAGTTGCACCGGCGCCGCCAGCGCCTCGCCCGAAGCCGCCGGAAGACCGGCGCGCAGGGTCAGCGCATAGCGCGTGCCATGCTCCACCCCCTCGACGCAAAGCTGGCTGCCGCGCGGGGCCACGGCCAGGCCCGACACATCCGTCTGCACGAAGGGCGCGTAATCCACCCCGGCCTCCACCAGCGGCTCTGAGAAGGTGGCGCAGATCGCCGGGCTGGCAGCGTCGGAGGTCACATCCGTCTCGGTCACGCGAAAGCCGAAAAGGCCGGTCACCCGGTCGAGCGCCTGGGCGGTCTCGTCGCGCGGGCTGGCCGCCTGCGCCAGCCGCAGCGCCGGAATCGTCGCCCGGCCGCGCCCCAGATTTTCCAGCGCCACCGCCATCCCGGTCAGCGCATTGGCCCGCTCCGGCCCCGACCCGCTGCGCAGATAGGCCGCAATGGCAGCCTCAAGCCCGGTCTGGAACAGCTTGCGCTTCTCGCCGCTATCGCTGGTGGCGAAGGCGGCGGCATTGGCCAGACGGGCATAGCCGGCCCAGTCCCCCGCCCCGTCGCCGATCACCGTGGCGGCGGCCATGTAGCGCATCGCCGAGACGATCTCGGCATCCCGCTCGGCGTCGCGCGCATATTGGGTCAGCTGATCCGCCGTCCAGCCGCCGGCGACAAAATCATGCGGCAACTGGCGCGCGCGGGTCTGCGCGGCGGCAATGTCGGTCTCGTAGAGAAACGAAAGCTCGGCCGCGCGCGCCTCGGCGGCGGCAACCAGCGCCGGGTCGAGCGCCACAACATCGGCGGAGAAAGCGCCGGAATAGGGCGTGGGTGCGCCATAGCCGTTCTTGAGGAAGCAGGCGCCTTTCAGCGAATTGAACGTGAAGGCCGTGCATTCGCCGCGCGTCAGGCAGGCCGATTCGCAGGCCGCCATCGTCGTGTCGAAGATCTGCTGGATGTCGCCACCGGGAAAATCCATGTCCCGCGTCAGGATCACCCGCCTGTCGGGCAAGGGGCTTTCGGCATAGGCCAGCCCGGCAAAATGAATAACAAAAGCGGCGAAAATCAGAAATATCCGCATCGGGCCCTCCCTCGTGCGTCGCCTCATGCTGGCACTTCGCATCGCATCGCGCAACGGCTGCGCCGGGAAATCCGCCGCCGTTAAGCGCCTGTTCACCTTGTTTGGCCAAGACTTGCCGCACCGAACCCGGCCCAGCGATGGAGATTGCAATGATCGCGGAACACCAGCTTACCGAAGAACGGCGCGCGCGGATGGCGGCGGAGCGGCTGCTGGCGCAGAAGGAGGCCGAGCTCAACGCCGCCAACCGGATGCTCTCGCGCCACGCGCTCACACTCTCCGAAGAGGTGGTGGAAAAGCGCGAGGAGGTCGCGGTGGTGAGGGGCGACCTCGCCCGTGCCAATACCGAGGTGGATATCGCCAAGCGGCGGCTGTGGAACTCGATCCAGTCGATCGAAGACGGGTTCGCCGTGTTCGACGCCGACAGCCGGCTGGTGATCGCCAATTCCGCCTATCTGCTGCCTTTCGACGGGCTCGAATGCATCCGCCCCGGCGCCCATTATCAGGAGGTGATCGAGGCGGCCCTGGCCGAAGGCGTGGTGGATATCGAGGGCGCGACCCCCGGCCAGTGGCGCGAGCAGATGCTGGCGCGCTGGTTCTCGCCCGCGCCCGAGCCGCGCGTGATCCGGCTGTGGAATGGCACCTGGGTGCGGCTCGTCGATCAGCGCGCGCCGGGCGGCGATACCGTCTGCCTCGGCCTCAACATCACCGGCACGATGAAGCGCGAAGCCGCGCTGACCGAAGCACGCGAAAAGGCCGAGGCGGCGAGCCGTGCCAAATCGGCCTTCCTCGCCAATATGAGCCACGAGATCCGCACGCCGATGAACGGAGTGGTGGGCATGGCCGATCTGCTGGCCGAAAGCGGGCTGGACGATGAGCAGCGGCTTTACGTCGACACGATCCGCTCTTCCGGCCAGTCGCTTCTGACCATCATCAACGACGTGCTCGATTACTCCAAGATCGAGGCCGCCAAGCTCAGCCTCCATATCGAGCCGTTCGATCTTGAGCGCATCATCCTCGACGTGATCCACCTCATGTCGCCCTCATTGCGCGAAAAGGGGCTGGCGATCACACTGGATTACGACATGTTCCTGCCCACCGGGTTCGAGGGCGATCCGGTCCGCCTGCGCCAGATACTGACCAATCTCGTCGGCAATGCCGTCAAGTTCACCCCGGCCGGTCATGTGCTCGTGCGCGTCGTCGGCCTGCCCGGCACGGGCGAGGGGCCGGCACAGGTGAGCATCGTGGTCGAAGACAGCGGCATCGGCATCCCCGCCGACAAGCTCACGCAGATTTTCGGCGAGTTCAGTCAGGTCGAAGACGGGCGCGACCGCAATTATGAAGGCACCGGGCTCGGGCTGGCGATCACCCGCCAGCTCGTCGAGCTGATGGGCGGCAGGATCTGGGTCGAGAGCACGCCGGGCGAAGGTTCGGCCTTCGGCGTGCGGCTTCCCCTGCCCGCGATCGGCCCGGCCACGCCGCCCGCCCTGCCCGGCTGGCTGCGCCGCGTGCTGTTGGCGATGGAAGATGCGCTGGCGCGCGACATCCTCGCCAAGCGCCTCGCCGCCCTGGGGCTTGAGGTGCATGCGCTCGCCAGCGGCGAGGATCCGCGCGCATTGCCGGCGCCCGACGCCATCGTCGCCCAGGCCCGGCCCGACGGCAGCATACCCGCGGCGCTCGCCGCATCCGGGCTCACGGCCCCGCTCGTGCTGGTGGCGGCGCTGGGCGATGACCGCCCGGCACGTGATCGCGGCGCGGCGGCCCTGCTCACCCGGCCGATCTCGCGCGGCGCACTCGTCGCGGCGCTCTCGGGGCTGGAGCCGCCCGCGCCGCTCCTGCTCACCGATCCGGTGACCGACGAGGGCACCGCAACCGCGACCGCCCCCGTCTTCGGCTCGGTGCGCGGCACCGCCCCGTCCACCGCCCCGGCGCGGCAGATGCGGGTGCTCGCGGCGGAAGACAACAAGACCAACCAGCTCGTGTTTTCCAAGCTCGTGAAAAGCTGCGACATCGCGCTCCGCTTTGCCGCCAACGGCGCCGAGGCGGTGGCGGCCTTCGATACGGAGCGGCCCGATCTGATTTTCATGGATATTTCCATGCCGGGAATGGACGGCAAGGCCGCCACGCGCCGCATTCGCCAGATCGAGGCGGCGCGCGGGCTGCCGCCAACCCGGATCGTCGCCCTGACCGCTCATGCGATGGCCGGGGATGCCGAAGAGATCATGTCACACGGGCTGGACGCGCATCTGACCAAGCCATTCCAGAAAGCGGCGATCCTCACCGAAATCACCCGCGCCCGCCCCCAAGACGCCCGCCCGCCAGTGCCGGAAGAGTCGCAAAATAGTTAGCGCTATCTATAATTAAATCAGGTGGTTACTCATATGTGCAACCTCGCCCACCCGCTCAGCCCTCGCCGCGCAGAAACACCATCCGGTCACCCGCGCTCATATCGGCCCGATAGCGGTAGCCGCCCGCATCGAAATCCTTCAGCGCCTCTGGATCGCTCAGCCGGTTCAGGATGACAAACCGCGCCATAGCCCCCCGCGCCTGCTTCGCCCAGAACGACATGATCCGCGGCCCCTCGGGGCGGTCTTCCATGAAGACGGGGGTAATCACCCGCAGCGTCAGCGCAGGCCGGTCAGCGGCGGTGAAATATTCCACCGAAGCGCAGTTCACCAACACCTGCGTGCCCACCTCGGCAGCATCGGCATTCAACCGCTCCGCCACCCGGTCACCCCAGAAATCGTAGAGGTTCTTGCCCCGCGCATTGGCCAGCCGCGATCCCATTTCCAGCCGGTGCGGCTGGATCACGTCCCGCGGGCGCAGCACGCCGTAAAGGCCGGAGAGGATACGCAGGTGACGCTGGGCATAGTCCAGTTCGTCAGCGTCGAGCGACCCCGCATCGAGCCCGGTATAGGTATCGCCCGCGAAAATCTCGATCGCCTGCTTCTCGCCGCTGCCCGACCCGAAGGCGGCGAACCTGTCCACGTTCAGCGCCGCGAGCCTGGGCGAGATATGCATGAGCCTTTCAAGCGCCGGCGCATCGAGCGCTCCGGCGGTATCGGCAAGGCGGGCAGCTTCGTCGAGAAAGCGCGGGCTGGTGCCGCCCGCGGCGCGGGCCGGGCTTTCATCGAGGCGTTTGGCGGGCGAGACGGTAATCAGCATGGCGCCGGTTGTAACGCCGCTGACGGGCGGCGCAACCGGTCAAAACGCGCGCAGCTCCGCGACGGTCGCGGCGTCGAACAGCCAGCTCTCGCCGGCGCCGTCGAGATGGCGGTCGAGAAAGCCGGTCAGCCCGGCGCGAATGTCGCGCTCGGTCAGCCCGGCATAGCCCGCATCGCCGGCCCGCGCGGCGGCATGTTCGGCAAAATACTGCGCCGCATAGCCGCTCGCCTCATGGCCGGTGCCGTCGCAGGCGCGGCCGAGATAGGAGACCCGCGCCACCAGCTCGCCGCCATCGTCGTTGCCGACCGCGAGCCGGGCGAGCGCCGAGGCTTCCTCGGCCGGGTAGATGCCGCAGCCGATCTCTTCGGTCTTGCCCGGCGTGTAGATATCGGCATGGACACCGTAGACGAGGAAATCCGAGGCCATCGTATAGACCAGATCCCAATAGGCGTTGCGCTCGTCGAGCACGGTCCATTCGCGCGGCTCGCCCTCTGGCCCGGTAAAGGCCACCGGCTCGAAATCGTCGCCACCGGCGCGCAGGATGCGGTTGATCGTGCGGAAGGCGAAGAGATGCGCCTGAAACCGCTCGGCGGCGGGCGGCTCGATGGCCAGCCCCGCCGTGGTGAACATGGCAAGGATCTGGCTCAGCACCACCCGGTCATCGGCGCAGCCGGTGGCATAGGTGGTGGCGGCGTCACCCAGCTCCGGCAGGGTCGCCTCGCCGGATGCCGCGCGCGCGCTGAAGCGGGAGAGCGCGGCATTCGCATCCGCCGGGCAGGCCGCTTGCGCCTCGGCCATAGTCGGCGCGAGGGCGAGAAGAAGCGGGATCAGCGGGCGCAGGGTCATATGGCGTCTTTCGGGTGCGGGCCGGGTCAGGCAAGCGCCTTGGCGGGGCGCTGTCAACTCCCGGCGATGGCATCGAGGAAGGCGGCGCCGAACCGCTCGGTGCGCGCCTCGTTCATCCCCGGCACACGGGCCAGATCGTCAAGCGAGGCCGGGCGGCGCTCGGCAAGGTGGCGCAGCGTGGCGGGGGTGCAGGACAGGGGCTTTTGCGTGCCATCCTCGCCGCGGACGAGGCGCTGCGCTGCTTCCTGCAAGCGGTCATAGAGCGTGCCCGCCTCGCGCCCCGCAAGGCGGCGGCGGCTGGGGTGCATCTCGGGCGCGTCGCCCGCGATCACCTCGAGGAAGGCGCGGCCATAGGTTTCGAGCTTTTTCGCGCCGATGCCGGAAATCCCCGCCATCTCGTCCAGCGTGGCCGGGCGGCGTTCGGCCATCTCGATCAGCGTGCGGTCGGTAAAGACGACATAGGCGGGCACGCGCTGCGCCTCGGCCAGCGCGCGCCGCTTGGCCTTGAGCGCCGAAAGCAGCGGCGCATCCTCCTCCGAAACGAGCGCCTTCGCCAGCGGGCGGGATTTGGACGTGCGGATCGTATCCCTGCGCAGCGTCACGTTTTCCTCGCCGCGCAGCACCGGGTGGGCCTTTTCGGTGACGCGCAGCGCGCCGTGGCGGGCCGGGTCGGGACGGACCAGATCGAGCCCCATCATCTGACGAAACACCGCCTGCCATTCGCGCCGCGACAGATCCTGCCCCACCGCCCACGTGGGCAGGTTCTGGTGGCCGCGGGCCTGAGTCTTGTCCGTCTCGGTGCCGGTCAGAATGTCGATCAGATGGCCGGACCCGAACCATTCTTCGGTGCGCAAAGCCGCCGAGAGCGCCTTCATCACCGGCACGGTGCCGTCGAAGGTTTCGGGCGGGGTCTGGCAGCAATCGCAATTGCCGCAAGGCTCGGCCTCTTCCCCGAAATAGCCAAGCAGTGCCTGACGGCGGCAGCCCGGCGTTTCGGCCAGCCCCAGCAGCGCGTTCAGCCGGGCGTGATCGGCGGCGCGGCGCTCTTCGGGGGCGAGCCCCTCGTCGATCTGGGCGCGGCGCAGGCGGATATCGTCGGGGCCGAACAGAGTGAGCGTATCGGCGGGCGCGCCATCGCGGCCGGCGCGGCCGATCTCCTGATAATAGGCTTCGATGCTTTTGGGAAGATCGGCATGGGCCACCCAGCGGATATCGGGCTTGTCGATCCCCATGCCGAAGGCCACCGTCGCCACCACGATCAGCCCGTCTTCCTGCTGAAAGCGGCGCTCGACTTCGCGCCGGTCATCGCTTTCCAGCCCGGCATGATAGGCCACCGCCGCATGGCCCGCCTCGCGCAACGCCTGCGCCAGCGTCTCGGTCTTGGCCCGTGTGGCGGTGTAGACGATGCCGGACTGGCCCTTGCGGGCGGCGGCAAAATTCATGATCTGGGCGCGGGGACTGTCTTTCACCGCGAAGGCGAGGTGGATGTTGGGCCGGTCGAAACCACGCAGAAAGGTGCGGGGCGCGGCCCCGTCGAACAGCTTCTGGACGATCTCGGCCTGCGTCTCGGCATCCGCCGTGGCGGTGAAAGCGGCAAGCGGCACATCGAGCGCCCGGCGCAGATCGCCGATGCGCAGGTAATCGGGGCGGAAATCGTGGCCCCACTGGCTCACGCAATGGGCCTCGTCCACCGCGATCAGCGAGGTTCCGGCGCGGCGCAGCAGGGTCAGCGTGCCGCCCGAGGCAAGGCGTTCTGGCGCCATGTAGAGGAGCTTCAGGCGGCCCTGCGCGATGGCCTCGAAAACGGCATCGGTCTCGCCCTCGGTATTGCCGGAGGTGAGCGCCCCCGCCTCGACGCCCACCGCCTGCAGGCTGCGCACCTGGTCGCGCATCAGCGCGATCAGTGGCGAGATCACCACCGTCACGCCCTCGCGCATCAGCGCCGGAAGCTGGAAGCAGAGCGACTTGCCGCCGCCGGTGGGCATGATCGCCAGCGTGTTCTCACCCGCCGTCACCGCCGAGACGATCTCGGCCTGGCCGGGGCGAAAGGCATCGAAGCCGAAAACGGATTGCAGGAGGTCGTGATCGCGGGGCATGGGCTGCTCTGTGTTTGGGCGGCACAATCCCATGCCGCCCGGTCAGGAGCAACCCGGATCAGAACGAGTAGGCGTAGTAGTAGTTCGACACGAGCTGACGCAGGAAGAACAGGATCAGGAGCACCACAAGCGGTGCAAGGTCGATCCCGCCGAGATCGGGTAGGAAACGGCGGATCGGGCGGTAGATCGGCTCGACAAGCTTGTTGAGCGCATACCAGATCTGGCTGACCAGCGGTTGGCGCAGGTTCAGCACCTGGAAGTTCACCAGCCAGGACACCACCACATGCGCGATGACGAGAAACCAGATGATCCCCAGGATCGCGACGAAAACCTGCAGGATGGTGGCGATAAGCGGTGTCATGGCGGTGCGGCCCTCTGTTTGAACGCCCTTCACCTAGGGGCAGGCGCGGCGAAGCGCAAGCCTGACGCCCGGTCGCGGTTGACGCCGGGGCGCGGGCACGGCACGAGATGCGGGAAACGGAGGCGCGTATGTATCCATTTATACGGATGGTGAAAGAGCTGGTGGTGCACAGCCGGGCGGGCAGCCTGCCGGTGGAGGGGGTGCATGTGAGCCGGCATATCTGCTGGCCCTGGGATCTCGACCTCTGGCTTGAGCTCAATAACGGGCGCACGCTCACCCTGTTCGATCTGGGCCGTATCCCGCTGGGGCGGCGCACCGGGCTTGTCCGCGCCATCAGGGCAAACGGTTGGGGGCTGACGGTGGCGGGCGTGTCGATGCGCTACCGCCGCCGCATCCGGGTGTTTGACCGGATCGAGATGCGCTCGCGAACCATCGGCTGGGACAACCGTTTTCTCTACCTCGAACAGAGCATGTGGAAGAAGGGCGAGGCCACGACGCACGGGCTCTACCGTGTGGCGGTGACCAGCCGCGAGGGCATCGTTCCGCCGCCGAAAGTGGCCGAACAGATGGGGCACGGCCCGGCCTCGCCGCCGCTGCCGGACTGGGTGCAGCACTGGATCACCGCCGAGGCCGAACGGCCCTGGCCGCCGCAGATGTAGCTTGCCCCGTTCCCGGTTTTCCTGTTTCGTCTCAGCCACAACGAGGGATGGGGCATGGCTGGGAACTCTGCGAAGAAGCGGATCTGGGGCTGGTGGTGGTTCGACTGGGCCAGCCAGCCATATAACACGCTGCTGCTCACCTTCATTTTCGGCCCCTACGTCAAATCGGTGATGGAAGACGGCAGCAAGGCGCAGGCCGTCTGGGGCTTCGGCATCGCCGCCGCCGGGGTGGCCATCGCCATCCTCGCCCCGATCCTCGGCGCGATCGCCGACAATTCCGGCAACCGGCTGCGATGGATCTGGGGCTTTTCGGTGCTCTACGTGATCGGCGCGCTCGGCGTCTGGTTCTCGGCGCCCGAAAGCTTCAACGTGGTGCTGGTGATGGGCTTCTTCGCCATCGGCCTCATCGGCATGGAATTCGCCACGATCTTCACCAATTCGATGCTGCCCGACCTTGGCTCGCGCGAAGAGATCGGGCGGATCTCGGGCAATGGCTGGGCCTGGGGCTATATCGGCGGGCTGATCGCGCTGGTGCTGATGCTCGCGCTTTTCGCCGAGGGCACCAACGGGCAGACGCTGATCGGCCGCGCCCCGGCGCTGGGACTCGATCCCGAAACGCGCGAGGGCACCCGCTTCGTCGGCCCGCTCACCGCCGTCTGGTACGTGGTGTTCATGATCCCGTTCTTCCTCTGGGTGCGCGACCCCAAGCACCTCAACCCGGATCCGCAACTCATCCGCCATGCGCTGACCGAACTGGGCCGCACCGTGCGCCGCCTGCCGGAACGCCCGAGCCTGTTTGCCTATCTCGCCTCGTCGATGTTTTACCGCGACGCGCTGAACGGCATGTATACTTTTGGAGGTATATACGCCGCCGGGGTGCTGGACTGGTCGGTGGTCGATACCGGCGTGTTCGGCATTCTCGCCATCGTCACCGGCGCGGTCTTCGCCTGGCTCGGCGGCAAGGCCGATACCCGCTTCGGGCCGAAGCCGGTCATCAACATCTCGATCACCGTGCTCACGCTGGTGGCCATCGCCATCGTCTTCATCTCGCGCGACCGGGTTTTCGGCATCGCCGTCGGCGCCGACTCGGCGCTGCCCGATATCGCCTTCTACATCCTCGGCGCGCTGATCGGCGCGGCGGGGGGCGCGATGCAATCGGCCAGCCGCACGATGATGGTGCGCCAGGGCAACCCGGAGCGGATGACCGAAGCCTTCGGACTGTACGCGCTCGCCGGCAAGGCCACGAGCTTCATCGCCCCGTTTTCGATCGGTGTGGTCACCGCCTGGACCGGCAGCCAGCAGCTTGGCGTCTCGCCGCTGATCGCGCTGTTTCTTCTCGGGCTTATTCTGCTAATCTGGGTGAAACCGGACGGCGAAAAGGCCTGACCCATGAGAGCAGTCTTCCTCCTGCCCATCGCCATGACGCTGGCGCTGACCGCCTGCATGAGCAATGGCGGCGGCACCGCATCGGACTATGACACCGGCGCACCGCGTGCGACGGCGATCCGGGTGTCGACCTCGAACGAACCCGCCAAGGCGCTGTTCGGGCCGGTCGCCACCGCCTCGGCGCAGGCGCCCGAAAGCTTCGGCTCCTACGCCAAGGGCTGCGTGGCGGGCGCGGTGCAATTGCCCGAAACCGGGCCGACATGGCAGGCCATGCGCCTCAGCCGCAACCGCAACTGGGGCCACCCGGCGCTGATCGACTTCGTCAGGCGCGTCTCGGCCAGGGCCGCACAGCAGCCGGGCTGGTCCGGGCTCTATATCGGCGACATGAGCCAGCCGCGCGGCGGGCCGATGTCGTCGGGCCATGCCAGCCACCAGATCGGGCTCGACGTGGATATCTGGATGTTGCCGCCGAACCGGCTCGACCTGAGCGCCGCCGAGCGCGAGAGCCTGTCGTCGATCTCGATGCAGCGCGCGAATGGCGCTTACGTCAATTCAGACTGGACCCGTCAGCATATGGAGGTGATCCGGGCTGCGGCCTCCGATCCTGCGGTGGCGCGCATCTTCGTCTTTGCCGGGGCCAAGGTGCAGATGTGCAAGGACGCCACCGGCGACAGGAGCTGGCTGCGCAAGGTCCGCCCCTGGTGGGGGCACCATTACCACTTCCACGTCCGCCTCGCCTGCCCGGCGGGCGACAATACCTGCGTGGATCAGGCGCCGCCGCCGCCCGGCGACGGCTGCGACGAAGCCCAGGGCTGGGTCGACCGGATTCTGAACCCGCCGCCGCCCGATCCCAACGCCACGCCATCCCAGCCGAGCCGGCCGCTCGTGCTGGCCGACATGCCCGCGCAATGCGTCTCCGTACTGCGCTCGCAATAGGCGCGATCGCGCTCCTCGCTCCCGCCTCGACGGCCCAGTCCGACAGTTCCGCGCGGCTGGTGTCGGAGCTGTCATGGTCGATGCAGGACGAGGCCTTCGGCGGCTGGTCGGGGCTGGAGCTTTCGCCCGACGGCAAGACCTTCGTGACGATCTCCGACAAGGGCTCGATCCTTACCGGGCGGATCGACCGCGACGCCCAGGGCCGGATCGTCAGCGTGGCCGCAGGCACGATCCGCGCCATGCGCCACACCGATGGCGGCACCCTGCCGAGATATTACAACGACAGCGAGGGCCTCGCCCTGGCGCCGGACGGGCGGGTCTTCGTCTCGTTCGAGGCGATGCACCGGGTGGTGGAATATGCCAATGCCTCGGTCGAGCGCGCGACGACCCTGCCCGCACATCCCAATTTCGAGAAGCTGCGCAACAATTCCTCGCTGGAAGCGCTCGCCATCGGCCCGGACGGCGCCCTCTACACCGTGCCGGAGCGGTCCGGCGGCGCCACCCGTCCCTTCCCCGTCTACCGTTTCGCCGATGGCGACTGGACGATCTTCGCCCGCATTCCGCGCCGCGACGACTTTTTGCCGGTGGGCGCGGATATCGGCCCCGACGGGCGCTTCTACCTGCTCGAACGGCTGTTCTACGGCATTTTCGGCTTTGCCAGCCGGGTGCGCCGCTTCGACATCACCGCCGATGGCTTCACCAACGAAACCGAGTTGCTGCGCACCAAGGCCGGCACGCATGACAACCTTGAGGGCCTCGCCGTCTGGCGCGACGAGGCGGGGGCGATGCGGCTGACGATGATCTCGGACAACAATTTCAAGTTCTTCCAGACCACCGAATTCGTCGAATACCTGGTCACGGAATGACTTGACGCAGGCGCGGCGGGGGCGTAGGTGCCGCCCGTCCCGCTCAGGGGCCAAGTCTCCGCAACCTTGCCAAAACGGATCACAATATGGCTCGTATTCTTCCCGGCATCATTGCCATGGCCGCCGTCGTGCTGGCCTCCAACATCCTCGTCCAGTTCCTGCTCGGCAACTGGCTCACCTGGGGCGCCTTCACCTATCCCGTCGCCTTTCTCGTCACCGATGTGATGAACCGCGTCTACGGCCCCGGCCCGGCCCGCAAGGTCGTGCTGGCGGGTTTTGTCGTCGGCGTCGTCTGCTCGCTGGTCGGCTCGCAGATCATGCTGGAGGGCGACGGCTACACCTATGCCGCCGTCTCGCTCCGGGTGGCTGTCGGCTCCGGCGTGGCCTTTCTCGCCGCCCAACTGCTTGACGTGGGCGTGTTCAACGCCCTGCGCCGCCGCCAGTGGTGGCTGCCGCCGCTGGCCTCGACGCTGGTCGGCTCCGCCGTCGATACCGCGCTGTTCTTCACCATCGCCTTCTCGGCCACGCTCGCCTTCTTTAGCGAAAATGCCGATGCGGCGATCAACTGGGCGTGGGAGGCGGTGCCCTTCCTCGGCATCGGCGCGGTGGCGCCGCTCTGGGTTTCGCTTGCCTTCGCCGACTGGCTCGTCAAACTTTCGCTCGCTTTGGTGGCACTTGTGCCTTTCAGGATGCTTGTCACAAAACTTTCACCAGATGCGGCGTAATTTTTGTTGACCGACACAAAATCTGTGGCACGCTTTCAGTATCGCAACATCATTTGCTGAAGAAAGGAGGTGGCCATGTCGAGAGATTTCATGGAGAGAGGTGCCGGGACAAAGTAGAAGCGCACATCCGGGGCAGCCCCCGGATGGTAGCGGGCTAGGCTGGCGCATCGCCTAACCGGCCCCACCTCCAGACTTCTCGAAGGGCCACCCGAGCGGTGGCCCTTTTCGATTGCAGAGCCGCCGTTTAGGGTGCCCGCCATGATCCACGTGACCGACGATATCGTGATCCAGGACTGGGAGCTGAGCGAGAGCTTCACCCGCTCCACCGGGCCGGGCGGGCAGAATGTCAACAAAGTGTCGACGGCGGTGGAACTGCGCTTCGAGGCCGCCCGCTCGCCCGCGCTGACACCTGCGGTGAAGGCCCGGCTGAAACGCCTCGCCGGGCGGAAATGGACGGCGGAAGGCGCGCTGCTGATCCGGGTGGAAGACACCCGCAGCCAGGCCCGCAACCGCGAGATCGCCGCCGAACGGCTGGCCGAGATGATCCGCAAGGCGCTGGTGGCCCCGAAACGGCGGATCGCCACGAAACCGACGCTTGGGAGCAAACGGCGGCGGCTGGACGCGAAGAAGCAGCGCGGGGAAGTGAAGGCGATGCGGGGGAAGGTGCGCGATGAGTGAGGGGGTTGGGGCTTTGATCGGCGGGTTGGGCTGATCGTGAACCGGGCGGCTGACATCCCCCTAAACCACAACCTCCCGCGCGACCTGTTCGCCCACGCCGAACACCCGCTTATACCGCGCCACCTCGTCCTCCGGCCCCATCGCCTTTCTCGGGTTGTCGGAGAGTTTCACCGTGGGCCGGCCTTCCGCTTCCACCGCCTTGCAGACCAGTGAGAAGGGGGCGAGGGAATCCTCCGGGGTGAGGCCACGGAAATCGTTCGTCAGCAGCGTGCCCCAGCCGAAGCTCGGGCGCACGCGGCCGGCGAATTTCGCCTGCAGTTCGACGATCTTGTCCACATCGAGCCCGTCGGAGAAGATCACCATCTTCTGGGTCGGGTCTTCGCCGCGCGCGCGCCACCAGTCGATGGCGATCTCGGCGCCTTCCGCCGGATCGCCCGAGTCGATGCGGATGCCGGTCCAGCCCGCCAGCCAGTCGGGCGCGTTGTCGAGAAAGCCCCTGGTGCCGTAGGTATCGGGCAGGATGATGCGCAGGTTGCCCTCGTGTTCCTCATGCCAGTCGGCCAGCACCTTGTAGGGCGCCTCGGCGAGTTCCTCGTCGCTCCCGGCCAGCGCGGCATAGACCATCGGCAGCTCATGGGCATTGGTGCCGATCGCTTCGAGATCGCGGTTCTTGGCGATCAGGCAGTTGGAGGTGCCGACGAATTTTTCGCCCAGCCCCTCCACCATCGCCTGCACGCACCAATCCTGCCACAGAAAGGAATGCCGCCGCCTCGTGCCGAAATCGGCGATGCGCACGGCCTCGACCTCGCGCAGCGTCTCGACCTTTTCCCACAGCTTCGTCATCGCCCGCGCATAGAGCACCTGAAGCTCGAACTTGCCCATCTCCTTCAGCACCGCCCGCGAGCGCAGCTCCATCAGCACGGCGAGGGCGGGAATTTCCCACATCATCACCTCGGGCCAGTTGCCCTCGAAGGTCAGCTCATACTGATCGCCCACCCGTTCGAGGTGGTAGGGCGGCAGGCGCAACCCCTCGAACCATTCCATGAAATCGGGGCGAAACATCTGCCGCTTGCCGTAGAAGGTATTGCCCCGCAGCCAGGTACTTTCGCCCCGGCTGAGGCTGAGGGTGCGGATATGGTCGAGCTGTTCGCGCAATTCGCCTTCGTCGATCAGCTCGGCCAGCGGGATCGCGGTGGTGCGGTTGATGAGCGAGAAGGTCACCTGCGTGTCGGGCCGGTTGCGAAACACCGACTGCGCCATCAGCAGCTTGTAGAAATCCGTGTCGATCAGCGAGCGCACGATCGGGTCGATCTTCCAGTGGTGATTGTAGACGCGGCTGGCGATGTCGACCATGGTATGCTCCGGGATGTCTGGGCTTTTGGACCACAAAGCGCCGGGCGTTTGCAAGGGAGAGCAGCGATGCGGACCCTCGTTTGCCGTGGCTACGGCGCGGGCGAAAACCTCACATTGGAAAACCGCCCGGTGCCGGAACCGGGGCCGGGTGAGGTGCGGGTAAGGGTGCTGGCCTGCGGCGCCAACGCCTCGGACTGGGAATTCGTCACCGGCCGCCCCGCCTATGCCCGGATCGCGCGGTGGTTCTGGCGCCGGCGCGATGTGTTCGGCTCCGACGTGGTCGGCGTGGTCGACAAGCTGGGGCCGGGGGTGACGGGCTTTCGCCCCGGCCAGCGGGTGGTGGCCGACACGTTTGAAACCTTCGGCGGCTTTGCCGATTTCTGCGTCGCCAGGGCGCGGCTCTGGGTGCCGGTGCCGGAGGGCGTGAGCGAGATCCTCGCCGCCGCCCTGCCGCAATCGGGCACCATCGCGCTCACCACCTTTCAGGGCCGGGTGCGGCCCGGGATGCGGGTGCTGGTCAATGGCGGCGGCGGCGGGTCCGGCCCGCTCGCAATCCAGATCGCCAGGGCGGGCGGGGCCGAGGTCTGGGCGGTGGATACCGGCGCGAAGGCCGAGGTGATGTGCGAGGCAGGGGCCGACCGGGTGCTGGATTTCGAGCAGCAGGACTTCGCCGCTCAGCGCGATGCCTTCGACCTGATCCTCGATCTCTGGGGCACGCGCCCGATGCGCCGGGTGCGCCGCACGCTCAAACCCGGCGGGCGCTACATGCTGGTCGGCGGCCCGCTGCCGGTGGTGATCGCGGCGGCCCTTGCCACGCTGTGGTCAGCCCCGACCCGGCGCAGGGCGGGCATTCTCGCCGTGCACCAGGGGCCGGACGCCCTGGCCGAATTGCTGGCGATGGTGGCCGACGGGCGGCTGCGCCCGGTGGTGGGCGAGGTGACGGCGCTGGTCGGCGCGCGCGAGGCGCTCACGCTGATGGGCGCACGGCAGGTGGCGGGCAAGCTGGTGATCGTGCCGTAAACGCCCCGCCTTGGGATTTCCGCATTTCCGCCCGACAGTCAGCGCATTTGTCCGTATTTGTACCATCATAGTTAACAATGCCGAGGCACGACCATGGCTCTGACTTATGACTACGATATTCATTGGGCGATTCCCCAAGAGGCCCAAGACGATGCGGCGGCCGCGCCGGACAGCCGCGCCAATTACGTGGCGCAGTTTCGCAATCCCGAGACGGTGGCGGCGCTGCGCGGGGCCGACCCGGCGGTGCAGGACTATTTCACCGCCTGCGGATTTGGCCTCGACACCTATGACAGCGGCGCGCCCGAAGGGTGCTTTCCCGCCGAAGACCTGCCCGCGCGCAACGATGTGACGGAGCGGCTGGCGGAAAACCTGTCATCCCACGATCTCACCGGGCGCGAGACCAACGGCTTCGATTTCGCCGCCTTCATCGAATACGAAATCGCGGCGCAGCCCATCGACATGACGGCGCAGCCGGAGGCGGAAGCACCGGCGCCCGGCCCCGGCCTCGGCGGGCTGATGCGCAAGGCCATCGGCAAGATCTCCGCCGCCTCGGCACTGCGCCTGGGCGTATCGCTCTTCATGATCTTCGTGTTCCCGCATTTCGCGGCCTCGATGCTGCCGATCTGAGCGCCACTCAGTAGAGCGTGACGCCGGCGGCCTCCATCTCGCGCAGCGCCGCATCGAGCGAGCCGTTCAGGTCGATGGCCCGGCAGGCCGAAAGCTTCACCCGCGCCTCGAAACCCAGCCGCACCGCATCGAGCGCCGACCAGGCGACGCAATAATCCGTGGCCAGCCCGACCAGCGTCACGCATGTCACCCCGCGCCCGCGCAGGTAGCCTTCAAGCCCGGTGGACGTGATCTTGTCGTTCTCGAAAAAGGCCGAATAGCTGTCGATCTCGTGACGGAACCCTTTGCGCAGGATCATCTCGGCGGTTTCCACGTGCAGGTCTTCGTGAAACTCGGCGCCATCGCTGCCCTGAACGCAATGGTCGGGCCAGAGCACCTGCGGACCATAGGGCATCCGGATCGTGTCGAACGCCTGCGCCCCGTCGTGTGACGAGGCGAAGGAGCCGTGGCCGATCGGGTGCCAGTCCTGGGTAAAGACGCGCACCGGAAAATCGCGCAGGATGCGGTTGATCTCGGGCACGACCTCATCGCCCCCCTCCACCGCAAGCGCGCCGCCGGGGCAGAAATCGTTCTGCACGTCGATCACGATGATGGCGTCTTCAGGACCGTGTTTCATGACATTCCCCCATTTATTTCAATGGGTAAGGGCCGATCGCATCGCGGTCAATCCAATTCGTCAGCCCCGCCAGGTGAGGTAGACGCGCCCGCCCCGCCGCTCGATCACCAGCTTCCACGTTCGCCGGTCTTCGCTGGCCAGTTCGGTGAGTTCCGCCAGCCCGTGAATCTCGACGCCGTTGACCTCGGTGATGATGTCACCGGGCTGGAAATTGCGGGCGCTGCGGGGATTGTCGATCCCCATCACCACCACGCCGCCGCCGGTCGATGAGCGCAGGCCGAGCCGGGCCGAGAGATCGGGGGTGAGGTCCTGCAGGACAAGGCCCTGAAACGGGCCGGCAGCGGTGAAGCTCACCGCCCCCTGCCCCAGCCCGTCGCCCGCGCTGGTGGCGGCGCGCATCTCCACGGCCACGATATGCTCTTCCGTGCCGGTGCGCAGGGTCACCGGCACCATGCTGCCCATCTCCTGCAACGACAAGCGGAAAACCAGTTCGGCGGGCGCGTTGACCGGCTGGCCGTCCATCGCGAGGATCACATCGCCGGGGGCCACGCCCGCCTCGGCGAAGGGGCTGCCATCGGCGAGCGCGCGCACCAGCACGCCCTGCGGCCGGTCAAGGCCCAGCGCATTGGCCATATCGGCATCAATCGGCTGGACTTCGAGCCCGGCCCAGGGCCGGATAAAGCTTGCCTCGCCCGCCGCCGCCTGCGCCACGACGCGGGCCACCAGATTGGCCGGGATCGCGAAGCCGATGCCGTTGGAGCCGCCCGACCGGGTGACGATCTGGGTGTTGATCCCGACCAGCCGCCCCGACATGTCGACCAGCGCACCGCCGGAATTGCCCGGATTGATCGGCGCATCGGTCTGGATGAAGTAGCTCGCCGCATTGAACGCCCCGCCGCCCCGGCCCGACCGCGCAAGGCCCGAGACGATGCCCGACGACACCGTCTGCCCCACGCCGAACGGGTTGCCGATGGCGAGCACCAGATCGCCCACCGCCAGCGCATCGCTGTCGGCAAAATCGAGCGCCGGCAGGTCTTCGCCGCCTTCGAGGCGGATCACCGCAAGGTCGGCACGCTCGTCGGCCAGCACCAGCGCGCCGTCGAATTCCCGCCGGTCGGCGAGCACGACACGGATTTCGGTGGCGTTCTCGACAACGTGAAAATTGGAAACCACCAGCCCGTCGCCCACGATCACGCCGGAGCCGAGCGAGTTTTTCTCACGCGGGCGCACGGTGCCGAAATCGCGGAAGAACTGCGAGAAGAACGGATCGTCGAAAAACGGGCTCACCCGCTCGGCCACCACCTGCGTGGCGTAGATATTGACCACCGCCGGCGCGGCGCGCTCGACCACGGGCGCAAAGCTGAGCTGCACCTCGGCATTGGTCGCCGGCACGCGCGTCTCGGCGCTCAGGCTGGCGGGAAACATGGCCAGAAGGATGGCGATGGCGGGAACGATCCGGGTCATGGGCACCTCCGTTTGCCACAGGATGTGGCCCTCGCGCGCGGAAGATCAAGGCAGCGCAGGCAGACAGGCGGCAGCGCGCGCACCCGGCGCGGCGATCAGCGCCAGGCTTTCAGATGCAGCGGCAGTTTGCGAAACACCGTGTGCAGCATCAGGAAGATATCGTAGCACAGCGTCCGGTTCTCGGCGTAGATCAGGTCGAGCCTGGCTTTGCGCGGCACGCAGCGGCGGGTGTAGACCTCTTCGGTCTGCTGCGGCGTGCGGCATTGGGCGAGCAGCCGCTCCTCGGTCTTGTGATAGATCAGCGTGGCCAGGCCGGTGATGCCGGGGCGGCTTTTGAGCACCTCGCCGTAGAGCTCGGGGAACATCTTCACATAGCGCGGATCGGGCGGGCGCGGGCCGACGAAGGAGATATCGCCCCGGATCACGTTCCACAATTGCGGCAACTCGTCGAGCCGGGTCTTGCGCAGGAACCGTCCGGTCGGCGTGATCCGCCGCCGCTTGTGGCCGCCCGACACGCCATGATCGGATTTGCGGCGCATGTTGATCATGGTGCGGAACTTCCACAGGGTGAAATTCTGCCCCGGCGCCCTGGCCCGTTTATGGCCGAAGAAAACCGGCCGGCCATCGCGCACAAGAATAACGGCGGCGATCCCCCCAATCACCGGCAAAAGCAGAATCCCCAAGGTAAGTGCGAGCGTCAGGTCAAACGCACGCTTGCTGAACGTCATCCGTCGTTACCTCTCCGGAGGTGCCGAAAACCCACCGTGCGAAGTGGATATTGCATTCCGGTCGCACTCGGCAAAAACTCCGGTTTCTTAATCCGTGCGACGTATCACCGATTGCAGCCGGTGTGTAAATAGGCCAGAGATAGGCCAGCCCGATCTTGGGGGGATCTCAGAGTTTTGCGCAACATTCTGCTGGTATTAGGTGTTTTTTTTACACTCGCATCCTGCGGGTTTCCGGCAGGTGCGCCGATTCAGGCCGAGGTGCTGGCCGAGGCCGATGCGAGCGATCCCGAATTTTCCGTCGTTGAAGTGACCCGGGCCAATCTCGACCGCGTAGGCGGCTGGCCGACGACCGGCTGGCGCGGGCATTACCGCTGGCTCGAAGCCGGCGGCGGCGCCTCGTCGACAACCATTCGCCCCGGCGACCGGGTCAATCTGGTGATCTGGGACAACCAGACCAACTCCTTGCTGACCGATCCGAATTCAAAATCGACCCAGATGAACGGAATCGAGGTGTCGCCGGCGGGGGCAATCTTCGTGCCCTATGTCGGCGATGTGGTGATCAACGGCCTCAGCCCCGACGCGGCGCGCATCGAGGTGCAGAAGGAAGTCGAGCGGATCGCACCTTCGGCGCAGGTGCAGCTCTCCGTGGTGCCGGGCGAGAACAACACCGTCGATCTCGTGCGCGGCGTGGCCCGGCCCGGTCCGGTGGAACTGCCCTCGCGCAACTTCACCATCCTCAGCCTGATCTCGCGTGGCGGCGGCATCGCCGAGCGCGTCCGCAACCCGCTGGTGCGGCTGATCCGCAACGGCCAGACCTACGAAATCCGCGCCGAAGACCTGCTGTCGGACGCCCGGCGCAACATCGTGATGCGCGGCGGCGACAAGGTGATCGTCGAGGAAGACCAGCGCTATTTCGTCGCCGCCGGCGCGACGGGCGACCAGCTTGTCTATTTCGACCGCGAGCACGTCACCGCGATGGAAGCGCTGTCGATGGCGGGCGGGCTGTTTGAAAACCGCGCCGACCCGAAAGGCATCCTGATCCTGCGCGACTATCCGGCAAGCGCCCTGCGCGCCGACGGGATCAAGGGGCCGCAGATGGAACAGGTGGTTTTCACCGTCGATCTCACCAGCGCCGACGGCCTGTTCGCCGCGCGCACCTTCGAGGTGCATCCGGGCGATCTTGTGCTGGTAACCGAAAGCCCGATGATCGGCGTGACCCAGACCATCGGACTCGTCTCGTCGGCCCTGCTCGCGCGCACCCGCCTGTAAGAGCGCCGGCACCCGCCGCTGCGGGCCGCCGGACAGAAAGAAAGGACCCTGCCCATGCGCTATGTGCATACGATGATCCGTGTCACCGATCTCGACGAAAGCCTCGATTTCTGGGTGAACAAGGTCGGAATGGTGGAACTGCGCCGGACCGAGAGCCGGGAGGGGAACTTCACCCTCGTCTTCCTCGCCGCGCCGAAGGACGAAGCCAGCGCCCACGAGACCCGCGCGCCGGAGCTTGAACTGACCTATAACTGGGGCAGCGACGAGGTGTACCAGACCGGCCGAAGCTGGGGCCATCTCGCCTACCGCGTCGACGATATCTATGCCTTCTGCCAGAAGCTGATGGATGCGGGCATCACCATCAACCGCCCGCCGCGCGACGGCTTCATGGCCTTCTTCAAGAGCCCCGACAACATTTCGGTCGAATTGCTGCAGGAAGGCGAGCCGCTGCCGGTGCAGGAGCCCTGGGCTTCGATGCCGAACGTGGGCACCTGGTAGGATGCCCCAGCCGCTGCCCGCCCGCCCGCTGCACCGCCGCTGGCTGATCGGGCAGGCGGAGCGGCTGGTCGGCTTTCATCGCGCCAGCCTTGGCGGGCCGGCAGGCTTTCGGATGCTCGGGCAGGACGGTCAGCCGCTGCACGGCGCCGACGAGGTTTTTCAGATCCACGACAGCACGCGGATGGTGCATGTGCTCTCGCTCGCCACGCAGCTCGGCATTCCCGGACTGGCTGACGGGATCGACCAGGGGATGCGCTTTCTCTGGTCGCATCACCGCGATGCGCGGCGCGGCGGCTATGTCTGGGGCGTCACGGCGGATGGCCCGGCGCGGGACGACAAGCTCGCCTATGGCCATGCCTTCGTGCTGCTCGCCGCCGCCTCGGCGCTCAGGGTCGGCCACCCGCAGGCACAGACATTGCTCGACGATGTGAGCGAGGTGATCGAGGCGCGGTTCTGGGATGCGGAGCACGGCGCGATGCGCGAGGAATTCCGTGCCGACTGGTCCGGGACCGGCCCCTATCGCGGGCAGAATTCCAACATGCACATGACCGAGGCGCTGATGGCCGCCTTCGAGGCCACCGGCGCGCGGAGCTATCTCGACAAGGCGCTCAGCATTGCCGATCTCATCGTCAACCGCACCGCCCGGGCGCAGGGCTGGCGGGTGGCCGAACATTTCGACAGCACCTGGCAGGTGGACCTCGCCTATGAGGGCGATCCGATGTTTCGCCCTGCCGGGATCACCCCGGGCCATGCGCTGGAATGGGCACGGCTTCTGGTGCAGCTTCACGACCTGTCCGGGCAGGCGCATGGATGGATGATCGAGGCCGCGAAGGGGCTGTTTGCCGAAGCCACCGCCCATGGCTGGGATACCGCACGCGGCGGGTTCATCTACACGCTGGGCTGGGACAATGCTCCGCTGCAATCCTTGCGGCTCTGGTGGCCCAACGCCGAGGCCATCGGCGCGGCGGCAACGCTGTGGAAGCACGACGGCGACGCGCTGGCGCTCGACTGGTACGCAAAAGTCTGGGACGTGGTGGCCGGCCATTTCATCGACCACACACACGGCGGCTGGTTCCCCGAACTCGATGACAAGAACCGGCCCACCGGCGCGATCTTCGCCGGCAAGCCCGATATCTACCACGCCTTCCAGGCCTGTATCGTACCGCTCCTGCCGCCCGGCACGCATATTTCAGGAGACCTGACCGCCGTGACGCTGTGAGCGGCGGAACGGTGGCGCCAGTTCGGTATACCATTGCACACAGACCTTGACAGCCGGCACGATTCAGGCGAGGAAGCGCGCGACGCCCGAGGGCGGGATTACATGGGAGACGTGACATGACCGAGACCCCCGACATCATCTACACCAAGGTGGACGAAGCCCCGGAGCTGGCCAGCGCCTCGCTCCTGCCGATCATCCGCGCCTTTGCCTCCGCCGCCGGGATTGACGTCGAGACCCGCAACATCTCGCTCGCCGGCCGGGTGCTCGCCGCCTTCGCCGATCTGCTGCCGGACGGCCAGAAGGTCTCGGACGATCTGGCCGAGCTGGGCCAACTGGTGAAAACGCCCGACGCCAACGTGATCAAGCTGCCAAACATCTCGGCCTCGGTGCCGCAGCTCGTGGCCACGATCAAAGAGCTTCAGGGCCAGGGTTTTGCCCTGCCCGATTACCCGGAAGAGCCGAAGACCGATGCCGAGAAAGACGCCAAGGCGCGCTACGATGCGGTGAAGGGCTCGGCGGTGAACCCGGTGCTGCGCGAGGGCAATTCCGACCGCCGCTCGGCCAAGGCGGTGAAAGCCTATGCGATGAAAAACCCGCATTCGATGGGCACCTGGTCAGCCGACAGCAAAACCCACGTCGCCTCGATGCCGGGCAACGATTTCTTCGCCAACGAAAAGGCCGCCACCATCACCGCTGCCCAGGCCGGCGGTGCGAAGATCACCTTTACCGATGCCGCCGGCACCGAAACGGTGCTGAAGGACGGGCTGAAATACATCGAGGGCGAAGTGGTCGACGCCACCTTCCTCTCGGCCCGCGCGCTGCGTGAATACATCAAGGAACAGATCGCGGCGACGGAGCCGGGCGTGCTGTTCTCGGTGCATCTCAAGGCGACGATGATGAAAGTCTCCGACCCGATCCTGTTTGGCCATTTCGTCAGCGTCTACCTTGAAGACTTCATCGCCCAGCACGGCCCCAGGCTCGACGCGCTCGGCTGGAACCCGAATGACGGGATCGGCGACCTCGTGGCGCGCATCAAGGGCGACGCCGCGCTGGAGGCCGATCTGAAGGCCGCGATGGCGGCCCGCCCGCCGCTCTACATGGTCGACTCGGACAAGGGCATCACCAACCTGCATGTGCCCTCGGACGTGATCATCGACGCTTCGATGCCCGCCGCGATCCGCGCCGGCGGCAAGGGCTGGGGGCCGGATGGCGCCAAGGCGGATGTGAAGTGCTGCATCCCCGACAATTGCTACGCCCCGGTCTACGACGAGACCATCGCGTTCTTCAAAGCCAATGGCGCGCTCGACCCGACCACGGCGGGCGCGGTGTCGAATGTCGGCCTGATGGCGCAGAAGGCGGAAGAATACGGCTCGCACCCGACCACCTTCGAGATCCCCGCCGATGGCACCGTGCGCATCGTGCTCGCCTCGGGCGAGGTGCTGCATGAGCAGGCGGTGCAAAAGGGCGACATCTGGCGCTCCTCCACCGCGAAGAAAGCGCCGATCCTCGACTGGATCCAGCTTGGCATCGCCCGCCACAAAGCCACCGGCACCTCGGCCTTCTGGCTCGACGAAACCCGCGCCCATGACGCCGAGATCATCAAATATGTCAAACCCGTTCTGGCCGAAGCCGGGATCGACATTCCGATCCTCGCGCCGCGCGAGGCCACCCGCTTCACGCTCGAAGAGCAGAAGAAGGGCAAGGACGTGGTGACGATCACCGGCAACGTGCTGCGCGACTACCTCACCGACCTGTTCCCGATCCTTGAGCTTGGCACCTCGGCCAAGATGCTCTCGATCGTCAAGCTGATGAATGGCGGCGGCATGTTCGAGACCGGCGCGGGCGGCTCGGCACCCAAGCACGTCCAGCAGCTCGTGGCCGAAAACCACCTGCGCTGGGACAGTCTGGGCGAGTTCTGCGCACTCGGCGAAAGCTTCAAGTTCCTCGCCGAAGCGCGCGGCAAGGCCGCGGCGCAGGTGCTGGGCGACGCGGTAGACGAGGCCACGCAGAAGGTGCTCGAAAACGGCAACAGCCCGGAATACAAGGTCGGCCAGAACGACAACCGCACCTCGCATTACTTCTTCGCCCGCTACTGGGCCGAGGCGCTGGCGGCGCAGAAGGACGATGCCGCTCTCGCCGCCCATTTCGCGCCGATCGCGGCCGCGCTGGTGGAGAAGGAAGCCGAGATCGTGGCCGAGTTGATGGCGACGCAGGGCCAGCCCACCGATATCGGCGGCTATTACAACACCGACCCGGCCAGGATGGCGGCGGTGATGCGCCCCTCGGCCACGCTGAACGCGATCATCGGCTGAAGCCGGTCAAATCTGAAACGCGAAGGGGAGCGGCAAGCCGCTCCCCTTTTTCGTTGCTGGGGCGTTGGTTGCGCTGAAGGTCAGTCCGAACCGGGGTCCGGACTGGCTCCAAGGGCTATGAGGAGCAGGATTGCAAGCAACGGGCTGCCAACCAGCGAAATGAGCACCCATACAAATGCGCTGCGATTGCGTCTGGCCGCCATGTCCGCCGGCAAGAAAATATACAACCAGAGCATGCCGGCGAAAATCAGAAGGCCGAAGATCAGAGTGAGAATACCTTCCACGGTCACTTCAATGCCCGCGACGGCGCACGGCGCGCGACCACCTCACGTCGCCCGCATCTTCATCGGGCAGCGGTCGGCGCGCTCGTGGTTGTCATCGGTCACGCCGTATTGCCACCACTCGATCTCGCCTTTCTGGTAGCTGCCCAGTTCCAGCGCATGAGGAATGCCGTCATAGGCTTCGGCGCGGTCGCGGATCACCTGGCGGATGCGGTTGCCTTCGGGCGTGTCGCCCGCCACCATGTCAAACCGTTCGCGCGGATTGACGATAAACAGGAAATGCCGCCCCAGATTGCGCGATTTCCGCTGCTCATGCGCGGGGGACGAAAAGTTCACGAATAGCTGGATACCGCCGAAGCACATCGACCAGTAGGGCGCCATCGGGTCGGTGGCCACGCCCTCGGGCCATGGCTCGGGGTCATGGTCGTGCCAATCCTGCAGCACCTCCCAGCCAATGGCATGATAGCCCTCGACCGTATCGGCGCTGGCCGCGTCCCGCGAGAAGGCGACCACCAGCGGGCGGGCGGTGTTGACCTGCCCGTCCCACTTTTTCGCCGCCGCGATATAGGCGAGCATGTCGGCGCGCAATTGCGCCCGGCCCACCTCGTCCAGCGCCTCGACGAAGATCAGATCGACGAGACCGCGCCGGAAGGCGTTTTGCGAAAAGGTGCAGGGAAAATCCGATGGAGGAGTCAGGCGCGCGGCCAGATCCTCGGCCACCTCGCGGTGCCACGAAGGGCCTGCATAAGCGGCATCCATGAGCGTATTTTGTGCGATCACTGTCATGCGCGCCCTTTTGCCACGTCTCCCCCCCGGCAAGCCAGCGCCGAGTTGCCGCATCTGACGATGATGTGACTAGACCCTCACCGGCACGCCGCTAGTCTGCGCGCGGATACCCCGAAAAAAGGACGATTATCAATGTTTAACCGCAAATCCGCCCTCGTCGCCGCTTTCGCTTTCGGCACGGTCGCGACCGCCGCTTTCGCCGCCGCGCAAGACCCGGAAGTGATCGCGCGCAAGGAGACGATGGGCCTGATCGGCGCCGATGTGAAGGCGCTCACGCAGATGGCCAAGGGCGCCGTAGCCTTCGATGCCGCCGCCGCCCAGACCGCTTTTGCCGAGATCGCCGAAAAAGCCGCAACCGTGCCGGTGCTGTTCGAGCCGCAGTCGAACACCGACCCGGAAAGCGACGCCAAGGATGCGATCTGGGAAAACTGGGACGATTTCGTGTCCAAGGCGAACAATCTGCAAATGGCCGCCGAAGCGGGTGCCGCGGTCGACAGCGCCGAGGCACTCGGCGCCGCGATGGGCGGGCTCGGCGGCGCCTGCCAGGCCTGCCACTCCGTCTACAAGGACTGATCGCACCCAAAAGCCGACCATTCGCGCCGTCGCAGCCTGCCTGCGGCGGCGTTTTTCATGCGCTACCGCGACCGTTACGCCACCGATCTGCACGACCGTTCGCGACAGGCGTAAATCGCTCTTGAGTGGCGGCGCGCGCGGCCCCACCTTGTACGCATGAAAGACAACAAATCCCCCCTCCTCGCCGTTCTCATCGACGCCGACAATATCCCCGCCCGCCACGCCGAGGCGATCCTGAAGGAAATTACCGCTTACGGCGAACCGGCCCTGCGCCGCGTCTATGGCGACTGGGCGGCCCCGCGACTTCAGCCCTGGTCCAAAAAGGTGCATGCGCTCGGCCTCGTCGCGCATCAGGAAACGGCCAACACCAAGGGCAAGAACGCCTCCGATATCGGCCTCGTCATCGACGCGATGGACCTGCTGCATACGGGCCGGTTCGACGGCTTCGTGCTGGTCTCGTCCGACAGCGACTTTACCGCGCTCGCCAACCGGATCCGCGAGCAGGGGCTCGACGTGATCGGCATCGGCGAGGGCAAGACACCCGAATCCTTGCGCAACGTCTGCACCCGCTTCGTGATGATCGAGAATATCGTCGAAGAACCTGCCGAGACCCCGAGCAAGGGCGGCAGCAGCGGCACATCGGCCAAGCGCCCGCCCGTCGAGGCGGTGCCGCTGATCCTGCGGGCGATGGAAAAGATCGACCAGGACGGCGAGTGGTATCAACTCGGCCTGATCGGCCAGACAATCCAGGCCGACACCCGCGACTTCGACACGCGAACCTATGGCAAAGCCAAGCTTTCGGACCTGATCCGCGAACTCAAGCGGTTCGAGACCAAGCGCGAGGGCAACCACATCCATGTGCGGCGGGTAGACTGACGCCCGGTTTGGCGGGCGGCCCTGCGCCGGCACCGGGATCAGATGGCGCGTCGGAGAGGTGAACAAAGCCTTACCCGGCAACCGGGATGACTGTATTACTGAATTATTTTCAGTAGGTTGCGAGATTTCCGGAAAACCAGTTCTCCGGATAAGTGGATGTCCGGAGAACCGGAGATCCGCCCCCATGCAGCCGGATCGGTGGCCCATGTCGGGCATTCCGGCCATACCCCGCGCCCCCAAGGCCATCTGGCCCTTGCGTGGCGGCCCCTGATCGCTAGTTTAGAGCCGTTCCAGACAGGAGGCCCCCGGATGATCCCCGGTGTAAGCAGCGGACGGCGCCGTTTCGGCGACCTTTCCGAACAGGAAGTTCTCGCGCTCGCAATCTCGAACGAAGAGGACGATGCGCGGATCTACCGCCAGTATGCCGAGCGGCTCAGGGAAGAATTTCCCAGCTCCGCCAAGGTGTTCGAAGAAATGGCGGTCGAGGAGGACGAACACCGCCGCCGGCTGATCGAAGCCCATCAGCGCCGCTTTGGCGATGTCATCCCGCTGATCCGGCGCGAGCACGTATCGGGCTTCTATGCCCGCAACCCGATCTGGCTGATCGAGAATCTCGGGCTGGAGCGGATGCGCTCGGAGGCGAGCGAGATGGAGCGGCAGGCGGAGCAATTCTACCGCAAGGCCGCCGACCGCTCGACCGATGCCGAGACCCGCAAGCTCCTGGGCGATCTCGCGGCGGCGGAGGCCGGGCATAACGAGCTCGCCGGCGAGTTGGAAGCCAGGTATCTCAGCGGCGAGGCACGCGCGGAGGAAGACCGCTCGGCGCACCGGCAATTCGTGCTCACCTGGGTGCAGCCGGGCCTGGCCGGGCTGATGGACGGCTCGGTCTCGACGCTGGCACCGATCTTCGCCACCGCCTTCGCCACCCAGAACACCCACACCACCTTTCTCGTCGGCCTCGCCGCCAGTATCGGCGCGGGCATCTCGATGGGCTTCACCGAAGCGGCGTCGGACGATGGCGAGCTGTCGGGGCGCGGCAGCCCGCTCAAGCGCGGCATCGCCTCGGGCGTGATGACCGCGCTCGGCGGGCTCGGCCACGCCCTGCCCTACCTGATCCCGCATTTCTGGACCGCGACGATCATCGCCATGGTGGTGGTCTTCGTCGAGCTCTGGGCCATCGTCTGGATTCAGAACCGCTTCATGGAAACGCCATTCCTGCGGGCAACCTTTCAGGTGGTGCTGGGCGGTGCGCTGGTCTTCGCCGCAGGCGCGCTGATCGGCGGCGGGTGATCCGGGCGCGAAGACGGCGGACCGCTGCCGGGGCCGCGCCCGCCACGCCCGGCATAACGGCGTTCTGCCGCAGCGGGCCTCGTCGGAGACCCTGATTTCCACCGTGGCCTAGACGCTGAGGCGCAGGGCAAATGTGCCGAGCAGGCCGAAAAAAGCGATCACCAGAATCGCCAGCATCGCATCGGCGCGCGGGCCGGCATCGTCGGCCTCGGCGCCGCTGTCGATCCGCAGCCGGATCATCCGCATCCGCAGATAGGCCAGCGCCACCACCAGCGCGCCGGAACCGAGCATCGCCGCATCTGCCCAGGGCGAGGGCGCGGCCCCGCCAAGGCGCGCGGCGGCCACCCCGAAGCCCACCACCGCGATGGTGGTGCGCACCCAGGCAAGGAAGGTGCGCTCGTTCGAGGCATGGTCGGCGTAATTGCGGATCATGGCGCAATTGAACACCCGCATTCGCAGGCTGTCCAGAGCGCGGCAAACCGGCTATGGAGCGGCCATGATCTATGTCGATGCCGATGCCTGCCCGGTGAAAGCCGAGGCCGAACAGATCGCCACCCGCAACCGGGTGAAGATCGCCTTCGTCTCCAATGGCGGGCTTCGGCCCTCCGCCAATCCGCTGGTCGAGATGGTCTATGTCGACCACGGCGCCGACGAGGCCGACAAGTGGATCGCCGAGCGCGCCGGCCCGGGCGACGTGGTGGTGACGGGCGACATCCCGCTCGCGGCCAAAGCCGTCGCCGCCGGGGCGGAAGTGCTGCGCCACAATGGCGAGGCATTCACCGAGGCCAATATCGGCACGGCGCTCGCCACCCGCGATCTGATGGCCGATCTGCGCGCCGCCGATCCGTTCCGCCAGGGCGGCGGGCGGCCCTTCTCCAAGACCGACCGGGCGCGCTTTCGCGACGGGCTGGAGCGGGCGCTCAGGCGCGCCGCCACACGGGGAAGCTGAGGCCGAAACTCCCCATAGGGGTATTCCGCATCCTGCGCTACACTCACAGCGCGAACAGGTCGCGGGCGCCGTCGCACGCTTCACACAAGCCCGCGTGAAGGGAAGGACGCATGGAACAGCTTATCATCAGCCTGATCTCTGGCGCGGTCGGCGGCAATCTCGTCGGCGGCGTCGCGAAAAACCTCAGCCTCGGCACGCTGGGCAACTCGATTGCGGGCATCGTCGGGGGCGGCCTCGGCGGGCAGCTTCTGACCATGATGGGCGCAGGCGGGCTGGCAAGCGCCGCCGATGGCGGGCTTGACGTGGGCTCCATCGTCGGCTCGATCGCCTCGGGCGGCGTCGGCGGCGGCGTGATCATGGCCGTGATCGGCGTCATCAAGTCGATGATGGCAAAATAACAGATCGGGCCCCGGCCCGGCGCCGGGGCCTGCCCTCACGCGCCGGTCTCGTTCTCCCAGCGGCGTTGCATCTCCTCGGGCGCGACTGCCTCGATCTCCTGCGCCAGCGTCCAGCGGTGACCGAACGGATCGACGAGGGTCGCCGTTCTCTCACCAAAGCTGTGATCGGCGGGCGCGCGCAGAACCAGCGCGCCCTCGGCTTCGGCCCGCGCCACGGTGGCATCCACATCGTCCAGCGCCAGGTGCAGCGTCACCGGCGTGCCGCCGATAGAATCGGGCGAGAGCGCGCCGAAATCGGGATATTCATCCGCCAGCATGAACCGGGCCGCACCGATGGTCAGCTCGGCATGGCCGATGCGCCCGTCGCCCGGATCGGTCATGCGAAAGTCTTCCTCTGCGCCGAAAGCCGCGATGTAGAAAGCGATGGCCGCCTCGGCATTGCCGACAACGAGATAAGGCGTGAGCGACATGGCGGGCCTCCTTGCATTGCGCACACAATTACGTTACGTATCGTAAAGAAATGAGTCAAGACCCGGCCATATCCCCCACCCGGCGCGGTCGCCCGCCCAGCCGCGCCGCGCGCGACAAGGCATTGACGGCGGCACATGCGATCCTGATGCATGAAGGCTTCGGACGGCTCAGCATCGAGGCCGTTGCCCAGCGCTCAGGCGTGGGCAAGCCGACGATCTACCGCCATTGGGCCAATGCGTCCGAACTGGCGATGGAGGCGCTGATGGCCGGATTTCCCGCCACCGGCGGCGCGGGCGAGTCCGGGCTGGAGGCCGCGCTCACCGCCCAGATCGCCGCGCTGGTGCGGGCCTTTGCCACCACCCGCGGACGCCAGATCGCCATGGCGCTCGCCACCGCCGACCCCGAGAGCGAGTTCACCCGCGCCTTCCGCAACCGCGTGATCCTGTCGTCGCGCGAGGCGGGGCGGACGCTGATCGCCGAGGCCGCCGGACGGGGTGAGATCGCACCGCCCGGCGAGATCGAGGTGGTGCTCGACATGATCTATGCCCCGCTGCTCTACCGCCTCCTTGCCGGGCACCAGCCGCTCGGCCCCGGCCTTGCCCCGGCCCTCGCCGCCGGCGCGATGCGGCTTCTGGGCCCGCCCGGCTGACAGGCATACCCCTTGCCTCCCCCGGCCTCTGTGAGTAGGCAGTTGCGTGGAAAGCGGAGGGGAGTCCATGGCGTATAACGACCCGAAAACACTGGTTTCGACCGATTGGCTCGCCCGCCATCTCGACGATGCCGATCTGCGCCTGCTCGACGCCTCCTGGTTCCTGCCGACGGTGGACCGCGACCCGAAGGCCGAATACGAGGCCGCCCATATTCCCGGCGCCCGTTTCTTCGACATCGACGAGATCGCCGATCTGCGCTCACCGCTGCCGCATATGCTGCCACCGGTCGAGAAATTCATGAGCCGGATGCGCGCGATGGGCGTGGGCGACGGGCACCAGGTGGTGGTCTATGACAGCGCCGGCATCTTCTCGGCTCCGCGCGTGTGGTGGACCTTCCGCTATTTCGGCAAGACCAGCATCGCCGTGCTCGATGGCGGGCTGCCGAAATGGCAGGCCGAGGGCCGCCCGGTGACCGACGCCGCGCCGGTGATCCGCGACCGGCACATGACCGTGCACAAGCAGTTCGACATGGTGAAGGACGTCACCGAAGTGGCCGCCGCCGCCAAGCTCGGCGGCTGGGAAATCATCGACGCCCGCGTCGCCGACCGTTTCCGCGGCGAGGCCCCGGAACCCAGGCCCGGCCTGCGCATGGGCCATATCCCCGGCTCGAAAAACGTGCCCTGGATGACGCTGCTCACCGAGGACGGTACGATGAAATCGCCCGGCGAGCTGAAGGCGCTGTTCGAGGCGGCGGGGGTGGATCTGTCGAAACCCGCGATCGCCTCCTGCGGCTCGGGCATCAACGCCGCGATCCTCGACCTTGCCCTTACCCTGATCGGCCATGAACGCCACGCCGTCTACGATGGCGCATGGGCCGAATGGGGCATGTATAACGACCTCATCGTCGCAACCGGAGAATAGGAATCCTCCCATGTTTGAACACCTCCACGAGCTGCCCGCCGACAAGATCATCGCGCTGATGGCCGAGTTCCGCGCCGATCCGCGCGAGAACAAGGTCGATCTCGGCGTGGGCGTCTACAAGGACGCGTCCGGCAACACCCCCGTGATGCGGGCGGTGAAGGAGGCCGAAAAGCAGCTCTGGGAACGCGAAACCACCAAGACCTATACCGCCCTGGCAGGCGACCCCGCCTTCGGCAAGGCGCTGTCCGGCCTCGTTCTGGGCGACGCGGTCGAAGACAGCCGGCTCGCCCTCGCCGCCCAGCCCGGCGGCACCGGGGCGATCCACCAGGCGCTGGAGCTGATCCGGATGGCGACGCCGGACGCCACCGTCTGGCTCTCGGCCCCGACCTGGCCGAACCATCCCTCGATCATCCGGCATCTCGGGATGAAGATGACCGAGTACCGCTATTTCGACGACGAAAACCGCGCCGTCGATTTCGCCGGCATGATGGAAGATCTGGCCGGCGTGAAAACGGGCGACGTGGTGCTGCTGCACGGCGCCTGCCACAACCCCACCGGCGCCAACCTCACCCTGCCGCAATGGGATGAGGTGGCGACGCTCCTGGAGGAAAAAGGCGCGGTGCCGCTGATCGACATCGCCTATCAGGGCTTCGGCGACGGGCTGGAGGAAGACGCGGCAGGCACCCGCCTCATCGCCGCGCGCCTGCCGGAAGCGATGATCGCGGCTTCCTGCTCGAAGAATTTCGGCCTCTACCGCGAGCGCACCGGCCTGCTCATCGCCATGGCGCCGAACGCGAAATCGACGGCGCTGACCCAGCAATCCCTCGCCCATCTCAACCGGCAGAACTTCTCCTTCCCGCCCGATCACGGCGCGCGGCTGGTGCAGATGATCCTCGACGATCCGGCACTCAGGGCCGACTGGGCAGGCGAGCTGGAAGACGTGCGCAAGAGCATGCTCAACCTGCGCACAAAGCTCGCCGACGCGCTGCGCAGCCGCACCGGGTCCGACCGGTTCGGCTTCATCGCCGAGCATCGCGGCATGTTTTCCCGCATCGGCGCAACGCCGGAGCAGGTGGCCTATATGCGCGAGAAACACGCCATCTACATGGTGGCCGACAGCCGGATGAACATCGCCGGCCTCAATGAACGCACCATCGACATCCTGGCCGACGCGATCGTTGACGCGGGCGTCTGACGCCCTCTCCGAAAACGAAGCGAAACGCCGGGGCGGGAAAACGCCCCGGCGTTTCGCTTCTCTGTTCTTCAAATACCTCGGGGGGTCACAGGGGGGCAGCGCCCCCCTCCGGCAAACCTGCGCGGCGCAGCCGCTCCGCAAAAAAGCCCGGGCGCGAACGCCCGGGCCAGTTATCACACGGCTGGTATGGAAGGAACGTTAGCCGTTGGTGAATTCGGGGTAGGCTTCCATCCCGAGCTCGGCGCGGTCGAGGCCCATCGCCTCGTCTTCTTCCGAGACGCGGATCCCCATGACCGCTTTCAGGATGAACCAGACCACCAGCGAGACGATGAAGACGAAGGCGGCGACGATCACGATCGAGATCAGCTGGCCTCCGATGGTCGCGTCGGAGTTGGTCAGAACCACGGCGATGGTGCCCCAGATGCCGGCGAAGAGGTGCACCGGGATGGCGCCGACCACGTCGTCGATCTTGAGCTTGTCGAGGAACGGCACGGCGAAGACCACGATCACACCGCCCACGGCGCCGATCAGGGTGGCGGCACCCAGGCCCGGGGTCAGCGGCTCGGCGGTGATCGAGACAAGGCCCGCGAGAGCGCCGTTGAGCACCATGGTCAGGTCGACCTTCTTGTAGAGGAGCTGGGTCAGGATCAGCGCGGCGAGCGCGCCACCGGCAGCCGCGGTGTTGGTGTTCGAGAAGATCCGCGAGATGTCGGCGACGTTGCCGGCGGTGTCCATGTAGAGCTGCGAGCCGCCGTTGAAGCCGAACCAGCCGAGCCACAGGATGAAGGTGCCGAGCGTGGCCAGCGTCAGGTTCGAGCCCGGGAAGGCGTTAACCTTGCCGTCCTTGCCATATTTGCCGATACGCGGCCCGAGCACGATGGCACCGGCAAGCGCGGCCCAGCCACCGACCGAGTGCACCACGGTCGAACCGGCGAAGTCGAGGAAGCCGAAATTGGCGTCAAGGAAGCCGCCGCCCCATTTCCACGACGCCTGGATCGGGTAGATCAGGCCGGTGAGGACGATGGTGAAGATCAGGAAGGGCCACAGCTTGATGCGCTCGGCCAGGGTACCCGAAACGATCGAGGCGGTGGTGGCGCAGAACATCAGCTGGAAGAAGAAGTCCGAGCCGACCGACGCATAGGTGAGGTCGGTGTCGGGCGAGCCGCCCACCGGCTCCAGCGAGGTCAGCGAGAAGGCGCCGAGCACGTTAGTGATGGTCCAGCCATCGCCCGGATACATCAGGTTGTAGCCGATGAGGTAATACATGATCGCCGCGATGGCGAAGAGGGCGATGTTCTTGGTGAGCTGCATCGTCACGTTCTTGGAGCGCACGAGGCCCGCTTCGAGCATCGAAAAGCCCGCGCCCATCCACATGACGAGGAAGCCCGTCACCAGGAACATGAAGGTGGTGAAGATATAGCCGATCTCTTCATTCGGCGGCGTCATGTCCGCCTCTTGCGCGAAGCCGAGGGTGGGCAGAAGCACCACCGCGGCCGCGAGGGGAAGGAATTTCTTGAGTTGCATCGGTCTTTTGTCCTTTTGTCTCGTTCCGGCCGGGCTCAGAGCGCGTCGCCGTCGGTTTCGCCGGTGCGCACCCTCAGGGCGCTGTCGACATCCAGGGTGAAGATCTTGCCGTCACCGATCTTGCCGGTCTGGGCCGTCTTCGCGATCGTCTCGACGACCTGCTCGGCGAGCGCATCGGCGACGACGATTTCGAGTTTCACCTTGGGAACGAAATTCACGGCATACTCGGCGCCGCGATAGATTTCGGTGTGGCCCGACTGCGTGCCGAAGCCCTTGATTTCCGTCACCATCATGCCGCGCACGCCGATGGAGGTGAGCGCCTCGCGCACCTCCTCGAGCTTGAACGGCTTGATCGCTGCAATGATCAGTTTCACGTGTTTCCCCTTTTGCCAGAAGCGAGGCATCCCCCGCGCGATTACGAAGACAGCCAAGCCCCTCGCACCGCGCTCTCTCAAGAAAACGAGGGGGGGCGTTTGCACGAAAAACAGGCAATACGTCGGTTTTTCCGCAACCGCGTGGCGATTTGCCTGTTTTTTGGGCGATGAAAAGATGTGCAGGCCGCACCCGATCACAATGCGGGGAGCGCTTCCCCCTCGTCTTGGCGCCACCGAGTCGCTATGGTCGCGCAAAACAGAGCAGGTCGGAAAAGACACATGGCACAGAATGGTTCCCGGCGGCCGCCGCTGGTGGCGGACAAGCGCTATCCGGGCGCGGCTGGCAAGAAGAAGCCGGCCAAGTCTCCGCCGCCGAAGAAGCCCCGAAAGCCGAAGCGCCGCACCGCCAAACCGCCCAAACGGACCCGTCCGTTTTTCATCGCCTGGCCGCTGGCGCTGATCCGCTGGCTGTTCCGGCTCGGTTTCAAGCTGACTGTCGTCGCCCTGCTGGTGGTCGGCCTGCTCGTGGCCGGGGGCGTATTTTACTTCTCCTCGACCATGCCGCCGCTCTCCTCGCTCGTCGATGGAAGGGCGCAGGGCTCGGTGACGATGATGGACCGCAACGGCGAGATCTTCGCCTGGCGCGGCGACCAGTTCGGCGGGATCGTTACCGCCGACACCGTCTCGCCCGCGCTGAAGAACGCCGTGGTCGCCACCGAAGACAAACGCTTCTACAACCATTTCGGCGTCAGCCCGCGCGGCATCGCCAGTGCGGTGCGGATCAACCTGTCCGAAGGCCGCGGCCCGCTCTCGGGCCATGGCGGCTCGACGCTCACCCAGCAGGTCGCCAAGCTGCTCTGCCTCGGCGTGCCCTTCGATCCGGCCGGCGGGATGACCGAAGCCGAATACGAGGCCGATTGCCGCGAAAGCTCGCTCTGGCGCAAGATCAAGGAAGCGGTCTACGCGACGGCGCTGGAGGCGAAGTTTTCCAAGGACGAGATCCTCACCATCTACCTCAACCGCGCCTATCTCGGCGCCGGGGCCTATGGCTTCGAGGCGGCGAGCCAGCGCTATTTCGGCAAATCCGCCGCCGATGTGCGCCCGGCCGAAGCGGCCATCCTCGCCGGCGCGCTCACCGCCCCCAGCCGCTACGATCCCACCAACAACCTGCAACGCAGCTGGGACAGGGCGCTGACCGTGCTGCGGCTGATGGAGGACCAGGGATATCTCACCGCCCAGCAAGCGGCCTATGCCCGCGAACATCCGGCCGAGCTTTCGGAGGCCGCCGAGGCGCGGGCGGGCGGCTACTTTGCCGATTGGGTGATGTCCTCCGGCCCGTCCTTCCTCACCCGCGACACCACCGAAGACGTGATCATCCGCACCACCTTCGACCAGGATATGCAGCGCGCCGCCGAAGAGGCGCTGGCCTGGGTATTCGACAACAAGGTCAGCCCGGGATCGAAGGCGCAGGCCGCCATCGTGGTGATGAGCGCCGATGGCGCGGTGCGCGCGATGGTGGGCGGGCGCAAAACGAAGGTGTCGGGCGCGTTCAACCGGGCCACGCAGGCGCTGCGGCAGACCGGCTCCAGCTTCAAGCCCTTCGTCTACGCCACAGCGCTCGATCTCGGCTGGCGCTATGACAGCCTGATCGAAGATGCGCCGTTCTGCATGAGCATTCCCGGTTCGGGCCAGTGGTGCCCGACCAATTACGACAACCAGACCCGCGGCTGGGTCACCCTCACCGACGCGCTGCGCAATTCGCTCAACATCCCCGCCGTGAAGCTTTCCGAGGCGGTGGGGCGCGAGAATGTACGCACCGTCGCCTCGATGTTCGGCATCCAGTCGGACCTTGCCGCCGGCCCGGCGCTGGCCCTCGGCGCATCGGAATCGACCCTGCTGGAAATGACCGGCGCTTATGCCGGCATTCTCAACGGCGGCTCCTCGGTCACACCCTACGGGCTGATCGAACTGCGGCTGCTCGGCGAGAGCACACCGCTCATGGAACAGGCCGGCGGCATCGGCGAACGGGTCATCACCCCGCAGGCGGCGGAGCAGCTGATCTATATGATGAGCCGTGTGGTCACCGATGGCTCGGGCCGCCGCGCCGCGCTCGACGCCCACGAAGCAGCCGGCAAGACCGGCACCACCACCGCCGCACGCGACGCCTGGTTCCTCGGCTTCACCGCCGATTACGTGGCCGGGGTTTGGATGGGCTATGACGACAACACGCCGCTCACCGGCGTCACCGGCAGCGGCCTGCCCGCGGAGATCTGGCACGAGACGATGGCGCGGGTGCACGAAAACCTGCCCGCGCATCCCCTGCCGATGATCCGCCCGGACGCGCCGCCGACCGTCGAGTCCGGCACCCGACAGCCCGGAATCGGCGGTCCAACGCGCACACCGGCTGGAGAAGACTCGCTTCTGGGTGTACTTCGGTCCATTCTCGGTATTGAAGGGTAAAAAATTTACATCCCGTAGGATAAGCTGACGCCACAGGCCGATCGTCTGTGGACGAGAGATTGCAAAACGACATAATTGAAAAAAGACAGGCGCACGCGGAATGACCCCAGCCCAGAAAGAAAAAGGCGAAAGTGAGCTTCGCGGCATACGGCGGGAGAGCCGTGCGCTGTTCTGGGCGGCGGCGATCTTTTCCGTCTTCGTCAACATCCTCATGCTCACCGGCCCGATCTACATGCTGCAGATCTATGACCGGGTGCTTGGCTCACGCTCGGAAGCCACGCTGATCGCCCTCACGCTGCTGATGGCGTTCTTCTTCCTGATCATGGGTGTGCTCGACTATGCCCGGGGCCGCGTGCTCGCCCGTATCGGCGCCACCTTTCAGGCCCGGCTCGACCGCCGGGTATTTTCCGCCGTGCTCCGGCGCGAAGCGGTGGCCGCCGGCACCGGCCAGCGCACGACGAACACGCTGCGCGACCTCGAATCGGTGCAGCGGCTGCTGTCGTCGCCCGTTTTCGCCGCCGTGTTCGACATTCCCTGGACGCCGATCTTCCTGGCCGGCATCCTGATCTTTCACCCCTATCTCGGCTATCTCGCGCTGTCCGGCGGTGCCGTGCTGGTGTTCATCACCATTCTCAACCAGTTGCTCACCTCCGGCCCCGTCACCAGCGCCAACACCGCCACGATGAAGGCTGACCAGCTGGCCGAGCAATTGCGCGGCGAGGCCGAGATGGTGCGCGCCCTCGGCATGTCCGATTCCGCCTTCGAACGCTGGCACCAGGCCCGTGCCGCCAGCCTGAACGATACGATCCTGTCATCCGACCGGGCCGGCAAGTTCGCCGCGATCTCGAAGACGTTCCGGATGTTTCTGCAATCGGCGATGCTCGGTCTTGGCGCCTGGCTGGTGCTGCGCGGCGAACTCAGCCCTGGCGCGATGATCGCCGGGTCGATCCTGCTGGGCCGCGCGCTCGCCCCGATCGACATGGCCATCGGCCAGTGGCAGCTCGTCCAGCGGGCCCGCCACGGCTGGCAGCGGCTCGTCGAACTGCTGAGCGAAGTGCCGCCGGAAGCGCCCCGTACCCGGCTGCCGCGCCCGCGCGGTCTGCTCAAGGCCGAAAACCTTACCGTGGTGCCGCCCGGCCAGTCGCAGGCTTCGCTCAGGATGATCAACTTCGAGGTGCATCCCGGCGAGGCGCTGGGGATCATCGGTCCGTCCGGCGCCGGTAAATCCTCGCTCGCGCGCACGATCACCGGCGTCTGGCGCCCCGCCGGCGGCAAGATCCGGCTCGACGGCGCGGCGCTCGACCAGTTCGAGCCCGCCACGCTCGGCCAGCATATCGGCTATCTGCCGCAGCGGGTGCAGCTTTTCGACGGCACCATTGCCGAAAACATCGCCGGGCTGTCGATGACACCGGACGATGCGGCGGTGGTGGAAGCGGCGAAAAAGGCCGCCGCGCATGAGATGATCCTGCGCCTCCCCGACGGCTATGACACCAAGGTCACCGGCGGCGGCGGGATGCTCTCGGGCGGCCAGATGCAGCGCATCGGCCTGGCCCGTGCGATGTATGGCAACCCGGTGATCCTGGTGCTCGACGAACCCAACTCCAACCTCGACAACGAGGGGTCGCAGGCGCTCAACACCGCCGTGCGCGAGGTCAAGGCGCAGGGCGGCGCGATCCTGATCATGGCCCACCGGCCCTCGGCCATCACCGAGTGCGAGCTTCTGCTGGTGCTCGATCACGGCATGTCGAAAGCCTTTGGCCCGCGCGACGAAATCCTGAACCGCACGGTACAGAACGCCGAAGCGATCCGCTCGACCGTGGCGCAGGGCAAATCGGGCGGGGTGAGCTGATGAACAAAGACGCAAACAAACCCGCCAGCCAGGTGCCCCATACGAAGGTGAGCAAGGATGTGCTGGTGCTCGGCAACCCGCAGAACCGCGAGAGCGCGACCGAGGCGCAGGTGCTCAAGGCATGGTCGGCGCGCGGGCCGGTGATCCTCGGCATCCTCGCGCTCGTCGTGCTGGTGGGGGGCTTCGGCACCTGGTCGGTGCTCTCCAACATCGCCGGCGCCATCGTCGCCAACGGCGCGATCGAGGTGGAGCAGAACCGGCAGGTCGTCCAGCACCCCGATGGCGGCGTGGTCGACGAGATCCTGGTGCGCGAAGGCGACATCGTGGAAGCCGGGCAGGTGCTGATCCGGCTCGACCCCGAGCGGCTGAACTCGGATCTGACCATCGTCCAGAGCCAGCTCTTCGAACTGATGGCCCGCCGCGGCAGGCTCGAAGCGGAACGCGACGGCAGCGATGCGGTCACCTTCAGCGATGACCTGCTGGCCGTCGCCGCAAGCAGCCCCGACGTGGCCGAAATGCTGGAGAGCAATCGCAAGCTCTTTTCGCAGCGGCGCGACAACCTCGCCGCCTCGGTCGAGCAGCTAGGCAAGCGCAAGGCGCAGATCGCCTCGCAGATCGAGGGGCTCGATGCCCAGCTCAACGCCTTGCGCGAACAGATCGCCTTCATCCAGGAAGAACTCACCAACCAGACCACCCTGTTCGAGCGCGGGTTGACGCAGCAAAGCAGGGTGCTGGCGCTGGAACGCGAAAAATCCAGCCTGGAAGGGTCATCTGGCGAGATTGTCGCCGCGCGCGCCCAGGCCGAAGGTCGGATTACCGAGATCGAAATCGAAATCATCCGCATTCAGGCCCAGAGCCGGGAAGAGGCGATTGCCGAACTGTCCGAGCAGGAGGGCCGCGAGCTGGAACTGGCCGAACGCCGCCGGGCGCTTCTCGAACAGCTCAACCGGCTCGACATCCGCGCCCCGCGCTCGGGCGCGGTTCACGAGCTGCGCGTTTTCGGCGAACAATCGGTGATCCAGCCCGCGCAGCCGGTGCTCTATCTCGTGCCGCAGGACCAGCCGCTGATCATCGGCCTGCAGATCGAAACGATCCATGTCGACCAGGTCCATGCAGGCCAGGACGTGGCGCTGCGCTTCGCCGCCTTCGACACGCGGCGCACGCCGGAAATCCTCGGCCGGGTGATTTCCGTCTCGCCCGACGCGATCCAGGACGAGCGCACCGGGCAGAGCTATTACCGCGCCCGGGTCGAGATTTCGGAAGGCGAGATCGAAAAGTTGCCGGAAGGGTCGGTGCTGATCCCCGGCATGCCTGTGCAGGCCTATCTGCAAACCGGCGAGCACAGCCCGATCGCCTACCTGATGAAGCCGCTGGCGGACTATTTCAACACCGCGTTCCGCGAGAACTGAGGCGGGCGGTGGACATTCTCCACCGCCGCCCCCATCTTCGCCGGATGGACTTCGCATCCCCCCTCGTACCCGCCACACTGATCCGCCGCTACAAGCGTTTCCTCGCCGATTGCCGGCTGGATGACGGCAGTGAAATCACCGCCCATTGCGCCAATCCCGGCTCGATGATGGGCCTCGCCAATCCGGGTATGCGGATCTGGCTCGAACCCAATGACGACCCGAAGAAAAAGCTCAGATACGGCTGGCGGCTGGTCGAGCATCATGACGGGCATTTCACCGGGGTCGATACCTCGGTGCCGAACCGGATGCTGAAAGCGGCGCTGGAGGCGCGCGAGGTGCCCGCGCTCGACGCCTACACCGATGTGCGCGCCGAAGTGAAATACGGCGAGAAAAGCCGGATCGACTTCCTGCTTTCGGCGGAGAACCTGCCCGACGCCTATGTCGAGGTAAAATCCGTCACCCTCTGCCGCCGCCCCGGCATCGCCGAGTTTCCCGACGCAAAGACCGAGCGCGGCGCGCGGCATATGCTGGAACTGGCGCTGATGGCCAAGCAGGGGCACCGCGCGGCGGTGTTCTTCCTCGTTCAGCGCACCGACGCCAGCGAAGTGCGGATCGCCGAAGACATCGACCCGCGCTATGCGCAGGCCTTCCTGACCGCCTATGGCGCCGGGGTCGAGGTGATCGCGCATTCCACCAACATCTCGCCCAAAGGCGTGACGCTGGGGCCGCAGCTTCCCGTCGCGCTCCCGGTCGCCTGACCGGCACAGGCCCGCACCGAGAGGCAAACCGCCTCATGCACTGGTCCTTAGTGGCGTTCTGTCCTATCTAGAGGCCGAAGACAGCAAGGAGAGGCGCATTGGATACGCGCGGCCGCATCACCCGGGACGGTATTCGCATCTACGAAGACGCGGATTTTGAAGGCATGCGCAAGGCGGGGCGGCTGGCGGCCGATATCCTCGACCGGATCATCCCGCATGTTCAGCCCGGCGTCACCACCGGCGAGCTCGACAAGCTGGTCGAGACCTGGGTCGAAGAAGCCGGAGCAACCTCGGCCACCATCGGCTACAAGGGCTACAAGCACGCCACCTGCATCTCGCTCAACCACGTGGTCTGCCACGGCATCCCGTCCGACAAGAAGATCCATGACGGCGATATCCTCAACATCGACGTAACCGTGATCCTCGATGGCTGGTTCGGCGACACGAGCCGGATGTATGTGGCGGGCAAGCTGCCGCGCAAGGCCGAACGGCTGATCGAGATCACCCACGAGGCCCTGATGCGCGGGATCGAGGCGGTGAAGCCCGGCAACACTTTCGGCGATATCGGCTACGCGATCCAGAGCTTCGTCGAGGCGAACCGGATGAGCGTGGTGCGCGATTTCTGCGGTCATGGGCTCGGGCAGGTGTTCCACGCGCCGCCCAACGTGCTGCATTACGGCCGCCCCGGTAAGGGACCGGTGCTGGAAGAGGGCATGTTCTTCACCATCGAACCGATGGTGAACCTGGGCCGGCCCGAAACCAAGGTGCTCGCCGATGACTGGACGGCGGTCACCCGCGACAAGTCGCTCTCGGCCCAGTTCGAGCATTCCATCGGCGTCAGCGCGACCGGGGCCGAGATCTTCACCCTCAGCCCGGCGGGCAGGTTCTTCCCCACCTGGAGTTGATAAGGGGGAAATGCCAGCCGGTTTTCCCCCTCTCGCCGGTTCCGCCCGCCCGTTCAGAGCCCAAGCAGGCCCGGCACCTCGTCCATCGCCACGAACACTTCGGCGCCGACCGCGCGCAAAGCCGCGCCATTGCCGGCAGCCGCATAGCCCAAAGTGCGCATCCCCGCCGCCACCCCGGCGCGGCAGCCGGTGGGGCTGTCGTCGATCACCACGCAACCGGCCGGGTCCGCGCCCAGCGCCCGCGCGGCGTGCAGATACAGCCCCGGATCCGGCTTCGGGCAAGCCAGCTCCTGCCCGGAATAAAGCCGGTCTTTCACCCGGCGCCAGACCTCCGGGTGCTGACTCAGCGTCGTCGTCATCTTTTCGGTGGTGCCGTTGGAGCCCACAGCATAGGCCACGCCCGCAACGTCGAGCGCATCGAGCAGGGCGACAACCCCTGCAATCAGCGGCGTGCCTTCGGCAAGCTTTGCATAGAGGCGGCGGTAATGCCGCGCCACCCAATCCTCAGGCAGCACTGCCCCCAGCTTTGCCGCCTGCACCGCGACCGAGGCCATCGTGCCACCGACGAAGAGCCGGTGCACATCCTCCACCGACATCTCCAGCCCATGTGCCGCCAGATCGTCGCGCAACAATGCGTGGCCGACAGGTTCGCTATCGACCAGCACGCCGTCGCAATCGAACAGAACCGCCGCCGGTCTCACGCCGCCTCCAGCAGGTGAATCACCGTGTCGCCGTAGCGCCGTTGATCGAGGAGCGTCAGCCCGTCGGGCGGCGCGATCGCGGCGCTTTCCTCCCAGACCACCAGCGCACCGGGCGCGATCCAGCCGCCCGCCAGCGCCGCCGCCAGCGCCGCCTCGCCCAGCCCCTTGCCGTAGGGCGGATCGCAAAATACCAGCGCGGCGGGCGCGCCGGTGCTGGCGCCGGGCCGGGTGGCGTCGCGCGTCACCAGTGTGGCGCGCGGCCCGGCCCCGCATTTGGCGATGTTGTCGCGAATCAGCCGCTGGGCGGCCCGGCCGTCATCCACAAAGGTCGCGTGACGCGCCCCGCGCGACAGCGCCTCAAGCCCCAGCGCCCCGGTACCGGCAAACAGATCGAGCACCTCCGCCCCGCTGACCGGATCGCCAAAGCGCCCGCCCGCGAGCATCGAGAACAGGCTTTCACGCACCCGGTCGGTGGTCGGGCGCAGATGCGCGCCCTTGTCGCCCTTGCCCACGCTTGCAAGCGCCCGGCCCCGCCATTCTCCGGCGATGATCCTCACGGCCGCAGGAGCGGTTTCAGATCGGCGCTCGCATCGGCGATCACCGCCTTGTCGGGCGATTTGCCCGCCTCGATCAGCCGCTTGCCGACCATATAGGCGCGCGAATCGTTCATCGCATCCACCGCGAGCAGCGTATCGCCCGCATAGTACCAGAAGCTTACCGCCTCACCGTCGCGCCGGGTGACGATCTCGTCATAGCCGGTATTGAGCCCGGCGATCTGCAGCTTCACGTCATACTGGTCGGACCAGAACCAGGGCTTGGCCACATAGGCCGTGCCCGCCCCCGTCATGTTGGCCGCCACCAGCTCGCCCATGTCGATGGCATTGCTCACACTTTCGAGCCGGAGCCGCCCGCCGCCCTGCGGAAACGAGGCGCAATCGCCCGCCGCCCAGATCGACGGGTCGGATGTGCGGCCCTGTTCATCCACCGCGATGCCATTGTCGATCTCCAGCCCGGCCTGCTCGGCCAGCGCCGTATCGGGCCGGATACCGACCCCGACGATGACGAAATCCACGTCGATGCTGGTGCCATCGGTCAGTTCGGCCCCGGTCACACGGGTCTCGCCGGTCAGGGCTTTCAGCCCGCAGCCTTCGCGCAGATCGACGCCGTGGCCCTTGTGCAGATCGCGGAAAAAAGCCGAGGTCTCGGGCGCGGCCACGCGCTGCAGGATGCGCTCGGACATTTCCACCAGCGTCACCTTCAGCCCCTTCTTGGCCGCCACCGCCGCCGCTTCCAGCCCGATATAGCCACCGCCGACGATCAGCACCCGCGCCCCTTCGCGAAACTGCGGCGCCATCGCATCCACATCCGCCAGCGTGCGCACGGTGTAGACGCCGTCCAGATCGCCCCCGATGGCGTTGGGCAGCCGGTTCGGCACCGAGCCGGTGGTGAGCGCCAGCATGTCATAGGCAATCGCCTCGCCATCGAGCAGGACGAGCTTGGCATCGCGCTCGATCCGCTCCACCCGGCAGCCCAGGCGCAGGGTGATGTCATGTTCACCATAGTAGCTCTCGGGCCGCAGGTAGAGCCGGTCGAGCGCCATGTCGCCCAGCAGATAGGCTTTCGAGAGCGGCGGGCGCTGATAGGGCGGCGCGGGCTCTTCACCGATCACGGTGATCCCGCCGTCAAAGCCCAGCCCCCGCAGCTTGGCGACGAGCGAAGCAGCGGCCTGCCCCGCGCCGATTACAACAACCTGGCTCATGATCGGTTTTCCCTTGTGCCTGTTTCCGCGGGAGCCTATCGCGCGGGGCAGACCACATGCAACGCGAACAGGAGAAAAGCATGACAATTGATGTAGGAGATCGCCTTCCTGAAGCCACCATGTTGAGGATTGGCGCAGAAGGCCCGGAGCAGGTGGCACTTGCCGACGTGCTCAAGGGCCGCAAGGTGGTGATCTTTGCGGTACCCGGTGCCTTCACCCCCACCTGCCACTCGGCCCATGTGCCGGGCTTCATCCGGGTGATGGAGGGGCTGAAGGAAAAAGGGGTCGACGAGGTGATCTGTCTCGCCGCGAACGACCCGTTCGTGATGCAGGCCTGGGGCGAGGCCACCGGCGCCACGGCGGCGGGCATCGCCCTGCTCTCGGATGCCGATGGCAGCTTTGCCGATGCCATCGGCATGCGGTTTGACGCGGCAGCGGCCGGCCTCTTCGCCCGCTCGAAGCGCTATGCGCTGGCCGCCGAAGACGGCGTGGTCACCGTCTGGCACCCCGAAACGGGGCGCGGCTGCGAAATCTCGGGTGGCGAGGCGATGCTGGCGGCGCTCTGACCGCCCTCTTCTTCGTTCCTGAAATACCTTGGGGGTCCGGGGGCAAAGCCCCCGGTCCTGCCGCCAGCACCCCTTCGGGGTGACGGGGCAAAGCCCCCGGTCCTGCCGCCAGCACCCCTCCGGGGTGACGGGCAAAGCCCCCGGTCCTGCCGTCAGATCGCCGCGACGACCTTTTCCATCATCCCGCGCACCTGGCCGGCAACATCTTTGAGCGCATCGTTGTCGATCCCGGCCATCGAGGCCAGCGGGTCCACCGCCGACACCTCGACGCCGCCTTCGACGCCGCGCAGGATCACGTTGCAGGGCAGCATCGCGCCCACTCTCGGCTCAAGCCCGATCGCCTGATAGGCCATGCCGGGGTTGCAGGCGCCAAGGATGCGGTAATCGTCGAGATCCTTGTCGATCTTCTTTTTCATCGTCGCTTTCACGTCGATCTCGGTCAGCACGCCAAAGCCGTTGGCGGCCAGCGCCTCGCGGGTGCGTTTGTCGATTTCTTCAAAGTCGGCACCGGGGAAGGTGCGGTCGATGGTGTAGCTCATGCGTTCCTCCATATTCGCTTTTCCGAATGTGGGCTGCCGCCGCGCTCCGGTCAACCGGGGCCGCGCCGGAATGGCCCCATCGAGGTGAGAATCTCGATATCCTCGTCCACCGCTTCGGCCTCGCGCGCGACGAATTCCTCCACCGCCTTGCGAAACCCCGCATCGCCGATCCAGTGCAGCGAATAGGTGGCCACCGGCAGATAGCCGCGTGCAAGCTTGTGATCGCCCTGCGCCCCCGCCTCGACCCGCTCAAGCCCGTGCGCGATGGCGAAGTCGATGGCGCGGTAATAGGACAGCTCGAAATGCAGGAAAGGGTGATATTCGCTTTGCCCCCAATACCGGCCAAAAAGCGCATCGCGCCCGATGAAATTGAGTGCGCCCGCTACCGGCACCCCGCCGCGCATGGCCAGAACCAGAAGCACATCGTCGGCCATCGTATCCTGCACGATGTCGAAGAAGGCGCGGGTCAGGTAGGGGCTGCCCCATTTGCGGCTGCCGGTATCCTGGTAGAAGCCCCAGAATGCGTCCCAGTGTTCCGGGCGCAGATCGGCGCCGGTGAGGCTCACGATCTCGCCGCCGAACGCCTCCGCGCCGCGCCGTTCGCGCCGGATCGCCTTGCGCTTGCGCGACGAGAGCGACGCAACAAAGGCGTCAAAATCGGCATATCCCCGGTTTTCCCAATGGTATTGCGTGCCGAGGCGGCGGATCAGGCCCATCGCCGCGCCCGCGATGGCCTCGTCCTCGGTGCAGAAGGTAACATGGAGCGACGATAGCTCGGAGCCCGCCGCCACCTGCACTGCACCCTGAACCAGCGCCGCCATGCCCTGCGCCTCATGGCCGGGCCTGACCAGAAAGCGCCGCCCGGTGGCGGGCGTGAAGGGCACGGCAATCTGCAGCTTGGGGTAATAGCGCCCGCCCGCGCGTTCCCAGGCATGGGCCCAGGAATGGTCGAACACATATTCGCCCTGGCTGTGGCTCTTGGCATACATCGGCGCGGCGGCGATCATCTCGCCGTCCAGATGGGCGGTGATGTAATGCGGCTCCCATCCGGTGCCTGGGCCGACCGAGCCCGATTGCTCCAGCGCGAACAGGAAGCGGTGAGTGGTGAACGGGTCGATGGGGCGCGCGCTCCCCTCCGGCGCGGCGCAGGCATCCCATGCCTCTGCCGCGATCCCGGCAAGGCTGTCATGCAGGCGGATTTCAATCTGCGCGTCACTCATTCGGCGGCATTGGAACGGGGCGGCCCGGAGCCGTCAAGCCGGCAGCGCGGCGGCGTAGCCTTCGAAGGTGATGTTATCGGCCACTTCACGGGCTTTTGTCTCCATCTCGGGTGAGGTGACCGTCCAGCACAGCACCGGCACGCCCCGGCGCTTCAGCGCGGCAACGCGCGGGCTGGCCAGATCGGCCACGTCGTGGCTGATGAAACTCGCCTGCGCAGCGTCGAAATCCTCGATCCCGGCCAGCCGGGCACGCAGATCGGCGGGCAGGGCGCGCGTCTCCTCATCGTCGAAATCGTAGGTGGTGAGGCCGCGCGGCACGCCGGGCGCAAGCGCGGCCATGCGCGCCACCACCTGCGGGTTGAACGACATCACCGCCACCGGCCCGGCATAGCCAGAGAGCGCCCGCGTCACATCTTCCTCCAGCGAGGCGATGCCGCGCGGGCGCTGGTGGCTCTGGGCTTTGATCTCGATCAGCAGGGGCGCCCGCCCGGCCACCAGGGCCAGCACCTCGTCAAGCGTCGGGATCCCCTCATCGCCGCCGGAAATCGGGATCTGCCCAAGCTCCGCCGCCGTGCGGGCATGGACATGCCCCTGCGCCCCGGTCATCCGGCCCAGCACCGGGTCGTGAAAAACCATCGCCACGCCATCGGCAGCAAGTTGCACGTCGATCTCGATCCCATAGCCCGCCGCGACGGCGGCCGCGATCGCCGCGCGCGAGTTTTCCGGCCGCCCGGCGGCAAGGTCGTGATAGCCGCGATGTGCGAGCGGCCGGAGCAGGAACGCCTCGGGCAGCATGATCAGCCGATCTGGAAGATGCCCTCGATCTCCACCGCCACGCCAAAGGGCAGGCTCGCCGCCGACACCGCCGAGCGCGTGTGCCGCCCCGCATCGCCCAGCGCCTCGACGAGGAAATCGGAGCACCCGTTCACCACCTTCGGCTGGTCGCCGAAATCGGCGGTGGAATTGACAAAGCCGGTCAGCTTGACCACCCGCACCAGCCGGTCCAGATCGCCGCCGCAGGCCGCCTTGAGCTGCGCGAGCAGGCCGATGGCGCAGGTCCGCGCCGCCGCCGCGCCTTCTTCCACGCTCATGTCATCCCCGAGCTTGCCGGTGATGAAAGCGCCGTCTTGCATCGAGATCTGGCCGGACACGAAGACAAGATCGCCGACAATGGCCCAGGGCACGTAATTCGCCGCCGGCGCGGGCGCATCGGGAAGGGTGACGCCAAGCTCGGCAAGGCGGTCTTCATATGTGCTCATGGCAGGTCCTTTCGGGGCTGTTTCGCCGGCGACGCTACAGGGGTTGGCCGGGCAGGTCCATGACCCGCAGCCGCGAAAAGAGAACAGTTCAAGCCAGTGCGAAACTGCTCTAATCTGGAGCACACGAACAAGACCGGGAGCGCCAATGCCAAATCCAACCGCCGCCATGCTGGTGATCGGAGACGAGATTCTCTCGGGCCGCACCCGTGACGTGAACCTGCACCACCTCGCGGGCAAGCTGACGCTGCACGGGATCGACCTGCGCGAAGCCCGCGTGGTGGCTGACGTGCAGGCCGACATCGTGGCGGCCCTGCGCGACTTGTCGGCGCGTTACACCCATGTATTCACCTCCGGCGGCATCGGGCCGACCCATGACGACATCACCGCCGATGCGGTGGCGGCGGCCTTCGAGGTGCCCATCGGCGTGCGCGACGATGCGCGCGCGATCCTCGAAGAGTTCATCGCCGCGCGCGGCAGCGAGGTCACCCCGGCCCGGCTCCGAATGGCGCGCATTCCCGAGGGTGCCCGGCTGATCGAAAACCCGGTCTCCGCCGCGCCCGGCTTTTCGCTCGGCAATGTGCATGTGATGGCCGGCGTGCCGAAGATTTTCGAGGCGATGCTGGATGGCCTGCTCGCCACACTCGAAGGCGGCAAGCCACTGCTCAGCCAGACGCTGCGGGTGGAACTGCCGGAGGGCGATATCGCCGGGCCGCTGAGCGATCTCGCCGCGCGGCATCCGGGCCTGTCAATCGGCTCCTACCCGTACAGCCATCAGGGCGTTTTCGGGGCGAATATCGTCGTGCGCGGCCAGGACGGGGCCGAGGTCAGCGCGGCGATGGTCGAACTCGGGCGCCTCTTTCCGGGAGCCACCGTATGACCCGGCCCCTGCACCTGCCCGATGCCGCGAAGCTGCTGGAGGTTTGCGAGGTGACATGGCCACCGGCCGCGCGCCAGCATCTCGGCGCCTGGACGATCCGCGACGGTCAGGGCGGCGGCCAGCGGGTATCCGCCGCCACGGAAGACTGGCCGGTCACCGATGCCGATCTGCCCGCCGCCGAGGCCGCGATGCTGGCGCTGGGGCAGGAACGGCTGTTTCAGGTGCGCGAAGGCGAGGAAAAGCTTGACGCGCTCTTGGCGGATCGCGGCTACACGATGCGCGACCCGGTGAACATCTGGGCCATCGACGTGGCCCGACTCACCGCCGAGCCGATCCCGCGCGCGACCGCCTACACGATGTGGCCGCCGCTCGAACTCACCCGCGAAATCTGGGAAGACGGCGGTATCGGCGCGGCACGCCAGGCGGTGATGGAGCGGGCCGATTGCGAGAAAACGGCGATCCTCTCCCGGGTCGGCGACTATCCCGGCGGCGCGGCCTATGTCGGCCTGCATGACGGCATTGCCATGATCCACGCGATCCACGTTCTGCCGTCGCAGCGGCGCCAGGGGGCGGCCACGCTCCTCTTGCGCGCGGCGGCGAAATGGGCGCAGGGCCATGGCGCGCAGGTGTTGAGCCTTTTGGTGACCGAGGGCAACCACGCCGCCAACCCGCTCTATGCCGGCATCGGAATGACCCGGGTCGGCCATTACCATTACCGCGTTCGCCCGGAAGGGGCCTGATATGACCGACAAGATCATGGCGCTCGACCTGCCGCCGGTGGACCCGCTGCCGGAAGACACCCAGGCGTATTTCGACCTCTGCGCCGAAAAGCTCGGCCTCGTCCCCAATGTGCTGCGCGCCTATGCCTTCAGCATCGACAAGCTCAATGCTTTCACCGCGCTCTATAACGAGTTGATGCTGGCGGAGTCGGGCCTCTCGAAGCTTGAGCGCGAAATGATCGCGGTGGTGGTGAGCTCGGTAAACCATTGCTGGTATTGCCTCGTCGCCCACGGCGCGGCGGTGCGCGAGCTGTCGGGCGACCCGAAGCTTGGCGAGGCAATGGCATTGAGCTGGCGCGCGGCGGAGCTGTCGCAGCGGCACCGGGCAATGCTCACTTACGTCGAAAAGCTCACCGAAACGCCGCATAAGATGGAAGCCGCCGACCGTGAGCCTCTGCGAAATGCCGGGTTTTCGGATCGCGACATATGGGATATTGCCAATGTCGCCGGCTTTTTCAACATGTCGAACCGGGTAGCCGCGGCCACCGAGATGCAACCGAACGACGCCTATCACTCACAGGCCAGATGACCTTGGTCAGACTCCATCTTCCCCTCCTCTTTGTCGCCATGCTGGCCCTCGCGCCACTTGCCGGCCATGCTGCGGTGATCTCGCTGCCAAGCGACGCGGAACTGCGCGCCGAGACGGTGGAAGCCGCAGGCACCTATCCGCTGCCCACGGGGCCGTGGCAGGATGGCAGCGGCGTGGCGGCGGAAGCGATTTCCGGCAAGGTCACACGGCAGGCGTGGCGGATCGGCGGCACCGGGCTTTCAAGCTACCAGATCCTGCTCAACCTGCGCGAGCAGCTCATCGACCAGGGCTATGCGATCCGCTTCGAATGCGAGGCTCAGGCCTGTGGCGGCTTCGATTTCCGCTATGGCACCGAAGTGGTCGGCGAGCCGGACATGCATGTGAACCTCGGCGACTTTCACTTCCTGTCGGCCAGCAAGGCGGGCAACGCCCCGGATCACGTGAGCCTGCTGGTCAGCCGGTCGGCTTCGGCGGCCTTCGTGCAACTGGTGCAGGTGGGCGAGCTGGAGGCGGCGCCGGTAGATGTCGAACCGATGACCTCGACCAAGGCCGAACCCGGCACCGCGCTGCCGGCCGAAATCGAGGCCGATATCGGCCCGGCGATGGAACAGGTGGGGCGCTTCGTGCTGGCCGATCTGGTCTTCGCCACCGGCTCGTCCGAGCTGGGGCCGGGCCAGTTCACCTCGCTGTCTGAGCTTGCGAGCTACCTGATCGACCATCCCGCCAGGCGCGTCGCACTGGTCGGCCATACCGATGCCGAGGGCTCGCTTGCGGGCAATATCTCGCTGTCGAAACGCCGCGCCGCTTCGGTGATGGACCGGCTGATCGGTGAATACGGTGTGCCCGCCGCCCAACTGGAGGCGGAAGGCATCGGCTACCTCGCCCCCATCGCGTCGAACCAGACGGATGAAGGCCGCACCCGCAACCGGCGGGTGGAGGCCATCCTGATTTCGACGGAATAGGGCGCGGTCCCTACCGGGCCGGCTCAGCTGGCGTAGGCGATCCCGCGCTTGATCTCCTGGATCACGTATTCGAGGTGCTGGATCGCCTCGACACGGTGGCCGCCCTTGTTGTTGTTGGCCGCCTTCAGCTCTTTCAGCGCCTCCTGGCAATGGGCCAGCGCCTTTTCCATACGTGGCTGCGCGGCAAGTGCCGGGGTCGCCGCCAGGGCCGTGGCGCCGGCTACGATGGCGGTCAGTTCACGGCGATTGAGTTTCGATGCAGACATCTCAGATACCTCGTTTTTTGAAAGGGATTCCCCAATAGGCGCATCAATTTATGCGGGTCGACTCACTGATACAGCCCAAGCATATCACCTATTATCCTGAAAAAACAATGAATTGGGAAAAGTGCCTGGCCCGCGCGGCAAAGCGCCGGGTGGCTGCCACCACCCGGCGTTTCTGTGCGACGTGTAGAAAATCCGGCCTGAAGAGCCCCGATCCTACCAGTTGTCGGGGCCTTTCTCGGTGAACGCATTCACCAGGAAGTCGATGAATGCACGCACCTTCGGCTGGGTGAAGCGGCCCGGCGGGTAGACGGCGTAGATCCCCTGCACATCCTGCGGCAGATCCCGGATCGCGTCCTCCACCAGCCCCTTTTCCATCGCGTCGGCATAGAGGAACGAGGGCAGATAGGCGATGCCGAGCCCGGCGATCGCGGCGTTCAGCAGCGATTGGCCGTCATTCACCGAAAGCCAGCCGGCGGTGCGCACCTGACGCACTTCGCCCGACGGCGCGGGAACCTTCCAGACATTGCCCGAGGATTGGCTCGAATAATGCAGGAGCTTGTGTTCGTTGAGATCGTCGATCCGCTCCGGGCGGCCGTATTTCTGGAAATAGGCCGGGCTGCCGACCATGCGGCGCGTCGTCTCGGCGATCTTGCGGGCGCGCAGCGAGCTGTCTTCCAACTCACCCACGCGGATGGCCATATCGAACCCTTCCGAGATCAGCTCGACATAACGGTTGTTGAGCACCATGTTGACGGTGATGTCGGGGAATTCGCTGAGGAATTCGCCCAGCACGGGCGAAAGGTGGTTCACGCCGAAATCGGTGGCCACCGAGATGCGCAAGAGGCCCGAGGGCGCGGATTGCATCGAGGTGACGAGCGCATCGGCTTCACCGGCATCGTTCAGCACCCGGCGGGCGCGGTCGTAATAGGCAAGGCCGATCTCGGTCGGGCTCACGCGCCGCGTCGTGCGGTTCAGAAGGCGCGCGCCCAAACGGGCCTCAAGCGACGAAACGTGCTTGGAGACGGCGGATTTGGAGATCCCCATTTTTTTAGCAGCGTCCGTGAAACCGCCCTGGTCCACCACTGTGGCGAAGGCTTCCATCTCGGTCAGTCGGTCCATCTTTGATCTTTCTACAGTCTTCGCCCCAACACGGAATTGTATCGCCGTGAATTCGGGCAAGACTGTGGAGCGAAGGCGACGATTGCGCGGTAATTCGGGGGATTGGTTAGGGCCGGGAAACGCTTTTGCGCGCCTCAGAGCCGGGCCGCGAGCCGCACGCCCTGATCAATGGCCCGCTTGGCGTCCAGCTCCGCCGCCACATCGGCGCCGCCGATCACATGGGCCGGGCGCCCGGCGGCGATCAGCGCATCGGCAAGCCCCCGCGCGCTGTCCTGCCCGGCGCAGATCACCACCGTTTCGGCCCCGACGAGCTGCGGCCCGTCCTGCGCCAGCAGGTGCAGGCCCTGCGCGTCGATATGGTCGTAGCTCACGCCGCCGATCATCCGCACGCCCTTGGCACGCAGGCTCGCCCGGTGGATCCAGCCGGTGGTCTTGCCCAGCCCCTTGCCCGGCGCACCGGGCTTGCGCTGCAGGAGCGTCACGTGGCGTGGGCTGGGATGGGGCCGGGGCGCGACAAGACCGCCCGGCACATCCGCGGGGTCGCCCACCCCCCATTCAGCCCGCCAGAGCGCGAGGTTTTCGCTCGGGCTTTCGCCCTCGTGGGTGAGGTATTCGGCCACGTCGAAGCCGATCCCCCCGGCGCCCACGATGGCCACGCTCTTGCCCACCCCGGCGCCGTTCAGCACCTCGATATACGACAGCACCCGCCCGCCCTCGTTCGGGATCGCCGGATCGCGCGGCGTGACCCCGGTGGCGATGATCACCTCGTCGAACCCGGCAAGATCCTCCGCCCGCGCCTCTGTGCCCAGACGAACCTCGATGCCCGCCTTCGCCACCATCGTCTCGAACCAGCGGATAAGCCCATGAAACTCCTCCTTGCCCGGCACCTGCGCGGCAAGATGAAGCTGGCCGCCCAGACGGGCGGATTTCTCAAACAGAACAACGCGATGACCCCGGTCCGCCGCCGTGATCGCGGCCGCCATACCCGCCGGCCCCGCCCCCGCTACGGCGATGCGCTTCGCCGTGTCGGCCGGCATCTCGGGGATCTCGGTTTCATGGCCCGCGCGCGGGTTCACGAGGCAAGAGCTGAGCTTGCCCGAGAAGGTATGGTCGAGGCAGGCCTGATTGCAGGCGATGCAGGGCGCGATCTCGTCGGCGCGGCCCCCGGCGGCCTTGGCCACGAAGTCCGGGTCGGCCAGAAAGGGGCGTGCCATGCTCACCATGTCGGCCACGCCATCGGCGAGCAGCCCCTCGGCCACATCCGGGCTGTTGATCCGGTTCGAGGTGACGAGCGGCAGGCCAACCTGCCCCATCAGCTTCTGGGTCACCCAACCAAAGGCGGCGCGCGGCACACTGGTGGCGATGGTCGGCACCCGCGCCTCGTGCCAGCCGATGCCGGTGTTGAGGATCGTCGCCCCCGCCGCCTCGATGGCATGGGCAAGCTGCACCACCTCGCCGAAGGTGGAGCCGTCGGGCACGAGGTCGATCATCGACAGCCGGTAGATCAGGATGAAATCCTTGCCCACAGCGGCGCGCACCCGGCGCACCACCTCGACCGGCAGGCGCATCCGGTTTTCGTATGGCCCGCCCCATTCATCCTCGCGTTTGTTGGTGTGGCGCACGAGGAACTGGTTGAGGAAATAACCCTCGCTCCCCATGATCTCGACGCCATCGTACCCTGCCTCGCGCGCCAGCACCGCCGCGCGGACGAAATCCGCGATCTGCCGTTCGATCCCCGCCGCATCCAGCGCGCGCGGCGGAAAGGGCGAGATCGGAGATTTGAGCGGCGAGGCGCTCACGCAATCCTTGCCATAGGCGTAGCGGCCCGCATGCAGGATCTGCATCGCGATCTTGCCGCCCTCGTCATGCACCCGGTCGGTGACCAGCCGGTGACTGGCCACGTCCTGCGCGCCCGTCATCGCCGCCGCTCCGGGGAACACCGCCCCCTCCACATTCGGCGCGATGCCGCCGGTGACGATCAGCCCGACCCCGCCCCGCGCGCGGGCGGCGTAATATTCCGCCACCCGGCCCCAATCGCCGCGCTCTTCCAGCCCGGTATGCATCGAGCCCATCAGCACACGGTTTTTCAGCGTGGTGAAGCCAAGGTCGAGCGGGGCCAACAGGTGCGGGTAATCGTGCATGGAATCCTCCCTGCGCCGGACCCTAGAGGAGCGGGCCAGGGCGCGTCATCCACGACGCGGCGTCAGCCTCTTCTTCGTTCTGTAAATACCTGCCGGACGCGTGCCGCCAGAGCCGAGCCCTTGGCATGAGAGGCCGACAACCGGCCCCGCCACTCACATCGTCTCTACGCAATGCCGGCGGAAGGCGCGCTTCAGCATGTCGAGCTCTTCGCGCAGCAGCTCCATCTCGGCGCGAAAGTCCTCCTCGACCGGCTGGCCGGTGACGATGGTGAAGCTCTCCAGCCGCTCTTCGGTGGCCTTGTCGGTGATGACAAAGGTCTGCACCCCCTCCGACAGCAGCTCGATCGGGATCGGCACCCGCACGAGGAATTGCCCCGGCAGGTCAGGGTCTTCGCGCAGGCTCACCCCGGCGATGGGGCGGGCCATATGGCTCACCTCGATCTCGGGGCGCGCCTCGGTGCCGGTCAGCACCCCTTCCCAGACCCCGGCCTGGATGCGCGTCTTGGTCAGTTGCAGCTCGGCCATGATCCTCTCCTAGAGTTCGGCCCGCGGGCGGCGGCTGAAATTCACATCGCGCAGGATCACCTGATTCATCTGCGGACCTTCGAAGATGAGATCGACCCAGGCCGCTTCCACCCGCTTCTCGTTCAGCTTGGTATAGGCCAGATCGAACTCGACGACGATCTCGTCGCTGTCCAGCGGCAGCTCGCGCACCATCTGCTCGGTGTTGGGGCCGTGGCGCACGTTGAGCCGGGCAAAGATTTCCAGCGGATGCTCGGTTTCCACCACCGAGGTCATCCGCACGAGATGCTTGCGCTTCAGCCCGACCACGGCCTCCGGCGGCAGGTCGATCACCAGCGAGAGGAACGAGCCATCGAACTTGAACACGTCCATCTTCAGACCGAACGGCGCAAGGTCGGCCTCACGGGTATTGCGGATCTGGCGCACGGTAAGCTCCGATATCCGGCAATCGTGAAACAGCGTCACCTCGTCGCCGAAGGTGGATTTGGTGAGCGCGGCGGCGATGCCCGGGGGAAAGATCGGCCCGCGCCAGAGCTGCGGCCGCCATGCCCAGTCGGAATGCAGCGGCTTCTGAAAGGCGTTGGAGCCGATCAGCGGCAGGGTGAGGCGGCTATCGGCCACGTAAAGCACCCGGTCGAGCACCTGGCGCAACTCAAGCGCGCGCAGCCTAAGCTGGCGCAACTCCGAAAGCCGCATCCGCATGGCCCGGTCAGCCACATGCCCCCAGCGCCGCATCACGCGGCGGTGCAGGGCACGACTGAGAAATCCGAGAGAGAGAGGGGCCATGATCGGGAATCGCCTGGGGGTTGTTGTTTCCAGTTTTAAGACAAAAGGTTTCTTTAGAGCAAACGATTGAAAAACGATGCCAATCTGCCGCCGCCGCCGGTTTCTGGCACGGTTGCCGCCGGCGGCGCGGAAGCCGGGTTTGCCCGGCGGATCGCCGCGACGAAGGCGCGCGTCAGATCGGCTCCGGCATCGTCGCTCAGGGGCGCGGTGCGGAAGCCCGAGACGGTAAGTGTCACCAGCTTGTCCGCCGTGGCGAAGACCGCGCGCCAGTAATCGCCCGCCATATCGCCGGTGCTGGTGCCGTCGCGGGCATGGACGAGCACCAGCCCGTCCTCGCGCCCGAGATCGACCACCGTCACCTCCCCCACCCCATCCGCCCGCGCCAGCGCGGCGCGGCCATCGTCGGTGGCGAGATAGGCGGTCATCCGGTCGAGCGTGGCGTCGTCCAGCGGGTCGCTCAGCGGGGTAACCGAGGCGGTGAGGATTGCCGGGGCCTTCGGTTTCGCGTCGCGCGGGTTGCCCGAGATCACGGCGCAGCTTCCCAGCATGGCAAAGGCGCTCTCCGCGCTGTCGCGGGTGCCGCCCGGATCAATGCAAAAGCCCCGCGGCCCGGCGATGGTAAAGCTCTTCGCCATCACCTGAACGCTGGCCGGCGCATGGGCATCGGTGCCGCCCGTCCCGCCGCCAAACGGGCCGCCGCCGTTCATGCATCCCGACAGAACCGCGCCCGCCAGTGCGAGGCCCAACCAGCGCCCGATCGCCATTGTCACCGCAACCTCTCCAAACTCGTGTCACTTCTGGTAGGCGAGCAAACCGCGCGGTGCAAGCCGGCAAGGCGCTGGACGGCACCGGGCGCGGGGCGGTATCAGGTCGCAGCCACCCGGAGCAGAGCATGACACATCCCCCCTTCTGGCAGCCCGCATTGGCGCGCAATCAGATCTGGCGCAGCGCGCTGGGAACCGTGCTGATCTTCGCTGTGTGGGTGGCGGCCTCGTTCGGGGCGATCACCGGCGGCGCCGCGCTCATCGGTCGCCCGGTCTGGGAGGTCGCGCGGGGCAACGATCCGGCCAGCGCCGCCGCCTTCTTCGCCAGCTTCATCGGCTTTCACATCGCTCTGGCCATCGTGCTGCCGCTCCTGCACCGGCGCCGCTACCGCAGCCTGTTCGGCCCAGAAGGGCGGCTGAACCCCGCCCATCTCTGGCGCGGCGCGGCGGTGACGTTGGGGATCGCCACCGTGCTTTACGCGCTCATCGCCGTCGAGCACGCGGTTCTGCCCGCCGGCGTCTCGCCACCGCTGGAGCTGAACCTGCCGCCCGCCACATGGGCACTGATCCTGCTGCCGGCGCTCGCGCTCATCTTCCTGCAGGTCCTCGCCGAAGAAGCGGTGTTTCGGGGTTACCTGCTGCAACAGCTCCGCGCCCGGTTCCGCTCGCCGCTGATCTGGGCCGTGGCGCCCTCGCTCCTGTTCGGCCTTTTGCATTTCGACGCCACCACCTACGGCACGATCAACGCCGCCGCCTATGTGCTCAACGCCACGCTCATGGGCACCTTCGCCGCCTTCGTGACGCTGCGCACCGGCAATCTCGCCGCCGCCATTGGCCTGCATTTCGGCAACAACGCGGCGCTGGCGGCCATCGGGCTCAAGGGCAACCTGGCCGGCTTCTCGCTCTTCGTCGTCGAGATGGAACTCAGGAGCGGCTACGCCACCTATTCGATCCTGACGCAGACCGCCGCGATGGCCGTGATCTTCGCGCTGTGGTGGCGCTGGATGGCCCGCCACCGCCCGATTGCAAATAGCGGCGACGCGGCTTAGGTAGGGCCAAGCAGACGAGGACCAACGATGAACTGGATTTCCAACTACGTCCGGCCCCGGATCAACTCGCTCTTCTCGCGCCGCGAAGTGCCCGAGAACCTGTGGATCAAGTGCCCCGAATGCGGGCAGATGCTGTTCCACCGCGAGCTTGAGCAAAACCTGAATGTCTGTTCCTCCTGTGAGCATCACATGGCGATCACCCCGCGCGACCGGTTCGCCGCACTGTTCGATGGCGGGATCTTTTCCGAGATCGACGTGCCCGTGCCGGTCGCCGATCCGCTGCATTTCAAGGATCAGAAACGCTATCCCGACCGGATGAAGGCCGCCCAGAAGGCGACCGGCGAGAAAGAGGCGATGCTGGTGGCCGAGGGCGAGATCGGGCGCACGCCGATCGTGGCCGCGGCGCAGGATTTCGCCTTCATGGGCGGCTCGATGGGCATGTATGTGGGCAACGCGATCATCGCCGCCGCCGAGCGCGCGGTGAAGCTGAAGCGCCCGCTGGTGCTGTTTTCCGCCGCTGGCGGGGCGCGGATGCAGGAGGGGATTCTCTCGCTCATGCAGATGCCCCGCACCACCGTGGCGGTCGAGATGGTGCGCGAGGCGGGGCTGCCTTATATCGTCGTGCTGACCCACCCCACCACCGGCGGGGTGACGGCAAGCTATGCGATGCTGGGCGACGTGCATATCGCCGAGCCCAACGCGCTGATCTGTTTCGCAGGCCCCCGCGTGATCGAACAGACGATCCGCGAAAAGCTGCCCGAGGGCTTCCAGCGCGCCGAATACCTGCTCGACCACGGGATGCTCGACCGGGTGACCCACCGCAAGGCGATCAAGGACGAACTCGTCATCATCCTGCGGATGCTCATGCGCGACACACCGGCGGTGAAGGGCGATCTGCCCGCGCCGCTGCCCGCCCCCGCCCCTGCCGAAGAGGCCGCGAAAGAGTGAGCGCCCCCGGCTCCGACATCATCCTCGACCGGATGATGGCGCTTCATCCCAAGGTGATCGACCTGACGCTGGACCGTGTCTGGCGGCTGCTCGCGGCTGTCGGCCACCCCGAACGCCGCCTGCCGCCGGTGATCCATATCGCCGGCACCAACGGCAAGGGGTCCACGCTCTCGATGATCCGCGCCGGGCTGGAAGGGGATGGCAAGCGGGTCCATGCCTATACCAGCCCGCATCTGGCGCGGTTTCACGAGCGGATCCGGCTTGCGGGCGAGCTGATTTCCGAAGCCGCGCTGACGGAAGTGCTCGACAGGTGCTACGCCGCCAATGACGGCGGCAACATCACCTATTTCGAGATCACCACCGTTGCCGCGCTGATGGCCTTCGCCGAGACACCGGCCGATTACACGCTGCTCGAAGTCGGGCTTGGCGGACGGCTCGACGCCACCAACGTGGTGGACAAGCCGGCGCTGACGATCATCACCCCCGTCTCCATCGACCACACCCAGTTTCTCGGCGAGACGCTGGAGGCGATTGCGGGCGAGAAGGCCGGGATCATCAAGCCGGGTGTGCCGGTGATCGTCGGGCGGCAGGAAGAGGCGGCGCTGGAGGTGATCGAGGCGCGGGCGGCAAAGCTCGGCGCGCCGATGATTGCCCACGGGCAGCACTGGCATGTCTGGGAAGAACACGGGCGGCTGGTGTTTCAGGACGAAACCGGCTTGCTCGATCTGCCGATGCCCGCCCTGATCGGCGAGCACCAGGTGGACAATGCCGGGATGGCGCTGGCGGCGCTGCGCGCACTCGGCTACGGCGAAGCGGCCTGCGCCGCGGCGATGACCGATGTGACCTGGCCCGCGCGGATGCAGCGTCTGCGCCACGGCCCGCTGGTCGAGGCGGCGGGCGCGGCGGAGCTTTGGCTCGATGGCGGGCACAACCCGGCGGCGGGCGAGATGCTGGCGCGGGTGCTGGCCCGCCTGCCCGACCGGCCCACGCACCTGATCTGCGGCATGCTCAACACCAAGGACGTGGCCGGGTTCATGCGCCCGCTCGCACCCCATGCCGCCACGCTCACCGCCGTTTCGATCCCCGGCGAAGCGGCAACGCTGCCGGCGGAAGAGACCGCCCGGATCGCCGCGGCCGCGGGGATCGGGAGCGGCACGGCGCCGGACGTGGCCAGCGCCATCGCTGCGATTACCGCCGATCATCCGCAGGCGCGGCTGCTGATTTGCGGCTCGCTCTACCTCGCCGGACAGGTGCTTCGCGAGAACGGCTGACGCGCCCTTCTGCGCGTGGATCCGCCGCATTCCGTTCGTGATCACAAGAAAAAAATTTCGCCGCCCGCACGCCACACGCCCAGAAAAGCGACTCAACCCATTGGCGCGACTCAATTTTTGGCGCATTAGGGCAATTTTCATCTTCGTCAACCCATTATATTGACGAATTCAAGCACTTCAGTCTAAATGTTGACATATCGAATTAACGGGTGGCTAACCAAAAACGGCACCAACCTGTCGAGCAGGACAGGGGATAGGGGGACACAAGAAGGTTCGGCGGTTCACGAGCGTATTCCCGAAATTTGTGATCACAAAATCACCGATATACGCCCACACCAGACGAACCAACGGCATCGAAGCTTCGAAGCGATCGACACAGGCCATAACAGGATCGCAGGGGCCGAGAACGAAAGCGCCGTCAGGGGCGCAGCGAATACCGGCGGGGTCGCTCTGATCGCGCCACTTCAGACACCGGGCTGTCGTCTCCCATAAAAGACCCGGAAAGGTGCACCTGCCGCCCCGGCCCCTCGCCGGGGCGGTTTTCTGTTCAGCGCGCCCAATCCGCCGATTGCATCTCGCGCAGCCGCGAGGCGGTGCGCTCGAACTCGAAGCTCCCCTCGCCCTCGATATAGAGATATTCCGGCTCCGCCGCCGCCGAGGCGATCAGGCGCACATGAGCCTCGTACAGCGCGTCGATCAGCGTCACGAACCGGCGCGCCTCGTTGAAATTGCCGCGCCCCAGCGCCGGGATGTTTTCAAGGATCAGCATCCGCACCGCCTCGGCGATGGCGAGGTAATCGGCCGGGCCATGCGGCCTGGCGCAGAGATCGTAGAAGCTTGCCCGCGCCACACCGGAGCAAACGGCAGGCAGCTCCACCTCACGCCCCTTCACCGTCAGCACCAGCGGGCGCGGCTGGCCATGATTGGTGAAGCTCTTCCAGATCGCGTCGATCCCGGCCTGCGCCTCGGGGCCAAGCGGGGTGAAATAGGTCTGCGCACCCGCCAGCCGGTTTTGCCGGTAATCCTTCGGGCTCACCAGCTCATGCACCACGAGCCGCTCACGGATCATGTCGATGAAGGGCAGAAAAAGCTGGCGGTTGAGCCCGTTCTTGTAAAGCTCTTCCGGCGGACGGTTGGAGGTGGTGATCACCACCACCCCGGCCTCGAACAGCTTCTCGAACAGCCGCCCGACGATCATCGCATCGGTGATATCGGTGATCTGCATCTCGTCGAGCGCCAGCAGGCGCACGCCTTTCACCAGCTTCTCGGCCACCGGCGCCAGCGCATCCGCGACGCCGTTCGCGCGGGCCGCGTGCATCCCCGTATGCACCTCCTGCATCAGCGCATGAAAATGCACCCGCCGCTTGTCGGGAATATCCAGATGGCCGACGAACAGGTCCATCAGCATCGACTTGCCGCGCCCCACGCCCCCCCAGAGATACAGCCCCTGCGGCACCTCCTGCGGCTTGTGAAACAGCCCGCCGAGAATGCCCTTGCGCTTCAGCCTGGTGGTTTCGAGGTGATGGCGGATGTCTTCGAGCATCGGCAGAACCGCCTCCTGCGCCGGGTCGGGGTGCAGGGCGCCATCCGCCACGCGGGCGGCATAGATTTCGGCAATCGTCTCGCTCATGCTCCACGCATACAAGCCGCGCCGGCGGTTGAAAAGCGATTGACGGGGCAGGGCTTATCGCCGAGCGTGCCGCGACGGAGAATATCATGAACAGCGCGCGCCTTGTCACGCCGGTGCTCTTCACCGGCTCTCTCATTCTGATGCTGAGTTTTGCCGTTCGGGCGAGCTTCGGGGTGTTCCAGATCCCTATCGCCAGCGAGTTCGGCTGGGCACGGGCGGAGTTCTCGCTCGCCATCGCCATCCAGAACCTCGCCTGGGGCATCGGCCAGCCGATCTTCGGCGCCCTCGCCGAAAAGCTGGGCGACCGGCGCGCGATCATCCTCGGTGCGCTGCTCTATGCCGGTGGGCTGGTGGCCTCGGCCTACGCCGTCACCCCGCTTCAGCACCAGATGCTGGAAGTTGCCGTGGGCTTTGGCATCGCCGGCACCGGCTTTGGGGTGATCCTGGCCGTGGTCGGGCGCGCCGCCTCGGACCGGCACCGCTCGATGGCACTCGCGGTCGCGACGGCAGCCGGCTCGGCGGGCCAGGTGGTTGGCGCCCCGCTGGCGGAATGGTTGCTCTCACTGATGCCCTGGCAACAGGTGTTTTTCATCTTCGCCGCCGTGATCCTCGGCAGCCTGCTCCTGCTGCCGATGATGCGCACGCCCACCACCGCCAACAAGGCGGAGCTGGAGGAGAGCCTCGGCACGGTGCTGAAAACGGCCTTCCGCGACCCGTCCTACACGATGATCTTTCTCGGCTTCTTCTCCTGCGGCTATCAGCTTGCCTTCATCACCGCCCATTTCCCCGCCTTCGTCACCGAGATGTGCGGCGCGATCGACCCGTCGGGCACGCTCGCCTCGCTCGGCGTGGCGACCACCTCTGCGCTCGGCGCGGTCTCGATCTCGCTGATCGGGCTCGCCAACATCGCGGGCACGCTGGCGGCGGGGGCACTTGGCAACCGGCTGCCGAAGAAATACCTGCTCGCCGGAATCTACGCCGCGCGCACGGTGATTGCGGCGCTGTTCATCATCTTTCCGATCACCCCCACCAGCGTGGTGCTGTTCTCGATCTCGATGGGCAGCCTCTGGCTTGCCACCGTGCCTCTCACCTCTGGCCTCATCGCGCATATCTACGGGCTGCGCTACATGGGCACGCTCTATGGCATCGTCTTTTTCTCGCACCAGCTCGGCAGTTTCCTCGGCGTCTGGCTGGGCGGCCGGATGTATGACCTGACCGGGGATTACACCTTCGTCTGGTGGATCGGCGTCGGCGTGGGCACCTTCTCGGCGCTGATCCACCTGCCGATCCGCGAAAAGCCGCTCGACCGCGGGCCGGATGGCCTTGCCGCCGCCTAGACCGGCAGCGCCGTGGTTTTGAACACCGTGCGCAGCGCGAAGCTCGATTGCATCCCCAGCACACCGGGCAACCGGGCGAGCTTCTGGCGGTGGATACGGGCGAAATCGTCGGTATCCTGCGCCACGACCTTCAGCAGATAATCGGACTTGCCCGCCATCAGGTGGCATTCCAGCACTTCCGGCACCCGGGCCACCTCGCGCTCGAAGGCGTCGAGCAATTCGTCGGCCTGGCCCGACAGGGTGATTTCGACAAAGGCAGTGGTGGGCAGCCCGATCCGGCGCGGATTCACCAGTGCGACGTAATCGCTGATATAGCCCTCTTTCTCCAGCCGCTGCACCCGCCGGTGGCAGGCCGAGGCCGAGAGATTGACCCGTTCGGAAAGATCGGCGTTCGACATTCGACCGCTCTTTTGCAGAACGGTCAGAATACGGCGGTCCATGCTATCCAAATCCATGTTTGGTGAAGATCCTTTCAATCGGCTGCAGATTTTTCGAAGTTTTCACCACAGGCCATGCCCGCGGATCGCAATATTGTCAAAGCATTTGCGCAAATTCCGGCGCAGATTGGCGGCAGAAGGAAAGGGAGGTTTTCATGCTCATCGGTTGCCCGAAAGAAATCAAACCACAGGAGTTCCGCGTCGGCCTCACGCCACGCGCCGCCGCCGAAGTGATCGCACACGGCCACGCGGTGCTGGTCGAGACCGGCGCGGGAAACGGTGCCGGCTTCACCGACGACGATTACCGCGCGGTCGGCGCGCAGGTGGCGGAGACAGCGCAGGAGGTCTTCGCCCGCGCCGAGCTCGTCGTGAAGGTGAAGGAGCCACAGGCCGGCGAACGCAAGATGCTGCGCGAGGGACAGGTGCTGTTTACCTACCTCCACCTCGCGCCCGACCCGGAACAAACCCGGGATCTGCTGGCGAGCGGCGTGACCGCAATCGCCTATGAAACGGTCACCGATCCCGACGGGCGGCTGCCCTTGCTCGCGCCGATGTCGGAAGTCGCCGGCAAGCTGGCGCCGCAGGTCGGCGCCTGGACACTGCAGAAGGCCAATGGCGGGCGCGGCGTGCTGATGGGCGGCGTGCCCGGCGTCGGCCCGGCGAAAGTGGTCGTGATCGGTGGCGGCGTGGTCGGCACGCAAGCCGCCCGGGTGGCCGCCGGCATGGGCGCCGATGTGACGGTGCTCGACAAGTCGCTCACCCGCCTGCGCCAGCTCGATGACGGCTTCCGCCAGGAATTTTCCACCGGCTTCACCTCCTCCGGCCTCACCGCCGAACTGGTGGCCGGCGCCGATATGGTGATCGGGGCGGTGCTGGTGCCCGGCGCCGCCGCGCCCAGGGTCGTCACCCGCGAGATGCTGGGCACGATGAAGCCAGGCGCCGCGCTGGTGGACGTGGCCATCGACCAGGGCGGTTGCTTCGAGACCAGCCACGCCACCACCCATGAAGACCCGACCTACGAGGTGGACGGGATCATGCACTACTGCGTGGCCAACATGCCCGGCGCCGTCGCCCGCACCTCGACGCTGGCGCTCGGCAATGCCACCCTGCCCTTCCTGCTGGCGCTGGCCGACAAGGGCTGGCGGCAGGCCTGCGAAGACGATCCCCACCTGCTCGACGGGCTGAACGTCCATGCCGGGCAGCTCACCTGCTACCCGGTGGGCATGGCGCAGGGGATTGACGTGATCTCGGCAAAACTGGCTTTGGGGAGGTAAGGCCGGGTGGGGGCTCTGCCCCCACACCCCCGGGATATTTCCGGCAAGATGAAGGGGGGAGATCCGGTGGTAGCGTGGGGCGGACTTGAACCGCCGACCCCAGCATTATGAGTGCTGTGCTCTAACCAGCTGAGCTACCACGCCATTCACCGTGAAGGGGCAGATAGCCCTGCGCGCCGCGCGTGTCAACGCGGAAATCGCCGGATTTGTTTCGGGATCGCGCCGCGGGCCGCGATCGGTCCGGCGCCCGGCAGCGGGCACCAAAAAGGGGACGGCGGGCCGTCCCCTTCCGATAGTCCGGGCGCCATTTATTTGGCGGCGAGCGAGTCGCGGATTTCTTTGAGCAGGTCGATCTCCGAGGGGCCTGCGGGCGCCTCGGGCGCGGCCTCTTCCTTCTTCACGGCGGCGTCTTTCACCTTGTTCACGTAGCGCACCAGCATGAACACCACGAAGGCGATGATCAGGAAATTGATGATCGCCATGATGAACGAGCCATAGGCAAACACCGCCGCCCCGGCTTCGCGCGCCGCTTCGAGCGAGGCGCCGTCGGTCACGTCGCCCGACAGGACGGCATAGTTGTTGGTGAAGTCGAGCCCACCGGTGAACAGCCCGATGATCGGGTTGATCAGGTCAGTGACCAGCGAAGTGACGATGGCCGTGAACGCCGCGCCGATGATGATCCCGACGGCCATGTCCATGACATTGCCCTTGGCGATGAAATCTTTGAATTCTTTAAGCATTGCTGTCCCCATACCCAGAACGTTTCCGCCAATGTTGGCGTTAACTCGCGTTAAGATAGCATAAACAGGCGAGCGGCAACCGCAAATCTTTCGGGGAAAAACCGGCGGCACTTCCCCGCCCGGATCAGGCCGCGCCGATCATCTCGGCCACTGCCGCATCGGCCACCTGGTCGAAGCGCGCGTAATGGGCGCCGACCGCACCGAAGAAGGCCGGCGTTTCGAGGCATACCGCGCTGGTGCACAGCGCCTCCAGCGCCGCGAGCGTTTCGGGCGGGGCGACGGGCACGGCAAGAACGATGGCGGCCGGCTCCGCCCCCACAAGGCCCGAGAGCGCCGCGCGCATCGTCGCGCCGGTGGCGATGCCGTCATCGACGACGATCAGCGTCTTGCCCGCGCGCGGCACCGGCGCCCGCGCCCCGAGCCAGAGCCTACGGCGGGCGGCGATCTCGGCGCGCTTGCTCTCCACCGCATCGGCCAGCCGCGCTTCGGTCAGCCCGAAGCTGCGCAGCACATCGGCGTTGAACACCGGCTCCGCCCCCTCGACCACCGCCCCGGCGGCCAGTTCGGCGTTGCCCGGCACGCCGATCTTGCGCACCAGCAACAGATCGAGCGGCGCGTTCAGCCGCCGGGCGATGGGCAGGGCCACGGGCACGCCGCCCCGCGGCAGCGCAAGCACCACCGGGTCCGGCAAATCGAGCTGTGCCAGCGCCTCGGCGAGTTGCTTGCCCGCATCCTGTCGGTCTCTGAACATGGGGGCAGCATGGCACCGACGCCGAGTCGGTGCCAGTCGCTATCAGCCGCGCAGGCTGCCGCCGGTGGCCTTCGCCACCTTGTCGACGATCTTCGCCCCGACCGCCTCGATCTCGGCGTCGGTGAGGGTCTTGTCGCGCGGTTGCAGGCGCACGGTGATGGCGAGGCTCTTCTTGCCCGCCCCCATCTGCGCCTCGGCCTTCTCGCCATGGAATTCGTCGAACACCCGCACGCTCTCGATCAGCGCCTTGTCGGCCCCGGCGGCGGCGTTGACGAGGGCCAGCGCCTCGACATCCCGATCCACCACGAAGGCGAAATCGCGCTCGACCGGTTGCAGGTCGGACGCGCCGAGCGCCGGACGGGTGGCACCGGTGGATTTCGGGAAGGGCACGCGCTCGGGCCATACGGTGAAGGCCACGGCGGGGCCTTTCACACCCATCCTGTCAAGCACTTTCGGGTGCACCTCACCGAAAGTGGCGATGATGTTTTTCGGCCCGAGCCCGACACGCCCCGAGCGGCCCGGATGCCACCAGGCGGGCGCATCGCGCAGCACCATCACCTTGGCCGGCGCACCGATGGCGGCAAGCACCGCCTCGGCATCGGCCTTGGCATCGTAGACATCGACATTGCGCCGCGACCCCCACGGATCGCGCGGGGCAGAGCCGCCGACGAGCAGGCCGGCCACTTGCAGATGGCTTTCCTCCGGCTCGCCACCGTCGAAGGCGGGGCCGACCTCGAACAGCGCAAGGTCCATGAAGCCGCGCGCCTGGTTGCGGGCGGCGGCTTGCAGCAGGCCCGGCAGCAGATCGGGCCGCATATGCGACATTTCCGACGAGATCGGGTTTTCCAGCATCGTCGCATCGGCTCCGCCGCCGAACAGTTCGGCGGAGGTCTGGTCGATGAAGGAATAAGTCACCGCCTCATTATAGCCGAGCGCGGCCATGGTGCGCCGGGCCAGGCCCTCGCGCTTTTGCAGCGGCGTGAGCACGGGCTTCGGCACGCCGGTGGAGGCGCGCGTCATCGGTTTGCCGACCAGCTTGGTGAGGCTGGCGATGCGCGCCACCTCTTCCACAAGGTCGGCCTCGCCCAGCACATCGGGGCGCCACGAGGGCACATGGGCCATATCGCCGTCCAGCCTGAAGCCCAGCGCCTGCAGCGTGCGGCGCTGTTCCTCGGCGGGAATATCCATGCCGACGAGCGATTGCACACGGTCGGTGTCGAGCTTGTAGGCGCGGTCGGTATCCGGCACCTCGCCGGCCACCACCACGCTCGACGGCGCGCCGCCGCACAGCTCCATGATCATCTGCGTCGCCAGCTCGATCGCGGGGGCGTTGAAGCCCGGGTCGATACCGCGTTCGTTGCGGTAGCGGGCGTCGGAATTGATCTTCAGCGCACGGCCGGTCTTGGCGATCTGGATATTGTCCCAGACGGCGGCTTCGAGGAACACATTCGTCGTCTCCTCGGTGCAGCCGGTGCGCAGCCCCCCCATGATCCCGGCAATGCTCTCGATCTCTTCGTCATCCGAGATCACCACCGCGCCTTCGGGGAAGGTATATTCCTTCTCGTCGAGACCCACGAGCGTTTCGCCACCCTTGGCGCGGTGCACGCGGAGATTGCCGCGCACCTTGTCGGCGTCGAACACGTGGAGCGGGCGGTTCATGTCATAGGTGAAGAAGTTGGTCACATCGACCAGCGCCGAAATCGGACGCAACCCGATGGCGCGCAGGCGCTGTTGCAGCCAGTCCGGCGAGGGGCCGTTCTTCACGCCCTTGATCAGCCGGCCCATGAACACCTCGCAACCATCGGTGCGGGTATCGTCGTCGATGGTGACGGTGATCGGGCATTCGAAGGTGCCGGGCACATTGGCCGTCTTCTCCGGCTTCAGCGTGCCGAGGCCGCGCGCCGCAAGGTCTCGCGCCACACCGCGCACGCCGAGCGCATCGGGGCGGTTCGGCGTGATGGCGATCTCGATCACCGGGTCGACCTTCTCGGGCCGGTTCTGCGCCATCCAGGCGGCGAAGCTCTGGCCGACCTCGCCCGAGGGCAGCTCGATGATGCCGCTATGCTCGTCCGACAATTCCAGCTCGCGCTCCGAGGCCATCATGCCGTGGCTCTCGACGCCACGGATCTTGCCGACGCTGAGCGTCACGTCGATGCCGGGCACATAATCGCCGGGCTTGGCGACAACCACGGTGATCCCCTCGCGCGCGTTCGGCGCACCGCAGACGATCTGCTTGTCGCCCTCGTCAGTCTCGACGATGCACACGCGCAGACGGTCAGCGTCAGGGTGCTGGACGGCGGATTTGACGCGGCCAAGGGTGAAGCCCTCAAGCGTGGCCAGCGGGTTCTCGATGCCCTCGACTTCGAGGCCGAGATCGGTCAGCGCCTCGGCGATCTCGTCCACGGAGGCCGTGGTGTCGAGGTGGTCTTTCAGCCAGGAGAGTGTGAATTTCATTTCTCTATCCTATGATTCTGAGGAGCCCAGCGAATGCCACCGAGAACACCGCCATCATCATTGAAAGAAAGACGGCGTTGGGAAATCTGAAGGCTTGCCCGTTGTCGAACACCAGACGTCGCGAACCATCGAGCATCATGAACACAATGCTTGCGAGTGAGCCAATGCCGAAACTTAGCGCTATCCTAGCCCAGTTTGCCGCACTCTCCGAAATCGGACCAGCTATCGTGCCGAAATTGGAAGCAAGCAGGTTGATCGTAAAGATCGAGACAACAGCGTATGCCCCAAGCTCTGTAGCCAAGATCTGTTTGGCTGTCTTCTTCGGCGCGAATAGATACTGAGAGGCATTTGCTATCGAGAACCCGACCGCCATGGCAGCCGCGTTTCTCGCGTAGTCCGCACCCTCGGGCGTGGCGATGAAACTCGTGCTCACCGGCTCAACCCACCCCGCATCGTCGGCATATCCAGCGCGCTGAACCCGTAGTGCTTCAACCACCGCAAATCCGAGTCAAAGAACGCCCGCAAATCCGGGATGCCATACTTAAGCATCGCCAGCCGGTCGATCCCGATCCCGAACGCAAAGCCCTGCCATTCGTTCGGGTCCACGCCGGCGGCTTCCAGCACCTTCGGGTGCACCATGCCGGAGCCGAGGATTTCCATCCAGTCGTCGCCCTCGCCCACATGCAGCTTGCCGTCTTCCCACGAGCAGCGCAGGTCGACCTCGGCGGAGGGTTCGGTGAACGGGAAATGCGAGGCGCGGAAGCGCAGTTCCACCTCGTCGACCTCGAAAAAGGCGCGGCAGAATTCCTCCAGCGTCCACTTGAGGTTCGCCATCGAGATGTCTTTGCCAATCGCCAGCCCCTCGACCTGATGGAACATCGGCGTGTGGGTCTGATCGTAATCCGACCGATACACCCGCCCCGGCGCGATCACGCGGATCGGCGCGCCATGCTCCAGCATCGCGCGGATCTGCACCGGCGAGGTATGGGTGCGCAGCACATGCGGCGGGCGGTTATCGCCCTCGGCGCGGTGCATGTAGAACGTGTCGAATTCCTGCCGCGCCGGGTGGTGCGGCGGGATGTTGAGCGCGTCGAAATTGTGCCAGTCGTCTTCGATCTGCGGCCCTTCGGCGACGGAGAAGCCCATATCGGCGAAGATCGTAGTGACTTCTTCGGTAACCTGCGAAACCGGGTGGATCGTGCCTGCCGGGCGGGGCCGCGCCGGCAGGGTCACGTCGAGCCATTCCGTCTTCAGCCGTTCATCCAGAGCCGCATCGCCCAGCGCCTCTTTCTTGGCCGCCAGCGCCGCGTTAATCTCATCCTTCAGGGCGTTCAGCTTCGGGCCCATGACCTGCCGTTCCTCCGGCGTCATCTTGCCCAGCTCGCGCATCGCCAGCGCCACTTCGCCCTTCTTGCCCACGGCGGCGACGCGGATCTCTTCCAGCGCCGCTTCGCTGTCGGTCCCGGCAATCGCGTCCAGATATTTCTGCCTCAGATCGTCCATCCCGGCTTCCTCAATTCAGGTTCGAGGCTTGCTAACGCAGCTTGTCCAGCGCCACAAGGCTTTGCGCGGCTCAGAGCGCCCGCCAGAAGGCCGGGGTGAACAGCACGAAGACGGTGAGCATTTCCAGCCGGCCCGCATACATCGCGAAGGCGAGGACGGATTTGGCGAAGTCGGGGAGCGTGGCGAAATTGCCCGCCGGGCCGACGATTTCGCCCACGCCGGGGCCGACATTGGCCACCGCCGTCAGCGCGGCGGAGAGCGCGGTGAGCGTGTCGAGCCCCTCGAAATCGAGGATGATCGCCACCACGCCCACGGTGAGCACGTAGAAAAAGAAGAACGAGACCACGCCCGAAAGCACATCGTCCGAGACCGCGCGGCCCTCGTAGCGGGTGACGAACACGCCATGCGGCAGGTTGATCGCGCGCACCCGGTCCTTCACCGCGCGAAACAGGATCAGCCAGCGCATCGCCTTCGCCCCGCCCGCGGTCGAGCCGGTGCAGCCGCCGACCGGCGTCAGCACGAAGAAGGCGACGGCAAAGACCGGCCCCCATGTGAGGTAGTCGGCGGTGGCATAGCCGGTGGTGGTGACGACCGACACAACGTTGAACGCCACCAGCCGCAGGGCCACGGCAAGCGGCACCGCATCGGCCCAGGCGAGCCAGACGGTGAGCAGCAGGATCACCACGGCGACGCTGCCCAGAAAGGCCGTCACCTGTTCGGAATGAAAGGTCCGCCGGGTATAGACGCGGATATACCACACGAAGGGCAGCCCGCCCGCCAGCATGAACAGCGTCGCCGACCATTGCAGGAACGGGCTGGTGAAATGACCAAAGGAGGCATCGTAGTTGGAATAACCGCCGGTGGAGAGCGTGGTCATCGCATGGGTCGTGGCATCGAAGGGCGACATGCCGCCGGCCCAGTAGGTGATCGCCGCCAGCAGAACGAGGCCCAGATAGATCGTCAGCGTGGCAAGGGCATAGGCCGCGGCTGTGCGCAGTTCCTTCTCGCCCTTTTCCGAGCTTTCGGTGCGGTAAAGCTGCATCCCGCCCACCCGCAGCATCGGCAGCAGCGCCATGCCGGTGACAACGAAGCCGACGCCGCCCAGCAATTGCAACAGCGCCCGCCAGAACAGGATGCCGCGCGGCGTGTCGTCGAGCCCGCTCATCACCGTCGATCCGGTGGTGGTGATGCCCGACATCGCCTCGAAGATCGCATCCACCGGATCAAGCGCCCAGACCCATAACGGCAACGCGCCGACAAGCCCGGCGACCAGCCAGATCGAGGCGGTGAGCAGAAAGGCGTGAAGCCGGTCGAGCCGCGCCTTGGCGCTGCGGGTGGCGATCATCACGAAGAGGCCCACCGCCCCGGCCAGCACGGCGGCGGTGAGGAACACACCCGCCGTGGCCGGAAACAGCGCCGCGTCGGCCGCCATCAGCACCGCCGCGAACAGGATCACGGCCCCATTGACGAAGATGACGATGCTCATCGGCTCCCCGCGCGACCCGTCACCGGACCGCCGTCACGCCGATCCGCAGGCCCACCATTATACGGTGGCGGCAGGAGGGCAATGGGCCATGCCGAAACGAAAATGCGCCGGCACTTAAGGCCGGCGCATCCCGAAATCACTCTGCCGCCCGGATCAGGCCAGCGCGGCTTTCGCCTTGTCGACGATGGCGCCGAAGGCTTCCGGCTCGTTCACGGCGAGATCGGCGAGCACCTTGCGGTCCACCTCGATCCCGGCATTGCCGAGGCCGTTGATGAAGCGCGAATAGGTCAGCGCCTCGTCATGAGCGCGCACGGCGGCGTTGATCCGCTGGATCCACAGCGCGCGGAAGTTGCGCTTGCGCTGCTTGCGGTCGCGGGTCGCATATTGATTGGCCTTGTCGACGGCCTGGGTCGCGGTCTTGAAGTTGCGCGAACGGGCGCCGTAATAGCCTTTCGCGGCCTTCAGGACTTTCTTGTGACGGGCGTGGGTCGTGGTTCCACCTTTAACGCGGGACATGTCTCAAGCCTCCTTAGCGCGAATAGGGCATCATCGGCTTGATGATCTGCTCATCAGCCTTCGACAACAGGGTCGTCCCCCGCGCCTGGCGGATGAACTTCTTGTGACGCTTGATCATGCCATGGCGCTTGCCGGCCTGGCCCGTCTTGACGCGGCCAGAGGCCGTCATGCTGAACCGCTTCTTGCAGCTCGACTTGGTCTTCATCTTGGGCATTTCGGTCTCCTTGCGAGGTTACCAGAATAGCGCGACTCGGCATGCCACATCGGCCGGCCGCGCGGTTGAAGTCGGGCGTATAGGCCGGATCGCCCAGGGTGGCAAGGGAAAATCAGCGCCTGCGCCCTGTCTGCCACGCCTGCGACTCAGGGGGCATCCGGGGCCGTGACAGGGCGCGACAAATCGTCTAAGCGTCGATTGATATCACGACCACGCAAAGATGGTTAGGGAGAAAGATATGGCTGAACATCAACACGGCACGATGGATACCCGCGTGCAGGAAAAGACCTACGAGGGTTTCATCAAGATCACGGTGCGTTCCGTCATCGCGATCTTCGCGATTCTCATCTTCATGGCGATCTTCAACGCCTGATCTCGGCGTCCGGGGCGCGCGCGCCTGCGCCTCCGCTCCGGATGTCACACAGTTTTTGAATTACCGGGGTATGCTGCCGCTATGAGACGCATTTTCGTTCTGCTCACCCTCCTTCTCGGTCTTGCCGCCTGCGGCAGCGCCGAATCCGTCTGGGCGCCGGACGAGGCCGTCGAACGCGCGCGCTTCTCCACCTCCGGCCCGCCGACGCTGACGCTGTTCACCGTCATCAACGAACGTTCCGGCAATGGCGGCCATGCGGCGCTGATGGTGTCGGCCCCGTCGGAACGGGTGCTGTTCGATCCGGCCGGCAGCTTTCATCACCCCCGCCTGCCCGAGCGCAACGACGTGGTCTTCGGCATGACCGACCCGGCGGTCGATTTCTACATCGACTACCATTCGCGCACGACCTGGCGCGTGGTGCGGCAGGATCTGGTGGTGCCCGCCGCCGTGGCCGAGCAGGCGCTGCGCGCGGTGCAGGAATACGGCGCGGTGCCAAAGGCGTTCTGCGCCAATTCGATATCGACGGTCCTGCGCGGGCTGCCCGGCTTCGAAGGCTTCAAGGTGTCGATGTTCCCCGAGAACGTTCAGGCCGAGTTCGCCCAGTACCAGGGCGTGGTGCGCCGCGAATATCACGACATGGACCCGGACAATAACGGCGAAATCCTCGCGCGCGGCATCTGACCGCGCCGGGGCCTGTGCCGCCCGATGATCGTTTCGCACACCCGCAAACTCATCTTCATCAAGACAAAGAAGGTCGGCGGCTCATCGTTCGAGATGGCTCTGTCGGCCTTTTGCGGGCCGGATTGCGTCATCACCCCGCTTGGCTGGGGCGATGAAAAGGCCCGGCAGGCGCTCGCCGGGCGCGGCGCGCAGAATTTCGAAAATACACGTTGGCCGGATGGCTCCGTGAGCGCGGGCGGTTTCGTGGCGCACGAGACCGCGCCAAGCCTGAAAGCCCGCATCCCCGCTGCGATCTGGCGGGATTATCGCAAGATCACCATCTGGCGGAACCCGTTCGACGCGGTGATCTCGCGCTATTACTGGCGGCGGCGCACCCTGCCCGGACTCGATTTCGGCGCCTTCGTGGCGCAAAACCCCGATCTGATCGACGTGAACACCGAGATCGCGCCGCTCTCCGGCCCGGCCCGGCTCGACACCTATCTGGCCTATGAAAACCTCGAAGCCGAGCTTGCCGCGATCGGCCTTGGCGATGTCTGGGAGGTCTTTCGCGGGCTCAGCGCCAAGGGCCAGTCGCGCCCGAAAGAGGGCGCATCGGTGGCGGAGATCTACGCGCAATTCCCCGGCGCGGCAGCGGCGGTGGCGCGCGCCTGCGCCGAAGAGATCGCCCATTTCGGCTACGACCTGCCCGCAAGCTGAAGAAGTCCTGTTGGTGGGGAATGCCCCGGCGTCAGCCACCCGACCGCGCCGTAGGGAGGAGAAGAGCGGTTGGCCGGGTGGCGTGACGTGTCCCATGGAAGGAAAGGGAACGCGGCCCGTGGGCCTTATGCCTCCAGCGTCACCCGCCGTCGCGGCAAAGGCAAGCACGCGCCGCCCCTCGCATGCTGCGATGCAGCAAGCGCCCGGATTTTGGGCGCGATTTCCGCCCCCGCGCCCTTTGCGGCGGCACAAATCCGATAGCGCGGCCCGGCTATTGCGCCGTCCAGCCGCCATCGACGGGGATCGTGGTGCCGGTCACGTTATGGGCGATCGGATGGCACAGCCACAGCGCCAGAGCACCGATCTCGTCGGTTGAGGTCATACGCAGGCTCGGTTGCTTCTCGCTCAGCAGATCGGCCACACCCGCCGCCCTGTCGCCACCATGGTCCGCGGCGCGGGCCTGGATCTGCGGCTCGATCAGCTCGGTCTCGGTCCAGCCCGGCGCGATGCAGTTGACCGTGACGCCGCCGCTCTCGCGATTGCCCGCCGCCGCATATTCCAGCGCCGCCACCTTGCTCAGCCCGACCAGCCCGAACTTGGCCGACACGTAAGGCGCCTTGTTCACCGAGGCCACCAGCCCATGCACACTGGCGATGTTGACCACCCGGCCATAGCCGCGCCCGGCCATCGCGGGCATGGCGAGGCGCATGGTGTGGAAGGCGGCCGACAGGTTGACCCCGATCACCGCATCCCATGTTGCCGCATCGGCATCGGCCAGACTCACGGTTTTCTGAATCCCGGCATTGTTGACGAGAATATCGACGCCGCCCCAATCGGCCAGTTCCGCCATCATCGCTTCGATCGCCGCCACGTCGCGCAGATCGGCATCGAAAAACCGCGCCTCGGGCGCACCGGCGGCGGTCACGGCCTCCAGCGCTTCGGCGGCTTGCTCTGGCGTCGCCAGCCCGTGCACGGCAATCCGCGCGCCCGCGCCGGCCAGCGCCTTCGCCACTCCCAGCCCGATACCCTGCACCGAGCCGGTCACCAGCGCCGTCTTTCCTGCGAGATCGTTCATATCCGCCGCTCCTCTGGCTGCGCATCCGCTTGCGCCTTTCTAGGCATGCCGGAGGCAAAACGGTAGGGGCCATGCCCGTACCGGTGCAGATCCGCACCGAACCGCCCTGACGGGCCATTTCTCTGCGCCAGATCAAGGCAATGCAGGGTGATTCCCATGAAACTTGCGGCTGTGGGGAGGAATGGTCATGAAAGAGGTTGATCCTCGTCTTGCGGCAGCGGACAGCGGCACCGGCAACATCGCCCGTGTGCTCGACGGCGAAAAGGCCGCCGATGCGCGTCTTGCCGAGGGGCGGCAGGCGGCGGAGGCAATCCGTCAGGCCGCCCATGCGCAGGAACATCGCATAGAGGCGCGCACCGACCGGCGCGTTCAGGCGCTTCATGCCGGCATGCAGCGGCAGATCGAGGCCGACCGGGCCGAGCTCGCCGCCGCCTTCGACGCGGAACGGCAGGATCACGAGGCGGATGTGGCCGCCGCCGATATTTCAGCCGCCGCCCTCAGGCTCGCGCGCCGTCTCGTGGGGCTCGACACATCATGAGACAGGCCGGTTTCGCATATGCCCATGTCCGCCTGCAGGCCCGCCTCGCCAGCGTTCCTTCGCCTGCGGACTGGCAGATGATCGAAACCAGCCGCGATTTTTCGCAATGCCTCGACGCGGCAAGCCGCACCTCGCTCGCGGGCATCGTCGCCCGGCTTGGCCGCGAGAGCAGCCGGGCCGCCACCGAGGAGGCGCTGCGGCAGGCCTGGGCCGAAACGGTGGACCGCGTCGCCACCTGGGTGCCGCCCGCCTGGCAACCGGCGCTGCGCTGGTTCGCCCTGCTGCCGCATCTTCGCGTGATCGAAGCCGGGATGCCGCCACCGCTCGACGGCAGCCCCGAACTGGCGGAACAGATGGCGCGGGGCGCGACGATCTCGCAGGCCTGGCGCGCGGGGTTTGCCACCCGCCTCCCGGCCCGCGATCCGGCAATGGATACGGCGCTCGCTCCGCTGTTCGCCCGGTTCCTCGAAGGCCAGCCCAGCCCCGCCAGCGAAACCGCCGCGCTGTGGCAGCACCTCGATCGCGTCTTTCGCCGGCAGGCGCAAGAGCCGGTGGCGGCGTTGGCCTGGCTCGGCCTGATGGCCCTTGTCTTCGAGCGGCTGCGTGGTGCCTTGCTGCGTGCGCTGCTGTTTCCGGCCCGGGCGCCGGCGGAGGCAGGCTGATGCTGAGACCACGCGCCACCCACTGGTTCGAGCTGCTCACCGGCCGCGACCAGTTCGCCCTGACGATGCAGACGCTGGCCGCCACCGGCGCAGCCCAGCTCGAAACCCGGCCGCTCGACGGGTCCGAGCCGGTCCTGCCCCGGCTCGACGATTTCTTCACCGCCTTCGGGGCGCTCGAAGCCGAATATGGCCGCTACTGGCCCGAGGAGCGCGGCCATGCCGGGCTGGTGCTGGAAAACCCCATCGCGCTGCTGGACGACACGCTGACCCGGCTTGAAGCCTGGGTCGACGAGGCCGATCCGGTCGTGTCGAGCCTGCGCGCCTGCGAGGCCCGGCAGGGCGAGTTGGCGCTGGTGGCCCGGCTCGTCGAGGCGGTGGATGCCGGCACGCCGCTGGCACAATTCTCCGGCCACCGGAGCGATCTGCTCCATCACCGGATCTACTATCTGTCCGACGCCGATACCGAGATCGGCGAGATCGGCGACGCGCTGCTGCATGTCTTCCCGTCGCAGGACGGGGCCTTTGCCATCATCATCGCCACGCCCGAGGATATTCCGCAGGTCGAGGCCCGGATGGGCATGCTGGCGGCAACGCCGGTGCCGCTGCCCGATTTCCTGCCCGAAGAGCAGGCCGCCTATGCCGCGCAGGTGCAGGCCGAGATTGCCGAAACCGAAAGCGCCTGCCGCGAGGGCCATGCCGCGCTCGACCGGCTGGCCGCGCAAACCGATCTCAAGGGGCTGCTCAACCGTGTGGCGGTGCTCGAATGGCTGCAGGAAAACTCCGGCGACATCAGCGCCACCCGGCACATGATGCGGATCACCGGCTGGACCCGCTCCGCCGACGGGGCCGAGCTGCGCGCGGCACTCGACCGGGCGAAGGTGGATTACGCCCTCAGCCTCGACAGCGCCGTCGCCGGCAACCCGCCGATGGTGCTCGACAACCCGTGGTGGCTGAAGCCCTTCGAGTTCTTCCCCCGCCTCCTCGGCGTGCCCGCCGACCATGACATAGACCCCTCGCTGCTCACCGCTTTCATCGCGCCGCTGCTGTTCGGCTTCATGTTCGGCGATGTCGGTCAGGGCGCGGTGCTGCTGGTGGCGGGGCTGGTGCTCTCGCGCCGGATCCCGATGCTCTTCCTGCTGGTGCCGGGCGGCGCGGTGGCGATGGTGTTCGGGCTGCTGTTCGGCTCGGTCTTCAGCCTCGAACATGTGGTGCCCGCGCTCTGGGTCCATCCGCTTGACGAGCCGATCACCCTGCTCGTGGCGGCGCTGGGGATCGGCGTGGCGCTGCTCCTTCTCGGCCTCGCGCTCGATTTCGTCCAGGCCGTCTGGCACCGGCAGGGCCTGCACTGGCTGGCCGGATATGGCGGGCTGTCGCTGGCCTATCTTGGCCTGCTGGGCGCGTGGTTTGTCCCGGTGCTCGCCTGGGGCCTGCCGCTGGGGCTGGTGCTCACCGCCGCGGGCGCGCGGGGCGAAACGGGCTGGAGCCTGTCCGCCGCCGGCGCCGCTTTGGCCGAATTCGTCGAGGCGATGATGCGCCTGCTCGTCGCCACCGTGTCGTTCTCGCGGGTCGGGGCCTTTGCTCTGGCCCATGCCGGGCTGTCCGCCGCCATCGTCGGCGTGGCCGAGGCCCTGCCCGGGCCCGGCTTCTGGATCGCCCTGCTGATCGGCAACATCATCATCCTGGCACTCGAAGGATTGGTCACCGCCATCCAGACGACGCGCCTGATCCTGTTCGAGTTCTTCATCCGGTTTTTCCGGGCGGAGGGGCGGGAGTTTCGCCCGCTATCTGCCCCGCGATCTCACTTCAACGAGGGAACCTCATCATGAAACGCTCCATCGCACCCCTGATCGGGCTGATCGCCCTGGCCGTGCCGGTCGCAATCGCGCTCACCTATCTCTGGGTCAATCCCGCCATCGCGCAGGAGGCCGAGGCGGCCTCTGCCGCCATCGTCTCGCCCCATGCCGGGCTGGCGATGATCGGCGCCGCTATCGCCGCCGGCCTCGCCTCGCTCGGCGCAGCCTATGCCGTGGCGATGGTCGGCAGCGCCGCCGTTGGCGCGATGACCGAAAAGCCCGAACTGCTCGGCCGGCTGCTGATCCTCGTCGGCCTTGCCGAAGGGATCGCCATCTACGGCCTGATCGTGGCCGTGCTGATCCTCAACACGGTGTGAGGCACCGGATATGCGCGACGTGATCTTCATAGGCGACGCGGTGACGGCGGCGGGGTTCCGGCTGGCGGGCGTGCCAAGCTACGTGCCCGAGGAGGGCGCGCTCGACGCGCTTGTCGGTGAGCTGGCGCGCGACGCAATGGTGCTGATGATGACCGCCGAAACGCTGGCGGCCCTGCCTGGCCCCGTGGCGCAGGCGCTGGAAACCGGCGATGATCCGCTGCTGGCGATCGTGCCCGATGCACGCGGCAGCATTGCGGTGCCGGATATCGAAACCGAGGTGCGCCGGGCGCTGGGAATCGAGGTGTGAGATGGCGGATGAACGGCACACGGACCGCGCCGAAGCGCTGATCGCCCGGATCGAGGCCGCGACGGCGCAGGAAGTGCAGCGGATACACCGCGAGGCGGAGGCGGCCGGCGCCGTGTTGGTGGCCAGGGCCCATGCCCGCGCCCGCAAGCGGATGCATGACGAGATCGGCGCGCTGCGCCGGGCGCGCGACGAGGCCCGGCGGCACGAGAAAGCCCGGCTCGACACGGCCCGGCGGCAAGTGCGCCAGCGCGAGGCGAGCCGCCTGATCGAAACCGGCCTGCCGGCGCTGGAGGCCGCCTTTGCCACGCTTTGGGCCGATCCCGAAACGCGCGAGGGCTGGGCACAGGCGGCGGTGGCGATGGCCGCGCGCCGGCTGATCCCCGGCGCCTGGGTGATCGAGCACCCCGCAGGCTGGGACAAGGCCGAACTGCAAAGCATCGCCAAGGCGGCGAAGGCGGCCTGCGGCACTGCGCCGGAGTTGCGCGCCGATGCCGATCTGGCGGCGGGCCTGCGCATCCGCGACGGCGCTGTCTGCCTCGACGCCACCACCGCCGCCCTGATGGATAACCCGCAGGAGCTTGGCGCGCGGCTGCTCGCCGAGATCGAACGCGACGGGGAGGACGCAACATGACGCATGGGCTCATCACCTCCGTGGCCGGGCCGGTCATCAAGGCCCGGCGGGACGGCCCGATCACCCTCGGCGAAGCGGTGCGCGTCGGCCATGATGCGCTGCTGGGCGAGGTGGTGCGGCTGTCATCGACCGAGATGACCGCGCAGGTTTACGAAGACACCACCGGCCTTGCCCCCGGCGACATGCTCACCGGCACCGGGGCGCCGCTGTCGGTGCGGCTCGGCCCGCATCTGCTGGGCCATATCTTCGACGGGCTGTTGCGCCCGCTGCGCCATGACCTCGCCCCGGTGAGCTATGACGTGGAGCATATGGTCAATCCCGGCGACCGGGTCAGCGCGGGCCAGAAGCTCGCCCGCGTGAGCGGCCCGGCGAAAGACCAGTTCATCCTCGTCCCCGCCGGGGTGGCGCAGGCCGAGGTGGCCAGCATCGAGTCCGGCAGCTACGCCAGGGACGACAGCGTCGCCATTCTGCGCCTGCCCGATGGCAGCGAACGCGAGATCGCGCTCACCCACACCTGGCCGGTGCGCCAGCCGCGCCCGGTGCGGCACCGCCTGCCCGCCGATACCGCGATGGTCACCGGCCAGCGCATCCTCGACAGCCTGTTCCCGGTGGCGCGCGGCGGCCGGGCCGCCATTCCCGGCGGTTTCGGCACCGGCAAGACGGTGCTGCAGGAAACCCTCGCCAAGTGGTGCGATGCCGATGTGATCGTCTATGTCGGCTGCGGCGAGCGCGGCAACGAGATGGCCGAGGTGCTGCACGAGTTTCCGGCGCTGGAAGACCCGCGCACCGGGCGGCCACTGATGGAGCGCACGGTGATCGTCGCCAACACCTCCAACATGCCCGTCGCCGCGCGCGAAGCCTCGATCTATACCGGGGCGACGGTGGGCGAGTATTTCCGCGATCAGGGCTTCAACGTCGCGCTGATGGCGGATTCCACCTCCCGCTGGGCCGAGGCGCTGCGCGAGGTGTCGGGCCGGCTGGGCGAGCTGCCCTCCGAAAGCGGCTACCCGGCCTATCTGTCGTCGCGGATGTCGGAATTCTACGAGCGTGCCGGGCGGGTCGAAACGCTGGGCGGCGGCGAGGGATCGCTGACGATCATCGGCGCGGTCAGCCCGCCCGCCGGGGATTTCTCCGAGCCGGTGACCAGCCACACCAAGCGCTTCGTGCGCTCCTTCTGGGGGCTCGACCGTGGCCGGGCGCAGGCCCGGTTCTACCCGGCGATCCACCCGCTGCAGAGCTATTCCGAAGACGCCGCCGGACTCACCGGCTGGTGGACGGCGCATGGCAACCCGAAATGGCCCGAACAGCGTGGCCGCGTGCTCGACCTGCTCGAAGCGCAGGCCGAACTGGAACGCATGGCGCGGATCGTCGGCAAGGACGCGATGCCGCCGGGCCAGCAGCTCACCCTGCTCTGCGCCGACCTCGTCGACGATGCCTTTCTGCGCCAGTCGGCATTTTCCGAGATGGACCGCACCTGCTCGCCCGAAAAGCAAACCGCCATGCTCTCGGTGCTGATGCAATTCTTCGACCGGGCCACCGCCGCCGTCGCCCGCGGGGCCGATGTGCAGGCGATTGCCGAACTGCCGGTCTATCGGCGGGTGTCGCGGATGGGCGAAGAGATCGCCGATGGCGATCTCGACGCCTTCGTCGCGCTCACCGCCGAGATCGACGCCGCCATTGGCGGCCTGAAACTGGAGGGACAGGATGAGCTTTGAACTGCGCGCAACCGGCTCCGTCACCGCCATCGAAGGCCCGCTCCTGTTTCTCAAACGGGTGGTGAAGGCGGGGCTTGGCGAGGCGGTCGAGGTCGAGGCGGCGGATGGCGGGGTGCGCCCCGGCCGGATCGTCGCGCTCGACGAAGACCGGATCGTGGTGGAGCTGCTGGAAAACACCGCCGGCCTCGGCATCGACGATGTGGTCGTGCGCTTCCGCGGCGAGCCGATGACCATGGCGCTCGGCCCCGGCCTGCTTGGCCGCGTCTTCGACGGCGTGGGCCGCCCCCGCGATGGCGGCGCGCCGGTGCCCGCGATGGTGCGCAAGCGCGTCGATACCGGCACGATCAACCCCGCCTTGCGCGGGCTGCCGCAGGACTTCATCGAAACCGGGGTATCGTCCATCGACATCCTCAACAGCCTCGTGCGCGGGCAGAAGCTGCCGATCTTTTCCGCCGGCGGGCTGCCGCATGACCGGCTCGCCGCCGGCATCGCCCAGACCGCCCGGCTGCGCGGCGAGGGGGCCGAGGGCTTTGCCGTGGTCTTCGCCGGGATCGGCATTTCCTACGATTCCGCCGAGGCGTTCCGCACCGCGATGGAAAAATCCGGGGCGCTGGAACATACCGCGATGTTTCTCAACCTCGCCTCCGAACCCTCCGCCCAGCGCCTGCTGACCCCGCGCTATGCGCTGACGGCGGCGGAATACCTCGCCTTCGAGGAAGGCCGGCACGTGCTGGTGATCCTCACCGACATGACGAATTATTGCGAGGCGCTGCGCGAGGTCTCGGCCAGCCACGGCGAAATTCCGTCGCGCAAGGGCTACCCCGGCTACATGTATTCCGACCTCGCCACCATCTTCGAGCGCGCCGGTCTGGTCGAGGGCAAGCCGGGCACGCTCACCCAGGTGCCGATCCTGACCATGCCCGCCGACGATATCAGCCACCCGATCCCCGATCTCACCGGCTACATCACCGAAGGCCAGATCGTGCTCGACCGCGCGCTGGAACACAAAGGGATCTACCCGCCGGTCAACGTGCTGCCGTCGCTGTCGCGGCTGATGGATCAGGGGATCGGCGAGGGCTACACCCATCCCGATCACCCGGCGCTCGCGCAACAGCTTTTTTCCAGCTATGCCCGCGCCACGCGGGTGCGGGTGCTGTCCAGCGTCGTCGGGCGCGACGGGCTGACGGATGTGGACCGGCTCTATCTCGATTTCGGCAACACCTTCGAAGATCGCTTCGTCCACCACGAAGAGATGCGCCCCTTCGAGGCCAGCTTCGCGATCGGCTGGGAGATGCTGGCGATGCTGCCGGAGCGGGAGCTTTCGCGGCTGTCGGACAAGCAGATCGCCCGCCATATCGCGCCGCTGCGGGAAACCGCCGGGGAGGCCACCGATGGTTGACGTCATTCCCACACGGGGCGCGGCGCTCTCGCTCGCGGAGGACCAGCGGTTTCTCGAAAACGGCTACGAATTTCTCGATGAAAAGCGGATGCTGCTCGCCTCGACGCTGCTGGAGGAACTGGCCGCGTGGCGCGCCGCGTCGGCCGAGTACGATGCCGCGATGCAAACCGCGGTGGCAACGCTGAAATCGGCGCTGGGGCGGCATGGCTTCGACAGCCTTGCGCTTTACCCGACGGGCGACGGCGCGGCAGACGGGCTGGCGCTCACCAGCCGCAATTTCCTCGGCCTCGGCCTGCTGCAACCCGTCATGGCGAGTTGGGAGCCGCCAAAGCCGATGCCCGCGCCCGATGCCTCCGACGCCGCCGAAGCCTGCCGCAGCGCCTTTGCCGCGCTGGTGCCGCTCGCGATCCGCACCGCGCTTCACCGGCGCAATATCCTGCGGCTGATCCGCGAATACCGCGCCACCGAGCGCCGCGCGCGGGCGCTGGAAAACGTGATCCTGCCGGAAACCGTCGCCACGCTCAACGCGGTGACGGAATATCTCGATCAGAGCGATCAGGAGGAAGCCCTGCGCATCCGCAACGCGCGGACCTGAACGCCCCCAAACAAAACGCCCCGGCCGCCTGGCCGGGGCGTTCGCTTGCTAGGGAAAGGCCGGGGTCAGCCCTTGCCCTTCAGATCGTTGTAGAGCTGGAATGCCTGCCCGGGTTTCTCCAGATCGTGCACCACCGCCGATACCGCCTGGATCATCGCAACCGGGTCTTCCGCCTGGAAGATGTTGCGCCCCATATCGACACCCAGCGCCCCCTGGTCGATCGCCTTATACGCCATGTCCAGCGCCTCGAGCTCCGGCAGCTTCTTGCCGCCCGCGATCACGATCGGAACCGGGCAGCCCGCCGTCACCCGCTCAAACCCCTCCTCGACGTAATAGGTCTTCACATATTGCGCCC
>NZ_BROH01000007.1 GCF_027923545.1 Sinisalibacter aestuarii | reverse complement strand
GGTTTTCCGGTTTTCCGGTTTTCCGGTTTTCCGGTTTTCCGGTTTTCCGGTTTTCCGGTTTTCCGGTTTTCCGGTTTTCCGGTTTTCCGGTTTTCCGGTTTTCCGGTTTTCCGGTTTTCCGGTGAAACGGGCCACTCGGCCGAGCGGCGCGCAAGCCCTCAAATGCCGCTATTCCCCACCCGCATGGCAGCTTTCCAGCCCCCGAAGCAAAACCCCCTCGCCTGCCCGGGCATTTTGCGGTATAAAATAGTTTAATACTAAACCAATTCACTCACCCGTGAGGAGGATGCGAATGGCCGCCGCCAAGAGCACAAAGAAATCAAACACTTCCAAGGAAGAACTGCTCACCTATTACCGCGAGATGCTGCTCATCCGCCGATTCGAGGAAAAGGCCGGCCAGCTCTATGGCATGGGGCTGATCGGCGGGTTCTGCCACCTCTATATCGGCCAGGAAGCCGTGGTGGTCGGGCTCGAAGCCGCCGCCGAAGAGGGCGACAAGCGCGTCACCTCCTACCGCGACCACGGCCATATGCTCGCCGCCGGGATGGACCCGAAAGGCGTGATGGCCGAACTCACCGGCCGCGAGGGCGGTTATTCCAAGGGCAAGGGCGGCTCGATGCACATGTTCTCGGTCGAGAAGCACTTCTATGGCGGTCACGGCATCGTCGGCGCGCAGGTGCCGATCGGCGCCGGCCTCGCCTTCGCCGACCGGTACAAGGAAAACGGCCGCGTCACCTTCACCTATTTCGGCGATGGCGCGGCGAACCAGGGCCAGGTTTACGAAACCTTCAACATGGCCGCGCTGTGGAAGCTGCCGGTGATCTTCGTGATCGAAAACAACCAATATGCCATGGGCACGGCGCAGGGCCGTTCCACCTCCACCCCCGATATCTACACCCGTGGCGAAGCCTTCGGCATCCCCGGCGAAGCGGTCGACGGGATGGATGTGCTGGCGGTGAAGGAGGCGGGCGCGCGCGCCGTCGCCCACTGCCGCGCCGGCAAGGGCCCCTATATCCTTGAGATGAAAACCTACCGCTACCGGGGCCATTCGATGTCGGACCCGGCCAAGTACCGCACCCGCGAGGAAGTCCAGAAAGTGCGCGAAACGCAGGACGCCATCGAACATGTGCGCGAGCTGATCCTGCAGGGCAAACATGCGGGCGAGGATGAGCTCAAGGAAATCGACAAGGAAATCAAGGGCATCGTGAACGAAGCCGCCGATTTTGCCCGCGAGAGCCCGGAACCGGGCCTCGACGAGCTCTGGACCGACATCTACGCCTGAGGAGACATCACAGATGGCAACCGAAATTCTCATGCCAGCCCTCAGCCCGACGATGGAAGAGGGCACGCTGGCGAAATGGAACGTGAAAGAGGGCGATACCGTCACCGCCGGGGACGTGATCGCCGAGATCGAAACCGACAAGGCGACGATGGAATTCGAGGCGGTCGATGAAGGCATCGTCGGCAAGATCCTCATCGCCGAAGGCACCGAGGCGGTGAAGGTGAACACCCCCATCGCCGTGCTGATCGAAGAGGGCGAAAGCGCCGAGGATGCCGCGGCCTCCGTCACCGCCGCCCACGACGTCACCCACGAACAGGGCGCGGGCCATCACCCGGAACCGGCGGCGGCCAGGCCGGTGGAGACCGTGGTGCCGAGTGATCCCGAGATCCCCGAGGGCACCAAGATGCGCGAGATGACGGTGCGCGAGGCCCTGCGCGATGCGATGGCCGAAGAGATGCGCGCCGATGACAGCGTGTTCCTGATGGGCGAGGAAGTGGCCGAATACCAGGGCGCCTACAAGGTCAGCCAGGGATTGCTCGACGAGTTCGGCGCCAAGCGGGTGATCGACACGCCGATCACCGAGCACGGCTTCACCGGCCTCGCCACCGGCGCGGCGATGGGGGGCCTGCGCCCCATCGTCGAATTCATGACCTTCAACTTCGCCATGCAGGCGATCGACCACATCATCAACACCGCCGCCAAGACGCGCTACATGTCGGGCGGGCAGATGTCGGTGCCGGTGGTGTTCCGGGGCGCTTCGGGGGCGGCTGCCCGCGTTGCCGCCCAGCACAGCCAGGATTACGCGGCATGGTATGCGCATATCCCCGGCCTGCATGTCGCCATGCCCTACTCCGCCGCCGATGCGAAGGGCCTGCTGAAAACCGCGATCCGCTCGGATACGCCGGTGGTCTTTCTCGAAAATGAACTGCTCTACGGCCATTCCTTCGAGGTGCCCGAGCTTGACGATTACGCCATTCCCTTCGGCAAGGCGCGGATCTGGCGCGAGGGGACGGACGTGACGCTGGTGAGCTTCGGCATCGGCATGGATTACACGCTGAAAGCCGCCGACAAGCTGGCCGAACAGGGCATTGCAGCGGAGGTGATCGACCTGCGCACCCTGCGCCCGCTCGACACCGCCACCGTGATCGAAAGCGTGAAGAAGACCAACCGCTGCGTCACCATCGAAGAGGGCTGGCCGGTGGGCTCCATCGGCAACCATATCTCGGCGGTGCTGATGCAGGAAGCCTTCGACTGGCTCGATGCGCCGGTGATCAACGTCGCCGGGAAAGACGTGCCGATGCCCTATGCCGCCAATCTCGAAAAACACGCGCTGATCACGGTCGACGAGGTGGTCGAGGCCGCCAAATCCGTGACCTACCGGTAAGGAGGGAGAGATGCCCACACAAATCCTGATGCCCGCGCTCTCTCCCACGATGGAGGAAGGCACGCTGGCCAAATGGCTGGTGAAAGAGGGCGATACCGTCGCCTCCGGCGATGTGATCGCCGAGATCGAAACCGACAAGGCGACGATGGAGTTCGAAGCCGTCGACGAAGGCACGATGGGCAAGATCCTCGTGGCCGAGGGCAGCGAGGCGGTGAAGGTCAACACCCCCATCGCCGTGCTGCTCGAAGAGGGCGAAAGCGCCGACGATATCGGCGATGTCGAGGCAGCACCAGCCCCCGCCGCGGATAGCAAAGCCGAAGAAAAGGCCGCGGAAAAGGCGCCCGAAGCCCCTGCCCCGGCAGCGGCCCCCGCCGCGCCGCAACGCGCCGATGGCGCGCGCATCTTCGCCTCGCCGCTGGCGCGCCGGATCGCCAAGGACAAGGGGCTCGACCTGGGCGAAATCGCCGGCTCCGGCCCGCGCGGGCGGATCGTGAAGGCAGACGTGGAAACCGCAGAGCCGGGCCCGGCCAAAGCCGCCGCCCCTGCCGAGGCGGCCCCGAAAGCCACGATGCCCGCCGGCGCCGATGCCGCGCAGGTGATGAAGATGTACGAGGGCCGCGCCTACGAAGAGGTCAAGCTCGACGGGATGCGCAAGACGGTCGCCGCGCGGCTCACCGAGGCCAAGCAGACCATCCCGCATTTCTACCTGCGCCGCGATATCCTGCTCGACGATCTGCTCGCCTTCCGTGCCCAGATCAACGCCCAGCTGGAGCCGCGCGGGGTGAAGCTCTCGGTCAACGATTTCATCATCAAGGCCAGCGCGCTGGCGCTGCAACAGGTGCCGATGGCCAATGCCGTCTGGGCCGGCGACCGGATCCTGAAGCTCACCCCCTCCGACGTGGCGGTGGCCGTGGCGGTGGATGGCGGGCTGTTCACGCCGGTGATCCAGGATGCCGAGGTCAAATCGCTCTCGGCCCTGTCGGCGGAGATGAAAGACCTCGCCACCCGCGCCCGCGACCGCAAGCTGATGCCGCATGAATATGTCGGCGGCAGCTTCGCCATCTCCAATCTCGGCATGTACGGGATCGAAAACTTCGATGCCGTCATCAACCCGCCGCACGGCGCGATCCTCGCCGTGGGTGCCGGTGTGAAAAAACCGGTGGTGAAAGAGGATGGCGAGCTTGGCGTGGCCACGGTGATGAGCGTGACGCTCTCGGTCGACCACCGGGTGATCGACGGCGCCCTTGGCGCCGAGCTTCTCGCCGCGATCAAGGACAATCTCGAAAACCCGATGGCGATGCTGGCCTGACCAAGCCCCGCCAAGGGCGCAGACAAACGCCCCGGCCTCGACGCGAGGCCGGGGCTTTTTTGCGTCAGTCCAGTACCTTGGTGAGCGTGAACACCCCGCGCATCTGGCCGAGCGCGAAGCCCCGCGCCATGTCGTCCGGGTAGAGTTCGGCCAGCCTGGCGACCACGTCGGGCTTCACCTCATCGCCGCCATGGCAGTTGAGGCAGGCCTCGCCGGTGGGGATCGCCTTGACCATGCGGAAGACGCGCGTGCCGTTTTCCTCGACGATCTCGGCCTTCGCCAGTGTCTCGGCGGCCTCACCCGCCGCCTCGCGGGCCACGAAATCCTCGATGGCGGCGGCGGTATAGGCGTCGGGCGCATTGTCCGGGCTGCGCAGCTTGTGGCTGGAGCGCCCGATCGTCCAGGCGCTGTCGGCAGAGGCCGCGGCGGCAATCGCCGGGGCCTTTTCGTTGCAGACCGATATCGCGTTGACCGGCCCGCCCGCCTGAATCGCGGCGCGCAACTCGCCCTGCAAGGTGCCGGAGAAGCTCTGGATCAGCGCCCCGGCCTCGCCGGTCAGCGCGTCGATGTCATCCGCCGCCATGGCGGGCAACGCCATGCAACCCAGCGCCCCGACAGAGGCCGCCATCATCAATCGTTTCATGTTTGTCTCCCATGAAGTTACCTCGCGCGCTTCGTGACCATGCCACGGATAGGTTACGCCCGCCGGCGCGGGTTCCGTCGCGCAAATGGCGCGCTGCGACAAACTGTCTGGGCCAATGGCGCGCGACAGGCCAATTTTCAGGGATGAGCGGCGACAAACAAAAAACCCCGCCGGCTGCGGTTGGGGCAATCCGGCGGGGTAAATTTCATCGGTCTCAGACGACCGCAATCGCCACAAGGAACAGGGCCGAGAAGCCGGCCACGGTGGCGATCCACATACGCAGCATGTTCGTCTCCCACGTCAGTGAACGGGCGGAGACTGGAGCGAGTCGCAAAGCCTGTCATCAACCAGTGTGAAATCAGGAGGTTATCGGCGGAACTTCGCCAAAAGGTCAGCAGCCTTCATCGAGTGTCTGACGCATTTCGGCGGAGGGATGCTCGCAGCCCGCGCCGCCCACCACCTTGGCGGGCACCCCGGCCACGGTGGTGGCGTCGGGCACATCTTCCAGCACGACCGAGCCCGCCGCGATCCGCGAGCAGCAGCCGACACGGATATTGCCCAGCACCTTGGCGCCTGCCCCGATCAGCACCTCGTTGCCGATCTTGGGATGCCGGTCGCCGTCTTCCTTGCCGGTGCCGCCGAGCGTGACCGAATGCAGCATCGAGACATTGTCGCCGACCACCGTTGTCTCGCCGATGACGATGGAATGGGCGTGGTCGATCATGATCCCTTTGCCGATCTTCGCGGCCGGGTGAATGTCGATCCCATAGACCTCGGAGGCGCGCATCTGGTGGAAAAAGGCCAGATCCTTGCGGCCCCGCTTCCACAACCAATGCGAGACGCGGTAGGCCTGCATCGCCTGGAATCCCTTGAAATAGAGGATCGGCTGCAGCAACCGGTGGGTGGCCGGGTCGCGTTCCAGCACCGCCATCAGATCGGCGCGCGCGGCCTCGGCCAGAGTGGGATCGCTGGCATAGGCTTCATCGGCCACCTCGCGCAGCACCAGCATCGACATCTCGTTCGACGCGAGCTTGGCGGAAATCCGGTAGGACAGCGCCTTTTCCAGAGAGCTGTGATGCAGCACGCAGGAATGGATCAGCCCGCCCATCAGCGGCTCACGGCCCACGGCCACCTCGGCCTCGGCGGTGATCCGGTCCCAGACCGGATCAATGACAATCGGTTTTGCGCGGGTCTCGGCCATGCGGCCCTCCTGTTCTTGCCGGGCTTATATACGACAGATATGGTCGGATTTCCAAACGCAAAGGCGTGACACCGCGATGGATCAGGAAAAACGCGCCGGATACCGCGCACGGCTCGCCGCGATGCTGGCCGGGCTCGACACCGAAGACGCGCTCGGGGCCGAGGGGCAGAAGACCGTCGAGCTCGATCAAGGCGCCGTCGGCAGGCTCAGCCGGATGGATGCGCTGCAGGGCCAGGCGATGGCCCACGCCACCCAGGCGCGCCGCGCCGCCACCCGCCAGCGCATCGCCGCCGCCCTCGCGCGGATGGACGAAGGCGAGTTTGGCTATTGCACCGAATGCGGCGAAGAGATCGCGCCCGGGCGGCTGGATTTCGATCCGGCCATACCCACCTGCATCTCCTGCGCGCAGGGCTGAGGCGCATCGCGGCGCAAAAAAGCCCCCGCCAACCAGCGGGGGCTTCCGGCATCCGGTCAGACCCGGATTATTTCGACAGCGGCCCGATCATCATGATCATCTGGCGGCCTTCCATCTTCGGCATGTTCTCGACCTTGCCGAGTTCCTTCACATCCTCGGCCACCCGTTCGAGCAGCTCGCGGCCAAGATGCTGGTGGGCCATCTCGCGGCCACGGAACCGCAGCGTCACCTTCACCTTGTCGCCTTTTTCAAGGAACTTCACCACGTTGCGCATCTTGACATCGTAATCATGCGTGTCGGTGTTCGGGCGGAACTTGACCTCTTTGATCTCGATCGTCTTCTGCTTCTTGCGGGCCTCGGCTTCGCGCTTCTGGGTCTCGTACTTGAACTTGCCGAAATCCATGATCTTGCAGACCGGCGGGGCGGCGTTGGGCGAGATTTCGACCAGGTCGAGGCCGGCTTCTTCCGCGAGCTGCATTGCGCGCTCCGGCGTGACAACACCGATATTTTCGCCTTCGGCTCCGATCAGCCGGATTTCAGGGGCGCGGATTCGGTCATTGACCCGGGGGCCAGTATCACGAGTCGGCGGGGCATTGTGCGGTCTGCGGGCTATGGTGGCGATCCTTCTGTGGTTTTCGCAAGTCTTCGGGCGCAGAAGGTAAAGCCCGGACCCCCTGCTTTCAAGCCGATTTCTGCCAAGGGGAAGCGGCATGCAAGGCTCCCCTTGCTCTTGCCCCGTGGAAACGGTTTGAACGATGCAGGAGAGACGGGGCGCGGGGTGCGCCCTGCCGGACAGAGAGGATTGGGTCATGAACAAGACGTGGATTGCAATTATCGTAATCGCCGTCGTGGCTATCGGCGGCTACGCCTGGTGGAACGCCCAGAATGACAAGCTGATGTCGGACCAGGCTCAACCGGTCGAACCGGCGGCGTCGACCGAGACCGAGACCGCGCCGCAGGACGATGGCGCGGCGGCCGAAGAGGAAACCGGCTCGATCGCCGACGAAGCGGCTGAAGCCGTTGAAGACGCTGCCGGCGCGGCGGCCGATGCGGTCTCCGATGCCGTCGAGGGCGCGGCCGAAATGGCGGACGATGCGGCAAACGCCGTTGAAGACATGGCCGAGGAGGCCACCGACGCGGTGACCGGCGCCGCCAGCGACGCCGCCGATGCGGTGGGCGAAGCCGTCGATGCGGCGGGCGATGCGGCCTCCGACATGGCCGACGACGCCGCCGGGGCCGCGAACGACGCCATGGATGCGGCCGATGACGCGATGGACGCTGCCGGCGATGCAATGGACAGCGCCGGCGACACGATGGAGAGTGCCGGCGACACGGCGGCTGACACCGCCACCACGATGGCCGACGAAGCGATGTCGGTCACCGATCTGCTGTCGCCCGAAAGCTTCGACGCGGCCAAGCTCATCGAGACGGTGCGCGCCAGCGATCTCGGCGAGGCGCAGAAAACCGCGCTGATCGGCGCGATCGAGCAGGCCGGCGACAACCCGGATCTCATTCCGGGCGTGATCGACCAGATCAAACAGGCAATGGGGCTCTGACCGCCCTGCGGGAGCCGGGGCAGCCCGGCTCCCGAACCCATGTTGCACCCACTGCGCGCTGGCCATAGGGTCGCCGCGTCGAGGGAGTGATGATGCGCGATTTGAAGCCTGGGATTCTGTTTTCTGTCATAGCACTGGCTGTTGCCGCCGCGCCCGCCTCGGGGCAGGACGGGTCGGCGATTACCAATCCCCCATCCGCAGGCGCGCCGGGGCTGGAGCATGACATCACGCTGACCGTTCCCCTCTCGCCTGAGGTGGACCCTGCCATCGCCGACGACGTGGCCTATATCGTCGCGGCGGGCTGGCTGGCGAAAGGCCCGCCACCCGCGGTGGACGGCCCGGCTGACGCGGCCACCAAGACGCCGCGCGCAGCGGCAACCGAAACCGCCCCCCTTCCCGTCCCCGACAGCGCCGACGCCACGCCAGAACCCCCGGCGATGCCGGGCGAGCCTGAAGAAAGCTATGCGCTCGGCCTCGCTCTGGTGGCCAACGGCGCCGAAGCCGACGCCGCCACCGCGATCAACGCCTTCCGTATCGCCGCCGAAGCCGGGATCGCCGGCGCGCAGTTTGAGCTGGGCTGGGCCTACGAGACCGGGCGCGGCACCGATGCCTCGATCCCCGATGCGGTGCGCTGGTACGAGAAGGCCGCGGCGGCGGGCGAGGCGCGGGCGATGAACAATCTGGGCTGGCTGCTGGCGCAGGGCCAGGGCCTGCCGCGCGACGTCGCCCGGGCCCTCGCGCTCTACACCGAGGCAGCCAATGCCGGCGAGGCGAGCGCGATGGGCAACCTCGCCTGGATGATGGAAAACGGCATCGGCATGGCGCAGGATCTCGACGGCGCCGCGCGCTGGTACCGCCGCGCCGCCGATGCGGGCGATACCCAGGCGATGCTGAGCCTCGGCAATCTCTATCTGGTGGGCGACGGCGTGACGCAGGATACATCCGAGGCCATCGCCTGGTTTGCCCGCGCCCGCGCGGCGGGCCGGGTCGAGGCGCTCTCCTATATCGGCGAGGTCTTCGAAAAATCCCCCGACCGGCGCGATCCCGACCGGGCCGCCGGCTTCTACCTGCGCGCGCTCGAAAGTGGCGATAACTGGCCCGAAACCCGCGCTTCGGCCGCCTGGGACGGCGACACCGCCATCGCGCTGCAACGCCTGCTCGCGGCCCGCGCGCTCTATTCCGGCCCGCTCGACGGCAAGGTCGGCCCCGGCACCCGCGCCGCCATGCGCCGGCTGCGCTCCAACTAGGCGGCGCGCTGCGGGCCGGACGACCGGCTTGCCTCGCCAAGCCGCAACGCGATGGCGAGCGCTTGGGTCAACTCCGTTACACTGAGGCTGAAGACCACCTCGGCACCGCGCCGATGCCGGCGCAGCAGACCGCCGCGTTCCATCTCGCGCAGATGATGGGCGAGCGACGAGTCTCGCAGCCGGGTACGATCGGCAAGCCTTCGAAAGCCACGCCCGGCCCCCGGATCCTGCGCGAGAAGACGAAAGATCATCGCCCGCCGTGGATGGGCAAGGGCCTTCATGCTGCGTGCCAGGGATTGGTCGTCAATCATCGTAAACCTTTCCGAATGTACATGGTTCGTTCCGGATCAATTCATGACGGGAAATGGTTTCGGAAAGATTGACAGGGCAGGAAAACCGGCGAAGCGGATCACATTCCGGTTTTCCGGTTTTCCGGTTTTCCGGTTTTCCGGTTTTCCGGTTTTCCGGTTTTCCGGTTTTCCGGTTTTCCGGTTTTCCGGTTTTCCGGTTTTCCGGTTTTCCGGTTTTCCGGTGAAAACTGCTCCTACATCATTGTTTGTCAATAACTTTCTCAAGCACGCTGAAAGCCGCGTCCCGGCGAGAGACCCTTTAATACAGCCAGTCTCACCGCGCCCGCGCCACCAACGCCTGCAGCACCAGCCCCAGGCACGCCGCATAATCCGGATCGTCGAGATAGGGCTCGGCCATGCGCGGACGCGACATCGCCACGCTCATCAGGCTGCCGCAGCCCAGATGCGGATGCGCGCGGCCGGTCGTCTTGCGGTAGCTATCGGCCCGGTCCGCCTCTTCCAGCATCCTGGCGAGGAGCATGGGCCGCGCCTCCGGCGGGGCGGCAAGCAGCGCCAGCCCCGCCATGGTCAGATCGCCGTGCAGAACCGGGCGCATCTCACCCCGCCACCGCGATCCGGCGGAACGGGCCGGAGCCGACCCGCGCCGAAACCTGCGCCACCTCGATGGCGAAGGGTCCGCTCACCCCATCAGCCGCGCGCATCGCGGCGCTGTATGTCCAGGCCGGGGCCGTCACCTCGGCCTCGCGCAGCACACTCTGCCCCACCATCACCCGCAGGGTGTAGCGTTCGGCCTCCTCGCCCAGCGGCACCTCTGCCGAAAGCCAACCGTCACCGTCGATCCGGGTGCGGCGGATCCAGCTCACCGCCAGATCGCCGCCCGCCCAGCGCGCCGTGAGGTGCACCGGCGCGAGCGGCCGCAGCCCCACCCCCTCGAAGGCATGGGCCGCGTGTATATAGGTCTCGTCGTCATAGCTGCGCGCGGCGGGGCCGATGCGGAAATCGCGTTCCAGCCCGCGCAGGCCAGCCGGGTGCGGGATCTGCGCGACCGCACCATCGAGCATCACCAGGTAGGAGCCGGCGGGCCAGACTTCCGGCATCAGCGCATCTGTCCCCGCTTGCCCGCGCAGCCGGCCGGTGATCTCCCACAGGTCCTCGTCCACCAGCTCGGCGGTGGTGAACTGAAACACCTCCCAGTTGCCGGGGCTGCCATCGCCGATGGCCGCCGCATTGGCGCCGGAAAGCACCCGCGACAGCGCGGCGGACGACAGATCGCCCGAACTCATCCGCACCCGCAGCGCCGGGCCACGGTCGATCACGCCGGCGCGCGCGCGGGGCAGCGCCGTCTCGCTCACTCCGATCCGGGCGGCCACGCCGGCCAGATGGATCAGCTTGTAGCCGGCCTCCCCCTGGCCGCGATACACCGCGACCGGCCCCGGCCAGGGCAGCGCCGTCACCGCCAGATGCGGCGCATGGGGCACCTCCTCGCCACTCAGCAGCGGCAGATCGAGGAACAGCGGCAGCACCGGCACGGGCGGGGTGTAATCCGGCATCTCCACCGCCAGCTCCAGCGCCTCGGCGGGGCGAAAAACGCCCGGCTCCACCCGCACCGCGCGGGCAAGCGCGCCCATCCCCTGCTCCAGATGGTCAATGCGGAAATTGCCCGCCCCTCCGGGCAGATCGAGCCGCACCACATCGCCCGCGCGCCAGCCAAGGCCGGAGGGCGGCAGGGCGAAGCGCGCGCCGTCGCGCGCCACCCGCGCCTCGGCCAGCCAGCGCTCGGTGATCGCGCGCCCCTCGGCCCCGGTGAGCACCATCGCCAGCTCGCTTTGAGACACCGCGTGCGTTGCCTCGTCGGGAAAGATCGCCTCGACGGCCCGGGTCTCGTAGCCCGCATCCGCCTCGATGAAGTTGAGCCGCACCCGCCCCGCCGTCTCGGCCTCCGGCGCACGGGAGACTTCCATATGGCCTTCCAGTTCCTCGTTCAGCGCCAGCCGCGCCTGATCGAGCCCGCCATCGGCCAGCCCGGTGCGGCTGAAAAACGTCAGAACGCCATCGCGCTCGGCGGCTTCGAAGCCATGCGCCAGCATCAGCGGCTGCAGCGCGTTGCGCCCGCCCGTCACCTCGTTCACCGCATAGCCGCGCACCACGCCGTAGAGGCGCGACACATCATGCGCCGCCACACCGGAACGGGTGCAGATCTCGCTCGCCACCGAAGCGAGCGAGCGGTTCGCCTCACGCCCGTTCAGCCAATGGCCGCGCCGGTAATTGTCACCGTCCGACCACAGGCCCCGCCGCGCCGGAAACCACGGGAAGGGCCGCGCGTCCCAGGCCCAGACATGGGCGCGGCTCATATCGAGCATCCGCACCCCGCTTTCGGCATCCACCGGATTGTTGGCCGGATCGGCCCAGAACTCGTTCAGCGCCCGCAGATAGCGCATCTGGATGAAGTCGTCGCGCGTGCCGTCGGAGTATTTCGGCAGGGTCGATTCCGAGCTTTTCGGGTCGAGGAACTTGTTGGGCTGGTTGGTGCCCTTGTCGATCGCGGCGCAACCGATCTCGGTAAACCAGATCGGCTTCGATCCGGGCACCCAGTCGGTCGGTTGCGCCGCGCGCGCGCCGTCTACCCGCTGGTGATGGGCATTCCGCCACCAGCCCGGCAGATCCTTGTAGCGCCAGACCCAGGGTTCGTCATGCGCGCCATCGGTGATCGGCGTGCGCAATTGTAGCGCCTCGGCCTCGGGGGCGTGATAATACCAGTCATAGCCCTCGCCGCCGAGGATATTGGCCTTGAGATAGTCGAGATCGTAGATCGAGCCCCAATGCGCGTCGGCGTGATCCGCCCCGTCACGCCAGTCGGAGAGCGGCATGTAATTGTCGATACCGATGAAGTCGATCTCATCATCGGCCCAGAGCGGATCGAGGTGGAAGAACAGATCGCCATTGCCCGGGTGAAAGCCGAAATATTCCGACCAGTCGGCGGCATAGGAGATCTTCACCCCCGGCCCCAGCACCGCGCGCACCTCGCCCGCCAGCGCGCGCAGCGCCGCCACCGCCGGGAACACATCGCGCGCGCTGCGGATCTGCGTCAGCCCGCGCAGCTCGGAGCCGATCAGAAAGGCATCCACCCCGCCCGCCGCCTGGCACAGATGCGCGTAATGCAGGATGAACCGCCGGTAGGACCATTCGTCCGGCCCGCTGTAGCTCACATCATTACCGGAAACGGCGAAGTCGCCCCGCGTGGCGGTGCCGAAAAACGCCGCCACCTCCGCCGCCGCCGCGCCGGTCTGGTCGGGCGACCCCGCCACACCGGGCGCGCGCGAGGTGGTGATCCGCCCGCGCCAGGGCAGCACCGGCTGGCCGCTGTCGCCCGTCCAGGGGTTCAGCAGCCCGTTGCCCGCCATCTGCGTCATCAGGATGAACGGGTAGAAGGTCACCGCCTTGCCCGTCTGTTTCAGCGCCCGGATCGCCTGCACCACCGAGCGATCGGTGGGGGTGCCGCCATAGACGGGCCTGCCGCCATCGCGCGGCACCAGCCCCGCGCCCGCGCGCCCCAGCCCCGATACGCGCCACGGCATCTCGTGCCCGTCATCCTCATGGCGCTCCACCAGCGGCCTGATCTCGCATCGGTGGCAGCGCAGATCGTCGCCGAACCACGACACCACGAGCGAGGCCGCCTCCAGCCCGGGCAAAGCCTCGTCGAGCATCTCCAGCGAGGCGGCGAAATCGGTCTTGCCGAGCGGCGTGTTCTCGTTCAGCGGGCGTTTCTCGCCCGGCTTCGTCCCGGCATGGATCCGGCGCGTCGCCAGCGCGTATTCGCCGGTGCCCGGAATGATCGCCACCGCCTTCGTGCCCCGCGCGATCTCGGCCACTTCGTCGGGCTGCTCGGGGCGGATTACCTCGAAATTCAGCACCGGCACCCGGTTGCCGAAGGCGGTGATGTCGAGATCCTCGATCACCACATAGGCCACGCCGCGATAGGCCGGAACATTGCCCGCCCCCTTCACCGCCTCGATCTTCGGATCGGGCATCTGGCTTTCGCTGCCGGGGTAGACGCGCATGTTGAGCCGCTCCGGCGCGATCTCGTCGCCATCGGCCCAGACCCGGCCCACCCGGGTGATCTCGCCCTCGCAGAGCGCGATGGCCAGGCTCATCGTGTAGCGGTACTCCACCGTGGTCGTGCGGCTCGTCCCCTGCGCGGCGCCGGTCAGCACCCCCTTGCCGGAGCCGCCGTCGCTTTCCTCGCTGACGGTGGCATGCTCCTTCACGCCGGAACTCCAGATCACCTGCCCGCCCATCCGCATCCGGCCATAGACCCGGGCAATCGGCGCGCCCTCCGACACGCCGGTGAGGCGGAAGCGGTCCACCTTGCCCTGCTCCACCGTTTCCGAGCCGCCGCCCATCACCGCCTGGTCGATCATCGAGCCGGCAATCGCACCCGCCGCCCGTCCGATCACCACCGACGAAAGCCCGAGAAATCCGCCGCCGACAGAAGCCCCGATCGAGGCGCCCACCGCCGAGAGAACAATCGTCGCCATGTCTTACCCCTTTGAAGGAAACCTGAAATACGCCACGACCCGCCGCGCCCAGGGCGGCGTCAGCGGGCTTTCCAGCACCGCATGGCCGGAATAGGCATGGATAAAGCTGGGCGCCGCCCCGGTTTCGGCGAGAATACCCAGATGCTTGGCCACCGCGCCGCGCCGCATCCGGAAAACCATCACGTCGCCCGACCGCTCTGCGCCGGGAGGCACCGGATCGAGCCAGGCCGCTGCCGCACGCAGCAAAAGCTCCTCGCCCCCCGCCTCCGACCAGTCGGGCGTATAGGCAGGCACCGCCACCGGCTCGCCGCCCAGCACCTCGCGCCACACGCCCCGGATCAGCCCGAGGCAATCCGCCCCCGCCCCCCGGCACGAGGCCTGATGCACATAGGGTGTGCCGATCCAGCCGCGCGCCGCCGCCACGATCGCATCGCCACTCATTTGCCGCCCCGCTCGCTCGCCACGCCGGTACGCCGCACCGGCAGGGAAACCTGCCGATCCTCGCCCGGAATATCCGGAAAGCCCCGGAAGTTCAGAAGGTTGCCAAACTTCGCCTTGCAGGTGGCGGCGGTCTTGTCGCAGCCGGCCTCCAGCCGCACGGCATCGCCCGGCGCAATCTCCGCCCGCAGGCTCTCCCACAGCTCGATGCCGCGCAGCCCGCCGCTCAGCGTATCGCGCCGGATCACGCCCACGAGCCCCGCCGCCGCGCCGCTCTCGACCACCAGCCGCCCGCGGGCAAACCAGCCATCGGCAAAGCCCGCAAACCCGCCCAGCCGCATCACCCGCTGGTCCTCAAGCGCCAGAACCTCGCCGCTGCCGGAAAACGCCGGATTGCCCAGATCAGCCCGGCAGGCCCCATCGCCCAGAACGGCGGCGCATTGGGTCTGGTAGACCCGGCCCTGAAGCCGGTTCAGCGCCTCGCTCAGCCCCACCAGTTCGGCCTGAAACGCACCGCCCGCCCGGGTGATCTCGCCCAGCGTGCCGCGAAACTGCATCACCCGCTGCTCCGGCGCCGCCCAGTTGACGAGCCACGCCTCCACCGCCGCGCCGTCGAAGCGCCCGGCGCGGATATCGGCCTCGCTCACCGCCGCATCCGACAGCGCCCCCAGCGCCTCGGAATTGTCGATGGACAGCCCGGTGGTCTGCTGCAAGGCCCGCGCCGTCAGCCCGGTATCGGCCTTGAAGGCGATCCCGCCAAAGGCGATGTCGCGGTCATGATCGGTGAAGCCGTAAACCGTGCCGTCGCGCCGGGTCAGCGCCCAGCAGCGCGCCAGCGTGGTCACGCCCGTGTCCAGATGCGCCTGGAATGCGTCCGCCAGCGCCATCAGATCCGCAGCTCCACCACCGGCACCGAGGGCACATCGCCCGCCTGAAACGAGGCGACCGAGGTCTGGATCCGGTCAGTGTCGAAGCGCACCGGCACGTCGAACTCGAAGCCCGCCGTAATATCCGCTCCCGCGGCGGGCGCATCGGCAAAAGTCACGATGCCGGTGGTCTCGTCCACCGTGTAATGCACCGTCTCGATCAGCGGATCGCCCTGAAGCCCGAGCTTCACGCTGCCCGCCACCGGCTTCCGGATCGGGCGGGCATAGCCGTGCGCGCCCGATTTGTAGGTCTTGATCAGTTGAAACGCCGTGGTCTCGCCATCGCCCCAGGCGATAAGCTGGTCCTGATAGGCCGCCGCCCTCGACGGCAGGCCCGATTTGAAGTCGGCCCAGTCCTTCCAGCGAAAGCCGAAAAGCTGGCCTTGCCGCGCCTCGAAAAAGGCGATCAGCACCTCCACATCGTCGAGCGAACGCATCGACACGCCCGCATCGTAGCGCCGGCGCGAATGCGCCCAGGGCGTGTTGCGTTCCTCGTAGCCATTGGCCAGCGTCACCACCTCGGTGCGCCGCTCGGGGCCGCCCACCGAGCCGAAGCTCAGGCTCGGCGGAAACCGGATTTCATGAAAATTCATCGCCTCGCCTCCTCAGTTGTAACGCTGGCCGCGCGCGATGGCCCGGCTCACCTCGGCCGCGATCTGGCCCTTCGAGCGGCGGAACCCTTCGGCATCCGGCGTCGAGATATTCATCGTCACGTTCACCGGCCGGCCGCCGCCCTGCACCTGCACCCCAAGCTTGCCATTGGCCCCGCGCGCCAGCGGCATGATCGCCTCCGGCCCCGCCTCGCCCATCAGCCCGGTGCCGCCGCGCATCGGAAAAGTCACCGGCCCCGAAACGATCCCGCCCCGCGCAAAGGGCATCACCCGCCCCTGGCTGAAGGCCGCGCCGTTTGCATAGGGCAAGAGGCTGTTCATCAGCCCGCCCACCGCCTCGGCCAGAAGCCCGCCCGCATGGTCGGTCACCGGCTTCACCGAAGCGTCGTAGACCGTGTCGATCATCGCCTGACGTACCGACTGGAGCGCGTCGCTCAACGTCAGGCTGCCATCCACCAGCCCATCCACCGCGCCTTTCAGCCCGCGCGAAAACCCGCCCGAGAGCACGCTCACATCGGTCGAGATTTCATCGACCGTCGCGCCCATCTTCTTCAGCTCGGCGCTGAAGGCCGCCGTCATCTCGCCCGCATCCTGCAAACTGCCCTTGAGCGAGGCCATTTCGTCGTCGAACCCGTCGAGGAACTCCAGATCAGCCATGTCCCGTTACTCCGTATCCTGCCCCGACCCGTGGTCGGGAAATGCCCGCGCCAGCTCTTCCAGCCGCGCCCGGCCCAGCGGCGATTCCGCCCCGTCCCGGCCCAGCAGCACCAGCAGCTCCGCCGGGGTCAGCGCCCAGAACTCCGCCGGTTTCAGCCCCAGCCCGCGCAACCCCAGCCGCATCAGCCCGGCCCAGTCGAACCTCACTGTTCGGCCTCCGCCGGGCCGAAAGCCCGCGCCAGCAACTGCCCCGCCGCCTGCGCCGCCGCCACCGGCCCGCCGGCGATCTCGGCGGCCAGCAGATCGCCCGCACTCCCCCGCCAGCCGCCACCACGCAGCCCCGCCACGATCAGCGCCAGCACGTCGCGGGTGGAGAAATCCCCGCCCTCGAACCGCTCCACCAGCGCCACCAGCGAGCCCGTCTCAAGGCTCTCCTCCAGCTCCGCCAGCGCGCCGAGGGTAAGCTTCATCACCCGCCGCTCGCCGTCGATCACCAGCGCCACCTCGCCCGCCCAGGGATTTGCCATGCTCAGAGCGCCGTGAAGTCGAGCGCGCCCGCCGAGGCCATCGACAGCTCATAGCTCGCCTCGCCGTTATAGCTGCCCGCATAGTCGATCGAGGCGATCATGAACGGCCCCTCGATGATCCCGAAATCGGGCACGATCACCTGAAAGCGCGGCACCTCGCCGTCGAAGAAGATCTGCCGCGCCCGCTCGTCGGTGGCCGCATCGCGAAACACGCCCGAGCCCGAGATCGCCGCCGATTTCACCCCCGCGCCGCCGAGCAATTCACGCCAGCCGCCCTGGCTTTCGAGGCTGGTCACATCCACCGTCTCGGCGTTGAAGCTGATCCGCGTGGCCCTGAGCCCCGCGATGGTTTCGAAAGAGCCCGCATTATCCATGTCGAGCTTGATGAGAAGATCCTTGCCGTTCTGCGCGGTCATGGTGAAAACTCCGTTTGAGAATAAGTTGTTAGCTGTCCTGCACCCGGGCGCGGAACTTCAGGTCGATACGACGCATATCGGCGTCCTGAACCCGGCGCGCCCGCGCGCGGTAGAAGTTGAGATAGACCAGCGCGCCGCGCGCGAGCGGCAGTTCGGCATCCACCAGCGCATCCGACACCGCCGTTGCCACCTCCTTCGCGGTCGAAAACCCCGCCGCATCGGTCACCACGCTCACGGTGATCTCGTGCAGCGCGCCATGCCCGGTCTTGTCCGACGCCTCGCGCACGTCCTCGGGGCCAAGGCTCACATAGGTGCCCGAGACGATCCCCGGCGGCACCGCGTCATAGATCGCCCCCGCCACCAGCCCGCCCAGCACCGGATCGGCCACCAGCGCCTGATACACCGCCTGTTGCAGCGCCACCGCCACGCCATAGCTCATTGGCTCACCTCCTCTTGCGCGAAACAGCTCAGGTACTGCGCGCCCGCATCCGCCTCGGTGACGGCGAGAATGCGAAACACCCGTTGCCCGGCGCGAAACCGCTGCTCCGGCACGGGGCGCGAAGGCGCGCCCTCCGGCGCCGCCCGCACCGTGATGCGCAAGGGCAGCGTCGCCACGGTCATGAGTTCCACCGCCCGCTCGCGCCCCGCCCCCGGCCTGATTTCGGCCCAGAGCGTGCCCAGCACCTCCCAGGTGGTGGCAAAGCCCCCGGCCCCGTCCGGCAGCCGCACCGGCGCTTCCAGCACCAGCTTTCGGTTCAACACCGGCCCTTTCACGCCGCACCTCCGCCAAACAGCCGCACATTGCGCCAGCGCGCCATCAGCGCCTGCGCCGCCTGCGGCAGCGCCTCGCCCGCCCCGGTCCCCCGGTTCTCGTAGAATTGCGCGGCAAGGAGCAAAACGGCCTGCGCCAGATCGGCGGGCACCGCCTGCCAGTCCGGGCCAAACCCGGCCTCGAAGCCGATCACCGCGCGCCCGCCCACCGGGATCACCGGCAGGCTCAGCCCCGCCGCCACCAGCGCCGGGCGGTGCAGATCTGTCTCCAGCCGGTAGCGCGTAGACGCGATCGCCTCCTCCTGGTCGTGGCGGTCGAGGATGCTGAGGCCGGTGATCGCGCGCACTGGCGCGACGGGCAGCACCTGCCGGGCAAGATCGCGCCAGGCGGTCACGCTCCAGCTGAAGCTGCGCGCGATCAGCGCCTTGCCGGTGCGCGCCTCCACACTGGCCAGTGCCGCGCGCAGATAGGCGTCCAGCACCTCGTCCTGCACCCCGTCATCGGCAAACCCGGTGCCAAGCCGCAGGTGGTCCTTGAATTGCGCGACCGGAAGCGCCGTGCCCGGCACCGGGGTCTGCTCGGTTAACATCATGGTTCTTCTCCGAAATTCGGGCCCCTCGCATCGCGGGTGAGGTGGGCGCGCCGCCAGCGTCGCTCGGACGGAGGGGAGCAGCTAGACAACGCCGGCCATCCGGCGCGCCCACCATCCGCGCCCGCCAGAAGCAGGCGCGGAGCCGGTCGCCGGGCCTCAGGAGGCCGACAGTTTCATCAGCTTGATCGCGGCAAAGTCGCTCACATCGCCGCCGACGCGCTTGGTGGCGTAGAACAGCACATGCGGCTTGGCCGAGAACGGATCGCGCAGGATGCGGGTATCGGGGCGCTCGGCCACGGTGTAGCCGGCAGCGAAATTGCCAAACGCGATGGGTGTGGCATCTGCGCCGATATCGGGCATGTCCTCGGCGATCAGCACCGGATAGCCCATCAGCCGCGCGGGTTCCCCCGCCGCCAGACCGTCCGACCACAGGAAGCGGCCATCGAGATCCTTCATCTTGCGCACCGCGCCCGCCGTCTTCGAATTCATCACGAAGGAGGCGCCGGCACGGTATTCGGCATCGAGCGCATAGACGAGATCAATGACCGTATCGGCATCGAAATCGCCCGACACGCCGGAGGCGACATAGCCCAGCGCCCCCCAGACCCAGGCCGCATTCGCCACGGCCGGGTGGGTGAGGAAGCCGGTGGGCTTGTCCACCCCGTCGCCATTGATGAAGGCATCGGCTTCAGCGCGGGCGAATTTGTCGGCGATCCGGCCCGCCAGCCAGCTCTCGATGTCAAAGGCGGCATCGTCGAGCAGGCGTTGGCTGGCCTTAGGCAGCGCCGACAGCTCGTGCAGCGGGATCGAGATCCGCTCGATGCTCGGCGTCGAGGTCTCGCTCACCGAGCCGGACTCGGTGGCCCAGCCGCTGCCCACCTCGCCGTGGTCGATCAGCACGTCATAGGAGGTGGCCTCCACCTTCACCACATTGGCGATGGCGCGGATCGAGGCGGTGGAGGAAAGCACGCTGGCGATGCTCGCCGCCGTCTCCGGATCGACGAGATAGCCGCCATCCGAGGCCACGGCGGTATTCAGCGCCTTGCCTTCCAGGTGCAGCCCGCGCAGCCCGTCATCATCGCCCGAGCGCAGATAGGCTTCAAACGCTTTCTTGTGCGGCGCATCAAGGTCGTGCCCGGCCGCAAGCGCCGGGCGCACAGTGGTGAGGTTTTTCCGATCCAGCATGGTCAATCGCTCTTCCTGGTTGTTGATCCGTTTGTGAATGTCGTCGTGAAATGCTTTGATATCGCTGATGAAACCGGCCAGCGCGGTCTTCACCTCCGCAGTCGGCGCCGGCAGGGCAGCGGCCCCGTTCTGAGCGGTATTCGCCTCGTTGCTCATGATTTGTCCTCCACAGGGGTCAGATCGCTGGCGCGGAACCCGTCGGCCAGCATCCGGCGCGCGCCGTCAAAAACGCCCGCCAATTCGCGCAAGGCACACGCCTCCGGGCTCTCGCCCTTGGCCCCCACCCGCGCACTCGGCAGCATCGGGAAGGTGACAAGCGACACCTCCCAAAGCTCCAGCTCGGTCAAGAGCCGCCGGCCCTTGTCGTCCTTCGTGGCCTTCACCGTGCGGTAGCCGATGGAGAGCCCGTCAATCGCCCCCGCCCCGATCAGCGCCGCCGCCTCGCGCCCCTTCGCCACATCGGCGAGGATACGGCCCTTCACGAACAGCCCCCGCCCGTCCTCGCGCACCTCGTCCCAGACGCCGATGGGCTGGGCCGGATCGTGCTGCCAGAGCATCTTCACCTGCCCACCCCGGGCCGCGAGCGCGGCGAGCGAGCGGGCATAGGCTCCCGGCGAAACGATATCGCCGCCCCGATCCACCTCGCCGAAATAGCTCGCATAACCTTCGATCTTCAGCCCGTCGGCCACCGCTTCCGTGTCGCCCAGCGCCACGAACTTATGTTCAAGGCCCATCTCGTTGAAATCGCCCATGTTCTTTCCTTGTTTCATGATCGGAACAGCCCCCGGATCAGGCCCCGCCCAGCTTCGGCAGCCCCAACAGCCCCCGCTTTTCGTCCTCAGTCAGAAAATCCGCCGCGCTCACCCGCGCCCATTGCTGGTCGCGCTCCGCCGCCAGCGCCGGCACCTGGTCGAGATCGGGCTTCAGCGCCACCGCCTCGCCGGAGAAGCCGCCCAGCCAATGGCCGAGCGCCGCGCTCACCTTGCTCACCAGCGGCAGCACCGTGAGCCGGTAGAAGGCCCGGTTGGCCTCCTGATAATTGGCGTAAGTCATGTCGCCGGGGATGCCGAGCAGCATCGGCGGCACGCCGAAAGCGGTAGCAATCTCGCGCGCGGCGGCTTCCTTGACCTTCTGAAATTCCATATCCGAGGGGCTGAACCCCATCGGCTTCCAGTCCAGCCCGCCTTCCAGCAGCATCGGCCGCCCGGCATTGCGCGCGCCCATGTGATAGGCTTCCATCTCCGCCAGCAGCCGGTCGTATTGCTCGGGCGAAAGCGTGCCTTCCCCGTCGGCCCCGGAATAGACGATCGCCCCCGAGGGCCGCGCCGCATTGTCCAGTAGCGCCTTGGACCACGCCGAGGCGGCATTGTGCACGTCGATCGCGGCGGCGGCAGCCTGCAGCGCCGACAGACCGTAATGGTCGTCCTGCGGGTGGAACGCCTTGATATGACAGATCGGCGCCGCGCCCTCGCCCAGCGTAAAGCGGTGCCTCTTCGCCCCCACCGTGTAATCGTAAGCCACCGGCCAGCCATCCGGCCCCGGCACCAGGCTCATCCGGTCCGAGCGCAGCACATGCAGCTCCGCCGGCACTCCCGTCTCGCCGCCTACCGCTTCCACATAGGCATTGCCCGAGAGCAGGATCTGCCCGAACAGCGCCTCGAACAGCTCGGCGCGGCCCTGAAGCGGGTTGGGCCGGGCGATCAGATCGAGCACCGGATGGGCCTCGAACCGCGTCGTGGCGTCCTGCAGCACGAGCGGCAGCGCGGCGGCGGCCTCGGCGATCAGCTTGACGGCCCGAAAGCCCACCGGGTTACCGGCAAACCCGGCGCGCGTCAGGCTCGCCGTGTCGCGCGGGCTCCAGGCCACCCGGCCCGAGCCGGCATAGGCGATCACCGGGCCGGTGGCCGATGCCTTCGCCTCCGGCGCACCCGCCGCCCCATCCCGCCTGAAAAAGTCAAACATCGCCATCCCGTCTCGCTCCTCGTCTCGCCTGTCCGGGCCGGCGCGCCGGCACAGCCCTCCCGCCCGGCCAGGGCGCATCGCCCCGGCCGCCGCTCGTCTCATCTCATTCGGTGTCGCGCCTGCCCTGGCATCACCGCCGGGGCTCAATGTCGCGATGGGGGCACTTTCCCACCGCCGGTTAAAAAAGTGTTTAACCCAGCGCGCGCAGCTGCGGATTGCCACTCCGTTTGCGCGCCGGCACGATCAGCACTTCGTGAATCGCCCAGACCAGCGCATCCACCCGGTCCGGGCTGCCCTTACCCTCGTAGCCATGCGCCGTCATCCGGCACATCTGGTCTTCCAGATCGGCCAGCCCGCGCAGATGCTTCACCCGTCCCTGCTCGTAAAGCGCCGCCACCGGCTCGGCCCGCGCCACCTTGCCCTTGCTCGCGCGCACCGCGCGAAACGGCACCAGCGGGTCGATCTGGCGGATCAGCTCTTCCACCAGATCGCCGCCCTGGTTGACCTCTGCCACCAGCCGCTCCGCCCCGTGCTGCTCCATCGCCGCCAGCGCCGCCTCGGCCCAGACCGTGGGCCTGACCGCCGGCAGGCTCGCATCCTCCAGCACCACCGCCTGCCACTCCCGTGGGCCGCCCCTTGTCACCACGCCCACCACGACGATCCCCGCCTCGTCCGAGCCCTTGTGCCCGGTCACCGGCGGATCGACCGCCACCACCACCCGGTCGAAGTCCGGCGCGATATCCAGCCGCGCCGCCTCCAGCCCCGCCGAGGTCCACAGCGCCCCTTCGGCGTCCTCGATCAGCAGCCCTTCCAGCTCCTGCCGCCCCTGCCGGGTGCCGCCGTAGCGCGCCTGCACCTCCGCCAGAAAGCTCCGCGCCAGATTCGCCCGGTTTGCTTCGGTCGGCGCATGGGTCGTCACCGTCGAGGGATTGGCGAGGATCGCCTTCAGGATGCCCACATTGCGCGGCGTGGTGGTGATCACCTGCTGCGGATGCTCGCCCAGCCGCAGGCCGAATTGCAGCATGTCCCAGGCCTCTTCGGCCTTCTTCCACTTCGCCAGTTCGTCAACCCAGGCGGCATCGAATTGCGGCCCCCGCAGCGCCTCCGGCTCATGCGCCGAAAACACCTGCGCCACCGCGCCGTTAGGCCAGACCAGCCGCCGCCGTGTCGCCTCCCAGACCGGGCGGCGGTCCGGCGGCGAACAGGCGAGGATGCCACTGTCGCCAAACACCATCACTTCGCGCGCCTGATCCAGCGTCTCACCCACCAGCGCCACCCGGGCGGCGCGGCCCGGATCGCCCGGCCGCGCCCCCTCTACCTGCATTCGCACCCATTCGGCCCCGGCGCGGGTTTTCCCCGCGCCGCGCCCGCCCATGATCACCCAGGATCGCCAGTCGCCCTCCGGCGCAAGCTGATGCTCCAGCGCCCAGAACTCCCACAGCCACGGCAGCGCCAGCAGCGCCTCATCCGTCAGCCCCTCCAGAAACGCCGTCCGCTCCACCACGCTCGCGGAGGCGATCAAGTCTGCGCCCGATCTCAGCGCGCGCCGCATCGAGGTCGAGCCCCGCGCCGCCGCCGGATGTGTCACCAAGTTTGCCATCGAGTTTGTCAATGCGCTGCCTTTCGTCAAATACGGTCTGGATTGCCTTGCGCAGATCGGCGGCAAGAGCCTTCGCCTTGCCCTGCGCCCCGTCCTGCCGGGTTTCGATCTCGCCGATCACCTCATCCAGCGCGGCGAGCACCCGTGTCAGGTTGCGGGCCGCCAGTCCGAGCATCTCGGCGTGATCGTTGTCCTGTTGATCCGGGCCTTTTGTGTTCATTCTTCTTGTTTTTGCCTCTCTGTTTGCCCTCCGCGCCGGACATGAAAAAACGGCCGCGGCGAAAACGCCGGGCCGTTGAGTCAGATCTTCTAGCTTGGCAGAATAGCTACCCTGAGGCGTTCCAAAAGTCAATCTCACCCGCTCTGGTTGCGTTCTGGCGGTTTACACAAAATCAACGCCGCGCGACCAAATCCCCCGCGCCGCGCGCCGCGCCGCCAACCGCGAAATTCCCCGCCTTTCCCATATGTTCGCCGCCGTTCCCCGCGTGAATCGGACGGAACCCGCCAAGTGCCCGCAACCGCCCGGCTTGGTCTTTCCTTGTCCGTCTGACTGCGATAGGTTCCAACACGCGCCCGGAGCCCCGTGGCGCGGGGGACGTGTACGGCCGTTAGCTTATGAAACCGAATTTCGCGCTCGATCTCAGCCATGAGGGCATCAACCTTCTGCACCGCTCCAAGGGCGGGTGGACGCTGGTGGGCTCCGTCGCGCTGGACGATCCCAACCTGAGCAGCAACCTCGAAGAGCTGCGCCGCTCGGCGGCAATGCTGGAAAGCGGCGGCTTCACCACCAAGGTGATCGTCCCCAACAGCCAGATCCTCTACACCACCCTCGCCGCCCCCGGCCCCGACGACATTGCCCGCGAAGTCCAGATTCGCGCGGCGCTCGACGGGCTGACGCCCTATCCGGTAGGCGATCTGGTCTTCGACTGGCGCGCCCAGGGCGACGAGGCCCGGGTCGCCGTACTGGCGCGTGAGACGATGGACGAGGCCGAGGCTTTCGCCGCCGACTACAAATTCAACCCGGTCAGCTTCGTCGCCCGCCCGCCGCGCGGCGAGTTTTCCGGCGAGCCCTTCTTCGGCAAAACCCGCGCCGCCACCCGCCTGCTCGCGCCCGGCGAGCGGATCGAGCCGGATGCCAGCCCGGTGCCGCAAAACCCGAAGGCCAAGGAGCTTCCCGCCGAGGCCCGGATTGACACGCCACAGGACGACATGGCGCCGCCCGCGCCGGAGCCTGCCCCCGAGCCTGAGCCGGTCGAAACACCCGCCGCGCCGGGGCCGGACCTCGACGATCCCTTTGCCGAACTCGACAAGCTCGCCGCCGAACTGTCGGGTGACGGCGAAACCGGCGCCGCGGCGGACCCCGCACCAAAGACCCCGCCCCGCCCCAAACGCAAGGCAGACGACACACCCCGCGTGGCCGCCCCGGTGCTTGCCCCCTTCCCGCCCACGCCGGACGACGAAAGCAGCAAGCCGCGGCCCTTCATGCCGCAGCCCGAAGCCAAGGCGAAGCCTGCCAAACCCAAGCCCGCGCCAAAGGCCGACGAACCCCGCTTCGTCCCCCCCGCGCCGCCCGCCGACGAAGCGATTACCGAGGATACGGCCTCCGTGGCGCCCGGCCCGACTGAGAGCGATACAGGCCCCAGCGAACCGGTCCCGTCTTTCAGCAGTATCCGCCATACGGATGACAGCAAGGCGGGCAACGACGCCTCCGCCAACCGCCTCGCCGGGCTGAGCCCGCGCATCGGCGCGGTCGACACCGACGACGATGCCGACAGCGCCGCGCCGCGCATTCCGCCCGCCCCGGTGCCCTCGCATGACCGGATTCGCGCCGGCATGGCCGATGCGCTGTCCAAACCCCTGCCACGCCCCGGCAAATCGCCCGAGCCCGAGCCGAAGGGCTCCGGCCTCTTCGCCCGGCTCTCCGGCTCCGCCAGCACGGCGGCGGAACGCGCCGGCACCGCCATGCGCGACCGCAACGCGCGCCGCACCGAAGAAAAGGCCGCAGCCGCCGAGGCAAGGGCAGCCGAAGCGGCGCAAGAGGCAGCGGTTGCGGAAGCCAGACCGGCGCCGGAGCCGAAACCCCCCAAGCCCGAGCGCAAAGGCCGCTTCGGCCTCAAGCGCCCCCCGACCGAGGCCGATACACGGCGCAGCCGCGAAGCCGAGGCGATGACCGTTTTCGGAGCGCGCCGCGCGCAGACCACTACATCGCGGCCGAAATACCTTGGCCTGATCCTGACGCTCGTGCTCCTGCTGCTGATGGCCGCCATCGCACTCTGGTCCACCTTCCTGGTCGATGACGGCGAGGTCAGCCTGTTCAACCCCGGCCCCGGGGTCGCCACCGAAACCGCCGATGCGGAAGCGCTGCCGACGCCCGAAGACGAGGCCGTCGCCGATGAGGGGGCGGAAGCCGTTTTCGCCAATACCGCCGAGGTGCTCTCGCCCGAGGCTGCCGAGGCGCGCTATGCCGCGACCGGAATCTGGCAGCGCGCGCCCGATGCCCCGAGCCCGCCCGAATCAACCCGGCTCGATCAGCTCGATATCGCCGGCCTCGCCCCGGTCGAGCCGAGCCGCCCGCCCGCTTCCCTGCCCGAACCCGCAGACGGCGGTTTGCGCGAGGCGGCGCTGGCCGATCCGGTGCCGCCCCCGCCGCCCGGCACCACCTTCGACCTCGACGCCGACGGTCTCGTCGTCGCCACGCCGGAGGGCGCGCTCAGCCCCGCCGGCATTCTGGTCTATTCCGGCCGCCCCGCCGTGGTGCCCCCGGCGCCGCCCGCCGGGCTGTTCCCCGAAGCGATCACCGAGCCCGCACCGGACCCGGCCGCCGAAATCGTGCCGGAGGCCGAAACCGAAGCCGAAGCCGCCGACGCCCAGCCGATTGCCGCGCTCGACATTCCGCGCACCCGGCCGCGCGCGCGCCCCGCCGATCTGGTCCCGCCGCCGGCCGAGGAAGGGGCCGTCGCAGACGGCACCACCCCGGATGGCGACGCCCAGCTCCTGCGCCCCAACGCCCGCCCCGACGACGCGCTGCCCGAAACCGATACCGCCGCCATCGACGCCGCGATCGAAGACGTGGTGCAGGCCGCGCTCGTCAACCCGACCGAACTGGCCGTTGTGGCCTCTGCCGTGCCGAGCCACAGGCCCTCGAATTTTGCCACCATCGTCGATTCGGCCATGGCCAGCGCCTCCGATGGCTCCGCTGTGGTCGCCGCATCTGCCCCCGCGGCCGCAGCGGCGACCGTCACCCCCGCCATTCCCACCAGCGCCTCCGTCGCCACCCGCGCGACCACCGAAAACGCGCTGAACCTGCGCGAGATCAACCTGATCGGCATCTATGGCAGTTCGAATTCCCGCCGCGCCCTCGTCCGGCTGAAAACGGGCCGCTACGTCAAGGTCGAGGTCGGCGACCGGCTCGATGGCGGCCAGGTCACCTCGATCTCGGCCAACCGCCTGACCTATCAGAAGGGCAGCCGCACTTACGCGCTTGAAGTTCTGCCGCTGGGCTGAGGCCGGACCAGGCTTAACCGCACGGTAACCGCTCTGCCCTATGCAGGGGCTGCGGGGCGATGACGCGCTTCGCCGATCCAGCGGAGTTGGCCCGTGAGTTTTGTCGAAAAGCGCAAGGAATTCCGCCCGGCGCGGGGCGAGGCCCCGTTCGGGCTGGACGAGGTGTTCTTCTCGCGCACCGATCCGCGCGGCGTGATCCAGGCGGGCAATTACGTGTTCCGCCGCGTCGCCGCCTATGAGTGGAGCCAGTTGATCGGTGCCCCGCACAAGGTCATCCGCCACCCCGACATGCCGCGCGGCGTCTTCTGGCTGATGTGGAACCGGCTACAGGCCGGCCAGCCAATCGGCGCCTATGTCAAGAACCGCGCACAGGACGGCCTGCATTACTGGGTCTACGCCGTGATCGCCCCGATCGACGGCGGGTATCTGTCGGCCCGTATCAAACCCACCAGCGCCCTGCGCGACCGGATCGAACGGGAATATGCCATGCTGCGCGCCGCCGAGCGCGACGATGGCCTGACGCCGGAAGCCAGCGCCGAACGCCTCTGCGCGCGCCTCGGCGAGCTGGGCTTCCCCGATTACGAAACCTTCGCCGCCCACGCTCTGGGCGAAGAGCTTCTTGAGCGCGACCGCGGCCTGTCGCTGCCCGGCGATCCGCGCATGTGCGCGCTGCGCATGATGCGCGACGCCGCCAGTCACCTGGTCGACGAAACCGCCGCGCTCAGCAAGGAATTCCGCGCCATGCGCACCATCCCGCACAACATGCAGGTGCTCGCCTCGCGGCTCGAACCCACCGGCGGCCCGGTTTCGACCCTGTCGATGAACTACCGCGCGATCTCGCACGAAATGTCCGACTGGTTTGCGCAGAACGTGGTCGGCTCCGGCGCCACCTTCACCCGGATTCTCGGCACCGTCTACAGCTCGATGTTCCTCGAAGGCATGGCGCGGATTCTGCGCGAGAGCGATCAACAGCTCCAGATCGAGCGCCGCGCCCTCGGCACGCTCGACATCCAGGCCGAGCGCCGCATTCAGGCCGAGCAGGCGGCGTTGTTCACCGCGCGGTCACGGACCGGGCTCGCGCAGGTGCGAGACGAGGCCGGGCGCATCCTGCGCGCCTGCGAGGTGATGCAGCGCCATGTTCTCGGCCTCTCCTCCACCCGCGTGCTGTGCAAGATCGAAAGCCGCCGCACCGCCGGCGCGCAAGACGCGCTGTCGGGCATCATCGGCCAGCTTGGCGATTTTCAGGAACGCATCACCGTCCGGCTCGAACGGATCGAGGCCGAGTGCCGTCAGATCCTGGCGCGCACCGGGTAGCGCGGCGGGCATGCCGGCTTGCCAAACCGGCCCCCGGTTGCGATATCGCCTGTATGGAAAGCTTCCTGCTCGATGCCACGATCTACCTTGCCGCCGCCGTGATCGCCGTTCCGATCGCGGCGCGTCTCGGCCTGGGGTCGGTACTGGGCTACCTGCTTGCGGGCCTGGTCATCGGCCCGATCACCGGCATCGCCTCGTCGGCCACCGCAGATCTGCAGCATTTCGCCGAATTCGGCGTGGTGATGATGCTGTTCCTGATCGGTCTCGAACTCGAACCGCGCACGCTCTGGGCCATGCGCCACAGGCTGATGGGGCTTGGGGGCCTGCAGATCCTGCTCACCACCGGGGTGATTTTCGTCGCCGTCATGGCGCTCGGTCAGGGCTGGCAAACCTCGCTCGCCGTCGGTATGACGCTGGCGCTCTCCTCCACCGCCATCGTGTTGCAGACCCTCAGCGAAAAAGGCCTGATCCAGACCGCAGGCGGGCGCAGCACCTTCTCGGTCCTGCTCACCCAGGATATCGCCGTCATCCCGATGCTGGCGCTCCTGCCGCTTCTGGCCATCGCCCCCACCGAAGCGGCCGACACGCTCAAGCACAGCGGCGAAACCGCCACCTTCAGTCTGGTCGAGGGCCTGCCGGGCTGGGGTGTCACCCTCGTCACCCTCGGCGCGGTGGCGGCGGTGATCTTCGGCGGGCGCTACCTCATCCGGCCGCTGTTTCGCTACATCGATTCAGCGCGCCTGCGCGAAATGTACACCGCCTTCGCCTTGCTGATCGTCGTCGGCATCGCCGTGCTGATGGATCTTGTCGGCCTCTCGCCGGCACTTGGCACCTTTCTCGCCGGGGTGATCCTCGCGGGCAGCGAGTTCCGCCACGAGCTGGAGACCGACATTCAGCCCTTCAAGGGCCTGCTGCTGGGGCTGTTCTTCATCACGGTCGGCGCCGGGATCGACCTTGTGGGCTTCCTCGCCGATCCACTGCGCCTGCTCGCTCTCACACTCCTGCTGATGGCCGGCAAGGCCGCCGTGCTGGCCATCCTCGGGCGCGCCTTCGGGCTGCGGCGGCGCGATCACTGGCTGTTCACGCTGGGGCTGGCGCAGGCCGGGGAGTTCGGCTTCGTCCTGATCACCTTCGCGCTGCAACAGGGTGTGGTCACCGAGCCGATCGGCGCCGATCTTCTCACCATCATCGCCCTGTCGATGCTGCTCACCCCGCTCGCCTTCATCGCGCATGACCTGCTCAGCCGCCGCCGGCAGGAGCGTACCGAAGTGCCCGAAGCCGACGAGATCGACGAACAGCACCGTATCATCATCGTCGGATCGGGCCGGTTCGGACAGGTGGTCAACCGCCTCGTGCGCTCCGCCGGGTTCGAGACCACCCTGCTCGACCACGATCTCAAGCGCGTCCAGTTCATGCGCCGCCTCGGGGTCAAGACCTTCCTTGGCGACACGACCCGGATCGACCTGCTGCGCGCCGCAGGGCTGGCCACGGCGAAGATTCTCGTCATCGCGATCAACAACCCTGAAGGCGCGGTGAATATCGTGCGTCAGGCCAAGCGGATGAACCCCGATGTGCTGGTCATCGTCCGCGCCCGCGACCGCGCCCATACCTACGAGCTGTTGCAGGCGGGGGCCGATCACGTGGTGCGCGAACTCTTCGACAGTTCCCTGCGCGTCGGCCGCTACGTGCTTGAAAACGTTGGCTTGTCTGAATACGAAGCAGCACAGGCCGAGAAGATCTTCTACCAGCACGACCGGCACACGATCCGCGAGTTGCGCGAGCTGTGGAAGCCCGGCGTGCCGACATCGGAAAACCAGGCCTATCTCGACCGCGCGGTCCAGCTCGAACACGATATTCAGTCTGCCCTGCTCACCCAGCTCATGACCGACGATGCGCTGGAGCGCGAACAGGCCGCCCGCGACGCCGAGGGCGATACCTGAAGCGTTTCAACCGTCCGACACGCCCGCTTCCGCGAAGGTCGCCATGCCGGAATGGCAGGCGACCGCGCCCCTGAGCACACCGATCGCCAGCGCCGCGCCCGAGCCCTCGCCCAGCCGCATCCCCAGCGACAGAAGCGGCGCCTTGCCGAGCGCGCCCAGCACCCGCCCATGGCCCGGCTCTTGCGAGACATGTCCGGCCACCGCATGATCCAGCGCCCCCGGCACCGCCCGCTCCAGCGTGGCGGCCGCCGTGCTGCAGATGAACCCATCCAGGATCACCGGAATCCGCTCGATGCGGGCGCGGGCAATCGCCCCCGCCATCGCCGCCAGTTCTCGCCCGCCAAGGCAGCGCAACGCCTCCAGCGGGTCACCCACTGCACCCGGATTGGCGGCAAGCCCCTCGGCCACCACACCCGCCTTCAGCGCAAGCCCGGTATCGTCCACCCCGGTGCCGCGGCCCACCCAATCCTCCGGCGCACCGCCAAACAGCGCATGGGCCAGCGCGGCAGCGGAGGTGGTGTTGCCGATGCCCATCTCGCCGGTCACCAGCAGATCGGCGCGCGGATCGACCGCCACCCAGCCCGCGGCGAGCGCCGCCACCAGCTCCGCCTCACTCATCGCCGCACCTTGGGTAAAATCCGCCGTCGGCCGGTCAAGCTCCAGCGCCACCACATCCATCGTCGCGCCGAACGCCTTGGCCAGTTGGTTGATCGCCGCCCCCCCGGCGTTGAAATTCGCCACCATCTGCACCGTCACCTCGGCGGGAAAGGCCGAAACCCCGCGCGCGGTCACGCCATGATTGCCAGCAAAAACAATGACCTGCGGCGCATCAATCTGCGGCCGCGCGTCACCACGCCAGCCCGCATACCAGATCGCCAGATCTTCCAGCCGCCCCAGCGCCCCCGGTGGCTTGGTCAGCTGACCATTGCGCGCCGCCGCCCCGGCCCGTGCCGCCTCGTCCGCGCCGGGCGCATCGCTCAGAAGCGCGCGAAACGCCTCAATGGTCGAAAACGGGGCCTGCGCCATCACATGTCTCCTGTTGAACCAACCGTCCGTCCCCATTACCGAATGAGACGGAAAGGCAAAACCGGAAACCGCCATGTCAGACCCGAAACCCGACCTCGCCCGCCCCGGCGACATCGCCGAAGCCCTCGCCCTGCTCACCCGCCTGCCAGTCCGCGCCGGCCCGCCCCGCGGCGCCGCTGCCGCCTGGGCCTGGCCGTTGGCCGGGCTGGCCGTGGCCCTGATCGCCGGTCTGGCCGGCTGGATCGCCCTCGCCTTCGGCGTGCCGGTGGGCGTTGCCGCCGGGCTGGTGCTCGCCGCACAGATCGCCGCCACCGGCGCGTTGCATGAAGACGGGCTTGCCGACAGCGCCGACGGGCTCTGGGGCGGCCATGATCCTGCCCGGCGGCTCGACATCATGAAAGACAGTCATATCGGCTCCTATGGCGTGCTGGCGCTCGGGCTGTCGCTGCTGCTGCGCTGGTCGGCACTCAGCGCGCTCATTGGCGCGGGCTGGCTCTTTGCCCCGCTGATCGCCGCCGCCGCCCTGTCGCGCGCGCCAATGGCGGTGCTCGCCGCCGCCCTGCCCAATGCGCGCGGCTCCGGCCTTTCGTCGCATGTCGGCGCGCCCGATCAGGCCACCGCCACGCTCGCCGTTGCTCTCGCCGCGCTGCTGGCCCTGCTCGCGGTCGGCTGGGCGATGCTCGCGCCGCTGTTCTGGGTGGCGCTTGCCGGGATCGCCATTGCCGCACTCGCCAGAGCCCGCATTGGCGGGCAGACCGGCGACATCCTCGGCGCAAGCCAGCAGCTTGGAGAGATCGCCGCACTCGCGGCCCTCGCTTCGGCGCTGTAGCCCGGACCTCTGCCAGGAACGCGGCTCAAACGAAAACCGCCGTCCCAAAGGACGGCGGTTTCTATCCCTGTCCGGGGCCGGTCAGGCGGCGCGCGAGGTCAGCACGTCATCGACCTTCTTCTGCGCCGCAATCTCGTCGCCACCGGCCACGGCAGCCACTTCGCGCGTCAGCCGCTCCAGCGCCGCTTCGTAAAGCTGGCGCTCGGAATAGCTCTGCTCGCGCTGATCGTCGTTGCGGTGAAGGTCGCGCACCACTTCGGCGATCGAGATCAGATCGCCCGAGTTGATCTTCTGTTCGTATTCCTGCGCACGGCGCGACCACATGGCCCGCTTCACCCGCGCCTTGCCCTTGAGCGTGTCCATCGCCTTCGAAACGATATCGGGGCTCGACAGCCCACGCATCCCCACCTCGGTCGCCTTGTTGGTCGGCACCCGCAGGGTCATCTTGTCTTTTTCGAACGAGATCACGAACAGCTCAAGCGAAAGACCTGCGATTTCCTGCTCCTCGATCGAGATGATCCTGCCCACCCCATGCGCAGGATAGACGACGAACTCATTAGGGCGGAAATCCAGCTTTTTGGCCTTGCTCATATGTTTATTTGTCCTTTTGCAATTCCCGGACAGCCAGGATCACAGGCGTCAGAAAAAACCGGTGGCGGGCCTGGCCTGCCACTCATACATTTTCATCTTCCAGTGTTTATGCGCGCCAAATGGTGCAGCCCCAACCAACGCGCTCAGGCCTCCGGTTCCATACCGAGAATGGAATATAACACAGAATCACCGGAGAATCAAAACACCGCTGCAGCGCGGCAAGCGCCGCTCCGGTCTGTCGGCCAGTTTCGGCGCCGGCCCCGCACCATGCTCCGCCTCAGCCGCCGGCTTTCTCGGAGAAGTACTTCTCCAGCTTACCATCTTCGCCGTCACGCTCCTCGGCCTCGGGCAGCGGGTCTTTCTTCGACACGATGACCGGCCACATCTCCGCATATTTGCGGTTGAACTCGACCCAGGCGGCGGCTTCCGGCTCGGTATCGGGGCGAATCGCGTCCGCCGGGCATTCCGGCTCGCAGACGCCGCAATCAATGCATTCGTCCGGGTGAATCACCAACATGTTCTCGCCCTCGTAGAAGCAATCCACGGGGCAAACTTCCACGCAGTCGGTGTATTTGCAGGCGATGCATTTGTCGTTGACGATATAGGTCATGGGTCACCCCGAAAGCCGTTGACTCAAGTTTAGCTAACCGGCTTGACCGGATCATTCAAGCTGAGAGGGATCAAAAAGCCGGGCGTTGCGACGATCTTTCCCACTCGGCCTGCCCTTGCCCTCGTAGCGCGGGGCGGCAGGGGCAGGATCGGACGGCGGCGAGAGGTCTTCGTAAAGCGTCTGCGCCTCTGACGCCGGGCCGCGCCGCGCGCTCAGGCCCAGCACCTTCACCACCCGGATGCGGCGGCCTTGCGGAAAGGTCAGCACATCGCCCGGCCCCACCGATTGCGCCGGCTTGTGCACCTTCGCGGCATTCACCCGCAGATGCCCGCCCGAGATCACTTTGGCCGCCAGCCCCCGCGTCTTGAAGAAACGCGCATGCCACAGCCACTTGTCGGCGCGCATCGTGGCGCGCGGCGTTTTCGGCTCGGCGGGAGCCTGCGCCACCTACTTCTTGTCCTTCAGCCCCATCAGCGCCGCGGCGAAGGGGTTGTCGGGGTCGATGGCCTTTTCCTTGCGTGGCGGACGGGCTTCGAAGTTCTGTGCCTTACCGCCACCGCCCTTCGGGCCGCCCTTGGGCCGGCGCGGTTTGCCGCCCTTGGCGCCACCGCCGCTCTGCTGGCCGCGCGGCTTGCCGCCCCGGCCACCGCCGCCACCGCCCTGGCGCATGCCAAAACCGCCCCAGGTGAAGGTGAAAAATACTTCCGGCCCGTCGCCCGGCCCGATATTGGTCTCGGCCTCGCTGACGCCCTGCGCGCCGGGATGCGGCTCGGTTTCGTCATCGTCGTCCACATCCGGCTGCGCCTCGACCGAGGAAAAGCCGGAGCCTTCCAGATGGTCGACATGCAGATGTTTGGAATGGCCTGCACCATCGGCCTCGGGGATCGCCTCGACCTCGCTCACGCCATGTTCGCCCGGATGCGGCTCCGGCGGACGGTCGGCCCAGGGCTGGGCCTCGGCTTCCGAATAGCCGGTGGAACCGGCATCGTGATCGGCAGGCTTGGTCTTGGCGCGCTCGCCCCGGTCGGCCTTGTAGCCAAGGCCCTGCATCAGATCGGCGAATTGCTCCAGCGTCATGCCGGTGATCGACAGCATGTCGGGGTTGGCCTCGAAGCCGCCCCGGCTGTCCTGCGCGCGCAACTGGTCGGCCAGCCGCTCCAGCATGTCGATGCGGATCGCCCGCGCGCCGGCGGGACGATAGCCCGACAGCGCATAGACCTCGTGGTCGATCCCGTCGACGACCGGGATCGTCACCAGCCCCGCCGGCGGCGCCTCGGCGAATTCCGCCGCGCCGCTCGTCAGCCCCCAAAGCACCAGCCTGAGCCGCGTCGGTGCGGGCTTGAGCAGCGCGGGCAGGAAAATGGTGAACTGGCCAAAGCGCACGCCATGCTTGCGCAAGAGCCCGCGCGCATCCTGATCGAGCGCCTTCACGTCCTGCGCCACCTTGTCGCGCGGGAGGATCCCCATCGCCTCGACAAGCTGGAAGCCGAAGCCGCGCGCCAGCCCGGTCAGCCCCTCGTCCTTCTGGATCGTGACAAGCGGCTCGAACAGCGCGGCCACCTTGCGGTCGATGAAATGCTGCAGCCGGCGGGCCACCTTCTCGGCCACCTCGGTGCCGGCCTCCTCGTCGACAAAGGCCTCGACGCGCGGCTTGAGCGCATCGTCGCCCTTCACCAGCTTGCCGATTGCGTGTTCGCCCCACATCAGCCCGCCCTGCTCGGTGAAATCCAGCTCGGTATCGGGCGCGTTGTAGAACCGGTCGGCGCGCAGCGAGAATTCCGGCGCCAGCGCGCTCACCGCGGCGGCGCGCAGGGTCTTGGCCTCTTCCGGACTTGCCGACGCATCCTGCCGGAACCGAAACCCTTCAAGACGGCCCAGCGCTTCGCCTTCCACCGTCACTTCGCCCTTGTCGTTCACCTCGGCCACAAGGCTCTCCTTCTGCTTCAACCGCCGGAGCAGCACGCTGGTCCGCCGGTCAACAAATCTCTGCGTCAGCGCGGCGTGAAGCGCATCCGACAGGCGGTCTTCTACCGCACGTGTCTCGCCACGCCAATGGTCAACATCGGCCAGCCAGCCATTCCTTTGCGCGACATATGTCCACGTCCGGATATAGGCCAAACGTTTCGACAGCGTGTCAATATCGCCGGCCGGCCGGTCGATCCGGGCCACATGCCCGGCAAACCAGTCTTCGGGCACCTGCCCGTGCTCGTGCAGATCGCTGTAGATCTTCGCCAGCAGGCTTGCATGTTCGGCATGGCTGATGCCACGAAAATCGGGGATGCGGCACACATCCCACAAGAGCCGCACCGAGGGGCCGTCGGAGGCGCGGGCGCGGATCACGTCATCTTCGGCCAGCGCCTTCAGCGCCATCAGGTCATCGGCCTCGCGCGCCTTGACCAGCCATTCGTCGTCAGGGCTCTGCTCAAGCGTGCGGATCAGCGCATCGACGGTGCCGAAGGTCAGATCGGAATTGCGCCAGTTGAGCTTTTTGAGCGGCGTAAAGCGGTGCTCCTCGATGGCGGCGATCACCTCCGCCTCCAGCGGCGGCGCCTCGCCCGTCACGCCAAAGGTACCATCCGAGCGATAGCGCCCCGCCCGGCCCGCGATCTGCGCCAGCTCGTTGGGCGCGAGCCGCCGCATCCGCCGCCCGTCGAACTTAGAAAGCGCCGAAAAAGCGACGTGGTTCACGTCGAGGTTCAGCCCCATGCCGATCGCGTCGGTGGCAACGAGGTAATCCACGTCGCCGTTTTGATACATCGCCACCTGCGCATTGCGGGTGCGCGGGCTGAGCGCGCCCATCACCACCGCCACGCCACCCTTCTGACGGCGCATCAACTCGGCGATGGCATAGAGATTATCCACTGAAAACCCGACGATAGCACTACGTGGCGGCATCCGGCTCGTCTTCTTCGATCCGGCATAGCCAAGCGCGCTGAACCGCTCGCGCCGCATGAACTGCGCCCCCGGCACCAAAGCGGCAATCGCCCCGCGCATCGTCTCGGCGCCGAGAAACAGCGTCTCATGGGTGCCGCGCGCTTTCAGCAGCCGGTCGGTGAACACATGCCCGCGCTCGGGATCGGCGCAAAGCTGGATCTCGTCGACGGCCAGAAAATCGGTGCCCAGCCCCTCCGGCATCGCCTCGACGGTGCAGACCCAGTATTGCACCCGGTCGGGCACGATCCGCTCTTCGCCGGTGACCAGCGCCACCACGCCCGGCCCCCGCACCTCAACGATCCGGTCATAGACCTCGCGCGCCAATAGCCGCAGCGGCAGGCCGATCACGCCGCTGCGGTAGCCGAGCATCCGCTCTATGGCATAGTGGGTCTTGCCCGTATTCGTGGGGCCCAGAACCGCGGTGATCCGCGACATGCCGCCTCCTGCCCGAGGTCAGATCGTTTCGCCCTGAAGCTCTTCATCAAGGCGTTCCATCGCCTCTCTTAGATCGGGCTGGTGGGGATGTATAGCAAGCGCGGCCCCATAGGCACGCACTGCGCCCTCGGCATCGCCGGTTTCCTCAAGGATCAGACCAAGCCCGGTCAGCGCCCCGAAATGGCGCGGCTCCAGCGTGAGCACCCTGGCGATATCGGCCATGGCCGGGCCGACCAGCCCGGCCTGATAATAGGCGGTCGCCCGCGCATTGTAGCCCTCGGCGAAGTCGGGCGCATTGTCCACCAGCGCGGTCAGATGCTCGATGGCGGCATCGAACTGGTCGGCGGCCAGCGCCTCGCGCCCGCGCTCCAAGAGATAATCCATCGCCGCTGACCCGGAGCGCGACCACAGATCCCAGATCCGGTCCTCGATCCGCGCCCAGTGGGCCGCATCGCCCGTCTCGTCGCCACGAAGCGCCTCGAACAGCCGGTCCAGCTCGTCGCCATCCTCAGCCAGCGCCGGGGCGGCGAGGCCGAGAAAGACCGCGAAGAGAACTGCAAACCGTGCCATGCGCCGAGCCTAGCGCAAGCACCCCCGGTTTGCCCATCACCTTCGCGTGGGCGATATCCTTGCGTCACTTTCCGCAATTGCGGTTCCGCGCCGCCGCGCCAGACGTTAAGGTCGCGCCGAACCCGATGATCTCGCAAGGGAGCCTGAGATGAGCGATGTAATCGAAGCGGCGGTTGCCGCGCTGAACGAAAAACTTGGCGGCAGCGGTTTCGACGCCGTGGCGAAATTCGTGCTCGACGGTGTCGGCGCGATCATGGTCGACGGCGCCGGCGCCCGCGCGGGCGACGACGAGGCCGACGTGACCCTGACCGCCTCGCCGGACGTGTTCGAATCCATGCTCGGCGGCGATCTGAACCCCACCGCCGCCTTCATGTCGGGCAAACTCTCGGTGGACGGCGACATGGGCGCGGCGATGCGCCTCGGCGGCCTGCTCGCCTGACCATGGAGGCCGCGCCCTATTACGAGGACGTGGCCGATGCACCGCCGGGCGGCCAAGCCTGGTGGTGCAACACGCGCGACGGCATGCGCATCCGCGTCGCCGTCTGGCCGGTGCCCGAGGGCATCGCGACGCAGGGCACGGTGCTGCTGTTTCCCGGCCGCACCGAATATATCGAAAAATACGGCCCCTCCGCGCGCGCCTATGCCTCGCAGGGCTTCGCCACCCTCACGCTCGACTGGCGCGGACAAGGGCTGACCGCGCGCGCGATGGAAGACCGGCGCCTTGGCCATGTGATCGACTTTGCCGAATACCAGACCGACCTTGCCGCCGCGCTCGATCTGGCCCGCGCGCTCGATCTGCCCCGCCCCCGGTTTCTCGTCGCCCATTCGATGGGCGGCTGCATCGGCCTGCGCGCGCTGCATGAAGGGCTCGATGTGCGCGCCGTCGCCTTCTCGGCCCCGATGTGGGGGATGCAGATGGAGACGTGGGAGCGCCCGCTTGCCTGGCTGAGTGCTCTGGCCGCCCCCCTGCCCCCGATCGGCCGCAAGCTCACCCCGCGCACCGATCTCGACCACGCGCTCTACGCCGATCCGTTCGAGGGCAACGATCTCACCACCGACCGCGCGATGTGGGATTTCATGCGCGCCCAGCTCGACACCTACCCCGATCTCACCCTTGGCGGCCCCACCATCCGCTGGCTGCGCGCGGCACTCTTCGAAACCCGCGCGCTGAGGCGCCTCGCGCCGCCGAACCTGCCCGCGCTCACCTTCCTCGGCACCGGCGAACGGATCGTCGAACCCGGCCCGGTCAAGCGTCTGATGCGCCGCTGGCCCGGCGGGCGGCTTGAGCTGATCGAGGGCGCGGAGCACGAGATCATGATGGAACGCGCCCCCGTGCGCGACCGCTTCCATGCCGAAAGCGCGCAGCTTTTTCTCACACACCGCTAGGGTTTCGTTGGACAGATTGTCGCAGGCCCGCGTATCTTGCCCCGAATTCAGTTACCAGGGAGATGCCCGATGAAAACCCGTGCCGCAATCGCTTTCGAGGCGAAACAACCGCTTGAAATCGTTGAGCTTGACCTCGAAGGCCCGAAGGAGGGCGAAGTGCTGGTCGAGATCATGGCCACCGGCATCTGCCACACCGACGCCTATACGCTCGACGGGCTCGACAGCGAGGGTATCTTCCCCTCGATCCTCGGCCATGAGGGCGCGGGCATCGTGCGCGAGGTCGGCCCCGGCGTGAAAAGCATCAAGCCCGGCGATCACGTCATCCCGCTCTACACGCCCGAATGCCGCGAATGCAAAAGCTGCACCTCCGGCAAGACCAACCTCTGCACCTCGATCCGCGCCACCCAGGGCAAGGGCGTGATGCCCGATGGCACCTCGCGCTTCTCCTACAAAGGCGAGACGATCTATCACTACATGGGCTGTTCCACCTTCTCGAACTTCACCGTGTTGCCCGAAATCGCCGTTGCCAAAATCCGCGACGACGCGCCTTTCGACAAAGCCTGCTATATCGGCTGCGGCGTGACCACCGGGGTCGGCGCGGTGACCAATACCGCGCAGGTCGAGGTCGGCTCCAACGTCATCGTCTTCGGCCTCGGCGGCATCGGCCTCAACGTGATCCAGGGCGCGCGCATGGTCGGCGCCGACAAGATCATCGGCGTCGATATCAACGACGACAAGGCGAGCTGGGGCGAGCGCTTCGGCATGACGCATTTCGTGAATCCGCTCAAGGTGAAGGGCGATCTCGTCGCCCATCTTGTCGACCTCACCGATGGCGGCGCCGATTACACCTTCGACTGCACCGGCAATACCGACGTGATGCGCACCGCACTTGAGGCTTGCCACCGCGGCTGGGGCGTGTCGACGGTGATCGGCGTGGCCGAGGCGGGCAAGGAGATTTCCACCCGCCCGTTCCAGCTCGTCACCGGAAGGGTCTGGAAGGGCTCGGCCTTCGGCGGCGCCAAGGGGCGCACCGACGTGCCGAAGATCGTCGACTGGTATATGAACGGCAAGATCGAGATCGACCCGATGATCACCCATGTGCTCACGCTCGACGAGATCAACAAGGGGTTCGACCTGATGCATGCCGGCGAGTCGATCCGCTCCGTGGTGGTGTTCTGATGGCGCTTGCGCAGGTCTCGGCCTCGAAGGCGCATGGCGGGGTGCAGGGCGTCTACCGCCATGCCTCCGCCGCGACCGGGACAGAGATGGAGTTTTCCGTCTTCGTGCCCGACCATGCGCCGGGGGCAAAGCTGCCGGTGGTCTGGTATCTCTCCGGCCTCACCTGCACGCAAGCGAACGTGACCGAGAAGGGCGAGTTCCGCGCCGCCTGCGCCGAACACGGGCTGATCTTCGTCGCCCCCGACACCTCGCCGCGCGGCGACGGCGTGGCCGACGACCCCGACGGCGCTTACGATTTCGGCCTCGGCGCGGGCTTCTACCTCGACGCGACCGAAGCCCCCTTTAGCGCCCATTACCGGATGCGCCACTATATCGAAGACGAGCTGCCGGCGCTGATCGCCGAGGCCTTCCCCGCCGACATGGCGCGCCAGTCGATCATGGGCCATTCGATGGGCGGCCACGGCGCGCTGACCGTGAGCCTGCGCAATCCCGGCCGCTTTCGCGCCGTCTCGGCCTTCGCCCCCATCGTGGCCCCCTCCGAGGTGCCCTGGGGCGAGAAGGCCTTTGCCCGCTATCTCGGCCCCGACCGCACCGCCTGGGCCCAGTACGATGCCTGCGGGCTGATCGAAGCCGGCGCGCGCCTGCCCGAAATCCTCGTCGATCAGGGCACGGCGGACGGGTTCCTCGCCGAACAACTACGCCCGCAACGCCTCGCCGATGCCTGCGCCGCCGCCGGGATCGACCTCACCCTGCGGATGCAGGAGGGGTATGACCACTCCTATTACTTCATCTCCAGCTTCATGGCAGACCATCTCGGCTGGCACGCGGCGCGGCTCAAAGGCTGAGCCGCCCGCCCCTTCATCCTTGCAAAATACTCCGCAGGGGGTCCGGGGGATGCGAAATCCCCCGGCCTCTCCGCTCAATGCGCCGGGCGGATGAACGTGCCGTTCTTCAGATCGGTGACCGCCTGCAGAATCTCCTCGCGGGTGTTCATCACGATCGGCCCGTGCCAGGCCACCGGCTCGCGGATCGGCGCGCCGGAGACGAGCAGAAAGCGCACGCCCTCCTCGCCCGCCTGCACATTGATCTCCTCACCCGCGCCGAAGCGCACCACGGTGCGGTTGCCCGAGAGGTCGCGGATATTCACCTCCTGGCCGCGCAACTCCTTCTCCAGCAGCACGCCCTCGGGGGCGCTCGCATCGGTAAAGGCGGCGGCACCGGCGAAGACATAGGCAAAGGTGCTCTTGTAGGTATCGACCCTCAAGGTCTTCTTCACCCCCGGCGGGATCGAGATATCAAGGTATTGCGGATCGGCGGCGATGCCGTCGACCGGGCCCGACTTGCCCCAGAAACTGCCGACGATCACCCGCACGGCGGTGCCGTCGTCATCGACCTCCACCGGAATGTCGCTGCCCTTGATGTCCTGATAGCGGGGCGCGGTCATCTTCAGGCTCGATGGCAGGTTGGCCCAGAGCTGGAAGCCGTGCATCTGGCCGGCGGCGTTTCCGGTGGGCATTTCCTGGTGCATGATGCCGGCCCCCGCCGTCATCCATTGCACATCGCCCGCACCGAGCGTGCCGCGGTTGCCGAGGCTGTCGCCATGCTCCACCGTGCCTTCCAGCACATAGGTGATCGTCTCGATCCCCCGGTGCGGGTGCCACGGAAAGCCGCGGATGTAATCCTCCGGCGCATCGCCGCGGAAATCGTCGAACAGCAAAAACGGATCGTATTCACGCGGATCGTGAAAGCCGAAGCCGCGATGCAGTTTTACACCGGCGCCCTCCATCGTAGGCACCGCCTGATTGGTCGAAACAACGGGACGAAGTGACATAGCCGTCTCCTTTCATCGCTGAAAGGTAGGCGCTGGGGCCGTGCACGGCAATCTCAGCAACGGCGCAAGACTTGTGCGGCGGCGCACAAAGCGCCGCCGGCCCTCAGCTCGCGCCGCAGCCGATCCCGTCGAAGCAGAGCTGCGGGGCAAAACGCGGCCGCGTCATCACGACATCACGGAAGGTCTGATCGCCGATTCCGGTCAGTTCAGGGGCGAAGACAGGCTGGTAGTCCATCGTGGTCTCGACGATGATCACCCGCTCGCCCGAGGCGATCATCGGAATGATGTCGTCGTAGTAGATCATCAGGTTCTCGTCCGAAATGGCCGGCTGGTCGTCTGTCCCGCGCGACCAGTCCACCGAAAGCTCGCGGTCCTCATCCGTCGCATCCGGCGAGACGGCGCAATTCAAGCTGCAATGCACCACCGTCACCCGGATCCAGGATGTATCGTCGGCCCGGGTCAGGTAGCGGTAGAGGTTGCGCGCGCCGGTGATGTAATCCATGTCGATCGTGTTGAGCTCACGCGAGAGCAGATCCGACACGGCGTAGTTCGCTTTCAGCGCAAGGTTCTTCACGCGATAGACGTCGAAATAGGCGTAGGTCGCCAGAAAGGCCCAGAACAGCATCGGCGCCACCAGCACGGCCTCGACCGACATGCTGGCGCGCTCGTCGCGGCCAAACCGGCGGGCGGCGGCAGAGACGGGCGCCAGCGCCCGGCGGATCATGTGAGATATCGTCATTCCCCTCCCCTCCTTACGGTTCGTTCACGAAGGTGGACGAGGCGATCAGCTGCACACCGCCGCTCGGGTCCTTCGGCAGTTCGACCACCATCCTGGTCGTGTCGAAGAACGGGTCGACGATCGCGCAGGCGCGCACCAGCATCACGTCGTTCACGCTGCCCGGGTTGAACGCCACCGCCGGCTGGATTTCTGCGTCGCGGTCGACACAGGTGACACCGGATGCCGGCAGCACCCAGGTGGTGGTGGAGATCGGCGTCAGCTCGATCATCATCGAATTCAGGCAATTCGGGAAGACCAGCGCGTCGTTGCAGACCTCGCGCTTCAGTTGCTCCGCCGTCGCCGGCTCCAGATTGCCCAGCCGCAGCGTGCGCACGCTCAGATCGAGCGCGCGGTCCAGCAACACCGCCCGGGTGAGATAGACCGACACTTCGAAGGCCGAAAGAAAGATCGTCATGATCGCGGGAAACAGGATGACGAATTCGATCGTCGCGTTTCCGTCATCCCGCGCCACCGCCCGTTTCAAGCGTTGAAACATGGTGCCTGCTCCTGCCCAAAGCATGTGCATCCCCTAGTTCACGAGTCTCAGTTTCGAAATCTCGCGCGCGATCGAGGCGAAGGCATCGGTCAGATCGAGCCCGTTCACATCGAAATAGTGGCCATCCGAGGTAGCGCAGTCCCTCAGCACCGCGCGGTCGCCGTAAGAGGTCTCGAAGCCGACGGTGAAAACCTGAATATTCCGTGCTTTCGCGGCATCGCAGATATCGAGCAGCCGGTCGTTCTTGCCGCTTGTGCCGATCGAAGTTCCCGGATCGCCGAGGAAGCTGAACTGCTCATACCAGGCCCAGGTTTTCACCTCCCAAAGCTGCGGGAAGGTGTACTGCATCGCGCCGTTCCCCGGCTCGGTCACATCGTTGCAGGTTGTCACCCAACGCCAGCCATTCCAGCTCTGGCTGCACGCCTGGTAGGTACCCGTCCCGTAGGGATGGTCGAGATATTCGCCGTCGATCGCATCGTCATACGGGTGCTTGATGTAGTATTCGTCACGCGACGGGTTGTAGATCGAATAGACGTAGTCGCTGCCGCCCCAATAAGATCCCGAACTCACCTTGTCATTCGTGCGCCAAACGCCGGAGGGGCCGGAACGGTAGCCGTCATGGAGGTAGTATTGCGTCGTGTTCGCCCCGTCCGTCATCAGCACGATCACCTTCGAGCGCGAGGTCCAGGGCAGCGGACGGTTGGTGAAATCCTCGTCGACGATATCGCTCAGCATCGGCTGAATCGCCGGATCGAGCATGATCGTGCCCCATTTCATCGCCACGTCGATGGATGTGTAATCGGTGCCGCTCCTGATCGAGCGCAGCGCCTGGATGTTTCCGCGCAGGATCTCGCCATCGCCTTCAAGCGGCGTGATTTCGCGCCAGGATGCGGATTTGCAGGTTTTCCTGCTGTCGGTCGGTGCGTTATCGCGCCCCGAGCGGGCATCAAAATCACCAGTGCGATTGAACTCGGTGGTTTCGCCTATCACGGCGCTATTGAAGTCCTCATCGTCGAAGGTCACGCAGGAGGAATTGGTATGCTCGGCTGTCACCGGCAGGCGCGACAGAATGTCTTCGCCCGCCACCACCTGCTCGGCATAGGGAACGATCGAAATCGAGATCGTGCCGGGCAGCACGGTGCACTCGGTGGTCTTGTCCGGATCGGCGGGATCGCAGGTCATGATGTTGACGAACTGCCTCGCGGCGTCTTTCAGGATCTCGATCTTGTCGTCGCCGCCCGAATAGGAATAGCTGTCCATCGACGTCGAGGCGTCGAGCACCAGCGAAATCTCGGTATCCACCGCCATCTGCTGCGCGGCGCCCACGGCGGGCGCCTGAAGCTCGGAGATCCCGACGAAATTGAGGAAGGTCGATTTCACCGGCATCGACACATTCACCTCGACATAGCGCGCATTGGCAGAGTCGGTGAAATGAATGTCGTCTTCGGTAATGTATTGGCCAAGGCCGGCTTTCTCGAAGTAGTCCAGCACCACCTCGTCCGGGTCGAGCGGCTGATCGAGGCTGGCCGCGGCGAGGATCGCACGGTCCAGCGTGGCCTGCAGCCGGGCGCGGTGCGCCTCATAGCGCATGAAGTCCACCCCAAGGCCCCCGGCCGCGAGCATCAGCATGAAGATCATCAGCGCGAAGATGATCAGAGACCCGTCTTCCGAACGCAGAAACCCCTCGCGCCGTTTCGCCTTTTGGCCGTCGCACTGGTCCTGCTCTGTTGTGCAGTGCCCTACCATCGCTGTCCCTTTCCCTGGACCTGTCCCCGCCTTTCACGGCGCGGCCCTTACAATTGTCCATCGTCTCTTTAACTCTCCAAGAGTGGCGAAATTTGGGCGCAATTGAGGTTTTTGGGCTTGATTACATGGGTCTGCGGCAATGAATGCAGGGGGCCGCGCGCAATGTCTCCCGCGCGACGACAATCGCCGCCACGCCGCCACACAACGATTAACCATTGCGGCCGCACCCGCCCCGCGCCGCTTTGGCATTGAGCCGCGCCGCCCCGGCGCCTATGTCTGGATCTGCAATCTTGAAGGAGACACCATGCGCGCGCTTTCCCTGCCCCGACCCGTCCGTGATGCCAATGCCGGGGCCGGCGGCCCGGGCGATCTCGGCCCGCTGCCCGATTGGGATCTGACCGACCTCTACGCCGCGCCGGATGCGCCGGAAGTGGCGCGCGACCTCGCCTTCGTCGAGAAAGCCTGCGCCGATTTCGCCGCGCGCTACGAGGGCAAACTGTCGGAGCTCGACAGCGAGGGGCTGCTGGCCTGCGTGCGCGCTTACGAGGATATCGAGCGCGTCGGCGGGCGGCTGATGTCCTTTGCCGGCCTGCGCTATTACCAGAACACGATGGATGGCGAACGTGCACAATTCCTGCAAAACCTGCAGGAGAAAGTCACCGATTACACCAATTCGCTTGTCTTTTTCACACTTGAGCTCAACCGCCTCCCAGATGAGACGCTCGACGCCCTGATCGCCGCCAATGCCGATCTGGCGCGCTACAAGCCGGTCTTCGAGCGGATGCGGGCGATGCGGCCCTACCAGCTCTCCGACGAGCTGGAAAAGTTCCTGCACGACCAGTCCTCGGTCGGCGCCGCGGCCTGGAACAAGCTGTTTGACGAAACGATGGCCGGCCTCGCCTTCCAGCCCGAGGGCGAGGACGAGATGCCGCTCGAAGCCTGCCTGAACCTGCTCACCGAGCAGGACCGCTCCAAGCGCGAAGCCGCCGCGCGCGAGCTGGCCCGCGTGTTCGGCGCCAACATCAAGCTGTTCTCCCGCGTCCACAACACGCTGGCGAAGGAAAAGGAAATCGAGGATCGCTGGCGCAAGATGCCCACGCCGCAGACCGGCCGCCACCTTGCCAACCATGTCGAGCCGGAAGTGGTCGAGGCGCTGCGCAACGCGGTAGTCGCGGCCTATCCCAAGCTGTCGCACCGCTATTACGAGCTCAAGCGCAAATGGCTCGGCCTCGATGTGCTGGAGGTCTGGGACCGCAACGCGCCGCTGCCGATGGAAGACACCCGCGTGGTCGGCTGGGACGATGCCCGCGCCACCGTGCTCGACGCCTATTCGGCCTTCGCTCCCGAGATGGCCGAGATCGCCGAGCCGTTCTTCCAGAAAGGCTGGATCGACGCCGGAGTGAAGCCCGGCAAGGCCCCCGGCGCCTTCGCCCACCCCACCGTCACCGATGCGCATCCTTACGTGATGCTGAACTACCTCGGCAAACCGCGCGACGTGATGACGCTGGCTCATGAGCTTGGCCACGGCGTGCACCAGGTGCTGGCGGCGGGGCAAGGCGAGCTTCTCAGCCAGACCCCGCTGACTTTGGCCGAAACCGCTTCGGTCTTCGGCGAAATGCTCACCTTCCGCAAACTGCTCGACAACGCCAGGGACGACGCCCAGAAAAAGGTGCTGCTGGCCGGCAAGGTCGAAGACATGATCAACACCGTGGTGCGCCAGATCGCGTTTTACGATTTCGAGTGCAAACTGCACGAGGCCCGGCGCGGCGGCGAACTCACCCCCGAGGATATCAACGCGCTGTGGATGTCGGTTCAGGCCGAAAGCCTCGGCCCGGCATTTACCTTCATGGAGGGCTATGAGACCTTCTGGTCCTACATCCCCCATTTCGTCCACTCGCCCTTCTACGTCTACGCCTATGCCTTCGGAGACGGGCTGGTGAACGCGCTCTATGCCGTCTACGAGGAAGGCGATCCGGCCTTCCAGGAGAAGTATTTCGAGATGCTGAAAGCGGGCGGGTCGAAACACCACAAGGCCCTGCTCGCCCCGTTCGGCCTCGACGCCTCCGACCCGACATTCTGGGACAAGGGGCTGAGCATGATCTCGGGCTTCATCGACGAACTGGAGGCGATGGAGGGGTGAGCGCGCTCACCCTCGCGCCCCTCTCCCGCGACGCCGGCGAACAGGTCCGCCACCTCGATCTGCGCGACGAACAGAGCCTGTTCGTCGCGCCCATCGACCAGATGCTCGCCGAACCCACGCAAGGCGTCGATTTCCATGTGATCCGCGATACCGCCGCGATCGTCGGCTTCTTCAAGATCGACCCGCCCGGCATCTCCACCTTCACCTGGGTCGCACCCGACGAGATCGGCCTGCGCGGTTTGCTGATCGGCGCGCAATACCAGGGCCGGGGCCATGGCCGCGCCTTCGCCGCCGCCCTGCCTGCCTATCTCGCCGCATGCTACACCGCCCCGCGCGCCACCCTCGCCGTCGACGAGGCCAACCCTGTCGCCCGCCGGCTCTACCTCGCCGGCGGCTGGCAGGACAGCGGCGAGCGGATCGACACCCGCGCCGGCCCAGCCCATATCATGCGCCTCGACCTCGCAGCCCTGCGCTGACCCGCCCTCTTCTCTGTTCGCAAAATACCTCGGGGGGCACGGGGGGCAGCGCCCCCCGACCGGTCGGCCCGGGCGCAAGCCCGGGTCGAAACCTCATTTCAGCTGGCTGTCCTTCGAGCCGCGCCGGTTGATCCCCGGCCGCGCCTTAAAGGCGCCGTCGCGCTCCTGCTGACAGTCGATGCAGAGCTTCACCCCCGGCAAAGCCTTACGCCGCGCCTCGGGGATTTCCTCACCGCATTCCACGCATTCAAGCGCGCTCTCGCCTTGCGGGCCAGAGCGCGCCCTCAACCGTTCGAGCTCCTCGGCAATCGAGGCCTCGATCTGTTCGTTCACCGCACCGTCGCGGGTCCAGCCACCGGCCATGAACCTTCCTCCCGCCGGTCAGCCTAGTCGGCCTTGCCCCATCTCTCGAAGGGGAAAGGCTTGTCTTCGGTCGCGCCGGTCTGGAACAAGGTGATCCGCGCCAGCCAGTCCGACAGATCCTTGCCGAAATCGGCGATCGGCCGGTTCTTCTCCTTGGCAAACAGCAGCCACAGGAATTGCAGCACCGCCGCAATCCACAGGATCGCCCGGCCAAGCTCGAACAGCACACCGAGGATCAGCATATAAAGCCCCCGCAGCCAGACATTGTTGTCATCATCGTCCCAGTCGATTTCAGGCGCATCTTCGACGCCCGGCTCTTCCAGCACGGTCGGTTCCACGTCCTCTTCGGCAGGTTTCTTCGTCGTTTTTTTCGCCATAGCGCCCTCCTAGAGCACGATATCGCCCGCCAGGCGTTCAACCACCTCGGCCGGTTTCAGTTTGACGAAATCCTTGGCCACGTCCACCACCAGAGCTTTTTCGAGCCTGGCAGGCAGGCCGGCGCGCAGCACACCCAGCGTCGACGGGGCGGCGGCAAGCACGAAGCGCTCAAACCCGCCTTCCGCAAAACGGCTCTCGGTTTCGGCCAGCACCGCCTTCACGAACACGGCCTGCGCCTGATCGTGTTCGGCTTCGGCCTGGTCGGCAAAGGCATGTTGCGCCATCCCGGGCGCGGCGGAACTGCGCCCCGGCCGGTCGGCATAGCGAATATCGGCCTCGGCCAGCACCGAGGCGGCGAGATCTTCGATTTCACTCAGCCCCTTACCCGGCCCGTGGTTTTCAAACAGCCGCGCATGGGCATCGTTCGCAAGCAGAACAAGCGTTTTGATCGGTTTCATGGCGTCCCCCTTTCCTGTTCTAAAGATGGGGGTGAAAGCCCTTGTTTTCAAGGCGATCCGATGCGTTTCAGCCGATCTCCACCGCATTGGCGAAGACCATGTCGATCATCGCCTGGGTCCCCTTGGAAAATTCAAGCGGGCACGGATAGGCCACCCCCTCGCGCACGGTGCGGGCAAAATTCTCGACCTGCAGCGCATATTGGTTCACGCGCGGCCAGCGCTCGGTGCGCACGGTACCGGCAAGATCGCGCACATGCACCAGCGCCTCGGCGAAGACGCCGGCATTGAACGGCGCGCTCACGGTGATCGTGCCCTTGTCGCCGTGGAACACCACTTCCTGACGCGGCGCGAGGCGCATCGAGGTCATCGCCGAATAGGTGAAGCGGCCCCCCGGCCCCTCCATCTCGCCGACCACCTGCGCCCAGGTATCGACCCCGTTTTCGCGCTTGATCCGAGCGGCGAGGTTGACCGGCTCCGCGCCCATGGCGAAACGCACCGAGGAATAGGTGTAGACGCCGATATCGCGGATGCCGCCGCCGCCGGTTTCGGGCCGGTTGCGGATATTGGCGGTGTCGTCGCGATTGTCGTAGCTGAACACGGTATCGACATGCGCCACGGCGCCGATCTCGCCCGAAGCGACGATCTCGCGCACCCGGCTCCATTGCGGGTGATGCACGATCATGAAGGCTTCGGCGGCGACCAGCCCGGTCTTGTCGCGCAGCGCGATCAGCTCGTCGATCTCGCTCGCCACCATCGCGATGGGCTTTTCGGTCAGCACATGCTTGCCGGCCTCCAGCGCTTTTTTCGTCCAGTCCACATGCAGATGGTTGGGCAGCGGAATGTAAACCGCGTCGATCGCATCCCATTCCAGCATCGCGTCATAGTCGAGAAACACATCGAGCCCAGGGCAAAACGCCTCGAAGGGCGCGGCCTTGGCCGGCGTCGAGGTGGCGAGCGCCACCAGCCGGTTGCCGCGCGCCGCATGGATCGCGGGCCCCATATGTTCGGCGGCGAAATTCGCGGCCCCCAGAATGCCCCAGCGCAGAAAATCAGCCATCGTCGCCTCTCCCGAAAAATCCCGCCCGAGTGTAGCCCCGGACGGGAAAATCATCAAGAAACCGTGGTGTTAGGCGCTTTCAAGCAGGCCCTTGTCGGCGGCGAGTTCCTGCATCCGCTTTTGCAGCTTCTCGAAGGCCCGCACCTCGATCTGGCGAATGCGCTCGCGGCTCACGCCATATTGCTCGCTGAGGTCTTCGAGCGTGATCGTCCGGTCGGTCAGGCGGCGCTGGGTGAGAATGTCCTTCTCACGGTCGTTGAGCACGCTCATCGCCTCCACCAGCATCTCGCGCCGGGTTTCCAGCTCGTCGCGCGCCTCGTAATCGCTGGCCTGGTCGGCATCCTCGTCCTCAAGCCAGTCCTGCCATTGCATCGACGAATCGCCATCGGCCGAGATCGTGGCGTTGAGCGAGGCATCGCCGCCCGACATCCGCCGGTTCATCGAGATCACCTCGTCCTCGGTCACGTTGAGATCGTTGGCGATCTTCTTGACGTTGTCGGGGTGCATATCGCCCTCTTCCAGCGCACCGATCCGGGCCTTGGCCTTGCGCAGGTTGAAAAACAGCTTCTTCTGCGCCGAGGTGGTGCCAAGCTTCACCAGCGACCACGAACGCAGGATATATTCCTGGATCGAGGCGCGAATCCACCACATCGCATAGGTGGCGAGGCGGAAGCCCTTCTCCGGGTCAAACCGCTTCACGGCCTGCATCAGGCCCACATTGGCTTCCGAGATCACCTCCGCCTGCGGCAGCCCATAGCCGCGATAGCCCATCGCGATCTTGGCGGCGAGCCGCAGATGGCTGGTGACGAGCTGGTGCGCCGCGTCGGTGTCTTCGTGATCCACCCAGCGCTTGGCCAGCATGTATTCCTGTTCCGGCTCCAGCATCGGAAACTTGCGGATTTCCTGAAGATATCGGTTCAGGCCGCCTTCCGGGGTCGGGGCCGGCAAATTCTGGTAGTTGCTCATAGGCTCTCCCTTATGCGCTCGAATGTTTCGAGGCTTAACATTGGATATAAGGGCCAATACACGGCATTCAAGACGTCGAACTTCTCCCTATCGCAGGGAATTGAACGAAGTATGAACCCGTTTCCGTCGGAGAAACAGGGGGGTCACGCCGAATTGCAGAGTGTTTCAATCAGGTTTTTGCGCCGCATATCGCCTCATATCCGCGTTCGGCCCGGGCAATCGCTGTGTTATGCTCCGCGCCATGACCCGATATCCCCCCTTCCCCCGCCGCGCCGCACTTGTTGCCGGGCTCGGGCTCGCCGCGATGACCGGGCTTGGCCCGCTCGGCATGTTCACCCTGCAGGGCCTGCCCGATATCGCCGCCGCTCCAGACGCGGCGGAGAGCCGCGCGCTCCTGCGCCCGCTGCTGACCGCGCTCTGGGCCTTCGCCGCGATCGCGGTGCTGGATATCGTCGTCGCGGTCGGGCTGGATCGGGTATTCCGCCCGGTCTGGCCGGCGATGTCGCGCGGCGCGATGATCCTGCGGATCGCCTATGCGATCATCCTCGCCGGGCTGTGCCTGCACCTTCTCGCCGCCCGCAGGCTGGTGCAGGGCGGCACGGATGACGGCATCCAGGGCGCTTTGCAACAGGTCACCGTCTTTTCCGATGGTTGGGGGCTGAGCCTGAGCATTTTCGGCCTTCACCTTCTTGCGCTCGCCGCCGTCGGTTTGCGGGCGCCTTTCCTGCCCGGCTGGATCGCCTGGCTGGTCGGGCTTGCCGGGCTGGGCTATCTGATCGACGCCATCGGACTGGCGCTGACGCCGGATTACGCGCTGAACCTGGCCGCTTATGTATTCCTCGGCGAACTGATCCTGATGCTCTGGCTGCTGTTCAGAGCGTTCCGCCCGCCGCGCCCCTGAGCGCCGCGATCAGGCCCGCCATATCGTCCGGCAGCGGCGCCTCGAAGCGCATCGCTTCGCCGGTGATGGGATGAACAAAGCCCAGCGTCGCCGCGTGCAGCGCCTGACGGGGAAAGGCGCGCACCGCCTCCGCCGCCGCCGCGCCCACCGCCTTTTCGCCCAGCTTGCGCCGCCCGCCATAGACCGGGTCGCCCACCAGCGCGTGGCCGGCATGGGCCATATGCACGCGGATCTGGTGCGTGCGCCCGGTTTCCAGCCAGCAATCCACCAGCGCCACCGCCGGCGGCGTGCCATAAGCCTCGACCACCCGCGCCCGCGTCACCGCGTGGCGGCCGTTCGACCAGACCACCGCCTGACGCTGCCGGTCGGTCTTGTGGCGGGCGAGCTGGGTGGTGATCTTCAGCACGTTGCCCGGCTCGAAGCTCGCCCCCTTCACGCCCTTCAGGCGTGGATCGCCCATATCCGGCAGGCCGAACACCACGGCGCGGTAGTGCCGGTCGACGCTGTGGCGCTCGAACTGCGCGGCAAGGCCGTGATGCGCGGCGTCGGACTTGGCGACAACGAGCAGGCCCGACGTATCCTTGTCGATCCGGTGCACCACGCCGGGCCGCTTCTCGCCGCCCACACCCGACAACGTATCGCCGCAATGGGCCAGCAGCGCGTTGACCAGCGTGCCGCTCGGGCTGCCCGGCGCGGGGTGCACCACCATGCCGGCGGGCTTGTTGATGACGATGAGGTCGTCATCCTCGTAGACGATATCGAGCGCGATCTCTTCCGGCGCGATATGGCTTTCCCCGGCCTCCGGCACGGCGATCTCGATCACCTCGCCCGCCGCCACCTTCGCCTTCGCGTCGGTCAGCGGCGCGCCATCGCGCGTCACCGCGCCCTCGGCGATCAGTCGCGCCAGCCGCGACCGGCTCAGCGCCGCTTGCTCTGGCACATCGCGCGCCAGCGCCTTATCAAGGCGCGAAGGCGGGTCGTCGGCGATGGTGACCCGGACGATGGAAGGCACTGGCATGGACGAGGCTCCCCTCCCCGAGAAAGACGCGCGGCTCCTGCGCTACCTCAAGACGCTGGTGACAGCCCTGACGGTAACGATGATTGCGGGCTTCATAGTGCTGATCGCCGTGATTGTCATGCGCTTCAATGCCGAGGGCACCGTGCCGCTCCCCGACCAGATCGCGCTGCCCGATGGTGTGGCCGCCACCGCGATCACCCGTGGCCCCGACTGGCTTGGCGTGGTCACCGATGACGGGCGCATCCTGATCTATGGCCTCGACGGCACCACGCTGCGCCAGGAGATCGCCGTCACCCCCGGTGGCTGACGCGAACAAGCCACAGAGGTTTAACCCTTTTTCCCGCAAGACTTGTCAGCAAACCGCGCGTCGGACAGTATCGCAGCCAATTCCAACCCCGGACGCAACCGGGGGCGCGGACGAGTAGAGCAGATGCCGACAGTAAAGAAAAAGGCCCCCGCAACCCCGGGCCGAACCGCCGAAATCCGCGCCATCGCGCTGGCCGAGATCCTCGCGCCGCGCGGTGACTTCCCGCATTGGCACTATTTCGGCGAGTTGAAGGAGTTGCGCCCGCGCAAGCCTGGCCTGGACTGGTACGAGGCGATGGTGCTCGTCTGCATGATCGGGCGCATCCGCCCGTCGCAGACCATGGCGCATCTGAACGCCCTGCGCGCCCAACGCGAAGTGCGCGGCGAGAGCGACCGGTTCGACCGGCTGAAACAACAGATCGACGACTACCTCGCGCCCGAGATCTTCACCAATCACGGCTTCAAGACGAGCAATTTCTCCACGCTCGACCACGATCATGTCTGGGACCATGTGGGCACGCTGATCGCGGATCTGAAGCAGGAGGGATACGAGGTCTTCCTCAATTCCGGCACCCTGCTTGGCGTGGTGCGCGATGGCAGGCTGATCGAACATGACGACGATATCGACCTTGCCGTGGTGATCCCCGCCACCAGCGAGCGCAAGGCGGCGGCGGCCTGGAAGGGGCTGCTGGCGGAGCTTGAGCAAAAGGGGCTGCTGGACCCAGAGGGCAAGAAGGTGCGCGGCATCGCCAAGCTGCGGCCCGCCGGCGCGACCGAGATCGACCTGTTCCCGGCCTGGGTCGCCAATGGCAAGGTCTATGTCTACCCGCATACGCGCGGGCAGCTGAAGCGCGACGAGGTGTTTCCCACACGGCCCTGCCCGGTTACCGGCTACGATATTCCCGCCGAACCCGAGAAGATGCTCGCGCTCAATTACGGCGAAGGATGGCGCGAACCCGACCCGTTCTTCAAATTTCCCTGGGGCGCGGCCTATCAGGCTTTTTCGGAATTCCTCAAAGAAGTCGCAGAGTGACAAGCCCGCATCCAGCGCGGTGACAAGGCCCGACGCGATTGCCATGTGGAGAGAGATGGTACCGCCTCCCCGGCTCGAACGGGGGACCTCTGGATCCACAATCCAGCGCTCTAACCAACTGAGCTAAGGCGGCACGCCGGAGGGATTTACCGCCCGTCCGCATCATTTGCAAGAGGCCCGCACTTGAAAAACGCGCGCACCCCGAGTATCGCTCGCGCGTCATCCTGGGGAGGCCGTCATGGGCATCAATTCCGAAAGCGATACCGCCGCGAACCTGCAAATCGGCCCGACCACGCTGGGCATGGTGCGGCTCTATATCGAAGGCGACGGGATCGACCTGCCGCTGGATTTCGACCCGGACGAGGCCGAGGATATCGCCGAAGAGATCCGCGCCGCCGCCGAGCAGGCGCGCATCCTGGCCGGGAAGGCTAACAAGGGCCGGAAAGAGCGCTGACGCCCGGATCGCGGAAGCCCTGCAGCCGGCTTGCCGCGTGGCGGGCGAATTTCTGCATGAGCACCTTGCGCCGCGCCGGGGCGAGCTTCGTCTCCGGCCCCATGCGGATGATCTCGGCATCGTAACCGTCGGCGATGATCAGCCCGGTCTCGGCGGGCAGAAGCTCGGTCGGGAAGTCGGCATCCACCGCCCAGAAATAGCGGTCGCCCCATTCGAGATAGCCCTGCCACTTGCTGTCGGAGGTGAAATCGACCCGGCTCGACTTGCATTCGACAACCCAGAATTCGCCCTTCGGCCCGAGCGCGAACACATCCATCCGGAGCCCGCGCACCGGCACGAATTCCTCGACCGACACGAAATCATGCAGCCGCAGATGCCGCGCCACGCCGCGCGCGAGGATTTGTCCGGGTTGAAGGGCGATATCCTGCATGCGGCAAGCATGAACAATCCATGAACAAATGGCAAGTGCCGGACCGGGGGCCAGCCCCCGGACCCCCGAGGTATTTGACGAACAGAGAAGCGGGAGCGCAGCGGGGTTGCTTCGGCCCCTGCGCGCGCCTAGATAGGCTGGTGGCGGTCTGCCCTTCTCGTCACGAGGACAAATTCCGGTGGCCTTAAAGACTTCCGAGGGAGCTGGCTCTGTCCGGATCGTGGTTCGGTTACCTGGCGCCCACCTGTATATACAGGTCCTCGGGAATTAAGTTGCCTCAACGGTTGCGTGCGGTCCCGCCACTTTCTAGGCTCGCCGGGCTGTTCCCGGAGGGCCTCATGTTTTCCAAAGACAATCTGCCCCACGCGCCGCTGCCGCTGCCCGACCGGTTCGACTGGCCGGACGAGGAGATGCTGGCGCGCGTCACCGCCTTTTTCGAGCTGATGACAAAGCGCCACTCGGTGCGCGATTTCTCCCGCCGCCCGGTGCCGCGCGCGGTGATCGAGAGGGCGGTGGCCACGGCAGGCCGCGCGCCGTCGGGCGCCAATCACCAGCCCTGGTTCTTCGCCGCGATCTCCGACTCGGGCCTGAAGGCGCGCATCCGCGCCGAGGCGGAGGCGGAGGAAGAGCGCTTCTACGAGGGCGGCGCGGGCGATGAATGGCTGAAGGCGCTGGAGCCGCTCGGCACCGACGCCGCCAAGCCGCATCTGGAGGACGCGCCCTGGCTGATCGTCATCTTCGCCCAGCGCTGGGGCGAGTGGGACGACGGCACGCGGTTCAAGAACTATTACGTGCCCGAAAGCGTGGGCATCGCCACCGGCTTTCTGATCGCCGCGCTGCATCAGGCGGGGCTGAGCTGCCTCACCCACACACCGAACCCGATGAAGTTTCTGAACGCCACGCTGGGCCGCCCGGCCTCGGAAAAACCGGTGATGATCCTTGCGGTGGGCCATCCGGCGGACAATGCCACCGTGCCCGCCGTGGCGAAGATGAAGAAACCGCTTGAGGATATCCTCACGGTGTTCGACGGCTCATAGCCGCGGCGGCGTCAGAGCGCCCTTTGCCATGTCTGGTTGACGATCTCGCGCCCGAAATGCACACCCGTCGCGCTTTCGACCAGCCGAAACCCGTTGCGCGCATAGAGCCGCACCGCGGCGTGCAGGGCTTCCTGTGTCCACAGCACCATGTGGGTGAACCCCTGACTGCGGGCATGGTCGATCGCCGTCTCAAGCAAGCTCTGCCCCACACCCTGCCCCCGCGCGCCGGGTTCCACCAGCATCAGCCGTAGGCGCGCCGTTTCATCGTCCTCGGCAACCACGAAAACGCAGCCCAGCCGCGCGCCGTCCGCTTCCATGATCCAGCCGTTCTCCACCGGACGGCGGTCACGCGCCATGAAATCCGCCAGGATCTCGGCAACCAACGCCTCGAACGAAGCGTCAAAGCCCTGATCCTCAGCATAGAGCGCGCCGTGGCGCTGCACGATCCAGTCGATATCGCCGCTGGCGAAGGGGCGCACCTTCGCCTGCGGGCCTGCGGCCCCCTCAGTCATGGCAGTGTCTCAGATATTCAGTGCTGGCGGCGGCGCGGGGCCTCGGCCACGGCTTTCACCCGGGCAGGGATCGTCGTCGCCACCGGCACGCGCTTGCCGCCCCTCGGCTCGTCGTCATCGGTTTCCATCCGCATCACGGAGATGGCGAATTGCACCCCGGCGAATACCACGCCGTTGAAGAAGACGAGCATCACCACGGCGATCCAGCCCATGTCGGAGGTCGAGATCAGGTGCCAGAGGTTGGCCACATTGGTGTAAAGCAGCGCAAAGACGAACACCCCCGACAGCGCGAAGCCGAACAGGACGTTCTTGATATACAGGCGCACCAGCTTGGGCATGATCTTTCCCCCGGGGTAGAGTACATAGTCAAACTTAGCATCTGAAACGGCGCTGCCAAGCGTCAACCCGTCGCAGGGGCAAAAGCGGTCGCATACCGCCGGCGCGGCGGCGGCTCAGAACGCTTCGGGCTTCGCCTCGCGGGCCATATGATCGAGCACCGCATTGGCGAATTTGGGCTCGTCGCCCTCGGGGAAGAAGGCGCGCGCGATGTCGACGAATTCGGAGATCACCACCTTGGGCGGCGTCTCGCCCTCGACAAGCTCGGCCCCGCCGGCGCGAAACAGCGCGCGCAGCGTCGGGTCGATCCGTGCGATCGGCCATTTCGCCACCAGCGCCCGGTCGGTCATCTGGTCGATCTTCGCCTGCCAGTTCACCGCCGTTTCCATCAGGAACCGGAACAGATCGACATCGCCCTCCGCCATGTCGCCCTCGTCGAAATGCTCGCCGAAGCGGAAATCCTCGAATTCCCGGATCACCTTGTCGACGGGCTGGCCAGAGGCTTCCATCTGAAACAGCGCCTGCACGGCATAGAGCCGCGCCGCCGCGCGCATCTTGCGTTTCTGGTTGCCCGAAAGCGTCATGCCTGGCTCCCGCCATCGGCAATCCTGATCTCGTCCCAGGGGCGGAAGCCCACGGGCTTTTCGGGCCGGCCCCACTTGCGCCTGAGCGCGATGAGGTGCAGCGCCGCCGCCGCCGCGCCGCCGCCCTTGTTCTGGTCGGCCGGATCGGCGCGCACCACGGCCTGATCGCGGTTTTCCACCGTCAGGATGCCGTTGCCGATGGCGAGGCCCTGAAGCCCCAGCAGCATGAGCCCGCGCGACGAGTCGTTGCACACCGTGTCGTAATGCGTCGTCTCGCCCCGGATCACGCAGCCGAGGCCGACATAGCCGTCAAAATTCGATTGCCGGTCGGCCATCGAGATCGCGGACGGCACTTCCAGCGCGCCCGGCACCTCGATCAGATCCCAGCTCGCCCCCGCCGCCTCGATCTCGGCCTTCGCGCCGGCAACGAGATTGTCGGCGATATCCTTGTAATAGGGCGCGACGACGATCAGCAGCTTGACCGGCGCATCGAAGCTCGGGCGCGGCAGGATGTAATGCTGTTCGGAACCGGCCATCATTTCTCTCCGCGAATCGGATGGGTGCCCTCGATATGCAGATCATAGGCATCGAGGCCGACGACCTTGGGCAATGGGCTGTCGGTCAGCAGGGTCAGCCGATGGATGCCGAGGGCCGCGAGGATCTGCGCCCCGAGCCCGTATTGGCGCAGGATCTGCGGGCTGACCGCCCCGTCCATCGCCAGCTTCATCGCCGGGTCGCGCAGCAGCACGACCACACCGCGCCCGGCTTCGGCGATGATCTGCATCGCGCGCGGCAATTCGTCGGCGGGCGCCGGCCCGAGGCCCAGCGCGTCTTCCAGCGGGTTCAGCGCATGCATCCGCACCAGAACCGGCGCATCGCCGGCCAGATCGCCCATCGTCAGCACGATATGCTCGGCGCCCTGGGTCTCGTCGGTGAAGATGCGCATGCACCATTCGCCGCCATGGGCCGAGGTCACCTGCTTGCGGGCGCTCTCTTTCACCAGATTGTCGTGGCGGCGGCGATAGGAGATGAGATCGGAGATCGTGCCCACCTTCAGCCCGTGTTTCTGGGCGAAGGCGATCAGCTCGGGCAGGCGCGCCATCGAGCCGTCTTCGTTCATGATCTCGCAGATCACCCCGGCGGGCTGCAGACCGGCAAGGCGGGCGATATCCACCGCCGCCTCGGTATGGCCGGCGCGCACCAGCACGCCGCCGGCGCGCGCGCGCAGCGGGAAGACATGGCCCGGCGTGGCAATGTCGGCGGGGCCTTTCGTGGGGTCGATGGCCACCGCCACGGTATGCGCCCGGTCATGGGCCGAAATCCCGGTGGTCACGCCCTCGCGCGCCTCGATCGAGACGGTGAAGGCCGTTTCATGCCGCGAGGCGTTCTGGGTCGACATCAGCGGCAGCCCCAGCGCGTCGATCCGCTCGCCGGGCATGGCGAGGCAGATCAGCCCGCGCCCGTGCATCGCCATGAAGTTCACCGCTTCGGGCGTGGCCATCTGCGCCGGGATCACCAGATCGCCCTCGTTCTCGCGGTCTTCATGATCGACCAGCACGAACATCCGCCCGTTGCGGGCATCCTCGATGATCTCTTCGATCGACGAGATCGCATCGCGCCAGTTCAGCTCCACCGGCCCCGGCTGTTCGTAGGTTTTTCCGTCTGACATGACATCCCCTCGCTCACGCTCGCAGGCGAAATAACCCCTCGCGCCCGGCTTTGCCAGAGGGAAAGGGGGCTCGCCGCCCCCTCGCCCTGCGGGCTCACCCCTGCAGGTATTTGCCGAACAGAGAAGATGCCCACCTTCCCTGGCCTGAAATACCTCGCCGGAGATATGGGGGCTGCCAAGTCCCCCGGGCCGGATCAACCCTCTGCGAACTCGTTCAGCCGCGCCACGTAACGTGCCAGCGTGTCGATTTCCAGATTCACCCGGTCGCCCACCGCCACATCGCCCCAATTGGTCACCTGCTTGGTATGGGCGATGAGGTTCACGCCGAAGATGTTGCCCTCGACCTCGTTGACCGTGAGCGAGGTGCCGTTCAGCGCCACCGAGCCCTTGGGCGCGATGAATCTGGCCAGCGCCTCGGGGGCGCGAACGCGCACCCGCGTCGAGTCGCCCTCGATCTCGACCGAGGTCACCTCCGCCACGCCGTCGACATGGCCCGAGACGATATGCCCGCCCAGCTCGTCGCCCACTTTCAGCGCCCGTTCGAGGTTGACCCGGTGGCCCGGACTCCAGGCGTCGATATTGGTCTTCGACAGGGTTTCTGCCGAGATATCAACCTCATACCAGCCAGGGCCGAGATCGACCACGGTCAGGCAGACGCCGTCGGAGGCGATCGAGGCGCCGATGTCGATGGTGGTGGTGTCATAGCCGGTTTCGATCCGCGCATGCATGTCGCCGGATCGGGCGATGCTGCCGACCTTGCCGATATCGGTGATGATCCCTGTGAACATGGCGCTCTCCTTTGGCCAATGCCTAGGCCAGCACGGCGCCTTTGCCAAGGGCCGGGCTTCACCGGATGTTAACCGCCCTGCCCCCACGCTGACGCCGCCGGGCCACAAAACCGCCCCCTCGCGATGGTTTTCTGTGCCGAAGGCGTGACATCGGCGCGCGAAACGGCCATGAAGGGGCGAACCGCGCGCAGAGAGGCAAGGCTGCAGGCGCATGACGAGTATCGACGGGCAAGACCGTGTTTTTTTGTTTCTGCAAGGGCCGCACGGGCCCTTCTTCGCGCGGCTCGGCACGATGCTGCGCGCCGCCGGGGCCGTGACCTGGCGCGTCGGCTTCAACCGGGGCGACAGCGTGTTCTGGCCCAACCGCACAAGCTTCATCCCCTATACCGGCGATCAGCGGGGCTGGCCCGCGCGCTTTGCCGAAATCCTCGACGACAAGGCCGTGACCGATATCGTGCTTTATGGCGATACGCGCTTCATCCATGCCGAGGCGGTGAAGATCGCCCGGGCGCGCGCGGTAAACGTACATGTCTTCGAGGAAGGTTATCTGCGCCCCTATTGGGTCACCTATGAGCGCGGCGGGTCGAACGGCCATTCACGGCTGATGGAGATGAGCATCGCCGCGATGCAGAAGGTGCTGGCCGATGCCGAGCGCGACATTCCCGAAGCGCCCGCCCATTGGGGCGACATGCGCCATCACATCTTCTATGGCGCGCTCTACCACTGGTTCGTGATGTTCGCCAACAGGCGCTACCGGGGCTTCCGCCCGCACCGCGCCCTGCCGGTGACGAAGGAATTCGGCCTTTACCTGCGCCGCCTCCTGCTGATGCCCGCCCTCGCCGCCGACCGCTGGCTCGCCACCTTCCGCATCAAGACCGGCGGCTTTCCCTATCACCTCGTACTCCTGCAGCTCGAACACGATTCCAGCTTCCAGGCGCATTCGCCCTTCTCGACGATGAGCGAGTTTCTCGAAACCGTCATCGACGGATTTGCGCAGGGGGCGGCGCGCCATCACCACCTTGTTTTCAAGGCCCATCCACTGGAAGACGGGCGCGTGCCGCTCAGGCGCGAGGTGCGCCGGCTGGCCCGCGCCGCGGGGGTGACGGAACGGGTGCATTACGTGCGCGGCGGCAAGCTCGCCCGGCTGCTCGACCATGCCCGCTCGGCGGTGACGGTCAATTCCACCGCCGCCCAGCAGGTGCTCTGGCGCGGCCTGCCGATCAGGATTTTCGGGCGCGCGGTCTATGCCAAGCCGGACTTCGTCTCGACCCAGCCACTCGACGAGTTTTTCGCCCGCCCGACCCGGCCCGACAACCGCGCCTATCGCGATTACCGGCATTACCTGCTGGAAACCAGCCAGATCGCCGGCGGCTTCTACTCGGCGCGCGGCCGCCGCCAGCTTTTGCGGCAGGTGGTCGACATGATGCTCAGCCCCGACGACCCCTATGACGCGCTCGCGCGCGGCACAGCGGCGCCGCGGCAACAGTTATATGCGGTGAAATAGCCAAGGCCTTGCAACAGGCTGGATTTTTTGCCGCCAGACCGGTAGGTTGGCGAAAAAACCAGAGGCAGACCTCCATAAAGGAGCCCGAGCAGTGAATATTATGGGCAATGTATGGGCGCGCAATGCGGCCCTTTTCGTATGTGTTGTGGGGCTTGCGTCCTGCGATGCCCTCCCCCGATCCGGCCCCTCCAAATCCGAGATCTACGCAGGCTCCGTGCAGCGCGAGGGCGATGCCTTCGTCGTCGCCGTGGACGACCGGGTGACGCGCGCCACCGCCGTGGTGCCGGCACTTGGCTTCTCATCCGATTTCACCGGCTCCGGCGTCGTTGGCTCCGATACGATCCATGCGGGCGACGTGCTCGGCGTGTCGATCTGGGAAAACGTCGAGGAAGGTATCCTCACCACCGCGGGCGCGCCCGCCGGACTGCAGGACGTGCAGGTGGACGGGCAAGGCTTCATCTTCATCCCCTATGCCGGACGGATCAAGGCGGCGGGCAATTCGCCCGAGGCGATCCGCCGGATCATCACCGACAAGCTTTCGGAACAAACACCTGATCCGCAGGTCATGGTCACCCGCCTCGCGGGCGACGGCTCGACCGTGTCGCTGACCGGCGCGGTCGGCGGCCAGGGCGTCTACCCGATCGAGCGGCCCACCCGCACGCTGGGCGCGATGCTCGCCAAGGCCGGCGGCGTTTCGGTGCCGCCCGAGATCGCGGTGGTGAAGATCATCCGCGGCACCAGGACCGGCAAGATCTGGTATCAGGATCTGTTCGAACATCCCGAACTCGATATCGCCCTGCGCGGCGGCGACCGTATTCTGGTCGAGGCCGATACCCGCGCCTTCACCGCGCTCGGCGCCACCGGCTCGCAGACCCGCGTGAAGTTCGAGACGCAAACGCTCTCGGCGCTCGAAGCCATCGCCCAGGTGGGCGGCCTCGTCTCGACGCTAGCCGATCCGACCGGCGTGTTCGTGTTCCGCAACGAACCGGCGGAAATTTCCAACGCGGTGCTCGGCCGCAGCGATCTGGTCGGTGACCAGCGGCTGATCTACGTGCTCGACCTCACCGAACCCAACGGCATGTTCCGCGCCCGCGATTTCGTGATCCGCGACGGCGATACCGTCTATGTGACCGAAGCGCCCTATGTGCAGTGGACCAAGGTCATCTCTGCGCTCAGCACCACCGTCGGCGCGGCGGATTCGCTGGCCAGCGCGGCGACCACCTTCCCCGGCCTCTGAGCCGGCATGAGCCACGATCCCGATAGCGGGGCCGCCGGGAGCACCCGATCCCGGCGGCTCTTCGTTTATAACGGCGGCTTTCTCACCCAGGCCCGCGTGAGGCGCATCCTCACCCTCGCCGGGTGGGAGGTGAAGCTGGGCACGCCCGGGCCTGACGATGCCATCGGAGTGTGGGGCCACTCGCCCACCGCGCATCGCGGCGAGGCGATGGCGGCAAAGACCGGCGCGCGGATCGTGCGGGTGGAGGATGCCTTTCTGCGCTCGCTGCGCACCGGGCGCGACGGCGAGCCGCCGCTCGGCCTGCTGATCGACGAGCGCGGCGTGCATTTCGACGCCGCCACGCCCTCCGACCTCGAAGTGCTGCTGGCCACACACCCCTTCGACGATGGCGCATTGCTCACCCGCGCTCGCGAGGCGACGGAGCTGATGGTGCGCGGGCATCTGTCGAAATACAATGCCTTCCCCCGCCCCGGCCCGCTGCCCGAGGCGCCCTATGTGCTGGTGGTCGACCAGACCCGGGGCGATGCCTCGATTGCCCATGCCGGGGCCGATGCCGCCACCTTTCGCGAGATGCTCGCCGCCGCGGAGATCGAAAATCCCGGCCTGCGCATTGTCATCAAGACCCATCCCGAAACCGCCGCCGGGCACCGGCCCGGCCATTTCGGCCCGGACGATGCGACCGGCCACATCAGCCTGCTCACCGATCCGGTAGACCCCTGGGCGCTGATGGAGGGCGCCGTCGCGGTCTATACCGTCAGCTCCGGGCTTGGGTTCGAGGCGATCCTGGCCGGCCACCGCCCGCATGTGTTCGGCAAGCCCTGGTATGCCGGCTGGGGCCTCACCGACGACGAGCAGGACCTGCCCCGACGCACCCGCACATTGACCCGAACACAGATCTTCGCGGGCGCGATGGTGCTCTATCCCACCTGGTACGACCCCTATCACGATGCGCTTTGCGGCGTGGAACAGGTGCTGACCACACTGGAAGCGCGCGCCCGCGCCTGGCGCGAGGATCATGCGGGCCATGTCGCCGCCGGGATGCGGCTGTGGAAGCGCGCGCCGCTCACCCGGTTCTTCGGCAGCGACGCCCGCCCGCGCTTCCGCGATGGCCGCGCCGCCGTGGCGCTGGCACGGAAGACCGGGCGCAGCCTCATCGTCTGGGCCGGGCAGGAAACGAGCCTTGGCGATGCCGGCGATCTGCCGGTGCGGCGCGTCGAAGACGGGTTTCTGCGCTCGCGCGGGCTGGGGGCGGAACTGGTGCCGCCCCTCTCGCTCGTCACCGACGATCTCGGCATCTACTACGATCCGACCCGCGAATGCCGCCTCGAACACCTGATCGCCGAGGCGGTGAAGCTGCCCGAGGGCTCGCGCCACCGCGCCGAGCGGCTGGTGGCGGGGATCGTGCAGGCGCGCCTGACCAAGTACAATCTCGACCGCCCGATTCCCGCCCTGCCCGAAGGCCACCGCATCCTCGTGCCCGGACAGGTGGAAGACGACGCCTCGATCCGGCTCGGCACAAGCGAGGTTTCGACCAATCTCGCCTTGCTACAGGCCGCGCGGGCGGCCAACCCCGATGCGGTGATCGTGTTCAAGCCGCATCCGGATGTGGAGGCGGGCCTGCGTACCGGGGCGGTGCCGCACGACGAGGCCCTGCGCCATGCCGACGTGGTGGCCGGCACCGCCGACGCCGCCCGGCTGCTCGACGCCTGCGACGAGGTCTGGACGATGACCTCGCTCATGGGGTTCGAGGCGCTGCTGCGTGGCAAGCCGGTGACTTGCCTCGGCGCGCCCTTCTATGCCGGCTGGGGCCTCACCCGCGACCGGGGCCATGTGCCCGAACGCCGGCAGGCGCGGCCCGACATGATCGCCCTCGCCCATGCGGTGCTGATCGACTATCCGCGCTATTTCGACCCGGTGACCGGCAGCGCCTGCCCGCCGGAAGTGGTCGCCGACCGCCTCGCCGCCGGCATTGCCGCCCGCACCGGCCCGGCGCACCGGCTGCTGGCCAAGGCGCAGGGGCTGCTGGCGAGCCGCGCCTGGCTCTGGCGCTAGACGGGCGGCGCGTCAGCGCGCGGCAGCAACAGTGACAGCCCGCGCCGCCTGCCCCAAGATCCTGCCCCGGACCTTCCCCCGGCCTGCGCCCTTACGCCTCCAGAAATCCGGATTTCCGGATCTCCACTTATCCGGATTTCTGGAGATCGTGCGCCCGCTATTCCCCTGCCAATAAACACTTTTCCATCCCACCGCGCGCGCCATTCACCACTCGTTAACCAGGCCACCGCCCGCGCTTTCCCCTTGCACCGGGCCACGGAATCCGTCAACGAACGAAGCATGAACGCCCACCGCTTCACCCTTGCCGGCGCCTCCCTCGCCCTGTTGCCGTCCGGCGCGCTCTACTGGGCCGAGCACCGGGTGCTCGCCGTCTCCGATCTGCACCTTGGCCGGTCCGAGCGCTTTGCCCGCAATGCCGGGGCGCTTTTGCCACCCTACGAGCTGCGCGACACGCTCGCCCGGCTCGAAGCCGATCTCGACGCGACCGGGGCTGCGCAGGTGATCTGCCTCGGCGATTCCTTCGACGATCACGCGGCGGCGGGCGGGCTGGACGCAGCGGCGCAGGGTTGGCTCACCCGCCTCATCGCCGGGCGCGACTGGGTCTGGATCGAGGGCAATCACGATCCCGGCCCCACCGGGCTGGCCGGCAGCCACCGCGCCGCGCTCCGCCTCGGCCCGCTCACCTTCCGCCACATCGCCCGGCCCGAGGCGCAGGGCGAGGTCTCGGGCCATTACCACCCCAAGGCGCGGATTGCGGCCGGGGGCCGGGCGCGGGCGCGGCCCTGCCTACTGGTCGACAGCGCCCGGGCGATCCTGCCCGCCTATGGCACCTATACCGGCGGCCTGCGCAGCGACGATGCCGCGCTCGCCGCGCTGATGGGGCCGGAGGCGCTGGCGGTGATGACGGGCGATCCGCCGCGGGCGATCCCGATGCCGCGCTAGCGCGGCGTCACGCTTGCCCTGCACCGCCCGCGCCGCCATCCTGCGGGCAAATGGAGGAGCCCATGAACGCCCGCGTCACCCTCGCCCTGAGCGGCCCCGTCGCCACCGTCACCCTCAACCGGCCCGACAAGCTCAATGCCCTCGATCTGCCGCTGATCGAGGCGCTGGTGACCACTGGCGAGGCGCTGCGCGGCGACCGCACGGTGCGCGCGGTGGTGCTGACCGGCGCAGGCGGCAGCTTTTCGGCGGGGCTTGACACCGCCGCCCTGCCCGAGATCGCCCGCCTCGCCCGCGAAACCGGCTTCACCACCCGCACCCATGGCGGCTCGAACCTGTTTCAGGCCGCCGCGATGATCTGGGCCGAACTGCCGCAGCCCGTGATCGCCGCCGTTTCGGGCCATGCCTTCGGCGGCGGCTTTCAGGTGATGCTGGGCGCCGATATCCGCGTCGCCGCCCCGGATGCGCGCTTTTCGGTGATGGAGACGCGTTGGGGGCTGGTGCCCGATATGGGCGGCATGGTGCTGATGCCCCGGCTGGCGCGCTCCGACGTGATCCGGCGGCTGACCTATACGGCGGAGATGTTCGATGCCGAAGCGGCGCTCGGCTGGGGCTTCGTCACCGAGATCGCCGATGACCCGCTCGCCCACGCCACGGCGCTGGCGCAGGAGATCGCCAGCCGCTCGCCCGACGCGGTGCGCGCCGCCAAGCGGCTCATCACCGAGACTGCGCTGATGCCGCCCGCCGCCGCGCTGCTGGCCGAGAGCGCGGCGCAGGAGGCGCTGGTGGGCCAGCCCAACCAGATGGAAGCGGTGATGGCCGGGCTGCAGAAGCGCCCGCCCAGCTTCAGCGACTGAGCCTCAGGCCGTCAGCCCCTCGGGTTCGGGCAGTCCATTGGCGCGGCAGGTGGCGGTGAGGGTGTTGGCCAGCAGGCAGGCGATTGTCATCGGCCCCACCCCGCCCGGCACCGGCGTGATCGCGCCGGCCACCTCTTTGGCGGCGGCGAAATCCACGTCGCCCACCAGCCGGCCCTTGCCGCCCTCTTCTTCGGGCGGCAGGCGGTTCATGCCCACGTCGATCACCGTCGCCCCCGGCTTGATCCAGTCGCCCTTCACCATCTCGGGCACACCGACGGCGGCCACCACGATATCGGCGCGGCGTATTGCTTCGGCGAGGTCGCGGGTGCGGCTGTGGGTCATCGTCACGGTGCAATTGTCGCGCAGCAGGAGCTGGCCCATCGGCTTGCCGACGAGGTTCGACCGGCCGATCACCACCGCGTCGAGGCCCGACAGATCGCCGCGCTCGTCGCGCAGCATCATCAGACAGCCCAGCGGCGTGCAGGACACCATCGCCTTCTGCCCTGTCGCCAGCCGCCCGGCATTGATCACGCTCAGCCCGTCCACATCCTTCTCGGCGCTGATCCGGGCAATGATATCTCGCTCCGACAGATGCGGCGGCACCGGGAACTGGCACAGAATGCCATGCACCTGCGGATCGGCGTTGAGCTTGTCGATCAGCGCGTAAAGCTCGGCCTCGGGCACATCCGCCGGCAATTTGTATTCGAACGAATTCATCCCCACTTCGCGGGTCTTCTCGCCCTTCGAGCGCACATAGACCTGGCTGGCCGGGTCTTCTCCCACCAGCACCACGGCAAGGCCGGGCGTGATGCCATGCGCGGCCTTCATCGCCGCCACCTGTTCGGCCACTCTTGCCCGCACATCCGCCGCAAAGGCCTTCCCGTCGATGATCTTCGCCGTCATTCTCGCCCCCTAGATATCGGTTTTCGCGTATGCGTCCCGGTAATGCTCCATTTGCAGCCGGGTGGCCAGCACCGCGTTCTTCATCAGCGTCGCCACGGTCACCGGGCCGACACCGCCGGGCACCGGGGTGAGCCATCCCGCCACCTCGGCCACGCTGGCAAAATCCACGTCGCCCACCGTCTTGCCGTCGACCCGGTTGATGCCGATGTCGATCACCGCCGCGCCGGGCTTGATCATGTCGCCGGTCACCAGCCCCGGCTTGCCGACGGCGACAAAGACGGCATCGGCGGCGCGCGAATGCATCGCCACCGAGCGGGTCATGTGGTGGCAGACCGTCACCGTCGCGCCCAGCCCCATCATCAGAAAGGCGATGGGCTTGCCGACGATCTCGCTATGGCCGATCACCGTCACGTCCAGCCCCTCGATCTTCAGCGGCAGGGTTTTCAAGATCTCCACCGCCGCCACCGCCGTGCAGGGGCCGAGCGCGAGATCGTTATAGACGATATTGCCGATCGAGGCGGGGTGCATCCCCTCCACATCCTTCAGTGGATGCACTGCCTTTTGCAGCGCCTTCACCGGGATATGGGCGGGCAGCGGCCGCTGGATGATGATGCCGTTCACGCGCGGATCGTGGTTCAGCCCCTGAAGGATGCCGATAAGCTGCTCCAGCGAGGTTTCCTGCGGATAGCTGCGCGCCTCGAAGGCCACGCCGGCGCCTTCTGCCTGCTTTTGCTGGTTGCGCACGTAAAGCTCGGCGGCGGCGGTATCGCCGACCGAGACCGAGACGAGCCGGGGCGTCCAGCCCTGGCCGGACAGGCGCGCGGCCTCTTCGGCCACCTCGGCGCGGATCTTCGCGCCAATCGCCTTGCCGTCGATGATGGCGGCGCGGGGCAGACGGTCAGTCATGGTCACATCCTTGCGCGATGGCCCGGCCAGCCCGCCGGACCATCGCGGTATGCCATAGTATACCGTTTAAAACAAGCCCTCGATCTCGCCATCGTCGCTGATCCGGATCGACATCGCGGCGGGTTTCGAGGGCAGGCCCGGCATGGTCATGATCTCGCCGCAGATCACCACGATGAACCCGGCCCCGGCCGAGAGCCGCACCTCGCGCACCGGCACCGAATGGCCGGTGGGCGCACCGCGCAGGTTGGGATCGGTCGAGAAGCTGTATTGCGTCTTGGCCATGCAGACCGGCAGATCGCCATAGCCCGCCTCTTCCCAGGCCTTGAGCTGATCGCGGATCTTCTTGTCGGCCAGCACCTCGTCGGCGCGGTAGATGCGTTTGGCGATGGTCTCGATCTTCTGAAACAGCCCCATCTCGTCGGGATAGAGCGGCGCGAAATGGGCGCTGTCCTTGTCGGCGATCTCGGCCACGCGGGTGGCAAGCTCGATGATCCCCGCCGAGCCATCGGCCCAGTGGCGCGCCACGATGGCCTCCGACCCGTGGCCTTCCACATAATCCTTCACCGCCTGAATTTCGGCCTCGGTATCGGAGACGAAATGGTTGATCGCCACCACCACCGGCACGCCGAAGCTCTTCACGTTTTCGATGTGGCGGCCAAGGTTCGGGCAGCCGGCCTTCACCGCCGCCACGTTCTCGGCGCCGAGATCGGCCTTGGCAACGCCGCCGTTCATCTTCATCGCCCGCACCGTGGCGACGATCACCACCACCGAAGGGGCGATCCCGCCCTTGCGGCACTTGATGTTCATGAATTTCTCGGCCCCCAGATCGGCGCCGAACCCCGCTTCCGTCACCACGTAATCGGCCAGTTTCAGCGCCGTGCGGGTGGCGATCAGCGAGTTGCAGCCATGCGCGATATTGGCGAAGGGGCCGCCATGGACGAAGGCGGGGTTGTTTTCCAGCGTCTGCACCAGATTGGGCTGCATCGCGTCCTTGAGCAGAACCGTCATCGCCCCGTCGGCGCCGATCTGGCGGCAGGTGATCGGCGCGCGGTCGCGGGTATAGGCGACGATGATGTCGCCGAGCTTGGATTGCAGATCGTCGAGATCGTCGGCCAGGCAGAGGATCGCCATCACCTCTGAGGCGACGGTGATGTCAAACCCGGTCTGACGCGGAAAGCCGTTGGACACGCCGCCGAGGCTGGTGACCACGTCGCGCAGGGCGCGGTCGTTCATGTCGAGCACCCGGCGCCAGACCACGCGGCGCTCGTCAATGCCCAATTCGTTGCCCCAGTAGATGTGGTTGTCGATCATCGCGGCCAGCAGGTTATGCGCCGCGGTGATGGCGTGAAAATCGCCGGTGAAATGGAGGTTCATATCCTCCATCGGCACCACTTGCGCATAGCCGCCGCCGGCGGCCCCCCCCTTCATCCCGAAATTCGGGCCGAGCGAGGCTTCACGGATGGCGATGGCGGCCTTCTTGCCGATGGCGTTCAGCCCGTCGCCAAGGCCCACGGTGGTGGTGGTCTTGCCCTCGCCCGCCGGGGTCGGGTTGATCGCGGTCACGAGGATGAGCTTGCCATCGGGCCGGTCGCTGAGCGAGGTGATGAAGTCCTGCGCCACCTTGGCCTTATCGTGGCCATAGGGCAGCAGGTGTTCGGAGCCGATCCCCAGCTTTGCGCCGATCTCCTGGATCGGCTTCTTGTTCGCCTCACGGGCAATCTGGATATCGGTCTTGTGGCTCATCTGTCGTCCTCCCTCGGCGGTTCGGGTCCGTGTTGCGACCCTATACATGTATACATAACCGAAGGCATGCGGAAATCCGACATGTTTTGCAGCGCGAGCGGCCTTATCGTGAAACCCGTGCTCATGAAGGAAAAGATTCATTTTTAATCAGATCATTATGGATACCAGCCAGAGGGCAAATATCGCCAAAGGCATACATTCGCGCTCATTCAGCGCATATCAGGCGATGAATCAGGCATCAAATGTATGCATAGCAGGGATTCGGGCGGCCTCAGCCGCGCTCCAGCACGAAGAACACCCGGCGGAACGGGAAGAACACCGAGGCATCGTCTTCCTGCGGATAGGCGGCGGCCAGTTCGTTCTCATAGGTGGCGATGAACAGCTCGGTCTCGGCGGCGGTGAGCACGTCGAGGATCGGGCGCATCGCGGTGGATTCGGTGAAGCGGCGCACCGGATGGGCGCCGCGCACCGGCGCGAGGCGCTGGAGATAAGTGGTCTCCCAGGCATCGACCGGCCCGAAGGGGGCAAGCAGGCGGGCGTAATCCTCCGGCGCGGCCACCGGCGGGTGCCAGGTGCCCCCCTCGAAGCGGTCGGGAAACAGCGCCGCCGCCACCTCGCGCATCAGCGCATGGCTCGGCGCGTCGAACTGGCCCGGCATCTGCACCGCCAGCACACCGCCCGGCGCGAGAAAGCCCGCGAGCCTCGGCATCAGGTCTTCATGCGCGTCGAGCCAGTGCAGCGCGGCATTGGAATAGATCAGCCCGGGGCGGGCCATGTCGTCGGGCGCCCAGCCGGCAATGTCGGCCTGGGTCAGCCAGGAATAGAAGCCGCTGCGCCCCGCCTCGCCCAGCATCGCGGGCGAATTGTCGACCCCGATCAGCCGGTGGCCACGGAACCGCTCCGACAGCACCTGCCCCACCGCGCCGGCGCCGCAGCCAAGGTCGATCACCGGGCCGGGCGGGATCTCGTCGATCGCCCGAAGCAGGTCCAGCGCCGGGCGCATACGCAAACCCCGGAACCTTGCATAGGCCCCGGGGTTCCAGTCGATCTTTGAATGACGGCTCACGCCGTGGGCTCCGGCTCCAGCCCACCCTTGGGTTTCTTGCGCGGCTTGGTTTTCGGAATCGCGGCGACCGATACTTCGGCCTCCTCCTGCGCCGGCGTGCCGTCATCGTCTTCGTCCACATGCGGCGGCTCGCCCGCCATCACACGCTTGATCTCGTCGCCGGTCAGGGTCTCGTATTCCAGAAGGCCCTGGGCCAGTCGTTCCCACTCGTCCTTCTTCTCTTCGAGGATCTGCTTGGCGCGGGCGTAGCCGTCCTGCACGAAGCGGCGCACCTCTTCCTCGATCAGTTCCTTGGTATGGGCCGAAACCGAGAAGCCCGCGGTGTTGCCCGAATAGCCTTCGGCAGCCTCGGCATAGTCGATATTGCCGACCTTGTCGGACATGCCCCAGCGCATCACCATCGCGCGGGCGAGCTGGCTCGCCTGCATGATATCGCCCGCCGGGCCGTTCGACACTTCGTCTTCGCCCCATTTGAGGATCTCGGCGGCCTTGCCGGCCATGGTCATGGCGAGCTGCTGTTCGCACTGGTCCTTGTGCCAGTTCAGCCGGTCCATCTCGGGGAGCGAAACCACCATGCCGAGCGCGCCGCCGCGCGGGATGATCGTGGCCTTGTAGACCGGGTCGCATTTCGGCAGCGTCAGGCCGACGATGGCGTGCCCCGCCTCGTGATAGGCGGTGTGCTCCTTCTGCTCGTCGGTCAGCACCATCGAGCGGCGCTCGGCGCCCATCATCACCTTGTCTTTCGCCTGTTCGAAATCCTCCATCGTCACGAAGCGGCGGCCGACGCGGGCGGCCATGAGCGCGGCTTCGTTCACGAGGTTGGCAAGGTCGGCGCCCGAAAAGCCGGGCGTGCCGCGCGCGATGATGCGCAGGTCCACATCCGGGCCGAGCGGGATCTTGCGGCTGTGCACGCCGAGGATCTTTTCACGGCCCTTGATATCGGGGTTGGGCACCGTCACCTGCCGGTCGAACCGGCCCGGGCGCAGCAGCGCCGGGTCGAGCACGTCTTTACGGTTGGTCGCGGCGACGATGATCACGCCTTCATTGGCCTCGAACCCGTCCATCTCGACCAGAAGCTGGTTCAGCGTCTGCTCGCGCTCGTCATTGCCGCCGCCATAACCGGCGCCACGATGGCGGCCCACGGCGTCGATCTCGTCGATAAACACGATGCAGGGCGCGTTCTTTTTGGCCTGCTCGAACATGTCGCGCACCCGGCTCGCGCCGACGCCGACGAACATCTCCACGAAGTCGGAGCCCGAAATGGTGAAGAAGGGCACGCCCGCTTCGCCCGCGATGGCGCGCGCCAGCAGGGTCTTACCCGTGCCCGGCGGGCCGACCAGCAGCGCGCCTTTCGGGATCTTGCCGCCAAGGCGGCTGAATTTCTGCGGGTTGCGCAGGAATTCCACGATCTCCTGAAGCTCGTCCTTGGCCTCGTCGATCCCGGCCACGTCGTCGAAGGTCACCCGGCCCTCGCGCTCGGTGAGCAGCTTGGCCCGGCTCTTGCCAAAGCCCATCGCCCCGCCACGGCCCCCGCCCTGCATCCGGTTCATCATGAAGAACCAGAAGCCGATCAGGATGATCACCGGCAAGAGCAGCGACAGAAGCCCCATGAAGCTCGATTGCTGCTGGCGCTCGGCCTCGACCGAGACGCCTTTGGCGATCAGCGTGTCGGTGAGCGAGGCATCGCCCGGCACGACGGTGGAATAAACGGTGCCATCGGTCGTCACGTAGCGCACATTCTCGCCGTCGATCGTGGCTTTCGTCACCTCGCCGGAATCCACGGCGGCGACGAAATCGGAGTAGTTCACCTGGGACGAGGCCATCGAACTCTGGCCGTTCGAGAACAGGTTGAACAAGGCCAGGATCAGCAGAAACAGCACGATCCAGAAGGCGAAATTTCTCGCGTTGCCCAAGTCGGTCTCCCTTGAAGAAATCTCCGCGCAGCCCCCGGCGCGCGGGTTGTTCTTAAAATAGGGAGGATAACGCCGGGTTCAATGCGATAAAACGTAAGTGAAGAAATCACCTGCCTCTGGGTCGATTACCGCCGAATAGCCGTTGGCGAACCCGGCCAGCGGCGCGGCGACCAGTGTTTCGCCCTGCCAGACCGCCGGGCTGGCCATCAGCGCGGCGCGCGGCAGGCCGGTCTCACGCCAATCCGGGCAATCCTTCACCGCCTCGCCAAGCGCGCCCACCCTGCGCCCGCCATCCGGCCCGGCCACGCGCCAGCGCCCGTCCCAAAGCTGACCGGGCGTGGCAACAACGTCTTTCACCGCATTGAATTCACGCAAAAACCTGACGTCTCCGTCAATGCATGCCACAAGGCAGCCATGCAGCGTATGGGTCTGGCCCGCCGCGATCGCCCGGTCCAGATCGGCCAGCGCCTCGCGGCGCGGCGGATAGGGCGCGCGGGAGATCCAGCCGAGCGCGGCGGCGAGCAGGCGGCGGCGAATCTCTGCATCCGCATCCCTCAGCCCGGCCCGCGACAGCAGCACATCCCCCGCCTCGACCCGCGCAATCCGCCTGGCGGTGTCATGGGCAAGGCGTTTGAGCGCCCGGCTCGCGGCGGCGAGATTGCGCGAGACACCGCCGAGCCTGCCCCTGTCGATACCAAGCTCCGCCAGCACCGCCAGCGCCTTGCGCGCCCGGACCCGGTCATAGCGCTCATCTTCGTTCGAGGGATCGTCGCACCAGCCCAGCCCGTGCGCGGAGAGCCAGGAGCGCAAGTCGTCACGCCCCTGCGCCAGTACCGGGCGCCAGAATCGTGCGCCATCGCGCTCGACCAGCGGGTCCATCGCCGCCAGCCCGTCCACCCCGGCCTCGCGGGCGAGCCGCATCACGAAGGTCTCGGCCTGATCGTCGGCGGTATGGGCCAGCGCCACCGCATCGAGCCGCTGCGCCACCGCCCAGCCGCCAAGCAGCCGGTAGCGCGCGGCGCGGGCCTCGGCCTGCAGATTGCCCTGCCCGTCCCAGCCCTGCCAGCGCAGCGTGTCATGGGCGATGCCGAGGCGGGCGCAGGTCTCGGCCACGAAGGCGGCCTCCGCCGCCGCCTCGGGCCGCAACCCGTGATCCACCGTCGCCGCCGCCAGCGTCACACCATGGGCGGGCGCGCAGGCGGCCAGCAGGTGCAGGAGCGCCATCGAATCGCCGCCGCCGGAGACGGCGACGCCAAGGCGTGTGAGGTCTTTCCAGAAAGGGTCGGCGCTGAGCGTTCGCCCGAGGCGGTCCTCCGCCCCGGTCACTGGCATCCGAGCTGGGTCTGGGCCGCCTGCGCCTCGGCCACGGCGGGCGCGGCAGGGAAGCGATTGGCCACTTCACCGAGCGTCACGCAGGCCTCGGTGACCTGGCCGAGCTGGCCGAGCGCCAGGCCCAGCTTCAACAGCGCATCGGGTGCGCGCGGGCCGGTGGGCGTGCCGGAATAGGAGGCGAGATAGGCGCGCGCCGCATCGGCCACCTGGCCAAGCTCGGTCAGCGCCTCGCCGCGCAGGTAATTGGCCTCGCCACTCATCGGGCCGCCAGGGTAATTGCTGAGGAAGGTGCCGAGCAGATCGGCCGCGTCCTGCGTGCGGCCCTCTTCCAGCGCCAAAACGGCGGCGTCGTAATCGGCCTGTTCGGCCACCGCAAGCTGGCCCGAACCGGGCGCGGCGGGATCGGCGGGCATGGCCGGGGCCACCGGCGTGGCCACCGCCGGCAGCTCGCCCCCGCCAAGCGTGGGCGTATCGCCAAGCGCGCCGATATCGCAACCGGCCTCCAGCTCGCAAAGGCGGAACTCCAGATCGCCCACCCGGTTGGTGCCGTCCTTCACCACCTGGTCGATGCGGAATTGCAGCTCTTCGGTCTTGTTGGTGAGCCGGGTGAGCTGCGCCTCCAGCGCGTTCACCCGGTCGAGCATCGACCCCGCCCCGCTCGGGCTGGCCGCGCCGCCGGTGGTGTTAAGCTCGACCTTCAGCCGCTGGATCTCGACATAGAGAACGGTGAGTTCCTGACGGATATCCGCAAGCGTCTGAGCGCGGTCCTGCGCCGCGAGAGGTGTTGCCACCACGGACAGGATCAGCCCCGCCGCGAACAGACGTTTCAGCAGTTTCATCTCACCATTCCCTGCACTTACAACCCGTTACACACCTGCGCCGCCCGCCGTCAGCACCGTCACGGCGCGGCGGTTCTGGGTATAGCAGGTCTCATCGGAGCAGATCGCGAGCGGACGTTCCTTGCCGTAGGAGATCGTCTTCAGCCGCGACGGCGAGACACCGCGCTCAATCAGGTAGCTCTGCACCGCACTGGCGCGGCGGGCGCCGAGCGCGAGGTTGTATTCGCGCGTGCCCTGCTCGTCGGCATGGCCCTCGATGATCGCCGAATATTCGGTGTTTTCCATCAGCCAGGCGGCCTGCTTGGCGAGAACGTCCTGCGCCTCGGCGCTCAGCGTCGACTGATCGACGGCGAAGTGCACACGGTCGCCGATGGTCTGGTTGAAGTAGGCGGGCGAGGTCGGGTCCGAGGGCGACCCGGCGGCAAAATCGCCCGCCCCGGCACCCGCGGCCATCGCATCGTCGCCGAAGCGGCTGTTCTTGTCGCAGGCGGTCAGCGCCAGCGCCCCCACCAGCATCGTCGCGATCATCAGCTTTTTCATGTCAAAAGTCCTGTAATTGATCATTTTGGTCGCTCGTTTCTGCCAGTCTATCAGACCGGCAACGGTTTGGGAATCGGGCGCTTGGCGCGCGCCGGTCAATTCTGCAGCGGCCCCCAGGCCGGGTCAGAGGCCGCGCTCGGCGTGGTGACGCGGCGCAGGTTGCGCCCCGAAATATCCACCGAGTAGAGCGCCGAGGCGCCCTCGGCCCCCTGGCTCTCACGCGAAAACATGATGACCCGCCCGTTGGGCGACCACGACGGCCCCTCGTCGAGGAAGGAGGCGGTCAGCAACCGCTCCTCACTGCCATCGGTACGCATCACACCGATATGGAAGCGGCCCTGGTTTTGCTTGGTGAAGGCAATCAGATCGCCGCGCGGGCTCCAGACCGGGGTGCCGTAGCGGCCGGGGCCGAAACTGATCCGCGTCGCCTCGCCGCCCGAGGCGGACATGACGTAGAGCTGCTGGGTGCCCGACCTGTCGCTTTCGAAAACGATCCGGCTGCCATCGGGGCTGAACGAGGGCGCGGTTTCGATCGAGGGGTCTTGCGTCAGCCGGCGCAGGTTGCCGCCATTGAGGCTCATGGCGTAAATGTCGGTATTGCCGCCCTGCTCCAGCGAGAACACGACCGACTGGCCGTCGGGCGAGAAGCGCGGCGCGAAGGTCATGTTCGCGCCCTGGGTGCCGAGCGCCACCTTGCCCACCGAAGCAACGTCGAGCAGATAAATCTGCGGGCTGCCGCTTTCATAGGAGGTATAGAGCACCCGGTCACCCGCCGGCGAAAAGCGCGGAGCGAGCACCAGCGCGCCGCTATCGGTGAGGTATTGGACGTTGGCGCCATCGTAATCCATGATCGCCAGCCGTTTCAGACGGGCGTCCTTCGGTCCCTGCTCGCTGACGAAGACCACCCGGCTGTCGAAATAGCCGCCTTCGCCGGTGATCCGGGAATAGACCACATCGGCCACCTTGTGGGCGATCCGCCGCCAGCCGGCGACCGTGCCGGTGAATTGCAGCCCCTCGCCCAGCGGCGCATCGGAAAACACATCGTAGAGGCGGAATTTCACGCTGAGATTGCCGCCCGATACATCCACCGCGCCGGTCACCAGCGCCTGGGCGTTGATCGCCTTCCAGTCGGCATAGGCGACGGGCGCATCGAAGCTGGTCACCCCGGAAATATAGGCCGAAGACGGGATTTCGCGAAACAGCCCGGTGCCTGCAAGGTCGGCGGCGATCACCCGGGTGATCTCGGCGGCATATTGCGCGCTTTCGCCGCCGGGCGAGACGAAGCCCGGAATGGCGAAGGGCAAGGGCTCGATCACGCCTTCGTCGATCACGATCCGCAACGGTTCTGCCCGCAGCGCCGTTGGCGCCGCGATCTGGGCAAAGCTCAGCACGGTGAGCGCCAGCGTCAGGAAACGAATGAAAATCATCATGCCCTCTCGGTCCTTGGATTAGACGGCTTTTGTTGTTTATGCCACAGGCAAGCTGCGGCACACGGGGGATATCGGCGACTGGCCGCCGTGCACAGAGCGCGCGTCATCACCGGATCCTCATATTGCTCGGATCGAAGGTCATCTCGATCTCGCGCCATTGGTCGTATTTCTCGGCGGGCAGCGGGAAGCCGCGCGCGCCGCAGCGGATCACCGCGCGCCGGGCCGCCTCGTAGGCGCTGGCGGCTGCGGTGGAATCGCCCCCGCTCGACGAGACCATCTCGATCCCCTCTGGCGTGCCGTCGCGCGCCATCGTCACCAGCACCACCACCGTGGTGCGCAGCGCATCGCTCGACAGGCTGCCGACGTTCCAGCATTGCTGCACCGCCACGCGCAGCCCGTCCTGCTCGCCGCGCGTCAGCGGCGGGCCGGAGGGCGCCGGGCTGCCGCTGGCGGCCTCGCCCAGAACATCCGCCAGCGCATCGTCCACCGCGCTGTCGATCGCGTCATCGCGGCTCGGCGCGGGGGTGGGGTCGGCGGCGGCGGTCTCGGCAGGCGGCGTCGGGGTGGGCGCGGGCGGCGTGGGCCGGGTGCGCGGGCGGATCGAGGCGGTGGGCGCCAGTTCAGGCTGCTCCGCCTCGGTGACGATCTCGGTCGTCGATTCCTCGGGCGCCTGCGCGGGCAATTCCTCGACCGGGGTTTCCTCCGGCGCGGCCTCGTCGGGCGTGGTATCCTCGACCAGCTCCGGCCCCACCGGCAGCGGTTCCTCGGGCGCTTCCACAACCTCATCGGTCACCCGGTCGGCCTCAGGCGGCGTCACCGGCTCAGGTTCCGGTTGCGGCTCAGGCTCAGGTTCGGGTTCGGGTTCCGGCTCGGGCTCAGGCGCGGGCGGTTCGGGCACCGGCACGGGGTCCGGTTCCGGTTGAGGCTCGGGCTCAGGCTCAGGCTCCGGGGCCGGCTCAGGCTCGGGTTCCGGCTCGGGCGCCGGGCGCGCGGGCGGCGTCGGCGACGCATCCGGCGCGGCGGCCACCGCCTCCTGCGGCGCGGTCATCGCGGCGAATTCCGCCCCGGTGACGATCGACACCTCGGCCACCGCCAGAAGCGGCTCGTCACGATGGCGCGTGATCAGCCCCCCGAACAGGAGCCAAAGCATAAGCGCCCCGTGCGCAACGCCGGATATGATGTAGCCGGTTTTCATCGCAACAGGTCTATTGCCCGCCCATATCCGGCCCGCCGGTATCGGTCACCAGGCCGATATTGTTGAAGCCGCCGGAATTGAGCGCGCCCATCACCTGGGCCACGATCTCATAGGGCACGCGGCCATCGGCGCGCAGGAATACCTTGTTGTCCGACCGTTCGGCCGCGATCGCGCGCAGCTTCGGGATCAGCTCGTCGGCGGTGATCTCGGTTTTCATCAGGGTGATCGCGCCCTCGGCGGTGATCGACACGGTGAGCGGCTCCTCCTCCACCGCCGGCAGGGCCGTGGCCGCCGTCTTCGGCAGTTCCACCGGCACGCCCACGGTCATCAGGGGGGCTGCGACCATGAAGATGATGAGCAGCACCAGCATCACGTCGACCATCGGCGTGATGTTGATCTCGGCCATCATCGCGCGGTGCTTGCCGCGCCGCCGCCCGCGCCGGGCGCGGGGTTTTGCGGTTGCTACATTCGCGCCCATATCAGCTGTCCAACTGGCGGCTGAGGATGGTGGCGAATTCGTCGGCGAAGGCTTCCCAGCCCGCGACGATCCCGTCGCTGTCGGCGGTCAGCTTGTTGTAGAAGATCAGCGCCGGAATGGCCGCGAGCAGGCCCAGCCCGGTGGCAAACAGCGCCTCGGCGATGCCGGGGGCCACCACCGCGAGGTTGGTGTTCTGCTGCTGGGCGATCTCGATGAAGCTGTGCATGATGCCCCAGACCGTACCGAAAAGGCCGATGAAGGGCGCCGACGAGGCCACCGTGGCCAGGAACGACAGGCCCTTGTTCAGCCCCTCCGCCTCCTTGGCGATGGCCACGTCCATCGACCGGTCGATCCGGCTTTGCGCGCCGCCGATCAGCCCGCCATCGGCCTTGTGCGAGCGGCGCCATTCCAGCATCCCGGCGGCAAAGACCTTCTCCGACGGACTGTCCGGGCTTGGCCCGACATCGTCGAACAATTCGTCGAGCGGGTTGCCCGACCAGAACGACTGGTCAAACACCGCCGCCTCGGCGCGCGCCTTGCGATACTGGATGAATTTGGTCACGATGATCGCCCAGGAGTAAAACGATGCCGCCAACAGCAACAGCATCACCAGCTTGACGATCAGCGTGGCGCGAAGAAAAAGCGCGAAAAAGGAGAAGTCGATCTCCTGCGCCGATGCGAGAATTTCGGTTTCCATTGGTCCCGTTCTGCCTGCCTCGTGGATGCCATCTCTTTCGGACGGCTATTTGCCCGAGAAATAGCGCAAAACAACGGGGAAAGCCAACGAAACCGCGTCATGGGCGGTGAAAGGGGCGTTTCAGTGCAGCGACAGGCGGATATTCGCCGGTAGCCGGGCCACCTGCCCCGCCTCGCTGACCGGCACGATCGTCACCACCGCCGAAAACAGCACCTTGCCGTCGCGCAGAACGTTCTGGCGCATCACGATCCGCGCCCCGGCACTGGGCTCGACGCTGGTCTCGACGACCAGCTCATCGTCGAACTTCGCCGGAGCGAGGTAATCGGCCTCGATATGGCGCACGGCGAAGATGATCCCCTCGGCCTCCTTCAGCGCACGCTGATCCACCCCGCGCTCGCGGACGAACTCGGTGCGGGCGCGCTCGATGAATTTGAGATAATTGGCGTAATAGACGATCCCGGCAAGATCGGTGTCTTCATAATAGACGCGGAGGGGGAAACGATGGGTCATGCGGCCTTCCTATCGCCCCAGCGTGGCCTCGGCCAGAGCTTCGTGTATCGCGCCCTCATGGCGCAGATGCGAGCGGTAGAGGGTGAGCGTTGCCACCGGCAGCGGCGGCAAGGCGAAAGTGGCGTTGAGGGCCAGGAATTCACCCAGCTTCTGCTGATCCTTCGCCGTCATCTCGCGGGCAAAGCGCGCGATGGTCACATGCGGGCGAAAGCGCTCGCGCGGCAGCGTCACACCCGCCTCACGCGCCAGCCGCGCCGCCTTGTCGTGCAGCGCCTCCAGCCCCGCCGCCTGCGCCCTGACGAACAGCACCGAAGGCCGCCGCCCACCGAACAGATCGAGCCCCGTCAGCGTCAGCTCCAAAGGCGGCAGATGCAGCACCGACAGCGCCCCGGCGATCTCGGCTGCCTGCATGTCATTGATATCGCCCAGAAAGGCGAGGGTAAGGTGCAGGTTGTCCTCGGGCACCGGCTTGCCCACGACAAGCCCCGCCTGCAGCCGCGCAATCGGCGCCAGCGCCGCCTCGGGCAGATCGAGGGCGAGGAACGCCCTCATCGCTGCATCCGCGCGTAAAGCCGCAGGGCATGGCTCGGGTCGCTGGCCGCCGCCGGCATCACCGGGTCATAGGCGGCGCGGATCACGGCGGCGATCTCGGGCCGCAGGATGACCGCGCCGGTCCCGGGGTGGAGCGCCAGCGGCGAGGTCTCGGCGAAGGCCGCCTCGCCCCATGTCAGCAGTGCCTGCACCGCCTGGGTGAGCGCGACGGTCTCGGCCGAGAGCTTTTCCATCCCGCCCGCCATCCGCACGAACACGAAGGCGGCCCGGATCGCGCCGGCCTCGTCGAAGCGAAAGGCGCGGTATTGCGCCGCCCCCGCCGCCTCAAGCCGCGCCACGGTGGCGGCGAGATCGGGGATCATCTCGCCGAGATTGGGCACATCCAGAAGTTCGGCCCAGTCGCGCAGGAAAAACAGCATCAGGTTGGCGCCCAGTTCCGGGTCGGTCTCGGCCATCTTGTGACCGGCCAGCGCCACCACCGCCTCGATCGCCCCCTTGATCGTGGCCAGCGTCTCATCCCCGACGCCGAACACCACCGGCACGATCGGCCGCCCCCAACGCGCGAAGGCATAATCCGCCCCGCGCATGAACAGGCCCTGCACCTCGTCCGGCACCATCGCGCGCTCCTTCATCCTTGCAAAAATACTCGCGCCGCAGGCATAAAAGCTTGCCCCCGCACCCGCAACCGGCTCTACGGCCCGGCAAGCAGCGCGACGATGGCCGGCGGCAGCGGCCCGCCCGGATCGCCATACAGGCGCGGGCCATCCTCCGGCGTGGTCAGGGCGACGATCACCCGCCCGTCGGCACGCGACACGGCGACCACGCCGCGCTCGCTGTTGCAGGCCCATTTGACGCAGCCGGCGCCGACGATCCAGCCCCCCTCCACCGCGAAGGGCGACGAGAGGTCGATCAGCCGGTCGGCCTCGACCAGCGCCGCCGCGCCCATGATCGCGGCGAGCCTGTCCTGATAATCGGCGGCGGCGATCAGTTCGAACGGATAGCGCCCGATCCAGAAGTCCGGCCCGTCGCCCTCTGCCATGCCCGAGGCCGGGCGCGGCGCGTCTTCCTCGCGCAACACCGCCCCGTCCCACAGATAGGTGACCGGCGGGGCGCCCGGTTCGATGCGCACCATCGTCACCGCCAGCGCGCCATCGGGCCGCGCCGCGATCCCGGTCGCCGGGGCGCAGGTGCCGAAGACGGGCGAAAAGCGCATGTCGCCCGGCACGGCGTGAAACCATGTGTAATGCCCGTTGCAGGCATTGCCGCCTTCCGACAGGATGATCAGCACCCAATCGCCGATCTGCTCTTCGAAGAAGGCGAGATAGGGCGCGGTGGGCAGCTCGATCAGCTCAGCGCCCGAGCGCATCGCCATCATCCCGTCCCCAGCCTCGACGATTTCCAATGTCCCCAGCTTCGTCTCGAAACCCCAGGCAGGGCCGGCGATCAGCAGGAAAAGGGCAAGCAACAGGCGGCGCATCTGGCTCTCCTCAGTCGAACAGATCGGTCTGGCCCGGCGGTTTCGGGGGCGTGAGGCCAAGATGCGTCCAGGCCCGCTGGCCCAGCATCCGCCCGCGCGGGGTACGCTGGATCAGCCCCTGCTGAAGCAGGTAAGGCTCGATCACCTCTTCCAGCGCGTCGCGGCTTTCCGACAGCGCCGCGGCCAGCGTTTCGATCCCGACCGGGCCACCCTGATAATGCTCCGCCATCAGCGTGATGTAGCGCCGGTCGGCCCCGTCGAGGCCCAGATGATCCACCCCGAGCCGGGTAAGCGCCATGTCGGCCAATTCGCGGGTGATGGTGCCGTCGCCCTCGACCACGGCGAAATCGAGCACGCGCCGGAGCAGCCGCCCGGCGATCCGGGGCGTGCCGCGCGCGCGTTTGGCGATCTCGCGCGCGCCATTGGTGTCGGCGGGCGCGCCGAGCTTCACCGCATTGCGGGTGACGATCTCATGCAATTCGTCCTCGGTGTAGAATTGCAGCCGGGTCGGGATGCCGAACCGGTCGCGCAAGGGCGTGGTGAGCAGGCCGAGCCTTGTGGTGGCGCCGACCAGCGTGAAGGGCTGCAACTCGATCCGCACGGTGCGCGCGGCGGGGCCCTCGCCGATCACCAGATCGAGCTCGAAATCCTCCATCGCCGGGTAGAGCACCTCTTCCACCACCGGGTTCATGCGGTGGATCTCGTCAATGAACAGCACGTCGTTCTTTTCGAGATTGGTGAGGATCGCGGCAAGGTCGCCCGCCTTGGCCAGCACCGGGCCGGAGGTCATACGGAAATTCACGCCCAGTTCGCGCGCCATGATCTGCGCCAACGTCGTCTTGCCAAGGCCGGGCGGCCCGTGAAACAACGCATGGTCCATCGCCTCGCCCCGGCTCCGGGCGCTTTCGATGAACACCCGCAGATTGGCGCGCGCCTCGGCCTGACCGATGAAATCGGCCAGATACTGCGGCCGCAGGGCGCGGTCGTTGTCTTCCGGGCGCGGATCGGGGCGCAGGGTGGGGTCGGGCTCTTGCATGGCGCCTCCCTACCCTTTCGGCGCGAGCAGCCGCAAGGCGGCGCGGATCAGGGCGGGCGTGTCGGCTTCGGGGGTTTCGCCCAGCACCGTGGCGACGGCGCTGGCCGCCTCGCCCGGGGCGTAGCCCAGGTTTTGCAGCGCCGAAAGCGCCTCCGACTGGGCGGCGGCGTTGGCTGGCGCTGCGGCCGGGCGCGGCGCGTCGGGCTCCACCAGCGGCGCATCGTCCGGCTCCGGCGCGGTGGGCGCGGCTGCCCCCGCCATCGCCATCACCGCCGGCGCCTTGTCTTTCAGCTCGTTCACCACCCGCTGCGCGGTTTTCGGGCCGATCCCTTTCGCGGCCTTCACCGCGTTCCAGTCGCCCAGCGCGATCGCCCGGCTCACCCCATCGGCTCCGAGCGTGCCGAGGATCGCCATCGAGGCTTTCGCGCCGACCCCCTGCACCGACATCAGGAGCCGGTGCCATTCCTTCTCGGCCAAGGTGGTGAAGCCGAACAACTGCAACAGGTCTTCGCGCACCAGAAGATCGGTCCAGAGCGCCACCGCCTCACCCGGGCCGGGCAGGCCCGCAAGCGTGCGGTCGGAGCAATGCACCACATAGCCCACGCCGCGCACGTCGATCAGCACATGGTCGAGGGCCTTGTATTCGATCCGCCCGGCGATACGCCCGATCATGCCGAGGCCCGCCGCAGCGCCTCTTCAAGCCGCCCCGAGGCGCGGGCGAAATGGGCGTGCGTCAGCGCGATGGCCAGCGCGTCGGCGGCATCCGGCCCGGCGATCTCGACGCCCGGCAATTGCAGCCGCACCATATGGTCGATCTGGCGCTTGTCGGCATGGCCGACGCCCACCACCGTTTTCTTCACCTGGTTCGGGGCGTATTCGCCAATCGTCAGCCCCGCACGCGCCGGCACCAGCATCGCCACACCGCGCGCCTGACCAAGCTTCAGCGTGCCCGCGCCATCGCGGTTGACGAAGGTCTGTTCCACCGCCGCCGTATCGGGAGAAAACCGCGCGATCACCTCGGTGAGCCCGTCGAACAAGGCAAGCAGCCGGTCGGCCAGCACCTCGCCCGCGCCGTGGACCACGCCGTTGGCCACATGAGAGATGCGCGCACCGTCGGTGTCGATCACGCCCCATCCGAGGTTGCGTAGCCCCGGGTCGATCCCGATCACGCGCATGAGCTGCCCTGCCCCTTGTTGGTTTTGCTCCGGATAGCACGAAACGCGAACATCTGCCAGAAAAAACGCCCCTGCGCCCCTCCCGGACCGGCGCCGGACAGTCATGCAGAAACCGCATAGGGATTATGCAAACTCTCCTCTACTCGCACAGAGCGCGGGCATTTATCTGCCGGCTCGGAGAACACACCCCTATTGAGGACAGGACAATGACCGCCATCGACATCACCCTGCGCGCCACGGGCTTCGCTTTCGCCCCGCGCCTGACCCGCTCGCTCGAAGCTCTGGCCCACCGCGTGGCCAAGGCCCGCAGCCGCTACGCCACCCGCGTCGCGCTGGAAAAGCTCTCCGACCGCGAATTGTCGGATATTGGCCTCACCCGCGGCGATATCTACACCCGCTTCTGAGCGGATGAAAAAAGGCCGCCCCGCGAGGGGACGGCCCTGACCAGCCCCGCCATCCGGCGGGGCTTTGTCGTTTCCGGCCTATTCCTCGACCGAGAGCGCGACGAAGCGCGGATCGCCTTCGCGGCGCACGAGCAGCAGGATCGACTGCCGCCCGCCGTCGCGGGCATCGGCGATACGGTCTTCGAAATCGCCGATCGTCGCCACCCGGGCCTGACCGGCTTCCTCGATCACGTCACCGGCGCGCAGGCCCTTGTCCCAGGCCTCGCTGGCTTCGTCGATATCGGTGACCACGAGCCCGGATGCGTTGGCGTCGAGCCCGAGATCGCCGCGCAGCGCGTCGGTCATCTCGGTCAGGTCCATGCCGAGCACGGATTTCTCGACCGGCGCTTCCGGCGTCGAAGGCTGGGCGCCGGTGTCGGACGCGACCGCCTCTTCGCGGCGGCCAAGCACCACGCGCAAGGTCTGGGTTTCGCCGTCGCGCAGCACCACCACGCGCACGCTCTTGCCCACCGGCGCATCGCCGACGATGCGGACGAGTTCGCGGGTATCGGCCACCGATTGCCCGTCGAAGTCGACGATCAGATCGCCCGGCTCCATGCCGGCATCCTTCGCCGGACCGTCGGGCACATCGGTCACCAGCGCGCCGTCGGTGCTTTCAAGCCCCATCGCCTCGGCCACGTCCGGGGTCACGTCCTGGATGCGCACGCCGAGCCAGCCGCGGCGGGTTTCGCCGAATTCACGCAGCTGGTTGACGACTTTCGTCACCACGTTCGAAGCCATCGAGAAGCCGATGCCGATCGAGCCGCCGGTGGGCGAGAGGATCGCGGTGTTCACGCCGATCACCTGCCCGTCCATGTTGAACAACGGGCCGCCCGAATTGCCCCGGTTGATCGCGGCGTCGGTCTGGATGAAATCGTCATAGGTGCCCGAAAGCTCGCGCCCGCGCGCCGAGATGATCCCGGCGGACACCGAAAAGCCCTGACCCAGCGGGTTGCCAACGGCAAGCACCCAGTCGCCAACGCGCATCACGTCGGAATCGCCGAAGCTCACATAGGGCAGCGGCTTGTCGCTCTCGACCTTCAGCAGCGCGATATCGGTATTGGGGTCGGTGCCCACCACGGTGGCTTCCAGCGTGCCGATACCGTCGAAGAACTCGATCTGAATCTCGTCGGCGCCCTCGATCACGTGGTTGTTGGTGACGATATAGCCATCTTCCGAAATCACGAAGCCGGAGCCGAGCGCCTGGCTGCGGCGGGTGCGGGGCTGGTCACCCTGATTTCGGTCGAGGAAATCGCGGAAGAAATCCTCGAATGGCGACCCCTCGGGCACCATCGGGCTGGGCGCCGTGTCCTGCGCGATGAGCGTCGAGGTGGTGATGTTGACCACCGCGGGGCTGACCTTGTCGGCCAGATCGGCGAAGGTCTCGGGCGCACCGCGCGCGATGGCACCGGGCACCGAGGTGATGAACAGCACCAGCGTCAGGACCACAGCGGTGATCGCCTGAACGCGGGGCTTGGGGGATGTAGGGATTGGAATGGAACGAGCCTGAGCTGTCACTGCGGCCTCCTGTCTGCGCCGGGGCGCGCCTCCCGCGCCCCCGTCTGGAACATGGAGATAGGGTGGCAAAGGCGCAACAGAAAGCCGTGCAACGGGATTTCACGGTGAAGTGAAACGGCAGCGATCCGCCGGCGGGGCAAGGCAGGCCCGCGAACAGGCCCGCAGCCGCCGGTCCTACACCCCCAGCGCGCGCCCCAGCCAGACCAGCATGACGCCCAGCGCCACGGCAGCCAGGCCGATGACGCGGCGCTGGTCGCGGCTGATCGAGGCCATCATCTCAACCAGCTCGTCCAGACGCGAAGGGGCCAGTGCGAACACCAGCCCCTCGATCACGAGCACGAGGCCGAGGCCCAGCGCGATCCAGCCCATCATTCGGCCGCCGGGGCCGCCGGGCCGGTATCCGACTTGAGATAGTCGAAGAACTCGCTGTCGGGCGAAATCACCAGCGTCGAGTTTTCGCCCTTCAGGCTTTCCTCGTAGGCTTTCAGCGAGCGATAGAAGGCGAAGAACTCCGGATCGCGCCCGAAGGCATCGGCGAAGATCGCGTTGCGCTGCGCATCGGCCTCACCGCGAATGATCTCCGATTGCTTGCGCGCCTCCGAGGTGGTCTCGACCACGGTCCGGTCGGCCTGCGCACGCACCCGCTGCGCCGCCTCGTTGCCGCGGGCGATCTCGTCGGCCGCTTCACGCTGGCGCTCGGCCCGCATCCGCTCGAAGGTGGCCGCGAGGTTCTGCTCGGGCAGATCGGCGCGCTTGATCCGCACGTCGATCACCTCGACGCCGAGCGCCGCCGCCTCGTCGCGCGACTGGTCGCGGATCTGGTTCATCAGCGCCGCCCGGTCGACCGAAAGCACGGCCCCCGAATCGACCTGGCCGAGAACCTGCCGCAATTCGGCGTTCAGGATCCGTTCAAGCCGCTGCCGCGCACCGGTGATGCCCGACGCCCCGACCGCACGGCGGAACTGGGTCGCGTCGGAGATGCGCCAGCGCGCAAAGGCATCGACCACGAGCCGGCGGTCGTCGGCCGGCGTCACTTCGAGCGGCTCGGTATCGAGCGGCAGGATACGGTCGTCGTATTTGGCGATCTCGTGCAGCACCGGCACTTTGAAATAAAGCCCCGGCTCGGTGATTTCCGCCGTCACCTCGCCGAACCACAGGCGCAGCGCCTTTTCGCGTTCGTCGACGATGTAGAAGGAATTGAGCCCGACGATCACCGCGAGAACGATGACGCCGATAAGTATCTGTGTCCGTCGCATCAGTTCGCGCTCCCCGTATCGGTAGACCGGCGCAGCTCGTTGAGCGGCAGGTAGGGCACCACGCCCGAACCGCCCGAGCCGCCAACGCCATCGTCGATGATCACCTTGTCGACATCCCCAAGCACGCGCTCCAGGGTTTCGATGTAAAGGCGCTTGCGGGTCACGTCCGCAGCCTTGGCGTATTCGTCGTAGACCGCGACGAAGCGCGCCGCCTCACCCTCGGCCTCGTTGACCACCTGGGCGCGGTAGGCTTCCGCCTCTTCGAGCAGTTGCGCGGCTTCACCCCGCGCGCCGGCGATCACCTGGTTGGCATAGGCGTCGGCCTGCTTTTCAAGCGTGTCGCGGGTTTGCTCCGCCGCCTGCACCTCACGGAAGCTGTCGATCACCTCGCGCGGCGGGTCGGCCCGGTCGAAGTTGACGCGCACGATACTCACGCCCGACTGGTAGCTGTCGAGGGTCGACTGGATCAGCTCTTCCAGCTCCTGGGCGATCGCCGCACGGTCGCGGTTGAGGATCGGGGCGAGGTTCGAGCGGCCGATGATCTCACGCATCGCCGATTCCGAAACCGCGGTGATGGTGTCGACCGGCTCGGCGATGTTGAAGACGAAATCCTCGATATTGCCGATGTTCCAGACCACCTGAAAGTCGATATCGACGATGTTTTCATCGCCGGTCAGCATCAGCCCGGCATCGAGGCCGGTGCCGATATCGACGGTGTTCTCCCGGGTCACCGGGTAGATTTCCTTGGTCACCACCGGCCAGGGCGCGAAGTTGAGGCCCTCGGTGCCGACCGCATAACGCTCGCCGAACAGAAGCTCGACGGATTGCTCCGAGGTGTCGACCCGGTAGAACGAGGCGAAGACCCAGGCCACGATCACGGCCAGAACGGCCAGCGCGATCCCGCCCCGGCCGATCCTCGGCCCCGGCGCATCGCCATTGCCATTGCCGCCGCCGCGACGGCCGGCGCCACCGCGCCCGCCCATCAGCACGCGCAACTGCTCCTGGCCTTTCTTCATCAGATCGTCGATTTCCGGTATCTGCGGCCCGTCGCCGCCCGGGGGGCGTCGTCCGCCCCTGTCATCGCCACCGCCCGAGCCCGGTCGGTTGCCACCGCCGCCGCCCCAGGGGCCGCCATTGTCACTGGCCATATTGGTCCGTTCCTCTTTTCACTCAGTCCAAGGGGTTCGGGCCTGATTTGTGCCTCCACCCCGATGTTTTCAACCCGGTTGTAGCCGTTTAGTGGCTCCGGGTCGGCTGTTTCATCAGCACGATTTCCTCCGCCATGGTCGGATGCACCGCGACCGTCCGGTCGAAATCGGCCTTGGTCGCCCCCATCTTGATCGCCACGGCGGCGAGCTGGATCATCTCGCCCGCCCCGTCGGCGACGATGTGGCAGCCCAGAACCTTCTGGCTCTCCTGGCTCACGATCAGCTTGAACAGCACCCGCTCGGCCCGCCCGATAAAGCTTTTCTGCATCGGCCGGAAGGCGGCGCAATAGACATCGACGCATTCGCGCTCGCGCGCCTGCTCCTCGGTCAGCCCGACCGAGCCGTATTCCGGCGTGGTGAACACCGCCGAGGGCACAAGCTCGTGGTCGGGTTTGGTCGGGTTGCCCCTGAACACCGTCTCGACAAAGGCGGCGCCCTCGCGGATCGCCACCGGAGTAAGCTGGATGCGGTTGGTCACATCGCCCACGGCATAGATCGAGGGCACCGAGGTCTGGCCGTACTCGTCCACGATCACCTCGCCCCAGCGGCCCAGCGTCACCCCCGCCTCTTCCAGCCCGAGGCCGGTGGTGTTGGGATGGCGGCCGGTGGCGTAGAGCACCTGGTCGAACTCGTCCTCACGCCCGTCGGTGCCCTTGACCCAGATCCGGCCGCCCCGCTTTTCCATCCGCTCGACCTCGAGGCCGACATGAAGGTCGACGCCCTGACCGCGAATGATCTCGGCAAGATGGCCGCGCACCTCGTCGTCGAAGCCGCGCAGGATCTGCGCGCCGCGGTACCATTGCGCCACATGCGCGCCGAGGCCCTTGAAAATCGTGGCGAATTCGCAGGCGATATAGCCGCCGCCGACGATCAGGATGCGCTCTGGGAAGGTGTCGAGGTGGAAGATATCGTTCGAGGTGATCGCCAGTTCCGCGCCCGGCGTGGTCGGGACATAGGGCGCGCCGCCGGTGGCGATGAGGATATGTTTGGCAGTGAAGCTCTCGCCGGTCGACAGCGTCACTTTATGCGGATCGCTCACCGTGGCGCGGGCATCGTAGATATCGGCCCCCGCCTTGCCGAGATTGCTGCGGTAGATCCCTTCGAGCCGGTCAAGCTCGGCATGCAGCTTGGGCCGGAACCGGCCCCAGTTGAAGCTGCCGCCCTCGTAATCCCAGCCATAATCGCGCGCCTCCTCGGCGGCGGGGCCGTAATGCGAGGCGAAGACCATCAGCTTCTTCGGCACGCAGCCGCGGATCACGCAGGTGCCGCCCATGCGGAATTCCTCTGCCAGCGCCACCTTCGCGCCGGTCTCGGCCGCCACACGGCCTGCGCGCACGCCGCCGGAGCCGCCGCCGATGACGAAAAGATCGTAGTCGAATGTGGACATGGGTGGCCCTCGTCTGGTTTCAGCCGTTGCTAACGCAGCCGGGGCGGGAAGGCCAGTGGTGCTGTCGGCCCGCCTGCGCGGGCCGACCCGCCGGGAGGGCGCTGCCCTCCCGGACCTGGACGAAAGGGCATTTGCCCTTTCGGTAACCCGGCAGGCGATTTCGCAATTCGAAATCGCCGAGAGGGCCCGTGAGGTATTTCACGAACGAAGAAGGGACGCGCCAGTCAGCCTTTACCCATCGTCGGCACCCGGTATTCGAGCCTGGGCAAGCGCGTCTTGAGCGCGGCGAGCAGTTCCTTTGCCGCCTCCGGCCCCATATCCCGGGTGGCGATGGGCACGATCCGCACCCGGCCACCGGAGGCGGGGCCGACCACGAGCCCGCCAAGACCCTTTTCGGGGTCGATCGTATGGGCCTGGATCTCGCCCCAGCGCGCCTGCATCTCGCGGCCCGAGGGCAGGCACACCGTCACCCCGGCGGCGGTAACCTTCGCCACATAGCGCATCCGCACGAGCGAGACCGCCTTGCCGACGGCCAGGCCGAGCAGCGCGCCGCCGACCAGCCAGCCGATCCAGCCCCAGGGGCCGATCAGCGCCAGCACCAGCGCCGCTGCGCCGAACACCGCATAGGTGACAAGCTGGATCAGCTTGGCGCGCTTGCGCGCGGGCAGGACGGGAAAGGTCGTATCGGCCATCCCCGCCTCAGAGATCCTTGAAGATATTGTCGTCGTCGGCGAAGTGGATCACGTCTTCGTGGTGGGTGCCTTCGTTGATGTCGATCACCTCGACCCGGCCCGATTGATGGCCGATCACCACCTTGTCGCAGATGTCGATGAACAGCCCGTTTTCCACCACGCCGGGGATCTGGTTGAGGATCAGCGCCAGCTTGCGCGGATCGCCGATCCGTTGCAGATGCAGGTCAACGATATGATTGCCCTCGTCGGTGACGAAGGGCGCATCGCCGTTCATCCTGAGCGTGCCGCTCCGGCCCAGCACATCCATCCCGTCGAGGCTTTCCTCGATCAGCGCCTTGGTGGTCTGCCAGCCGAAGGGCACCACCTCCACCGGCAGCGGGAAGGCGCCGAGATGCTCGACCTGCTTGGACGGGTCGGTGATGACGATCATCATGTCCGACGCCGTGGCGACGATCTTTTCCTGCAGCAGCGCGCCGCCTCCGCCTTTGATCAGGTTCAGGTCGGCGTCGAATTCGTCGGCCCCGTCGATGGTGAGGTCGAGCCAGCGCGCCTCGTCGAGGCTGACCACCTCGATCCCCACCTGCGCCGCCAGTTCGGCGGTGCGCGTCGAGGTGGGCACGCCCATGATCGTCAGCCCTTCCTCGCGCACCCGCTCGCCCAGCGCGCGCACCATCCAGGCGGCGGTGGAGCCGGTGCCGAGGCCGACGCGCATCTTGTCTTCGACGAAATCCACCGCCCGCTTCGCGGCGACGAACTTTGCGGTGTCGATCGGTGAGAGGTTGGACGACATCCCCGACTCCTTCTTTCGTGTTCCCGCCGCTTATAGGAAAGAAGGGGCGAGCGCGCGAGGGGCAAATCGGCCGGTTCGCCGGTCATCGGGGGCTTTCGCCCTGCCCGGCGGCGGATTAGGTTACCAGCATGCTTATGCTCGGGACATATCGTAACGCCACGAAAACCCGGCCGGCCGCCACGCCGGGGGCGTTTGTGGCCCTGCCACGCCGGTGGGCGGGAGCCGATCCGGCCGGCCAGGCCCGCCCGATAATGTAGCCCGCGATGGGACGGTTCGGTTTCCTTGCATTGGGATGGGGCGCGCTGGCGCTGGGGCTGGCGGGGCTCGCCCTGCCGGTGCTGCCGACCACCCCGTTTCTGCTGGTGGCCGCCTTCGGGTTCGGCAGGGCATCGCCGGGCTTGCGCAACTGGCTCGTCGATCATCCGCGCCTTGGCCCGCCGATCCGCGACTGGGAAGAACGCGGCGCGATCTCGGCGCGCACCAAGGCCCGCGCGGTGATCGCCATGGCCGCCGTATTGGCGCTCAGCCTCGCCCTCGGCGTGCCGGGCTGGGCGCTGGCCGTGCAGGGGGTGGGCATCGCCATCGGCGCCGCCTTCGTGCTCACCCGCCCCAGCTGATCCGCCGCCACCCCGAGACCCGGCCAAACCGGGCGCGGGACGTCGCTTTCGAACCTGCGGCGCGGCGCATCCGTGTCATTTTTGAGCGAACCAGCGGGAGCGCGCGATGTTTCTGTCCGTTTTCGAGATCTTCAAGGTCGGGATCGGCCCGTCCTCCTCGCATACGATGGGGCCGATGGTGGCTGCCGGGCGGTTTCTCGACACGCTGCGCGCCAGCCACCTCGTGGCGCAGGGGCTGCGCGCCACGCTCCACGGCTCGCTCGCCCATACCGGCGTGGGCCATGCCACCGACCGGGCGGTGATCCTCGGCCTCGCGGGCTTTCTGCCCGACGATTACGATGCCGGGGCGGCGGAGGCGGAGCTGGGCCGGATCATCGCCGAGGGCCATGTCTGCCCCGAAGGGCTGCCGCAGCTCGCCTTCGCCCCCGCCCGCGATCTGATCTTCGACCGGGGCGCGCCGCTGCCCGGCCATCCCAACGGGCTGAAGCTGATAGCCACCGATGCGCAGGGCGACGTGATCGTGCAGGAGACCTATTATTCGATCGGCGGCGGCTTCGTGGTGACCGGGGCCGAGCAGGAGGCCGGCGCGGCGCGTGAAGAACGCGGGCGCAGCGGCCACCCCTACCCGTTCGGGACCGCCGCCCAAATGCTCGACATGGCGGCGGCCTCCGGCAAGACCATCGCCGAGATGAAGCGCGCCAACGAGCGCCACCACCGCGGCCCCGCCGAGATCGACGCCGGGATCGCACGGATCTGGGCGGTGATGAGCGCCTGCATCGACCGTGGGCTTGCGGGCCAGGGCATCCTGCCCGGCGGGCTCGGCGTGAAGCGGCGCGCGGGCGCGATTCACGAGCGGCTGCAGGCCGAGGCCGGGCTGAACCTCGCCGCGCCGCATATCGCCAATGAATGGATGAGTGTCTACGCCATGGCGGTGAACGAGGAAAACGCCGCCGGCGGTCAAGTGGTGACCGCGCCCACCAATGGCGCCGCCGGCGTGGTGCCCGCCGTAATCCGCTACTGGCTCGACCATGTGCCGGGCGCCACCGAGGCGCGCCTGCCGGACTTTCTGCTCACCGCCGCCGCCATCGGTGGGCTGATCAAGCACAATGCCTCGATCTCGGGCGCCGAGCTTGGCTGCCAGGCCGAGGTCGGGTCGGCCTCGGCGATGGCCGCCGCCGGGCTTGCGGCGGTTCTGGGCGGCAACCCGGCACAGATCGAGAATGCCGCCGAGATCGCGCTGGAGCATCACCTCGGCATGACCTGCGACCCGGTGAAAGGGCTGGTGCAGGTGCCCTGCATCGAGCGCAACGGGCTTGGCGCGATCAAGGCCGTCTCGGCGGCGGCGCTGGCGCTGCGCGGCGACGGCACCCATTTCGTGCCGCTCGACAATTGCATCGCCGCCATGGCCGAGACCGGGCGCGACATGCATGAGAAGTATAAAGAGACCGCGCTTGGCGGGCTGGCGGTGGCGGTGCCGAATTGTTGACCCCGGCGCGAGCGTGCTACACTCCCCCTGCCCGCCGGAAAGGAAAACCCGATGCCGATGCCCTGGGCCTACCGCCACGCCAGCAAGGACTGGCAGGCCTTCCTCGCCGACGCGAAGGAGGCGCTCGGCCTGAGCTCCGACAATATGACCTATACCGCCGTGCAGGGCGTGCTTACCGCCTTCCGCGCCCGGCTTGCCCCGCGCGAAGTGATGGCCTTCGCCGATCTTCTGCCCGCCGTGCTGCGCGCGCTCTTCGTGGCGGGCTGGGATCCGGAGGCCGCGCCAAAGCCCTGGGCCGACCGCGCCACGCTGGAAGCGGAGGCGCGCGGGCTGCGGCCCGATCATAACCTCACCCCCGATCACGCCATCGAACCCGTTGCCATCGCGCTGCGCCGCGCCCTGCGGCAGATCGACCTCGACCGGCTGCTTGAGCGAATCGGGCCGGAGGCCGAGGCGTTCTGGCGGGTGACAAGCGTGAGCGCAGGGGCGCTGGAACGGCGGATCGTCTAGCCGGCCAGCGCCGCGATTGCCGCGTCGAGTCCGGCGCGCGGCAGGATCACCAGAAGGCCATGCCCGTTCGGGGCGATCTCCACCCGCTCCGCCACCGCCCGGTTCGAGGTGCCCACCCGCCCCCAGGGCGCGAGGCGCAGCCGGTCGAGCGGCCATTCCAGCCCGGCGCCGTCCACCACGACCTCGGCCATGGGAAAGAGCGAAACGCGCATGCCCACCGGCAGCATCAGACTGACGGGCTTCGGTGCGTGAAAGCAGATATCGCGCTCGCCGACGAGGATGCAGGGCTGCCCCGCATGGCGCACCAGCGCGTTGTAGCAGGCAAGCTCATGATCGAGCCGCCCGCCCATGAAGCCCGCGCCGAGGATCAGCGGCGCCTCGACCGTGCTCAGCGCCTTTTCGAAATCGGTGCTTTCCTGCTCGGCGATCTCGTGCAGGATCGCCGGATCGAGCCGGGCGCGGGTGGCATCGTCGAGGCTGTCCATGTCGCCGACAACGCGCTGCGGCATCAGGCCGATCTCAAGCGCCCGGGCGGCGGCGCCATCGCAGACGACGAGATTCGGCGCGCGCGTCAAGCAATCGGAAACACTTGCCGGCGTAAGCTCACCCCCGCCGAGGAGCGTTACTTTTTCCGAAAAGGGTGCAAAACCGGCTTTCATATGCCTAACTGTATCCGATCTGGAAACTATCCATATTCCCGCCGCGAAAAAACACCGGCAATTTCCCGGTTTTGTGCAATTTCAACGTGGTGTCCATGGTAAACCGATTGTTGCTGGATCGGGGGAGAAAGCGACAAGTAGATGGTGAACACGAGCAGGATCCTCACCGTTTCTTACGGCACCTTCAGCTGTACGCTGGAAGGATTCGACGACCCGTTTTCAACGATGCGGTCGATTGCCGAGTATTTCCGCGACCTTGCGGCGGATGACCGTTACTTCGGGGCCGAGCCGCCGACGCCGGATGCCGAGATGCTGCATCGTATCGCCGAGCGCGAGATTCAGAGGCGGGTCGAGGCGAAGGTGAGCGAGCATGGCGTGATTCTGCGCCAGACCGATGACGATGCGGTCGCCGCTCCCGCCGGGCTGATCGCCGACAGCGCCGCCGACGAGGCCGCGCGCGAGGCCGAGGCGCAAGCCGCCCGCGACGCGGAACAGGCCAAGGCGGATGCGGCGCGCAAGGCAGCCGAGGAAGACGCCCGCAAAGCCGCCGAAGAAGAGGCCGCGCGCAAAGCCGCTGAAGAGGAAGCCGAACGCAAGGCCGCCGAGGCGGCCGAAGCCGCCCGCAAGGCGGCGGAGGAAGAGGCCGCACGCAAGGCCGCGGAAGAGGCTGCACGCAAGGCTGAGGAAGAGGCGAAAGCCGCAGAGGCCGCCAGGGCGCAAGCCGAGGCCGAAGAGGCCGCCCGCCGCGCCGAGGAAGAAGCACGCGCCGCCGCCGAGGCCGAGGAGGCCGACCAGCCCGTCGCCGGATCGGTGACCGACAAGCTGATGCGCATCCGCGCCGTGGTCGACAATGGCGATGGCGATTTTCTCGAAGATGAGAACGGTGAGGAATATTTCGCCGATCTCTCCGATGAATATGAAGACGTGCTCGAAGACGCCCTCACCGGCGGCGATGAGCAGAGCGCTGACGACGACAACGACGCGATCAGCGCCGTGCTCGGCTCGCTCACCCACCCCGCAGTGATGGAAGAGGACGAGGTGATCGTGGCCGATGAGGCCGGGGCCGACGAGGATGACGACGACGTCGCCAGCCTGATCGCCGGGCTCGATGAGAACGACGCCGACATCGCCGAGGACGAAGCCGAAGCGGCCGCGGACGCCGACGCGCCGGCGCCGGATGCGCGCCCGCGCCCGGTTGCCCGCGTTATCAAGGTGCGCCGCCCGATGCCCGCCAAGCCCGCCGAAGCCGAGTATGAGGACGAGGATGACGGTTTCGCGGTGCCCGGCGAAAGCACGCTGTCGGACGAAGATGAGGCCGACCTCGCCGCCGAACTCGCCGAAGTCGCGCGCGCAACCGTTGCCGACCACGACGAGGCCGAGCGCGCCGCCTATGCCGACGAGGACGAAGAGGACGAAGCCACCGAAGCCGGGCACGATCCGCTCGCCATCGACGAGGCCGACGAGATGCCTGCCGACCGGATCGAAGTGCCGCACCGCGCGCCGCTTCGCACCGCTTTCGACGAGCATGAGCTGTCGGATACCGACACCGCCGTCGACCGGATCCTGGCCAAGACCAACACCCAGCTCGAAAGCGGCGAGGCCTCGCGCCGGCGCTCGGCGATCCAGCACCTCAAGCAAGCCGTCCAGGCCACCCGCGCCGATGGCGACGCACCGTCGAAAGACGAAGAGGAGCAGGAAGCGCAGGATGCCTACCGCGCCGATCTGGCCCGTGTGGTGCGCCCGCGCCGCCCCGATGCCGGTGACATGCAGGGCAAGCGCCCGCACCGCCGCCTCGCGCCGCTGGTGCTGGTTTCCGAACAGCGGATCGACGAACCGGCAGACGCCACCGCCTCCGAGCCGGCCCAGCCGGTTTCGCCGGTGCGTCCGCGCCGGGTGGCGGCGGGCAATCTGGCCGTGGCCCGCGATATCGACGAGGATGAACTGGATGGCGACGCCGAAGCCGATGCCACCCCGATGGTGGCCGGGTTCCGCGCCTTCCTCGATCATCAGGATGCCGAGGGCTATGACGACGTGGTCGAGGCCGGTGTCGCCTTCTTCACCCAGGAAGTCGGCCGCGCCAACGTGACCCGCCCGCAGCTGATGACGCTGGTGCGCAGCACCATGCCCGACATGTCGCGCGAAGAGGGCCTGCGCGCCTTCGGCAAATTGCTGCGCGATGGCCGCATCACCAAGGTCAAGCGCGGGATTTTCGTGCTGAGCAAGAAAAGCCGGTTCTTCGACGCCGACGCCTGAGCGCCGGTCAACCGCCTGAAAGACTGAACGGAGTGGCCCTCGCGGTCACTCCGTTTCGTTTTCGCCGTCCGGATCGGGGCGGGCAATGCCGAGAAACAGCCGTTTGAGCGGCAGTGCCCAGATCACGCCAAGCCCGACATAGACCGCAAGCTCCACCAGCAGGCTTGGCCGCTCGAACTGGCCGACGATCACCACCGCAAGGATGATATAGGCCGGCAGGCCGAGAACGAGCACCAGGATAGCGAGGCGTTTGCGTGCTTTGAAGGTCATCGGCTCAGTCCGCGAAAGGATCGGTGACGAGGATCGTATCTTCCCGCTCGGGGCTGGTCGAGAGCAGCGCCACCGGGCAGTCGATCAACTCCTCCACGCGGCGCACATATTTGATCGCCTCCGCCGGCAATTCGGCCCAACTGCGTGCGCCCTCGGTCGACTGGCTCCAGCCCGGCATCGTCTCGTAAACCGGGGTCACCCGCGCCTGCTGATCGGCGGCGGTGGGCAGATAATCGAGCTTTTCGCCGTCGAGTTCGTAGCCGGTGCAGATTTTCAGCTCCTCAAAGCCGTCGAGCACGTCGAGCTTGGTCAGCGCAATGCCGTTGATGCCGTTGATCGCGCAGGTCTGGCGCACCAGCGCGGCATCGAACCAGCCGCAGCGGCGCTTGCGCCCGGTGGTGGTGCCCCATTCATGGCCGCGCTCGCCCAGCCGGTCGCCATCGGCGTCGAACAGCTCGGTCGGAAACGGCCCCTCGCCCACCCGGGTGGTATAGGCCTTGACGATGCCGAGCACGTAATCGACGCTGCCCGGCCCCACGCCCACGCCCGTTGCCGCCTGGCCGGCGATGACGTTCGAGGAGGTCACATAAGGATAGGTGCCGAAGTCGATATCGAGCAGCGAGCCTTGCGCGCCTTCGAACAGGATGCGCTTGCCGGCCTTGCGCTTTTCGTTCAGCACCTTCCAGACCGGCGCGGCATAGGCGAGGATTTTCGGCGCGATTTCATTCAGTTGCGCGATCAGCGCCGCCTTGTCGATTGCTTCCAGCCCAAGCCCCGCCCGCAGCGCATTATGGTGCACCAGCGCCCGGTCGACGCGCAGTTCCAACGTCGCCGGATCGGCGAGGTCGGCGACGCGGATCACCCGGCGGCCCACCTTGTCTTCATAGGCCGGGCCAATGCCCCGCCCGGTGGTGCCGATCTTGGCCACCGAGTTCTGCGCCTCGCGCGCCCGGTCGAGCTCGCCGTGGAATGGCAGGATCAGCGGCGTATTCTCCGCGATCATCAGGTTTTCGGGGGTGATCGTCACGCCCTGTTTGGCAATCGCCTCGATCTCGCTCACCAGATGCCAGGGGTCGAGCACCACGCCGTTGCCGATCACCGAGAGCTTGCCGCCGCGCACCACGCCCGAGGGCAGCGCGTTGAGCTTGAACACCTCGCCGTCGATCACCAGAGTATGGCCGGCATTATGGCCGCCCTGAAAGCGGCAGACCACATCGGCGCGCTCGCTCAGCCAGTCCACCAGCTTGCCTTTTCCCTCGTCGCCCCACTGGGCGCCCACGACGACAACGTTGGCCATATGATCCTCCGGGTGTGAAGCCGGGCACCGTATAGCGGGCCGCGGGCCTGGGCGAAACAACAATTTCGTGCCACAGTCACGCCCGATTGCACTGGTATCCGACAGGCGTACCAGTCTGGGAACGAACCGATGCGCGTTATGAGTATCCTGCTTTTCAGTCTTGCCGGTTTCGCCGTTCTGGCCGCCGCGGTCCTCGGCTGGCAGGGCGTCGCCATCTGGGACGACAGCTCGGGCATGGGGCCTATCGTCACCGTTTTTTATCTTTCCCTGGCCGTGGTCCTGGTGATGCTCGCCGGGGCCGTAATCGCCCTCGGTCTGGCCGCTCGGTTCCACGGCCAACGGCGGAATCCGATGCGCAGCTCCGCAATGGCGCCGGGCCCGCCGCCTGACCGCGCCGGCAAAGACAACCGCGCCGGCCTCTGGCTGATGTGGGGCGCACCCCTGGTGGCACTCGGCGGCCTCGCGCTATCGGTCGCGCGCACCCTGCCATGGGCCACCCGCAGTGACTGGGAATCCGCCTTTACCCTCTTTGCCGTGCTCGTTGGCGCGTTGAACCCCATCATCGTCGCCGCCGTGATGCTGGCGGTCGGGGCCTGGCTGCGCCGTAACGCCCGCGCGGCTCCGAAGCGCTGAGCGCACCCGCCCGAGTTACGCAGTCTGGACAGGCCCGCCTGCTTCGGTGAAGGGTAGGAAAACGGAGACCGAGATGGGCTTTTTCCTGCGCTGGCTGTTCGCCTTCGTGCTGGTGGCGGCGACGTTCAATCCGACCAGCTTCAATTACGTCCGCTGGGCCAGCAGCCACCTGACCGGCCAGCTTCCCCTCACGGTGCTGCTCGGGCTGCTCCTGCTCGTAGCCTGGGTGATCTACCTTCGCGCCACAATCCGCTCGATTGGCGGCTTCGGCATTCTCCTGGTCACCGCTGTGGTTGCGGCTTTGCTCTGGGTGTTGTGGGACTGGGGCTGGCTATCGCTCGACGACCCCGATTTCAGCCTCTGGATCGGCCTGTTCGCCGTCTCGCTGGTGCTCGGCATCGGCATGAGCTGGTCCTTCGTGCGCCGGGCGATCTCCGGGCAATACGACGTCGACGACGCCGATGAAGAATGAACCGCGGGCATTCGGGGTTGCCCCTTCGTGCGGTTGCCCCTAGATAGCCCCATCGAGACAGAAACCCGGGGTCCCTGATGGAAAACGTCCTTCTCGTCATTCTGCTGATCCTCGCGCTGGCGCTGATCGCCATCGTGCTGATGCAACGTTCCGAAGGCGGCGGCCTCGGGATCGGCGGCGGCGGCGGTGGTGGCGTGATGTCGGCCCGCGGCGCGGCCACCGCGCTCGGCAAGGTCACCTGGGGGCTCGGGATCGCCTTTCTCGCCACCTCGCTGGCGATGACCATCGTTTCGGCGCGCAACTCCGCCGCCACCTCGGTGATCGACCGCGTCGGCGAGGAAACCGCCCCGGCCACGACCGAGACCACCCCCGCCGCGCCCGGCCTGCCGGACGTGACGGACCTGATGCCGCCCGGCAGCAACACCGCCCCGGCCGAAACGCCGGGCGACGCGCCGCTGGCCCCGCCGCGCGCCGACTGAGCCGCGCACAGGCGGGCTGAGCCCCCCGGAGGCCACTCCGGGGGCCCGTTCCCGCCCCCTCTCGACACCACAAGACCTTGAGGGCGCGAGACAAATCGCCCCATCATCTAGCGTTTCGGTTGCGCGGGGGCCGAGAATCGGCTATATCTCAAATCCCGTGATGGAGCGATTTAGCCGGGCCGTTGAGCCGGTGTGTGCGCTCCCAAGACAGACGCAAAATCACGGGGGCAGCCCAGCACATGGCACGATACATCTTCATCACCGGGGGCGTGGTCTCTTCGCTCGGCAAGGGGCTTACCTCGGCGGCGCTCGGCGCATTGCTGCAGGCGCGCGGCTTCACCGTCCGGCTGCGCAAGCTCGACCCCTATCTCAACGTCGATCCCGGCACGATGAGCCCGTTCGAGCATGGCGAGGTGTTCGTCACCGACGATGGCGCCGAAACCGATCTCGACCTGGGCCATTACGAGCGCTTCACCGGCGTGGCGGCGCGCAATACCGACTCGGTCTCGTCAGGCCGGATCTATACCTCGGTGCTGGAGCGGGAACGCCGGGGCGATTACCTCGGCAAGACCATCCAGGTGATTCCGCACGTCACCAACGAGATCAAGGACTGGATCGCGGTGGGCGATGACGAGGTCGATTTCATGCTGTGCGAGATCGGCGGCACGGTGGGCGATATCGAGGCGCTGCCCTTCTTCGAAGCGATCCGCCAGTTCAGCCAGGAGCGCGAGCGCGGCCAGTGCATCTTCATGCACCTTACCCTGATCCCCTATCTCGCCGCCTCGGGCGAGCTCAAAACCAAGCCCACCCAGCACTCGGTGAAGGAACTGCGCTCGATCGGCATCGCGCCCGACGTGCTGGTCACCCGCGCCGAGCACCCGATCCCCGACAAGGAGCGCGAGAAGATCGCGCTGTTCTGCAATGTGCGCAAGGAAGCCGTCATCCCGGCCTATGACCTCAAGTCGATCTATGAAGCACCAATGGCCTATCACGCGGTCGGACTCGATCAGGCCGTGCTCGACGCCTTCCAGATCAGCCCCGCGCCAAAGCCCGACCTCAGCCGCTGGCAGGATGTGGAAGACCGCATCAACCACGCCGAGGGCGAAGTGAAAGTGGCCATCGTCGGCAAATACGTGGCGCTGGAAGACGCCTACAAGTCGATCAAGGAGGCACTGACCCATGGCGGCATGGCCAACCGCACCAAGGTGAAGGCGGAGTGGATCGACGCCGAGATCTTCGAGCAGGAAGATCCTGCCCCCTATCTCGAAGGCTATCACGCCATCCTCGTGCCCGGCGGCTTCGGCGAGCGCGGCACCGAGGGCAAGATCAGGGCCGCCGAATTCGCCCGCACCCGCAAGATCCCCTATCTCGGCATCTGTCTCGGGATGCAGATGGCGGTGATCGAAGCGGCGCGCAACGTGATCGGGATCGACAATGCCGGCAGCGAGGAATTTGACCACGAAGCCGGGAAAAAGCGTTTCACCCCGGTGGTTTACCACCTCAAGGAATGGGTGCAGGGCAATTACAAGGTGAAGCGCAAGGTCTCCGACGACAAGGGCGGCACGATGCGGCTCGGCGCCTATACCGCCCAGCTCAAGGAAGGCTCGAAAGTGGCCGAGGTCTATGGCACGACCAGCATCGAGGAGCGCCATCGCCACCGCTACGAGGTGGATATCCAGTACCGCAAGGAGCTGGAACAGGCCGGGCTGGTGTTTTCCGGCATGTCGCCCGATGGGCGGTTGCCCGAGATCGTCGAGTGGAAGGACCACCCCTGGTTCATCGGCGTGCAATATCACCCCGAGCTGAAATCCAAGCCCTTCGCTCCGGCGCCGCTGTTTGCCGATTTCATCCGCGCGGCGAAAGAGGTGGAACGGCTGGTCTGAGAGCGGTGACGCAAAGCCCGCGCGGCGGCGCGTGGGGTATTTGCGCCAAGCCAAAGAGGCGCTAGGCTCGGCGCAAAACCGGGGACGGCATTCATGTTCAACGCGCTCATCGCCCGCCTCAAGGGCCACCCGAAAGACAAGCCGCTGCCCGCGCTCGACGTGCGCCTTGCCATGGCGGCGCTCCTCGTGCGGATGGCCAAGGCGGACGAGCATTACGCCTTTGAGGAGATCGCCGAGATCGACACGATCCTCGCCCGCGCCCACGGGCTGAACCCGGTCGAGGCGGCGAAGCTGCGCGCCGATGCCGAGCGGATCGAGGCCGCCGGCCCAGACACCGCCGATTTCATCGCCGAGGTGCAGGGCCATACCCCCTATGAAGACCGCGCCGCGCTGTTCGGCGCACTGTGGGATGTGGGGCTGGCCGACCGCGCGCTGCAGCCGCAGGAAGAAGCCTTTCTCACCGGCTTGGGGGCGGCGCTCGGCCTCTCCCCCGCCGATGCCGCCGACACCGCCCGGCGCCATGACAAGCCCGACACGCAGCCGTGATTGGCAGCCGGGTTTTTCCGGCCTATATCATCCACATGCTCGATCGCCTTCTCAAATCCCTCTTCGCCCCCGCACCGCAGCCGCTGGCCGATGCCGATGCGCGGCTCGCCCTTACCGCGCTGCTCGTCCGCCTTGCCCGGTCCGATAACGATTACGCCCGCGCCGAGATCGACCAGATCGAACAGATCATCGCCGCGCGCTACCAGCTCGGCCAGGCCGAGGCCGCCGAGTTGCGCCAGCAGGCCGAGGCGGTGGAGGCCGAGGCGCCCGACACGGTGCGCTTCACCCAGGCGATCAAGGAAGCGGTACCTTACGAAGACCGCCGCCGCGTGGTCGAAAGCGCCTGGATGGTGGTTCTGGCAGACGGCGCGCGGGCCGACGAGGAAGACGCGCTGATGCGCATGGTCGCGGCCCTTCTGGGCGTGAACGACCGCGACAGCAACATCGCGCGGCAGAAAGCGGCCAAATCCTGAGCAGCACGCCCGCTCCTTGCGCGCCGGCGGCGACGTAGCGGAAGGTAAAGCGACCAATCGGTAAAAACCGTTGCATCGTGAAGCATTTTGCGCCCTACTCGGTCCCCGGAACAACCGGCTGCCGAGACCTTGCTAGATACAAACCCGCCCGTCATAGAGATCCGCGACCTCCACAAGTCTTACGGCGAACTGGAGGTTCTCAAGGGCGTCGATCTGGTCGCGCCGCGCGGTCATGTGGTGGCGCTGATCGGCTCGTCCGGCTCAGGCAAATCCACCCTGCTGCGCTGCGCCAACCTGCTTGAAGAGAGCCAGCGGGGCGAAATCTTCTTCGAGGGGGAACCGATTCAGTGGCGCGGCGAAGGGGCCGGCCGCCACCCCGCCGACCGGGCGCAGGTGACGCGCATCCGCACCAACCTGTCGATGGTGTTTCAGCAGTTCAACCTCTGGGCCCATATGACCATCCTCGAAAACGTGATGGAGGCGCCGGTGACGGTGCTAAAGCGCGACCGGGCCGAGGTCGAGGAGCGCGCCCGGCATTATCTCGACAAGGTCGGTATCGGCGACAAGGCCGATGCCTGGCCGGCGCAGCTTTCGGGCGGTCAGCAGCAGCGTGCCGCCATCGCCCGCGCGCTCTGCATGGAGCCGCGCGCGCTGTTGTTCGACGAGCCCACCTCGGCGCTCGATCCCGAGTTGGAACAGGAGGTGGTGAAGGTGATCAAGGACCTCGCCACCGAAGGCCGCACCATGATAATCGTGACCCATGACATGCGCCTCGCGGCGGATGTGGCGGATCACGTGATCTTCCTGCATCTGGGGAAGATCGAAGAAGAAGGCCCCCCCGAGGCGGTCTTCGGCAACCCGCAAACCGAGCGGCTGCGGCAGTTTCTTTCTGCCACCGCTCATGCCTGACATCTGACAAGGGAGAAAAGCAGATGAACAAGCTGATCCTGACAACCGCCGTGCTCGCGCTCGCCGCCGGCGGCGCCATGGCACAGGACGTTGTCCGCATGGGCACCGAGGGCGCCTACCCTCCGTGGAACTTCATCGACGATAACGGCGATGTGGCCGGCTTCGAGCGCGAGCTGGGCGATGAGCTTTGCGCCCGCGCCGAACTGAATTGCGAATGGGTGACCAACGAGTGGGATTCGATCATTCCCAACCTCGTCTCGGGCAATTACGACACCATCATCGCCGGCATGTCGATCACGGCAGAACGTGACGAAGTGATTGATTTCACGCAAGAATACACCCCGCCCGATCCGTCGTGCTACGTTGCCCTCTCGGATGACGTGGATGTCGACGGTGGCATCGTCACCGCTCAGACCTCGACGATCCAGGCCGCCTTCGTGGCCGAGGCCGGCGCGACGCTGGTGGAATTCGCGACGCCCGAAGAAACCATCGCCGCCGTGCGCTCGGGCGAAGCCGACGCGGTGCTCGCCGATTGCTCCTACTTGCAGCCGATCGCCGACGAAGAGGCCGATCTTGTCATGCTCGAACGCAACGAGCAGATCGGCGGCGGCGTGGGCATGGGCCTGCGCGAGAGCGATGCCGATCTGAAAGCGAAGTTCGACGCGGCGATCTCGTCGATGAAGGACGATGGCTCGCTGAACGCGCTGATCGAAAAATGGGAAGTGGCCAGCACCTTCTGAGCTGACCCGCCCGGCCCTCCGCTCCGGCGGGGGGCCAGACCCGCTGGGGCCCCGCGATGTTTTCCACCTGCGCCGATCCCTCCACGCTCGACGGCCTGAGCTGGCTTGCCTGCTACCTCACCACCGGCAAGCATATGGCGTTTTACCTGTCCTTCGGCACGGTTCTGCTGCTGCTCGCCGTCACCGCACCCGCCGCGCTGCTGTTCGGCTTTGGCGGTGCCGCCGCCGCGCGCTCGCGCTTCGCGCCGCTGAGCTGGCTCGGCAAGGCCTATACCTCGATCGTGCGCGGCGTGCCCGACATCGCCTTTTTCCTGTTCTTCGTCATCGCGCTGGATCAGGCGTTCGAATATGTCCGCCACCGGGTCAAATGCCCCGACTGGAGCGAGCCGGTGCGCCAGGGCAACGATTTCGTGGTCTGCACCGCCGCCAAGCTGCCGCTTTCGACCAGCCCGCAATGGGTGCATGAAACCTACGGCTTCTTGCTTGCCGTGCTCACCTTCGCCATCGTCTTCGGCGCCTTCGCGGCCAATGTGCTCTACGGCGCGATGAAGGCGGTGCCGCGCGCGCAGATGGAAACCGCCGAAGCCTATGGCATGACCCACCGCCAGGCGTTCTGGCGCATCCTCGTGCCGCAGATGTGGGTCTATGCCCTGCCCGGCCTTGGCAATCTGTGGATGATCCTGATCAAAGCCACGCCGCTGCTGTTTTTGCTCGGGGTCGAGGATATCGTTTACTGGGCGCGCGAGCTGGGCGGCACCAAGGCGGCCAGGTTCACCGCCTATCCGCATGGCGACTGGCGGCTTTACTATTTCGGCGCGCTGCTGGTCTTCTACCTGTTCCTCACCTGGGTGTCGGAGAAGGTTCTGGCGCGGGTGATGGCGCGGCTCAGTCACGGCCAGGCCACCGCCGCCGGCGAAGCGATGCGAAAGGCGGGGGCATGAGCTGCATCCAGACCATTGCGGATTACGGGCTGCGCTCCATCGGCATCGGCGAGCGGCTGCTGCCGAAAACCGATTTCACCCTCTGCCAGCAATTCACCCTGATCGGCTCGGGGATGATCTGGAACGTCTATTTCGGCGTGCTCGCCCTGCTGGCGGGGTTCCTGCTGGCCACGGCGGTGGCGATCGGCAAGGGCTCGCGGCACCTGATCTTCCGCAAGCCCGCCGAATGGTTCATCTTCATCTTCCGCGGCTCGCCGCTCTTCATCCAGTTCTTCTTCGCCTATTTCGCCTTCCTGTCGCTGAAAGGGGTCAGCCCGGTCTTCGATCCGCTCACCTCGGCCTGGCTCGGCGCGGCGATCGTGCTGTTTCTCAACACATCGGCCTATACCGGCGAGATTTTCCACGGCGCGCTGAAGGCGATCCCGAAAGGCGATCTGGAAGCCGCCGACGCCTATGGGCTGACCGGCCGGCACCGGTTCCGGCGGATCACCTTCCCGACCATGCTGCGCCTCGCCTGGCCCGGCTATACCAACGAGGCGATCTTTCTGTTCCACGCCACGACGCTGGTGTTCTTCTCCGGCTTTCCGGCCTGGCAACAGCGCGGCGACGCGCTCTATTACGCCAATTACTTCGCCGACAAGACCTTCAACCCCTTCATCCCCTACCCGATTCTGGCGATGTATTTCATCCTGCTCACCCTCACGGTGATCTGGATTTACGGGGCAATCGGCCGGCGGCTGAACCGGCATCTGCCCACCGAAGCGCGCCGGCCGATGCGGTTTCGCCCGACGCTGATCCGCTAGGTCAGCCCCGCCGTTAACCGCATACAAAAACATCTTGCGCATGATCGCGCGGCGGCGGGCTTTCGTTTTGGTTGCCCGAATGGCCCCCGACGGGTAGGATTGCCGCAAAACAAGGCGCCGCTGTCAGGCGTCGGATCAGGCAATTCGCACCACCACGCCGCAATATCGAGGCCACGAGCATACCCATGAACATGCAGCCCACCACCTCCACCGTTCAGGCCCCGCCGCCCTGCACGTCGATGGCCGATACCGGCCTCACCCCGGTGATGATGCGCGACATCCTTCTCAAAACGATGTTCCGCATGAATCTTGAAATCGTGTCGGCGCTGGAAAAGGTGCTCGCCGTGCCCAACCGCGTGGTGCAGGAGCTGATGGACGATTGCCGCGGCCAGGGGCTTGTCGAGGCGCTCGGCACGCTGCACGCCAATTCGGGCGGCGAGATGGGCTACCGGCTGTCGGATGCGGGCAAGGCGCGCGCGCTCGATGCGCTGTCGCAATCGGAATATTACGGCGCGATGCCGGTGCCGATGGCCGATTACGGCGCGCAGGTGAAGCGCCAGTCGGTGCGCGACATCCAGATCACCCGCGACCAGCTTACCTCGGCGATGGGCCACCTGATCCTGCCGCCGGCCCTGCTCGACCATCTCGGCCCCGCCGTCGGCTCGGGCCGCTCGATCCTGATGTACGGGCCGCCGGGCAACGGTAAATCCTCGATCTCCAACGGCATCCGCGACGCGCTGGGTGACAAGATCTACATCCCCCGCGCGGTGGAATATAACGGCCAGGTCATCACCGTCTATGACCCGATCGTGCATTCCAGAGCCGAAGAGATCGTCGACGATCCGAATTCGCTGCGCCGCACCTCGAACAAGTTCGACAAGCGCTACGTGCTCTGCGAGCGGCCCACGGTGATCACCGGCGGCGAGCTTACGCTCGACATGCTCGACCTCAAATACAACCCCACCGCGCGCACCTATACCGCGCCCCTGCAGTTCAAATCCGCCGGCGGCGTGTTCATCGTCGACGACCTTGGCCGCCAGGCCGAGCCGCCGCAGGCGCTGATCAACCGCTGGATCGTGCCGCTGGAAGAAAACAAGGACATCCTCGCGCTGCAATCGGGCGAGAAATTCGAGGTGCCCTTCGACACGCTGGTGATCTTCTCCACCAACTTCCACCCCAACGAGATCTTCGACAAGGCGGCGCTGCGCCGGATCTTCTTCAAGATCAAGATCGACGGGCCGGATCAGGAAGGCTTTCTGAAAATCTTCGCGATGGTCGCCCGCAAGAAGGGGATGCCGCTCGACGAGGCGGCGCTGGTACATTTGCTGAAAACGAAATACCCCACCATCGGCGACATCTATGCCAACTACCAGCCGGTCTTCCTGATCGACCAGATGATCTCGATCTGCGAATTCGAGGGTATCCCCTATCAGATGAGCCCCGAGCTGATCGACCGCGCCTGGGCCAACATGTTCGTCAGCGAGGAGCATATCGAACATTGAGGCCGTGGCGGGGGGCCAGCCCCCCGCACCCCCCGGAGTATTTCGACCAAGAAAAAGGGGCCGCCGGATCTACCGCGCGGCCCCTTGGTCATACCCGCTCAGTCGTGGCTGAAAACCATGGCGATGATCTCGCCCTGCGCGGCGCGGTCGCCACCGGACAGAGCGGAGACGGTGCTGTCGGCGGTGGCGTCGATACCTGCCGCACCGAGCCGGGCGAGCACCGCATCGGTCTCTTCGCCGGCAAGGTCGGCCAGCGTCTCGATCCGGGCGGTGTTCATCGCCGCCATCGCCGCGCGGAAGCCCGAGGGGCCGCCCTCGCGCGCCGGCATCGAGACGAGCACCGTCGCCGCCATCGCCACCGCGCCCAGCCCCATCAGCGTGAGCCCGGCGGGGCGTTTGAAATAGGTGGTGAAGGCACGCCAGTTCAGCAGCAGGTGGGCAAAGACCGCCACCGCCATCAGCATTCCGATCCATTCATGGCTCACCCGGGTCAGCCCCGGCGCATAGTGGAAGAACAGGAATATGCCGGTCACCAGGGTGATCAGGGTGGTGGCCACGGTAAGGGGTGTGGCCCAGAGGCGCAGGGTTTTCATTGTCGGCTCCGTTTTCGCTTTCCGATGCCGGTGATACGCCGGGCGCATCGGCTTCCGTCGCGCCCGGCTGTGCTTTCTTTTGCCCGCGGGCGCCCCTATCTTCGCCACCATGACCGCCCTGCCCGCCTCCTTCGATGCCTGGTTCGCCGCAAAGGGCTGGCAGGTGCATCCGCATCAGGCCGACATGCTGGCACGGGCGGACGATCCGGCGACGCTGCTGATCGCGCCCACCGGCGGTGGCAAGACGCTGGCGGGCTTCCTGCCCTCGCTGGTGGAGCTGGGCGAGGCGCCGCGCCCCGGCCTGCACACGCTTTACATTTCGCCGCTGAAGGCGCTGGCCGCAGATATGCGGCGCAACCTCCTGAAACCGATCGCCGAGATCGGGCTTGCCATCCGCGTCGATGACCGCTCGGGCGATACCAGCCAGACCCGCAAGAAAGCCCAGCGCGCCGATCCGCCGCATATTCTGCTGACCACGCCGGAAAGCCTTGCGCTGCTTCTGAGTTACGAGGATGCGCCACGGATGTTTGCCGGGTTACAGCGCGTGGTGGTGGACGAGTTGCACGCGCTGGCCGAGAGCAAGCGGGGCGATCAGCTCATGCTGCTGCTCACCCGGCTCGCGGCGCTCGCGCCGGGGCTGCGGCGCGTCGGCCTTTCGGCCACGGTGGAAGACCCGCCGGCGCTGGCGCGCTATTTCCACGCCGGGGGCTGCGCCGTGCTCACCGCCGATCCCGGCCCGATGCCCGATATCCGGATGCTCACCGCGCAAACGCCGCCACCATGGTCGGGCGGCGGCGGGCGCTATGCCATCCCCGAAGTTCTGGCGGAGGTGAAGAAACACAAGACGACGCTGATCTTTCACAACACAAGGGCGCAGGCCGAGATTTTCTTTCACCACCTGTGGCTCGCCAATGAGGAAAGCCTGCCCATCGGCATCCACCACGGCTCGCTCGCCCGCGAGGCGCGCGAGAAGGTGGAGGCGGCGATGGTTGCGGGCAGCCTCAGCGCCATCGTCTGCACCGGCACGCTCGATCTGGGGCTGGACTGGGGCGATGTCGATCTGGTGATCCAGGTCGGCGCGCCGAAAAACGTCAAGCGGCTGGTGCAGCGGATCGGCCGCGCCAATCACCGCTACAACGCGCCGTCGAAGGCGCTGCTCCTGCCCGCCAACCGCTGGGAGGTGATCGAGTGCCAGGCCGCCATCGAGGCGGTCCATGCCCATGACCTCGATGGCGAGCCGCGCGGGCCGGGGCCGCGCGACGTGCTCTGCCAGCACATCCTGATCCGCGCCTGCTCCGGGCCGTTCGACGCCGGAGCGCTTTACGCCGAGGTCACGCAGGCCGGCCCCTATGCCGCGCTCAGCCGGGCCGAGTTCGACGCCTGCCTCGATTTCACCGCCACCGGTGGCTATGCCCTGCGCGCCTATGACCGCTGGCAGCGGCTCATGCAGCGCACCGACGGGATGTGGCACTTGCGCGACCCGCGCAGCACCCAGATGATCCGCATGAACCTGGGCACGATCCAGGACAGCGACACGGTGAAGGTGCGGATGCGCGGCCAGCGCGCCAATCTGGGCGAGGTGGAGGAATATTTCGCAGCCTCGCTGGTGCCCGGCGACACCTTCCTGATGGGCGGGAAGATCGTGCGGTTCGAGAGCCTGAAAGAGATGCATGTGGAGGTGAGCCGCGACCGGGGGCGCAAGCCGAAAGTGGCGGTGTTCATGGGCACGAAGTTTTCCACCTCCACCCAGCTTTCGGCCCGCATCCTCGACCTTTTGCACCGCGACGATCTGTCGGCGCTGCCCGCGCATACGCGCGACTGGATCCGGTTGCAGGCCGAGTTGTCGCATCTGCCACGCGCCGGGCGCATCCTCGTCGAAAGCTTTCCCTATGAGGGCCGGGCGCATAGCTGCGTCTACGGTTTCGCCGGGCGCGGTGCGCAGCAGACGCTGGGGCTGTTGCTCACAGGGCGGATGGAGGAGGCGGGGCTGGGGCCGCTCGGCTTTGTCGCCACCGATTACGCCACGCTGATCTGGTCGCTGGAGCCGATGCGCGATCCGGCCGATCTGCTCGACCCGGAGGGGTTGCGCGACGGGCTCGATGGCTGGCTGGCCGATAACGCCCTGATGAAGCGCAGCTTCAAGGCAGCCGCCACCATCGCCGGGCTGACGCCGCGCAACTTTCCCGGCAAGCGGGCCAATGCGCGTCAGGCCACGTTTTCCACCGATATCCTCTACGACACGTTGCGCAAATACGACCCCCACCACCTGCTGCTCGACATCACCCGCGAAGAGGCGATGCGCGGGCTGATCGGCTTTGGCCGGATCGAGGACATGCTGGCGCGCACCCGCGCGCGGGTGGATCACGTGGTGACCGACCGGGTCACCCCCTTTGCCGCGCCGCTCTTTCTCGAGGTCGGCAAGGTGCCGGTCGAGGGCGCGGGCGCGGAGGCGCTGATCGCCGCCGAGGCCGAAAGGCTGATGGAAGAGGCCGGGCTGGCCTGAGCGGGACGGCGAAAACACCGCACCGCCCCCTAGACCTGCCGCCCCTGCCCGCCTACACCTTGCCCATGTCTGCGCCCATATCCGCCTTTCTCGATGTCGAAGCCTCGCTCACCGGCCGGCGCTGGACCGGCCCCGGCATCGAACTGGCCCGTCTGGCCGAGGCGATGCAGCAGGCCACCGGCCTGCCTGCCCCCGTCGCCGCCGTGCTCGCCCGCCGGGGCGTGCCGCCGGAAGAGGCCGCCGCCTTCCTCGCCCCCACGCTGCGCGACACCCTGCCCGACCCGCGCGGGCTGAAAGACATGGAAAAGGCCGCCGGGCGGGTGCTGGAGGCAGTCAGCAAGCGCGAAAAGATCGCCGTTTTCGCCGATTACGATGTGGATGGCGGCGCCTCCGCCGCGCTGATGATCGACTGGCTCAGGGCCTTCGGCATGACCCCCACCCTCTACGTGCCCGACCGGATCGACGAGGGCTATGGCCCCAACATACCGGCGATGGAGATGCTGGCGGCGGATCATCCGCTGATCGTCATCGTCGATGCGGGCACGCTCAGCCACGAGCCGATTGCCGCCGCCACCGCCAAAGGCGCCGATGTGGTGGTGCTCGACCATCACCTGGGCGGCGAGACCCTGCCCCCGGCGCTGGCCGTGGTGAACCCCAACCGGCAGGATGAGGCCGGCGCGCCGGGCTATCTCTGCGCCGCCGGCGTGGTCTTTCTGATGCTGGTGGAAGCCGGGCGGCAATTGCGCGAGGCGGGCAAGCGCGGCCCGGATCTGATGGGGATGCTCGATCTGGTGGCGCTGGCCACCGTGGCGGATGTGGCCCCATTGATCGGGGCCAACCGCGCCCTCGTGGTGCAGGGGCTGAAGGTGATGGCCCAGCGCGGCCGCCCCGGCCTCGTCGCGCTGGGTGACGTGGCGCGGATGAACACCGCGCCGCGCCCCTACCACCTGGGTTTCCTGATGGGGCCACGGGTGAATGCGGGCGGGCGGATCGGCCAGGCCGATCTCGGCGCGCGACTGCTGGCCACCACCGACCCCGCCGAGGCGATGGCGCTGGCCACGCGGCTCGACGAGTTGAACACCGAGCGGCGCGAGATCGAGGCCGAGGTGCTCGCCGGCGCGATGGCGCAGGCGGAAGAGCGCGGGCTGGAGGCGCCGCTGGTCTGGGCCGCCGCCGAGGGCTGGCACCCCGGCGTGGTCGGCATCGTCGCCTCGCGGCTGAAGGAGGCGGCCAACCGCCCCGCCGTGGTGATCGGCTTCGACGGCGAGGCGGGCAAAGGCTCGGGTCGCTCCGTCTCGGGCGTCGATCTGGGCGCGGCGGTGCAGAAGCTCGCCGCCGAAGGGCTGATCGAAAAGGGCGGCGGGCACAAGATGGCGGCGGGCCTCAGCCTCAGCCGCGCCCAGCTCGAACCGGCGATGGAGCGGCTGAGCGCGCTGATGGCCCGGCAAGGCGCCGGTGCGATCGGGCCACGCGACCTTGCGGTGGATGCCCTTCTCATGCCCGGCGCGGCCACACCCGAACTGATCGAGCAGATCGAGGCCGCAGGCCCCTATGGCGCGGGCGCCCCGGCCCCGCGCTTTGCCTTCCCCGACATGAAGATCGACTATGCCCGCCCGGTCGGCCAGAGCCACCTCAAGCTCACGGTGAGCGACGGGCTCGGCGCGCGGCTCGAAGCCATCGCCTTCGGCGCTTTCGACGGCCCGCTCGGCCCCGCCCTCGCCGGTCACGGCGGCGCGCGCTTCCACCTCGCCGGACGGCTGGACCTCAACCACTGGAACGGCCGCGTCACCGCGCAACTGCGCCTCGAAGACGCCGCCCCGGCCTAGCCGGCCGGACCCTCCACGCCGCTGCCCTGCCCGCAGGCACAAGGCGCGGGAAACGGCCCGAAAATTTTTCGCCGGCCCCGGCAGAATCCTCTTGCCCTCCCCGCGCCGTTTTCCTAAACACCGCGCTACCGACAGCGTGGCCCGTTCGTCTATCGGTTAGGACGCCAGGTTTTCAACCTGGAAAGAGGGGTTCGATTCCCCTACGGGCTGCCAGTCGGGACCTTCCCATTGAAATTGTTGGCTTTTTCCACCCCACCGGCCCGGCTGCAAGCCTGCAGCCCTATGCCGGGATGCGGCCCTCGCGGCGCCCGTGCCGGCGGAAATGCTCGACCGGGTCGGCGCCGGTCTTGAGCACATCGGGGTAGCGGATCAGGTAGGTCAGGGGTTCGAAGTAGGTGCCGTTCACGCTCGTGCCCGTCGCCGGCAGGCCGAAGGCGGCGAGGCGTGCGCGGGCCGCCGTGATCGTCTCCTGCCACAGATCGCCGTACTGTGCCCGTTCGACCGGGCCGGCAAAGAAGGGCGCGGCAAGCCGCGTGCCATCGAGAATGCGCCTTTGCAGCGCCACCGGCAGCAGGCGGTCGAACTCGACGACCTTGCCGGGATCCATGCCGCTGGAGGTCACGTTATCGAACCTCGAATTGCCCCGGCGCTTCACGAAGGGTTCGCCGGTGGCGAAATTCCCGATGTTTTTCAGCCAGGTATCCTCGCGGCTTACCAGTTCCTCGAATGGAACGAAGAGCACGCGGGGATTGGTCAAGTGGGCAACCGAGCCGATAAAGTAGTGAACATACAACTCCCGGAGCATGTCGAATCTTTTCTCGACGGCAGCGATGACGTGAAGATCCGGTTCCAGTTTTCGCGCCTGAGACAGAAAGACGGCGCGCGGATCACGGTGGATCACCACCGCTTTGGCGATGAATGGCCCGCGGCTCATACATTGCCCCAGGGCGCTCATATAACGTGGCGTCTTGTCGAAAAAGGCACCTGAATGATCGGGGAAGGACGCCTCGCAGATCGTATCGTAGAAGTCCTGAAAATCCCCCGACACCGCCTGTTCACGGATCTGTTCGGAGATGTTCCACCCCGGCAGCAACAGGTTCCAGAAATCGGTGTTCTGGCGCAGATCGGACGGCCTCTCGCCGAGCAGAACGCCAACCTCAAACCCCGATTCAAACCCGTTCGCGCGGAAAAGCTCCGACAGCAGGGTCGTTCCGCCATGCTCATATCCGGTCAGGATGAAATCAATCTGCGCCATCGCGCGCCTCCCGCTATTCCGCCTCAGATCGTCCCGCGCGCACGGATCGGGCGGGCCCTAGATGAGCCCGGCCGCGAACGCAGCCAGCTTCCACCCGCGCAGCGTAGACCCGCCATAGGGCCGGCTGAGGAGCAGTTTCATAAATTCGCGTGCTTCTCCCGGCGGCAGAAGCGCGCCGATCCGGGTTACGTCTTCCACCGAAAAGGCGCCACGATAGAGCCCGTCATTCTTGATGAAGGGCACCCCCAGCCAGAGCAGGGCCGCGGCATTGTGGTGGATATGGCTTCCGAACAGGAACCGGTCGCCCAGCTCGGCGATCGCGATGGTCCGCAGATCGCCCGCCTGCACGTCTCCGGTTTTCAGAAACCGGGTAAAATGCGCGCGCAACTGATCGAGATCGCTCACGTAGGAGACGTCATACAGCGCGCTGTCCAACGTCATTTCGGAATTCTTCGGCAGATCCTCGGCGGCAAGGGTCTGCACGCCGTAGCGATCCTTGAATGTCCTGGCGATGCTCGCAAAGAGCGGTCTTCTGGCCGAATTAAAGCGTGACGTGGTGATGTTGTTCATGGCGAAGGCCATGAACTGATCGTCGGCACTGATCGCGGACAGGAAGCGCGCGGCGCTGAACAGAGAGGCAAAATCGTCCTCGCTCGATGCGCAACGTTTGAGCGTTTTCGACAGACCAAGCTCGCCGCGCTTGATGACCAGCGGGCGCACATCCGTCAGCCTGTAGCGGCGCCAGTATCGGCGCAGCCGCCCGCTTTGCAGAATGCCGCCAGCCATCGAGATGCAGAACGAGCCGAGGTGATATTCGATCTCGTAATTCTCCGTTGCGCCAAGCACTTCGGTCTCGCAAGTGGCGAGGTCTTCGATGAATGCCGCTAGCCCCCGCGTGCTGTAGTAGACGCTGTCATTGACCATCACGAGGCGCGGGCAACGGGCCTCCCAGCCGCGCTGATAGAGATGCAGAAAGCCGGTTTTGTAGCTGCCGAAATCGCGGCCGAAATTGGGGCGCTCGATATAGCAATCCACCAGCCCCGCCAGGGCGTCGGGCGCCGTCACCTTCAGGGTGTTGACCGCGAGCACATAGAGGCCCTGCGCCCGGGCGGCGGCGATCAGGCGGATGAGATCGGGGCGCAGCCGGCCCTTCTGGTAGAGCGCAAGAAGCAGGATCGGCTGGCCCTCATAGGGTGCCTCATGATGCAGCCTGGGAGCCTTCCCCCAGCTTCGCAGGCGTGCGCGCTGCGATTGCGCCCCGACAATCGCGCGTGCCATCGGGTAGAGCAGCGCGCTCTGGATGCGGGAGATGATCTTCATGCCCTGGCGCCTGCCCTCAGAAGGTTTCGTTCACGCGCCTGAGCAGAGACTGGCCATAGGCGCTCTTGCCATACGACTTTGCCCGGTCGCGCAGCGCGCCGCGGTCGATCCAGCCAAGCTGAAAGGCCACGTCTTCGGGGCTGCCGATCTGCAATCCCTGCCGGTTTTCCAGCGTGCGCACGAAATTGCCGGCATCGAGCAGCGAGCCGTGCGTGCCGGTATCGAGCCAGGCATGGCCGCGCCCGAGCCTGACCACCCTCAGGCGCGCGCTTTCGAGGTACATGTTGAGCAGGCTGGTGATTTCATATTCGCCGCGCGGCGATTTCTCCACCTGACGGGCCAGCGCCGGGGCGGTCTTGTCGAGGAAGTAAAGCCCGGTGATCGCATAGTTGGACGGAGGGATTTTCGGCTTTTCCTCAAGGCTCGTCACCCGGCCCCCCGCATCCAGACCGATCACGCCGTAGCGCTCGGGATCGGCGACGTGATAGCCGAAGATGGTGCCGCCCTCGGGCTCTTCGTCGGCCCGTTTCAGCAGGCTGCGCAGATCGTTGCCGTAGAAGATGTTGTCGCCCAGGATCATTGCCGAGGGCGCCCCGGCGAGGAAATCCTCCGCCAGCAGATAGGCCTGCGCCAGCCCGTCGGGCGAGGCTTGCGCGATATAGCTGATCGCCAGCCCCCATTGCGATCCGTCACCGAGCAACTGGCCGAACTGCTGCATGTATTCGGGGTTGGTGATCACCGCGATCTCACGGATACCGGCGAGCATCAGCACCGAGAGCGGGTAGAAGATCATCGGCTTGTCGTAGACCGGCAGCAACTGCTTGGAGACGGCCGTGGTCAGCGGGTAAAGCCGCGTGCCGGTGCCGCCGGCGAGGATGATGCCTTTACGCTGTGTCATCGCACCTTACCTGAAATCTCTGCCAAAACCTCTGCGAGACCGGCGCGCCAGTCGGGGCGCGCCAGCCCCAGCTCGTGCATCGTCGCGCTGCAATCGAGCCGTGAGTTGAGCGGGCGGGCCGCCGGGCTGGGCCAGTCGGCGCTGGCGACGGGGCGCAGGGTGACGGCGCGCCCGGCCTCGCGAAAGATCTCCTGAGCGAAGCCCTGCCAGCTCACATCGGGCGCACCGGAGAAGTGGTAGGTGCCCGCCATCTGCGGATCGTCCTGCATCGCCCGCGCGATGCCGTGGCAGGCGGCGGCGATGGCACGCGCCGGGGTCGGGCCGCCGATCTGGTCGGCCACCACGTCGAGCCGGTCACGGCTGGCCGAAAGCGCGAGCATGGTGGTGACGAAGTTGCGTCCATGCGCGGAAAACACCCAGGAGGTGCGCAGGATCACCGCCTGCGCCCCGCTCGCCCGCACCTTCGCCTCGCCGGCCAGCTTGCTGCGGCCATAGGCATTGAGCGGCGCGGTCGCATCCTCCGGCGTGCGGGGCGCGGCACCGCTGCCATTAAAGACGTAATCGGTCGAGATATGAACGAAGGGAATGCCACAGGCCGCGCAAGCCTCGGCCATCGCGCCGGGCGCTTCGGCATTGATCAGATGCGCCACCCCCTCCTCCGCCTCGGCCTTGTCGACGGCGGTATAGGCGGCGGCGTTGATCACCGCGCGCGGCGCATAGGCGTGGATCGCCGCCGCGCAAGCCGCCGGGTCGGCCAGATCGGCCTCGTCGCGCCCGAGGCAGCGCAGGGTGGGCAGCCGGCCCAGTTCGCGGGCCACCTGCCCGGACTTGCCGAAAACGAGGATCATACCGCCACCCCCAGCCGTTCGCCCACACCCGCGCGGGCCTTCAGCTTGCGCCACCAATCCTCGTGGGCAAGATACCAGTCCACCGTCATCGCCAGCCCGGCATCGAGCGTGACCGAGGGCCGCCAGCCCAGCTCCGCGCGAATACGGGCCGGGTCGATGGCATAGCGCCGGTCATGGCCGGGGCGGTCGGCCACATGGGTGATCAACGCGCTGTGGGGCCGCGCCGCGGGGCGGCGCTCGTCAAGCAGGGCGCAGATCTTCTGCACGATGTCGATATTGCGCGCCTCGTTCTCGCCGCCGATATTGTAAGACCGCCCGAGCGCCCCGGCCTCCAGCACCCGCAGCAGCGCATCGGCGTGATCCTCGACATAGAGCCAGTCGCGCACATTCAGCCCCGCGCCGTAAACCGGCAACGGCCTGCCCGCCAGCGCATTGAGGATCACCACCGGAATCAGCTTTTCGGGAAACTGGAACGGCCCGTAATTGTTGGAGCAATTGGACAGCACCACCGGCAGGCCATAGGTCTCGTGCCAGGCGCTGACGAGATGGTCGCTCGCCGCTTTCGAGGCGGCATAGGGGCTGCGCGGATCGTAGGGCGTGGTTTCGGTGAACCTGCCGCCCGGCCCAAGGCTGCCATAGACCTCGTCGGTCGAGACATGGTGAAAGCGAAAGCCCCCGGGCCGCCCCGCCGCCTGCCAATAGCCGCGCGTGGCTTCCAGCAGGTTGTAGGTGCCGGTGATATTGGTCTCGACAAAAGCGCCCGGCCCGTCGATCGAGCGATCCACATGGCTTTCGGCGGCGAGATGCATGATCGCATCGGGCCGGTGCGTGGCAAGGGCCGCATCGAGCGCCGCCCGGTCGCGCAGATCGGCCCGCACGAAGCGGTAGCGCGGGTGATCGGCCACGCTGGCGAGGTTGTCGAGGCAGGCGGCATAGGTGAGCGCATCGAGGTTGACCACCTCATAGCCGCGCGCGATGGCGAGGCGCACCACCGCCGAGCCGATGAAGCCCGCGCCGCCGGTGATCAGAAGCCTTGCCATCGCCTCAGCCCCCGACCGTGAACGGGCTGGTGATGTCGCGCAGGCGCGGGGCGTTTGCGTCTTTCTGCGAAAGCACCGCCGCGCCCGGCTCCAGCGGCCAGTCGATCCCGATATCGGGATCGTCGAAGCGCACCGCCCCGTCGCTCCCGGGGGCGTAGAAGGCTGAGCATTTATAGGCGATCTCGGTGTCGGGTTCGAGCGTGACGAAGCCGTGCAGAAACCCCTCGGGGATCAGCAATTGCCGGCCGTTTTCGAAGCTGAGCTCCACCCCCACCCAGCGGCCATAGCCCGGGCTGCCCCGGCGGATATCGACGGCCACATCATAGAGCCGCCCGCGCCCGCAGCGCACCAGCTTGGCCTGCGCGTCGGGCGGGCTTTGAAAATGCAGGCCGCGCACCGTGCCCCTGATGGCGGAAAAGGAATGATTGTCCTGGCAGAAATCGAGATCGAGCCCGGCCTCGGCCATGCGCGCGCGGTTCCACGTCTCCGAAAAGAAGCCGCGGTTGTCGCCAAACCGCTCGGGCGTCAGGATCAGAACGCCTTCAAGCGCCGTCGCTTCTACCTTCACACCCGCTGCCCTCGTTACACACACACCACCCGCGAATCTCGCAAAGGATGATTGAGACTATGGTTGAACAACTTTTGATTGCAACCCTAGGCAGGCACAATTCAGGGCAATGTATGAGTTTTCACTCACACGCCTGACGCGTATGTCGGCATCGCCGCTGCCAAGTGTCCGCAGCGCTCAGATCAGGCCAAGCGCGAAGCCGACATGCAGCGCGATCTGGCCCGGCCGGGTCTGGCGGTAGAGGCCGAGCCGGCCTATGCCCCGCACCCGCCCGGCCAGCCCACGCTGACGCTGGGCGGCGAAAGCATCCAGCAAGGCGCGGTTCTCCGCCGTCAGGTCGGCGCGGATCGGGGCAAGGCTTGCCAGGCTCCGGTTGCTCCAGCCGCGAAACCGCCCGCCAAGCAATTGCCCAAGCCGCCGGGCACGGGCGCGCGCCGTGGCGTTCTGACCGATCTGGTTGGCGCCGTGCTGGCGGTAGAGCACCAGCGGCTCGGGATCGTAGATCACCGCCGCCCCGGTGCCGGCGAGCACCTGATAGGCCCACCAATCATGCGCGACGATGCCACCGGCATGGGGCGCGGCACGGCGAAGCCGGACCAGCGCCGCGCGGTTGAACATCATCGTGTTGCCGCCGCCGATATTCTGCACCAGCGCATTGGCAAAGCCGGGCGGACGGGCAAACAGCGGGCTGCGGCCGATCTCGGCCAGCCCCGCATCGCACAGGATGGTGCGGCCCGCCACCATCGCCGCCGCCGGTTCGCGGGCGAGCCGCGCGATCTGGCGGGCGAGCTTCTGCGGCAGCCAGACGTCGTCCTGATCGCAAAAGGCGATAAAGCCTGCATCCTCCGGCACCCGGTCGAGCAGGGCGAGGAAGTTCTGCGCAAAGCCCCGCCGCGGCCCCTCGACGATCGCGGCCACCCGGCCCGGATGGGCGGCAGCAAAGCGCTCGACCACGGCGCGCGAGCCATCGGTGGACCCGTCGCAGGAAACCACCAGCACCCAATCGTCATGGCTCTGGGCGGCGAGGCTGTCGAGCTGCTCGGCAAGGAAACCGGCGCCATTGTAGATGGCGAGCAGGATGGCGACGCGCCCGTCAGCCATCGGCCCCGGCCCAGTCCGGCAGATCGCCGCGCATCGCGCGCTCATGCACCGCGATCGCCTCGTCGATCGTGTCATACATCCGGGCCGATCCGTTCACCATCACCACGCCGCACGTGCAAAGCTGGCGCATCAGCGGCATCGAATGGGTGACGACGATGGCGGCGCTGCGCGCGAGCCGCAGGTTGAGCATCTCGGTGCTGCGGTCGCGAAAGGCGGCATCGCCCACCGATGTCACCTCGTCGATCAGGTAGGTGTCGAACTCGATCCCCATCGACAGCCCGAAGGCGAGCCGCGCCCGCATCCCGGCGGAATAGGTGCGGAAGGGGGCATGGAAATGCAGGCCCAGCTCGGCGAAATCCTCGACGAAGCGCATCAGATCGTCGGTATCGACACCGTAGAGCCGGCCGATGAAGCGGATATTCTGCGCGCCGGTCAGCTCAGGGTGGAAGCTGCCGGCAAAGCCCACCGGCCACGAGATCGTGCCGTCCGACAGGATCTCGCCGCTATCGGCATCCTCGACTCCCGCCAGCATCCGCAGCAGCGTGGATTTGCCCGCGCCGTTGCGCCCGAGCAGGCCCACCGAGGTTTTGCCGGGGAAGGTCAGGCTGATATCGCGGCAGACGGTCTTGCGCCCGGCATTCACCGCGTAGGATTTGGACAGGCTGCGCAGCGCGATCATGGCTCAGCGCCGGTCCCGCACCGAGTAGAACACCAGCGTGCCGGTGCTCCAGCCGAACAGCGCAAACAGTGCCACCGTGGCCAGCAGCAGCAGCCGCTTGGGGTATTCCGCCCGCTCTGCCAGGGTCGGCTCGATATGGGCGGCCAGGTAACGGCTCTTGCGCTGCGCCTCGATCTGGGCGGTGTCGAAGGCCGCGAGCGCGGCGATATAGGCCTGTTCGGCGAATTCGAGATCGACCATCAGGCTTTCGTATTCACCCACCAGCGTGGAGTAATTCTCGCTGCCGACACTGGTGGTGGCCGAAAATTTCAGCCGCTCCTCGTCGATGCTCTGGCGCAGCACCTCGGTCTTGCGGCCAAGCTGCTTGAGCTGCGGGCTGTCGGGGCTGACACTGTCTTTGAGCAGGTTGTATTCGAGCATCACCTCCGAAAGCTGGTTTTGCAGCGCCGAGATCAGCCCGGTCTGGATGCCGATCTCCGCCGATGGGTCGACCATCTGGTTGGCCGAGCGGTATTCGGTGACCGCACGGCGCGCCCCGCGCAGCCGCTCGACCGAGCGCTCCAGCTCCTCGCGCGCATAGCGGGTGGCGTCCTCGCGCGCCACGGCGTTGAGCCGGTTGATGAGCGTGGTGCCGTGGGCGAGGATGGCGCGGGCGATGGCCTGGGCATCCTCCGGGCTGAAAGCGGTGACGCGCAGTTCGATCAGCCCGGTGCCCCGGTCGTAAACCACCTTCACCATTCGGCCCCAATGTTTGTGCAGATCCTCGATGGTGCCGGACGTGTCGAAGGCGAAAACCGGGTCGCGCCCGTCCGGGCGGGCATAGAGCGCGCGCAGATCAAGCTCGCCGTCGATCGCCTTCACCAGCCCCCGGCTTTGGATGTATTCGAAGAGCACATCGGTATCCTTCGAGCTTGCCCCGCCAAAGGCGCTGAGGCCGGTGAGCAGGTCGAGCGAGGATTTCATATCTTCCGAGCGAACGGCGAAGGCGGCGTAGGAGGCATATTGGTCGGCGGCGCGGGCATAGAGATACCAGCCCGAAATCGCCACCGGCGCGAGAACGAAGAGCAGGAAGCCATAGAGGATCACGCGGTGGCGCCGCTTCAGCCGTTCCGGCGCGGCAGGAGCGGTGCGCAGGAGCTGCGGCGCGGCAGGCGGCGTGGGATTGGCACTTTCGGGCCCGGTTTGGGAATTCGTCACTCGCTGGCCCCTGCCAATTCGCGGCGGAGGGCGCAGCGCTTTTTCCGGCGGACCCACACAACACATGCCGCGTAAAAACACGTTTTGGTTGATTCTCACATTTTCACAGCGCTTATTACGAGTAAAGAGCTCTTGGCCCATCCGGGCCGCAATGCGAGGTCGCAGGCAGATGGACGGCACCCTTTCCCCGGTCAAGGCCCGGCGCTTTCCGACGCTGCGCGCGATCACCGCGCTCCTGCTGCGCGAGATGGCCACCACCTACGGGCGCTCGCCCGGCGGCTATGCCTGGGCGGTGCTCGAACCCGTCGCGGCGCTGGCGGTGCTGTCGGTCGCCTTCTCCATCGCCTTCGCCTCGCCCGCGCTCGGCAGCAATTTTCCGCTGTTCTACGCCACCGGCTATCTGCCCTTCATGATGTATTCGCAGCTTTCCGCCAAGATCGGCCAGGCGATCCGCTTTTCCAAACCGCTCCTGTTCTACCCCGCCGCCACCTATAGCGACGCGCTTTTCGCGCGCTGGATCCTCGGCGTGCTCACCCATCTGTCGATCTTCGTCATCGTGCTGACCGGGATCGTCCAGATCTTCGGCCTCACCCCGATCCTGAACATCCCGGCGCTGGTCAACGCCGTCGCGATGGCGGCCCTGCTGGCGCTCGGGGTGGGCACGCTCAACTGCTTCCTGTCGTCGATGTTTCCGGTCTGGGAGCAGGTCTGGGTGATCGTGAACCGCCCGTTCTTCATCATCTCGGGCGTGTTCTTCCTGTTCGAGAACATGCCCGAGCCGGTGCGCGCGCTGCTATGGTTCAACCCGCTCGCCCATGTGATCGGCGAGATGCGCCGGGCGGTTTACGCCAGCTATGACGGCGCGTTCGTCTCACCCGTCTATGTCTACAGCGTCGCTCTGGGCAGCCTGATCCTGGGGCTGGTGTTTCTCAACCGCTACCACCGGGTGATCCTGAACGAGCGTTAGAGGCCGGCGGTCAGCGGCAGCAACAGCCCGGCCAGCGCGATCGACAGGCCCATCGGATAGCCCTTGTCGACCGCGAGGCTCACATAGCGTGACCCCGGCGAGCCGATGGCGCGGCGCAGTCCGAGGGTGAGTGCGATCCCCGCCAGCATGGCGGCGGAAAAGGTGAAGGCGAAGGGGGCGAGCGCCCCGGTCGGCACGAACAGCATGAGCGCCGCCAGTCCTTTCACATCGCCCCCCGCAAGCATTCCGGCCACGAAACCCGCAAGCCCCAGCGCAAAAACCAGCGCCCCGACGCCGAGGCGCAGAGCGATCTCCGCCGGTGCCAGCGCGAACGGCGCGGTGACGACGAAGAGCGCTAGCATCGCCAGCACCAGCGCATTCGGGATGCGCATATGCCTGACATCGCTCACCGCCATCGCCACCAGCAGCGGCGCGGCGAGAACGAGGGGCAGCATGTCAGGCGACATGGACCCCCCCTGCCCCGATCGGCGGGGCCAGAACCGGCACCAGCAGGCGCTGCACCAGCTCGGCCTGCGAGCCTGCGCCGGTCTTGGCGTAGATGTTGCGCAGATGCGTGCGCAGGGTCGACAGGCTGATCGACAACTCGTCCAGCAACCCGTCATTGTTCAGCCCCCGGCTCAGCAGCAGGCAGACACGGTATTCCGAGCGGCTGAGGCGGTACTCGTTGCCAATGCCAAGGATCGGCGCAGCATAATCCTCGGCTTTCCCTCCGGCCATGCCGCGCCGGGCGGCAAGCACGTTTTTCGACAGAATGCCGAAAGCGCGGCGCTTCCAGCTTTCCGACAGCGTCGGCGCGACCAGGCCGAGCCGGTCGAGCATCGAAGCCCCCACCTCATTGGCGAAATGCATTTCGAGATAATCGCTGCTGGTGACGTGGTGCTCCAGCGGCACCACCACCGTCTCGTTCAGCCGGCGCTGCAAAAGCGGCGCGCGCAGCCGCAGCACATGGTCGAAATCCGCTCGGCGCGCGTGCCAGACCGAACCGGCTTTCGACGTGGCGAGATACTCGCCACAGACCGCCTCGGCGTAAGACACGCGAAAGCCGCCAATCTCTTCAGACAGGTTTGCGCGCCGGTCGTAAGCGACGATGCGCGCATGGCTGACCCGATCTCCGGCGCCCCCCCGCGCCGCCCGCCCCGGGCCGGAGTGATCCACCCGCGTCACCGCGATCAGATCGGAACCGAACCTGTCTGCGAATTTGCGCAGCGCTTCAGGCAATGGCATCGCCGCCTGGACCGCCTGGCACCAGACGGCGACTGCCTCAATCGTACTCAAATTGTCCAGATCGCCCTGATGACTCACGTCACCAGGCGTTACCCCTCTCGACATCCCCTCTACCCCGCAATCCACAGGCCCAAAACCAAACACGGGCGAATAATGAAAAGTAATACCCCTATGACTAAAGGTTAAAAGCCGGCCCCCGAGCTGTCAATTTTTTGCCGCAGTTTCGCCATGTTTCATTGGGGTTTCGGGAAAAGCTCCGAAAAAACAGATCGGTAGAGGGGTTTCAATCATGGTAACCGGTGACAGAAATCGAACACTCCGCAGCACGGTTCAGGCATTGTTGCCAAATGCAAACCGGGCTCAGCCGGAGACCATGCGGATATAGCGAATCAAGACCGGCCCGATGGTGACGAGAATCAGCGCGGGCAGCATCAGCGAGGCCAGCACCGCCGACATCTTCACCGGCAGTTTGTTGGCCATTTCCTGCGCCTTCAATTCACGCGCAAGGCGCATTTCGCGGGCATAGGTGGTAAGCGCGTCCGACATGCTGGTGCCGAATGTCATGGATTGCTGCACCACCGTGGCGAAGGAGCGCACGGTATCCACGCCGGTGCGCCGGGCCATTTCCTGCAACGCCTGTTCGCGCGGTCGGCCGGCGCTGATCTGGTGCTGGGCGGCGAGGAACTCGAAGGCGATATCGGGCGAAGCCTGGGCCAGTTCGTTGGCCACCCGTGTCATCGCCGCATCGAAGCCCAACCCCGCCTCGATCGCCACCTGCATCAGATCGAGCGCGTTGGGAAAGCTCTCCGATATCCTGAGCTGGCGCTCGCGCACCCGGCTGTCGAGCCAGACCGAGGGCAGATAATAGCCCGCGGCGACGAAGATCACGACCGTGCGGATGATCGCCATCCGGTTCAGCCCGGCGAAGCGGTCGGCCAGCATGTCGGGCAGCGGCGTGCCCGGCATCCGCGCCAGCATCACCAGCGCGATGAAGAGCAGCGGCACCAGCATGCCGATGACGATGCGCAGCAGCGTGTAATTGCGCAGCGCGTGCGGATTGGTGATCCCGGCCCGCAGGAATTTTTCTTCGATCTTCAGCCGGTCCTTGTCGTTGCTGGGCAGCGCCACCTTGAGCAGCCCCTTCGGCGTGTCGACGGTATCGCGCAGCAGACCCTTCTCGAAACGCGCACTGGTCTTGCCCATCCGCGTCTGGGCCAGCCGCACGGCAGCGGGGTTGCGCTGGCCGAAAGCGGCGGCGAGCGCATAGAACAGGAGCGCCGCGCCAAGGCCGATCCCGCCAAGGATCAGCAATTCGGGTTCGACGCCGTAGCGGGTTGCGAGCGTGGTCAGAAAACCGTCCATCTCCGCCTCCTCAGAACCGGAAGTTCACGAGCTTCCTCAGCACGAGGAAATTCGCGAGCGTGAAAGTCAGGATCGCCCCCAGCATCGGCAGAAACATCGGATCGCTCCGGACGCCGCCGTAATAGTCGGGCGAGGTGATCGTGGTGAAGCCGAAGATCGCCAGCGGCAGCAGCGACAGAAAGATCCCCGTCAGCCGCCCCTCGGAAGACACCGCCTTGATCCGCCGGCGCATCGTCAGCCGGTCACGGATAACTTTGGCGAGGATCGACACAACCCGCGCCAGATCGCCGCCGGTGCCATGCTGGATCGCGATTGAGGCCGCGAGATATCGCACATCCTCGATCGCCACCCGGTCGGCGAATTCCTGGAACGCATCGCTCAGATCGTCGCCAAAGCTCACCTGGTCGAAGATCAGGCCGAACTCGGTGCCGATCGGGTCGGGCATCTCGGCGGCGACGGTGCCGATTGAGGTGTTGAGCGGATGCCCCACCTTGAGGGCGCGCGCCATCAGTTCCAGCGCGTCGGGAAGCTGGCGCACCAGCTTTTCGATCCGCGCATCGCGGCGCGATTTCACGACGAGGAGCGGCAGACCAAGCCCCAGCGCCAGCGCCGCCGCAAGCGCGGTGAGCGCGGGCAGAAAAGCGGCGGCAACGAGGAAGATCACCGCAGCAGCGATCAGCGAGAGCGTGAGGAAGCGCGCGGGCGACATGATCAGCCCCGCCTGCGCCAGCATCGCCGGCAGGCCCGACAGCAGCGGCAGGCGCGACAACCCGCCCTCCGCCGGGGCCGGTTTGAGCAGCGCGAGGATCTCTTCCGCCGCCGCACCCTCGGCGATCATCCGCATCCGGCGGCTGCGCGCCTCGCTGCGGTTCTCGCCCCGGCGCAGAAGCTGGGCGATGCCGGTAAAGGCGATCAGGATACCGAGAAAGGCCCCGCCATAGACCGCATAGGTCGCCGCTTCGGATGTGGTTGCCTGAAGCATCGCCTATGCCTCCCCCGACCGGAACGCGGCCGGATCGAACTCGACCCCGGCGGCGATGAGCTGTTCGGCGCATTTCGGGCGGATGCCGGTGGCGCGGAAGCGGCCCTGCACTTCGCCGGTTTCGGCCCGGCCCTGTTTCTGGAACACGAAGATGTCCTGCAGTGCGATCACGTCGCCCTCCATGCCGGTGATTTCCGAGATCGACATCACCCGGCGGCGGCCATCGGAGAGGCGCGCAAGCTGCACCACCAGATGCAGACCCGAGGCGATCTGGGCGCGGACCGCCGAGATCGGGAAGTCCACCCCGGTCATGGTAACCATCTGTTCCAGCCGCGACAGCGCATCGCGGGCGGTATTGGCATGCACCGTGGTCATCGACCCGTCATGGCCGGTATTCATCGCCTGCAGCATGTCGAAGCTTTCGGCGCCGCGCACCTCGCCGACGATGATCCGGTCGGGCCGCATCCGCAGCGCGTTGCGCACCAGATCGCGCTGCACCACGGCGCCGGTGCCGAGCGGCGATGGCGGGCGGGTTTCGAGCCGCACCACATGGGCCTGCTGAAGCTGAAGCTCGGCGGCATCCTCGATGGTGACGATCCGTTCGCGCTCGCCGATATAGGACGACAGCGCATTCAGCATCGTCGTCTTGCCCGAGCCGGTGCCGCCGGAGATGAGAATGTTCATCCGCGCCTCGACCAGCGCCCTGAGAAAGCTGGCAGCCGGGCCCGAAACGGTGCCGATCTCGATCAGCTTGTCCATCGTCAGCGGCGAAGCGGCGAATTTGCGGATCGAGACCGAGGGGCCGTCGATGGCGCAGGGGCGGATGATCGCGTTGACGCGGCTGCCATCCTCCAGCCGGGCATCGACCCAGGGCTGGCTTTCGTCGATCCGCCGGCCGACCCGGCTGACGATCTTGTCGATGATCCGAAGCAGGTGCTTTTCGTCGCGGAAGCGCACCTGCGCGCGTTCCAGCACGCCGTGGCGTTCGACGAACACATCGCGGTGACCGTTGACGAGAATGTCGTTCACGCTCGGATCGGCCAGCAGCGGCTCCAGCGGGCCGAAGCCGAGGATCTCGTTGATCAGCTCCTCCACCAGCCGGTTGAACTCGTCACCCTGCAGCGCCTCGCCGGTGCTCTTGAGCACCTGCCCCACCACACCGGCCACTTCGCGGGTCAATTCGCTGCGCTCCACCTTGTCGATCACCGAGAGATTCAGCCGGTCGAGCAGCGCCTCGTGCAGCTTGCTTTTCAGCTCCAGCCAATGGCTGAGCTTGGGGTCTTCCGGCGTGCGCAGCTCGAAGGGCGGCTGCGGTTCGGCCTGCGGCTTGTCGGACGCCGCCGCGCCGCTGACCGACTGGAACACCACCACGTTGTCTGACGGCGCCGGCTTGGATTTTGAGAAACTCTTGAACATGTCAGGCATCCTTTCAGGAAGAGGCAGGCCGGGCCTCGGCCGTGGCGGTGGTTTCGGTGAGCAGGTTGCGCGCCATGCGGCGCAGGGCGCCCGAAAGCGCGCCGTGTGAATGCTGCGAGAGCAGTTCGCCCCGGTCGAGCGCGGCGCGGGCGCGGCGCGGATCGTCGGGCAGCCAGTATTTGAGCGGGCGCTCCAGCACCTTGGCCGCCTCGCTGTGATGGCTGGCGGGCAGCACCGGCTTTTTCTCGTGGTTCACGACCATCTCCACCGGCAGATCGAAGCGGTCCTCGCCGTAGAAGTCGATCAGTCGGCGGGCCTGGCGGATCGCGGGCACGGTGGTGTCGGTCACCAGCATCAGCCGGGCGCAACGGGTGAGCACCGGCCCGATCCACTCCACCAGCGTGCGCGGCAGATCGACCACCACGTAATCGAACTCGCGCTGCAGATGGCCGATCACGGCGTCGATCTGGCGCGGCTCGATGGCGTCGAGCGGCACGAATTTATCGGGCGCGGCGAGCACGGTCAGGCCAGAGTCATGCGATTGCAGCGACTGGGCCAGAAAGGTGCGGTCGGGCACGATCGTCTCGGTCGCCATGCGGTAGAACACGTCGGACGGGTCGAGATCGAGCGCGCTCGCGACGGTGCCGAACTGGATATCGAGATCGACAAGCGCCACCCGGTGCTGCGCCGCCTTGCGCAGCATCCCGGTCTTGCCCTGAAGCTGGTCGGCAAGGTTGATCGCCACGGTCGAAGCGCCGATGCCGCCGCGCACCGGGGCCACGGCGATCACCTTGCCGGGCCGCGTGGCCGAACGGTCGATCAGCGCGGGCAATTGCAGCGGGCGGCCCGACAGCTCCAGCAGCTGGTCGCGCAGATCGGAGGACGGGATCGGGAAGGGCAGGATCTCGTCGATCCCCGCCTTCTTCAGCTCACGCGCCTCGGCCAGCGAAATCGGTGCGTCGCTGAGCGCCAGCAGCGTGCCCTTGCCGCCGGATTTCTCGCGCAGCTCCTGCACCGCCGCCCGGTCGGTCTGCGGGTTGAGGCGGAAGACGATCAGGTCGTGCTCCTCGGCCAGCTTCACCGCCTTGCCGTTCACCGCCGTCAGCGTGGTGGCCTGCACCTCGATCCCGATATCGTCGCCCGGCAGGAGCGCGCCGCGCACGGCGTCGTTGATCGCGGTGTCGTCAGAGATCAGGATGATCGAAGGCTTGTCCTGTGCCATGTTCGTCTCCTTGGTGATGCGTGTCATCCGCTGCCTCCCTGGGCGAGATCCTCGCCGGGCAGCGAAGCGCTGAGCGCGGGGAAGGGAACGGTGCCGCCGAGAGCGTCGGTTTCGTCCGTCGCCCCGCCCACCGCGAGCGCGGCAAGCTGGCTGAGCGGCGAGACGAAGGTGAAGTCAAGCGCCTGCAGCTGCACGGTGACCACCGGCACATAGGGGCCGCCGAGAAAGCCGAGCTTGGCGTCGTAATCGTAGCGGAAGGCGACGTTGGAGATCGTCGCATCCGTGGGCAGGGTGCCCCGGATCACCGCCCAGACCTCATCGGCGGTCGGGTTGCCGGCAACGGCGGTGCAGGTGATCGCGCCGGGATCAAAGCAGATCCCCGCGCCCGCGCCGCAAGACGTGCCGAAGCGCGGCGGCACCGCGCCCTCGTCCACCGGCCCGCGCCGGTGGATCGTAGGCACGCCGGCGCAGGCAGGCGGGCGCACCGCCGCAATCCGCGCCGCTGCCTCCACGGCCTTTTCCGCCGCGACGTAGTGAAAGGCGAGCCGCCCGAAATCAATCATCGCGAAGGTGATGAGCAGCAGGAGCGCCAGCGCCAGCCCGTATTCGACCAGCGTCGAGCCCGCCTCGTCGCGCCCGAAACGGCGCAGGATATGCCCGCGCCCGGTCATGATCCGAACACCCGGCTCTGGTCGGTGACCGTGGTGGTGATCGAGCCGAGGCTGGAGCCGACGAGAGCAAAGACCCCGGCAAACGGGAAGGTCACCGCCAGCGTCGCCGTCACCTGCGCCACCGGCGCGGGCGAGATGCGGAAATCGCCATCGACGCACACAAGCTCGGGTTCGACATCCGACACGAGCACGCCGCTGGGAAACAGGCTGTTCTGCGCCATCGCGTTGCGCACGATGAGTTCGACATCCTCCTTGTAGCCGGCAAAGCTCGCCTCCGGGCTGCAACTGTCGGTGGCGGCCACGCGGGCGACGTAGCGCGCCGCGTCGCGCACCCCGGCCACGGTGGCCTGATAGGACCAGAACAACCGGCTGCCCTCGACAATCGTGGCAAACACCACCAGCACCAGCGGCAGGGCGATGGCGAATTCCACCAGGGCCGCGCCGCGCTCGTCGCGGCGGAAATGCGTGGCGATATGTGTGCCCTTCACCCCCATGCCTCACCTGTAAAGCTGGACCACATCGCGGAAGATGCCCACATCGTCGATCGCGCCGGAGCCATCGCCACCGGCGGTGCCGATGACCTCGCCCCAGATCGAAAACGTGTTGCCGGTGCCGTCATTGCTGGCGGGTTCGGTAAGAAAGATCTTCACGTAGTTCTCCACCGGGATGCCACTGGCCGCGCCGCTGATATTGTTGGGCGCGCCGCAATTGATGCCGGCGGCAAGGATCACCCGGCGGGTATGGTCCACCACCGGGTTGGTCTGGGTATTGCAGATCGGGCGGCCCGTCTCGGCAATCGGGTTGCCGTCATGGCCATCGCCATCCCCATCGCCGGTGAGAATGTCGCCCGACATGGCGATCTCGGCGCGATAGACCTCATAGCGCGTCGGCGCATCCGCATCGGCGGCGTTATCGTCCAGCCAGGACTGGATCGCCACCGGCACGGTGCCGTCGAAGGGCGCGTAATTGGTCTCGAAATACCGATCGCGGTCCCAGTCGCCGTCGCCAAAGCGCGGGCCGAGGCCGCCATTCAGATTGTTGCAGGTATTCGTGGCACCGAAGCAATCGTCGCGCGGCAGGCCGATGGTGTTGGGCGACACCGCCTCGTTGTTGCCGATGCAGGCGGCGTTCTTGCCTTTGGGCACGATGCCCTTGATCACGTTCGGCGCGGGCGCATAGGCGGGATCGTTCTTCTCGCCGTTCATGGTGGCGTTGAACAGATCGAAGCGGGTGTTGATCGCGGCCTCCAGGCTGCCGGTTTTCTGCCCCGGCTCGATATCGACCCCGTGATAGCTGAAGCATTGGGTGATCGGCCCCGCCGCGCCGATCAGGCAGCGGTCGAGATGGGAGCCGGTCTTGCCGGCGCAGGGGCCGGTCGCGTCGACCAGCACCTTCGACGGGTCGAGCCAGCCGAAGGCCCCCGGCGTCCAGGCCGCCCCGTTCCCGCCCGCGCGCAGCTGGATCAGATCGCCCACATGCGCATCCGGGTTCCAGCCCGGCGGCAGGCAGAACATCATCGGCGTCACATCGCAGGCATAGGAGGTGAACCCGGCCACGGCGGTGGCGCCGACCACGTTGGCCATCGCCGGCGTGCCGCTGAGGGCGGCAAAGGCGCGGCCAAAGACCAGCTCTACCGTCTGCGCCGTCACCTCGACGCGGGCATAAACCGCCGCCGCCGGATTGGTCGTGGTTGCCGTGATCGCGGTGGCGTCGCTCGCGGGCAACGCCGACAGAAAGGTGAGCGTGTAATCGGTCTCGCCCGAGAGCAGCGTGTCGCCGCTGCCGAAGGTCTGGCTGTCGGAAATCGTGGCCTCGGCGGCCTCGGTGGCGCGGCTGAGCGCGTCGGGCAGCCCGTCAAGCTCGCCCGCCGCCGCCAGCGCCACATGGTCGGCATAGGCCTGCAGCTCGCTCTGGGTGATCTGCACCCGCCCGAAATCGAACGACATCGCCACCAGTCCGAGCATCACCGCCAGCATGACGCCCCAGAAGGCGAGCACGCCGCCGCGCTCGCAGCGGGCAAACCGGGTGATGGGATCGGGCCGGGCCATGACGCATCCGCCTCAGTTCACCAGCGTTTCGGTCAACTCGTTGCCCCGGCGCACGCGGATCACCGGGCGCTGCGGCGCGGCCTCTTCTTCCACCACCGGCGCGGTCTCATAGAGCAGATCGCTGAGCCGGGTGGACCGAAGCGCCACCGCGTCGTTATCGTCGAGCGACCGCAACGTGAGGCTGAGCCGCCCGGCCCCCTGCGCAAGCGCAAGGCGCTGGCCCTGCTCCGCGGTCACCTCGACGGTCACCGTGCGGGCGATGCCCGGCGTCTCGTTCAGCTCGTTGGCGTCCTGGTCGACACCGATGACGCGGATATTCTGCAGGATCGTCACGGCGCTGAGGCCGTCGCCGCTGTTCTGGGTCAGCACCACATCCACCCGGTCGCCCGGCGTCACGAAGCCGCCCACGGCGGTTTCGGCGCTGACCTTGATCGCCATCGCGCGGGTATTGGGCGAGAGCGTCTGCACGATGGTGACCTTCTCGCCGAATTCGGAAATCGTCGCGAACCGCAGCGGGTCGCCCTGCGAGATGATCCGCCGGGCCCGGCGCGGTTCCTGACCATTGGCCGGAACGAGCAGGCTCGCCGAGGTATAGACCCCTTCCGGCACGGCATCGCGCGGCCAGTCGATGGAGGTGAGCATCTGCGGCTCGATGATCTCGCCAAAACCGATATCGCGGCTGGCGACGATGACCGGCACGGTCTGGCTCTCGGTTTCGACAACAGGCTCTGCGGTGGCGACGGCAAGATAATCGCGGGCGACATAGACCGACCCACCCGCCACGGCGAGCCCGGCAACGGCTGTGAACAAGGCGGTGAGTCTCATGAGATGGTCTCCTTTGGTCGTCGGGATGCGTCCGTCACGGGTCCGGGACCCGTCGTGCCGCGGCGCACGAACAACACGCCGCGGCGCAGGTTCAGCACGGTGCCTGTCTTATTCGACAACCGGCGCCGTGTAGGTGGAGTCGCCCGGCATCTGAGCGCCGGCCGCATTCATCGCACCGCCGATTTCGCCGCCGAGCGACAACAGCGCGCCCGTCCCGAGCGAGACGGCCAGCGCGATGGCGATGCCGTATTCCACAAGGGTCACCCCACGTTCGTCCTTGCGCAGACGCAGCATCGTCTTCCGAACAAAATTCCGCATGATAATCTCCTTCATTCTGCGGTTGCTTCCACGCTGAACGGCGTGGACTCATAGCCCCCCAAACGCAGAAGGCCTGTTCTCGAGCCTAGCGGCGCGGCGCCCGGCATGGCCTCATCGCAAAAGCCGGAAAATGCACGCATAGATTGTGTTTCTTGCACAGATCCGGCCATTTCCCCGGTTTTCCACACAACCCCGCCGCGCCGCTTGCGCGATTCAGCCGATCCGTCCGGGGGTGGTTGACTTCGCCCCGGCCACGGGCGAACCGTCATGGAATGCAACCCCGCGAGGCAGGCGATGACCGCACCCGTTTTCACCCGGATCCTGACCGGCCTGTTCTCGGCCGCCGCACTGGCGCTGGCAGTCGAAGCCGGGCCGCTGGAGGATGCCAATGCCGCCGCCGCACGGCTTGATTTTCGCACGGCGCTCGCAGGCTATGACGCTCTGATTGCCGCCGATCCGGCTCATGCCGACGCCCTTCTGGCGCGCGCCGCGCTGCATGAGCGGATGAACCGCCCCGCCCTTGCGCTCGCCGATCTGGGCCTGGCGCTGGACGCCGCGCCAGAGAGCTTGCCCGCCCTCCTCGCGCGCGGCGACCTTCTGCGCCGGCTCGGCGATCCGGCGGCGGCGATCGCCGATTATTCCGCCGCGCTGGCGCTGGCGCCCGACCATCTGCCCGCGCTCACCGGGCGGGCCCGGGCATCGGGCGATGCCGACCGGCTCACCAGCGCGCTGGCCGATTATGACCGCGCGCTCGCCCTGCGCCCCGGCGACGATGCGCTCGCCACCGAACGGGCGGCGCTGATCACCGCCCGCGCCGCGCGCCGCACGCCCAACCTGCGCTACGATGCTGCGGCGCTGATGGCGCCCGAATTTCGCGTCACCGAGGCGGCAGCGCAGGCCGAACACCGGCTCATCGTGGTCCATGCCGGAACCGAGCTTGCGGCAGAGGCGGCGCTGATCGCCCCCGAGGCGCTTGCCGGCGCGCGCGCGGCGGGCGTCCTCGCGATCACGCATCTGTTCACCTATACCGGCAGCAACAGTTCGATCTGGGCCAACCGCGCCCTGATCTGCGCCGGGCCGCAGGGGCTGTGGCCGGTCTATGCCGCGTTCGCCACGCCGGAAGCGCAGGCGGCGCTGCGCGCCATCGACAGCGGCACGGGGCGCGACACGTTCGACGCCCTCGTGGCCCGGGCCTATGCCGAAGCCGGGCTTGCGGCGGAGCTCATCGAAAGCTGCGCATTCAACCGCGCCGGGGCGCTCGCCTATCTCGCCGACTGGACCGAGAAGCGCGATGCCCAGGCCTGGCGCGGCAGCTCGATCTACGACCAATGGCCGGTTTTCGTGCTGGATGGCGCGGTGGTTTCGCCGCTGCAACTCACCGAGGCGCTGGCTCAGATGATGCCCGAGACCGTGGCGGAGCCCGAAGCGGTCTTGGCTGAGGTGGTGCCGCCCTCGCCTGAGGCCGAACCGGCCCCGGCGGCAGAACCGGCCCCGGCGGCAGAACCGGACGCGCCGGAACCGCCGCGTGCGGGCGGCTTCGCGGCGGAGTTCGGAGAGTTCGCGCAACTGCCCGAGGTGGGCGGCGTGCCCCTCCCCGGTGACGGCGCCGCGGATCTGGCCGAAGCGGATCAGCCCCCCGCCGCCAACGAGACCGCGCCCGCGCAGGCCGACGAGGTACCGGACAGCGGCGAACCGGCGGCAGAGGAGATGGCCGCGTTTGCCGAGGCACCTGAGGAGGATATCGCGCCCGGTGCGCCGACCGCCGCCGACGCAGACCCGGCGGCAGACGCGGCGGCGGGTGCAGCCGAAGAAGCCACGCCCCCCGCGCAAGAACCGGATGCCGACCCCATTGCCGCGCCCGAAACGGTTGAACCCGCAACCGGGGACATCGCGCAAGCCATACAAGAGCCGGATGGCACGGACAGCGCCACACCGGACGAACCGGCTGCCGAGGCTGCCACGCCGGACCTGCCGGCGGAGGAAGCCGGCCCCGCCGCCCTGCCCGCCGAGGCCGCGGCTGGCCCCGCACCGGCGCTCGCCATCGCCCCGCCGCCACGGCCGGACGATCCCGGTCTGCGCCTGCCCGCCGCGTTCAAAGGGATCTGGGCCAACAGCCTTGCCGCCTGCATCGCCTATACCGACCGGATCGCCGCGCCCGAGGCGCTCGACACGGCCCTGCCCGCGCTGAACCCGCTGGACGGCCCGCCGCTTGGCACCGTGCTGCTCACCTCGCGCGACATGCTGCTGTTCAACGCGGTGGGCACCGGCTGCACGCTGGCGGAGGTGACCGGCGACGATGGCGGTTGGCGTGCCCGGCTCGACTGCGCCTCCACCCTCGCGCCCGAGATCGTCACCCCGCTGGAGCTGACCCCGGCGCAGAGCGACGGCGCCACCCTGCGGCTTGCCGCGCGGTTCGGCCAGACCGATCCGGTGACGCTGCTGCAATGCCGTCCGCTCGGCGCGCTGAGCAGCAGTTTCGCGCCGCTCTGGCAGATCGACACCGATGCCTGCGCCGCCACCGCGCCGCTTGCCGGCGCACGCTTCGCCTTCGCGCCGGACGGGGACGCGCTTGCGCTCACCGTCACCCCCGATACCTCCGCCGCCGGGGCCGACGCCACCTTCACCGCCGCGCTCGACGGCGCCGCACTGGCGTCCGGCCCCGCCATCGCGGCCAGCGGCGGCTGGCGCCTGTCCCTCGGCGGGTTCGACGAAACCTCGGCGCAACTGGCCGAGGGGCTGCTTCTCAGCCTGCACCTCGCAGACGGTGCCGCCGGCTCCTACCTCTTGCCTCTGCTGGGCAGCGGCGCGGCGATGTCGGCTTTGTCGGGCTGCGCCGCAGACTGATCGGACGGCCCCGACCCGCTCTCCGGCTCGTGAAAGCTGAAGCAGGCCCGCCCCCGCGCCTTCGAGGCATAAAGCGCGACATCGGCGTCATGCATCATGATGCGCGCCTCGGGCCGGGCATAACCCGTCGAGACCGCGATGCCGATCGAGGCCGATATCCGCGCTTCGCGCGCGCCGATCCCGATCGGCTCTTCCAGCCGGCGGATCAACCGGCTGGCCAGCGCGGTGAGGCGGGGCGCGTCGATCAGGCCGGAGATCACCAGCACGAACTCATCGCCCCCCACCCGCGCCACCGCATCGCCGGTACGGGTCTCTTCCAGCAGGATCGCCGCCACGTGCGTGAGCACCGCGTCGCCAGCCGCATGGCCCAGCGTATCGTTCACCTGCTTGAAGTAGTCGAGATCGAGATGCATGAGCGCGAAGGGCCGCGCCCGTGCGATCTGGCGGGCGAGCACCTGGTCGAGCGCACGGCGGTTGGCGAGGCCGGTCAGCGTGTCGGACTGCGCCTCCGCCTCGGCCATCACCTTGGCGCCCTGCAGCCGTTCGTTCAATTCGCGGCTCTCGGCCATCGCCGCCGCATTCGCCTCGACCAGATAGAGCAGCTCAAGCGTGAGATCGGTCGCGGCGAAATCGGAGCCGGTCAGGTTGAACTGCGCCACCGCGTCGATCACCGCGATGCCGAAGGAAAGGTTGATGAGCACGCCCCTGCCATCGGCGAGCTGCACGGCGGTGCCGATCAGGGGCGTGCGCGCGGCGTCGCGCAGCCGCAACGACAGCCGCCCGCCCGAGGCGGCGCAGATCTGTCCGAAATCGGTGGTGTCGCGCGGGCGGCGCGGCTCGAACAGCGCAAAGAACGGCTGCCCGATGCAGGGCCCGGCGGGAAAAATCTTTTGCAGCGTCGGCCCGGCATGCTGGATCACCCCGTCGGGGCAAACCCGCGCATGCATCGGCATCAGCGCATCGAGTGCGTCCGGCGAGAGCGCGAGGGCGGCGGGCGGCGTCATGCCGTCCTCTCCGCCCGGCCGGTGGCGCGCGCGGCAAGCCGGAAGCCTTTGCCCTCGGCGAAGTCGGCCTTGAGCAGCCGCAGCGAGATACCGGCGCGCGCGCCCGGCGCACCGGTGTAATCGGCAATCACCAGGGCGCCGTAATCGTCGGCCACGGCGCGCAGCAGGCCGAGAAAGACCTGCGGCGCACCCGGCGGCGGGCGGGTGAAGCTCACCCGGTATTCGCCGGCGCCGCAATCGGTCAGCTCCAGCTCCGGCAAGTCCAGATCGGGCACCGCAAGGCGGGCGCGGCCTGCCAGATCTTCCAGAGACAGCAGAAAGTCCTCGTAATTCACCCCGCCGAACCGCAACAGCCGGCGCACCCGCTCCGAGGCGGGATGAGCCACAAGGTAGGTGCCGAAATCCTCCAGCAACGCCCCGCGCGGCTTGCCGAGCCGGCGCGCGGCGGCGGTGACGAGCCGCGCCGCGAGCACATCGTCATAGTGAAACATCGGCTCGAACCCGTCGATCCCGGCATCGAGGCCGCAAATCAGGGCGTCCCATAGCTGCGGCCCGTAGGTGTTGCGCAGGAACCCCTCGAATGACCGGATAATCATCCCGTGCATGGCATGGCCTTTGTCCGTCCTGCCCCGACCCTAGAGCCAAGGTCTTAACAAATCGCGAAATAGGTTCAGAGCCAGCCGGGAAGTGCGCCGATATCGGGCAGCACCGTATCGGCCAGCGGCGCCAGCACCTCGGCGCTGGCAAGGCCGGTGAGCACCGCCACCGTCTGCATTCCCGCCGCACGCCCGGCCAGCAGGTCGTGGGTGCTGTCGCCCACCATCACCACCCGCGCCGGATCGAGCCCGGTGGCGGCGGCGAAGGCAAGACACATCCCCGGCGCGGGTTTGCCACCATGGCCGCTGTCGAACCCGGCGATGAAATCGAACAGCCCGGTCACCCCCGCCGCGCCGAGATGGGCGCGGGCCGGCGCTTCGGCATCGTTGGTGGCCACGCCAAGGCGCAGACCACGGGCGCGCAGCCCTTCGAGCAGCGGGGTCAGCGGCACCGCCTCGGCCATCGGCGCCTGGGCGGCCTCGGCGTTCAGCCGCTCCACCAGCGAGGCGGCGGGGCGGCCCAGCACCGGCGCGAGCGCCCCGGCCACGTCTTCGGGCGTGCCGGCAATGACGACGGAGCCGCGCCGGAACGCGCGCGCGGTGCGGTCGAAGCCCACGGCCCCCGCCAGCCTGTCGGCAAGGCCCGCCTCGCCCGCCGACCAGCGCGCAATCAGCGCCTCGACCCAGGCAACCCAGGTGGCGTTGAAATCGAACAGCGTGCCGTCCTTGTCGAAGAGGATGCCGTCGACGCGCATCTCAGGTCCAGTTCATCTGCGCCCCGCCGGGCAGCGCCTGGCGCGCGGCGAGCGGCGCCTCGTATGCCAGCCCGGCGCTGTCGCAGAAGGCGATCACCCAGGCGTCGTCCATGGTCAGGAAATCGAGCACCGAGCCGAGGAAGGCCGGATCGCCGGCGCCGGCGCGCAGATCGGCCTCGCTGGCGCCGGTAGAGCCAAGAAACACGGGCAAAAGCTCGTCATTGCCAGCGAGCCAGCCCAGCGCCTGCAAGGCCAGAGTTTCGGCGGTATCCTGCTGCATTCTGCCCCTTTCCGCGCTGACGGAAACACTTTGTTAACGATTCTGAGGCAAGTCTTACCAAATCGGGCGCAATACGACAGGTCTTGGACAACGAAAATGGCAGGCCGCATCCTCATCGCCGACCCTACCGCGACCAGCAGGATCATCCTGAAGGTGGGGCTCAACGCCGCGCGCTACCGCACGCTGCAGGCGGCGGACGGCGCGAATGCGCTGCGCATCGCACGCGAGGACCGGCCCGAGCTGATCATCCTCAACGCCCACCTGCCGGACATGACAGGGGCCGAGCTCTGCGCCCGGCTCAAGGCCGATCCGCGCACCCGCGCGCTGCCGGTGCTGATCCTCGCCGCACAGGGCAACCGGGCCGACCGGCTCGCCGCCCTGCGCGCCGGCGCGAACGACTACCTCGCCAAACCGGTCGATGAAACCGCGCTGCACGCACTGGTGCGCAACCTGATGCGCGCGCGCGCCGCCTTCGACGAGCTGGCCCGGCGGCAGGACATCGTCGAGACGATGGGCTTTGCCGAAAGCGGCCCGGCCTTTAGCCGCAGCCCGACCGTGGCGCTGATCGCGCCGACGCCCGATACCGGGCTCGCCTGGCGGCGCGCTCTGGGGCTGGCGCTTGGCGCGCGGATCACGCCGATCAGCCGCGAACAGGCGCTGGAAACGGGCGATGGCCGCGATGTGCCCGACGCCTTCGTCATCGCCGCCGATATCGCCAGCCACGGCGACGGGCTGCGGCTGGTGAGCGAATTGCGCTCGCGCCAGCCCACCCGCCATGCGGCCATCGTGATCCAGGACGAGGCGAATGATGTGGGCACGGTGCCGATGGCGCTCGATCTCGGCGCCAATGCGGTGGTGCCGGGCACGTTCGACGCCGAGGAAATGGCAGCGCGGCTTGAGCGGATGCTGGCCTGCAAACTCGAAGCCGACGCGCTGCGCGAGCGTTTCGTCCAGCGCGTCGATCTCGCCGCGCTCGATCCGCTTACCGGGCTGTTCAACCGCCGCTACGCCGAAGCCTACCTCGCCCGTGTGGCCGAGGAAGCCGTGCGCACCGGCCAGCCTTTCGCGCTGATGCTGCTCGATCTCGACCGGTTCAAGGAGATCAACGACACTTACGGCCACCGGATCGGCGATGAGGTATTAGTGGAAACCGCGCAGCGGTTGACCGCCAATCTGCGCGATTTCGACCTCGTGGCGCGCCATGGCGGCGAGGAATTCCTCGTCGCCATGCCCGCGACCGATCTTGCTGCCGCCGCAGCCGCCGCCGAACGGCTGCGCCGGGTGATCGGCGACCACCCGGTGCGGGTAACGGGCGTCGATGTGCCGGTGACGGTTTCAATCGGGGTGACGCTCTGCACCGGCTGCGACGGCAAACGCGAGATGCCGCAACTGATCGAAGAGGCCGATCACGCGCTCTACGCCTCCAAACATGACGGGCGCAACCTCGTCACCTTCGCCCGCAACGCGGCGGCCTGACAGCGGCCAGGCACGCTTTGCAGGTCAGTCGCGGTCGCTGCGCGGCGCCGGGCGGTGCTCCAGGGCGCGGGCAAACCGGTCTTCGATCCGGTCGGCATAGGCGCGGCGCTCTGCCGGCGACATCGTGGCGATCTGCTCCGACAGCACCGACCGGCCAGCGGCAAACCGCGCCTCGACGCGGTCATGCTGCACGGTCAGCAGCGCCTCCAGCGCCGCCGGATCGTAGGGCTCGGCACGCATCACCGCGAGCATTTCGCGCAGTTCCGCCGCCAGCGTATCGCGGTCGGGGGCAAAGACCGCGCCACGGTCGCGCAGCGCCATACCCAGCGCGTTGCGGGCATCGCGCGGCATCGCCTCGAAGAAGGGGCGGAAGCCGCTGTCGGACAGCATCGTGCGGTCGGGCGGCGGGAAGCGGCGGGCATCTCTGTCGTCACGCAGATGCGCACCCGCAACAAGGCCGAGCACCAGCAGGTTTGCCGTCAGCGACACCGCCAGCAATACCGTCGGCCAGCGCCGCCTTGGGCGCGCGGATGCGCCCGTGCCTTGCGTCGTGTTACCGGCCATGATCAGCCCTCCTCCAGCAATGTGCCGAGGCCCGCGCCGCCGGGCACAATGTCTTCCAGCTCGTAGCTCGCGGCGAACCCGCTGTCATCGGTGAGCAACAGCCCGCCCGCGAGCGTGTTGAGCTGGTCGGGCGCAGCGAAGCCCACCCAGATTCCGGCCACCGTCGCGGTGACCATACCGGCCACGGCGGGCCAGCCGCCGAGCACGCCGAGCACCGCCGCGATCACGCCCGTGCGCGGACGCACCGGGCTTTGGGCCGGTCGCTCACGCGCCGCCGCTTCGGCCTCCGCATCGGCCATGATCCGCGCCAGCAGCGCCTCCGATGGCAGCGGGGCCTCGGTGCGGGACGCTTCGAACAAGGCTTCGAGCGCCATATCGTCCATCATCGGGTGTTCAGTCTTCGACATATCCCAACTCCTCGCGCCTGTGGCCAAGCAAGGCCGCCAACGTTCTCTTGCCGCGGGCGGTCAGGCTCTCGACCGCCTCCACGCTGATTTCCAGCACCTCGGCGATCTCGGGGTTCGTCTGCCCCTCCAGATGCCGAAGCGTCACCGCGATGCGCTGCCGCTCGGGCAGTTCCGCCAACGCCGCCTCCAGCGCCCGCGCCCGGGCGGCCTGCATCATTCCGGCGGCCACGCCCGGCGCGTCGTCCGCCGGTTCCGGGATCGCGTCGATATCGACGCCGCGCTTCTTGCGCAGCCGGTCGGTGCAGAGGTTCGAGGTCACCCGATAGAGCCAGGTGGATACCTTGGCCTCGCCCTGGCGCCACTCCGGCGCGATCTTCCACAGCCGCAGCATGGCTTCCTGCGTCACGTCCTCGGCCTCGTGCCGGTCGCCGCCCAGCATCCGCGCGGCAAAGCCCAGCACCCGGGGGGCGAGCCGTGCCGTCAGCATGGCTGCCGCCTCGCGGTCGCCGTTGCCGAAGGCGACCAGCAGCGCCTCGTCGGAGACTTCGGTCTGAGCGTCGAATGCCATGTCCATCGCGTCTGAGACGTAAACCCTGTCTTGCGCCCCCGCAACCGGGGCCGGCACCGGGCGGCAACCGCCCGGCACCCCTTTTCATATGCCTAGCGGCGCTTGCCACCGAAACCCGGGCCGTCTTGCGGCCCCCAGCCGTGACCGCTGCGGCCACCACGCTCGCCGCGATCGTCGCGTCTGGCAAAACGCGCCCCCATCTCGGCTTTCGCGTCGTCGTATTCGGCCTGGCTGATGGCATTGTCGTCATCGGTGTCGAACCGGTCGATCACCCGGCCATAGCCTTTGTCGGGGCCGAGTTCGGCAAGGCTCAGCACGCCGTCCTTATCGGCGTCGCGCGCCGAGAGGATGCGCTCGGCCATCCGTGTCGCCATCTGCTCGGCGTTCATCCCGCGCCAGCCCGTGCTGCGGCCCTGCATCCGTTCATCGACGCGCGCCTGCGCGAACGCCGCAAGCTCGGTAGCCTCCAGCGTGCCGCTTGCATCGGCATCCACCTCGGCGAGCTTCGCCCCGGCCAGCGCCGTCAGGTCTTCCTCGGTGATCTGGCCGTCGCCATTGGCGTCGAGATCGGCGAAAGCGGTGGTAAACATCCCGCCGCGCTCACCGAAAGCGCCAAGGCCCGCAGCCCCGTCGCCCATCGGCCCGCGCGCGCTTGCCGGCACCGCCGCCAGCGTGACGGCGGTACCCAGCAGCACGCCGAGGCCGGCGATCCTGATTGCGTGTTTCATGGTCTCATTTCTCCCATAAGAGATCGGTCCTGCCTTTTGTCTGGCCCGGCTTCCTGCCGCGCCATTGAGCCTGATACGGGCCGCGCGGCGGCTTCCGTCGCTTCCCTGCGCAAAAAAACGTGCTAAGAGCGGAGCGCGCCAGGCGCGACATCAAGCCGCAAGGGGGTGTCATGGCCTGTCATCTCTGCAAATCATCCCTATGATAAGCGGATGCGAACAAGATCGGTGGGAAGGTGAGCCACATGGAAGCCTCACGCGACGACGCGCCCAATCTGGGCGGGTTTCGTCTGGATCATATTCACGGCAGCGACGGCGAGCGCGATCTGCGTCAGGCCACCTGGCGCGGCTGGCGGCGGCGTTGCCCCGCCTGCGGCACCGGGCCGATGATGAAGGGCTATCTGAAGGTGCGCGACACCTGCACCGTTTGTGGTGAGGAATTGCATCACCAGCGCGCCGATGACGGCCCGGCCTACCTGACGATCCTCGTCGTCGGCCACCTGATGGCGCCGCTGCTCGGCGCGGCCTACATGATCTACCGGCCAGACCCGATGGTGCTGGCCGCGGCCTTCTCGATCGGCACCGTCGCCGCCTCGCTGTGGCTGCTGCCCCGGTTCAAGGGGATGATGGTGGGGTTCCAATGGGCCAAGCGGATGCACGGCTTTGCCCCGGAGCTGGCCGACGACCTGCCCGATGACGCCTGAGCCGGCACGATGAGCGGGATCGACAAGGCCAATATCGTGCGCGACGCGGCGACGATCGTGCTGATCCGCGATGCGGGCACCGACCGCCCGCGCGTGCTGATGGGCCAGCGCGGCGCAAATGCCGCCTTCATGCCCAACAAATTCGTCTTTCCCGGCGGCGCGGTGGATGAAGACGATGCCCGCGTGCCGGTGCACGAGGCCCGCGAAGAGCCCGATTTCTCGCGGCTCGCGGAGCAGGCCCGGCCGGAGCTGGCCCAGGCGCTGCTCGCCGCCGCGATCCGCGAGCTGTGGGAAGAATCCGGCCAGATCCTCGGCGTGCCGGGCGGGTGGGACGATGAGGTGCCCGCCGATTGGCGCGGCTTTGCCGAGACCGGACATCTGCCCTCGGCGGCGGGGCTGTCCTTCATCTTCCGCGCGATCACCCCGCCGGGGCGGCCCCGGCGCTTCGATGCCCGGTTCTTTCTGGCCGACGCCGCGCAACTGGCCTCGGACCCCGACGATTTTTCGCGCGCCTCGGAGGAGCTCGGCCATCTGCACTGGGTCGCGCTCGGCGATCTGAAACGGCTCGATCTGCCCTTCATCACCCAGGTGGTGCTGTCCGAGACCGCCGCCCGCCTGCCCGATCTCGGCCCGCCCGAAACGGTGCCCTTCTTCCGCAACGACGATGAAGAGCTGCATTTCCACCGCCTCGGCGGCAGGGGGCCGCTCGGATAAAGGGCTGGCACGACTTTCACTTTTCGAACATTCTTGGCGGATGATCTGGACGTCTGCGCGAAATAGACTTCACAATTCCAACATCACGTGAGCAGAACCAGCATCACGATGGACAGGCCCAGAAAGCCGATCCCGATCAGTTCGCGCCGGGTCGAGCGCTCACCGAAGATCAGCCAGGAGCCGAGCACCGAAAACACCAGCTCGATCTGACCAAGCGCGCGCACATAGGCCGCGTTCTGCAGGGTGAAGGCCACGAACCAGCCGAGCGAGCCGAGCATCCCCGTCACTCCCACCAGCGCCGTGCGCCGCCATTGGCCGAGCACGCGCGTCATCTCGCCGGGCTCGGCAAACCGCAGCCACAGCGCCATTGCAACGGTCTGAAAGCTGGTCACGGCGGCGAGCGTCACCGCCGCGCGGATCAGCGTGCCCTCGGCATCGAGCGCCTGCGTCGCGGCGCGGTAGCCGATGGCGGAGAGGCCGAAGCTCGCCCCCGCCAGCAGGCCCAGCGCCGAGGCCCGGTTGAACAGCGCCAGCACCCTCCCGCCAACCGGCACCGAGAGAAAGAGCACGCCCGCTACCCCGACGAGGATGGCGGCAAGCCCCCAGCCACTCACCGGCTCGGCCAGCACCAGCGCCGAGAACCCGGCGACCAGCACGGTTTCGGTCTTGGTGAAGGCGATGCCCACGGCGAAATTGCGCGCCGAGAACAGCGCCACCGTGGCCATCGTCGCCACGATCTGCGCAAGTCCTCCGGTGGTGACCATGACCCAGAAGCGCCCGCCCATCGCCGGCAGGGCCGCACCCGAACCGGCGACGAGCCCCGTCGAGAGCACAAGCGCCAGCGGTGCGGCGAAGAGGAAGCGCGAAAAGGTGGCCCCACCCGAGGACAGCCCCGCGCCTTTCAGCGATTTCTGCAGCGAAAACCGGATTGTCTGCACCAGCGCCGCGGCGAGCGTGGCGAGAATCCACGGCTCCATCAATGGAGCGCCCCGAGGTCGTAGCCGTTCCAGTCCAGGATCTCGCGCGCGGCGCGCAGCCGGTCGGGCGGCATTGCGCTGGCGCGGTCGAGCAGGATGGCGAAGCTGCCATCGGGCGTGCCGAGCAGCACCGAGCGCATGTCGGCATCGGCCCAGAGCACCCAGAGCGGGCTGCGGAAGGTCGACAGGGTGAACCGGCCCGGCGCGATCACCCGGCCCTGCCCGGCCCCGTCGCGGCTGGTGGTGACGCCAAGCGCCCCGCCCGCCCCCGGCTCGACATGCCAGCGCGCGCCGGGGGTGCGGCCAATGGCGGCCACCTCGTGCCAGTCCCCGGCAAAGCGCGCCGGATCGAAGCCGACGATCGCCTGCATCGGCGCATCGGCCCGGCGATGGCCCTGCATCGCCGGCGCACAGGCGGCAAGCGTCATCAGGGTCGCCGCCAGAACCGCCAGGAAGATGCGCATCGCGAGATCCTTCAGCTTCAGGCGGGCCTAGTGCGCGACCCGCTCCAACTTCGCGGTATCGTAGCCCATGCTTTGCAGGACCGATATGGCCTTGTCGTATTTTTCGGGTGCGAGCCGGGGCGCACGCGCGAGGATCCAGCCGGTTTTGCCCGACGGCTCTCCGACCACCGCGAAACTATAGGCAGGGTCGACGTGAAGCACCCAGTAATCGCCCTTCGCGAAGGGCAGCCAGGGCACGAAGGTGACCTCCAGCTTGCCCGGCGCCACCGGCTCAGCCACGCCTTTGGCGACCTCCACCGGGCCATCCAGCCCGCCTTTGCGGCAGGTATTGACCACCGTGATCCTGTCATCCGGGCGCAGGGCATAGTCCGCCGTCACCCCGGCACAGCCACGCTCGAAGCGGTTGGGAAACCGGGCGATCTCGTACCATTTGCCGAGGTAACGCTTCAGATCGAGGTTCACCGCGACACCGATCGGCACAGCGATATCGCGGTAGCCCGCCGCCGCGGGGCCGGCAAGCCCCAGACTGGCGGCGGCGGCGAGGATGAGATTTGGCAGGCGCATGGCGGTTCTCCTTTTCAGGGTTTTACGCATGCGCCCGCGTTGCGGATCAAAACGGCAGCGGGTGTGCCTTGTGCGCCGCCCAGCGCGGCGCCCCCCGCACCGGGTCGAGCCCATCGCGCGCGGCAATATAGAGACAGGCCCGCGCCGCCGGCCAGAGGCGGGGCGAGATCCGCCCGCCCTGTGCCCGGCGCATAGCGGGCATTCGCAATCGTGATCGCTCGCCCCCTAACAATCCACAGCCAGAATGCATATAGTTAAGGTATTGAAAAATTTACGAAAGGAGGCCCCTGATGGACCTGAGATTCGATGGCAAAACCGCAATCGTGACCGGCGGCGCGTCGGGCATCGGCGCCGCCGTGGTCGATGACCTCGCCGCAGGCGGCGCGACCGTGATCGTTGCCGACCTGAAGCAGGCCGAGGCCGAAGCCAAGGCCGCCGAGGTGGAAAAAGCCGGCGGCAAAGCCTATGCCGTCGCCGTCAATGTCGGCGATGCCGAACAGGTCAAGGCGATGGTGGACTTCGCCGTGGAGAAAACCGGGCGGCTCGACTACCTCGTCAACAATGCCGGGATCGGCGGGCCGCTCGCCCCGATCGGCGAGGTGCCGCTCGACGGCTGGCACGGCTTGATGGACGTCAACCTGCATGGCGTGTTCTACGGCCTGCGCTACGGCATTCCGGAAATGCTGAAAACCGGCGGTGGCGCCATCGTCAACATGGCCTCGATCCTCGGCTCGGTCGGCACGGCCGGCGCCGGAGCCTATGTTGCCGCCAAGCATGCGGTGGTGGGGCTGACCAAGGCGGCGGCGCTGGAATATTCCGCCCAGGGCATCCGCATCAACGCGGTGGGGCCGGGCTATATCGACACCCCGCTCCTCGACGGGCTCGACCGCGACACCTACAACGCCCTCAAGGGCCTGCACCCGATCGGCCGGCTCGGCGCCTCCGAAGAGGTCTCGGCGCTGGTCACCTTCCTCTTGTCGGACCGGGCGGGCTTCATCACCGGGTCGTATCACCTGGTCGACGGCGCCTATACCGCGCAATAAAAGATACGGCGGGGGGCTCTGCCCCCCGCACCCCCCGGAGTATTTTTCAAGGATGAAGGGCAAGACACGCTCGCATCTGGCCTTGTCGCGCGCCTTGCGTTAAACGCGGGCCGACAGACAAACGGGACGAGACATGGCACGTATCCTCATCACCTCCGCCCTGCCCTATATCAACGGCATCAAGCATCTCGGCAATCTCGTCGGCAGCCAGCTGCCCGCCGATCTCTATGCCCGCTACATGCGCGCGCGCGGCAACGAGGTGATGTTCATCTGCGCCACCGACGAGCACGGCACCCCCGCCGAACTGGCCGCCGCCAAGACCGGCGAGCCGGTGGCGGACTATTGCGCGCGGATGCATGATGTGCAGGCCGAGCTGGCGGCGGGGTTCCGGCTGAGCTTCGATCATTTCGGGCGCTCGTCGTCGAAGCAGAACCACCGGCTCACCCAGCACCTTGCCGGCAAGCTGGCCGAGGCCGGGCTGATCGAGGAGGTGAGCGAGAAACAGGTCTATTCCAACGCCGATGGCCGCTTCCTGCCCGACCGCTATATCGAGGGCACCTGCCCCAATTGCGGCTATGAGCGCGCGCGCGGCGATCAGTGCGAGGAATGCACCAAGCAGCTTGATCCCACCGACCTGATCAACCCGCGCTCGGCCATTTCCGGCTCGACCGATCTGGAAGTGCGCGAGACCAAGCATCTGTTCCTCAAGCAATCGGGGATGCGCGGGCAACTCAACGACTGGATCGACTCCAAGGCCGACTGGCCGGTGCTGACCACCTCAATTGCCAGGAAGTGGCTGAACGACGGCGACGGCTTGCAGGACCGTGGCATCACCCGCGATCTCGACTGGGGCATCCCGGTGAAACGCGGCTCCGAGGACTGGCCGGGGATGGAAGGCAAGGTCTTCTACGTCTGGTTCGACGCGCCGATCGAATATATCGCCGCCACCGGCGAATGGGCCGAGGCGAACGGGCTGGGCGACGAGGCGTGGGAGCGCTGGTGGCGCACCGACAAGGGCGCCGGGGATGTGCGCTATGTCGAGTTCATGGGCAAGGACAACGTGCCGTTCCACACGCTGAGCTTTCCCGCCACGCTGATGGGATCGGGCGAGCCGTGGAAGCTCGTCGATTACATCAAGAGCTTCAACTACCTCAATTACGATGGCGGCCAGTTCTCCACCTCGCTCGGGCGCGGCGTGTTCATGGATCAGGCGCTGGAGATCCTCCCCGCCGATTACTGGCGCTGGTGGCTGCTTTCCCACGCGCCCGAAAACTCCGACAGCGAATTCACCTGGGAAAATTTCCAGGCCAGCGTGAACAAGGATCTGGCCGATGTGCTGGGCAATTTCGTCAGCCGCGTGACGAAGTTCTGCCGGTCGAAATTCGGCGAGGAAGTCCCGGCGGGCGGGGAATATGGCGCAGCGGAACAGGCGCTGATCGCCGATCTGACCGCGCGCGTGGCGACGTATGAGAAGCTCATGGACGCGATGGAAGTGCGCAAATCGGCCACCGAGCTGCGCGCGATCTGGGCCGCCGGCAACGAATACCTGCAAGCCGCAGCCCCCTGGGCGGTGTTCAAGGAAGACTCGGAAGCGGCCGCCGGGATCGTCCGTTTCGCGCTCAACCTCATCGCCGTCTATGCCGCGCTGTCGGCTCCGTTCATCCCCGATGCCGCCGCGAAGATGGCTGCGGCGATGGGCACCGATGGCGCCTGGCCGGAAGACATGGCCGCAGCGCTCGATCTGCTGAAGCCGGGCCATGCCTTCAGCGTGCCGGAGAACCTGTTCGACAAGATCAGCGACGACGAGCGCGAGGGCTGGCAGGCGACGTTTTCCGGCCAGCGCGGCTGAGGCAATCCGCCGGTTCCGCTTGCCGCGCGGGCGGGGCTTTCTGCCCGCCAAAGGAGAGCGCCGATGAGATCGGGGCCGGGCAGGCGCTCGTCTATGCCCAGATGCAGCCCACGGCGCAGATCCTCTGGCTGCGAGCTGGTGGGCGTGGTGCTGTCGGGCCGGAATATCGACACCGGCTGGTTTGCGCAGGTGCTCGCCGGCGGCGTGCCCAACGCTTAGGCAACCTCCGTTTGCCCCGGCATCCGGGCGGCTGTTTTGCTTTTCTGCGCCCCGTGCCCGCGTTATCATTACAAAAACATAACAATTCCCGGCCATCCTTGCGGGATGCGGGACAAGCGGGCAGATCGCCGAAAGGGGGTCAAGGTGTCGGCCTTGACAGTAAAGCAGCGACCGATGCGCCTCGCCGGCGCGGGCAAGCGCGATGTGCGCAGCCAGTTCGGCGCGATTCCCTGGCGGCTGAACGATGGCAAGGTGGAAGTCCTGCTCGTCACCTCGCGCATTTCCCGGCGCTGGATCCTGCCCAAAGGCTGGCCGATGCACGGCGCCACCCCCGCCGAAGCGGCGGCGACGGAAGCCTATGAGGAGGCCGGGGTGACCGGCGAGCCTTCGAACGCGGCGGTGGGGTTCTATTCCTACCGCAAGGATTTCGAGGGCGACGATCTGCCGGTCGTGGTGGCGATGTTCCCGCTGCGGGTGAAGAAGGTGTTGAAGGACTGGCCCGAGAAAGGCCAGCGCAAGCGCAAATGGGTAAGCCGCAAGAAGGCGGCAGCGCTGCTCTCGGAGCCCGAATTGCGGCTGATGGTGCGCAATTTCGATCCCCGCCGCCTCAAGGGCTGACTTGCGCGCGCCCGCGCCGCCCATACATATTCGGGCAAGTTCAGGATGGAGACGCGATGATCCGCTACGCCCTCAAATGCCCGCAGGGGCACCGGTTCGACAGCTGGTTCCAGAACGCCGCCGCGTTTGACACGCTGGCGGCGGCGGGTCATGTCGCCTGCCCCGATTGCGGCGCGACGACGGTGGAGAAATCGCTGATGGCGCCGGATGTGCGCCCGGCGCGCGAGGCGCCGGTTGCGCCCCGGGGCGAGGCTGAAAGCACGCCAGCCGCGCTCGCGCCGAAGACCGAGCGCGAAAAGGCCATCGCAGCGCTCAAGCGCCGGATCGAGGCCGAGAGCGATTATGTGGGCAAGGGGTTCGCCCGCGAGGCCCGCGCGATCCATGACGGCGACGCGCCCGAACGCCCGATCTACGGCGAGGCCAAACCCGACGAGGCGCTGGCGCTGATCGAGGATGGCGTGCCGGTCGCCCCCCTGCCCTTTACCCCCACCCGCAAGACCAGCTAGGCCGCACCTGTCCGCGCTGTTCAGCCCACTTGCCCTTTGAGCCGCCGCGCCCTAGAAGGCGCGGGATCGAAGCAGCACAATGCGGGCCCTCGGCGCTATGGAAAAGCCTATTCTGGTGATGAAATTCGGCGGCACCTCGGTGGCCACGCTCGACCGTATCGCGCGCGCCTCCAAGCGCGTCGCGCGCGAGGTGGCCAACGGGTTCGACGTGATCGTCATCGTCTCGGCGATGTCGGGCAAGACCAACGAGCTGGTGGGCTGGGTCGAGGAAACCTCGCCGCTTTACGATGCGCGCGAATATGACGCCGTGGTCAGCTCGGGCGAAAACGTCACCGCCGGGCTGATGGCGCTGCGCCTGCAGGAGATGGATATTCCCGCCCGCTCCTGGCAGGGCTGGCAGGTGCCGGTGCAGACCACCGCCGCCCATGCGGCGGCGCGGATCGTCGATATCCCGAACGACAACATCAAGGCGAAGTTCGCCGAAGGCATGAGCGTGGCCGTGGTCGCGGGCTTTCAGGGGGTGAGCCCCGAAGGGCGGATCACCACCCTCGGGCGCGGCGGCTCCGACACCACCGCCGTGGCCTTCGCCGCCGCTTTCGGGGCGGAGCGCTGCGATATCTATACCGATGTCGACGGGGTCTACACCACCGACCCCCGGATCGAGGACAAGGCGCGCAAACTCGACAAGATCGCCTTCGAAGAGATGCTGGAGCTTGCCAGCCTCGGCGCGAAGGTGCTGCAAACCCGCTCGGTCGAGCTCGCCATGCGCTACAAAGTGAAGCTGCGCGTGCTCTCCAGCTTCGGAGAATATGACCCAGAAGCAGGCACGCTTGTCTGCGACGAGGAGGAAATCGTGGAAAGCAAAGCCGTTGCCGGTGTCGCCTATAGCCGCGACGAAGCCAAGATGACGCTCATTTCGGTCGCCGACCGCCCCGGCATCGCCGCCGCGATCTTCGGGCCGCTCTCCGAAGCGGGCGTGAATGTCGACATGATCGTCCAGAACATCTCGGAAGAAGGCCGCACCGACATGACCTTCTCCTGCCCCACCAACCAGGTGGCCCGCGCCGAAAAGGCGATGCAGGCGGCCAAGGAAGCGGGCGATATCAATTACCACGATCTCGTGGCCGATACCGATGTGGCGAAGGTGTCCATCGTCGGCATCGGGATGCGCAGCCAGGCCGGGATCGCGGCCAAGATGTTCGACGTGCTGGCGCGCGAGGGGATCAACATCAAGGTCATCACCACCTCCGAAATCAAGATCTCGGTGCTGATCGACCGCAAATACATGGAACTCGCCGTGCAGGCGCTGCATGACGCGTTCGAGCTGGAAAAAGCGGGCTGAGCCCGGCTCGACACCCCTGTCTTCGCACATGAAACGCCCCACCGCCCCTTGCGGCGGGGCGTTTTCGTGACCAGATCTGAAATCGGACAACCAATGCGGGCAAACCGCTTGTTGGCAAGCGGGCTTCGGCTCCATACTCTGCCAGCACAAGAACGACAGGGACATAGGTGGATCAAGTTCAGGAAAGCGACAGCCGAAAGCTGCTCGGCCGCCTGAAGGCCGCGCTCGCCGAGGATTCGGCGGGCCAGGAGAGGCTCGACCGGATCACCGGCATCATTTCCAACTCAATGGGGGTCGAGGTCTGCTCGATCTACCTGTTCCGCGATGCCGACACGCTGGAGCTCTGCGCCACCGAGGGCCTCAACCCCGAAGCCGTGCACAAGACCCGGATGCGCATCGGCGAGGGCCTTGTCGGCAGAATCGCCCGCACCAAACAGCCGATCAATGCCGCCGATGCGCCGGCCGAACGGGGGTTTCGCTACATGCCGGAGACCGGGGAAGAATTGTATTCCTCTTTCCTCGGCGTGCCGATCCAGCGGCTTGGCGAGACGATGGGGGTGCTCGTCGTCCAGTCGAAAGAAAAGCGCGCCTTTTCCGATGACGAGGTCTACGGCATGGAAGTCGTGGCCATGGTGCTGGCGGAGATGACCGAGCTTGGCGCCTTCGTCGGCGAAGGCGCCGCGCTGGCCCCGCTGCACCGCCGGGCGGTGACCTTTCGCGGCGGGGTCGGACAGGAAGGCAGCGCGATGGGCCATGCCTGGCTGCACGAGCCGCGCGTGGTGGTGGCCAACCCGATCGCCGACGACCCGCATGACGAGATGCGCAAGCTCGACGAGGCGATCGACACGCTGCGCGTTTCGGTCGACGAACTGCTCGCCACCGCCGACAGCGCCGACAAGGACCAGATGCAGATCCTCGAAGCCTACCGGATGTTCGCCAATTCGCGCGGCTGGCGGCGGCGGATGGAGGAAGACATTTCGCGCGGCCTCTCGGCGGCGGCGGCGGTGGAAAAGGAACAGACCGCCACCCGCGCCCGCATGGAGCGCGTGCCCGACGCCTATCTGCGCGAGCGGCTGCACGATCTCGACGATCTGTCGAACCGGCTGTTGCGCATCCTCACCGGCCAGGGCCACGAGACCGGCGCCGAAATGCCGGACGATCCGATCCTGGTGGCCTCCAATATCGGGCCGGGAGAATTGCTCGAATACGGGCGGCGCAGGCTCAAGGCCATTGTGCTGGAAGAGGGCTCGGTGGCCTCGCATGCCGCCATCGTCGCGCGCGCCTGGGCGATCCCGCTGATCGTCCATGCCGGGCCGATCACCTCCGAGGCGCTGAACGGCGACCTGATCCTGGTCGACGGCGAACACGGCATCGTGCATCTGCGCCCCGAAGACCCGGTGGTTGACTCTTTCCGCGACAAGATCGCCATGGAAGCGGCGCAGCAGGAGCGCTATGTGAGCCTGCGCGACAAGCCCGCCGAAAGCCCCGACGGGGTGCGCGTGCGGCTGACGATGAATGCCGGGCTGATGGCCGATCTGCCCAGCCTGGAAAGCTCGGGCGCGGAGGGGGTTGGCCTGTTCCGCACCGAGCTGCAATTTCTCACCCAATCGAAAGTGCCGCGCCGGGGCGAACTGGCGCAGATGTATTCCAAGGTGCTCGACCGCGCCGGCGAGACCGAGGTGGTCTTCCGCACGCTCGACATCGGCTCCGACAAGGTGCTGCCCTATATGAAGGCGCAGGACGAGCCGAACCCGGCGCTCGGCTGGCGGGCGATCCGGGTGGGGCTCGACAAGCCGGGCGTGATGCGGATGCAGATCCAGGCGCTGATCCGCGCGGCGGCGGGGCGGCGGCTTTCAGTGATGTTCCCGTTCATCGCGCAGTTGCAGGAGTTTCGCGAGGCGCGCGAATTGCTGTTTCGCGAGGTCGAGCGCGAGCGGCGCATGGGGCATGTCCTGCCGGGCGAGATCAAGGTGGGCGCGATGCTGGAGACGCCCTCTCTGGCCTTCGCCCCGGCAACGTTTTTCGACGAGGCCGATTTCGTCTCCATCGGCGGCAATGACCTCAAGCAGTTCTTCTATGCCGCCGACCGCGAAAACGAGCGCGTGCGCCGGCGCTATGACACGCTCAACGTGTCCTTCCTCAACATGATCGAGATGATCGTGCGCCGCTGCAACGAAGCGGGCACGCCGCTGAGCTTCTGCGGCGAGGATGCCGGCCGGCCGATCGAGGCGGTCACGTTCGCGGCGCTGGGTATGCGCACATTGTCGATGCGGCCCGCGTCCATCGGACCGGTTAAGCATCTGATCCGGCGCACGGATCTGGGTGCGCTGCGCAAGGTGATCGACGAGGCCCGCACCTCGGGCGCGCAATCGGTGCGCCCCGCGGTCGTCGAACATCTCTACCGCCCGGCCGGACAGGCTTGATTTTGGTCAACGGCACAGTTTCGCTGGCCTGCTATCTTTGCGACAGCAACAATTTGCGTCCTTGTTAACCTTGCATTAACCTGAACCAAACAACCTCTGCGGGCAGTATGGTTGGAGGTGCTAATGATTGTGGTCTTTATTACGGCAGGTATTGTCACCGGACTCATCGCGGCGGTGGCCGCGGTGATGAGCGGGGCCGGGTTCATCGGCGCCCTCGTGGCCTATATGGCGTTCTCGATCCTCGCCTTTCTGGCTGCCGCCATCGTCGCCGCGCTCCTGCCGGAGCGGCGCGGGGCGCATGACGCGCCCGAACCGCGCTATCGCACCGGCGCGGCGCGGGTCACGTCGCCCGCAACCCCTGTCCAGGCGTCCGGCACCAATGCGAGGCCGAGCACACGGTCGGGGTTGGTCGGCGGCGGCATCGTCACGTCGGGCAAGACCTCGAAGCCGAAGCGCGCGTAATAGGGCCGGTCGCCCACCAGCATCACCCGCTTCCACCCCTGTTCCGCGGCCAGCGCCAGGCTGTGCTGGATCAGCAAGCCGCCAAGCCCCTCGCCCTGCCGCGTCGGATGCACTGCCACCGGCCCAAGCAGCAGCACACGGTGCCCGCCCACCAGCACCGGCCAGAAGCGGATCGCGCCGGCGAGGATGCCCTCGGCGTCGCGCGCGGTGAGCGACAGGCCCTCCACCGGGTCTATCCCGTCGCGCAGCCGATAGGACGAAAGCGCCTCGCGGCCCGGCGCGAAGCAGAGGTCGTAGAGCGCCTCGACCTCCCACCAATCCGCCGGTTTTTCTTCCCTCAGCGTGAACACCCGGGGCATCCCTTCATTGCCGTGGCCCCGCCCCTAACATGCCGCCCCCGGCAATTCCAGCGCAAGGCAGGGGCACCGGGAAAGATGATAGAAGGCACCTTCATGTTTGCGCTAAATGCGGGTATCAGCGGGGAAAACAACAAAAGGACCACCGATGTTCTACCGCCCGCAAGACGGCCATGGCCTGCCGCACAACCCGTTCAACGCGATCATCGCACCCCGGCCGATCGGCTGGATCTCCACCCGCAGCTCGGACGGGACCGACAACCTCGCGCCCTATTCCTTTTTCAACGGCGCCGCCAGCGAGCCGCCGCAGGTGATGTTTGCCACCACCGGCGAGAAGGCCGACCGGCTGCGCGGCAAGGACACGCTGGGCAATATCGAGCAGACCGGCGTGTTTTGCGTCAACGTGGTCGAAGAAGAGGGAATGAACGAAATGAACGCCTCCTCCGCCGCCCTGCCCGCCGGCACCGACGAATTCGCCGCCGCCAGGGTCACCAAGGCCGCCTGCACGCAAATCGCCTGCTCGCGCGTGGCGCTGGCGCCGGCGGCGCTCGAATGCCGGCTGACCCAGGTGGTGAAGCTGAAGGGAGAGACCAATTACGTGGTCTTCGGCGAGGTTGTCGGCGTGCATCTGCGCGACGATTGCCTGGTGAACGGCAAGTTCGATGTCAGCCGCTTCGGCCTCGTCGCCCGTCTCGGCTATCGCGACTACGCGGTGATCCGCGATACGTTCGAGCTGCAACGGCCGGGGGATTGAGCCGGAGAGGCCAATGCCGCCGGCCATCCGCGCCACAACAATCCCGCGCAATACACTGGTAAATCTCGGTTTTCCGGCGCGAAACAGATTCTACGATTCTAGAATCCTAGTGTACTAGGCCGTGGACCCATAAACCTGCTTCCCTTCGCGTGCGTGCGGTGATTCACTGGTCCTGCCGACCGGGAGGACAGCCATGCGCCGACGTTACGATCTCACCGAGCACGAATGGTCGATCATTCAGCCGCTTCTGCCGCAGAAGTCGCGCGGGGTGCCGCGGGTCGACGATCGGCGGGTGATCAACGGGATCCTCTATCGCTTCCGGACGGGGGTGGCCTGGGCGGATATTCCGGAGCGCTATGGGCCGCACAAGACCTGCTACAACCGCTTCGTGCGGTGGCAGAGGGCGGGGCATTGGCAGGCCATTCTCGATGCGGTCACAGAGACTTACGGCGAGCTGATCATGATCGACTCGACGATGATGCGGGTTCATCAGCACGGCGCCACGGCCGCAAAAAGGGGGGCGTCGATCATGGCGTGGGACGTTCCCGGGGCGGGCTGACGACCAGGCTGCATGCGCTCGTCGACGGCTGCGGGCGACCGGTCGCTCTCAAGCTCACGCCAGGACAGGTTCACGACAGCAAGGTCGCGGGGGATATGCTCGCGCAGCTCGTGCCGGGGCAGATCCTCATGGCCGACAAGGCCTATGACTCGAACGCCATCCTCGCCACGATCCGCGCCCGCGGCGCGACCCCGAACATCCCCGCCAAGGCGCCCCGAAAACTGCCGCACGCCAACGACCGCGCCCTCTACCGGCGGCGCAATATCATCGAGAGGTTCTTCAACAAACTGAAGCAATACAGGGGCCTGGCCACCCGCTACGACAAACACGCCGAGACCTTCATGGCCGGCGTCACTCTGGCCGCCATCCGCATCGCAATACGGGCTAATGAGTCTACGGCCTAGAATCCTGATGCCACGGAGCCAAAGCCATGCGCGAAACATCGGACCAAGATTTCCCCGAGGGTTGGGGCGGGTTGACCCCTGAGCAGGCGGCGCTGTTCACCGCTCAGCTCAGGGCCGAACTCGGGCGCGATCACCCGTTTCGCCGCTTCTTCGCAACCGGAGCGATCCGCGCCATTGGCGCCGCCGATGGCAGCGACGACGTGGTCTTCGCCATCGCGGGATGGGACGCACCGTATTTCGCCAGCCACCTCACCTGGGCCGCCGCCGATACCCGCCCCGCATTGCTGCGCCGGCTCCGGCCACGGCCGCGCCCCGTTCCCGGCATCACCCCGCTTCACAGCCTCGCCGCGCTGCACGGCGCCGTGTTCTGACGCCCACGCCGCGCCTGTTTCGTTTTGGAAAAGATTGATTTTCTTTGCGCATTTTGCGACAGACTATTCCAGTAACCCGGCGTCAGACCGGGCAACAGGTGCAGTTCAGCGGTAAGACCGATACAGGCGGTATGACATATCACTCCATCTCCCGCCCGCCGGAGGCGGCACCATGCGTGTAACCGCCGTCACCTGCGTGAAGAACGAAGGCCCGTTCCTGATCGAATGGATCGCCTTCAACCGCGTCATCGGCGTGACGGATTTTCTTTTTTATTCAAACGACTGCACCGACGCGACCGACAGGCTGCTGGATCGTCTCGCGGCGCTCGGGCTGGTCGTGCATCTGCCCAACCCGGCCAAGGGGCGCAATTACCAGATGGAGGCGCTGAAGGACGCCAAGCGCCAACCCATCCTGCGCGCGGCGGATTGGGTCTGGATCGCGGATGTGGACGAATTTCTCAACATCCATGTCGGCGAAGGCACGATCCCCGAGCTGGTCGAGGCCACCGGCAATCCGCATGCGATCAGCCTCAACTTCCAGTTCTTCGCCAATGACGGGATCGAGGCTTATGAAGACAAGCCGGTGATTGCCCAATTCACCCGCTCGCATAACCCGGACATCTGGTGTGCCGAAACGGCGCAGGAGGTCAAAACCCTGATCCGAAAGGATTTTCCGGTGAAATATTACGGCGCGCACCGGCCCTTCATGAAGGAGGGGCTGACGCGCGGCGAGCGCCCGGTATGGAAAGACGGATCGGGGCGCGACGTGCCGTGGAAGTTTCGCGCGGCAGCCAACAAGCGGCGCATCCGCAAGTTTCCCGCCAAGGGCGCGCGCGATCTTGCCACGCTCAACCATTACGCCCTGCGCTCGCTCGACAGCTATCTGGTGAAGAACGACCGGGGCGATGTGAACCGCGAGAACCGAGATTTCGACGATACCTATTGGCGCGAGCGTAACGATCCGGCCTGGCAGGATCTGTCGATCCAGCGCTATCTGCCCCGGCTGCGGGCAGAGATGGCGGCGCTGATGGCCGACGAAGAGGTCGCCGCGCTGCATGCCGAGGCCGTCGCCGCCCACCGCGCCACCCGCGACCGGCTGATGCAGGATCCGGGCTATGTGGCGCTGGCCGCCCGGCTGCGCGCCCTGCCCACGCAGAGCCCGGCCGAACTGGCCCTGCGCGACCTCATCGGCGAGGGCGCGGCATGATCCCGGACGGGCTCAGGGTGATCAATCTCGGTCTGCCGAAATCGGGCACCACCACGCTTGGCAAGGCGCTGGACAAGGCCGGGTTCCGCGTGGCCGATTACCGGCTGCGCCAGCGCAAGGATAACCGCCGCGGCTTCGTCGGCCTCGCGCTCTATCGCGGCTATTACGAAACCGGCGATCCGCTGCATTTTCTCTCCGACTACGATGCGCTGAGCGAAATCAATGTGCTGCGCAAGAAGCGCAATGCCTGGCCGCAGACCGATTGGGGGCTGATCGAGGCGATCCGCATGCTGCACCCGGGCGCGCGGTTTCTGCTCTCGTCGCGCCCGCCCGAGGACCATGCCGCCTCCATGCGCCGCTGGTCCGATCTTGGCACCGGGCGGATGCCGAACAGCTCGATCCCCGGCCTGCCGATGGGCTTCGGGGCCAAGCCCGGCGAGCTTGAACGCTGGATCGAGGGCCACACCGCCTTTTGCCGCCATGTCTTTGCCGGGGCGGAGGATTTTCTGGAATACGACGTTGCCGATCCGAAAGCGCGGGCAAAGCTCGCGGGCTTTCTCGGCGTCGATCTGCCGTGGTGGGGCAAGGCCAATGCCAACCCGGCATCAGGCGGGGAGACGAGCGAAAGCTGATGCGGATCATTGTGCATATCGGTTTGCCGTGGTGCGGCGCAGACGAACTTCAGGCGGTGCTGGACGACAAGCGCGCCCGGCTTCTGGAGCAGGGCGTGCTCTATTCCGGCGCGCTCGGGCGCAGGAACCACACCCGGCTTTACATGGCGGTGACGGATCCGGGCCATGTCGATCCGCTGCGCTTTGCCCGTGGCTTTGCCCGCGATGCGGCGCAGGCCCGGCTCCAGCGCATGGTGGCGCAGGACATCGCCGCCGAGATCGAAAAGCACGGCCCCGAGCTTTACGTGGTTTCCGCCCACCAGCTTGTCACGCTGCCCAACCGCAGCGAGCTGGAGCGGCTGCGCGATCTGCTCGCGCCGCATTCCGACGATATCACCGTGCTCGCCCATCTCGACGAACAGGCCCGCGTGCTGCTGCGCCATTATGCGCAAGCCGTCGCCGAGGGCCGCACCGCGCCCTTGGAGCGCGAGATCGCGATGGCCACGGCCCCCGACTGGCGCAAGGCGGCGCTGGCGGGTTGGGCGGATATTTCGCCCGCCACTCAAGGCTTTCCCGAATTGCAGGCCGCCCCACACTGGCTTGACTATGCCCGCCTTGTCGAGCGCTGGGAGGCGGTGTTCGGCGCCGGCAAGGTGGTGCTGCGCGGCTATGATCCGGAGCGCATCCACTCGCCCGCCATCACCGACGAAATCCGCGAGATGCTGGGGATCGGGGGCAATATCGGCCAGGCCGAGGCCCCCACCCTGCCCGAGCCACACCCCGCCGCCACGCTGGCGCGCTGGCGGCAGACCAACGACGTGTTCGTCAAGCTGCTCGCCACCGGCCGGGTGATCCCGCGCCAGCTTTGGCGCAAACTGCTCTCCGAGATCAGCCTGCCCGGCGATCCGATCGGGCCGGGCAGCCTTTCGGCCCTGTCCAAACGGTTCGAGGCGGGCAACAGAGCGCTCATCAAGGCGCATCCCGGCCTGAGCGACGCAGCGCTCAAGCGCGACCGCGCCAAGGGCACCTGGCACGAGGCCGATCCGGGCTTTGGCTTCCGCGCCACGCAATACGCCGCCGCCTTCCTGCCCCGCATCGACCAGGCCACCGAAGAGGCGCGCAAGGCCGCCCGCGAGGCCGCGCCCGCAAAAACCGAAGCGGAAAAGGCCGGAGCCGCCAGGCCGGAGAAACAGGGCAAGGCGCCCGCCGCGACCGGCCTCACCCCGATGGCGGAAAAGCTGCTCTCGGACCGGGCGAAGGAAAACTTCCACCACCTGCGCGGCGGCCGCTTCGCGCCGCATAACAAGATCGGGCGGGTGAACGAGGAAGAGTTGGCCGCGCCCTTCACCGAACCCGCCCCGCGCGCGCTGCCCACCGGCAAGACCGGCAACGTGATCGTCGGCTGCATGAAGAACGAGGCGCCCTATATCCTCGAATGGATCGCCTATCACCGGATGATCGGGATCGACAATTTCCTGATCTACACCAACGATTGCACCGACGGCACCCATGAGATGCTGGACCGTCTGCAGGATCTCGGCATCGTCCAGCACCGCTACAACAACGACTGGAAGGGCAAATCACCCCAGCAGCACGCGCTGAACAAGGCGCTGAAAGAAGACCTGATCGAAAATGCCGACTGGGTGATCCATATCGACGTGGACGAGTTCATCAACGTGCGGGTGGGCAACGGGCTGCTCACCGATTTCCTCGACCGCGTGCCCGACGCCACCAATGTGGCGATGACCTGGCGGCTCTTCGGCCATAACGGCGTGGAAACCTATGAAGACCGGCTGGTGATCGAGCAATTCAGCTCCGCCGCGCCCAAATACTGCCCCAAGCCCCATACCACCTGGGGCTTCAAGACGATGACGAAAAACACCGGCGCCTATGCCAAGCTGTCGTGCCACCGGCCCAACCAGTTGCGCGACAGCCATGAACAGGCGGTCAAATGGGTCAACGGATCGGGTCAGGAGATGACGGCCAATTATCACAAGAAGGGCTGGCGCTCGGACCTCAAGACCATCGGCTACGACATGATCCAGCTCAACCATTACGCCCTGCGCTCGGCCGAGAGCTTCCTCGTCAAGCGCCAGCGCGGGCGGGCGCTGCATGTCGACCGGTCGATCGGGTTGAATTACTGGATCCGCATGGATTGGGGCGGCAACAGGGACGTGACGATCCAGCGCAACATTCCGCGCCTGCGCGCCGAGATGGCGCGGCTGCTGCAGGACGAGGAATTGCGGCGGCTGCATGACGAGGGCGTGGCCTGGCACAAGGCCAAGGCCGCCGAGTTGCACGGCACGCCGGAATTCGAGGATCTGTATCAACAGGCGATCAACACCGATCTGACCGAAATGGAGCGCGTGGCCTTCTCGCTTGCGCTCGATATGGAAAGCTGAGCGCATGGCCGCGCGGGGCAAGGCAGCACGGGGCAAGCGCGCCGGAGGGCCGGAGATGATCCGCTCGCGCGGCATCCGGTTCGGCCAGGCCGGCGGGCAGGCGGTGTTCGGCGCCTTCCACGATGCGGGGCCGAGCTGTTTTCCGAACATCTCGGACAAGACGGTCGTGACCTTCCGGAAAGGCTGGTGAGATGCAGGCCACCGCCGTTCTGACCGTGCGCAACGAGGCCACCTTTCTGCTCGAATGGCTGGCCCATCACAAGGGCATCGGCTTCACCGATTTCCTCGTGCTTTCAAATGATTGCGACGATGGCACCGCCGCCATGCTCGACCGTCTCGACGCGATGGGCGAAATCGCCCACCTGCCCAATCCCGGCCCGCATAAGGGCGGCGCGCAATTCACCGCGATGAAGCGGGCCGATGCCCACCCGCTGGTGCGCGGGGCCGATTGGCTGATGACGCTGGATGTGGACGAATTCGTCAATATCCATGTGGGCGATCACACCCTGTCGGCGCTGCGTGCCGCGCTGCCCGAGGCGGATGCGATTACCCTCACCTGGCGGGTGTTCGGCAATTGCGGGGTGCGCGACTATGTCGATACGCCGGTGACCGAGCGCTTCACCCGCGCCGCGCCCGAGGTGATGATCTGGCCCTGGCGGGTGTTCATGTTCAAGACGCTCTACCGAAATTCGGGTGCCTACCGCAAACTCGGCGTCCACCGCCCGCGCAGCCCCACCGAGGCGGCGGACAGCGCCCGCTGGTTCGACGGCGAGGGCCGCGACTTGCCTGCGCGCTTTCGCAAGCAGGGCATATTTTCACCGTTCGGGCGGCCCAATTACCGGCTCGCCCAGATCAACCATTACCCGCTCGGCGCGATGGAGAGCTACATCGTCAAACGCGACCGGGGCCGCGCCGTGCATGAGGGCGACACGCTGGGGCTCGATTACTGGACCGAGCGCAACTGGTGCCAGGAGGAAGACCTGTCGATCCGCCAGAGCGCCGGGCTTGCGGCCCCGCACCTCGCCCGGCTCAGGGCCGACGCCGGGCTTGCCCGCCTGCACAGCGAGGCCGTGACCTGGCGCAAGGCCCGCTTTGCCGAGTTGATGCGCGACGAGGCCAACCGCGCGCTCTATGGCCGCCTTCTGCTCTCGCCCCCCGCCCGCGTGGTGCAGCCGGACGAGGCCGAGGTGCTGATGCGCCACGCCCGCGGCGGCCAGACCAGCTGAGATCATCGCCCGCCCGTCGACATTCTGTTGACGGGGCAGCACTGGCCCCGGCCCCGCAGCCGCGATAGACTTGGCGCGATCCTGGGGCTGAGCGATGAAAGACACGAGTGATTTCCTGTTGGAACTGGCCGAGGCGGGCGACCTTGGCAGCTGGCGCATCGCGCTGGAAGATATCGCCGAAGAACGCGGCTATTACGACGCGCTCGGTGCGGAGCATGCCGCGCTGTTCGCCGAGGGCGGCGAGGTGCTGCTTGTCTCCTTCGAGGAGGAAGCCGCCGCGCGGGCCCGCGCAAACCACGCACCGCTGGGCTGGACGCTGGCGCAGGCGCGCGGCTGGTCGAGCCTGGTCTTGCTCTCGCGCGGGCAAACATGGTTTCGCGATCCGCATGTCTACGCCTATTTCGACCGGCTGGTGGATGACGGGTTTTTCGACGAATTCACCAGCGTGATCTTTCTCGGCGCCGGCGATGGCGGTTATGCCGCCGCCGCCTTTTCGGTGGCCGCGCCCGGCGCCACGCTGATCGCCCTCGCCCCGCAGGCCACGCTGAGCCCCGAACGGGCCGGGTGGGACAAACGCTTTCCCGAGGCGCGGCGGCTCGATTTCACCTCGCGCTACGGCTATGCGGCGGCGATGGCCGAGGCCGCGCTGCACGCCTTCGTGATCCACGACCCCGCGATTGCCGAAGACGCGATGCATGCCCAGCTTTTCGAAAGCCGCGGCATCCAACCCGTCCGCGCCCGCCATTTCGGCGCCAGTCTCGCAGCCGTGCTGGAACAGACCGGCGCGCTCGGCGCGATGCTGGACGCCGCCGCCGCCGGCAGGCTCGACAGCGCCGCGATCTACCGCGCGCTGCGCGCCCGGCGCGACTCGGTCGCCTGGCTGCGCAACCTGCTCGCCGATGTGAGCGCCGGCGGCGATCCGCACAAGGTGGTGCGGCTTTGCCGTCACGTGATCGACAGCCATGGCGGCACCCGCCCCTTCCCCAAGGCTCTGAGCCGGGCACGGCGCGACATTTCCAGGGCCGCCGCGCAGGACAAGACCGACACCTGATCGTGACCGTTCGGTACACAATCGTGCACGGCGTTTGCGCTATCATTGACCCGTGTCAAAGATAGCCGCGCCGAACTCGGCTAGGTACGAGACAACTTTCGGAGAAAGGACTCTCACCATGGCCAAAGACACCGCTGACATGCGCCACCTCATCTGGTTCGAGGATCTGCGGCGCGAAGACGTCGCCCTGGTGGGCGGCAAGAACTCCTCGCTCGGCGAGATGGTTTCGCAGCTTGAACCGCTGGGCATCAAGGTGCCGCCGGGATATGCCACGACCTCGGATGCCTTCCGCGCCTTCATCACCCACAACGATCTGCACAACATCGTCGCCGATACGATGAAGGCGCTCGAAGAGGGCAAGATCAAGCTGGCCGAAGCCGGGCGCACGGTGCGTGAGGCCATCGCGCGGGGCGACTTCCCGGAAGATGCGCGCAAGGCCATCGTCGAGGCGTATTATGAGCTTGGCCGCCGCGTGGGCCAGGACAACGTGTCGGTCGCCGTGCGCTCCTCGGCCACCGCCGAAGACCTGCCCGACGCTTCCTTTGCCGGGCAGCAGGAAACCTACCTCAACGTGGTGGGCGAGAAGCAACTGCTTGAAACCTGCCGGCTCTGCTATGCTTCGCTGTTCACCGACCGGGCGATCACCTACCGCACGGTGCAGGGCTTCGACCACCTCGACGTGGCGCTCTCCATCGGCGTGCAGCTTATGGTGCGCTCCGATATCGGCGGTTCGGGCGTGATGTTTTCGATCGACACCGAGACGGGCTTTCCGAAGTCGATCCTGATCAACGCCGCCTGGGGGCTTGGCGAAAACGTGGTGCAGGGCGCGGTGACGCCGGATGAATATCAGGTGTACAAACCCTTCCTCGACAATCCCAAGCTGATGCCGATCATCGAGAAGAAGCTCGGCGCCAAAGAGATCAAGATGATCTACTCCGAAAACGACGACGACATGACGAAGAACGTGCCGACGTCGAAGAAGGAAAAGGAAAGCTGGGTGCTGTCGGACGAAGAGATCGTCGAGCTGGCCCGCTACGCCAAGACCATCGAAGAGCATTATGGCCAGCCGATGGACATGGAATGGGCGCGCGATGGCGTGAACGGCGGCATCTATATCGTTCAGGCCCGGCCCGAAACGGTGCAAAGCCGCGCCCAGGCCGGCGCGATGAAGCGCTTCAGCGTGAAGAGCCATGGCAAGGAAATCATGCGCGGCATCTCGGTCGGCGCCGCCGTGGCGACCGGCACGATCTGCCTGATCGAAAGCGTGAAGGACATCGACAAGTTCATCGACGGCTCGATCCTCGTCACCACCCAGACCGACCCGGACTGGGTGCCGATCATGAAGAAGGCCAAGGCGATCATCACCGATGCCGGCGGGCGCACAAGCCACGCCGCCATCGTCAGCCGCGAGCTTGGCGTGCCGGCCATCGTCGGCTGCGGCGACGCCACCCATGTGCTGCACGACATGCAGGATGTGACGGTGGATTGCTCGCAGGGCGATGACGGGCTCGTCTACGAGGGCTTTGCCGATTATGCGGTCGAAGAGCTCGATCTCAGCCATGTGCCGGAGACCGAAACCAAGATCATGCTCAACCTCGCCAACCCGTCGACCTCGGCGCGCTGGTGGCGGCTGCCGGTCGATGGCGTGGGCCTCGCGCGGATGGAATTCGTGATCAACAACGCGATCATCGCCCACCCGCTCGCGCTTTTGCATTTCGACAAGGTCGAGAAGAAGAAAGACCGCGAATTCATCGAGGAGTTGACCAAGGGCTACGACGACAAATCGCAGTTCTTCGTCGATACGCTCGCGCGCGGCCTGAGCCGGATCGCGGCGCTGGTCTACCCCAACAAGGTCATCGTCCGCATGTCGGACTTCAAGACCAACGAATATGCCGAGCTGGTGGGCGGCAAGCAGTTCGAACCGAAGGAAGAAAACCCGATGATCGGCTTCCGGGGCGCCTCGCGCTACTACTCGGAAAGCTACAAGGAAGCCTTTGGCCTCGAATGCAAGGCGATCAAGCGGCTGCGCGAGGATATGGGGTTTGACAACGTCACCATCATGATCCCGTTCTGCCGCTCGCTCGACGAGGCCGACAAGGTGCTCGAAGTGCTGGGCGAATACGGCCTGGTGCGGGGCGAAGGCGGGCTTGAGATCTACGTGATGTGCGAGATCCCGGCCAACGTCATCCTCGCCGAGCAATTCGCCGACCGGTTCGACGGGTTCTCGATCGGCTCGAACGACCTCACCCAGCTCACCCTCGGCGTGGACCGCGACTCGGGCACGCTGGCCGATCTGTTCGAGGAATCGAACGAGGCGGTGGAATGGATGATCTCGACCGTGATCGAGAAAGCCCACAAGACCAACTCCTATGTCGGCCTGTGCGGGCAGGCGCCGTCGAACGATCCGACCTTCGCGAAGTTCCTCGTGCAAGCCGGGATCGACACGATCTCGGTCACGCCCGACAGCTTCCTTGCGGTGAAGGAAAACGTGGCGGAAGCCGAGAAGGCGCGCAAAGGATAAGTCCGGGGGCGCTCCGGCGCCCCTTCTCCTGGCCGGGGCTCCCTCGCCCCGGCCTTTTTTGTCCGCTGCACGGCACGTCGAAACCCCGCCCCAGCCGGCCGTCACCCCGCCTGAAACACCGCCCCCGCCTCCTCGCGGATGATCCGGGCGATGAGGGCGCAATCCTCCAGCGAAAAGGTGAGTGGCAGGCGCAGATCGAGCAGCCCCGCCAGCACCCGGTCGGTGCGCGGCATCGGCTGCGAGGGCGCATAGCGCCAGCTGTCATAACGCGAGGTAAAGCCGGAGGGTTCCGGCGCGCCGAACCATTTGAGCTCGACCCCGCGCCGCGCCGTGCGCGCCACCAGGTCGGCCACCTCGCGCCCCGCCCAGTCGAGCGCGAGGAACTGGAAGGACGACATCACGTAATCCTCCGCCTCTGGCCGCGCGATCAGCGTCAGCCCCGGCGTGCCGGTCAGCCCCGCCTCCACGGCCCGGTAACGTTCGTTCCAGCGCGCGCATTGCCGGTCGAGATCGGCAAGCTGGGGCCGCAGCACGGCGGCGCGCAGATTGTCCATCCGGCCCGACACATTGGGTGTGTCGTATTTCACCGCGTCGAACACCGCCGGGCCGGGCGCCGCACCGTGCCGCTCGTAGAGCATGTAAGAGCCTGACAGCATGACCATTTTCGCCGCCAATTCGGCATCGTCGGTGATCAGCAGCCCGCCCTCGCCGGAATTGAGATGCTTGTAGGTCTGCGTCGAATAGGCGGCGATGGCGCCGTGACGGCCCGACATCACCCCGTTCCACCGTGCCCCCATCGTATGGGCGCAATCCTCGACCACGATCAGCCCCGCCGCATTGGCGATCTGCATCAGCCGGTCCATATCCGCGATATGCCCGCGCATATGTGAGAGCAGCAGCACCCGCGCCTGCGCGGCTTTCGCCGCCAGATCGTCGAGGTCGATCACCAGATCCTCGGTCACGCCGACAAAGACCGGCACCGCCCCGAGCGAGGCGATCGCCCCCGGCACCGGCGCGAGGGTGAAGGCGTTGGTCAGCACCGTCTCGCCCGGCCCGACCCCGAGCGCGCGCAGCGCCGTGGCCAGCGCATAGCCGCCCGAGGCCACGGCCAGCGCATAGGCCGCGCCGGTATAGGCGACAAATTCAGCCTCCAGCGCCGCCGCCTCCGACACCTCGCCCGGCGCGGTGTTGTAGCGGTGCAGCCGGCCCGATTGCATGACCCGCAACGCCGCCTCGACCGAGGCCTGCGGCAGCGGCTCCTGCTGGGTGAAATTGCCTGTAAACACATCCCTCTCCATGGCGCGACCTTGCTGCGCCGCGCGCCGCCGGTCAACCGAGGAGACGCGCCACCACCGCATCGAGCCCGTCGAACGATCCAAGCCGCGCCTCCGGGTCGAGCGCGGCCACTTCGGCGGCATTGGCGGTGAAGGTGACGAGCGCGCAGGGCACGCCGGCGGCGCGGGCGGTGGCAAGGTCGGTCCCGGTATCGCCGATCATCATCGACCGCGCGAGCACGCCCCCCGCCCGCTCCACCGCGGCGCGGTAGGGGGCCGGATCGGGCTTGCGGCTGGGCAGCGTATCGGCGCCGATCACCGCATCGAACAGATCGGCAGCCCCCAGCCCCGCCAGCACGCCCAGCGCCAGCGCCTCGGGCTTGTTGGTGCACACCGCCACCCGGTCGCCCGCCGCTTTCAGCCGCTCCACCGCATCGCGGGCACCGGGATAGAAGCGGCTGCGGCTGACCAGATCGGCCTCGTACTGCGCGATGAAGGTGGGAAAAGCCGCATCCACCTCCGCCTCACCGCCCTGCCCGAGCCGCGCAAAGCCAAGCCGCAGCATCGCCCGCCCGCCATGGAAGGCCGTGGCCGCATCCGCGCCCGGATCGAGCAGGTCGCCCGCCCCAAGGGCGCGAAAACAGGCATTGGCCGCCGCGATCATGTCGGCGGCGGTGTCGGCAAGCGTACCGTCGAGATCGAATATCACCGTGCGCATCCGCCTCTCCGCCGTTATGCTCTGCCCGGCGGCATTCCGCTTGCAGCCTGACAGAGCCGGGGTAAAACGGTCGAAAGCGATTGGAAAGAGCAGATCATGCCCACAAGCCTTATTGTTCTCGCCGCCGGTCAGGGCACGCGGATGATGTCGGACCGGCCGAAAGTCCTGCACGAGCTTGGCGGCGTGCCGCTCTTCGCCCATGCGCTGGCGGCGGGCCGGGCGCTGGAGCCTGAACATGTGGTTCTCGTCGCCGGGCATGGCGCCGAGGCGGTGACGAAATCCGCCAGAGCCCTCGATGACGAGATCACCGTGGTGGTGCAGGAGGAGCAGCTTGGCACCGCCCATGCGGTGGCGCAGGCCCGGCCCGCGCTCGATGGTGCTGCGGGCGATGCGGTGGTGCTCTATGGCGATACGCCCTTCATCTCCGGCGAAACGCTGGAAGCGATGCAGGCGGCTCGCGCCGGTGGGGCCGATGTGGTGGTGCTGGGCTTCGAGGCGGCCGATCCGGGGCGCTACGGGCGGCTCGTGGTCGAGGATGGCGCGCTGATACGGATCGTCGAGTACAAGGATGCGAGCGCGGCGGAACGCGCCATCAGCCTGTGCAATTCCGGCGTGGTCGCCGCCGATGCCGCCCTGCTTTTCGATCTGATCGACGCGGTCGGCAACGACAATGCGAGCGGCGAATATTACCTCACCGATATTGTCGAAGTGGCCCGCGCGCGCGGGCTCTCGGCGGTGGTGGTGCAATGCGACGAGGCCGAGACGCTGGGGATCAACACCCGCGCCGAGCTGGCCGCGGCGGAGGCGCAGTTTCAGGCCGCCAAACGCACCGAAGCGATGGAAAACGGGGCCACGCTGGTGGCGCCCGACACCGTGTTCTTCGCCTTCGACACCTGGATCGGGCGCGACGCGGTGATCGAGCCGCATGTGGTTTTCGGCCCCGGCGTGACGGTGGAGAACGAAGCCCGCATCCGCGCCTTCAGCCATCTCGAAGGCTGCCATGTGAGCCGCGACGCGGTGATCGGCCCCTTCGCCCGGCTGCGCCCCGGCGCGGAACTGGCCGAGGGCGCGAAGGTGGGCAATTTCGTCGAAATCAAGAATGCCGAGATCGCCGCCGGGGCCAAGGTGAACCACCTCACCTATATTGGCGACGCCTTCGTCGGCGAGGGCGCGAATATCGGCGCCGGCACGATCACCTGCAATTACGATGGCGTCTTCAAGCACCGCACCCATATCGGCGCGCACAGCTTCATCGGCTCCGACACGATGCTGGTGGCGCCGGTCAGGGTGGGCGACGGGGCGATGACGGCCACCGGCACGGTGGTCACCCGCGACGTGCCGGACGGCGCGATGGCGGTGGGCCGGGCACGGATGGAGATCAAGGAAGGCTATTGGCGCCGGTTGTATGAAAAGTTAAAGGCCAAGAAGGCAAAGCAGCAGAATTAAAACATTTACGTTCGAAAAGTATAATTCACATCACTTATCGAACCCACGAGAGGATCTGACCCATGTGCGGGATTGTAGGCGTTCTTGGGGAGCATGAAGTGGCCCCGATCATCGTTGAAGGGCTGCGCCGGCTGGAATATCGCGGCTATGACAGTGCCGGGATCGCCACCGTCAACGAGGCGGGCCAGCTCGACCGCCGCCGCGCCGTCGGCAAGCTCGTCAACCTGTCCGACCTGCTGGTGCACGATCCCCTGCCCGGCCGCGCCGGGATCGGCCATACCCGCTGGGCCACCCACGGCGTGCCGAACGAGGTAAACGCCCACCCGCACCGATCTGGCGGCGTGGCGGTGGTGCATAACGGCATCATCGAGAACTTCCACGAATTGCGCGCCGAACTCGCCGCCAAGGGCATCCCGCACGAATCCGAGACCGATACCGAAACCGTCGCGATGCTGGTCGGCGCCTACATGAAAGAAGGCAAAAGCCCCCAAGAGGCCGTGCGCGCCACGCTCGCCCGGCTCGAAGGCGCCTTTGCGCTCCTGTTCCTGTTCGACGGCGAGGACGATCTGATGATCGCCGCGCGCAAGGGCAGCCCGCTCGCCATCGGCCATGGCGAGGGCGAGATGTATGTCGGCTCCGATGCCATCGCGCTGGCGCCGATGACCAATATGATCACCTATCTCGAAGAGGGCGACTGGGCGGTCATCACCCGCGCGGGCGCCACGATCTACGATGCCGAGGGCAAGCTTGCCAACCGCGAGGCGCGCCGGATCCGCATGGATGCGGCCCGGATCGAAAAAGGCGGCCACCGCCACTTCATGATGAAGGAGATTGCCGAGCAGCCCACCGTGGTCGGCCAGGTGCTCGACGCCTATGTCAGCCCCGACGCGCATGGGATCATGATGGACCTCGAAGGCATCGACTTCGCCGGGATCGACCGGCTCTCCATCGTCGCCTGCGGCACCGCCTATTATGCCGGTCTGGTGGCGAAATACTGGTTTGAGCATTATGCCCGCCTGCCCGTCGATATCGACGTGGCGAGCGAGTTCCGCTACCGCGAGCCGCCCTTCGCGCCGCGCACGCTGGGGATTTTCGTCAGCCAGTCGGGCGAAACCGCCGATACGCTGGCCGCGCTGCGCTTCAGCGAGGGCAAGGCGGCGCGCACGCTGGCGCTGGTCAACGTGCCGGAAAGCTCCATCGCCCGCGAGGCCGACGTGGCGCTGCCGATCCATGCCGGGCCCGAAATCGCGGTGGCCTCGACCAAGGCCTTCACCTGCCAGCTCACCACCTTCGCGGTGCTGGTGGTCAAGGCCGCCCATGCGCGCGGCGAGATCGACGATGCCGGGATGGTCGAGATGCTCACCGATCTGCGCCACCTGCCCGGCCTGATGAGCCATGCGCTCGCCTCCGACGAACTGATCCGCGCCGCCGCCGAAGAGGTGGCCGAGGCGCGCGACGTGCTCTTCCTCGGCCGTGGCCAGATGTTCCCCCTCGCCCTCGAAGGCGCGCTGAAACTCAAGGAAATCAGCTATCTGCACGCCGAGGGCTACCCGTCGGGCGAACTCAAGCACGGCCCCATCGCGCTGGTCGACAAGGCCACGCCTACAGTGGTGCTCGCCCCGCATGACGGGCTGTTCGACAAGACCGTGTCGAACATGCAGGAGGTGATGGCGCGCGGCGGGCGGGTGCTGCTCGTGGCCGATGCCCGGGCGAAGGACCAGGCCGGATCGGGCGTGTGGAAGCACATCACCATGCCCGACGCGCCGGAATTCCTGCAACCGATCCTCTACGCGGTGCCGGCCCAGCTTCTCGCCTATCACGCCGCCGTGGCCAAGGGCACCGATGTGGACCAGCCGCGCAACCTCGCCAAATCGGTGACGGTGGAATAATGGCCAAACAGTTCGACGCGATCGGCGATGCCCACCGCGCCTTCATCGAGGCGAGCCACATCTTCTTCGTCGGCACCGCCGCCGCCGATGGGCGGGTGAATATCAGCCCCAAGGGCACCGACAGCCTGCGGGTGATGGGGCCGAACCGGATCCTCTGGCTCAACCTCACCGGCTCGGGCAACGAAAGCGCCGGCCACCTCGCCCGCGTCAACCGGATGACGCTGATGTGGGCCGGGTTCGAAAAGCGCCCGCTGATCCTGCGCGCCTATGGCACCGCCCGCGTGGTGCATGAGCGCGACGCGGATTGGGCAGAGCTGTCGGGCCTGTTCGGGGCACCGCTCGGGGCGCGGCAGGTGTTCGATATGTCGGTCGACATGGTGCAGACCTCCTGTGGCTATGCCGTGCCCTATTTCGACTTCGCCGGCGAACGCGACACGCTGGCGCGCTGGAGCGCCGACCGGGGCGAAGAGGGTATCCGCGCCTATTGGGACGAAAAGAACCGCCACACCATCGACGGCGCGCCCACCGGCATTTTCGGAGACGACGGGTGACCCCCGAGGCCGCCCTGGCCGCGCTCAACGCCCTGGTGGAACCGGGCCGGGCCGAACAGGTGGCGGCCTATATGAAGGTCGAGCGCCCCTATCTCGGCGTGCCGCTCCCGGCGATCAACGATCTCACCAAGGGCTGGCGGCAACAGCTTACGGTGGCCGAGCGCGTGGCGCTGGCCGATGCGCTGTGGCAGACCAATATCCACGAGGCCCGGATCACGGCGGCCAAGCTGCTGACGCAGGCGCGGATGCGGCCCGACGACGGGGCCTGGGCGCTGATCACCTCCTGGCTGCCCGATTTCGACGCCTGGGCGATTGCCGACCATGCCTGCATGGCCGGGCAGAAGCGGCTCACCGCCGACCCCACCCGGCTCGACGAGGTCGAAGGCTGGACCGGATCCGGCCATCTCTGGACGAAGCGCGCCGCACTCGTCATCACCCTGCCCTGGACCAAGCAGAATCACCCCAAACCCGACGATCTCGCAATCCGCGAGCGCGTGCTCGGCTGGGCGGCAGGCTATGTGGACGACCCCGAGTGGTTCATCCAGAAAGCCGTGGCCTGGTGGCTGCGCGAGTTGTCGAAACACGATCCCGACCGGGTGCGCGGCTTTCTCGATGCCCATGGCGACCGGATGAAAAACTTCGCCCGCAAGGAAGCGGGCAAGTATCTGGCCTGATGCGCCTTCATCCTTGCAAAAATACTCCCGCCGGAGGCAAAAAAGTCTCCGCTTTCAGCCGCCCGCGAAAACGTCAAGCTCGTGCAGGCCCGTCAGCCCCACGCCCAGCAGCCTGAGCGCGGGAAGCGAGATCCGGCTGCCCGCGCTTTGCGGCCCGTCGATCGGGCGCAGCTCCAGCGACACCGCCTTGCCGTTGGCCACCGCCACCACCCGGCCCTGCCGCGACGCGGTGACCAGCGGCGTTTCCAGCCAGAAGCCGGGATCGGCGGGGTTGCCCAGCGTTGCCACCGTGCGCCCGAGCCGGGCCTCGCCCGCGGGTTCGGGCGCGGCCTGCGCCGCCGCGCGCTCAGCCGCGCTTGTGGTGTCGAAGGCATCGGCGGTGTTGGCGCCGGCGGGGGCCACGCCGCCCGCGCCGGGGCGCGGCATCGGCCGGGTCATCCCCGGCGGCGGCGCAAGGTCTTCATCCGGCAGGGCAAACTGGCCGCAGGCGGCGGGAAAGAGGGCAAGGGCGATCGTCAGGGCGTAGCGCATGGCGCGAGATTACGCTCAAATCCGCGTGTCGCCAATGCCGCAGAGCTTGCTCCCGAAGCCCCCAGTCTCTAGGTTCGTATCATGGAAACGCGCCCGCTCATCGACCCGTTTCAACGGCCGATCACCTATCTGCGCCTGTCGGTGACGGACCGCTGCGACTTTCGCTGCTCCTATTGCATGGCGGAAGAGATGACCTTTCTGCCCAAGAAAGAGCTGCTCAGCCTCGAAGAGCTCGACCGGATGGCGACGGCCTTCATCGGCCTCGGGGTGAGGAAGCTGCGCGTCACCGGCGGCGAGCCGCTGGTGCGCAAGGATATCCTCACCTTCTTCCGGGCGATGTCGCGCCACCTCGACAGCGGCGCGCTCGATGAATTGACGCTCACCACCAACGGCTCGCAGCTTGCCCGCTTTGCCGGCGATCTGGTCGAGGCCGGGGTGCGGCGGATCAATGTCTCGCTCGACACGCTGGATGCGGACAAATTCCACGAGATCACCCGGCGCGGTTCGCTCGCCAAGGTGATGGCCGGGCTCGACGCGGCGCAGGAGGCGGGGCTGCGGGTCAAGCTGAATGCGGTGGCGCTGAAGAATTTCAACGAAAGCGAGCTGTTCGCCCTCACCGAATTCTGTGCCGCGCGCGACATGGACCTGACCTGGATCGAGGTCATGCCGATGGGCGAGATGGAGGCGGAAACCCGGCTCGACCAATACTGGCCGCTCACCGATCTGCGTGAAAAGCTGGCCACGCGCTACACGCTCACCCCGCTCACCGAGCGCTCGGGCGGCCCGGCGCGCTATATGCGGCTGGAAGAGACCGGGCAGAAGATCGGCTTCATCACGCCGCTCACCCATAATTTCTGCGAAAGCTGCAACCGGGTGCGGATGACCTGCACCGGCGAGCTTTACATGTGCCTCGGGCAAGAGGACCGCGCCGATCTGCGCGCGCCCTTGCGCGACCATCCCGATGACGACGCGGCGCTCATCGCCGCGATCCGCGACGCGATCAGCCACAAGCCCGAAGGGCATGACTTCGACTATTCGCGCCAGCGCGCGGATGGCCAGATGTCGCGGCATATGAGCCATACGGGTGGTTGATTCTTAATCAATCGCTGTCACGGATCGGTTGCGATCCGGCCTTACCTTGCGTCAAAGCCGTCGATACGCATACTTGTAATCGTCGAAACACTTAATCGCAGAGGACGCCCATGCCGAAGCCCAAGGTGACTGAAGACCAGATCCGCGAAGCTGCCTATCACAAGTGGATCGAAGACGGTGCCCCGCACGGAAAAGACCAGGATTACTGGTTCAAAGCCGAAGAAGAACTGAGCGAGGCGAAGCCGAAGAAAGCCCCGGCGAAAAAGCCCGCCGCGAAAAAGCCGGCGGCCAAGGCGGCAGCCGCCAAACCTGCGGCCAAGAAACCCGCTGCGAAGAAAGCGCCGGCCAGGAAAGCGGCCCCGGCGAAAGGCGCCGCGAAAGGCTGAGCGCCGGGCCGCACCGTCAGAGGTTCGGCCCCGGCTCCAGCTTGCGGCCGTCGAAGAACCGCGCCAGCCGGAACCGGCTCATGTCGTGGCCGGCCGGTTTGCCCTGCACCATGCTGGCGATGATCCGCCCGAAGCCCGGGCCGATACCGAAACCGTGGCCGCACATGCCGGTGGCGATGGTGAGGCCGGGCAGTTCTGCCGCATGATCCACCACCGGCACCAGATCCGGCAGGGTGTCGATCATCCCCGCCCAGGCGCTTTCGATCTCCACCGGACCGAGGCCGGGAAAGGTCGCGGCCATCGCGGCGGCGGTGGCGCGGACCTTGTCCATGTTCGGCGCCGGGTTCAGCACCCGCATCTTCTCGAAGGGCGAGACATCGCCCGCTGTCCAGCGCCGCGCCGTCGTCCAGGCATCGGGAAAGCCGCGCGGGGCGGCGGGGCGCAGCGCGGTGCCCATCGGATCTTTGATAAGCTGCGGCAGGTAGCCGAAGAAGGCACGGACGGCATCGGGGCCGACATAGAGCTCATGATACCCTTCCGGCGCGAGCGTATAGCCGCCATCGGCGCGCCGCCGCCAGGCAAGGCGATCATCCACCGCGCCACCCTGAAACACATCCGGCAGCGCGGCGGTGCGCATCGCGGTGGCCCGCACCGAAAGCTGCGGGATCGCGATACCGTGGCGGCGCAGCAGAAGCGACGACCAGGCGCCGCCCGCCAGCACCACCGCATCGGCCCGCACCCGGCCCCGCTCGGTGACAACGCCCGTCACCCGGCCCGCCTCGACATCGAGCAGCCGCACGGCGGTGGCCTCGCGGATCACCGCGCCCGCCTTCGCCGCCAGCCGGGCCAGCGCCGGGACGGTAACGAAGGGCTCGGCACGCATGTCGGTGGGCGTCCAGAGGCCGCCCGGCCAGCGCCGCGCCGCCTGCGGCAGCAGCCGTGCAACGCCATCGGCATCGAGGATCTGGGTAGACACGCCAAACGGCTCTGCCTGCCGCACCCAGTCGGCGAAGCGCCCCATCTCGGCGTCGTCGCGGGCGAGATAGGCCACGCCGCCCTGGGTAAGATGAATGTCGGTATCCACCTGCGCCGCCAGTTCCGGCCAGAGCCGCTGGGCCTCCTGCGCGATGGGTATTTCGCCCCGATCGCGCCCCTGCACCCGGATCCAGCCCCAGTTGCGGCTCGATTGCTCGCCGGCGATACGGCCCTTTTCCAACACCACCACCGACAGGCCGGCGCGGGCGAGGAAGAGCGCCGTGGTCACCCCGATCACCCCGCCACCGATCACCGCCACATCGGCCCGGTCGGGCAGATCGCCGCTATGTTCGGGCGGGTTGGCCTCCGAGATCGGAAAGGGCATCATTGCTCGAACACCTTGTTCACGCGCGCTGGTTCCGGCGCGTAGGACAACAGCCCGCCATCCGCGCGGTCGATCCAGAGCCGCCCGCATGTGCGGCATTCCCACATCCGGCGCGCGGATGCCTTGCGCCGCAATTCCATCGCCATTGCCGCCGGAGCACGCGGGCGCGCCAGCGCCGCATCGAGCGCCTCCCAGAACGGCCCCCAGTCACGGTCGGCAATGGCATGGCCCTTGTGCGGCAGCGCATCGGTGCCGTCATGGATCGTGGCGCCGCAAGAGCAGGTGATTTTCATGCCTGCGCCCGCTCCAGATGCGCGATCAACCGATCTGTAAAGGCGATGCCCTTCTCGAACTGGCTCACGCTCAGCCACTCATTCGGCTGATGGGCCTGCGCGATATTGCCCGGCCCGATGATCACCGCCGAATAGCCGCCCTCCTGAAACTGGCCCGCCTCGGTGGCGTAGCTGACCACATGGGTGGCGTTGTCGCCCGACAGGCTGCGCGCGAGCGCCTCCGCCGCGCCGTCATTTTCCGGTTTCAGCCCCGGCACGTGGAAGCGGATTGCCGTTTCGATCCGCGCCTCGGGATGGATCGCCTTCATCCCCGCCTCGATCCGGGCGACCTCGTCGAGATAGCGGTCGCGCCAGCCCTCGACGCTTTCGCCGGGGATGCAGCGGAAGGCCATGACGAAGCGGCAATCCCTGGCGGTGATGTTGTCGGCGGTGCCCCCGTGGATCGTGCCGACATGGCAGGTCGTCCAGGGCGGCTCGAACAGCGCGTCGATCGGGTCGCGCTCGCGGGCCATGTTTTCGGCGTTCATCCGGTTGGCCCAGTCGACGAGCTTTGCCCCCTCCATCACCGCGCTCACCCCGGTATGCATGAGCGAGGAATGCACCTCGTGGCCGCGCAGATGGGTGGCGATGCCGATCCCGCCCTTATGGCCGTTGACCACCTTCATCTCGCTTGGCTCGCCGATGATCGCCGCAGCGGCGCGCGGCAGCACCTCAGCCATTTCGGCGATCATCCGCGGCGCACCGAGGCAGCCGACTTCCTCGTCATAGGAGAGCGCGATCTGTAACGGGCGCTGAAGATTCGCCTTCAGCGCCTTCGGCACGGCGGCCAGCGCGATGGCGTCGAACCCCTTCATATCGCAGGTGCCGCGCCCGTAGAGGCGGCCATCTTTCTCGACCACTTCAAACGGGTCTGTGTCCCAGGCCTGCCCCTCGACCGGCACCACATCGGTATGGCCCGACAGCACCACGCCGCCCTCCACCTCGGGGCCGATATTGGCGTAGAGCGCAGCCTTGGTGCCATCGTCATTGTAAACCCGGTGCGCCCGCACGCCATGGGCGGCGAGGTAATCCTCGACCCAATCCACCAGCGCGAGATTGCTCTCGGACGAAACGGTGGGGAAAGACACCAGCTTGTCGAGGATGTCGCGGGCTGAAAGGTCTTGCATAGGAGGCTCCTTTGGCCGCGAGCCTGCCTGCGGGCCGGGGGGCGGTCAAGGGGGCGAGGCGTTTTCGAAAACGCCTCTCAACGGGTTTCAAACCCGTTGGGGTCTACTTGTGGATCAGCCGCTTTTTCACCGACCGGCCAATGAGCCAGACCACCAGCACCACCGGCAGCACCAGGCCCGCCTTGGCCCATGTCTTGTCGACGCCCAGCCTGTAGGCCAGCGGCTCGACCAGATAGGCCAGCAGCGACACCGCGTAATAGCTGATCGCCACCACCGAGAGCCCTTCCACCGTTTCCTGCAGGCGCAGTTGCAGATCGGCGCGCCGGTCCATGCTTTCGAGCAGCTTCTGGTTCTGGGCCGAGCGTTCCACATCCACGCGCGTGCGCAGCAGATCCCCTGCCCGCTCGGCGCGCTCGGCCATGTCGCCAAGCTGCCGCTCGACGGATTTGACCGTGCGCATCGCCGGATCGAAGCGGCGCATCATGAATTCGTTGAGCGTCTGGCGCCCGTCCCACCGCTCTTCGCGCAGCACGCGGATACGGTCGGTCACGATCGCCTCATAGGCCGAGGTGGCGCCGAAGCGGAACGAGGTTTGCGCATGAAGGCTTTCAAGCTCGGCCGAGATTTGCAGAAGCTCGCCCAGTTCCGCCTCGTGGCTCGTGCCCGCCTTGCCAAGCTGGCGCACCATCTGCGACAGCTCGTCTTCCAGATCGCCCAGCCGCCCCTGCACGCTGCGCGCGCGCGCCAGCCCCAGCATCGACATCGCCTTGTAGGTTTCGATCTCGGTCAGCCGCTGCACGATCCGCCCCACCCGCCGCTCGGTGATCTCCGGCCCGGTGAACACGCCGAAGCGCATATGCCCGCCCGGATCAATGCGGAAATCGCCCGCGATGATCGCCGCCCCGTCGAGCACCGAGGAGGCGGCCACGCTTTCGGCCACGAACCAATCGTCGATCTTGCGGCGCATCTCGTCTTCGCCCGGCATGATCTCGACACGCACCAGCGCCGAGGTGAGCCGCACGCCGGGCGCCTGCGCCAGCCAGTCGGCGGGGAACACGTCGAACACCTTCGGATCAAAGGGCTTTTCGGCATTGCCGTCGCCGAAGATCGTATAGGTGACGAACTCGGTATGCTGCTCCCATTTCAGGGTGTGCTTGCCGATCTCGCCGAAGAAATGGTTGTCGCCCGCCTTCGGATGCGGCGCGCCGAACCGGTCGAGCAGCGCATGCAGATGGGCGACATCCTCGGCGCGGTCGCGCCCCGCCGCATCGGTGGGGCGCTTGATCGCGATATAGGCGGCAAAGCAGGGCGGGTTCAGCGCCGGAAAGGGCCGCGCATGAAGCTCGTTTGCCAGCGCATAGCGCAGCTCGTGGTCCTGAATCGTCGCCATCTGCATCCCCGGTCGATCCCGTCCCTTCCGGGATACGGGATTTCCCGGCATCGGGCCAGAGGCCCCGGCTGCGACTTAGAGCACGATCACATCGAGCGGCGGGAAACCGTTGAAACCGACAGAGGAATAAGACGAGGTGTAGGCCCCGGTATTGCGGATCACCACCTTGTCGCCCGCCTTCAGGGTGAGGGGCAGCATGATCGGGCGTTTCTCGTAGAGCACATCGGCCGAGTCGCAGGACGGGCCGGCGAGGATGCAGGGGCCGAAAGAGTCGAAATCGCGCGGCGTGGCGATCTGGTAGCGGATCGCCTCGCCCTCGGTCTCGGCCAGGCCCGAGAACCGGCCGATATCGAGGTAGACCCAGCGGTGCGTGTCATCCTCGGATTTCTTCGACACGAGCACCACTTCGGCGAGGATCGCGCCGGCTTCGGCCACCATGCCGCGGCCCGGCTCGGCCATCACCCGGGCGACCTGGCCGAAGCGCTCGGTGACCAGCCCCATCACGCGGCTGGCATAGGTGGTGGGGGTGTCGACCGGATCGCCGTAATAGGCGGGGAAGCCACCGCCGATATTGAGCAGCGTCGGCGCATAGCCGCGATCCTGCAGATCGCGCCAGATCCCGGCGACCGAGTCGAGCACCGGCGCCCACATCTCGGCGCGGCGGGTTTGCGAGCCGACATGGAAGGACAGGCCGACCGGCACAAGCCCCAGTTCGATGGCACGGGCAAAGAGATCGGGCACCATGGAAGCCCGGCAGCCGAACTTGCGGCTGAGCGGCCAATCGGCCTCGCTGTTCTCGACCAGAACGCGAATGTAGACCTCGGCGCCCGGCGCATTTTCGGCGATCTTCTCAAGCTCTTCGCCGGCATCCGCCGCAAAGAGCGTCACCCCGACATGGTGGGCGAAGGCAATATCGGCGGGCTTCTTGATCGTGTTGCCGAAGGAGATATGGCCCGGCTCGGCCCCCTGCGACAGGCACAGCTCGATCTCGCCGCGCGAGGCGGCATCGAAATGCGAGCCGATATTGACCAGCCGCTCGATGATCTCACGGGTCGGGTTGGCCTTCACCGCGTAATGGATATGGGCAAAGCCAAGACCCACTTTCAGGGCGTGATACTGCGCCTCGACACGGTCGATATCGAGCACCAGCGTGGGGCGGTCCACGAGCGCGGTGGCGGCGAAGGAGTCGATGCGGGTGGAGGGCGCAAAAGCGCCCTGTGCAGCAATGGTCATGGCTATCTCCACGAGACAGGGGCAAGGCCCCAAGGTTCCAATGAAGACGTTACCGTCGCTGCATAAACGCGTGCCCGTATTGGGTTGCCCGGGCGTGGCCAGAGGCGCGTGCGTTGGCGTCTGATCGCGCATATGGGGCGAAGGTTCGATTCACGCAAGCAGTTTTTCATCCGGGGGTGAAATTTCTCGCCGGGCCGCGTATGGGAGGCACATGACCCGGCTGATCCTGTTCAACAAACCCTATGGCGTGCTGACGCAATTCACCGATGAGAAAAGCCCGACGCCCCGCGCGACGCTCTCGGATTTCATCGACGTGCCGGGCGTTTACCCCGCCGGGCGGCTCGACCGCGACAGCGAGGGGCTGGTGCTGCTCACCGATGACGGCAAGCTGCAGGCGAAGATCGCCAATCCGAAGCACAAGATGGAAAAGACCTATCTGGTGCAGGTGGAGGGCGCACCGGGCGAGGACGATCTGGAGCCGCTGCGCCGCGGGCTGCGGCTGAAAGACGGGATCACCCGCCCGGCCCGCGCCCGGCTGATCGCCCCGCCCGATCTGTGGCCGCGCGTGCCGCCGGTGCGGTTTCGAAAATCGGTGCCGGATGCCTGGATCGAGCTCACCATCAGCGAGGGCCGCAACCGGCAGGTGCGGCGGATGACGGCGGCCATCGGCCTGCCCACCCTGCGGCTGGTGCGCTGGCGCATTGGCCCCTGGCGGCTCGACGGGATCGTTCCGGGAAGCTGGCGCGAGGCGCCGCCGCAGACCGGGCGCGGCTAACCCGGACCGGCGAAAAGCCGCCCTTTTCAGGCGATTATGGCCGGATTCATCCGCCGTTTACCAAAAATGCCGCGTGCCGGCTCGATTTCCGCCATGTCTCCGGCGCTTTCTCCGATCACAACCTGAAGTATTGTGATGTGCGCAGTTCAACCCAAAGTAGTTCAACCTCTCCCTGACCCAAGGATCTGACAGATGGCCAGACCCGGATTTCTCCACAGCGAAGACGGCGCGGTAACCGTCGATTACGTCGTCCTGCTGGCAACGGTGATCACCATCACCCTGTCGCTGATGACGCAGATGGGCCTCAGCCTTGGCAGCTTCGCGACGGCCATGGGCGACCACATCGCCGATGGCGGCGGCTTCGAGGTCGATGGCAGCACGGCGGGCGCAGGCACGGGCGCGGGCACGGGCGGCGAAAGCGGTGACGGCACCGGAGAGGCAAGCGGCAACGGGGCGGATGGAGCCTCGGGCGACGGTGCAGGCACGGGCGCATCGGGAGAGGAGAGCACCTCCGGCAGCAGCGGCAGCAGCGGGAGCAGCAGCAGCTTCGACGACAGCGCCGACAACAGCGGCGGCTCCGGCGATGACAGCCGCAGCGGCAACCCCGGCAATGACAAGGATGTCGGGCGGGCCGGCGAAAACCCGAACGGGCGCGACGATTGGGGCGATGGCGGGCGCGGCCGCTCGCGCTGAGCGCCAGCATACGGGCAAGCCCCACCCCGGCGGGGCTTCACCCGCCCCGCACCCAAACGAAAAAGGCCCCGCCGGAGCGGGGCCTTTCGGTATTCACTGGCTGGCCGATCAGTCGATCATCGGCAGAAGGCTGTCCATCGACGCCTTGGCGTCGCCATAGAACATCCGGGTGTTTTCCTTGTAGAACAGCGGGTTTTCGATGCCCGAATAGCCCGTGCCCTGGCCGCGTTTGGAGACGAAGACCTGCTTGGCCTTCCACACTTCCAGCACCGGCATCCCGGCGATGGGCGAGTTCGGGTCTTCCTGCGCGGCGGGGTTCACGATGTCGTTCGAGCCGATCACGATCACCACGTCGGTTTCCGGGAAGTCCTCGTTGATCTCGTCCATCTCCAGCACGATGTCATAGGGCACCTTGGCCTCGGCCAGCAGCACGTTCATGTGCCCCGGCAGACGGCCCGCAACCGGGTGAATGCCGAAGCGCACGTTCTTGCCCTTGGCGCGCAGCTTGCGGGTAAGCTCCGCCACCGATTGCTGCGCCTGCGCCACCGCCATGCCGTAGCCCGGCACGATGATGACCGATTGCGCCTCGTTCAGCGCCGAGGCCACGCCGTCGGCGTCGATGGCGACCATCTCGCCCTCGATCTCCATCGCCGGGCCCTTCGGGCCTCCGAAGCCGCCGAGGATCACCGCGAGGAACTTGCGGTTCATCGCCACGCACATGATGTAGGACAGGATCGCGCCCGACGAGCCCACCAGCGCGCCGGTGACGATCAGGAGGTCATTGCCGAGCAGGAAGCCGGTGGCCGCCGCCGCCCAGCCCGAGTAGCTGTTCAGCATCGAGACCACCACGGGCATGTCCGCCCCGCCGATGGCCCAGACCAGATGCGCGCCGATGATGAAGGCGAGCGCCGTCATCAGATAGAGCGTCCACGGCCCGGCATGGTTCATATACATGATCAGCAGCACCAGCGAGGCCAGCACCATCAGCCCGTTCCACATATGGCGGCCCGGCAGGATCAGCGCCTTGCCGTTGATCCGGCCCGACAGCTTGCCATAGGCCACCAGCGAACCGGTGAAGGTGATCGCGCCGATAAAGACGCCGAGGAAGATCTCGATCTCGTGGATGATCTTCTCCGCCCCGGCATCGGCGCCGGCAAATTCGTGCGGCACGAGGTCGGAGTTGAGGCCGATGAACACGGCGGCAAGGCCGACGAAGCTGTGCAGCAGCGCCACAAGCTGGGGCATCCCCGTCATCTCGACGCGCTGCGCCACGATGACGCCGATCAGCGCGCCGATGGCGATGGAGATGATCAGCGTCGCGCCGATGGCCACGCCGGGGCCGAAGATCGTCGCCAGCACCGCGATGGCCATGCCGGTGATGCCGAACCAGACGCCGCGCTTGGCGCTTTCCTGGTCCTTGAGCCCGCCGAGCGACAGGATGAAGAGAACGGTGGCCGCGATATAGGCGGCGGTTTGCAGTTCAGGTGTCATATCGACCTCCGCCTATCAGGATTTCTGGAACATTTGCAGCATGCGCCGCGTGACCATGAAGCCGCCGACGACGTTGATCGTCGCGATCAGCACCGAGATCCCGGCAAGGATCGTGACGATCCCGATACCGGAGCCAAGCTGCAGCAGCGCGCCGAGGATGATGATCCCCGAAATCGCGTTGGTCACGGCCATGAGCGGGGTGTGCAGCGCGTGGCTCACCCCCCAGATCACCTGGAAGCCGACGAAGACCGCCAGCACGAACACGATGAAATGCCCCATGAAGGCCGCCGGCGCATAAAGGCCGATGATCGCCATCAGCACCGCGCCCAGCACGAGCATGCCGATCTGCTGACGCCCGGCCTTGCGGGCGGCGGCGGCTTCCTCGGCCTTCAGCTCTTCGGGGGTCTTCTCGACCGCCGTGGGCTTCGGCTTGGCCGCGATCGCCTGGATTTTCGGCGGCGGCGGCGGGAAGGTGATCTCGCCCTGATAGGCGACGGTGGCGCCACGGATCACGTCATCGTCCATGTCGTGATTGACCTTGCCGTCCTTTTCGGGCGTCAGGTCGGTCATCATGTGGCGGATGTTGTTGGCGTAGAGCGTCGAAGCCTGCGTGGCCATCCGCGACGGGAAGTCGGTATAGCCGATGATCGTCACACCGTTCTTGGTAACGATCTTCTCGTCCTTCTTGGTCAGCTTGCAGTTGCCGCCCTTCTCGGCGGCGAGGTCGACGATCACCGAGCCCGGCTTCATCGCCTCGACCATATCGGCCGTCCAAAGCTCCGGCGCTTCACGGTTCGGGATCAGCGCGGTGGTGATGACGATGTCCATCTCCGGCGCAAGCTCGCGGAACTTGGCAAGCTGGGCGGCGTGGAATTCAGGGCTCGACACCGAGGCGTAACCGCCTGAGGCCGACCCGTCCTGCTGCTCTTCGTCGAAGTCGAGATAGACGAATTCCGCGCCCATCGATTCGACCTGTTCGGCCACTTCGGGCCGCACGTCGAAGGCATAGGTGATCGCGCCGAGCGAGGTCGAGGTGCCAATGGCGGCGAGGCCGGCGACACCGGCGCCGACCACGAGCACTTTCGCCGGCGGCACCTTGCCCGCCGCCGTCACCTGCCCGGTGAAGAAGCGGCCGAAATTGTTGCCCGCCTCGATCACCGCGCGGTAGCCGGCGATATTGGCCATCGACGACAGCGCATCCATCTTCTGGGCGCGGGAGATACGCGGGACCATCTCCATCGCGATCACATTGGCGCCCTTCTCTTTCGCCAGCGCCAGGCCGGCCTCATTGCCGCCGGGATTGAAGAACGAAATCAGGGTCTTATCCTTGGTGAGCCGTTTGAGCTCCGCCTCGGAAGGTTCGCGCACCTTGGCGATGATATCGGCGTCTTTCCACAGCGCCGCGGCGGTTTTCACCACCGTCACGCCCGCCGCCTCGTAATCGGCATCGGAAAAGCCCGCAGCCTCCCCCGCTTTCGACTGGATCAGACAGTCGTAGCCCAGTTTCTGCAATTGAGCCGCGCTTTCCGGCGTCATCGCAACCCGGTTTTCACCGGCGATCGTTTCCTTCGGAACCCCGATTTTCACGATGTTCTCCTTCCTCTTTTTCCCGCGCGGGTGACTCGCCCCGCGCAGTTCGGGATGTCTTTACGCGAAAGATTCGGGGATTTCGACTGAAACTGGTCGGTTTCGTATATTTTTTCGCCGCAAAGGAAATACCGCTTCAGATCCAGCGCCGCACCGTGGCAAACCACGCCTCGACTTCGTCGCCGAAACGCGCGCGCAGGCCGGCTTCCTCGCCGCGAATGAAGCGCCGGGTGATGATCCCGGTGAAGGCGGGCAAGAGCACCAGCGCCGGCAGCACGTCCCAATGCAGGGCCGCGCCCGCCAGCACCAGCGCATCGCCAAGGTAGATCGGATTGCGGCTGAGCCGGTAGATCCCCTGCCGGACGAAACGCGTCGGCACCCGGCGCGGGATGAAGGTGGTGTGGTGGCGCACCAGTTCCCACGCGCCCAGCCCCATCGCACCCAGCCCCGCGATCACCATCGCATCGCCGAGCCAGGTGATCCAGGAAAGCCCCGTCGCCAGCCAGGGTGCGATCCGGTCGAGCGCCCAGGTCAGGCCGAGCGCGCCGATGAGCCACGAGGGCGGAATGTCGAGCCATTTCAGCATGGGCCGAGACTAACCGCGCCGGGGCGGAACACAACCGCTTGCGTGCCGCCCCGGGGGCGATAGGCTGACGCGGCAATGACGGGAGAGCAGATGGATTTCGCCGCGACCAAAGCCCTGTTCGATCTGCCGAAAGGCGTGATCTATCTCGATGGCAATTCGCTCGGGCCATTGCCCAGGGCAACGCCCGCGCGCGTGGCGCGCACGCTGTCGGAGGAATGGGGCGCGGCGCTGATCACCGCCTGGAACAGTGCCGGCTGGATGGCCCAGCCGCGCGCGCTCGGCGACCGGATCGGGCGGCTGATCGGGGCGGAACCGGGCAGCGTGGTGGTGGGCGACACGCTTTCGATCAAGGTCTATCAGGCGCTTGCGGCGGCGCTCGACATGCGGCCCGGACGGCGGAAAATCCTGAGCGATTCCGGCAATTTCCCCACCGATCTTTACATGGCGGAAGGGCTGATCGGGGCGCTTGGCAAGGGCCATGAACTGCTCACACCGCCGCCCGAGGAGGTGGCCGACCATATCGACGACGATCTTGCCGTTCTGATGCTGACCGAGGTGGATTACCGCACCGGGCGGCGGCATGACATGGCCGCCCTCACCCGCGCCGCCCACGCGGCGGGCGCGCTGGTGATCTGGGATCTCGCCCATTCCGCCGGCGCGCTCGAGGTGGATCTGGCGGGCTGTGGCGCGGATTTCGCCGCCGGCTGCACCTACAAGTATCTCAATGCCGGGCCGGGCGCGCCCGCCTTCATCTATGTCGCCCCCCACCTTGCCGATGCGGCCCGCCCCGCCCTTTCGGGCTGGATGGGGCATGAAGCCCCCTTTGCCTTCGATCCCGATTACCGCCCCGGGCCGGGCATCGAACGGATGCGCGTGGGCACGCCGCCGGTGATCCAGATGGCCGCGCTGGAGGCCGCGCTCGACATCTGGGACGGGGTCGATATGGCGGCGTTGCGCGCCCGCTCCATCGCGCTCAGCGAGCACTTCATCGCCGGGGTCGAAGCCGCCGCGCCGATGCTCGCGCTGGCCTCGCCGCGCGATCCCGCCCGGCGCGGCAGTCAGGTTTCGTTCCGGTTCGAGCACGGCTATGCGGCGATGCAGGCGCTGATCGCGCGCGGCGTGATCGGCGATTTCCGCGCGCCCGACATCATGCGCTTCGGCATCGCGCCGCTCTATATCGACGAAGACGATATCGACCGCGCCGTCGCCGAAATCGGCACGGTCATGGGCGAAAAGCTGTGGGACCGGGCGGCGTTCCGCGCCCGTGCAGCCGTCACCTGACGCCCGCTCCGCGCGGCGGCGAAGTCCCCGTATTTTCAAATATTTGCCTCTAATTTGGGTCAAATGTGGCCCATTTGCGCCGCAATCGCCTCCTAGTTTGCCTCAAGCGGCGCGTGCGTATTGCGCGCCAGAAGCCGGAAAACCGGCGGTTACAGAGGCAGAAGTCAGGTGGCAGTGGTCAGGACAGATTCTGCGGGGGCAACGCGCCCGGGCACGGCCCGGCGGCGTGTTTCGGCACCTGCATCCCCCGCCCTGCGCCCCAGCCGCCATGACGCCCGCACCCACCGGGAGGCGCGCGCATGGCAACGATGATTTCCGGCCTCGGCGGCCCGGCGGGCTACGGCGAGAACGTCTTTTCCAGCACACCGAAAACGGCGGGCAACAACGACGATGGCTCGATCTACGTCAATGCCAGCTCGGTCTTCGGCGACGACGGGATCGACTTTTTCGGCACCACCTATTCGGGGTTCTACCTCAACTCGAACGGCAACATCTCGTTCGGCGCCGCCAACACGACCTACAACGTCAACAGCATCGGTGCGATCAACACACCGACCATCGCGCCCTTCTTCAGCGATGTGGATATTTCCAAGGGTGGCCAGATCTACTGGGATCTCGACCCCTCGGCCGGCACCATCACCATCACCTGGGACAATGTCGCGCGCTATAGCGGTTCGGGCAGAAACTCGTTCCAGATGATCCTGACCTCGACGGGCGATGGCAATTTCGGCCTTGAGTTCATCTATGAAGACATCCAGTGGCACACCGGCTACGGCACCGTGGCGCAGGCTGGCTACACCGATGGCGGATCGAACGATTTCGTCCTGCCCGGCTCGGGCAACGCCACCACGATCCTGCAATACGAAACCTACGATTTCGGCTACGAAGATCCCAACGGCACGGTGGATTTCATCGTGCAGAACGGCACGCCCGGATTCAGCGACGGGATCGTTTCGGGCACCAGTGGCGGCGATCTGATCGACGCCAGCTATTCCGGCGACCCGGATGGCGACATGGTCACCAATGGCAGCGATACGATCGAGGCCGGCGCGGGCGACGATACGATCGACGCGGGCGGTGGCAACGACACGATTGACGCCGGCGATGGCGACGACACGATCCTGTGGGATGCCGGCGACGGCTCCGACACGATCGACGGCGGCAGCGGCGGCGAGACCGATGGCGATACGCTCGACATCACCGCCACCGGCAACAGCACCGACACCACGCTCACCGGCGACGGCACCGGCACCACCACCATCGGCGGCAATACGCTGACCTTCTCCGATATCGAGAATTTCACCTTCGATGCCGGCACCGCCGATACGTTCGACGGCTCCGCCGATACCGAGGGCCTGAGCGTCGATACCGGCGGCGGCGACGACTGGATCGCGGGCGGCAGCGGCAATGACGAGATCGACGCGGGCAGCGGCGCCGATACGATCTATGGCGGCGATGGCGACGATACGATTCAGGGCGGCAGCGGCGACGATGTGATCCTCGGCGATCACGTTCCCGAACAGGGGCTGTGGTCCTATACGGTGTGGAACTACAATTTCGGCAGCGCCGCCGGGCAGGCTTTCGACGCCGAGAACGGAACGCTTGCCGGCACCGGCACCACCGGCGGCTTCGACAGCGCAGCCCTGGTCAACGCCGCGCGCGGCAGCAGCGGCGACCAGTCGGATTTCGCCGTGGTCTACACCTCGACGCTGCTGGCCGATGAAAGCGGTGTCTTCACCTTTTCGACCACCTCCGACGACGGCTCGACGATCCGCATCTTCGATCAGGACGGCAACCCGCTGACCTGGACCCAGGGCGGCTCGACCGACACCTTTCTCGACAATGACTACCACCAGTCGGCGACGACCCGGTCGGGCCAGGTCACGCTCGAACAGGGCCAGACCTACACGATCGAGGTGCGGCATTGGGAGAATGAGGGCGGCGATATCATCTCGGCCACGGTCAGCCCGCCCGGCGGTGGCTCTCAGAACCTCGCCAACAGCCCGCTGATCATCGGCCCCGCCGCCGGCGCCGGATCGGGCAACGACGTGATCGACGGCGGCGACGGCGATGACGTGATCTACGGTGAGGCCGGGGATGACGTGATCACCGGCGGCGCCGGGGCCGACATTCTCGACGGCGGCGCGGGCGACGATACGCTCCATGTCGGCGCGGGCGACACCGCCACCGGCGGCGCGGGCGACGATGCTTTCATCCTCGACGCCGCCAATGCCCTTGGCGGCCCCGGCTCGACCATCACCATCGACGGCAATGAAGACGGCGAAACCGGCGGCGACACGCTCGATTTTGCCGGCCTCATCGACTGGGGCACGATCAACTATACGGATGCCGAAAACGGCTCGGCGACGTTGTCGGACGGCACCATCGTCAACTTCTCGAATATCGAGAACGTCATCATCTGCTTCACCGAAGGCACGATGATCCTTACCCCTTACGGCGAGCGGCCGATCGAAAGCCTGCAGCCCGGCGACCTCGTGCTCACCCGCGATCACGGGCCGCAGCCGCTGCGCTGGATCGGCACCACCGAGGCCGAGGGCAAAGGCAAGCTGGCGCCGATCCGCTTCGAAACCGGCAGCTTCGGCAACGACCGCCCGCTGCTCGTCTCGCCGCAACACCGGATGATCTACGAAGGCAGCCTCGCCACGCTCTATTTCGAATCGCGCGAGGTGATGGTGCCCGCCAAGCACCTGGTGAACGGCACCACGATCCGGCAGGAGAACATGCCGCATGTGCGCTACTACCACCTGCTCTTCGACCAGCATGAGGTGATCTGGGGCAACCGCGCGGCGTCGGAGAGCTTCCATCCGGGGATGCAGGGCCTTGGCGCGATTGATGCCGCCACCCGCGATGAGCTGTTCACGCTCTTCCCCGAGTTGCGCGCCAATCCCAATGGCTACGGCCAGACCGCGCGCATGGTGCTGCGCGGCTACGAGGCCCGGCTGATCGCCTGATCCGTCAGAATATGCCGTTCTCGCGCTGCACCCGGCGCACGAAGGCAACGATGGCCGCCACCTCGGCCCGGGTGATCCCCTCGACCGGGGGCATGTCGCCAAAGCGCCAGTGATGCGCCCGCACGCCGCGCTCGGCGGCGAGGAAGAAGGCGGCATCGGCATGGTGGTTCGGCTCGTAATAGCCATGGATCAGCGGCGGCCCCACGCCGTCCACCCCGCCCGCGCGCGGGCCGTGGCATTCGGCGCAGCGCGCGGCGAATATCTGCTGGCCGACACGTTCGTCGCCCACCAGCTCGGGCACGACCACAGCCACGATCTCGCCATCCATCGGCGGTGCTGCCGGGGCGGCCTCGGGTTCGGGCGCCTCGCCCGGCCACAGAACATAGACCGCACCCAGGAGCGCCACCGCCACCACCGCCCATACAAGTCTCGGCATGTTCCATCGCCTCCCGGTTCGCTCCCGCGCAGGGTGGCCGTTCCAGCCGGGGGAAGGTCAAGCCCGGGCGGTCAGCCGGCCCGGGCGAGGGCGGCGGCCCGGCGGCCCTCGTTCCAGGCGCGCGCGGCCAGACCGAAAGCCTCGAATAACGGGCGCGAGACCGGGTCGCGCGCGGCGTTGTATTCGGGGTGCCATTGCACGGCGAGCGCAAAGCCCGGCGCATCGGCCACATAAATCGCCTCCGGCGTGCCGTCATCGGCGGTGCCGTCGATCACCACCCGCTCGCCGGGCGCCTTGATCCCCTGGCCATGCAGGGTATTGGTCATCACATCGCGCGCACCAACCAGCCGCTCGAACACCCCGCCCTCGGCAAAATGCACCGCATGGCGGATGGCGAATTTCTCGTCAATCGTGCCCTCGGGCGGCATCCGGTGGTTCATCCGGCCCGGCAATTCGCGGATCTCGGGCCAGAGCGTGCCGCCCATGGCCACGTTCACCTCCTGAAATCCGCGGCAGATGCCGAAGATCGGCTGGCCACGCTCGACACAGGCGCGCACCAGCGGCAGGGTCACCTTGTCGCGGCAGCGGTCGAAATCGCCATGCGCCTCGGTGGCGGATTCGCCATATTCCTCCGGGTGCACATTGGGCCGCCCGCCGGTGAGCAGGAAGCCGTCGCAGACCTCAAGCAGCTCGTCGACGCTCACATAATTCGGATCGGTCGGAATGAGCAGCGGCATCGCCCCCGAAACTTCGGCGATGGCGCTGGTGTTCATCGTGCCGGCGGCATGGGCCGGGTAATCGCCACCGATCAGGGCGGCATTGCCGATGATGCCGATCACGGGCCGGGTCTTCGTCACCGCATATCCTCCATCTGGGCGGGGTGCCCGGAAGATTAACCGTGGCGACCGGAAAGGGAAAGGGGCGCGCGGCCTTACCGCGCGGGGCGTTCGGCAAGAAGCGCCTGAATGAGCATCAGCGCCCCGCCCCTGCTCAACAAAACGTCACGCGCATCGTCAAGGTCGGCCTCGAACCGGGCCGCCGCGGCCGCATAGGCCGGCATAAACCGCGCGCCCTCGCCGGTGCCAAACCGCGCCTCCATCCGCGCCACCGTCTCGGCCAGCGCATCCGTGTCGGGGCTCGTCATCGCCATTCCCTCCGCTGTTGCAGCGAACGTAACGGAAAGTGCCGCCGCACGCGAGAATGCCCCGCCTCCCCGTTGCGGCCCCCTGCCCGCGCGCATAGCTTGGGCCAAACAGCCCCGAAAGGACGCGCGATGAAAGACGCCAGCCCGCAGACGATCTACCTCTCCGACTACACCCCGCCCGCCTATCTGGTGGAGGATGTGCACCTGACCTTCCGGCTCGCCCCCACCGCCACGCGGGTGATCGCGCGCATCAATTTCCGGCCGAACCCGGAGGCGAAAAGCCGGGCGTTTTTCCTGCACGGCGAGGGGCTCAAGCTGATCTGGGCCACGGTGGACGGCCAGATCGTCCAGCCCGGGATCGACGAAGACGGGCTGACCGCAGAGGTGCCCGACGCGCCCTTCACCTGGGAAGCGGAAGTGGAGATCGACCCGGCGGGCAACACGCGGCTGGAGGGGCTCTACCTCTCCAACGGCATGTATTGCACCCAATGCGAGGCCGAGGGGTTCCGGCGCATCACCTACTACCCCGACCGGCCCGACGTGATGGCCCCGTTCACCGTGCGGATCGAGGGCGAGGAGCCGGTGCTGCTGTCGAACGGCAACCCCACCGATCACGGCCCCGGCTGGGCGGAATGGACCGATCCGTGGCCCAAGCCCTCCTATCTCTTCGCCCTCGTCGCCGGCGATCTCGTGGCGCGCGAAGACAGTTTCACCACCCGCAACGAGCGCGAGGTGGCGCTGAAACTCTGGGTGCGCCCGGGCGACGAGCACAAGACCGAATGGGCGATGGAAAGCCTCAAGGCGTCGATGAAGTGGGATGAAGAGGTTTATGGCCGCGAATACGATCTCGACATCTTCCAGATCGTTGCCGTCTCCGATTTCAACATGGGCGCGATGGAGAACAAGGGGCTGAACATCTTCAACACCTCCGCCGTGCTCGCCTCGCCCGACACCTCGACCGATGCCAATTTCGCCCGGATCGAGGGCATCGTCGCGCATGAATATTTCCACAACTGGACCGGCAACCGCATCACCTGCCGCGACTGGTTCCAGCTTTCGCTGAAAGAGGGGCTCACGGTGTTCCGCGACCAGAGCTTCTCGGCCGATCTGCGCTCGGCGGCGGTGCAGCGGATCGAAGACGTGATGGCGCTCAGGGGCCGGCAGTTCCGCGAGGATAACGGCCCGCTGGCCCACCAGGTCCAGCCCGACAGCTTTGTCGAGATCAACAATTTCTACACCGCGACGATCTACGAGAAAGGCGCGGAGGTGATCCGGATGCTGCACACACTGGTCGGGCCGGACGACTACCGCAAGGCGCTCGATCTCTATTTCGACCGACATGACGGCGAGGCGGCGACGATCGACGACTGGCTGAACGTGTTCGAGGATGCCACCGGGCGCGACCTTGGCCAGTTCAAACGCTGGTATAAACAGGCCGGCACCCCGCGCCTCTCGGTCGAGGAGCAGTGGGAAGACGGCACCTACACGCTGACCTTCACGCAGGACACGCCGCCCACGCCCGGGCAGGACGAAAAAGCGCCGCTGGTGATCCCCATCGTCACCGGCCTTCTCGGACCCAACGGCGACGAGGTGGTGCCGAGTCAGGTGCTTGAGATGACGGAGAAAACCCAGAGCTTCACCTTCGCGGGGCTGGGCGCAAAACCGGTGCCCTCGATCCTGCGCGGCTTCTCCGCCCCGGTGATCCTGACCCGCGAGGCAAGCCCCGAAGAACGCGCCTTCCTGCTCGCCAACGACACCGACCCGTTCAACCGCTGGGAAGCGGGGCGGATGCTGGCCAAGGAGGTGCTGACGGCGATGGTGACGGGCAAGGAGCCGCCGCTCGATGCCTATCTCGGCGCGCTCGCCACGATGCTGCGCGACGACAGCCTTGAGCCCGCCTTCCGGGCGCTGGCCCTGCATCTGCCGGGCGAAGACGACATGGCGCAAACCCTGCACGATGCCGGCATCACCCCCGACCCGGCCCGCATCCACGATGCCCGTGAGACGCTGCTGCAGGAGGTGGCCGAACATCTGCAGGACAGCCTGCCCCGCCTCTCCGCCGAAATGGTGATCGAGGCCCCCTTCGCGCCCGATGCGGAGCAGGCCGGCAAGCGCGCGCTGGCGCTGGCGCTGCTCAGGCTCACCACACGGCTCGACGGCGGCAAGGCGGCGGCGAAGGTCTATGCCGAGGCCGACAACATGACGCTTTCGCTCGGCGCGCTCGGCTGCCTGCTCGATGCCGAGGCGGGCGAGGCCGCTTTGGCCGATTTCGAAGCCCGCTGGGCGGGCGATGCGCTGGTCATGGACAAGTGGTTCATGATGCAGGTCTCCCACGCCGCGCCCGAGAAGGCGGCGGATGTGGCGGCTCGGCTCGCCGAACACCCCGCCTTCAACATGAAAAACCCCAACCGGTTCCGTTCGGTCTTTGGCGCGCTGGCGATGCATCCCGCCGGCTTCCACCACGCCTCGGGCGCGGGCTATGCGCTGATGGCCGACTGGATCATCCGGCTCGACCCGCTGAACCCGCAGATCGCCGCCCGGATGTCGGGCGCGTTCGAGACGATTGGCCGCTACGATGCGGACCGGCAGGGGATGATGCGCGAGGCGCTGGAGCGGATCGCCGCCAGCGAGGGCCTCAGCCGCGATACCGGCGAGATGGTCGGGCGCATCCTGCGCGCCTGACCCTGGGTTTGCCCCGGTTTCTTTCCAAGAAACCGGGGCGAAATCTTAGCAAGATTTCGCCGCCCTCAGCCCGCGCAATAGGGCTGGGCGCGCATCCAGTTCATCATGTCGCCGCGCTTGGTGGCATTGTGGAACGGCCCCCAATCGGCGGCCACGCCGCGCATCCCGGCGCTGACCACGCCATCGCGCGGCACGGTCACATCCATGATCCGCACGGCGCAGGACAGGTTCATCTCGCCATTCTTCAGCGCTTCGCCCGATTGCGCCTGGCAGCCGTAATGGCGCGCGGTGGCGGGCGAAATCTGCACCAGGCCGAACCAGCGCCCGCCGCCACCCACGGCCTGCGGGTTCCAGGTGCTTTCATGCTTGGCCAGGGTCGAGAGCAGACCGGTCCAGAACGCCTTGCGGCCTTCTTCACCGGCGCGGCTATAGGCCGGGCACCAGGTGTCGATATCCGCCGGAACGGTATTCACGAGATTGGTGCCATGGGCGTCGAGGGCGGCCACGGTGCGCTCCGTCCAGGTCTCCGCTTCGGGGCGAAAATCCCAGCGCATCGCCTGTTCGGCAGCCGGGGGGTTCTTGGAGGAGAACAAGGTATCAATGTTCAGATCGCTTTCCGCGCATCCGGCAAGCGCCAGAAGCGCCGCCGCGAAAAGGCCGGGTTTCGTCGTCATAAGATTGTCCCAGGTGGTTCCTTCGGCTCTCGAAACCTCAGAACCCGCCCCATTGGCAAGGCGCAGGCGCCGACAGGGCCGATTTCGGCAGATCTCTGCCCATCCGCGCCCCTTGCCCCCTGCCCGAGCCTGCCCTAGAACGCCTGAAAGCACTGACGAGGACAGGCCATGCTCGACCATCTCGCATTCGAAGCCCCGAAAGTCGCCCGGATTGCCGGCGCGAAAGAGGATTGGGAACTCGTGATCGGCATGGAGGTGCACGCGCAGGTAAGCTCGAACGCCAAGCTGTTCTCGGGCGCCTCCACCACCTTCGGGGCGGAACCCAATTCCAACGTCGCCTTCGTCGATGCGGCGATGCCGGGGATGCTGCCGGTGATCAACGAATATTGCGTCGAGCAGGCAGTGCGCACCGGGCTGGGGCTGAAAGCGGGGATCAACCTCGTGAGCGCCTTCGACCGTAAGAACTACTTCTACCCCGATCTGCCGCAGGGCTACCAGATTTCGCAGCTTTATCACCCGATCGTCGGCGAGGGCGAAGTGATCGTCGATATGGGCCCGGGCGTGGCACGGCGGGTGCGGATCGAGCGCATCCATCTGGAGCAGGACGCCGGCAAGTCGATCCACGACATGGACCCGAACATGTCGTTCGTCGATCTCAACCGCACCGGCGTGGCGCTGATGGAAATCGTCTCCCGCCCCGATATCCGCGGGCCGGAGGAAGCCGCCGCCTATGTCGCCAAGCTGCGCCAGATCCTGCGCTATCTCGGCACCTGCGACGGCAATATGCAAAACGGCAACCTGCGGGCCGACGTGAACGTCTCGGTCTGCCGGCCCGGCGATTACGAGCGCTATCAGGAAACCCAGGATTTCGCCCATCTCGGCACCCGCTGCGAGATCAAGAACATGAACTCGATGCGCTTCATCCAGGCGGCCATCGACGTGGAAGCGCGCCGCCAGATCGCCATTCTCGAAGATGGCGGCGAGATCGTGCAGGAAACCCGGCTTTACGACCCCGACAAGAACGAGACCCGGTCGATGCGCTCGAAGGAAGAGGCGCACGATTACCGCTACTTCCCCTGCCCCGACCTCCTGCCGCTGGAGATCGAACAGGCTTGGGTCGACGATATCGCCAAGGGTCTGCCGGAGCTGCCGGACGAGAAAAAGGCGCGCTTCGTCAAGAGCTTCGGCCTGTCGGAATACGATGCCGGCGTGCTGACGGCGGATGTGGAAGCGGCGCATTACTTCGAGGCCGTCGCCGAAGGCAATGACGGCAAGCTCGCCGCCAACTGGGTGATCAACGAGCTGTTCGGGCGTCTGAAGAAGGACAGCGCCGAGATCGCCGACAGCCCGGTCAGCCCGGCCCAGCTCGGCGGCATCGTCGCGCTGATCGCCAAGGGTGACATCTCGGGCAAGATCGCCAAGGATTTGTTCGAGATCGTCTACACCGAGGGCGGCGACCCGGCCGAGATCGTCGAGGCGCGCGGGATGAAACAGGTCACCGATACCGGCGCCATCGAAGCCGCCGTGGACGCGGTGATCGCCGAGAACCCGGCACAGGTGGAGAAGGCCAAACAGAACCCGAAACTCGCGGGCTGGTTCGTCGGCCAGGTGATGAAGGCGACCGGCGGCAAGGCGAACCCGAAAGCGGTGAACGAGATCGTGGCGGCGAAGCTGGGGTTGTAAGGGGCGGAGCCCGATTGAATGGACTCGTTGACCGTTCGAGACGAAATCTCCGAGTACTGGCTCAAGAGCGACAAACACTTGGCAGAGCCGACATATGGCTTTGACACCGCCGACCATTACGACGCTTTCTGCATTGCAAAAGACTGGCTGCAGGACACTTCCGAAGCCATAATGGCGCATCGCAAGGCCGGCTTTTCCGGCGACCCCTTACTAGCCTACATAGAATTCTGGGGAGTCCTTCAGGCTGTGATTGTCCATCAGGACGCGATCTGCGAGTTGGACTATTCCGTTTCGGAGACGCGAAAGAAAGCCAGCGAACTCCTTTCTGGAAACGCTTCACAAGAAATTCGGCAGTTACGGAATCTCGCTGCGGGTCACCCAACACTCAACGCTTCTCGCCTCAACGGACCTGCACGAAGTGTCACTGGACGGTTGGAAAAAACTTATGACCAAATTGACTTGATGGTCAGTGGTGACTCGAACGTCCGAATTGCCAAGATCAACCTTGGGAAGATGATTGACCGTTATGATGCCGAAGCCACGGTAGCGTTGCGCTCAATCAAAGAAAAGTTTGTGACCAAGTTCCCCCACCGGGATTGAACTGTCGCAGCCCCCTACCTCGTCACCCCTTCCGTCGCCGCCACTGGCCTCGGCTGGGTGACCTGCTCCGGCCTGCGTTTCTCGTAAAACGCATTCCCGCCGGTGGTGAGCACGTAGTGCATATTGTCATAGCCCGCATTGTAGCTTGCCATATGGAAGAAGCGCGCGTTCTCGATATTCGGGTGACGTTCCCCGGCGAGCACCGCCGCCGCGGCTTCGGCCACGCGGGCGCGCGAGGCATCTTCCTTCATCGGCTTCGACATCACGCCGGGCGCGAACTGGTTTCGCTGGCCGACCACCGCGCAGACATCGTTGGGGAAATCCGCCGAGGCGACCCGGTTCATCACCACGCTGCCCACCGCGATCATCCCATCGCGCGAGGAGCGGTTGCTTTCGAAATACATCGCGCGGGCCATGCATTCCTGCTGCTTGGAGCTGAACACCTCGTCGCCGCGCCACATGCCGCAGCCCGCGAGCCCCGCCGGCACCGCCAGCGCCATCATCGCCAATACCTTCGTCACCTGCATATCGCCCGGCCTCACTTTACCATGGCACAGAGATTACCCGCTCTTGCCGCCGGCGATCAAGCCTGGCGACGCCCGGCGGCAGGCCCGGTCCCCGCCCGGCTGGCGGCACGAATGCTGCCACGAAATCATAAGCTTGGCGTATATCCCGGCGAGAACCGCCTAGGCAGCGGGCGCGCCCTGCCCTAGCATGGCCGGCAACAGGAGGCACCGCATGAGCACCCCGCATATCTCGACCGTGATGGATATCGTTCCCGAATGGATCGACTTCAACGGCCATATGAACATGGCCTTCTACAACGTGCTGTTCGACCGGGCATCGGATGAGTTCTACCAGCTCATCGGGCTGGGCGAGCCCTATGTGGCGCGCGGCTTCACCACCTATACCGCCGAGTTCCACATCCGCTATCTGCGCGAGCTGCATCTCGGCCAGCAGGTGCGGGTGCGGTCCTGGCTGCTCGACCATGACGAGAAGCGGTTTCACACCTGGCAGGAAATCCGCCACGAGGATGGCTGGATCGCCGCGACGGGCGAGACGCTGGCGCTGCATATCGACATGTCGGGGCCGCGCGTCGTGCCCTTTCCCGACGATATCGCGGCAGGGATGGACGCTTTCGCCGCGGCGCATGGCCGGCCCGACCGGCCGGAAGGCGCCGGCAGCGCCATCGGCATCCCCCGCAAATAGGGCAGATATTGGGGCACCGGAACGCCCGCCCGCAATCGCTTGATGCGGCTGGTTTTTCCGCCACATAAATCGGCAGCGCGCCGCGCAGGGGCTTGGACTCTGCCCCGCAGCTTCGGTAAATTGGCCCGCATCCAATCAGGGAACCGGCAGATGACATTCGAATACAAGGTCGTGCCCGCACCGACGCGCGGCAAGAAAGCCAAGGGCGTGAAGACCGCCGCCGACCGCTTCGCCAGGGCGCTGGCCGAAACCATCAATGCCGAAGCCGCCGAGGGCTGGGAATATATCCGCACCGATACCCTGCCCGCCGAAGAGCGCCAGGGCCTGACCGGGCGCACCACCGTGTTCCAGAACATGCTGATCTTCCGCCGCGATGGCGAAGCGGTGGAAGCGGAGCCCAGGCAGGAGATCTCGGTGGTGACCGACATCACCGAAACCCACGCGCCGAAACTGCCTTCGGCAGATACCGCGCAAGCCGTGCCGGAGCCGAGCGCCAAGGCAAAGCTGAACGGCGCCGAGAAACGCGACGTGGCAGCGGAATAAGCCCGCTCTAATCGTCGTCGTCGTCCGCCAGCGGCACGCGCTGGTTCTTCTCGTAATCGAGCCTGAAACGGGCCGGGTCCAGCCCCATCGCGCGGTACATCGCGGGCAGGGTATTGCCCTCGTCCCGCTTCGCGGCGTCGTAATCCACCGTTACAACCTCGCCCAGCGCCGACCAGAATGCCTGGAGCGCCGCCCGGTCGAAATACCACGCGCCATCGGAGCGGTCCTGCTCGGGCAGCTTTTCCATCCACGTCCAGACACCCGGATTCTTGCGCAGCTGGTTGTTCCACGAAGCGCGCCATGCTTCCTCGTCGCGCAGGGTCAGGATGATTTTCGCCTCCCGCCCGGTCGCATCGAGGAAGGCCCGCATGAGCGCCTGTTCTTCCGGCGTCCGCAGAAAACACAAGGCTTCCGCCGAGATGAACACCATCGGCGCACGGGCCTTCTGAATGCGGCGTAGATATTCCGCGCGGTTCGCCGCTTGCCCCTCGGGTTTGGGAAAGCGTGCATGGCTTTTCATCCGCGCAATCGTCGCACAGCCCGGGCGCAGAAAGGCATCGGCCAGCACGGTGTTGTTGAACGAGGGCCGGAGCACCCGGCGCAGCCCGCGCTTCTGCGTCGCATTGGCCAGCGGGCGAACGCCCTGCCGCCGCAGCCGGAGGTAGTTCGCGCGCAGGCTGTGCTGGAATGACGTCGTGCCGGTCTTATGTGTGCCGATATGAAGCACGATCTGTTTACGGCCAGCCATCGTTTCTCCCCTGTCGGATGGCGCGCTCACTCCGAGATTTCGAGCGCCAGCGCGTGAATCTCGCCCACGAGCTCCTTGCCCAGCGCCTCATGCACCGCGCGGTGGCGCGCGATGCGCGACATGCCGCCGAAGGCGTCGGCGGCAATCACCACGCGGAAATGGCTTTCGCCGGTGCCATCGTCGCCGGCGTGATGGGCATGGCGGCCGCTTTCGTTGATGATATCCAGCCTGTGCGGGTGAAACGCCGCTTCGAGCGCGCTGCGGATAAGGTCTTCGCGGGACATGGGCGGCCCTGACAATCGGTTTCGGTCAATTCTGCCCCCGGTCTAGGCACCATATCCACGATTCGCAACCGGCGCTCCGGCGCGGTGTCGAGAGCGGCTTGCGGAACCGCAGCATGATGCCTAAACTCTCGGGTCCGAAGAGCAAGAGTGGTGAAGATGGACAAGTTCGATCCCTTCGGCTTCGACATTTCGGTGTCCGCCGCGAAGAAGAAGAAGACACGCGGAAAACGCGGCATGTCAGGCGCATTCGAAACCTCGCAGCGGGTCTGCGAACATCCCGGTTGCGAGGAAGCGGGCCAGTACCGCGCGCCCAAGAGCCCCGATGAGCTCGACGAGTACAAATGGTTCTGCAAGGACCATGTGCGCGAGTACAATCTCAAGTGGAACTTCTTCAACGGCGCGACCGAAGACGAGGTCGAGGAACAGGCGCAGAAAGACCGCGTCTGGGAACGCGAGACGAAATCGTTCAAGCGCTCGGCCGAGGAGCGCGCCTGGAGCCGGCTCGGCGTGGACGACCCGCATCAGGTGCTGGGCGAGAACGCCACCCGCAACCCCGGCCGCGCCGTCACCGGCTCGCGCAAGCTGCCGCCCACCGAGCGGCGCGCGATCGAGATCCTCGAAGTGGCCGATACCTCGACCAAGGCCGAACTGCGCAAGGCCTACAAGGCGCTGATCAAGGTGCTGCACCCGGATATGAACGGCGGCGACCGCAGCCAGGAAGAACAGCTTCAGGAAGTGGTCTGGGCCTGGGACCAGCTCAAGGAAAGCCGCAACTTCAAGTGATGGCCCGGCGGCGCGCGCCGCCGGATCGCACGGGCGGTCTACTGCCCCGCCGCGCGCTGCATCATCATCTCATGCACCGCCTGCATCCCGCGCGCGGCCATGTCCGACACTTCGCCGGCATGGGTCTGAAGCGCCGCCACCACCTCCGGGTCGGTCGAGGTTTGCGTCACCCAGATGCCGCTGTCGGTCACGTCCACCTCGGTGGCAATCGTGTCGCGGCGGGCAAACAGGATGTCGAGCGTCGGCGACTGGATGAAGACCTGCGGATCGCGCCCCTCTTCCACACGGTTGAGCATCCCCGCCACATGGCTGACCAGCACCGCCGCCAGCGCCGGATCGTCCGACCAGGTATAGGTGCGAATGCCGTTGTCGAGCAGGTCCACCTCGCGCGACAGGCCGGGGAAGTTCATGAACATGACCTGCAGCTCGGCGCTTTCCTCAGGCGTCGCATCGAGGCCACGCAGGCCGGGCATGGTCATCATGTCATGTCCGGTGCCATCGGCGCCATGCATATGGCCGCCCGGCATCATCTGGGCGAGTTGCGATTGGGCCAGTGCCGGACCGGAGCAGGCCAGCACCATGGCCAGCGCGCGAAGTGAATTACCAATCGAAGTCATGTCACCCTCCCCTGACTTGTCGCCACATCCGGCATGGCACATTCGTGCCATCCCGTCACGTATTACGGCATCCGGCTTTTCAGCACCGCCTCCACCTCGTCCCAGATCACGAAGCCATCGTTGTCGAGGTCCATCAGCAACATTGCCTGCGCCTCGGGGCCGAGCGGTCCGGTCTCGGGCACCGGATGCAGCGCGAGGGCCAGCGCATGGATCTCGCCGAGCGGAACCGCGCCGCTGGCATCGGTATCGGCGGCGGCCCATTCGGCATCGAGAATGGCGAATTCGCGCTCGCCCAGCGTATCGCCCCAGCTCATCTGCGTATGCAGATCGAACTCGTCGCGGCTGACGCTGCCATCGCCATCGAGATCGTATTGCGTCCAGGCCAGGAACACGCGGGCGCGGTCGGCGGCGGCACGGATCTCCAGCGTCGCGCCCGGCCCGACCACGGGGATCGCGCCGGCCACCGCCAGCTTGTCATAGGCCGCGCCGTATCGTTCGAGCGGCACCCCGGAGCCAAGCCGCAGGAGCGCCACGGTTTCGGCCGGCAACGCCACGCTGGCCGGGTCGCGCAGCGGAGGGCCTTCCTCCTGCGCAATAGCGGGAGCGGCGAACAGGGCCAGAACGGGCAGAACATATCGCATCATGCCGACCGGCTAGCATGGCCCCCGCAGCCCGGCAATGCACGCCGGCGTGAGGGCTCAGAGCCCCTCGGTCTCGATCCTGATCGTTTCGCCGCAATGCTTGCAATGCACCGCGTCGGGGTCGTGCAGCTTGAGCCCGCATGTCGGGCAGGTATGGCGCACCTTGGGAGGGCGAAAGAGCGCGGTGGCCAGCCGCAGGAACAGGGTGATGCCCACGATCATCACCGCCACCGACAGCAAATGGCCCGACGTGCCTTCAAGCGTGATATCGCCGAAGCCCGTGGTGGTGAGCGTGGTGACCGTAAAGTAGAGCGCGTCGGCATAGTTCAGGATCTGCGGGTTGCGCCCGTATTGCAGCGCGTAGATCAGCCCGGTCATGATGAACAGGAAGACGGCGAGATTGACGGTGGCGAGGATCACGTCTTCATGCTCGCGGAAATAACGGAAATCCTGCCTGAGACGGGCGCTGAGCTGGTAGGTATGCAGCAGCCGGAGCGTGCGCAGCACCCGCAGGAAACCAAAGCCCTCGCCGGTGATCGGGGCAAGGAACGAGACGATGGCGACAACATCCGCCCAGGTGGCAAACCGCAGGAAATAGCGGCGTTTTTGCCGTTCGAGCAGAAAGCGGATGACGAAATCGGCCAGGATCAGAACGCCGAAGACGGCGTCGATCACCTCGACGGTGAAGGTATGGGTGAAGAAGGAGGTGACGATGACGAAGGCGATGGTGACGATATCGAAGGTCAGCAGCGCATAGCGAAAGCGGTGCGCGCGCCGGGTGTCGCCGTCATAGAGCTCGCGGAAGAAAGTCAGCATGTCGCCCCGCCCTTTCCGCCGGTATGCCAAAAGCACCGCCCGAAGGCCAGTGCAACATCGGGCCGCCCTCCCCTTGCACACCCCCCGAATATCGGGCACGAACAGGGCGGACTGACCCGCGGAGAGACGAGATGGACGGCACCAACGACATGCAGGCGAAACCGACCGAAGACATTTCGGTCCGCGAGGTGTTCGGCATCGACACCGATATGATGGTGAAGGGCTTCGAGGAGCCGACCGACCGGGTGCCCGAGCTGGACCCGACCTACAAGTTCGACCCCGACACCACGCTCGCCATCCTCGCGGGGTTCAGCCATAACCGCCGGGTGATGATCCAGGGCTATCACGGCACCGGCAAGTCGACCCATATCGAACAGGTCGCCGCCCGGCTGAACTGGCCGACCGTGCGGGTCAACCTCGACAGCCATATCAGCCGGATCGACCTGATCGGCAAGGATGCGATCAAGCTGCGTGACGGCAAGCAGGTGACCGAGTTTCACGAAGGCATCCTGCCCTGGGCGCTGCGCAACCCCGTTGCCATCGTGTTCGACGAATACGATGCGGGCCGGGCGGATGTGATGTTCGTCATCCAGCGGGTGCTGGAGCATGACGGCAAGCTGACGCTCTTGGACCAGAACGAGATCATCACGCCCAACAAGTATTTCCGGCTGTTTGCCACCGCCAACACCGTGGGCCTCGGCGACACGACCGGGCTTTACCACGGCGTGCAGCAGATCAACCAGGCGCAGATGGACCGCTGGAGCCTCGTGGCGACGCTGAACTATCTCAGCCACGATGCCGAAACCTCGATCGTGCTGGCGAAATCGCCCCATTACAACACCGACAAGGGCCGCAAGACGGTGAGCCAGATGGTGACGGTGGCCGACCTCACCCGCACCGCCTTCATGGCCGGCGATCTGTCGACGGTGATGAGTCCGCGCACGGTGATCAACTGGGCGCAGAACGCCGAGATCTTCCGCAATGTGGGCTATGCCTTCCGGCTGACCTTCCTCAACAAATGCGACGAGCTGGAGCGCCAGACGGTGGCGGAATTCTACCAGCGCTGCTTTGACGAGGAACTGCCGGAATCAGCGGCGAGCGCGAGCCTGGGGTAAAGACGACAGGCGCGGCGCTTACGCCTCGCCTTCCTCCAGCGCACTTACCCGGTCTTCCAGCGTGCCCGAATGGGCGGCGAGCAGGGTCATCATATGGGTGAGTCCGTCGATTCGGGTGTTGGTCTCGTTGAGGCGTTCGTCGACGCCATCGAACCGCCCCGAAACCTCGCTGCGAAACGCCCGCATTTCATCGCGCATCTCGCGCAGCAGGTGAATGGTGTGGTTCTCGGTGTTCTCGCTCATCGGCTTTCCCTCACATCTCGAATCTAGTCGCTCTCCCTCCATCCTGCAATTGCGTCGTTAACGAAGCGTTGCCGCCCGCCCCCGCCCAACGAAAAAGGCCCGCCGAAGCGGGCCTTTCGATCCTGTGCCGGGTCGGCGTTCAGGCGGCGCGGGCGGCTTTGGTCGCACCGGCCCACCAGACGATGTCGTCCATGAGCGCCATCGCCGAGGGGGTGAGCACCTCGTCCACCGCGCTCATCTCGCCATTGGCGCCGAGCGGGTGCACCTTGAGGAACTCGCCGGCGGCAAGGTGGATCGCCGAGCGCACCGGCACCATGTTGTTTTCCACAGCGATCAGCCGCAGATGCTCGACCGCGCGGGCCGCCCCCACGCCGCCATAGCCGAAGGCGCCCATCGGCTTGTGGGCCCAGACCAATGCGGCCTGGTCGATCGCGTTTTTCAGAACGCCGGTGATCGAGTGGTTATATTCGGCGACCATGAAGATGTAGCCGTCATACTCCGCCACCTTCTCCTGGAAGGCGACGACATTCGGGTCGGTCGAGGGCATCCAGGCGTTCGAGGCCGGGGCGTCGAACAGCGGCAGGTCGAACTCGCGCAGATCGAGGATTTCCATATCCAGATCGTCGCGCGCGGCGGCTTTGTCCAGCAGCCAGGTGGCGGGTTTATCGGCGAAGCGGGTGGCGCGGGTCGAACCGATGACGAGCGCGATACGGGGTTTGGTCATGTGCTTGTTCCTGAATGTGTTGAATCCCCCTTTAGATGCATCGCCGCACCGGCAAGGGCAATCGGCTGTTCTGTGCGCCTGGTCACAAGCTTTGTGCGGCCGGTGCCGGTGGCCTGTCATCGTGCTTGCACAGCACCCGGCCTCATGGTTCAACGGGGCATGAGCAAGCCCAACGACAACCCAGCCGATCCGTTCAAGAAAGCCCTCGCCGAAGCCACCAAGGTGATGGCCGACGATGCCGAGCTGAACGTGACCTATACAGTCGATCCCTCCGGGGTGTCGGGCGAGACGATGCGGCTGCCGCAGGTCACCCGGCGGATGGCGCGGGAAGAGGTGCTGCTGGCGCGCGGCGTGGCCGATGCGCTGGCGCTCCGGCACCGCTATCATGACGATGCCACCCATAAGCGCTACGCCCCGCCGGGCGAGATGGCGCGGGCGCTCTACGAGGCGATGGAAACGGCGCGGTGCGAGGCGGTGGGCGCGCGCCACATGCCGGGCACGGCTTCCAATATCGACCATAAGATCGCCGAGCAAGCGGCCCGCCGCGGCTATGCCAACATGACCTCGACGGACGAGGCGCCGCTGGCCGAGGCGGCGGGCTATTTCGTGCGCCAGTTGGCCACCGGGCGTGCCCTGCCGCGCGGGGCCGACAACGTGCTGAACTTGTGGCGCGGCTTCATCGAGGGCGAGGCCGGCAGCACCTTCGCCGGGCTCGATGACGCGCTCGCCGATCAGGCCGCCTTCGCCCGGCTGGCGCGTCAGGTGATCGACGATCTCGGCTACGGCGATCAGCTCGGCGACGATCCCGACCTCGAAAGCGACGAGGAGGACGAACAGGCCGAAACCGAAGAGGATGAAAGCCAGGACGACAACCAGAGCCAGTCCGAAGACGAGGATAATTCCGAGGCCGAATCCCAGAGCGAGCAGGAAGAACAGCACGACGATGGCGCCGCGCAGGTCTCGATGGACGAGATGGCCGACGACGAGATGGGCGACGAGGCCCAGCTGCCCGAGGCCGATGCGCCGCCCGAGCCACCCGCGCCGCCGCCGCCGTCTGATGCGGACCCGAATTACACCGTCTACGACAACGCACATGACGAAGAGATCAAGGCCGAAGACCTCGCCGAACCGGCCGAGCTCGAACGCCTGCGCTCCTATCTCGACCAACAGCTCGAACCGCTGAAAGGCGCCGTTTCGCGGCTGGCCAACAAGCTCCAGCGCCGCTTGCAGGCGCAGCAAAACCGCTCGTGGGAATTCGACCTGGAAGAAGGCATCCTCGATGCCGGGCGGCTGGCCCGCGTGGTGGCCAACCCGACCACGCCCTTGAGCTTCAAGATCGAGAAAGACACCGAGTTCCGCGATACGGTGGTGACGCTTCTGCTCGACAATTCCGGCTCGATGCGGGGCCGCCCGATTTCCATCGCCGCGATCACCGCCGACGTGCTGGCGCGCACGCTGGAGCGGGTCGATGTGAAGGTCGAGATTCTCGGCTTCACCACGCGGGCGTGGAAAGGCGGGCTGGCGCGCGAGAAATGGCTTGCCGACAACCGCCCGCAAAGCCCCGGCCGGCTCAACGATCTGCGCCACATCATCTACAAATCCGCCGATGCGCCGATGCGGCGCACACGGGCCAATCTCGGGCTGATGATGAAAGAGGGGCTCTTGAAGGAAAACATCGACGGCGAGGCGCTGGAATGGGCGCATCGCCGTCTCGTCGCCCGCCCCGAGGCGCGCAAGATCCTGATGGTGATCTCGGATGGCGCCCCGGTGGATGACTCGACCCTCAGCGTCAACCCCGCGAATTTCCTTGAAAAACACCTGCGCGACGTGATCGCGATGGTCGAACGCCGCCGTCAGGTGGAACTGCTCGCCATCGGCATCGGCCATGACGTGACGCGCTATTACGAACGCGCGGTGACGATCACCGATGCCGACCAGCTCGCCGGTGCCGTGACCGAGCAGCTTGCCGTGCTCTTCGATCCCGATCCGCGGGCGCGGGCGCGGGTTTTCGGCATGGCGCGGGCAAGCTGACGCGCAGCGCTTCGTTGATCTGCAGCAGTGTCCAGCGCAGAATACGGCCTCACCATGCCCGGGAGATGTCGATGAAACGCCTGTCCTTCAGCCCCGCCCTTATCGCGGGGCTTATCCTGTCAACGCTCCCTGCCCGCGCCGATGGCCCCTCCTTCGACTGCGCCCGCGCCGAAAACGACGCGGAAAAAGCGGTCTGCGCCAATGCCAACCTTGCCGCGCTCGACCGGGAGGTCGCCCGGCTCTACGCCCTTGCCGCCGCGGATTCCGGCCTTGATGACGCCGCGCGCGCCGATCTGACGGCCTACCAGCGCGGCTGGATCAAAGGCCGCGACGCGTGCTGGAAGGCCGATGACCTCGCCGCCTGCGTCGCCGCCAGCTACGCGATGCGGATCGACGAGCTGCGCCGCGACGGTGCCGATGCGGCGGGCGACGACCCCGACGCGATCAGCTTCGGCCCCGTCGCCTATGCCTGCGCGGGCATCGACGGGCCGGTCTCGGCCACTTTCATCAACGGCCCTCTCTCGCATGCCTGGCTGCGCTGGGGCGAAAACGGCGCGCTCGTCACCATCGCCCTGTCCGGCTCCGGCGCGCGCTATACCGGCGCCTATTACGATGGCCCGGTGGAATTCTGGACGAAGGGCGACACCGCGCTTCTCACCCTGCCCGACCGGGATGAGGCGGCTTGCGCCGAAACCGCAACGGACTGACGCCGCGTCGCGCCCGGCACTCGGCCCTTGCGGCGGGCTGCACTTCACGCTTCTTTACGCCGACGTCAAAACGGAGACCCCGATGTTTCAGGATTTCGAGACCACCGCCGATCCCACGACCGGCCCCGCGCGGCTGAAAGCCCTGCGCGCCGCCCTCGCGGAAGCCGGGCTCGACGGGTTCTTCGTGCCCCGCGCCGATGCCCATCAGGGCGAATACGTGGCCGATGCCGATAAACGGCTGGCCTGGCTGACCGGCTTCACCGGCTCGGCGGGGTTCTGCCTTGCGCTTGCGAAGGTGGCGGGCGTGTTCATCGACGGGCGCTATCGCAACCAGGTGCGCGCGCAGGTGGACCTCAGGGCCTACACCCCGGTTCACTGGCCCGAGACCCAGCCTGGCCCCTGGCTGAAAGAGCACCTGCCCGGCGGCGGGCGGATCGGCTTCGACCCCTGGCTGCACACGCGCGGCGAGATCGAGAAGATCGAGGCCGATCTCAAGGGCAGCGCCATCGCCCTCGTGCCGGCCGAAAACCTCGTCGACAGGCTCTGGCAGGACCGTCCCGCCGCGCCGCAGGGCCAGGTGCGGGTGCAGCCGGTGGAATTCGCCGGGCGCAGCCATGGCGAAAAGCGCGCCGAACTGGCCGCCGCCCTGCGCGACAGCGGCGAAAAGGCCGCGGTGCTGACGCTTTCGGATTCGATCGCCTGGCTGCTCAATATCCGCGGCGACGACATCCCCCATATCCCCGTGGTGCAGGGCTTTGCCGTGCTGCATGACGATGCGCGGGTGGATTTCTACACCCACCCGGCCCGGCCAGTGGGGATCGGCGAGCATTTCGGCCCCGAGGTTTCGCTCTATCCCGATGCCGCCTTCGAAGAGGCGCTGGTGGAGCTTGAAGGCCCCGTGCGCGTCGACAAGGCCACCGCCCCCTATGCGGTGAGCCGCATCCTCGATATCGCCGGGATCGAGGTAAGCTGGGGGCAAGACCCCTGCATCATGCCCAAGGCCCGCAAGAACGCCACCGAGCTTGCCGGCGCGCGCGAGGCGCATCTGCGCGACGCGGGCGCGGTGGTGGAGTTTCTCACCTGGTTCGACGCCACCGCCCGGCGCGGCGGGATCACCGAGATCGACCTGGTGGTCGAGCTTGAAGCGCAGCGGCGGGCCACCAACAGCCTGCGCGACATCAGTTTTGAGACCATCGCCGGCACCGGCCCGAACGGCGCCATCATGCATTACCGGGTGACGCGCGAGACCAACCGCAAACTCTCGCGCGGCGAGATCGTGGTGCTCGATTCCGGCGGCCAATACGACGATGGTACCACCGACATCACCCGCACCCTGCCGGTGGGCGATATCGGCGAGGAGGAGCGGCGCGCCTTCACCCGCGTGCTGCGGGGCATGATCGCGATCAGCCGGGCGCGCTTTCCCAAGGGGCTGGCGGGGCGCGACCTCGACGCGCTGGCGCGCTACCCGCTCTGGCTGGCAGGGCAGGATTTCAACCACGGCACCGGGCACGGCGTGGGCAGCTACCTCTCGGTCCATGAAGGGCCGCAGCGCCTCAGCCGCGTCTCGGACGTGCCGCTGGAACCGGGGATGATCCTGTCCAACGAGCCGGGCTATTACCGCGACGGCGCCTTCGGCATCCGCATCGAAAACCTCATCGCCGTGCGCGCCGAACCCGTGCCGGAAGGCGGCGACGACGAGCGAGAGATGTACGGGTTCGAAACCCTGACCTTCGTGCCGATCGACACCCGGCTGGTGGTGGCCGACATGCTCTCGGCGGACGAACGCGCCTGGCTGAACGCTTACCATGCCGAGGTGCTGGCAAAGGTAGCGCCCCGCATCTCCAGCGCCGCGCGGGAATGGCTCGCCACCGCCTGCGCGCCAATTTGACACGTGTGTGTTACGGATAACCTGCTATTGTCGCGCGGATGTGAGAGGGGAAGGCCAATGACCAATGATATCCGTATCCGGCGCAAGCCGGGCAAATGGTGCATCCGGGCCGGAGGCGCGGTGCTTGGCGAAAGCTCCGACGTGCTCGAACTGTCCGAGCCCGGCCTGCCCGACATGCTCTATTTCCCCCGCGACGGGATCGCGATGGCGCTGCTGGAGAAATCCGCGAAGACGACCACCTGCCCGAAGAAGGGTGAGGCGAGCTACTACGCGATCCACACCAAATCCACGGTGATCGAGGATGCCGGCTGGTCTTACGAAACACCGCTCGACGCGGTGGCCGGGATCGCAGGGCATATCGCGTTTTATCCCGACAAGGTGACGGTGGAAGAGATCTGAGCATCCGGCGGGCGCATGTCTGGCTGAGCGGGATTATGTTGGGTAGCGAACGGGGAACCGTCTCGCTTCGGGTCGGCCTCCGGTGCGAACACGGGTGCCCTAGAGTTCTAGAGTTCTAGAATTCTAGGCCGTGGACCCATAAACCTGCTTCCCTTCGCGTTCAGGCGGTGATTCACTGGTCCTGCCGACGGGGAGGACAGCCATGCGCCGACGTTACGATCTCACCGAGCACGAATGGTCGATCATT
>NZ_BROH01000006.1 GCF_027923545.1 Sinisalibacter aestuarii | reverse complement strand
GCTGTCGACCTTGTCTTCGACCCAGGACGACAGCCCCTTGTCGCCGGCGGAGGCCGCGGCCTCGACCGGGGCGGAACCGCCGGTGCCCGCGGCCTCGAAGGTCGAGGTCCGCACCGAGATCACCTTGGTCGCGTCTTTCGACTTCACCGTCTGCACAGCATTGCCGGCATAGACCGGCCGCTCGAAGGTCTCGGCGTCGATCACGGCGGAGATGTCGGAGATCACCATCACATCCAGAAGCGCCGCCACACGCGGCAGCACGTTCTTCGCATCCGACGTGGCCGGCGCGACGATGTGGCTGTAGCCGGGCGCCAGCGAGACGACCAGATCGGCCACCGGCTCGGCGAGGGTGTTGGCATAGGCGGCATCCCCGGCCACGAGCACCTTGGCCACACCATCCAGCGTGGCGGCGGCTTCACCGGCGGCTTGCGGACCCGCGACCAGCACCGTCACCTCGCCCAGCGCCTTCGCGGCGGTCAGCGCCTTGGCGGTCGCGTCGATGTGGAGGTCGCCCCCGGCGACCTCGGCAAGAAGAAGAACGGCCATCAGATCGCCCCCGCAGCTTTGAGTTTCGTCACCAGCTCGTCGACCGAGCCCACCATCTCACCGGCCTGGCGTGTCGGCGGCTCGGAGGTTTTCACCACCTCGAGACGCGGGGCGACGTCGACGCCGTAATCCGCCGCGGTTTTCTCGTCGACCGGCTTCTTCTTCGCCTTCATGATGTTGGGAAGGCTCGCATAGCGCGGTTCGTTGAGGCGCAGATCGGCGGTGATCACCGCCGGCAGCGCGACCTTGATGGTCTGCAACCCGCCATCCACCTCGCGCGTCACAACGGCGCTGTCGCCCTCGACGGCAAGCTCACTGGCAAAGGTCGCCTGACCCCAGCCGAGCAGCGCCGCCAGCATCTGCCCCGTCGCATTCATGTCGTTGTCGATCGCCTGCTTGCCCATGATCACAAGGCCGGGCTGCTCCTCGTCGACGATGGCTTTCAGGATCTTCGCCACCGCCAGCGGCTCGATATCGGTATGCACATCCTCGGCGGCGGTGACGAGGATGCCCCGGTCCGCCCCCATCGCCAGACCGTTGCGGATCGTCTCCTGCGCCTGTTTCACCCCGATCGACACCAGCACGACCTCATCGGCCTTGCCCGCCTCCTTCAGCCGGATCGCCTCTTCCACCGCGATCTCGTCGAACGGGTTCATCGACATCTTCACATTCGCAAGATCGACCCCGCTCCCGTCCGCCTTCACGCGGACCTTCACGTTGTAGTCGATAACCCGCTTTACAGGGACCAATATCTTCATTGGTTGTGTCTCTCCCTTGAATTGCCCGTTGGGCGGTGAGTCTGAGGGGTTGTTTAGCGGTACAATCGGACCCGTCACAATGGGGAAGCGACATAAAATTGCGCTGCGACGCCGCGTTTTTTTACCGCGAGCGCGGCGTTAGCGCTAGCGCTGCCGCATTATGGGATCAGCGATTGGCCCCGGGCACCCAGAGCACATCGTCCGCGCCGCCGCCATTGGCCACCCGTGCGGCGACGAAGCACCAGTCCGAGAGCCGGTTGAGATACCTGATCGCGGCGGGGTTCACCGGCTCCAGCGCCGATAGCTCCACCGCCAGCCGCTCGGCCCGGCGCGCCACGGTACGCACCAGGTGGAGATGGGCCGACAGCGCCGTGCCGCCGGGCAGGATGAAGCTGCGCAGCGCATGAAGCCCGGCATTCATCTCGTCGATCTCACGCTCCAGCCGGTCGACCTGGGCGTCGATGATCCTGAGCGGCGGGTATTCGGCCTCGTCGTCCTTGTCCATGCCGGGGCGCGAGAGATCGGCGCCGAGATCGAAAAGGTCGTTCTGGATCAGCGCGAGCCGCGCGTCGATCTGCCCGTCCGCGTGCAGCCGGGCGAGACCGACGGTGGCGTTGGTTTCGTCCACGGTGCCGTAAGCGGCGACGCGCGGGGAATGCTTGGCCACCCGCGTGCCATCGGAGAGAGCGGTTTCGCCCGAGTCGCCGGTGCGGGTGTAGATCTTGTTCAGAACGACCATGTCAGCCTCCGCGGCGCAGATAGACGTAGAGCAGGATCAGCGCGATGGCGACGGCCTGGGCATAGATGCGCCAGCGCATGATCCGGTTGGCGTGTTTCTTGTTGAAATCGCCGCCCCGGGCGAAGCCGCCGATGCCGGTGAGCAGAATGATCGCCACGGCGCCGACGGCGATGACGACGAGGAGGAAGAGCGGATCTTTTGCCATGATGGCTCCTGTCTGCGCATTTGCCTCTGGATAGCGGGTTTGGCGCAGGATGGCGAGGGGCGCTAGCTGCGGGCGATGATGCGGTCGAGTATCCGGGTGGACAAAAGGCGCTTGGCCAGTGCCGAGACCCTGGTGGGCAGCGTGACCCGGTAACGCGACCGGGGCCGGCGGGCGCTGAGCGCGCGGGCGAGCGCCTTCGTCACCGCCTCGGGGCCGAGCTGGAACGGGTCGGGCTTGCCGCTGTCGTCATAGAGCCGGGGCAGCACGGTGCCCTCATAGGCGGCGCGGCGCGGGCTGGCCCGCCAATCGACCCAGCGTTCGAAATGCGGCCGCGATTTCTGCCGGATCATCGAGGCGATGGGGCCGGGCTGGATCAGGATGGTGTGGATGCCGGTATCGGCCATTTCGATGCGCAGCGTATCGGCATAGCCTTCGAGCGCGAATTTGGTCGAGACATAGGCGGCACGCCAGCGCAGATGGGTGAAGCCGAGCACCGACGAATTCAGCACCACCCGGCCATGCCCCTGCGCCCGCATGATCGGCAGGCACTGGCGCACCAGCTCGTGCACGCCGAAGAAATTCGCCTCGAAAATCTCGCGCAGCGCGTCGGTGGGCAGATCTTCCGCCGCGCCGGGCAGGCCGAAGGCGCCGTTGGCGAAGATCGCATCGAGCGTGCCGCCGGTGCGGGCGGTGGCCTCGGCCAGCGCGGTGCGGATGCTTTCGGGGTCGGTCTGGTCGAGCGGGAAGCTTTCCAGCCCTTCCGCCTCAAGCCGGGCGCAATCCTCCGCCTTGCGGCAGGTGGCGAAGACGCGCCAGCCGCGCGCCGTCATGCCATGGGCGGCAGCATAGCCGATCCCCGAGGAGCACCCGGTGATAAGCAGTGAGGGCGGCGTCATTGCGGGTCGGGCGAAAGGAAGTCGCCCGACATGAAGCCGGTCTCGCCGGTATCGAGCAGGATTTCGCGCCAGCCATTGCCCGCCGGTCCGACATCGGTCACCGCCGTGCCGCGGGTGAGCGCGGTGATCGCTTCGTAATTGGTCGACGGGCCGGCGCGGACGTTGACCCGCGCGCCGGTGACGTAGAGCACGGTGTCGGGTTCCGCAGCCGGTGCGGGGTCCGGTTCCGGCTCGGGTTCGGCGACCGGGTCGGGCGCGCTGTCGCCGATGGCTTCGGCGATGGCCGCGTCGACCGGATCGGTGGCGGCGGTGGGCTCGACCGCCTCAGGTTCGGGCGCAGTTGGCGCGGGTTCGGGCGCGGGGGCAGGGGCCTCGGCGGCCGGAGTTTCCTCCGGCGCCGCCCCGGCTTCCGGCGCGGGCGTATCGGCAACCGCAACCGGCGCCTCGGGTTGCGGTACGCGCCCGAGACGATCGGGCGGCAAACCGTCGCTGCGCCCGAAGTAATACATCGCCAGCCAGATCAGCACGGCCGTAATCAATGTGAGCCGGATGATACCCATGTTTCTCCCTTAGCGTGCGGGAGCCTATCGCGCTAGGGGGTGCGGGCGAAGGGGAAAGCCCCGGCGGTTCTCCCCGGTTGCGCCGGCGTGGCCCGGGAGGCATGGCGGCCACGCCAGCCGGGCCTCGGCAACCGGCGCGCTTGCGGGGGGCGAATCGGGCAGGTAGACAGCGGATATGAGCGATTTGATCGACGATCCGGACAAGCCTCCGTTTGAAGTGGCCGAGCCGCTGCGCCGGGCCATTGGCGAGCGTTACCTGACCTATGCGCTTTCGACGATCATGCACCGGGCGCTGCCCGATGCGCGCGACGGGCTGAAGCCCGTGCACCGGCGCATTCTCTACGCCATGCACCGGCTGAAGCTCGCCTCTGGCGGCAAGTTCCTCAAGTCGGCCAAGATTTCCGGCGACACGATGGGCGATTTCCACCCGCATGGCGACGCCGCGATCTACGATGCGATGGCGCGTCTGGCGCAGGATTTCAACGTCCGTTACCCGCTGGTCGACGGCCAGGGCAATTTCGGCAATATCGACGGCGATAACCCCGCCGCCAGCCGTTACACCGAGGCGCGGATGACCTTCGTCGCCGAGGCGATGCTGCAGGGCCTCGACGAAAACGCCGTCGATTTCCGCCCCAATTACGATGGTCGCCTCGAAGAGCCGGTGGTGCTGCCGGCCACCTTCCCGCATCTGCTGGCCAATGGCGCGGCGGGGATCGCGGTGGGGATGGCCACCAATATTCCGCCGCATAACATCGCCGAGCTGGTCGATGCCTGTATCCACCTGATCAAGACGCCGGATGCACGCGACGATACGCTGCTGAACTACATCCCCGGCCCGGATTTTCCCACCGGCGGGGTGATCGTCGAGCCGCGCGAGAACATTGCCCAGGCCTACCGCACCGGGCGCGGCAGCTTCCGGCTGCGCGCGCGCTGGGAGGTGGAAGACCTCGGGCGCGGGCAATGGCAGGTGGTGGTCACCGAGATCCCCTACCAGGTGCAGAAATCCAAGCTGATCGAGCGTATCGCCGAGCTGATCCAGACCAAGAAGGTGCCGATCCTCGCCGATGTGCGCGACGAGAGCGCCGACGATATCCGCGTGGTGCTTGAGCCGCGCTCGAAGAATGTCGACCCCGAGCTGCTGATGGGGCTGATGTTCCGCAATTCCGATCTGGAAGTGCGCTTCAGCCTCAACATGAACGTGCTGATCGACGGGGTGACGCCGAAGGTCTCGACGCTGAAGGAAGTGCTGCGCGCCTTTCTCGACTTCCGCCGCGAGGTGCTGATCCGCCGTTCCGGGCACCGGATGGAGAAGATCGACCACCGGCTGGAAGTGCTGGAAGGCTTCATCGTCGCCTTCCTCAACCTCGACCGGGTGATCGACACCATCCGCTACGACGACGACCCGAAAGCGGCGCTGATGCGCGAGGATTGGTCGAAGGACCATGTGCGGGCGACGAACGAGAAGGATTACGTCAGCCCGGCCCCCGGTGAGGGCGAACTCAGCGAAGTGCAGGCCGACGCGATCCTCAACATGCGTCTGCGCAGCCTGCGCCGGCTCGAAGAGATGGAGCTGGTGCGCGAGCGCGACGCGCTGATGGAAGAGCGCGCCGGGCTCGAAGACCTGCTTGAGAACGAAGATCTGCAATGGGAGCGTATCGGCGAAGAGCTGAAAGCGGCCAAAAAGACCTTCGGCAAGGATTATGAGGGCGGCGCCCGGCGCACCACCTTCGCCGAGGCGGGCGAGGTGGAAGAGGTGCCGCTGGAAGCGATGATCGAGCGCGAGCCGGTTACCATGGTGTGCAGCCAGATGGGCTGGATCCGCGCCATGTCGGGCCATGTCGATCTGACCCGCGACTTCAAGTTCAAGGATGGCGACGGCCCCCGCTTCGCCTTTCATGCCGAAACCACCGACAAGATCGTGCTCTTTGCCGAGAACGGGCGGTTCTACACGCTCGCGGCCACCAATCTGCCCGGCGGGCGCGGCATGGGCGAGCCGCTGCGGCTGATGATCGACCTGCCGAACGAGGCGGGCATTCTCGGCATGTTCGTGCACAAGCCGGGCGAAAAGCTGATCGTCGCCAGCGCCGAGGGCAACGGCTTCGTGGTGACCTCAGACGAGGTGCTGGCCCAGACCCGCGCGGGCAAGCAGGTGCTGAACGTGGGCGAGAGCGTGGCGAAGGTGTGCAAGCCGGTCGCCGGCGATCACGTCGCCGTGGTGAGCGAAAACCGCAAGCTCCTCGTCTTCCCGCTGGCCGAGTTGCCCGAGATGGGGCGCGGCAAGGGTGTGCGGCTGCAAAAATACAATTCAGCGCGTGGCAAGCAGGGGGTGCTGGAGCTCGATGGCGGGTTGTCCGATGTCACCACCTTCGATCTCGCCGCCGGGCTGTCCTGGGCGGCGGGCGGCGAGCGCACCCGCACCGAGGTGGATATGAGCCCCTGGATCGGCAAGCGCGCGGGCGTCGGCAAATTGCCGCCGCATGGCTTCCCGCGGGACAACAAGTTTACCAGTTAAGGCAGGCCGGTGGCGTTTCACGATCTCAGGACGGATTATGCGGGGCGCGGCGGCCCGATGTTCCGACTGGCGCTCCGGACCGGCGTGCTCACCGTGCTCACGCTCGGGATCTACCGCTTCTGGATGAAGACACGGATGCGCCGCTATTACTGGTCGGCGATCCGCCCCGGCGGCCTGCCGCTGGAATTCACCGGCCGCCCGACCGAGATGCTTACCGGCTTTCTCACCGCCGTGGTCTTTCTCGCCTTCTACATCGGCATCGTGAACCTCGTGCTGATGTTCTTCTCCTTCTCGTTGTTCAATGGCGAGGCCCCGGCCTATGCCGTCAGTTTCATCGGCCTCGCGCCGGTGATCTTCTTCGCCCAGTACCGCGCCCGGCGCTACATCCTCGCCCGCACCCGCTGGCGCGGCATCCGCTTCGGGCTGGAGCCGGGCGTGAAGGGCTATGTCTGGCGCGCCACATGGTGGTGGCTGCTGGCCCTGAGCACCGGCGGGCTGCTCTGGCCGGTAAAGACCTTCGCGCTGGAGAAATACCGCACCGACAGGATGTGGTATGGCGATGCGCAGTTTAAGCAAACCGGCGGGCTGTTCTCGCTGATGACGGCGATGAAGCATGTCTGGCTCGGCGCGGCACTGATCGCGGCGGGCACGCTGGCGGCGGGGCTGTCGGAAGAGCCGGTCTGGTTCGTTGGCGCCGCGATGGGCGGGGTCTGGGCAGTTCTTGGCCTTGCCTATTGGCGCGCCCAGAGTTTCAAGCGGCTGCTCGAAGGCAAGCGGCTGGGCGAGACGGGCTTTCGCAGCCATGCGCGCGGCGGCAGGATCGTCGGCATCTACCTCACCGGCTCGATGGCGATCTCGGCCATCATGTCCGCCCTGCTTTTCGGGATCGGCATCGCGATCGGCATTGCCCTCGCTCTGATCGACCCGGCGCTGCTGGCGGACGGGCTGGAAGACCTGTCGTCGCTCGGGGCCTTGCCGGGCTGGGTGTTCCCCATCGTCGGCCTCGTTTTCTACTTCACCGTTTTCGTGCTCTGGGGCGTGCTGCGCGAGGTGTTCATCACCATGCCTGTCGCCCGGCATCTGGCCGAAACCACCGAGATCGTGAACCCCGACGCGCTCGCCGGCATCCGCCAGCGCGCCCGCGACGAATTCGTCGAGGCCGAGGGCTTTGCCGACGCGCTGCCGCTGGGGGACGGGATATGACCGGCACCCCCGTCACCTACAGCGCCTTTGCCGATTTTCTCGACGGCGAGACCGCGCGCGTCGAGCGGGTGGAAGTGGTGCTCGCGCCCGACCGGCTGAGCATCCACCGCCCCGGTGGCGGCCGGATCGACTGGCTTGCCGACGAGTTGCGCGCGCTGCCCGACCAGGCAGACCGGCGCAGCCTGGTGCTGACCCGCGCGGGCGACCAGCTTGCCCGCCTCGTCGTGACGGATGAGGCGATCGTGGCCCTGCTCCGGCGCAATGCCGGCCATCTTGGCAAGCGGCCGCCGGTGGAGAACAAGGGCCGCATCCTCGGCTGGGGTCTCGGCGCCGTGGCCTCGGTGGCGCTGATCATCTTTGTGCTGGTCCCGGTGATGGCCAACCAGCTTGCCGCCTATCTGCCGCCCTCGGGTGAAAAGGCGCTGGGCGACGCGACCTATGAGCGGATCCGCATGGCGCTGAGCAGCGACATGGTGCCGGTCGATACCTGTGAGGGCCCCGAGGGCCTGGCGGCACTGGCCAGCATGGAGGCGCGGCTGGGGGCCGGCCCCGATCTGCCCTATCCGGTGACGATCAGCGTGCTCGACCACGATCTCGTCAACGCTTTCGCCATGCCGGGCGGGCGGATCGTGATCTTTCGCGGCCTGCTGGACGAGGCCGACAGCGCCGAGGAGGTGGCGGCGGTTCTGGCGCATGAGCTGGGCCATGTCGTCGGCCGCGACCCGACGCGCGACGCGCTGCGCCTGGCCGGCTCGGTCGGCGTTCTCGGGCTGCTCTTCGGCGATTTTGCCGGTGGCACCGTTGTGTTGCTGCTCGCCAACCAGCTCATCAATGCGCAATACAGCCAGTCGGCGGAAGCGGGGGCCGACGATTACGCCCATGCGCTGCTGACCGAGGCCGGCCTGCCGCCCTCGGCGCTGGGCACGTTCTTCGAGCGGCTGCTCGAGGAACACGGCGATGCCGAGGGGCTGGCCGCCCATTTCGCCTCGCATCCCCAGATGGCCGCCCGGATCGAGGCGGCGCTGGCGGCGCAGGGCGCGGCGGAGACGGCCGGGCGAATCGGTGCGCCGGTGTTGAACGCCGCCGAATGGCGGGCGCTGCGCGGGATCTGCGGCGGCAGTGCCGCGGAGGATGCGCCGGAAAGCGGCATGGGCGTGGACCGTGGCTTCGAACGGCCCAAACCGGGCAGACCGAAGAAAGACGGCAGCATCGGCGGCTGACTGCCCGTTGCGGCGGGGTCGGCGTTTGCATGGATGCCCCTCTCGCGCTATCCATAGCCGAATCCGCACGGCCCAAGGAGCCCGCAGCCATGATCCCGACCGTCCGCCTCGCCCCGAAATTCGCAGCCTTCGGCCTGGGGGCGCTGATGCTTTCGGCCTGCGCCGTTACCGATCTGGACGAGACGCCGCCGCCGATGGGCCGCTTCCTGCTGGGCCACAACATCGCCGTGGCCGAGAACCCCGAAGTGGGGCCGGCCTCGCGCAAGGTGTCCGACGAGGCGTGGGAATTTTCCGTGCGCAAGGCGGTGAACGACCGTTTCAGCCGCTATGACGGCGACCAGTATTATCACATCGCCGTGCGCGTTGGCGGCTATGTGCTGGCCCAGCCGGGCATTCCGGTGGTCGCGGCGCCGAAATCGGTGCTGATCGCCGATGTGACGATCTGGGACGACGCCAAGGGCGGCCCGATCAACGAAGAAGCCGAGCGCTTCACCGTCTTCGAAGAGGGCGGCGATGTGATCGTCGGATCGGGGCTGACCCGCACCGCCGAGGAGCAGATGGACAGCCTTGCGCGCAACCTCGCCAAGTCGATCCACGACTGGATGCTGGACAACAAGGAATGGTTCGGCGACGCCTCGCTGATGGACCCGGCCACCACCTCGCCGGGCCGTCCGATCCAGCCCTTCGAAGAGCCGCGCCCGGCCTCGGCCATGGCGGCGGTGCCCGAGGGCGACGAGGCGTAACATACGCTTGATTTTCCCGCCCTAACCCAGTAGGCAGCGCGCGGATACGAACCGGGTTCGCGCGGAACCCCCCAATTGCGAGGCTTGCGGCATATGGCCAAGGAAAAGTTTGCACGTAACAAACCGCACGTGAACATCGGCACGATCGGTCACGTTGACCACGGGAAGACGACGCTGACGGCGGCGATCACGAAGTATTTTGGCGAGTTCAAGGACTACGACCAGATTGACGGTGCGCCGGAAGAGAAGGCGCGCGGGATCACGATTTCGACGGCGCATGTGGAATACGAGACGGAGAACCGTCACTACGCGCATGTCGACTGCCCCGGCCACGCGGACTACGTGAAGAACATGATCACGGGCGCGGCGCAGATGGATGGCGGGATCATCGTTGTGTCGGCCGCCGATGGCCCGATGCCGCAGACGCGCGAGCACATCCTGCTTGGCCGTCAGGTCGGCATCCCGGCGCTGGTTGTCTACATGAACAAGGTCGACCAGGTTGACGACGAAGAGCTGCTTGAGCTGGTCGAGATGGAGATCCGCGAGCTGCTGAACGAGTACGACTACCCGGGCGACGATATTCCGGTTGTGAAGGGCTCGGCGCTTGCGGCGCTGGAAGGGCGTGACCCGGAGATCGGCGAGAACTCGATCCGCGAGCTGATGGCTGCGGTCGACGAGTATATCCCGACGCCGGAGCGGGCTGTTGACCAGCCGTTCCTGATGCCGATCGAAGACGTGTTCTCGATCTCGGGCCGCGGCACGGTTGTGACCGGCCGTGTGGAGCGTGGCGTGATCAATGTCGGCGACGAAGTTGAGATCGTGGGGATCAAGGACACGCAGAAATCGACCTGCACGGGCGTCGAGATGTTCCGCAAGCTGCTGGATCGCGGTGAAGCGGGCGACAATATCGGCGCGCTTCTGCGCGGGATCGACCGCGACGAGGTCGAGCGCGGCCAGGTTCTGTGCAAGCCGGGTTCGGTGACGCCGCATACGAAGTTCGAATGCGAGGTCTACATCCTGACGAAGGAAGAGGGTGGCCGTCACACGCCGTTCTTTGCGAACTACCGTCCGCAATTCTACTTCCGCACGACGGACGTGACCGGGACGGTGACGCTGCCGTCGGGCACCGAGATGGTGATGCCGGGCGACAACCTGAAGTTCGAGGCCGAGCTGATCGCGCCGATCGCGATGGAAGAGGGCCTGCGCTTCGCCATCCGCGAAGGCGGCCGTACCGTCGGCTCCGGCGTCGTCTCGAAAATCGTCGAGTGACCTGAGATCACATCGAATTGGAAAGGGCCGCCCCTGGGGCGGCCCTTTTCTTTGACCGGCGCCCGCGCGGTTTCGAAACCGCGCGGCACCGCCTTTCGAAAGGCGGTTTCCCGAGTGCGGCGAACATGCTATGCAGCGCCATCGCCAACGGAGGGTATGATGGACAAAGCGCTGAACTGACCGATCTGAAAACGCAACGTTTCAACGGAGTTCAGCCATGTCTGCACCCTTTCTCGACGCCTCGCGGCGTCATCCCCTGACCAATCTGAACGGCGAGCCGCACACCCAGACCGTGCATCTCGCCCGCGTTATCGACCATCCGAATATCGAGGTGGGCGATTTCACCTATTACAACGACTTCGACCCGGTCGAGGACTACGCCGCCCGGATCGCGCCCTATCTCTATGCACAGGCGCCCGAGCGGCTGATCATCGGACGGTTTTGCCAGATCGCCCATGGCGTCCGCTTCCTCGCCGCCGCCAATCACCCGATGGACGGGTTTTCGACCTATCCGTTCTCGATGTTCGATCATGGGCTGATGGAGCATTACACCTCCATGTTCGCCGACAAGCCCGATACGCGGATCGGCCATGATGTCTGGCTTGGGCAGGACGTCAAGGTGATGCCCGGCGTGACCATCGGCAATGGCGCGGTGATCGGGGCGGGTGCGGTCGTCGCCAAGGACGTGCCGGCCTGGAGCGTCGTCGTCGGCAATCCGGGGCATGTGCTGCGCCGGCGCTTTTCCGATGCGGTGATCGCGCGGCTCGACCGGCTCGCCTGGTGGGACCTGCCACTTGACGAAATCCACCGCCTGGTGCCGGTGCTGGCCTCCGGCGACGAGCGCGCGCTGGAAGCGGAAGTGGCGCGATTGAGGTCTTGAAAAGGGGTCTGGCATGAGTTACCTCGTGCCTCGGCCTTAGGGGTATAGCTCAGCTGGTAGAGCGACGGTCTCCAAAACCGTAGGTCGCGGGTTCGAACCCTGCTGCCCCTGCCATCCTTCTCAGAAAACACGTATTTGAGCCCGATCCCGGCGACGACGATCATCATCGTGGCCTGCAGCGCGGCATTGGGCAGGCGCTTGTTGATCTGCCCACCGAGCAGGGCACCGGCCACCGCGCCGAGCACCAGCGGCGAGAGCACCGGCCAGTCGATCACCGCGCCCTGGTTGACGAAATTGCCGACCGAGACGAGGAGCGACATGAAGATCGGAATCGCCGTGGTGGCGGGGATGATATGCATCGGCATGGCGATGATCGTCGCCATGTAGGGCACCAGCAGAAAGCCGCCACCCACGCCGAACAGCGCGGCAGTGAAGGAGATTGCCGCGCCGGCCAGAAGCGGCGACAGGATCGGCACCCGGTAGCGCTTGCCTGCGTAGTCGAAGCACATGCAGCCCAGTTGCAGCACCTTGCCTGTGACCCCGCCGATGAAGGGGTGCATCGGTATCGCCGTGCCCGCGCGGGTGCCCTGCCAGTGGCGCCAGAGCTTCCAGCCGATCTGGGCGGCGATGGCGAGGGTGAGCAGGCCGAAAAGCGGGCGGAAGGTGGCCATGTCGGAGAGGTAGCGCGCCGAGACGGTGCTGCCGGTCCAGGCCCCGGCCACGCCGCCCACCCCGAGCAGCACGCCAAGCGAGGGCACGATGGCGCCGCGGCGCAGGTAGCCCGGCACGAAGGTGAGCGCGGTGGCGAGCACGACGATCTGGGTCATCGGTTTCACCGAATTGGGCTCAAGCATGCCAAACAGGGTGATCAGCCCGAACGAGGTGAGGATGCCCCCCGCCGCGCCGATGGCCGAGAACACGATGCCCACGAGCAGGCCCCAGCCGAGGATGGCCGCGATCAGACCGATCTCCATGCGATGTCTCCTCCCTCAGAGCGCGTTGCGTCACGCTAGCGGCGGTGGCGGTCCCGGGCCATTGCGGGAAATGCCGCACCCGGCATTCCCCGGTCTTTCCCCTTCCTTGCCCGATTGGTGCCGCTTTCAGCCGCCAAACCGGGCGCAAAGACCTGAAGACATATGTTGAGGACACCGATGGGCCGCCTTTTCATCCTATTCCTGATGCTTCCATGGTGGGCCTTCTTCCCGGTCGCCGGTGGCGTGGTCTGGCTGGGCGAAAAGGCGTATAGCGTGGCGCTGGAGGCGGAGGCCGAGAAACAGGCGGCGCTTGATGCCGGTATTCCCGCCGCGGTCGACCTCGGCGCGTTCGATCGCGAGACCGACCGGCACCGTGCCGGCGAGGTGCATGTGCGCGGCTGGATCGACACCGATCTCAATTATGAACTCGTTCAGCGCACCAATGGCGTGCCCACCTCGCGCCGCTACATGTACATGCTCTTCGGCGAGGCCGATCCGGCGGGCAGCCCCGTTGTGCGTGCCGCGATGGTGCTGACCGGGGATGAACAGGAAACATTCGTCGACGGACTCGACAGATGGATGGTGGATTTCGGCGCGCAGGGCTTCATCTTCCAGATCAACGGCTTTGGCGAAACGAGCGTGACGCTTGGCGGCCTGGCCCGCGACGCGATCGAGGATGAGGGGTTGCGCACGAGCGAGGACTTCATCTTCGTCGAGCCGTTTTTCGAGGGCCGCGAGGCCGCGCTGGCGCCGCATGGCGTGCCGCAGAAATCGCGGATGATCTTCTGGGCGGTGGCTGCTGGCGTTGCCCTCATCGGTGTGGTGAAGCGCAGGTTCGGCAAGAGCGCCGGGCGCAAGCCGCGCAACCTGACCGAGACGAAGGCCGCCCCGGCGATGCCGCCGCTGCCCCCGGCCACGCCGCTGGCCTCGGGGATCAGCCCCGATACGCCGCTCGGGCGGATCGCCGCGCGCAATGCCGCCCGCGCACTGGCCGAGCAGGAACCCGTTGCCACCGCCAATGCCGGACCCACCACCCATCCGCCGCGCCCCGTCGCGCCGGTCGCTCCGGCCCGCGCCCGCGGCAAGGGTGTGTCGAACGTGGTCTTCCTGTCGCGGCTCGCGCTGGCGATGATCTTCGTCGGCACGCTGAGCTACGATCCGACGATGGCGCTGCCCCTGCTGGCGGTGCTGCTGCCGTTCTTCGTTCTGCTCCGGCTGGTTGCCGGGATGCGGCGGATGATCGGCGCGCGCCGGGCCGCGCAGGTGATCTGACCCTGCGGCGCAAGGGCGGATTGCGCCGGCCCGCCATCGTCGGCACTTTGGGGCGAGGCGAAGCGGGGAGGGGCACTTGGCGATCTGGCACGATCTCGTGGCGCGCGGGCTGCAATGGGTGGCGGGCAGGCCGCCGGCCCGCCGTGCCGGTGAGACGCTCATTGCCGATACCGAGGCGGGCGAGCTGCGCGTTGACCTCTACCGCGCGCCGGGGGCCGGGGCGGATGTGCCGGTTTACCTGAACTTCGCCGATACCCGCTTCATCGCCCGCGACGCTGCGCGCGACGATGGCTTCTGCCGCGCGTTGGCCGATGCGCTGGGCTGTGTCGTTCTGAACGTCCATGTCGGCGCCGCGCCGCAGGCCCGCTTTCCGGTGGCGCCGGCGCAGGCGCAGGCCGCCGCCTGGTGGGCGATGATGGCCGGGCGCAAGCATGGATGGGCGGGCAAGCGGCTGGCGCTTGGCGGTACCGGGGCAGGGGCCAACCTCGCGCTCGGCGCCTGCCTCGACCTGCCCGCGCGGATGGGGGTAAAGCCCCTCGCGGTGGCGGCACTTCTGCCGCGCCTCGACATGGCCGCCGCGCCCGGTGGCTGGCGTGACCGCGTGGCGCAGGCCGCCTATCTGCCCGACCGGGCCGCCCGGCTCGCGCCACTGGCCTCGCCCGTCCGGGCCGAAACCCTCGACGGCTTCGCGCCCACCCTGATCGCGGCAGGCGAGGGCGACCCGCACCGGGGCGAGGGCGAAGCCTTTGCCGCGATGCTTCACGCGGCGGGGCGCCAGGTGCATCTCGCCCCGGTTCCCGGCCCGGAGGCGGCGCAGGCCGAGGCGCGGGCGTTCCTTGCCCGGATCTTTGCCGCCGGTTGACCGCTGAGCGCCCTTGAAAACCGCCCCGCCATCCCGTATGTGCGCCTGCAACCCTTGAAAGGCAGGACAATGGCGAAGACCAACCCGTTCCAGTTTATCCAGCAGGTGCGCTCCGAGGTGTCGAAGGTCATCTGGCCGACGCGCCGTGAGGTATTGCTGACCACCGGCATGGTCGTCGCGATGGCGGCGCTGACGGCGGTGTTCTTCTCGCTGGTCGATCTGGTGATCCGCTCCGGCCTGACGGCGATCCTCGGCGCTTTCGGATAATCCCGTCCCAGCCGCGAATCCGCTTGGCATAACTCACCCATGAGGTTGAGTTGGCAGGAAATCCGGGCGCGTGCACGTTCCGTGCCGATGGCGAAGCCACTTGCGGCCGAAGGGTCCGGGCCCAAACGACGGCGCAAGTCTGCCTCTTGAAACCGCGCGCCAACGCCTGTAAGCACCTGCCATTCCCCCACGGCGCGCAAGACTCACAAGTCGCGCGCCTGTTTTTTATCTCCGCGCCCCTGAGCGGGCCGCACAGACGAGGCGAGAACGATGGCGAAACGGTGGTATTCGGTGAGCGTGCTCTCGAACTTCGAGAAGAAGATCGCCGAACAGATCAAGACGGCCGTGGCCGAGAACGGTCTCGAAGATGAGATCGACGAGGTGCTCGTGCCGACCGAAGAGGTCATCGAGGTGCGCCGCGGCAAGAAGGTGACCACCGAGCGCCGCTTCATGCCGGGTTATGTGCTGGTGCATATGGAAATGTCGGATCAGGGCTATCACCTGATCAACTCGATCAACCGCGTGACCGGGTTCCTCGGGCCGCAGGGCCGGCCGATGCCGATGCGCGATGCCGAGGTGCAGGGCATTCTCGGCCGGGTCGAGGAAGGGGCGGAAGCGCCGCGCACCCTCATCCACTTCGAAGTGGGCGAGACGGTGTCGGTCACCGATGGCCCGTTCGAGGGCTTCGACGGCATGGTCGAGGGTGTGGATGACGACAATCAGCGCCTGAAGGTTTCGGTCTCGATTTTCGGCCGGGCCACCCCGGTGGAGCTGGAATTCACCCAGGTGACCAAGCAAAGCTGATCTGGCTTTCAAGCGCGATGCGATGCGGCCGGGCTTTCCCGGCCGTTTTCATTTTGCCCGGCGTCGACCCGGCGAGGCGCTGGCCCTATCGCTCCATCGCCCCTTTTCCGGCGAGAATCTTCGGGCGAAACTTCTCGATCCGCGCCACCCGCGTGGCCGATTGCTTGGCGGCGCTGAGGTTGATCGCGTAGCTCTTCTGCCGCCCCGGCGTCAGCGCGGAGAAGGCCTCGGCGAGTTCCGGGTCGGCGTCGAGCGCCTCGGTCAGCTCCTCCGGCACCTCGACCTCGCGCACCTCCCTGGGTGGCTTGATCCCGGCCTCGGCATAGCCCATCGCCTCGGCGAGATAGGCGCGGATCGTGGCTTCCATCGCGGCCGGTGCGGCATTGTCGGTGAAGCGGATGCAATCGGGGCGCTGGGTGGCCGCGCCCTGGCGATCCAGTACCCCTTCGGGGTCTTTCATCAGCGCCGCATTCATGAAGGTGAGCCGGAAGTCGCCCCGGAATGCGCCCATGATGCAGATGTTGCGGCCCGCATGCATGTAGCACGGATGCGCCCATTTCACGGTTTCCTCCAGCCCCGCCTCGCGGCAGATGCGCCGCAGCGTGTTGAGCCCGTCGATCCAGAGCCGGGTGGAGCAATCCGGCGTGTCGAACCGGTCGCAGCGCCCGCAGCCTTTGGTGAAGAAGTCTTCGATATCGGTGATCATCATCGCCTGTCGTCCTGTTGCCGCGTCGGGGGATCATCCTAGCACCGATCGCATGCAGGGTGCACCCGGGCTCTGGCGGGAAGTGCTTGCCAAGGCGGTGGCAAGGGTTTACGACGCGCCCGTTCAGGGCCGTCCTCCGGGATTCGGCCCTTGAGCTTCATGCGTGGGAGGCGAGGGCGCGCGCGTCCGGACCAGACCACGGCAACGAAAAGGCGAGGGGTCGCGACCCTGAGCTGTTGAAGAAGGAGACACCAGATGGCCAAGAAGGTCGCTGGCACCATGAAGCTGCAGATCCCTGCAGGCCAAGCCAACCCGTCGCCGCCCGTGGGCCCCGCCCTCGGTCAGCGCGGCATCAACATCATGGAATTCTGCAAGGCGTTCAACGCCAAGACGCAGGAGATGGAGCCGGGCGCGCCTTGCCCGACCCAGATCACCTATTACGCCGACAAGTCGTTCTCGATGGATATCAAGACGCCGCCCGCGTCTTACTTCCTGAAGAAAGCCGCTGGCCTGAAGCCGGTGGGCAAGCGCAACCGTCCGCGCGGCGCCGAGAATCCGGGCCGTGAAGTCGTTGCCACCGTGACTGCCGCGCAGGTGCGCGAAATCGCGGAAGCGAAGATGAAAGACCTGAACGCCGTCGACGTCGAAGGCGCAATGCAGATCATCCTTGGCTCTGCCAAGTCGATGGGCATCGAGGTGAAAGGGTAAACCATGGCCAAGCTTGGAAAACGCACCCGCGCCGCACGCGAAGCTTTCGTCGGCAAGGAAAATCTCTCGGTTGAAGACGCCGTCGCGCTCGTGAAGGGCAATGCCTCGGCCAAGTTCGACGAGACCGTCGAGATCGCCGTCAACCTCGGCGTCGACCCGCGCCACGCCGACCAGATGGTCCGCGGCAAGGTCGCCCTGCCGAACGGCACCGGCAAGACCATGCGCGTCGCCGTCTTCGCCCGTGGCGACAAGGCGGACGAGGCCACCAAGGCTGGTGCCGATATCGTGGGCGCCGAAGACCTGATGGAAACCATCCAGGGCGGCAAGATCGACTTCGATCGCTGCATCGCCACCCCGGACATGATGCCGATCGTCGGCCGCCTGGGCAAAATCCTCGGGCCGCGCAACCTGATGCCGAACCCGAAGGTCGGCACGGTGACGATGGACGTGAAAGAGGCCGTTGAAGCCGCCAAGGGCGGTGAGGTCCAGTTCAAGGTCGAGAAGGCCGGTGTGGTTCACGCCGGGATCGGCAAAGCCTCGTTCGACGAAGGCAAGCTGGTCGAGAACGTGCGCGCCTTTGTGGACGCGGTTCAGAAAGCCAAGCCCACCGGGGCGAAAGGCGCCTACATGAAGAAGGTGTCGCTCTCGTCCACGATGGGGCCGGGCGTGTCGGTCAGCGTCGACAGCGCCACCGGCAACTGAGCCGGCTCACCTGACGAAACAGAAAAGGCGCTCTTCGGGGCGCCTTTTTTCTTGCCTCAAGGTCGGCGGGGTCAGAGCCGCCGGCCCCGCCCGGCTGCGCCGGCGCGGGCCATGTCACGGCAGGCCGCATCGAGCACCCGCGACGGGTGGCGCGCGGTGTCGAGGCTTGTGGCCAGATCCGCGCCGCCGACCGCGCTGGCCGCGATCTGCGCCAGGCTGTATGTCGGCACCCGGGTCATCCCTTTCAGCGTTTCGCGGATCAGAGCGAGCACGGCGAGATAGTCGAGATGGCTGCCGAGCAATCCGGAGCCGGGTTCGGTGCCGCCCTGCGCATTGGCCTCGCAGGCGCTCGCATCGGTCGACAGGAACGACCGGCAGATGATCGGCCGTGCGTCGTAGGCGCGGCAGGCGCGGGTATCGGGATCAAGGGCGGGGCAGGCCTCCGGGTGCCAGTTGCGCCCATCCGGCTCGCCCGCGCGGCCCGCAAGCGCGGCGTGCAGGCGCGTGGCCTCGGCTTCGGTGGTCGTGCCGCCATCGCCGCCCGACAGGATACAGCAGAACGCACAGCCCTCGCCGCAGGCAGCGTTGCGCAGGATGTCGGGGGGCGCGGCCATCGTCTGATCGTGCAGGGCCATGCCGATCTGCCAGGCGGCCTCGCCGCGCGCGAGATCGGCGATCACCTCCCGCGCCGGGCGGCCATGGCGCTCGGCGGCGGCGAGATAGGCATCGAGCAGCCGGTGCGCCCGATCGTCCGCCACGCGGCCTGCATTGCGGGCGCGGGCCTTCGCCGCGCGCGCGCGCAGCGCGGCAATCCCGTCGGCCCGCCCGGCAGAGGCGGCCGTGCCGCGAGGTCTGGAGGTTGTGCGCATGGTCTTCCGCTTTCCATATTGGTCCGGCCCGGTTGGCGCAGGCCCGGTGCAGCGCAGTATACGGGGTGGCGCGGGGCGCTCCAATCCCGCGCCGCGGGCGGGCTGGCGCAATCGTGAGCCGATTATGACCGAATTACGAAGAACGGGCTTTTCTTTTCCGCGACGAGAGACTAAACCCCACTCCCGTCAGGTCGCCCGAGTCGCTCGTGGCGGCCTGATGATTCGTCCGAGACGGTGGGTGGGGCACATGCTTCCATAATTCCTGCCTGAGACGGGTAGACCCAGATTTCTTCGGGCAGCCAGGCTTCCCGGGGCGACTTGGACGGACCCGTAACGGACCCGACATCGGGGTTCGCCCCGGTGAAACATGAGCCGGGAGGGTCACACCTCCCATACTTGGAGTGAAACTGTGGATAGAGCCCAGAAAGAGAAAGTGGTCGAGGAACTCGGCCAGATCTTCGAAAGCTCTGGCGTCGTTGTGGTTGCCCACTACGAAGGCCTCACGGTTGCTGAGATGCAGAACCTGCGCGGCCAGATGCGTGATGCTGGCGGTGCGGTTCGTGTTGCCAAGAACAGGCTCGCCAAGATCGCCCTTGAAGGCAAGCCGGCGGCTTCGATCGCCGAATACCTGACGGGCATGACCGTTCTCGCCTATTCCGAAGACCCTGTGGCTGCGGCCAAGGTCATGGACAAGTACGCCAAGGATAACGAAAAGCTCGTGATCCTCGGCGGCGCCATGGGCGAGACGGCGCTGGATCCGGCCGGTGTGAAAGCTGTCGCCTCGATGCCGTCGCGTGAAGAGCTCATCGCTCAGATCGTGTCGCAGATCGGCGCGCCCGCTTCGAACATCGCCGGGGCCATTGGCGCTCCTGCTTCGAACATCGCATCCATCCTTTCCACTATCGAGGAAAAGGCTGCGTAAGCAATCGAGAGACCGGCGTAGCGGATACCGCGAATACGTTGGAACACACCTAATACGGAAAGAAGTCAAATGGCTGATCTGAAGAAACTTGCTGAAGAGATCGTGGGTCTGACCCTTCTCGAAGCCCAGGAACTGAAAACCATCCTCAAAGACGAGTACGGCATCGAGCCCGCCGCTGGCGGCGCCGTGATGATGGCTGGCCCGGCTGCCGATGCTGGCGCCGCTGCCGAAGAAAAGACCGAATTCGACGTCGTGCTGAAAAATGCCGGCGGCAACAAGATTGCGGTCATCAAAGAAGTCCGTGGCATCACCGGCCTCGGCCTGAAAGAAGCCAAAGACCTCGTCGAGGCCGGCGGCAAGATCAAAGAGCAGGTCTCGAAGGCGGAAGCCGAAGAGATCCAGAAGAAGCTCCAGGAAGCCGGCGCCGAAGTCGAGCTGGCCTAAGGGCTGCCCGGGGCGTTGGCTCCGTGAAATTGTGGCTGGGCCCGGAGAAATCCGGGTCCAGCCGAACCTGTCTTGGAAAGGGCTTTTCGAGAAGCCTTTCCCTAGGCGCGGTTCAAGGATCGGGCGGAGACCTGTGGGAGGGTCTCCTGGTATGGATCCGAACCCCCTGTTTCGAGCGGTGCGCGAGCCGAGGCCCGGCGGTCTTGCGCATCAGTGAGAAAAGAAAGGTGCACACCTTATGGCGCAGTCCTACCTCGGCCAGAAACGTCTTCGCAAATACTACGGCAAGATCCGCGAAGTCCTGGAGATGCCGAACCTCATCGAGGTGCAGAAAAGCTCTTATGACCTGTTCCTGAACTCCGGCGATGCTCCCGAGCCGTCGGATGGCGAAGGCATCAAGGGCGTTTTCCAGTCGGTCTTCCCGATCAAGGATTTCAACGAGACCGCGGTGCTCGAATTCGTGAAATACGAGCTCGAAGCCCCGAAATACGACGTTGAGGAATGCCAGCAGCGCGACATGACCTATTCGGCCCCGCTGAAGGTTACCCTGCGGCTGATCGTGTTCGATGTGGACGAGGATACCGGCGCCAAGTCCGTGAAGGACATCAAGGAGCAGGACGTGTTCATGGGTGACATGCCGCTCATGACCCAGAACGGCACCTTCATCGTCAACGGCACCGAGCGCGTCATCGTTTCGCAGATGCACCGCAGCCCGGGCGTGTTCTTCGACCATGACAAGGGCAAGACCCACTCGTCGGGCAAGCTGCTCTTCGCCTGCCGCATCATCCCCTATCGCGGCTCCTGGCTCGACTTCGAGTTCGACGCGAAAGACATCGTCTTCGCGCGCATCGACCGCCGCCGCAAACTGCCGGTGACGACCCTGCTCTACGCCCTCGGGCTGGACCAGGAAGGCATCATGGATGCCTATTACGAAACCGTCGATTTCAAACTGAAGAAGGACAAGGGCTGGGTCACCAAGTTCTTCCCCGAGCGCGTGCGCGGCACCCGCCCGACGATCGACCTTGTCGACGCCAAGACCGGCGAAGTCATCGCCGAGGCGGGCAAGAAGGTCACCCCCCGCGCGGTGAAGAAGATCATCGACGACGCCAAGATCACCGAGCTGCTCGTGCCCTTCAGCCAGATCGTCGGCCGCTACGTGGCGAAAGACATCATCAACGAGGAAACCGGCGCCATCTACGTGGAAGCCGGCGATGAGCTCACCTGGGAAACCGACAAGGACGGCAACGTCACCGGCGGCAGCCTGAAAGAGCTGATCGACGCGGGCGTGACCGAGATTCCGGTGCTCGACATCGACAACATCAACGTTGGCCCCTACATCCGCAACACGATGGCGGCGGACAAGAACATGGGCCGCGACACCGCGCTCATGGATATCTACCGCGTGATGCGCCCGGGCGAGCCGCCCACCGTCGAGGCCGCCTCGGCCCTGTTCGACAGCCTGTTCTTCGACAGCGAGCGCTACGATCTCTCGGCCGTGGGCCGGGTGAAGATGAACATGCGCCTCGATCTCGATGCCGAAGACACCCAGCGCACGCTGCGCAAGGAAGACATCGTGGCCTGTGTGAAGGGCCTCGTCGAGCTGCGCGACGGCAAGGGCGAAGTGGACGACATCGACCATCTCGGCAACCGCCGGGTGCGTTCGGTGGGCGAGTTGATGGAAAACCAGTATCGCGTCGGCCTCTTGCGCATGGAGCGCGCCATCAAGGAGCGCATGTCGTCGGTCGAGATCGACACGGTGATGCCGCAGGATCTGATCAACGCCAAGCCCGCCGCCGCGGCGGTGCGCGAGTTCTTCGGCTCGTCGCAGCTCTCGCAGTTCATGGACCAGACCAACCCGCTCTCGGAAGTCACCCACAAACGCCGCCTCTCGGCGCTTGGGCCGGGCGGCCTGACCCGCGAGCGTGCCGGCTTTGAAGTGCGCGACGTGCACCCGACCCATTACGGTCGGATGTGCCCGATCGAAACGCCGGAAGGCCCGAATATCGGCCTGATCAACTCGCTGGCCACCTTCGCCCGCGTGAACAAATACGGCTTCATCGAAACCCCCTACCGCAAGGTGGTGGACGGGCAGGTGACCGACGATGTGCAATACATGTCGGCCACCGAGGAAATGCGCCACACCGTGGCCCAGGCCAACGCGCATCTCGATGCCCAGGGCCGCTTCGAGAACGATCTGGTGAACACCCGCCAGTCGGGCGAATACACCATGGCGCCGCGCGAAAACGTCGACCTGATCGACGTGTCGCCGAAGCAGCTCGTCTCGGTCGCCGCCTCGCTGATCCCGTTCCTTGAGAACGACGACGCGAACCGCGCGCTGATGGGGTCGAACATGCAACGTCAGGCCGTGCCGCTTCTGCAAGCCGAGGCGCCGCTGGTCGGCACCGGCATCGAAGCCAAGGTGGCGATCGATTCCGGCGCCGCCATCCAGGCCCGCCGCGGCGGTGTGATCGACCAGGTGGACGCCACCCGGATCGTTGTGCGCGCCACCGAGGATCTGCTGCCGGGCGATCCGGGCGTCGATATCTACCGCCTGCGCAAGTTCCAGCGCTCGAACCAGAACACCTGCATCAACCAGCGTCCGCTGGTGAAGGTGGGGCAGGAAGTGGGCAAGGGCGAAGTGATCGCCGATGGTCCCTCGACCGATCTGGGCGAACTGGCGCTCGGCAAGAACGTGATCGTCGCCTTCATGCCGTGGAACGGCTACAACTACGAAGACTCGATCCTGATCTCCGAGCGGATCGCGCGGGATGACGTGTTTACCTCGATCCATATCGAGGAATTCGAAGTCGCCGCCCGCGACACCAAGCTCGGGCCGGAAGAGATCACCCGCGACATCCCGAACGTTGGCGAGGAAGCCCTGCGCAACCTCGACGAAGCGGGCATCGTCTATATCGGCGCCGATGTGGAGCCGGGCGACATTCTCGTGGGTAAGATCACGCCGAAGGGCGAAAGCCCGATGACGCCGGAAGAAAAGCTTCTGCGCGCCATCTTCGGCGAAAAGGCGTCGGACGTGCGCGATACCTCGCTGCGGGTGAAGCCGGGCGATTTCGGCACCGTCGTCGAAGTGCGCGTGTTCAACCGCCACGGCGTCGACAAGGACGAACGCGCCCTGCAGATCGAGCGTGAAGAGGTCGAACGCCTCGCGCGTGACCGCGACGACGAGATGGCGATCCTCGATCGCAACATCTACGCCCGTCTGCGCGGCATGATCGAAGGCAAGACCGCGGTGAAGGGGCCGAAGGGCGTGAAGTCCGGCACCCAGATCGACGCGGGCCTGCTCGACGATCAACTGAGCCGTGGCCAGTGGTGGCAGCTCGCCCTCGAAGACGAGGCCGACGCCGCCCAGGTCGAGGCGCTGCACGCCCAGTACGAGGCGCAGAAACGCGCGCTGGAGCACCGCTTCGAAGACAAGGTCGAGAAGGTGCGCCGGGGCGACGATCTGCCGCCGGGCGTGATGAAGATGGTCAAGGTCTTCGTCGCGGTGAAGCGCAAGCTGCAGCCGGGCGACAAGATGGCCGGCCGCCACGGCAACAAGGGCGTGATCTCGAAGGTCGTGCCGATGGAAGACATGCCCTTCCTCGCCGATGGCACCCCGGTCGACTTCTGCCTTAACCCGCTCGGCGTGCCGAGCCGGATGAACGTCGGCCAGATCCTCGAAACCCATATGGGCTGGGCCGCGCGCGGTCTGGGCCTGCGGATCGACGATGCGCTGGCCGATTACCGCCGCACCGGCGATCTGACCCCGGTGCGCGAGGCGATGAGCCACGCCTATGGCGACGATGTCTACGAAGAAGGCATCTCGGGGATGGACGAGACCGTGCTGGTCGAAGCCGCCGAGAACGTCACCCGCGGCGTGCCGATCGCGACCCCGGTCTTCGACGGCGCCAAGGAGGCTGACGTGAACGACGCGCTGACGCGCGCGGGCTTCGATACCTCCGGCCAGTCGGTTCTGTTTGATGGCCGCTCCGGCGAGCAATTCGCCCGTCCGGTGACGGTGGGGGTGAAGTACCTCCTCAAGCTGCACCACCTGGTGGACGACAAGATCCACGCCCGTTCGACCGGCCCGTACTCGCTCGTCACGCAGCAGCCGCTGGGCGGCAAGGCCCAGTTCGGCGGCCAGCGTTTCGGCGAAATGGAGGTCTGGGCGCTGGAAGCCTATGGCGCCGCCTACACGCTGCAGGAGATGCTCACCGTCAAGTCGGACGACGTGGCAGGCCGGACCAAGGTCTACGAGTCGATCGTCAAGGGCGAGGACAACTTCGAAGCCGGCGTGCCGGAAAGCTTCAACGTGCTCGTCAAGGAAGTGCGGGGCCTCGGCCTCAATATGGAACTCCTGGATGCGGAGGATGAGGAATAGGTGCGCCTGAAGGCACACCCTACGACCGGGTAGGGTGCGCATTCATGCGCACCGACCCCACCTCGCACCGCACAGATTTGAGGAATTCAAAATGAACCAGGAACTGACCACCAACCCGTTCAACCCGCTCGCGTCGCCGAAGATCTTCGACGAGATCAAGGTATCGCTGGCCTCGCCGGAGCGGATCCTTTCGTGGTCCTATGGCGAGATCAAGAAGCCGGAAACGATCAACTACCGGACCTTCAAGCCCGAGCGCGACGGGTTGTTCTGCGCTCGTATCTTCGGGCCGATCAAGGATTACGAATGCCTTTGCGGCAAATACAAGCGCATGAAATATCGCGGCGTCGTCTGCGAAAAATGCGGTGTTGAAGTCACCCTCCAGAAAGTGCGCCGCGAGCGGATGGGCCATATCGAACTGGCCGCGCCGGTCGCGCATATCTGGTTCCTGAAGTCGCTGCCCAGCCGCATCGGCCTCATGCTCGACATGACGCTGCGTGATCTTGAGCGCATTCTCTACTTCGAAAACTATGTCGTGATCGAACCGGGGCTGACCGATCTCAGCTATGGCCAGCTCATGACCGAAGAGGAATTCCTCGACGCGCAGGACCTCTACGGCATGGATGCCTTCACCGCCAATATCGGCGCCGAAGCGATCCGCGAGATGCTCGCCCAGATCGACCTCGAAGCCGAGGCCGAGCAACTGCGCGCCGATCTGGCGGAGGCCACCGGCGAGCTGAAGCCGAAGAAGATCATCAAGCGCCTGAAGATCGTCGAGAGCTTCATCGAATCCGGCAACCGCCCGGAATGGATGATCCTCACCGTGATCCCGGTCATCCCGCCCGAACTGCGCCCGCTGGTGCCGCTCGACGGTGGCCGCTTCGCGACCTCGGACCTCAACGACCTGTACCGCCGCGTGATCAACCGCAACAACCGCCTCAAGCGCCTGATCGAGCTGCGCGCGCCCGATATCATCGTGCGTAACGAAAAGCGGATGCTGCAGGAATCGGTCGATGCGCTGTTCGACAACGGCCGCCGTGGCCGCGTGATCACCGGCGCCAACAAGCGCCCGCTGAAATCGCTGTCGGACATGCTGAAAGGCAAGCAGGGCCGCTTCCGCCAGAACCTTCTGGGCAAGCGGGTGGACTTCTCGGGCCGTTCGGTCATCGTGACCGGGCCGGAACTCAAACTGCACCAGTGCGGCTTGCCCAAGAAGATGGCGCTGGAGCTGTTCAAGCCGTTCATCTACTCGCGGCTTGAGGCCAAGGGCCTCTCGTCGACGGTGAAACAGGCGAAAAAACTGGTCGAGAAAGAACGCCCGGAAGTGTGGGATATCCTCGATGAGGTGATCCGCGAGCACCCGGTTCTGCTGAACCGCGCGCCGACGCTGCACCGCCTCGGCATCCAGGCGTTCGAGCCCACGCTGATCGAGGGCAAGGCGATCCAGCTTCACCCGCTGGTCTGCTCGGCCTTCAACGCCGACTTCGACGGCGACCAGATGGCCGTCCACGTGCCGCTTTCGCTGGAAGCCCAGCTTGAAGCGCGCGTGCTGATGATGTCGACCAACAACGTGCTGTCGCCCGCCAACGGCGCGCCGATCATCGTGCCGTCGCAGGATATGATCCTGGGCCTTTACTATATTACGATGCAGCGCGAGGGCATGAAGGGCGAGGGCATGGTGTTCTCGTCGATCGAAGAGATCGAACACGCGCTGAACTCGGGCGAAGTGCATCTCCACGCCAAGATCCAGGCGCGGGTGAAGCAGATCGACGAGGAAGGCAACGAGGTGTGGCAGCGGTTTGAAACCACGCCGGGCCGCGTGCGCCTCGGCCACCTGCTGCCGCTCAATGCCAAAGCGCCGTTCGAGCTGGTCAACCGCCTGCTGCGCAAGAAGGAAGTGCAGCAGGTCATCGACACCGTCTACCGCTATTGCGGCCAGAAAGAGAGCGTCATCTTCTGTGACCAGATCATGTCGCTCGGCTTCAAGGAAGCCTTCAAGGCCGGCATTTCCTTCGGCAAGGACGACATGGTGATCCCCGATAACAAGTGGGAGATCGTCGATGGCGTGCGCGAACAGGTCAAAGAGTACGAACAGCAGTACATGGACGGCCTGATCACCCTTGGCGAGAAGTACAACAAGGTGGTCGACGCCTGGTCGAAATGCTCCGACAGCGTCGCCGATGCGATGATGGGCGAGATCTCCGCCGTGCGTTTCGACGATGCCGGCGCCGAGAAGGAGCCCAACTCGGTCTACATGATGTCGCATTCCGGTGCGCGGGGTTCGCCGGCGCAGATGAAGCAGCTCGGCGGGATGCGCGGCCTGATGGCCAAGCCCTCGGGCGAGATCATCGAAACGCCGATCATCTCGAACTTCAAGGAAGGCCTGACCGTGCTCGAGTACTTCAACTCGACCCACGGCGCCCGGAAGGGTCTGGCCGATACCGCGCTCAAGACCGCCAACTCGGGCTATCTCACCCGCCGCCTCGTCGACGTGGCGCAGGACTGCATCGTGCGCCAGCACGATTGCGGCACCGAGAACGCGATCACGGCGGAACCGGCGGTCAACGACGGTGAAGTGGTGGCCTCGCTCGGCGAGCGCATCCTGGGCCGGGTTTCGGCCGAGGACGTGCTGCACCCCGCCACCGGCGAGGTGCTGGTTGCCAAGAACGAGCTGATCGACGAGCGCAAGGCCGACGCGATCGAGGATGCGGGCGTTGCCTCCATCCGGATGCGCTCGCCGCTTACCTGTGAGGCGGAAGAGGGCGTGTGCGCCATGTGCTACGGGCGCGACCTTGCCCGCGGTACGATGGTCAATGTCGGCGAAGCGGTCGGCATCATCGCCGCCCAGTCGATCGGTGAGCCGGGCACCCAGCTCACCATGCGGACCTTCCACATCGGCGGTATCGCCCAGGGCGGTCAGCAATCGTTCCAGGAAGCCAATGGCGACGGCAAGATCGAGCTGCGCAACGCGAACCTGATCGCAAATGCGGCGGGCGAGCAGATCGTCATGGGCCGCAACATGGTGGTGGCGATCATGGACGCCAACGGCCAGGAGCGGTCGAGCTTCAAGCCGGGTTACGGCGCGAAGCTCTTCGTGGCGGACAAGGCCGAGGTCAAACGTGGCGACAAGCTGTTCGAATGGGATCCCTATACCCTGCCGATCATCGCCGAAGCCGATGGCTCCGTGCGCTTTGTCGACCTGATCTCGGGCGTCTCCGTCCGCGACGAGACCGACGATGCCACGGGCATGACCCAGAAGATCGTGTCGGACTGGCGGTCGGCCCCGAAAGGGTCGGATCTCAAGCCCGAGGTCATCCTGGCGGGCGAAGACGGCGAGCCGGTGCGCAACGACGCCGGCAACCCGATCACCTACCCGATGTCGGTGGATGCGATCCTTTCGGTCGAAGACGGTGCCAAGGTTCAGGCCGGCGACGTTGTCGCGCGTATCCCGCGCGAAGGCGCGAAGACGAAGGACATCACCGGCGGTCTGCCGCGTGTGGCCGAACTCTTCGAGGCACGCCGTCCGAAGGATCACGCCATCATCGCCGAGATCGACGGCTATGTGCGCTTCGGCAAGGACTACAAGAACAAGCGCCGTATCGCCATCGAGCCGGCGGATGAAAGCCTGGATGCCGTGGAATACATGGTGCCGAAGGGCAAGCACATCCCGGTGGTCGAAGGCGATTTCGTCCAGAAGGGCGATTACATCATGGACGGCAACCCGGCGCCGCATGACATCCTGCAGATCATGGGTGTCGAGGCGCTTGCCGATTACATGATCGACGAGGTGCAGGACGTGTACCGGCTGCAGGGCGTGAAGATCAACGACAAGCACATCGAGGTGATCGTTCGCCAGATGCTGCAGAAGTGGGAGATCGCGGATTCCGGCGACACGACGCTGCTCAAGGGCGAACATGTCGACAAGGCCGAATTCGACGCCGCCAACGAAAAGGCGCTCGCCAAGGGTGGCCGTGCCGCCGAGGGCGCGCCAATCCTGCTGGGGATCACCAAGGCCTCGCTGCAGACCCGGTCGTTCATCTCGGCGGCATCGTTCCAGGAGACCACCCGCGTGCTCACCGAAGCTTCGGTTCAGGGCAAGCGCGACAAGCTGGTGGGCCTCAAGGAAAACGTCATCGTCGGCCGCCTGATCCCGGCCGGCACCGGCGGGGCGACGATGAAGACGCGCCACATCGCCCAGGAGCGCGATCGCAAGGTGATCGAGCAAGCCCGTGCGGAGGGCGAAGCCGCCGCCGCGCTGGCTGCGCCCGCCGATGCGATGGATGTTTCCGTCGACGATATCTTCGGTGGCGGCAGCGAAGATCTGGGCCTTGTCGAAACCCCGGAAACGGGTGGCGACGAGCAGCCCTGATCCGGCCCGGACGATCTGAGATTGAAGCCCTCGCCACCCGGCGGGGGTTTCGCGTTTATGCGCTCCGTTGCGGCCCCGCTGCGGCAAAAGGTTAACAAGAAAGCGCTTTCCGGCATCTCTCCCGTAAGGCAGAGTGCGGCCATGGCGGCACAGGGCAGACAACCATCCGAGAGCACGGTCAAAGGGGTGCAGGTCATCGGCCTGTGCCGGTTTTCCGTGCCGTCATCCGGCGCCTTCCAGACCGAGCACGAGACGATCGAGGAGCGCCGGGCCTTTCTGTATGATCCGAGGCGGCTCGATCAGCGTTTCGCCTGGTTCGAACATGTGAACCTGCCCGGCATCGAGGCCCAGAAAGATCCTGCCTTCACCTATATCCTGTTGCTGGGCGAAGACCTGCCCGAGCCCTGGCGCGCGCGGATGGAGGCTCATGCGGCGCGGATCCCGCAGATGGTGATCGAATATGCCCCGCCGATCCACCACCGCCAGGCCTGCGCCGACGCGATGGCAAAGCATATCGACCCGGACGCCGAGGCGGTGATCCAGTTCCGTCAGGACGATGACGATGGCGTCGCGGTGGATTTCGTCCAGCGGCTGCGGCGCGATTTCCGCAAGACCAGGGGCGTGTTCAAGGACAGGGGGCTGATGGCGCTGGACTATAACCGGGGCATCAACCTGCACGAGAAGACCGGCACGCTGACGCCGGTGCCGCTTTACCATTCCTTCCTCGGTGCGGGTTTCGCCGTCTGCACCCGCCCGGGTGATGGCAATTACGTGCTCGACTTCTATCACCATGTCATCTGGCAGCAGATGGCGGCGGTCACCTTCCCCTCGGCTTTCATGTGGGTGCGCGGTGCCCATGACGGCAATGACAGCGGCAAAGTGTCGGAAAACTGGAAGATCAAGAAAGATCCAGCCGAACTTCGCCAGATCCTGCGCAAACGCTTCCGCATCGACCTGCCCGCCTTCAAGGCCGCGCTCAGGGTGCTGGACGGCTCCGGGAAGGACGTGGCGGAGTGACGCAAGCCCTGATCCGGTCAGACAACCTGCGCGGCGCGGGCCTGATGATCGTCGCAATGGCCGCCTTCACCTTCAACGATACCACGATCAAATCGCTCGCCGGCAGCCTGCCGCTGGCGCAGACGATCTTTCTGCGCGGGCTGATCTCGACCGGTCTGATGGTTGGCGTCGCCTGGTGGATGGGCGGCCTGCGCCTGCGGCTGCCCCGGCGCGACTGGGGGCTGATCCTGATCCGCAGCTTTGCCGATCTCGGGGCCACCTTCCTGTTTCTCGGCGCGCTGTTTTACATGCCGCTCGCCAACCTCACCGCGATCCTGCAGGCGCTGCCGCTCTCGGTCGCGCTCGGTGCCGCGCTGTTCTTTCACGAGCCGCTCGGCTGGCGGCGGCTGCTTGCCATCGCCATCGGCTTCATCGGCGTGCTGCTGATCGTCAGGCCGGGCGCGGATGGGTTCAACACCTATGCGCTCTGGGGCCTTGGCGCGGTGGGCTTTGTCACCCTGCGCGACCTTGCCGCGCGCCGCCTCAGCCGTGAGACGCCTTCGGTCATGGCCGCGCTGGTGGGGGCGGCGGTCATCACGCTGGCCGCCGGGGTGGCCACGCTGGTGGATGGCTGGGCGCCGGTCGAGGCGGTGAGCGGCGGCAAGCTCGTTCTGGCGGGGCTGTTCATTCTCGCCGGTTACCTCGCCTCCGTTGCGGTGATGCGGGTGGGCGAGATCGGCTTCACCGCACCGTTCCGCTATACCGGGCTGCTCTGGGCGCTCGTGCTGGGCTGGCTCGTCTTCGACGAATGGCCCGACGGGATCACGCTGATTGGCGCCGGCATCGTGGTGGCGACGGGCATTTTCACGCTCTACCGCGAAGAGCTGGCGGCGCGCCGGATGCGCCGGGCGTCAGTGGCGCGGTAGCGCGTCGGCCTTTTGCATATGCATCAGGTATCGTGCGTCGGCTGCCGGGTCATCGCCCCGCTTGCGGCACATCGCGGCGACGTAATCGGCGCAGCACAGGTGATGCAGCCGTTTGACGCCGGGAATATCCGCCAGCTTCTGATGTGCCGCGAAAAACGCATCATCATAGGCCAGCGCGTCTTCGTTGATCGTTTCGTTCCGGTCGAACCGCTGGAAGAAATCTTCGGTGTAGCGATCCTCCAGCATCGCGGCGCTGGGGCGGCCCTGCTTGTAGGTGAATTGCTCGCGCGACTGTACGGCGTAATGGTTCACCTGGGCGAGCGTGTTGGTCATCCTGTCGCGGGTGGTGGCGTTCTGCGGATTGCGCGAGGGGTGATAGCTCTCGTAAGGCGCACCATCGGCCAGCAGAAACAGCCGGTCATCCACGCCCCAGCGCTTGCCCCGCCAGCCAGCCGGGCCGTGGGCACGCAGCTTGCCGAATGAGCCGGGGTCCCGAAAGAAGGTCTTGAAGCAGGAATTCTGCCGGGCCGTCACCTCGCCCGCGCGGGTGAAGCGGCGATGCACGAACGTGTCGCGCCACTCCGTTGCCCCGCCCGAACCGAAAACCCGCCAGTTGATTGCCATGCCGATGCCCTTGCCCCCGATCGCCTCGGCCAGCGCGCTGATCGAGCGGTCACCTGTATGGACCACCAGGAATTCGTCCACATCCGCCACAAAGACCCAGCTGGCATGGCGCACCAGCCGGTGCTTGCCGGCGGCGGCGTGGTTTTGCGGCTGCGGCGGGCTGTCCGGGTTGGGCGTGTTGCTCTTCTGAACCAGCACGCCATGGCGTTCGAGCAGGCGCAGCAATTGCGGCGAATGGTCGGTGCAATCGTTGTGCACGACAAGGATGTTCTGAAAGCCAAGCATCCGGTACCAGGCGATCCATTCGAGCAGAAACGGCCCCTCGTTGCGGACCGAGGTGACGAGTGTGCTGTCCTTCAGTTTGCGCATGTTCCGGCGCGGGCCTCGCTGGTATCTGATCTCGGCGGATGGTAGCAGACGGGGCCGGCCGGAACAGGCCAATTCGCACCGGCGCCAATCACGGCCTCCGGGCTGTTGACAAGGCTTCCGACTCCCCATATACGCCGCCACATCCGGGCAAACGGGCCTTTTGCCGTGCGCCTGCATCAGAGTTGAAGTGGACACGATCCGGGCAGCCGCCCCGATCCTCTGGAAACCCACCGCGTCGCCCCAAGGGAATGGGGCGGGTGCGGCAGCTTGCGTTTTATGGACGCATAGGACGCGAACAGACGAAACCGGGGCGCGCGCCCCACGAACATTGTGTTGCAACACGGGGAACGAAGCCCAATGCCAACGATCCAGCAGCTGATCCGCAAGCCGCGTCAGCCCAAAGTAAAACGCTCCAAGTCCCAGCACCTGGAGTCCTGCCCGCAGAAGCGTGGCGTTTGCACGCGCGTCTACACCACGACGCCGAAGAAGCCGAACTCGGCCATGCGGAAGGTTGCCAAGGTGCGCCTCTCGAACGGCTTCGAGGTGATCAGCTACATCCCCGGCGAGAGCCACAACCTGCAGGAGCACTCGGTGGTGCTTATCCGCGGCGGCCGTGTGAAAGACCTTCCCGGCGTTCGCTACCATATCCTGCGTGGCGTGCTCGATACGCAGGGCGTCAAAGACCGTCGCCAGCGTCGTTCGAAATACGGCGCGAAGCGTCCGAAGTAAGGAGATAGGGAATGTCCCGTCGTCACGCCGCCGAGAAGCGCGAAGTCCTGCCCGACGCCAAATATGGTGATCGGGTTCTGACCAAGTTCATGAACAACCTGATGATCGACGGCAAAAAGTCGGTCGCGGAAAAAATCGTCTACAACGCGCTCGACCGCGTCGAAGACAAGGTGAAGCGCGCGCCGGTGGAAATCTTCCACGAAGCGCTCGACAACATCAAACCCTCGGTCGAGGTCCGCTCGCGCCGTGTCGGTGGTGCCACCTACCAGGTTCCGGTCGAAGTGCGCCCCGAGCGCCGCGAAGCGCTGGCGATCCGCTGGCTGATCAATGCCTGCCGCGCCCGCAACGAGAACACGATGGAAGAACGCCTCGCCGGCGAGCTGCTCGATGCCGTCAACGGCCGCGGCTCGGCCGTGAAGAAGCGCGAAGACACCCACAAGATGGCCGACGCGAACAAAGCGTTCAGCCACTACCGCTGGTAATCCCGAAAAGGCCCCGATCCAATGGCACGCGAATACCCTCTTGAACGTTACCGTAACTTCGGCATCATGGCGCATATCGACGCCGGTAAGACGACGATGACCGAGCGGATCCTGTTCTACACGGGCAAGAACCACAAAATCGGTGAAACCCACGACGGCGCTTCCACCATGGACTGGATGGAGCAGGAGGCCGAGCGCGGCATCACCATCACCTCGGCGGCTACGACGACCTTCTGGCAGCGCCAGGAGGATCCGACTCCGGAAGGGACGTCGGAGACCAAGACCCGGTTCAACATCATCGACACGCCCGGCCACGTCGACTTCACCATCGAGGTAGAGCGTTCGCTCGCGGTTCTCGACGGTGCCGTTGCGCTGCTTGACGGCAATGCCGGCGTCGAACCGCAGACCGAGACGGTGTGGCGTCAGGCCGACCGCTACAAGGTTCCGCGTCTCGTTTTCGTCAACAAGATGGACAAGATCGGCGCCGATTTCTTCAAATGTGTCGAGATGGTCAAAGACCGTACCGGTGGCACTCCGTGCCCGATCGCGCTGCCGATCGGAGCCGAGGACACCCTGGAAGGCATCATCGACCTGATCAAGATGGAGGAATGGGTCTGGGTCGGCGAAGACCTGGGCGCTTCCTGGGAGCGTCGCCCGATCCGTGCCGAGCTTCAGGACTTGGCCGACGAATGGCGCGCCAACATGGTCGAGCTGGCTGTCGAGATGGACGATGACGCGATGGAAGCCTATCTCGAAGGCAATGAGCCTGACGAGGCGACCCTGCGCGCGCTCATCCGGAAGGGCACTCTGTCGCTCTCCTTCTTCCCGATGCTGGCCGGCTCGGCGTTCAAGAACAAGGGCGTGCAGCCGCTGCTGAACGCGGTGGTCGATTTCCTGCCGGGACCGAAAGACGTTCCGACGCTGATGGGCTTCTCGCCGGACGACGAGACCGAAGAGCGCAACATCCCGCGTTCGGCTGCGGACGACGAACCGTTCTCGGCTCTTGCGTTCAAGATTATGAACGACCCGTTCGTAGGTTCGCTCACCTTCACCCGGATCTACTCGGGCATGGTGAAGAAGGGCAGCGGCATCATGAATTCGACCAAAGGCAAGCGTGAGCGTGTGGGTCGGATGATGATCATGCACGCGATCGAGCGGCAAGAGATCGAAGAAGCCTTCGCCGGCGACATCATCGCGCTGGCGGGTCTGAAGGAAACCACCACCGGCGACACGCTTTGCGACGTCAACAAGCCGGTGGTGCTGGAGACCATGACCTTTCCCGATCCGGTGATCGAAATCGCCGTCGAGCCGAAGACGAAGGCCGACCAGGAGAAGATGGCGCAGGCGCTGCAGCGTCTCGCGGCCGAAGACCCGTCCTTCCGCGTCGAGACCGACATCGAGTCGGGCCAGACCATCATGAAGGGCATGGGCGAACTTCACCTCGACATCCTCGTCGACCGCATGAAGCGCGAGTTCAAGGTCGAAGCCAATATCGGTGCGCCGCAGGTGGCTTACCGAGAGACCATCGGTCACTCGATCGAGCACACCTATACCCACAAGAAGCAGTCGGGTGGTTCGGGCCAGTACGCCGAGGTGAAGCTGGAGATCCAGCCGACCGAGCCGGGCGAGGGGTACTCGTTCGAAAGCCGCATCGTCGGTGGCGCGGTGCCGAAGGAATACATCCCCGGCGTCGAGAAGGGCATCAAGTCGGTCATGGATTCCGGTCCGCTCGCCGGCTTCCCGGTGATCGACTTCAAGGTCGCGCTGGTCGACGGCAAGTTCCACGACGTCGACTCGTCGGTTCTGGCCTTCGAAATCGCCGCCCGGATGTGCATGCGTGAAGGTCTCAAAAAGGCCGGTGCGAAGCTGCTTGAGCCGATGATGAAGGTCGAGGTGATCACGCCGGAAGAATATACCGGCAACATCATCGGCGACCTGACGTCGCGCCGTGGCCAGGTGTCGGGTCAGGAAGCCCGCGGCAATGCGGTGGCGATCAACGCCTTCGTGCCGCTGGCCAACATGTTCGGCTACATCAACACGCTGCGTTCGATGTCGTCGGGCCGTGCCCAGTTCACGATGCAGTTCGACCACTACGAGCCGGTTCCGCAGAACATCTCGGACGAGATCCAGGCGAAATACGCATAAGCAGCGGTGCGCCATGAAGGCGCACCCTACACACACCCGTAGGGTGCGCATATATGCGCACCGCCCAGACAAAGGAAAGACAAGATGGCCAAGGAAAAGTTTGCACGTAACAAACCGCACGTGAACATCGGCACGATCGGTCACGTTGACCACGGGAAGACGACGCTGACGGCGGCGATCACGAAGTATTTTGGCGAGTTCAAGGACTACGACCAGATTGACGGTGCGCCGGAAGAGAAGGCGCGCGGGATCACGATTTCGACGGCGCATGTGGAATACGAGACGGAGAACCGTCACTACGCGCATGTCGACTGCCCCGGCCACGCGGACTATGTGAAGAACATGATCACGGGTGCGGCGCAGATGGATGGCGGGATCATCGTTGTGTCGGCCGCCGATGGCCCGATGCCGCAGACCCGCGAGCACATCCTGCTTGGCCGTCAGGTCGGCATCCCGGCGCTGGTTGTCTACATGAACAAGGTCGACCAGGTTGACGACGAAGAGCTGCTTGAGCTGGTCGAGATGGAAATCCGCGAGCTTCTGAACGAGTACGATTACCCGGGCGACGATATTCCGGTTGTGAAGGGCTCGGCGCTTGCGGCGCTGGAAGGGCGCGACCCGGAGATCGGCGAGAACTCGATCCGCGAGCTGATGGCTGCGGTCGACGAGTATATCCCGACGCCGGAGCGGGCTGTTGACCAGCCGTTCCTGATGCCGATCGAAGACGTGTTCTCGATCTCGGGCCGCGGCACGGTTGTGACCGGCCGTGTGGAGCGTGGCGTGATCAATGTCGGCGACGAGGTTGAGATCGTGGGGATCAAGGACACGCAGAAATCGACCTGCACGGGCGTCGAGATGTTCCGCAAGCTGCTGGATCGCGGTGAAGCGGGCGACAATATCGGCGCGCTTCTGCGCGGGATCGACCGCGACGAGGTCGAGCGCGGCCAGGTTCTGTGCAAGCCGGGTTCGGTGACGCCGCATACGAAGTTCGAATGCGAGGTCTACATCCTGACGAAGGAAGAGGGTGGCCGTCACACGCCGTTCTTTGCGAACTACCGTCCGCAATTCTACTTCCGCACGACGGACGTGACCGGCACGGTGACGCTGCCGTCTGGCACCGAGATGGTGATGCCGGGCGACAACCTGAAGTTCGAGGCCGAGCTGATCGCGCCGATCGCGATGGAAGAGGGCCTGCGCTTCGCCATCCGCGAAGGCGGCCGTACCGTCGGCTCCGGCGTCGTCTCGAAAATCGTCGAGTAATCAACTGTTCGACGTGGGCCGGGGGCCAGTCTCCCGGTTCCACCTCTCAACGAAAGGAAGACCAATGGCGCTTCAAGGCCAAAACATTCGCATCCGCCTCAAGGCGTTCGATTACCGCGTGCTGGATGCCAGCACCGCGGAAATCGTGAATACCGCCAAGCGGACGGGTGCCCAGGTGCGCGGTCCTATCCCGCTGCCGAACAAGATCGAGAAGTTCACGGTTCTGCGTGGGCCCCATATCGACAAGAAATCCCGCGATCAGTTCGAGATCCGCACCCATAAGCGGCTGCTCGACATCGTGGACCCGACCCCGCAGACGGTGGACGCGCTGATGAAGCTCGACCTCGCCGCCGGCGTCGACGTGCAGATTTCGGTCTGAGGAGGGTAGAACCATGCGTTCTGGTATTCTCGCTAAGAAGGTGGGCATGACCCGCCTGTTCATGGATGACGGGAAGCAGATTCCCGTGACCGTCCTTCAGCTCGAAGGTCTTCAGGTCGTGTCGCAGCGCACCGCCGAGAAAGACGGCTACACCGCCGTTCAGCTCGGTGCCGGTGCCGCCAAGGCGAAGCGCACCTCGAAAGCCATGCGCGGCCATTTCGCCGCCGCCAAGGTCGAGCCCAAGCGCAAGCTCGTGGAGTTCCGCGTGAGCCCGGAGAACCTGATCGAAGTCGGCGAGGAAATCTCTGCCGAGCACTTCGTCGAGGGGCAAAAGGTCGACGTGTCCGGCACCTCGATCGGCAAGGGCTTCGCCGGTGCCATGAAGCGGCACAATTTTGGCGGTCTGCGCGCCTCGCACGGCGTGTCGATCTCGCACCGCTCGCACGGCTCGACCGGCCAGTGTCAGGACCCGGGCCGCGTGTTCAAGGGCAAGAAGATGGCCGGCCATATGGGCGCCGCGCGCATCACCACCCAGAACCTGGAAGTGGTGCGCACCGATGCCGAGCGTGGGCTTGTCTTCATCAAGGGCGCCGTGCCCGGCTCGAAAGGCGGCTGGGTCACCGTGAAGGACGCCGTGAAGAAGAAACTGCCGGACGGTGTGCCGTTCCCGGCGGCCCTGAAATCGGCTGCTGCTGCGGCTCCGGTGGTTGAAGACGCCCCGGCCGAGGCCCCCGAAGGAGGCGCTGAAGAATGAAACTCGACGTGATCAAACTGGACGGCGGCAAGGCCGGCTCGGTGGATCTGGATGACGCGCTGTTCGGCCTTGAGCCGCGTGCCGATATCCTGCACCGCGTGGTCCGCTGGCAGCGTGCGCGCATGCAGGCCGGCACCCACAAGGTCAAGACCCGCTCGGAAACCAGCTACTCGACCAAGAAGATCTATCGCCAGAAAGGCACCGGCGGCGCCCGCCACGGTGACCGCAACGCACCGATCTTCCGCAAGGGTGGCATCTACAAGGGGCCGACCCCGCGCAGCCATGCCCATGACCTGCCGAAGAAGTTCCGCAAGCTCGGCCTCAAGCACGCCCTCTCGGCGAAGCTGAAAGCCGGTGAGCTGGTGGTGATCGAGGCGGCCGAGTCGGAAGGCAAGACCGCGGCTCTGGCCAAGCAGGTGAAAAACCTGGGCTGGAAGCGCGTGCTGATCATCGACGGCGCCGAGGTGAACGAAAACTTCGCCCTGGCCGCGCGCAACATCGACGGGCTCGACGTGCTGCCCTCGATGGGCGCCAACGTCTATGACATCCTCAAGCGTGACACTCTGGTGATCACGAAGGCGGGTGTCGAAGCTCTGGAGGCCCGACTGAAATGACCGACAAGGCGAAACTCTACGACGTGATCCGCAAGCCGATCATCACCGAAAAGGCCACCATGGCCTCGGAGAACGGCGCGGTGGTCTTCGAAGTGGCCCCCGAGGCCAACAAGACGATCATCAAGGAAGCGGTCGAAACCCTGTTCGGCGTCAAGGTGAAGGCGGTCAACACCACCATCACCAAAGGCAAGGTCAAGCGCTTCCGCGGCCAGCTCGGCAAGCGGAAAGACGTGAAGAAAGCCTATGTGACGCTGGAAGAAGGCAACACGATCGACGTGACCACCGGCCTCTGAGCCGCTCTGGCAGAGACAAGGAAAAGCCCCCGCCAATGCGGGGGCTTTTTTGTTGCGGCTGCGGCTGTGGTCAGGCCGTTTCGGTGTGTTTCTTGAAATTGTTCAGGATCGCCTGCCAGCCATCGCGCTGCATCTCGACCGGATTTTGCGCCTCCGCTTCGAAGATCGTCGCCACCCTGGTGCCCGCGCCCGCCGGCTCGAAGCTGGTGGTCACCGTCCGGCCGTCTTCCATCGTATAGCTCAGCTTTTCCTGCTCCGAGACCTCGGTATAGGTGGCCTCGAAGTCGAACCCGAAGCTGCCATCCTTCGCTTCCATCCGCGCGGCGTATCTGCCGCCGACGCGCACATCGTTTGAGGCGGTCGGGCAGCACCAGTCGTCTGCGGCGAAGTTCCACTGGGTGATGTGCGCCGGGTCGGTGTAGCAGCGCCAGACCTTGTCGAGGGGCGCGTCGATGGTGGCGTCGATGGCGATGGTCTGGCCGGTCATTGGGCCGATCCTTTGCTGTCGAGGGTGGCAAGAAGGGCGTCGAGGTTTTCGAGCGCCGAGGCGAGGCCAGCTTCCATCCCCATGTCGATGACCTTCTGAAGATCTTCTGCCGAGGCATATTGCACTGTGGTCGAGACCAGGGTGCCGATCTCGGCGTCCTCGAAGGTGACATCCCAGTCGGCGGAGGGCATGTCGGGGTTCGGCGTGCCGGTCTCGTCGGTGAAACTGTCGACCGAGCTGTAGCGGTCGACCGGCTCGATGGCGCGATAATCCATCCGGCCCCAGTAATGCGTGCCTTCCGGATCGACCATCGCGTAGTGCCAGTAGCCGCCCTCGCTGAAATCCATATGCGTGGTTTTTGTGACGAGCGGTGTTGGCGCGAACCATTTCTCGAGCAGTTCGGACTTCGTGTAGCAATCCCAGACCAGCGCCCGCCCCGCCGCGAATTCGCGCCGGATGCGCAGGGTATGGGTGGTCGTGTCGGTCAGGAACCGGAATTTCAGATCAGGTTTCATCGTTCTTTCCTCCAAGGGCGACCAGCAGGTCGTCGAGTTGTTTGTAGCGGGCCTGCCAAAAGATGCGCTGGTCTTCGAACCAGCTCTCGGCGGCCGAAAGGGTGGCTGGCTGGATCCGGCAGATCCGGGTCCGGCCGGTCTTGGTCGAGGTGATCAGCCCGGCGGCCTCCAGCACGCCCAGATGCTTCATGAAGGCAGGCAGGCCCATGTCGAACGGCGATGCCAGCTCGCTCACCGAGGCTTCGCCCCGGACGAGCCGCTGCACCACCGCCCGGCGGGTGGGTTCGCCGAGGGCGTGGAAGATGGCGTCGAGTTCTGTTTGTTGGTTTCCCATGTGGTGAAGTATTGGGTGAGTCGGATAGTTCTGTCAATGGTGAAGTATTGGAGGGGCGGGGGCAGGCGGGGCGCTTCGCGCGCGGGGGCTGTTCTGCGCCGCGCGGTGGGCTATCATCGCAGGCAGCCAATGGAGGGCCGGACCATGACGAAGCACCGGATATTCACGATGAGCTTTGCCAGCGTCTATCCGCATTACGTGAACAAGGCCGAGCGCAAGGGGCGCAGCAAGGCGGAGCTGGACGAGATCATCCACTGGCTGACGGGCTATGACGAGGCCGGGCTGGCGGCAGTGCTGGACGATGGCCGCGATTTCGAGACCTTCTTCGCAGACGCGCCGCAGATGAACCCGGCGCGGGCGCTGATCAAGGGCGTGGTCTGCGGCGTGCGGGTGGAGGAGATCGAAGAGCCGCTGATGCAGGAGATCCGCTACCTCGACAAGCTGGTGGACGAGTTGGCGAAGGGCAAGGCGATGGCGAAGATCCTGAGGGGGTAGGGTGCGCATTCATGCGCACCGCTTGTCCGAACCGAATTGGTGCGCATGAATGCGCACCCTACTGCGTTCTAATGACGCTGCCGGATCGTCTAGTCGTAACAATACATTGGAGGACATAGGCTCGATCCCCCTTCGAAACCAATCGCTGATAGCAGGGCAATCAAGGCCAACACTAAACCAAACAAGACAAGAGCCACGATTCCTTTGTCCAAGGTCTCAAGTCGCGCCTTGCGTTTCACGTAGGCCCGATTGTCTTTCTGCCAACTTCGAAAACGAGATAGCTCATCGGTAGACAATGCCTTCTCCCATGCTGAAAGCGGTGTTTCCGCAGGGTGATCAGGGACTCCTTTTGGCCAGTAAGGTGGCGCCTTCGGTTCTTTCAAAAACCACATTCAATCCCTCCCAACGATTACTCACCCAAGGCATCGCCCTGTTTGATAATGACGGTTGGAAGCCCATCCACAACAACCGGATTTTCCGGCAAGCATTGCTCAGCCCTCCGAAGAATATCCTCCTCAAACTCCTGAAATATTTCCAGCCATTCTCTATTGCCGGGTTGCTGATAGTCATCCACAAGCGCGAGTGCCGAAATCGCACAAAGATATTCACATCCAAAAATTGTCGCACGGAAATGTAGCCTTTGATTGCCGAAGTTCTTCCATGGTCCTTCGGAGATTTCGGCCATTTTTTTGAACTCCCTCAAATTCAAAGCCCGGGCGAGTGTCGCAATTCTCTCCAATACGGTCAACGCGAAGGGAAGAGCGAGGGGTGCGTGTGAATGCGCACCCTACGGCACTTGCCAGCACCCCCAACCCCCGCTATACCGCGCGGGTTACACGGCCCCGGATTCGCTCCGGGGCCTGTGACATTTGTTGAATCCCCGGACCCGTCAGGGTCCACCAAGCTAACGGAAGACAGAAAGCATGGCACTCAAGTCGTATAAACCGACGACGCCGGGCCAGCGTGGGCTGGTGCTGATCGACCGTTCGGAGCTTTGGAAAGGGCGTCCCGTGAAGGCTCTCACCGAGGGTCTCACCAAGAAGGGCGGCCGGAACAACACCGGACGGATTACCCAACGTCGTCGTGGCGGTGGCGCGAAGCGTCTCTACCGCATCGTTGATTTCAAGCGGAACAAGTTCGACGTTCCCGCCAAGGTGGCCCGGATCGAATACGACCCGAACCGCACCGCCTTCATCGCCCTCATCGCCTATGAAGACGGCGAGCAGGCCTACATCATCGCGCCGCAGCGTCTCGCCGTCGGCGATACGGTGATCGCCTCCGCCAAGGCCGACATCAAGCCGGGCAACGCGATGCCGTTCTCGGGCATGCCGATCGGCACGATCGTGCACAATGTCGAGATGAAGCCGGGCAAGGGCGGCCAGATCGCGCGCGCCGCGGGCACCTACGCCCAGTTCGTCGGCCGCGATGGCGGCTACGCCCAGATCCGTCTGAGCTCGGGCGAGCTGCGCATGGTGCGCCAGGAATGCATGGCCACCGTCGGCGCGGTGTCGAACCCCGACAACTCGAACCAGAACCTCGGTAAAGCCGGCCGCAACCGCCATTACGGCAAGCGCCCGTCGGTCCGTGGTGTCGTCATGAACCCGATCGACCACCCGCATGGCGGTGGTGAGGGCCGCACCTCGGGTGGCCGTCACCCGGTGACCCCCTGGGGCAAGCCGACGAAGGGTGCCCGCACCCGCAACAAGAACAAGGCGTCGTCGAAGCTCATCATCCGTAGCCGCCACGCCAAGAAGAAGGGTCGGTAATCATGTCGCGCTCTGTCTGGAAAGGGCCTTTTGTCGACTCCTACGTCCTCAAGAAGGCCGAAAAATCCCGCGAGTCGGGCCGCAACGAAGTGATCAAGATCTGGTCGCGCCGGTCCACCATTCTGCCCCAGTTCGTGGGCCTCACCTTCGGTGTCTACAACGGCCAGAAACATATCCCGGTGCTCGTCACCGAAGAGATGATCGGCCAGAAGTTCGGTGAATACTCGCCGACGCGGACCTATTACGGTCACGCCGCCGACAAGAAAGCGAAAAGGAAGTAAGCCATGGGCAAGGATAAAAATCCCCGCCGCGTGGCGGACAACGAGGCGATGGCGAAGCTGCGCATGCTGCGCACCAGCCCGCAGAAGCTGAACCTTGTGGCCGCCCTGATCCGCGGCAAGAAGGTCGACAAAGCTCTGAACGACCTCACCTTCTCGAAAAAGCGCATCGCTCAGGACGTGAAGAAATGCCTTCAGTCCGCGATCGCGAATGCCGAGAACAACCACAACCTCGACGTCGACGAGCTCGTCGTGGCCGAGGCCTTCGTGGGCAAGAACCTGGTGATGAAGCGCGGCCGTCCGCGGGCGCGTGGCCGTTACGGCCGCGTCAACAAGCCGTTCTCGGAACTCACCATCAAGGTGCGTCAAGTTGAGGAGCAAGCCTAATGGGTCAGAAAGTCAATCCGATCGGCATGCGCCTCCAGGTCAACCGCACCTGGGACAGCCGCTGGTATGCCGATACCAAGGACTACGGCGATCTTCTTCTGGAAGACCTGAAAATCCGTGAGTTCATCAAGGAAGAGGCCAAGCAGGCCGGCGTCAGCAAGGTGATCATCGAGCGCCCGCACAAGAAGTGCCGGGTGACGATCCACACCGCGCGCCCCGGCGTGATCATCGGCAAGAAAGGCGCCGACATCGAGGTGCTTCGCAAGAAGATCGCCAAGATGACGGATTCGGAACTGCACCTCAACATCGTCGAGGTCCGCAAGCCCGAGCTTGACGCCCAGCTGGTGGCCGAGAGCATCGCTCAGCAGCTCGAGCGTCGTGTGTCGTTCCGCCGCGCGATGAAGCGGGCGGCGCAGAACGCGATGCGCATGGGTGCCCTCGGCATCCGGGTGAACGTGGCCGGCCGTCTCGGCGGCGCCGAGATCGCCCGCACCGAGTGGACCCGTGAGGGCCGCGTGCCGCTGCACACCCTGCGTGCCGATATCGACTATGCGCTCGCCGAGGCCAAAACGGCTTACGGCATCATCGGGATCAAGGTCTGGATCTACAAAGGCGAGATCCTTGAACATGACCCGTCGGCGCATGATCGCAAGCTCCAGGAACTCCAGGAAGGCCCGGCGCCGCGTGGCGCCATGGGCGGCCGCCGGTAAGGAGAGCACAGAATGCTGCAACCGAAGCGCACTAAATTCCGCAAGATGCACAAGGGCCGGATCAAGGGCCAGGCAAAGGGCGGGTCTGACCTGACCTTTGGCACCTACGGCCTCAAAGCCCTCCAGCCCGAGCGTATCACGGCGCGTCAGATCGAGGCGGCCCGCCGCGCGATGACCCGCCAGATGAAACGTCAGGGCCGTGTCTGGATCCGTATCTTCCCCGACACCCCGGTGTCGTCGAAGCCGACGGAAGTCCGGATGGGTAAAGGCAAGGGCTCGGTCGATTACTGGGCCGCCAAGGTAAAACCCGGCCGCATCATGTTCGAGATCGACGGTGTCGAGGAAGACGTGGCGCGCGAAGCGCTCCGCCTCGCCGCGATGAAGCTGCCGATCAAGACCCGGACCGTGGTCCGCGAAGACTGGTAATCGGGCACCGGGCATCCCGGACCGACGAAGAGACAGGAAGGGCGGGGATTTCCCCGCCCTTTTCCTTTTGGCTCGGGCGCATTGTCCGGGCAGTCGCGCCGGCGTAAACTTGTGGCGACCTCACCGGGGAGGTACGGTCATGCCGCCGCAATTCGCCTTAGACCCCGCCATTCTCGACTGGCTTCTCGAAGCCGGGAACCCTGCTCTGCGTGCCGGCGCCCTGTCCCGTCTTCTCGACCGCCCTGCCGATGACCCGGAGCTGACGGCGGCCCGGGCCGCGATCAATACCACGCCGCCGGTCTCGACGATCCTTGAGGCGATGGAGCCGGGGGGCCATTGGCGCGCGGAAAAAAGCTTCTACACCGGCAAATATGCCTCGACGGTCTGGACCTTGCTGGTGCTCGCCGAGCTTGGGGCCGATGGGCGCGACCCGCGCATTCAGGCGGCCTGCGATTTCATCCTGAGCCACAGCCAGCACCGCGACAGCGGCGGGTTTTCGATGGCCGGCACGGCACCTAACGGCGGGCGGGCGAGCGGGGTGATCCCCTGCCTCACCGGCAACATGCTCTGGGCGCTGGTCAGGTTCGGGCGCGGCGGCGACCCACGGGTGCGGGCCGGCATTGACTGGGTCACCCGCATTCAGCGCTTTGACGATGGCGATGGTGCACCGCAGGGCTGGCCCTACGATGGGTTCGAGATGTGCTGGGGGCGCCATACCTGCCATATGGGCGTGGTGAAAACCCTCAAGGCGCTGGCCGAGATCCCGCAGGCCGAGCGTTCCGCTCCGATGCGCGAAACCATTGGAAAGGCGGTGGAATTTCTGCTCATCCACCACATTTTCAAACGAAGCCATGATCTTGCGAAAGTGTCGAAGCCGGGGTGGAAGAAGTTCGGCTTTCCGCTGATGTACCAGACCGATGCGCTGGAAATCCTGAATCTGCTGCTCGATCTTGGCGTGGACGATTCCCGCATGGCGGAAGCCGTCGCGCTGGTGCGGGGCAAGCAGGGCGAGGATGGGCGCTGGCGGATGGAAAACACTTATTCGACGCTGGTGGCCATCGAGGAAAAGGGGGCGCCGAGCAAGTGGATCACGCTGCATGCGCTTCATGCGTTGAAACGGGCGCATGGGTTGGGCCGCATGGCGGCATGACCGGCGTGCGTCGAAACGAGGCCCTTGCGGCCCCGACAATAATCTGACTAAAATAATCAGATATGCAGATGCTGGCGAGCCAGACCCTCCCCCTCACCGGGGCCGGTCAAGCGAGAGACCCGCGACAGGCAATTGGATCGTGTGAGGACATCCGATGGACACGCTGGTGAAAGACGCCCCCGATCCCGAACCGGCGACGGGCGGCACCCTGGCTCCCTACGCCTTCGAGGCATCGACCCTGCTCAAAGTGCTGGGCCATGAAGGGCGGCTGATGGTGCTGAGCCATCTCAAGGACGGACCGAAAACCGTGGGCGAGCTGCAGGCGCTGATGGGCGCGGCACAGCCGGTGATCTCAAGCCACCTCGCCCGGCTGCGTTACGAGGGGCTGGTGAGTTTCGACAAGGACGGCAAGACGAGCATCTATGCGCTCACCGACGACAAGGCCCGTCTGATCCTTGAGATGATCGGCTCGGTGTTCTGCGACGGGTTGCGCGATCACCAGCGGTGAGGGCACGCCCGCTCACACCCACTTGTAATTGAAGCTCACCGAAATCCGCTCTTCGTCATCCGCAAGGTTCAGCGGCACTTCGTGGCGCAGCCAGCTTTCCCACAGAAACACCTCGCCCGGCTCCGGCTTCATATAGACGAACATCCGCAGATCCTCGCGCGCATCCTTCCGGCGCGGCGGCGCGGCCATCATCCGGCCCGAGCGCGGATCTTCCAGCTTCAGCGCCGAAGCGCCCTCAGGGAGCGACACATAGGTGGTGCCCGAGATCACCGAATGCGGGTGGATGTGGCTGGAATGCGTGCCGCCTTCGGGCAGGATGTTGATCCAGAGATCCTCCAGTTCCAGCTTGCCGCCGCCCAGATCCCATTCCAGCGTATCGGCAAAGGCGGCGACGTGCTTGTCGAGCGCCTTTTTGACAGCGGCGAAAACCGGCGAGCGCCAGGGCAGATCGGCAAGCGAGGCGTAGGACGTGTAGCCCGGATAATCGTTCTCCTCAGACCAGCGCTGCCCGGCCTCGTCATCCTCGGCGATGGCAAGGCATTCTGCCTCAAGCTCGGCGGTGTCGACGGCGGGGCCGTGCTCCGACAGGCGGGCGCGGTAGAACGGGGTTACGAAGAGGTTTCTGATTTCAGCCATGCCCGCCTCATAGCGCAAGGCGCGGGGCAGGGCGAGAGGGCTTTGCGCCGCGCCTGCGCGATTCAATTTGCCCGCTGCCCGGGTCGCGATTAGCCTTTCGGGTATTTTCAACACGGGAGACATTGTGACCATGCGGACCCTTACGATTTCGACGATTGCGCTTTGTGCGCTGGCCGCGCCGGCCCTGGCGCAAGGGATGGAAGAGGTGGTGACTATCGAGTCGCCCGCCGGGCCGTTCATCGGCACGCTGGAATTGCCCGGCGGCGATCCGGCCCCCGCCGTGCTTCTGCTGCACGGTTTCACCGGCTCGCGTGACGAACTGCCGACCGATGCCGTGCCGGAGGGCATCTTCGCCCGCACGGCGGAACGGCTCGCGGCGGCTGGCTATGCGAGCCTGCGGATCGACTTTCGCGGCTCGGGCGAGAGCACGTCGGACCTCACTTATGCCGATACCACCTTTGACGGGCAGGTTGCCGATGCACTTGCCGCCCTCAGCTACCTCGCGGGCTCGCCGGAGGTGGCCGGAGACGATCTGTTCGTGATCGGCTGGAGCCAGGGCGGGCTGGTCGCCACCGCCACTGCCGGGCGGTCGGACCTGCCCGACGCCGTGGCGCTCTGGGCGGCGGTGGCTGACCCGATGCAGACCTATGGCGATCTGCTTGGCGCCGAGGCGATGGCGGCGGGCCTTGCCGCAGAAGACGATGCCGCCATCACCGCCGCATTGCCCTGGGGCGCGGATGTGACCCTGAAGGCGGGCTTTTTCGACGGGATCGAGAGCTTCGACCCCAGAGCCGAGATCGCCAGCTATTCCGGCCCGCTGCTTGTTGCCCAGGGCAGCCTCGATACCACTGTGCTGCCTGCTTCGGCGGACATGCTGATCGGGGCGCATGAGGGTCCGGAAACGCTCTGGACCGCCGAGATGGATCACTCGTTCAACGCATTCGTCGACGACAAGACGCTGGAAGAGATGATCGCGGCCACCATCGAGTTCTTCGACGCCAACGCTGACTGACCGGACGGCGCGCAACAAAATGCCCCCGCCGGTTTCGGCGGGGGCATTCGCATGTGGCGGGTGTTCAGCGTTTGAACCAGCCGGTGACCTTTGACCAGATCGAGGTTTCTTCGAGCTGGTCTTCGCCCTCGGAGCCTTCAACCACTTCGGCGCCCTTGATCTCGGGCAGCGGCTCGCTTTCGAAATGGGCTTCGTCCGGCTTCACCTCGGCGCGCTTCACCGTTTCCTCGGTGACCTCCTCGAACGAGTTGAGCTTTGCCAGCGTCTTCGGCCCGGCGATCCCGTCCGCCGCCAGCCCGTTGGCCTCCTGGAACGCCTTCACCGCCTTCTCGGTGCCCGGTCCGAAGATGCCGTCAGCGCCGATGCCGAGGCCCTCCTGCAACCGTTTCACGGCGTCTCCGCGCGAGCCGCGACGCAGCAGCACCAGCTCATAGAGCCCCATCGCGGTAAAGGTGTCGGGCCCGGCGATGCCATCCACGGCAAGCCCATTGGCTTTCTGAAAATCCTTTACGGCCTTCTCGGTGCCGGGGCCAAAATCGCCATCCGCCGTGATCCCGAGCCGTTCCTGCAAACGTTTCACCGGGGCCCCCTTGAGCCCCCGCTTCAGAATAGACATGTGGTTTTCCTTCCTGACTATGCACCTGCCGGGCAAATCCGGCATGGGTCGAGGCTGGCACCATCCCCGGCACCGGGCAAGGGGACAATCCTTGCGAAATACCCCCTCGACGCCGCGGCAGCACGGTTTCTCAGCCGGGCGTCGGGCGATGCATGCAAAACCCGACCCAAAGGGGTTGCTTTGTTGGGCGATCGGGCGTATTGCGCAGCCTTCACACGAACTCCATCGGATTCGGCGTGACCTGTCGCCTTGCGAAAGGCGGCGCAAAGGGCGCCCCGGTGATGTTGAGAAAGGAATAGGCGGATGAACGCCAAGGAACTGCGTGACAAGTCGGCAGACCAGCTCAAGGAGCAGCTGGCCGACCTGAAGAAAGAGAGCTTCAACCTGCGTTTCCAGCAAGCCACCGGCGCGCTGGAAAATTCCGCCCGCGTGCGCAAGGTGCGCCGTGACGCGGCCCGGGTGATGACCATCCTCAATGAAAAAGCCGCGGCTGCGGCCGGCAACGAGTAAGGAGCCTGAACGATGCCCAAACGTATCCTGAACGGCACCGTCACCTCGGACGCCAACGCCCAGACCGTCACCGTGCTGGTGGAACGCCGCTTCAAGCACCCGCTGCTGAAGAAAACCGTCCGTTCGACCAAGAAGTACCGGGCTCACGACGAGAACAACACGTTCAAAGTCGGCGACTCCGTGCGCATCCAGGAATGCGCCCCGAAGTCGAAAACCAAGCGCTGGGAAGTGATCACCGCCTGATAGGCCGTCACTTCCCGGTTTGATCGAAACCCTGGGGGCGTGCCCCCAAAGGTCAGGAGAAACCACATGATCCAGATGCAGACCAATCTGGATGTCGCTGACAACTCCGGCGCTCGCCGGGTGCAGTGCATCAAGGTTCTGGGTGGTTCCAAGCGTAAATACGCCTCCGTCGGCGACATCATCGTCGTCTCGGTGAAGGAAGCCATCCCGCGCGGCCGCGTGAAGAAGGGCGACGTGCGCAAAGCCGTCGTCGTGCGCACCGCCAAGGAAGTCCGTCGCGAAGACGGCACCGCGATCCGCTTCGATCGCAACGCCGCCGTCATCCTCAACAACAACAACGAACCGATCGGCACCCGTATCTTCGGGCCGGTGGTGCGTGAGCTGCGTGCGAAGAACTTCATGAAGATCATCTCGCTCGCGCCGGAGGTGCTGTGATGGCTGCGAAACTGAAAAAGGGCGACAAGGTCGTCGTGCTCGCGGGCAAGGACAAGGGCAAGCAGGGTGAAATCACCCAGGTGATGCCGAAAGCCGGCAAAGCGGTGGTCGATGGCATCAACATGGCCGTCCGTCACACCCGCCAGACCCAGACCTCGCAAGGCGGCCGGCTTCCGAAGGCGATGCCGATTGACCTTTCGAACCTGGCCCTTCTCGACAAGAACGGCAAAGCGACCCGCGTCGGCTTCCGCATGGACGGCGACAAGAAGGTGCGCTTCGCCAAGACCACGGGGGACGTGATCTGATGCTCGACGCTGCGACCTATACCCCGCGTCTCAAGACGCTCTACAAGACCGAGATCCGCGCCGCTCTGAAGGAAGAGTTTTCCTACAAGAACGACATGCAGATCCCGCGTCTCGACAAGATCGTGCTGAATATCGGCTGCGGCACCGAGGCCGTGAAGGATTCCAAGAAGGCCAAATCGGCCCAGGAAGACCTGACGACGATCGCCGGCCAGCAGGCCGTGATCACCAAGGCCAAGAAGTCGATCGCGACGTTCCGCGTCCGGGAAGACATGCCGCTCGGCGCCAAGGTGACCCTGCGCGGCGACCGGATGTACGAATTCCTCGACCGCCTGATCACCATCGCGATGCCGCGCGTGCGCGACTTCCGCGGCGTGCCCGGCACCTCGTTCGATGGCCGTGGCAACTACGCCATGGGCCTCAAAGAGCACATCGTCTTCCCCGAGATCGACTTCGACAAGGTCGACGAGGTCTGGGGCATGGATATCGTGATCACGACCACCGCGCCGACCGACGCGGAAGCCAAGGCGCTGTTGAAAGCTTTCAACATGCCGTTCAACAGCTGAGCCTCGGAGGACAACAGATATGGCTAAGAAATCCATGATTGCCCGCGAGGCCAAGCGCCAGAAGCTTGTGGAGCAATACGCTTCGCGGCGCGCTGCCCTCAAGGAAGTCATCAGCGACCAGGAGCGCCCGATGGAAGAGCGTTTCCGGGCTTCGCTGAAACTGGCGAAACTGCCGCGCAACAGCTCGGCCACGCGGCTGCACAACCGCTGCCAGCTCACCGGGCGTCCGCACGCCTATTACCGCAAACTCAAGGTCAGCCGGATTGCGCTGCGCGAGCTTGGCTCGCACGGCCAGATCCCGGGCCTCGTGAAATCGAGCTGGTAAGGAGAGACGACGATGAACGATCCTATCGGCGATATGCTCACCCGCATCCGCAACGCTCAGATGCGCGGCAAGTCCACCGTGTCCACCCCGGCTTCCAAGCTGCGGGCCTGGGTGCTGGACGTGCTCGCGGACGAGGGCTACATCCGCGGCTACGAGTCCGGGACCGACGTGAACGGTCACCCGACCCTTGAAATCTCGCTCAAGTACTTCGACGGCACCCCGGTCATTCGCGAACTCAAGCGCGTCTCGAAGCCCGGCCGCCGCGTCTACATGGGCGCCAAGGAGATCCCGCAGGTCCGTCAGGGCCTTGGTGTCTCGATTGTCTCCACGCCGAAGGGCGTGATGTCGGACGCAAACGCTCGCAGCCAGAATGTTGGCGGCGAAGTGATTTGCACCGTGTTCTAAGGAGGTCTGGCAATGTCTCGTATTGGTAAGAAACCGGTCGAGCTGCCCTCGGGTGTGACTGCATCCGTCTCGGGCCAGACCATCGAAGTGAAGGGGCCGAAAGGCACCCGCAGCTTCACCGCGACCGACGATGTGACGCTCACTGTCGACGATGGCGCGGTGAAGATCGAGCCGCGCGGCAAGTCCAAGCGCGCCCGCCAGCAATGGGGCATGTCGCGCACGCAGGTGCAAAACTGCGTCACCGGCGTGACCGAGGGCTTCAAGAAAGAGCTTGAGATCAACGGCGTGGGCTACCGTGCCCAGATGCAAGGCAACGTGCTGAAGCTGAACCTCGGCTACAGCCACGAGGTGAACTTCGAAGCGCCCCAGGGCGTGACCGTCACCGCGCCGAAGCAGACCGAAATCGTTGTGGAAGGTATCGACCAGCAGCTTGTGGGCCAGGTCGCGGCGAATATCCGCGAATGGCGTGCCCCGGAGCCCTATAAGGGCAAGGGCATCAAGTACAAGGACGAGTACATCTTCCGCAAGGAAGGCAAGAAGAAGTAAGGACCGGACAGATGGCAAACAGCAAACGGACACTGTTCCTCAAGCGCCGCCTGCGCGTTCGGAACAAACTTCGCAAAACGAATGTCGGCAAGGTGCGCCTCTCGGTGCATCGTTCCAACAAGAACATCAGCGCTCAGCTGATCGACGATGTGAACGGCGTGACCCTCGCCTCGGCCTCCTCGCTGGAGAAGGATCTGGGCGTGACCGGCAAGAACAACGTCGACGCCGCCGCCAAGGTGGGTGCCGCGCTGGCCGAACGTGCGAAGAAAGCCAAGGTCGAGGAATGCTACTTCGACCGTGGCGGCTTCCTGTTCCACGGCAAGGTGAAGGCTCTGGCCGACGCCGCCCGTGAAGGTGGCCTGAAGTTCTGATGTGGGGGTGCGCCTGAAGGCGCACCCTGCACCGGACCCGTAGGGTGTGCCTTCAGGCGCACCGATACACCAAGCGAGGAGGGCGACGACCGCCCTCCCGATGATCCGGGCCCGCGTGCACAGCACGCTCGCACCATGGATCGAGTATGACCGGCGCGAGCGCGCCACCATGAAAGGACTGCTCAATGGCAGAACGTGAAAACCGCCGGGGTCCGCGCCGCGACCGTGAGGAAGCCGCCCCGGAATTTGCCGATCGTCTGGTTGCGATCAACCGTGTTTCGAAAACCGTGAAGGGTGGTAAGCGCTTCGGCTTCGCCGCGCTCGTCGTCGTCGGCGACCAGAAAGGCCGCGTCGGCTTCGGCAAGGGCAAGGCCAAGGAAGTGCCCGAGGCGATCCGCAAGGCCACCGAGCAGGCCAAGCGCCAGATGGTGCGTATCCCGCTCAAGGAAGGCCGCACCCTGCACCACGATATCGAAGGCCGCCATGGCGCTGGCCGTGTGGTCATGCGCACCGCGCCGGAAGGCACCGGGATCATCGCCGGTGGTCCGATGCGCGCCGTCTTCGAGATGCTCGGCGTGAAAGACGTCGTCTCGAAGTCGATCGGTTCGCAGAACCCCTACAACATGATCCGCGCCACGCTTGACGGTCTGGCGAAAGAGGCCTCGCCCCGTTCGGTGGCGCAGCGCCGCGGCAAGAAGGTCGCCGATATCCTCGGTAGTCCTGCGCAGGCCGAAACCGAAGCGGCTGAGTAAGGAGACAGGACATGGCGAAAACCATCGTTGTAAAGCAGATCGGCTCCCCGATCCGCCGCCCGGCCATCCAGCGCCAGACGCTGATCGGCCTCGGGCTCAACAAGATGCACAAGACGCGCGAGCTTGAAGACACCCCCGCGATCCGCGGCATGGTGGCGAAGATCCCGCATCTCGTGGAGATCATCGAAGAGCGCGGCTAAACGCCGACGCGCGTCGGTGTTTTTCGCGGGCACGTGCCAGCGAGACACCAGAGTATTGGAACGCCCCGGTTGCAAAGCCGGGGCGTTCTTTCGTCGAAACCCGGCTGTCAGCCTGCCTGCCGCGGTGCGAGCGCCGCCTGCCGTCGCATTCCGCCTGCGGTTACGATTTCAGGCCCGTCACCGCTTCCTCCGCCGCATGGATCAGCGCGTTGGCCTCCGGCTTGCGTTGCAGGAGCAGGATGAACAGCAGGTCGGTCATCGTCAGTTGCGCATCGCGCGAGGTGATGGCCGAGGAGCGGGGGCGTTCCTCGTCGGCGACGGTATGGAGCTGCACGTCGGCCATCGAGGCCAGCCGGTTGGGCTGCACGCCGGTCACCGAGATCAGCGTGCTGCCATGCGCCTTCGCCGTTCGGGCCACATGCAGGGTTTCGAGGCTGGCGCCGGATTGCGACAGGGCGATCATCACATCGTCCGGCCCGAGCGTGGCCGCATTGGCCACCTGCACGTGGCTGTCGGCCTCGTAGATCACGAACAGCCCCAGCTTTTGCAGCTTGTAGGCGAGGTCGCGCGCCACCAGCGAGGCCGCGCCGACGCCGACAAGCTGCACGCGCCGGGCGTTCCGGATCATCTCGATGGCCCGGCCGATGGCGGTTTCGGTGTTGACCGAAATCGTCTGCTGCATCGCGTGTAGTTTGCTGCCAATCAGCTTTTGCACCGTGGTTGTGTAGCTGTCCGTGGCGTCGATGCTGCCGTGGATCACGCCCGTGGGCACCTCCCAGCTCTGCGCCATCGCCTGGCTGACGGCGAGCTTGAAATCCTGATAACCGGAAAACCCGAGCTTCTGGCAGAACTTGACCACGCTCGACTGGCTGCGCCCGGTCGCCTCGGCAAGATTGGCTGAGGAAAGCTGGATCGTCCGGTCGGGCGCATCGAGGACGAATTGCGCGATTTCGCGTTCGCCCTCGGTGAAGGTGCCGAGTTTGGCCTTCAGAATGGTCAGAACCGACATGCTGGCCCGGTCTCCCCTGTCTGCGCCGGGGCGGGTTGGCTCCGGCATCGCATGGTCAATGGCTTTAGCATCTTTCGCTGTGAAACCCAGCGCGCCCGTGGAATGAATAAACAATTCCAGATACCCGTTGACAATGGGAATTTTCAATTCAATGCTTGGTGACGGGAACCAGGGGAGAGCCGGGTGTCTGACATCGTTACCGTTGCCGATCTGCACAAGCTCGTATCCGAGACGCGCAATCCGCGCACGATGGATCTCGACCGGCTGCCGGTGCCTGAATTGCTGGCCCGGATGAATGATGAAGACAAGCTCGTCGCCCTCGCCGTCGAGCGTGAATTGCCCAATGTGGCGCTGGCGGTGGATCGTGTCGTGGCCGCCTTCGAGCAGGGCGGCCGGCTGATCTATATCGGTGCGGGCACCAGCGGGCGGCTCGGCGTGCTCGATGCCTCGGAATGCCCGCCCACCTTCCGGGTGCCGCCGGAGCTGGTCGTCGGCCTGATCGCCGGGGGCGATACGGCGCTGCGCAACGCGGTGGAAAATGCCGAGGACGATACCGCACAAGGGGCGGAGGATCTGCGCGATGTCGGGCTCACCGGGCGCGACGTGGTGGTCGGCATCGCGGTGAGCGGGCAGACGCCCTATGTCGTCGGCGCGCTCGCCTATGCGCGCGAGGTCGGCGCGGTGACGGTGGCGCTGTCGTGCAATCCCGGCTCGAAGATCGCGGCGATGGCGGATGTGGCGATCTCGCCGGTTGTCGGCCCGGAAGTGCTGACCGGCTCGACGCGGCTGAAATCCGGCACGGCGCAGAAGATGGTGCTCAACATGCTGTCGACCGCCAGCATGATCCGCATCGGCAAGGCTTACGAAAACCTGATGGTCGACGTGTCGGTCTCCAACCGCAAGCTGATGACCCGCGCGATCGGGATCGTGACCGAGGCGACGGGATGCGACCCGGCACAGGCGGAGGCGGCGCTCGCGGCCAGCGGGCAGGACGTGAAGCTGGCCATTCTGATGGAGTTGACCGGGCTCGACCGCGAGCCCGCCGAGCAGCAACTGAGGAAATCGCGCGGTTTTCTCAGAGAGGCGATAGACGAGACGCGGAACACGTCCGCGCAAGACTAGGTGGCCCCCGGGCTGCCACCCAGATTGTAACCACCACAGGGAAACACGAAATGACTGCAAAACTCTTTTCGACCACTCTCGCCGGGGCCGGGCTGGCCTTTGCGATGGGCACCACGATGCTGGCCACGCCGGCGATGGCGGAAACGCTGAAAATGGCCTGGTCGCAGGATGCGACCGGCCTCGACCCGCACAAGCAGACGGCGTTCTCGTCGCTGCGCCTGCTGGAACTGCTCTATGAACCGCTGGTGCGGCTCGACGCCAATCTCGAAGTGACCCCGGCCATTGCCGCCTCGTGGGAATTCAATGACGACGCGACGCAGATCACCTTCCACCTCGATCCCGACGCCAGGTTCCAGAACGGCGCGGCGGTGACTTCGGCGGATGTCAAAGCCTCGTTCGAGCGGATCCTCAACGAAGAAACCGGCGCCGCGGCACGGGCCAACTTCGCCTCGATCACCGGCATCGACACCCCCGATGCCGAAACCGTGGTGTTCACCATGGATGGGCCGAACGTGCCGATCCTGAGCGCGATGACCTCGGCCAATGCCTCGGTCGTTCCGGCCGCTGAAATCGAGGCGGGCACGATCGGCACCGAAGCGGTCGGCTCCGGCCCCTTCGTGCTGGCCGAGTGGGTGCCGAACTCGAAAGTGACGCTGACCACCAATCCCGATTGGGCCGGTGGCACGGTGTCCTATGACGGGATCGACATCAACGTGCTGCCGGACGAAACCGCGATCCTCGCCGCGCTGCGCTCGGGGCAGGTGGATTTCGCGCTGCTCAACGATCCGCTGATCGCCACGCTGGTGCCGAACGAGGCGAGCCTGACGCTCAACAAGGAGCCGGTGCTGGCCTATCACGTGCTTCAGCTCAACCCGGCGCGCGGTGCGATGGCCGAACTGGGCGTGCGGCAGGCGATTTCCTGCGCCGTCGACCGGCAGGAGGTGCTCGACACCGCGCTGCTCGGCGAAGGCCGGGTGACCGGGCCGCTCACCATGCCGGCCTACCGCACCGATCCCTCGGCGCTGTTCTGCTACGAGCGCGACGTGGAGAAGGCCAAGGCGCTGATGGCCGAGACGGGCTATGCCGACGGCTTCTCGGCCACCGTGATGGCCGCCACCGGCGAGCCGCCCACCGCCGCGGCCGAGGCGCAGGTGCTGCAATCGCAACTGGCCGAAATCGGCATCGACCTGACCATCGAGATGATGGAACTCAACGTCTATGTCGATGCCTGGCTCAAGGGCGATTTCGATATGGCGGTGGCGCTGAACGGCGGGCGCGACGACCCGTACACGATGTATAACCGCTACTGGACAAAAGCCGGCAACCTCCAGCACGTCGCCAATTATATCGACGACGAGCTCGACAGCCTGATGCTTGAAGGCCGGGTCGAGACCGATCTGGCCAAGCGCAAGGAAATCTTTGCGCAATTCGAGCAGCATCTGGCCGAGGCTTCGCCCTGGGTCTGGCTCTATACCGGCTACAACTACACCGCGCAGCAAAACTACATCTCGGGCTTCGCGCCCAACGCGATGGGGTCGCTGTTCGGCCTTACCTCGGTAAGCATCGACAAGTAACCAACGGCGGAGACGGACATTATGGGCTACGCGATCAGGCGCCTTCTGGTCTTCCCGGTCGTCATGTTCGGCGTGTCCGTCTTCGTTTTCGTGGCGGTCCGGCTGGTGCCGGGCGATGCGATCATCGCCATGCTCGGCACCGAATCCGGCCTGCTCACGCCCGATCAGCGGGCGGCCCTGGCCGCCTATTTCGGGCTTGATCAGAACTGGTTCGTCCAGTTCTGGCGCTGGTTCAGCCATGTGTTGCAGGGCGATTTCGGCACTTCCACAACCTATGGCAAGCCGGTGCTGGAGATTATCCTGAACAGCTTTCCGCTGACCCTGGAGCTGGCGCTTCTGTCGATGCTGATCGCGCTGGCGATCGGCCTGCCTGCCGGGGTGTTCGCCGCGACCCGCAAGGATAAGCCCGCCGATCTGATCCTGCGCATCGTCGCGATGATCGGCCAGTCCACCCCCGGCTTCGTGGTTGGCCTGCTGGCGATCTTCGTCCTCTCCGTGGGTTTCGGCGTGCTGCCCGAGATGGGGAGCTTCGTGCCGATCACCGAGGATCCGCTGCGCAATCTCGGCCAGCTCATCCTGCCCGCGCTCACCCTCGGCACCGCCTTCGCCGCCGCGGTGATCCGCATTTCACGCGCGGCGATGCTCGACATTCTCAGCGAAGATTATGTGCGCACCGCCCGCTCAAAGGGCCTGTCGGACCGCAAGGTGATCTGGCGTCACGCGCTGCCGAACGCGCTCATTCCGGTGGTCACGCTCAGCGGCGTCGAGTTCGGCTATCTGCTGGGCGGTGCGGTTCTGATCGAACAGATCTTCGCTTTGCCGGGGCTGGGCCGGGTGGTGCTCGACGCCATCCAGCAGCGCGACTACGCGCTGGTGCAGGGCTCGGTGCTCTTCGTCGCCTTCAACTTCATGGTGGTGAACCTGCTGGTGGACCTCGCTTACTCGGCGCTCGATCCGCGTATCCGGCTGGACAAGGGGTGAGCCCATGCTGCGCACGATCTTCAAACACCCCTCCGGCCGCATCGGCCTGACCATCATCGGAATTTTCGTGCTGGCCGCCCTGCTCGGCAAGCTCGGCATCACCCCGCACGATCCGCTGATGCAGGACCGGCTCGCCCGGCTGCAGGGGCCGAGCGCGCAGCACCTTTTCGGCACCGACCTTTTTGGCCGCGACGTGTTCAGCCGGCTGATGATGGGGATCGGCCAGTCTTTCGTTGTCGCGTTTTTCTCGGTGGCCGCCGCGAGCCTGTTCGGCACCGTGCTCGGCCTCACCGCCGCCTGGTTCGGCGGGTTTTGGGATGGCACGGTGATGCGGCTGATGGATGTGCTGCTCGCCTTTCCGGCGATCCTGCTGGCGCTTCTCATCATCGCGATTTTCGGCCCGTCCGGCTGGACCAGCGTGCTCGCCATCGCCATCGTCTACACCCCCATCTTTACCCGCGTCGTGCGCGGCCCGGCGCTCTCGCTCAAAACCCGCGATTTCGTCGATGCCGCGCGCACCTTCGGCTCGGGGCGGGGCTATATCATGACGCGGCACCTGATGCTGAACCTCGTGGCGCCGCTGAGCGTGCAGATCACGCTGGCGCTCGCCTGGGCGCTGCTCACCGAGGCGGGTCTGAGCTTTCTCGGCCTTGGCACGCAGCCGCCCTATGCCTCGCTCGGGCTGATGCTGGCCGATGCCCGCAACCTGATGGAAATGGCGCCCTGGCTGCTCTTCTTCCCCGCCGCGACGGTGATGTTCGCGGTGCTCGGCTTCAACCTGCTCGGCGACGCGATGCGCGATATTCTCGACCCGAAAACCCGGAGGGCGCTGGGATGACGGGCCATCTTCTGTCGGTGCGCGATCTGCGGGTGGGCTTCGGCAAGGTGCCGGAAGACAATGAGGTGGTGCATGGCGTCGATTTCGATCTGACCGCGGGCGAGACGCTGGCCATCGTTGGCGAAAGCGGCTCGGGTAAATCCGTTACCGCCATGTCGGTCAACCGGCTGATCGGCTATTCCGGCGGGCGCATTCTTGGCGGCTCGATGATGTTTACCCGGTCCGACGGCACGCAGGTGGACCTGGCGGCGCTGGACGAGCCGGCGCTGGAAAAGATCCGGGGCCGCGATATCGGCATGATCTTTCAGGAGCCGATGACCTCGCTGAACCCGGTGCTCACCATCGGCACGCAGATCGAAGAGAGCTTCCGGCTGCATCACGGCATGTCGGGGGCCGGGGCCAGGGTGGCGGCGCGCGAGGCGCTGGAACGGGTGCGCATCCCCGATGCCGAGCGCCGCCTCGCCAATGCGCCGCACCAGCTTTCGGGCGGGATGCTGCAACGAGTGATGATCGCCATCGCGCTCGCCGCCCAGCCGCGCCTGCTGATCGCCGACGAGCCGACCACCGCGCTCGACGTGACGATCCAGGCGCAGATCATGGGCCTTCTGGCCGAGATGAAGCGCGAGACCGATACCGGGCTCATCTTCATCACCCACGATATCGGGCTGGTGGCGGGGCTGGCCGACCGGATCATGGTGATGCAGCACGGAAAGGTGGTCGAGCAGGGCGCGATTGATGCGGTGCTCGACGATCCGCAGCATGATTACACCAAACACCTGCTGAATGCGGTGCCGCATTTTTCCGATGGCAAATCCGTCCGCCGCGATCACAGCCGCGACGGCAAGAGCGGGCGGGCGCTCGATGTGAAGGGGCTGACCGTGCGCTTCCCGGTGCGGGCCGGGCTCTTGCGCCGGGCGCGCTCGAATGTTCACGCCGTCGAGGATGTGAGCTTCGATCTGATGCAGGGCGAAACGCTGGCCGTGGTGGGCGAAAGCGGCTCGGGCAAATCCACCACCGCGCGCGCGATCCTTGGGCTGGTGAATGCCACGCGGGGCGAGATCACCGCCGACAAGACCGGCCTCGGCAGCGCCGACAAGCCGGTGCAGATGGTGTTTCAGAACCCCAACGCCTCGCTCAACCCGCGCCTGACCATCGCGCAGATTCTGGCGGAACCCCTGAAAGCGGTGGGCCGGCATATCGACGAAGCGGCGCGCGCCCGGATGGTCGAGCTGCTTGAACGTGTGGAACTGCCCGCCGACAGCCTGCCGCGCTATCCGCACGAATTTTCCGGCGGCCAGCGCCAGCGGCTCTGCATCGCGCGGTCGCTGATGCTGAACCCTTCGGTGCTGGTGCTCGACGAGGCGGTGTCGGCGCTCGATGTGTCGGTGCAGGCCCGCGTGCTCGATCTGCTTGCCGATCTGCAACGCGAATTTGGCCTCGCCTATCTGTTCGTCTCGCACGATATGGCGGTGGTCGAGCGGATCGCGCACCGGATCGCGGTGCTCTATGCCGGCCAGATCGTCGAGATGGGCAGCGCCGCTTCGGTGCTCGCCGATCCGCGCCACTCCTATACCAAGCGGCTGATCTCGGCGGTGCCGAGCATCGAGCGGCGGCATATGGAGTTTGCCATCGACACCAGATCGGTGCCCTCGCTGATGCGCCCCGCGGGGTTTGAACCGGACACCGCGCCCTGGGTCGAGCACGGCCCCGATCACCTCGCGCGGGCAGAGGGATGAGCATGGTCGGCACCCGTTTTGCACGCGCCTGGGCGCCGGTGGCCAAAGCGGTGGAACAGGGCCGCATCCCCGGCGCCTGGTTCGGGCTGATCGAGGCCGATGGCACCCGGCAGGTCAAGGCCACCGGGCAGGCGCAGATCGTGCCCGAGCGCCGGGAAATGCGGGAAGACACCTGGTTTGACCTCGCCTCGATGAGCAAGGTGATCTTCACCACGGAGCGAATTCTTGAACATGTGCGGGCCGGGCGGATCGACCTCGACGCGCCGCTGACCAGCGTGATCCCCGATCTGCATCAATACGATCTGGAAGCGTGGCAGAGAAAGGTCACCTTCCGCGACTGCCTTGGCCACCAGACGGCCTTTCCCGCCGTCGAACCGATCTATACCTATGGCGGCGATCCCGACACGCTGCGCGCCTTCGTGCTGCAACGCGATTGGCGGGCCGGGCCGAAGGTCTATTCCGACATCAACTTCATCCTGCTCGGCATCGCCCTTGAGCGGCTGTCCGGCCAGACGCTGCGCGCGCTCGATCCCGGCCCGGGCTTCAGCTTCGCGCCGCCGCCGGATCACACCGCCGCGACGGAGGCGTGCAACTGGCGCGGGCGGGTGCTCTGCGGCGAGGTGCATGACGAGAATTGCTATGCGCTGCAGGGTTCGGGCCATGCCGGGCTGTTCGGCACCGGGGCGGCGGTGCTCGACTTCGCAGCCTCGCTCCTCGCGCGCGACCGGGCGGGCGACGAGATGGTGCGTCTGATCCGCACGCCGTTGTCGGACAAGCGCACCCATGGCTGGGAGCGGCCCTATCCGGGCTGGTCGGGGGGCGATCTCTGTGCGCCCGAGGTGATCGGCCATACCGGCTTTACCGGCACCGGGCTGTGGATCGACTTCGCGGCAGGCCGGGCCTGGGCGCTGCTCACCAACCGGGTGCACCCGACGCGCCACGCCGATAGCGGCATCGCCGAATTGCGCCGCGCCGTGGGCGACGCGATCAACAAGATGGGGGAAAGCTGATGGAACCGGTTTGGGCCGTGGGATTGATGACCGGCACCGTGCTCGATGGCAATATCGACGTGGCGCTGCTGAAGACCGATGGTGAACGGATCGAAGAGTTCGGGGCCTATACGCTCGCGCCCTATCCCGATGACGTGCAGGCCTTGCTGGTCGAGGCGCTGGCCGCGGCGCAGAGCTGGAATTTTGCCGCCACCGACCCGGCGATCTTCGCCCGGGCCGAGGCGGCGCTGACCGGCGCCCAATCCGATGCCGTGCTCGCGCTGATCGAGACGGCGGGGCTGACACCGGACGACGTGCGCGTCATCGGCTTTCATGGCCAGACCATGCTGCACCGCGCGCCCGAGCCGGGCCGGCTCGGCGCCACCCGCCAGCTCGGCGACGGCGCGCTGATGGCGGCGCACACCGGGATTGATGTGGTCTACGATTTCCGCAGCGCCGACATGGCGGCGGGCGGGCAGGGCGCGCCGCTTTCGGCGGCCTATCACGGGGCGCTTCTGCAAAGCATCGGCGCCGGGCCGGAAACGGCGGTGCTGAATCTCGGCGGCGTTGCCAATTTCACCTGGGCCGGGCCCGATGGCACGCTCGTGGCCTTCGACACCGGTCCGGCCAATGCGCCGATCAACGATTTCATCCGTGCCTGCGGGCTTGGCGAGATGGACCGCGACGGCGCCCTCGCCACCGCCGGCAGGGTTGACGAGGCGCGGCTGGCGGCCCGGTTGCAAGACCCTTATCTGACGCAAGCCTATCCGAAATCGCTCGACCGCTACGGCTTCGGCTATGAGTGGGTTGACGGGCTCTCGCCGGAAGACGGGGCGGCGACGCTCGCGGCCTTCTCCGCCGCCGCCGTGGGCCGCGGCCTCGATCTGCTGCCAACCCGGCCGACCCGGGCCATCGTCTGCGGCGGCGGGCGGCACAATCCGGCGCTGATGCGCGCCCTTGAAACCCGGGCTGGCGTGGCCGTGGAGCGTGCCGATGTGATCGGCTGGCGCGGCGATGCGGTGGAGGCGGAGTGCTTCGCCTTCCTCGCCCTGCGCGCCCTGCGCGGCCTGCCCTACAGCTACCCCTCCACCACCGGCGTGCCCGCGCCGATGACGGGCGGCGTGCTTGCCCACCCCGCCGCGCGGCCATGACGCTGCGGGTCGAGGTCACCGACAGCGCGGACGCCGACGATGTCGCGCGGATCGGGGCTGAGCTTGCCGCCTTCAACAATGCCGATGTCGGCCCGTCTGAAAAGGTGGCGCTCACCGTGCTCGTGCGGGATGACCGGGGCGACCTCGCGGCCGGGCTGTCGGGCTACACCGCCTGGGGCTGGCTCTATGTTCAGTGGCTTTGGGTTAGCGAGGGGCTGCGCGGGCAGGGTATCGCCGCGCGGATGCTGGACGAGGCCGAAGCCGCCGCCCGTGCACGCGGCTGCCACGGCGCCTGGATCGACACGTTCAGCCCCACGGCGTTGCGCAGCTATCAGCGGCAGGGCTATGCGGTGTTCGGGGAGCTGCCGGACTTTCCGGCCGGGCGCAGGCGGAGCTTTTTGAAAAAGGCGCTGTAAGGCCGTGGCTCATCCCTCGGGCGTGCCACTCGCCGTGCTCGCGACCTGCCCACTCGGGCGGGGTCTGGCGATGGCCTTCAATTCTTCATCCGATCCGGTGAAGCCCTCGGGGTTGCCGTCTGCCGTTGTCGCGACATGCGCCGGGACGCCTCCCATGCCCGAGCCCAACAACCCGGCCTTTACGGTCTGGCCGGATTGCGTCGTGGCATAGCTCCAGGCCGCTGCGCCGATGGTGAGGGCGATGGCGGCGGCGATGCCGGCTCTGTTTTTGCGACCTGTCATCGGATGGTCCTTTCTGAAATCCGGGTGTCGGAAACCGGCGCGTCGCGGGTTGGGCGGAGCTAGCTCAGCGCCACCCAGAGCAGATGAAGCGCCATGTAGATCACGATCAGTGAGCCGATGGTGTAGAAGGTCGCGCGGAGCTCGTGGGTCTGCTTCGTGGCATAGGCCAGAAAATGCGCCAGGCGTGCGGCCAGAAATCCGTACATCAGGATCTGAGCGAGCCACAGGGGCGGCCCGACGGTGACGAACAGCAGCCCCGCCACCCAGAAGGCAGGGATATTCTCAAGATCGTTGCGGTGCATCCGGCGCGAGCGGTCGACATAATCGTTGATCTCGATCTGGCCCGGATGCGGGGCCTTGTTCAGCGGCCCGCGCTGAACGTCTTCCGGGCTGGCCAGGCCGGACTGGCTTTTCATCATGCGGTAGACCGTCATCCAGCCCTGTCCCATGACCTTGAGCACGAGCAGGGCAGACACGATCAGATAGGTCGAGAACACCGGATTTTCCAGGCTGAGCGCGGTCATTGCGTGTCTCCGTCCTTCTGGCTGGTTGCGCACCCTTTACTTACCAATGGTAAGTTATGTATTTTACCAACGGTAAGCCGTCAAGGAGCGATGTGGTGTCGAAGGCCCGAACGAGCGATCAGATTCTTCAGACTGCCCGCGATATCCTCGCAACCGAGGGTTTGGGCGCGGTCTCGTTCGACACGATCGCGCGCCGGCTCGGCCGGTCGAAGCAGGCGGTGCTCTACTGGTTCCCGACCAAGCAGGATCTTCTGGCGGCGATGTTCGTGCCCTGGTTGGTGGCCGAAGAGCAGGCCGCCACGCAGGCGCTCGCCGGGGTGCGTGGCCGGGCTGCGGCAATTGCCGCTTTTGTGCGGGCCGTCGCCGCGTTTCACTTCGACGACCTCGACCGCTTCCGGATGATGTATCTGGTGCCGCAGACGCTCAAACCCGCTGCGCCGAACCGGCAGAGCGCGGCGGTTCTCGAACAGGTGCATCCGGTGACCGACAGGATGTATAGCGCGCTGGCCGCGCATCTGAACGGGGCGCACCCCCGTCAGGAGGCCGTCGCTATTCATGCGGCGGTTCTCGGCCTGGCCCTTTTAGCCGGCCTCGCGCAAAGCCTGCGCGATCCGCTGAAACACGGCGAGGCCGAATTGATCGACGCGCTTATTGCCCGCCTGACGGGGGGCGAAAGCGGCGTGCCGGGGTGACAGGTTTTCCTGAGCCGGGGTTACGGCAGCGCCCGCCCCTAACGTAGAAGCGCCTGTGGAATCTGGCAGCCGTTGGGGTTGAGCGGTGAGGAGCGGCAGATGATATTGGCGGTGAATTCCCCGCGCAGCTTCGGCCAATCCACATACTGGCCGGAGCGGTTGAAATCGCCGCCGCCAAAATACCACGCGGAGATCCTCTCGCGCCCGCGATCGGCATAGGTTCCCTCGAACTCGAATTCGACCAGATATTCCTGTCTGCCCTGGGTCAGCGTGCCTTCGCCGGAGCCCGCAAGCACGGCGTCGCCCTCCGGCGATGCTGTGATCGTGCCGCTCACCGGAACGCGACCCGCCGGGCGATCGAACCCGTTGCGGGAGAAGCGGAAGCGCTGCAGCACGCCGTTGAAGGTTTTGCCATCGTCATCGACGACGAGGATAAGCTCGGCGGCAAACTGGCCGGTTTCGTTGAATTCACCGTTCAGTGGTGCGGAATAGATCGCGTGCTGGCCGCCGCCACCGATGGTTTCACAGCCTGCGAGGAAGACAGCGGTGGCCAGTGCGGCGGCGAGGCCGAAGAAACGGGGCATATTGAAACTCCAATAAATTATCCGGGTCATCAGGACGAATCAAACGACGTGTTCGAGTCTAGCTCAGATCGGAGGAGGGCACCAATCAACCACGTTGCGGTGTCGGTGCCGGGGCCGAAAGCGGCGTGGCTCCGGGACGGCCCGATCTGCGTGGCAGTCAATGAATATGTCTCATTGCTCTGTGCAGGGGGGCCGGCCTGTGGGCGGCGTTGGCGGTGGCCCGGCGGCGATGCTAGGCTCGCCGGGCATCGCCGAAACCGGCACAGGATAAGGGGCGCCCGGTGTCCAGATTGATTTATGTTTCCATCGTCAGTGCGCTTGTCGGGCTGGCGTGTGTCATCGCGCTCATCGTCATGGTCGGGCGCTGGGATGAGGTGGCGGGCGGGCCGCTGGTGGCCGAGATGGCGCTGAACGAGGTCGCCGTGCCGGCCGCCTATGAAATCAACCCGGTGACCATCGCCGACGAGCTTGTGGCGCGGATGCAGCAGCGGTCGGAAACCGACATGGCCCTTGGCATGCTTCTTGGCGAAAAGGGCAACGCGCTGATGCGCGACCGGGCTTTGCCGCGGCTGGTCAATGCCGGCGTGGTCCGGCGGATGGTCGAAGAGATGGACGGGCTTGGCACCGTGATCGCCTTCGCGGGCTATCACGCCTATGCGCCGGTGCGGGTTGAAAATCGTGGTGATGACGCGCTTGACGATGTGGCGATGACGTTGCCCGGCGCGGTGCGCGCCGAGACCGAGGCGGGTGCGCCGGTCACGATTTCGGAACATGATGACGGCCTCGCCGCGCTGTCGCTCGGGCGGCTCGAACCGGGCGAGGCGGTGGCGGTGCGCGTCTGGTTCGACCAGACCCCGACGGCGGTTGCCGCGCGCGGCGCCGAGATGCGGCTTGGAGCTGCGGGCGGCCTCAGGGGCATCGTGAATCTCTACCCGGCGGCAATGGGCTGGAACGGTGCCGATCTGCAGGTCTTGCCCTGGGCGCGCTGGCTGATCGCCGGGGTGCTGACGGCGGTTGGCTTCGCCGCGCTGGCCGCGCTGGCGCTGACGCTCGTCAGCCTTGGACGGCGCGCACGGGTCAGCCGCGCTTGATGCGCTGGATCGAGCCGCGCGCCGGATCGTAACCGCGCGCGGCGAGGGCGAAGGCCGCCAGCGCCGTGGCCAGCACGACCAGCGCCGAGATGCCGTTGAACTGGCCGTAGGCGGCGTAGCGGATCAGCTCGATGGCATGGGTGAACGGGTTGCACAGGGCGATCCAGTAGAGCTCCTCGGCCCCGGCTTCGCGCAGCTTCCACAGCGGGTAGAGCGCGGTGGACATGAAGAACATCGGGAAGATCACGAAGTTCATCATACCCGCGAAATTCTCGATCTGGCGGGCATAGACCGTGATCACGAGGCCGATCGAGCCAAGCATCAGCCCGGCCAGTGCGATAGCGGGCAGGATGTAGATCATCCCCGGCGCCGTCATCCAGAAGCCGAACAGCGCCGCCAGAGCGAGAAAGACGTAGACCTGCAGCGCAGCGAGGATCGTCGCGCCGAGGATCTTGGCAAACAGCAGGAACGGGCGGGGCAGGGGCGTGACCAGCATCACCCGCATCACCCCCGCCTCGCGGTCATAGACCATCGACAGCGCCGATTGCATCGACTGGAACAGCACGATGATCCCGCACAGCCCCGGCAGGATGTATTCCTGATAGGGCGTGTAGGTCTGATAGGGTTCGATGATCGACACGCCGAGCAGGTTCTGCAACCCGCTTGCGAAGATGAACAGCCACAGCGAGGGCCGCACGATGGCCGAGATCAGCCGCTCACGCTGGCGCATGAACTTGAGAATCTCGCGCTCGGTGACGGCATAGAGGCCGAGAAGGTAGCGCGGCGAAGGGGCCGGGGCGTCAGTCACAGGCGAATTCTGCCTCATCCTGTCCCAGTGTGTCGAGCGTGTTGGTCTGGTGCAGGAAGCCCTCGATCGGCGCGATGTCGATGATCGCGTTATGGGTGGCGAGGACGATCGGCATCCGAAGCTGGCCGTTCCACGGCCGGAAGGTCATCGGCACGCCCTTGGAGCCGTCGAGCCGAAGCCGGTCGGACCGCAGGAAGGCGTCGATGGCCTCGGGTGCCGGATCGCGGCTTTTCGCATGCGCGGTGAGCACGGCGCGGGCAGCCGTCCAGGCCGACCAGTCCTGCCAGCCCATGCGCCGCCCGTCCGCGATATCGGCGAAACGGGAATTGACCTGCGGCGCGCCGTAGCGCTCCAGCGCCCAGTGCCATTCCAGCGCCACCAGCCCGGTCGCGCCGATCACCGGGCGCGGCAGCATGGTCTGGTAGGGCACGTAGCGCGAGAACTCGCCATCTTCGTCGGCGATGAAGATCACATCGTAATTGCCCCGCCCGCCGGTCAGAAGCATCACGTTATTTTGTTCGCGCAGCGCCGGGTTGGTCGACAGATCGAAGGGCCGGGTATCGGTGATCTCGAGCCGGAACCGCGTGGCGGCCTCGGTGAAGGCGGCGGTGCGGGCCTCGTCGCGCGGGCTCTTGCCGGTGAGGACGAGCACATTGCTCCATTTCTGGCGCACGAGGTGCTGCACCAGCGCATCGGCGATCATCCGGTCGGAAGCGCTGGTGTGGAGCAGGTTGGTATGGCAGCGCCGCCGCAGCCAGTCGTCGGGGGCGGTGGTGTTGAGGATCGTCGCGCCGCTGCCGTCAAGCCCGGCGGCGAGCGCCTCGACCTGGTCGGCGGGGAGATCGACGATCAGGTAACGCGCGCCATCGGTCACCATCCGCTGCGCTTCGGCAAGCAGGGCGTCGTCCGCCACCTCGGCATCGTCGAGCGTGACCGTAAGATCGCGCGCGTCGGTCAGGATTTTCATGTCGCCGATGGCCATTTCGACCGCGGCGCGCGCATCGCCCTGCGGCCGAAGCGCGATGCGGGCATAGGCATAATCCTCGTCAAAACGGGGATCGTCCTCAAGCGAGAGGAAGCCCAGCCGCAGCTCTTCCGCCGCGGCCGGGACAATGGCGAAAAGCCACAGGAGTATCGTCAGTGCTGCCCGCATCAATCGTCGATCACCACCGTATGCGGCACTCGGCCGACCGGGATGGACCGGACCGGGCGCAGGGTTTCCATATCGACCAGCGTAATGTCGTCAGACAGGCCGTTGGCCACCACAGCAAGGCTTTCGTCGCGGTTGAGCGCCACCGACCAGGCCCGTTCGCCCACCAGCACGTATTCGATCACCTCCTTGCTGTGGGCGTCGATCACGGCGATGTGGTTGGCGCGGCCCAGGCTGATCAGGCCGCGCGACCCGTCGGCCGTCACCGCCATCCCCACCGGGGTGACATCCTCGGGCCGGAAGCCCGGCGGCAGAAATTCCAGCACCTCCTTGATCTCGTCGGTCTCGCGGTCGATCACGTAGATCTCGCTCGACAATTCGGCCGATACCCAAAGCTCGTTGGTGTCCGGGGTCAGGACGAAGCGGCGCGGGCGCGTGCCGACGATGATGTTGTCCACCACCGCGCCGGTTCCGGCATCGACCACATGCACCATGTCGGCCACCTCGGAGGTGACATAGATCGTCGCGCCATCGGCGGTGGCGATCACCCCTTCCGGCTCTGCCCCGGTGGGCACGTCATGCACCACGATGCGGCTTGCGAGGTCGATCACCTCAAGCATCGAATCCTCTTCGTTGGAGACGTAAATCTGCGACTCGTCCGGCGAGAAGGCAAAGACCTCGGGGCTCGGGCCGGTCGGGATCGAATCCACCACTTCGAGGGTGTCGACGTCGATCACGTCGATCACATCGTCGTCACCGCAGGCAACGTAGAGCAGCGTGCGGTCGGCGTTCAGATGCATGTCGCGCGGGCGGCGCGACGTTTCGATCTGCTTGATCAGGTTGAACTCGTGATCGAACACATAGATGTCATGGCTCTTTTCGTTCGAGACGAAAATGCGACCGGTATCGCGCGCCTCGGCGGGGCCGAGCGCGAGACCGGTGGCGAGCAGCGCGGCGAGAAACGGCGTTCTCATCAGCGCACCACGAATGTGCCGGCAAGGCCGCGGTTTTCATAGCCCGCGATCCAGAACGGAAAATCGCCGGGGCGAATCGGCACGAACCAGATGTCGATGGTGCCTTCGTCGTCGAATTCGATCGAGTGCAGACCCAGCGGCTTCACTTCGAGATCTTCGATCACCACCTGGCTGATCCAGGAATTGCGGAACAGCTCGGGGGAGAGAATCTGGAATTCCTCGCCGCCGTCATGGACGATCCGCCAGCGGTAGTACTTGCCAGTTTCAAGCTCGAACGTGGTTTCCGAAAGTGTCAGCGTGCGGCTGTCGATCGTCATGTCGGGCAGCCGCGTGGCATCGGTGGCGAGGTTGCCCTCGGCCGTGGCTGCCTGTGTGCACATTACAAATGCGGCGCCAAGCGCCGCCCACCGGAATCCATTCATTGCGGTCCTCCCTTCGGGTTCAGTCTGGTCAGAGTCGGTCTCGGCAGATTCGGTCTGGCGAGTGGCTCGACCGCTGCTGGCCTAACATTGACCGCAGATCAAATAGGGTTCTTCAATATGTGACATTGAAAACCGCAGGGAGGGGCGGTGATAGCATCGCCATGACGACGCAGGAAAGCATCTGCCCTGGAGGATTTACCAACATGAAAAGACGCGAATTTTCGGCTTTGCTCGGCGCCGGAATGTTTACAGGGGCGATGCTGCCCGCGGGCCGTGCGGCCGCGTTCAGCCCGCCCTCCAACGATCTGGTGCCGATCTCGGTCGGCGTGCAGGTCAGCGGAACGGCACAATGGGAAATGACCGTCATCAAGGAAAACAAGCTTGACGAGAAATATGGTGTCGACCTGACCATCAAGGATGTGTCCGGCAAGCCTGCGAGCCATGTCGCCCTGATGGCGGGCGATGTGGATATCGTACTGTCGGATTTCGTCTGGGTGGCCGGTCTGCGCGCCGATGGCGAAGACTTCACCATCGTGCCGCATTCCTACGCCGTGGGCGGGCTGATGGTGCGCCCCGATGGCGCGATCGGCTCGATCGAGGATCTCCCCGGCAAGGTGATCGCCATCGCCGGCGGCCCGGTCGACAAGAGCTGGGTGGCGTTGCAGGCCTATTATGCCAGCGTCACCGGCGAGACGCTGGCCGACAAGGTCGAGGCCCGGTTCGGCGCGCCGCCGCTGGTCAACGAGCTTCTTGTCGAGGGGCAGGTCGATGCCTCGCTGAACTTCTGGCACTTCAACGCCCGCGCCAAGGCGGCGGGGATGAACGAGCTGGTTTCCGTCGCGCAGATGATGGAAGGCATGGGCATCACCAGCCAGCCGCCGCTGCTTGGCTGGGTGTTCCGCGAGGCGGTCGCCGCCGAAAAGGAAAAGGGCCTCAAGGGCTTCTTCGACGCCTCATTCGCCGCGAAGAAGATGCTGCTCGGCCGCGATTCCACCTGGACCGATCTGACCGAGCTGATGGGCGTGGGCGACGACAAGAACCTCTTCACCACGCTGCGCGACGATTACCGCGCCGGCATCCTGACGGAGTACAACGACGCCACGGTCGAAGCGGCGGCGGCCTCCTTCCGGATCATGGCCGAGTATGGCGGGCCTGACCTCGTCGGCAGCAGCACGGAGATGCCCGAGGGCACCTTCTGGGCCGGCTACCGGACCTGAGCGGGCCGGTCCCGCGCATGGAGAATGAACGGCGCACCGCGCGCTGGGGAGCGGCAGGGCTGGAGTGGTTCTCCCTGCCGCTTCTCGTGCTGGTCTGGTACCTGCTGGCGGTGGTGGTCGATCACCGCCTGTTTCCGACCCCTGTGACGGTCGTCCGCGAGTTGTGGGAGCTTGCCCTGCACCGCAGCCTGATCGCCGATGTGGGCAAGACGCTGGCGCGCGCCGCGATTGCCTTCGTTACCGCGATGGGGCTGGGCATCGTTTTAGGTGCCCTGCTCGGACGGCTGCGGTCGGTGGACCGGCTGTTTGGCAGCTGGATCATCATCGGCCTCAACATCCCGGCTATCGTCGTGGCGATCACCTGTTACATCTGGCTCGGCCTTACCGAGTTCGCCCTGATCCTCGCCGTGGTGGTGAACAAGACGCCGCTCGTCACGGTGACGATGCGCGAGGGGGTGCGGGCGCTCGATCAGGGCTATGGTGAACTGGCGCAGGTCTACCGCGTGCCGTTCTGGCGCCGGATGCGGCTGTTCGTCTTGCCACAACTCATGCCCTATGTGCTCACCGCCGCGCGCACCGGGCTCTCGCTGATCTGGAAGATCGTGCTTGTCTTCGAAGTGCTCGGCAGCGATGGCGGGGTGGGATTCCGCATCGGGATTTTCTTTCAGAATTTCGACATCGCGGGCATCCTGTCCTATACGGTGGCATTCATGACGGTGGTGATCTTTCTGGAATACGCCGTGATGCGGCGGTTGGAGGCAAAGGTGCTCGGATGGCGTCCGGCGTTCCAGTCTCGATAAGGGTCGCCGAAAAGCGCTTTGCCGGGCAGGCCGAGCCGCTGTTCGCAGATTTGGCGCTGGACCTTGCGGCGAGCGAGGTGGTGGCGCTGATCGGGCCGTCGGGCGTGGGCAAATCGACCCTGCTGCGCATGGTGGCGGGGATCGAGCGGGCGTTTTCCGGCCGGATCGAGATCGGCGGCCAGAGCCCCGACGCGGCGGCGGTGCCCGGCTTCGTGTTTCAGGATCCGCGCCTGTTGCCCTGGCAAAGCGCGGTCGGCAACCTCACAGCGGTAAACCCCTCGCTCGATCTTGGCGAAGCGCGCGCGCTGCTCGCCGAGATGGGGCTCAAGGGCTATGAAGATGCGCTTCCGGGCGAGCTGTCGGGCGGGATGCAGCGGCGGGTCGCGCTGGCGCGGGCGCTGGCGGTAAAGCCGCAGGTGCTGCTGCTCGACGAGCCTTTCGTGTCGATCGACCGCAAGCTCGCCCGCGAGCTGATGGCGCTGGTGACACGGGTGATCGCAAGCCACGGCGCGACCGTGCTCATCGTCACCCACGAGCCGGAAGACGCGGCCCGGCTGGCGGACCGGGTGGTGCGGCTGGAGGGGCGCCCCGCTACCATCACCGCCGAACACCGGATTTCGACCCCGCGAGAAGAGCGCGACGTGGCCTTCCTGCGCGCCGAGACCGACCGGATCACCGGGGAGGCGGAGATATGAACGATGCGCCGGTTCTGAACCTGAAAGGTGTGGTCAAGCGCTATGGGGCTGTCACCGCGCTCGACGGGGTCGATCTTGAGATCGGGCCGGGCCAGTTCGTCGGGCTGCTCGGGCCGAACGGGGCGGGCAAGTCGACGCTCTTTCAGGTGATCGCGGGGCTGTTTGCGCCGGATGCCGGCGATGTGCAGCTTTTCGGCACGACCCACCGCGCCAACGGCCCGGCGATCCGCCGCCGGCTCGGCGTGGTGTTTCAGGAGCGTTCGGTGGATCTCGACATGTCGATCCGGGCCAATCTGCGCTTTCATGGCCGGCTGTTCGGGATCGGTGGTGCGGCGCTTGATGCGCGCATCGACGCGCTGGCCGTACAATTCGGCGCCGCCAGCCTGCTCGCGCGCCCGGTGCGCAACCTCTCGGGCGGGCAGCAGCGCAAGGTGGAGATCGCGCGGGCGCTGATCAACGAGCCCGATCTGCTGATCATGGACGAGCCGTCGGCCGGGCTCGACACGCCCTCGCGCCGGGCGCTGGTGGCGGATATGCGGGCGCTGTCGCAAAGCCAGGGCCGGGCGATCCTCTGGGCCACCCACCTCGTCGACGAGGTGGACGAGGCCGATGCGGTGGTGATGCTCAGGCAAGGCCAGGTCGTCGCGGCTGGCACGCCCGCCGAGCTGATCCGGCAGGCGGGCGCGGAAGACCTGACCGACGCCTATTCACGCCTCACCGGCAGCGCCGACCAGTAGCGTTGTTCCGAAGTTCGGGCGCTGCAGACCAGCGTGTTGGATTCGCGATCGCAGGGTCCGTTACCTAAGCCGCCGCGCCGCCGGTTTTCCAGCGACCGGGCTGACCCGGCTCGGGCACCATGTGGAAGCGCCATTGTTCGGCGTTGCAGGACTGCCCAGTGCTCACCTGGTCGCCCACCGCGAGCGGCGCTCCGGTGAAGCCTTCGCCTACTCCGCCGCCTGCGGTGCGAAGTGCTGGCGGCCCGGCATCGGGCGCACCTCTTCGTGACGGCGCGCCTCCTCATAGGTGGTGCGCACATACTCGCTGATCCGTTCGCGGAACATCGCAAAGGGCTTCAGGCTCAGGAGATGCTTGGGCATCACCAGAACCACGTCGCGCGCGTGTTCGTCGAGATCATAGACCTTGATCCGCTTGCGCACCTGGTTGGGCAGGTTCGGCAAGAGCGACATCGGTGAATGCGTTGTCGCGAGGCCCGCCGCCACGATGTCGACCGCGGCCTGATGCGTGACGCAGCCGAAGAAGGGCGAGGCGAAGGGCAGAGTGCTGCGATACCAGTTATCCGAGCGTTCCCGCCACGGAACGATCGAGGTCACGTCCACAAAGCGCGTGAGCGCGTCGAATGGCGCCTTTGGCGGCTGGCCAGTTTCCAGCACTTCCGCGATAACGTCGTCGGGGATGGTAGAGGGCACGGTCCAGACGATCTTGTCGCGGCAAAGATGTTCGATATAGAGCGAGGATTTATGGTCCTCGACGCTCGATCCGCTGACCACGCCGCAATTGATCCGGCGCGTGTTGATCATCTCGACGATCTCATCAGAGGTAAGCGCCCATTCGAAATCGAATCGCGCGAACTGGCGAATCTCCAGCGCGGTCTGTGCCGCGACTTCAAGGAATCGCCCGCGCAGCGAGGGCGTGGTGCCGAAATGTAGCGTCAGGCGTTTCTCGTCAAAGAGGATGCGGTGCTCCTGTTCGGCCTCGTCGATCGCCCCGAGCACCCGGCTGGCGACCTTGTACCAATACTCACCGGCCGCGGTGAGACGCATGTTTTCGCTGCGCCCGCGATGAATGAGTTGCGAACCGAGCTTGTCTTCGAGCTTGGCGAGCTGTTGCGAGATCGTGGGCTGTGACAAGCCGAGAACGCGTGTTGTCTGGCTGATCGAGCCTGCCACGACGATAGCGTGGAAAACCTCGAGTTGTTTGAGTGTTACGGTCATATTCTCGCCTCCCTGAAGAAATGCTAATGTCCGATATTCACTTAGGCAATATAGCGGCGTTCACATTACGGGCACATTTTCACACGAGGAGCCGGCTGAGGCGCTCGAAGCTCATCGCGAGATGGGCCCGGCGCAGGGCGGCGATGGCGGTAACATTGCCGAGTTCAAGCGCGGCGAGCAGGTCTTCGACTTCGCGGGTGAAGATGCGGGTCTCGGTTTCGAGGTCGATATTCGATGCAAACAACGACTGAAGCCAGATCCGGGTGGTGCGGAAGTAAAGCTGTTCGGCGATGTCGCGTAAAGGCGCGTTGGCCGTAAGGTCGAGCATGGCAAGGAACAGTTCGCGGTTCAGCCGGGTGAACCCTTCCGGCGTCGGGGCGTCGTTCAGAGTGCGGACTTTGTCGCGCAGCCGCCGGAACCGGGCGACGAAATCGGTGTCGGGCGCGACCGGGTCGAGGGTTGCGAAAAGGTCGGTGAGCGCCAGCCGCAGGCGAAACACCTGCCCCATTTCGGCCGCGTCCAGATCGGTGACGATAGTTCCCACACCGTGGACAGAACGCAGCAACCCCTCTGCTTCGAGCCGCCCGAGCACCCGTCGGAGCGGGGTGCGGCTGATGCCGAATTCCTCCGCCAGCGCCTCTTCCGAGAGCCGTTCGCCGGGCTTGTAATCAAGCGCGCAGATCCTGTCGCGCAGGGTCCGGTGCAGCGTTTCAAACCGGTCGCGGGCCGAGCGCCGCATGTCTTTGCCCGTGTCGTCCATCGTCAGCCCGCCAGTTTCTCGCCCAGCCCTTCGAGCATGGTCAGGCATTGCTGAAGCTGGTCGAGCGCGAGGTATTCGTCAGGCTTGTGGGCCTGGTCGATCGAGCCGGGGCCGCAGACCACCACATCCATGTCGAGCTTCTGGAAAACCCCCGCCTCGGTGGAGAAGGCGACCAGATCGCAGGAATTCGCGCCGGTGAGTTCCAGCATGATGTCGCGCGCGGCGTTTTCGCTTGCCGGCTGCAGCCCGGCGACCTCGCCGATCACCTCGGTGACGATCCGCGCTTCGGGCCAGATCGCCTGCATCTCCGGCAACAGGTGTTCGTGCACGTAGCGCCGCATTTCTTCACGGACGAAGGAGCCATCGCCCGCCTGCACCGGGCGCATCTCCCATTGCACCGAGGCGCGGTCGGCGATCACGTTATGCGCCACGCCGCCCAGCAGGCTGCCGGGGTTGATCGTTGTCCAGGGCGGCTCATAGCGGCTGTCTTTCGGGGCGCGGGCGCGCAAGGGCCGGCGCAGTTCCAGCAGGCGCGAGACGTAGCGCACCGCGAATTCGACGGCGTTCACCCCCAGTTCGGGCCGCGAGCCGTGGCCGGCGCGCCCTTCGAAATGGGTGGTGTATTCGCAGCAGCCCTTATGCCCCTCGATCACCCGCATCCCGGTGGGCTCGCCGATGATCGCCACGCCCGGGCGGATACCCTTGGCGGCCAGCGTATCGGCCAGCGCCTGCGCGCCGAGGCAGCCGACCTCCTCGTCATAGGTGAAGGCAAAGTGCAAAGGCCGCTCCGTCACGCTATGGGCCAGCACCGGGGCCATGGCCACGCTGGCGGCGATGAAGCCCTTCATGTCGCAGGTGCCGCGGCCATAAAGCTTGCCGTCCCGCTCGACCATCTCGAACGGATCGTTGGTCCAGTCGTCGCCCTTGGCGGGCACCACGTCGGTATGGCCCGAGAGCAGGATGCCACCATCGCGCTCGGGCCCGATGGTGGCGAACAGGTTGGCCTTCTGCCCGGTTTCGTCGTGATGCAGCTCGACCCGCGCGCCCGCGCTTTCGAGCCAGCCGGCCAGATTTTCGACAAGGGCGATATTGCTGTCGGCGGAGACGGTCGGGTAGGCCACCAGCTCGCGCAGAAGCTCGATTGTGTCGGTCAGCTTGGTCATGGTCAGTCCTTCACAAACAACTGGCGGGGAACGCTGCCCAGAACCTCGGGGGCGCCGTCACGGATGACGATAGACTCGGTCGTCTCCAAACCCCAGCCCTCCATCCATAATCCGGGCATGAAGTGGAAGGTCATGCCGGGTTGCAGCACGGTTCCGGTCGGCGCGCAAGATACCGCGATTGCCAGCCATGTGGCCGGGATGCTAGGCGACAGGGGCACATTCATCACAGCGTGAGCCGATGAAACTCGACAGCCGCGATCTCGATATCCTGCGCGTGCTCGCCACCGAGGGGCGCATTACCAAGGCCGACCTGGCCGAGCGCGTCGGCCTTTCGCCCACCCCGTGCTGGAACCGGATGAAGCGGCTTGAGCAGGGCGGGCTGATCGAGGGCTATGGCGCGCGCATCAATCTCAAGAAGATCGCGCCGCATGTGACGGTGTTTGTCGCGGTGGAGCTTGCCGACCACACGGCGGCGAGCTTTCGCGTCTTCGAGGATGCGGCGGGCCGCTACGATGAGGTGATCGCCTGCTGGGCGCTGGGCGGCGGGTTCGACTATCTGATGCAGATCGTCACCCGCGATATCGACGCCTATCAGCGCCTGATCGACGACATGCTGGATGCCCGCATCGGGCTGGCGCGGTATTTCACCTATATCGTCACCAAGCCGGTGAAGGGCGGCGGCGCGCCGCCGTTCGACGTGGTGCTGGGCGATGGGGGCTGAACCGAAATCTTTCCAAGATTTCGGGCCGGTTTCTTAGAAAGAAACCGGTGGCGACGGCGGAGAGGAATCCTCTCTTGGCCTGAGGGCGAACAGGCAAATCTTCTCGGCAGCGGGCCAATTTCGGCCTCGCTCCCCGCCCCCAAGCGTCAGACTGGGCTGGCGAACAGGGGAGATCTGCCATGCCCGACACCGCCATTTCCGCCCGCCGGGACATTGCCGACAAGCGCCTCCTGCGCGGGTTTTCCTATATCGACGGCAAATGGGTCGCCGCCTCGGACGGGGCGACGCTGGCCGTCACCGATCCCGCCAGCGGCGATGTGCTGGGCGACGTGGCGAGCCTGACGGCAGCCGATGCGACGCGCGCGGTCGATGCGGCGCAGGCGGCCTTTGGCGCATGGTCCTTCCTTCTGCCGCAGGAGCGTGCGGCGATCCTGCGCCGCTGGTTCGACCTGATGCACGAGCACAGGGACGATCTTGCCCGGATCATGGTGCTGGAGCAGGGCAAGCCGCTCTCCGAGGCGCTGGGCGAGATCGGTTATGCGGCGAGCTTTGTCGAGTTCTATGCCGAAGAGGCCAACCGCCCGAACATCGAGGGGGTCACCAGCCATTTGCATGACGCCGAGGTGGAGCTGTGGCTGGAGCCGGTGGGTGTGGTCGCGCTGATCACGCCGTGGAACTTTCCCGCCGCAATGCTCACCCGCAAGGCCGCCGCCGCGCTCGCCGCGGGATGCACCATCGTCGCCCATCCGGCGCATGAAACCCCTTATTCCGCCCTGGCGCTGGCCGAACTCGCCGAGCGGGCGGGGATGCCGGCGGGCGTGTTCAACGTGGTGACGGGCCGCGCCACCACCATCGTGCCGCACTGGACGGGCGACGCCCGCGTGCGCGCGCTGTCGTTCACCGGCTCGACCGAGGTGGGCCGGCTGCTTTACCGCGCCAGCGCCGATACGGTGAAGCGGCTGGTGATGGAACTGGGCGGCCATGCGCCGGTGATCGTATTCAAGGGGGCCGATCTGGATCACGCGGTGGCCGAGACGATCAAGGCCAAGTTCGCCACATCCGGGCAGGATTGCCTCGGCGCGAACCGGATCTATGTGGAGCGCCCGATCTACGATGAGTTCTGCCGGCGCTTCACCGAGGCCACACAGGCGCTCAGCGTCGGGGCAGGGATGGACGATCCCGATATCGGCCCGCTGATGAACGAGGCGGCGGTGCAGAAGCAGGAGGCCCATGTGGCCGATGCTTTGGCGAAAGGGGCGGTGCTGGCCTGCGGCGGCGCGCGGCTCGATCTCGGCCCGCTGTTCTACGCGCCGACCGTGCTGACGGACGTGCCGGATACCGCGCTGATCATGCGGGAAGAAACCTTTGGCCCCGTCGCCCCGATCACCCCGTTCGATACCGAGGACGAGGTGATCGCCCGCGCCAATGACACCGAATACGGGCTGGTGGCCTATGTCCATTCCCACGACCCGCGCCGGATCTACCGGCTCAGCCGCGCGCTGCAATACGGCATGGTCGCGGTAAACCGCACCAAGGTGACCGGCGCGCCGATCCCGTTTGGCGGCACCAAGCAATCCGGGCTGGGGCGCGAAGGGGCGCGGCGGGGCATGGAGGAATTCATGGAAGTAAAATACGTCTGCCGCGACTGGGCATGAGCCAGCGGCACAGCAACCGACAAAGGGACAGACATGCTCAAGAACGACCTCTTGGAAACCTGGGACCGCGAAAACTTCTTTCATCCCTCCACCCATCTGGCCGATTTCGCCCGGGGCGATGCGCCGCAGCGCGTGGTGACGGGCGGCTCGGGCAGCTACATCGAAGACCGTGAGGGCAACCGGCTGCTCGATGCCTTCGCCGGGCTTTATTGCGTGAATGTGGGCTATGGGCGCAGCGAAATCGCCGATGCCATCGCGGCGCAGGCAAAGGAGCTGGCCTATTACCACGCCTATGTCGGCCACGGGACGGAGGCCAGCATCACGCTGGCCAAGATGGTGCTGGACCGCGCGCCCGCGCATATGAGCAAGGTCTATTTCGGTCTGTCCGGCTCGGATGCGAACGAGACCAACATCAAGCTGGTCTGGTATTACAACAACATTCTCGGGCGGCCCGAAAAGAAGAAGATCATCTCGCGCTGGCGGGGCTATCACGGCTCGGGGCTGATGACCGGCTCGCTCACCGGGCTTGAGCTGTTTCACAAGAAATTCGATCTGCCGCTGGCGCAGGTGATCCACACCACCGCCCCCTATTACTATCGCCGGGAGAACCTCGCCCAATCCGAGGCCGAGTTCGTCGCCCAGTGCGTGGCCGACCTGGACGCACTGATCGCACGGGAAGGGGCCGACACCATCGCTGCGATGATCGGCGAGCCGGTGCTGGGGACAGGCGGGATCGTGCCGCCGCCGGCGGGCTACTGGGAGGCGATCCAGGCGGTGCTGGAGAAGCATGACATTCTGCTGATCGCCGACGAGGTGGTGACGGGGTTTGGCCGCACGGGTTCGATGATGGGATCGACCCATTACGGGATCGAACCCGACATCATCACCATCGCCAAGGGCCTCACCTCGGCCTATGCGCCGCTGTCGGGGTCGATCATTTCCGGCAAGGTCTGGACGGTGCTCGAACAGGGCACCGACGAGAACGGCCCGATCGGCCATGGCTGGACCTATTCGGCCCACCCGATCGGGGCGGCGGCGGGGGTGGCCAACCTCAAGCTGATCGACGAGATGGGGCTGGTGGCCAATGCGGGCGAAACCGGCGCCTATTTCCGCGCCGCCATGACCGAGGCGCTGGGCGATCACGGCAATATCGGCGAAATCCGGGGCGAGGGGATGCTCTGCGCGCTGGAATTCGTGGCCGACCGCGAGGCGCGCCGCTTCTTCGACCCGTCGGACAAGGTGGGTTACCGCCTCGCCGCCGCGCTGCTGGAGCAAGGGGTGATCGGGCGGGCCATGCCGCAGGGCGATATCCTCGGCTTTGCCCCGCCGCTCAGCCTGTCGCGCGAGGAGGCCGACATTATCGTCGCCGCGACCGCGAAAGCGGCGCAATCGGTGCTTGGCTGATCCGCATGCTCCGGCCCGTCAGGGGCCGGGGCTAGCGATAGGTGCGCTCGTCGAGGCTGACGCTGTCGAGCATCTCGGAACATCCCGCCAGAAACGCCGCCTCGGCTTCCGAGAAACGGCGGGCCGGGTTGGTGAGCAGGTAGATATTGATCAGTGGCAGATCGTCATAGGGCGGCAATTGCCTGAGCCGCCCGGTATCCACGTCGCGCCGGGCCACATGCAGGGGCAGGGCGCCGATGCCGATATCGGCCACGACCATCCGCCAGCCGCTCAACCAGATGGTATCCGCCGCCGTGAGCGAACTCGTCGCCGCGATCGAGGATAACCCGCCGATCCGCAAATTGCGCCTGCAGCCCGTCGTGGTCGAGCGCGGCACCACCCGTTGATCCAATGCCTGTCGGCGGGCGCCGGATCGTGCCGGGCGCCCGCCTGTGCTCTGCCTCTGCCCGTATGCTTATCGGGTGAGGAAGCCGGTGACCGCCTCGGCGAAGGCGGGGGTGAGCGGGGCGGCCAGGTGATCGGCGCCGGGGATCGTGACGAAGGTGAAATCGGCCAGGGCGTCGCCCAGCCTTTCCACGTTGTCGTGTTCCTCGTCGGCGTCGCCGGCGAGGCCAAGCACCGGCACCGGGATGGCTGCGAGTTCCTCCGCCGTGAGGCCGAGCAGGTCCGGCATGGCGGCAGCGACGGCGGCGAGCGGCGCGGCGGCCTGTTCCGGAGCGATCCCGTGGCCGAGCAGCATCGCATAGCCCGCCGCGGCATCTTCTTCGCTGCCGCTGTCTTCCGGGGCCATCGCGGCCATGAAATCGCCAAAGCTGGCGCTGGCGCCGAGCGCGTCTGAGATGTAGCCGTAGAGTTCGCCTTCGGCCTCGCCCGACCAGCCGGAGCCGGCCACGACGAGCGACAACACTTTTTCAGGGTGGTCGGCGGCGAATTTCAGAGCGGTCTCGGCGCCCATCGAATAGCCGACGATATGGGCCCGCTCGACGCCGCGCGCCTGCATCACCCGCAGCACGTCATTGGCCATTTCGGCGCCATAGGCGGCCGGGTCGGTGGGTCTGCCGCTGTCGCCATGGCCGCGCGCATCGACGGTTATGGTGCGCAGCCCGGCCAGCGGGGCCAGCCCGGCGGCAGACCAGAGCGTGGAAGACCCGGCGAAGGCGTGCAGCAGGATCACCGCCGGGCCTTCGCCCTCGTCGGTGACGTGCAGCGCCACGCCGCCCGAGTCGATCATGTAGGTTTCGGCCAGCGTGGGCAGGGGCAGGGCCATGAGAGCGGCGGCGAGGGTTTGAGCGATGGGGTGCATGATATGTCTCCTGGTTCGGTGGGGTTGTAGGCTGTGCAGGGAGAATAGATCGCCTGCATTTCATGCGGAATTGGCCAATCTGGCACTTCTTTTATGCGTTTTTGCATGGACTGGTTCTGCCCGACCCGCGCGCCGCACCGCCGCCTGCCCGACCCAGATCGACACCAGAACGATGGCCGCGCCGATCCGTTGTACCGGGGTGAGCGCTTCGCCGAGCCAGAGCCAGCCGAGCGCTACGGCGGTGACCGGGCTCATCATCCCGAGCATGGCCACCGCACCGGGCCCGATCCGGGCGATGCCCCGGAACCACAGCCAATAGGTGGCCGCCGCCCCGATCAGCCCGAGCCAGGCGAGGCCCGCGAGGTTGGCCGCGCCGAGCGGTGGCAGGGCCGGTTCGAGCAGCAAAGCGAGCGGCAGGAGCAGCAGCCCGCCCGCCGTGAGCTGCCAGGCGGTGAAGCTGAGCGCCGGCACCGGCGGTTGCCAGCGGCGCGAAAGCACGGTGCCCGCCGCCATCGACGCGGCGCCGCCCAGCCCGGCGGCAATGCCGAGCGGATCGAGCGCCGCGCCGGGGCCGAGCACCAGCAGGGCAACCCCGCCCAGCCCCGCTGCCGCCGCGATTACGGCTGTCAGCGGCGCGCGGGTGCCGAGGAGCAGGCGCGACAGGGCGAGCACCATCAGCGGCTGGGTGGCCCCAAGCGTGGCGGCGACCCCGCCGGGCAGGCGATAGGCGGCGACGAACAGCAGCGTCCAGAACAATGCGAAGTTGAACGCGCCAAGGGCAAAGACCCGCCCGAGCCAGGCGCGCGGCGGCAGGCTGCGGGTGACGAGAAGCAGCAAAAGCCCCGCCGGCAGGGCCCGCAGCACCGCCAGCGTCACCGGATATCCGGCGGGCAGGGCCTCGGTGGTGACGAGGTAGGTGCTGCCCCAGATCGCCGGGGCGAGCGCGGTCAGCGCGATATCTTGCATACGGGGCATGGCGGAACTCCTGTTGCCGTGCTGGCGGGGTCACCAGCGGGGAGAAAGGACGATGGGCCGTTCGGGCCGGGGTTCGAGCCCGATGTCGCGCATCAGGTGCGCGCTGAGGTCGCGCGGCACGCGGCGGCGGGCCTTGCGGCGTATCCGGCTTGCGGCACGGGAGATCGCCGTAGGATGCCCGCGGCGGCCATGCCGGGGGCGCGGACTGCGGGCTGGGCGGAGGGTGAGCGGCATCATGCGGCCTCCGTCAGATGGTTGACCGTTGCCAGCGCGGCGGCGAGGCGGGCAACATGCGCGCCCTGAAAACGGGCGCCGTCGAGGTCGGTGGCGGTGGGTTGCAGCGCGCCATCGGCCCCGGCAATCGTGCCCGCGCCATAGGGCGCGCCGCCGATGATGCCCGCGCGCGACGTCTGCCCGGCGAAGCTGTAGGGCAGCCCGGCGATCACCATGCCGAAATGCATGAGCGGGATCTGCGTCGTCAGCAGCGTCGCCTCGTGGCCGCCATGCTGCGAGCCGGTGGAGGCGAAGACGGCGCCGACCTTGCCGACCAGCGCATTGCGCGCCCAGAGGCCGCCGGCCTGGTCGAGAAACTGTTTCATCTGCCCCGCCATCATCCCGAAGCGGGTGGGCGTGCCGACGATCACCGCATCATAATCGGCGAGGTCGGCGGGCGTTGCGGTGGGCGTGTCGTCGTCGACATAGCCCGCCGATTTGCGCAGCGCGGCAGGCACCGTTTCAGGCACGCGGCGGATATCCACCTGCGTGCCGGCCACCGAGCGGGCGCCCTCGGCCTCGGCGCGGGCGAGGGCGCGGACATGGCCGTAGCTGGAATAGTAAAGAACGAGAATGCGGGTCATCGGCGTTTCCTTGCAACCGGGGTTTCGTTGCAGGGAACATGCGGCAGGCCGCGCGCCGGATAATCGGCGCCGCGCTCAAATCATTCTTTACGGGACGTGAAGAATGTCAGCGCCGCAGGGCGGCGCGCAGATGGTCGATGAAGGCGGCGACGCGCGGATCCATCCCGAAGCGCGAGGCGGTGACGGCGCAGATCTCGCGGGTCGGCAGTTCCCACGCAGGCAGGACGCGCACGAGATCGCCGCGCGCCTCGGCGGTGTCGGAAACGAAGTCCGGCAGGGTGCCGATACCGTAACCGGCGATCAGCAGATCGCGCAGCACGAGGCTGTTGCCGACCTTCACCGCCGGATCGAGCTGAAGGCTGCGCACACCGTCCGGCCCGTGCAACTCCCACTGGGTGAGATGATCGCCGGGCAGAAAGCCCACGATCCTGTGGCCCAGAATATCCTCGGGCACACGCGGCGTGCCTGCCTTGGCGAGATAGGCGGGCGAAGCGAAGATGCGTTGGTGCAGGGTGGCGATCTTGCGGGCGATCAGGGTGGAATCCGGCATTGCCTGCCGGATGCGGATCGACACGTCAAACCCGCCTTCGACCATGTCGACCAGCCGGTCGTCGAGCGAGAGGGTGACGCGCAGATCGGGATAGGCATCGAGAAAATCGGGTAGAAACCGCGCGATCACCTCCTGCCCGAAGGAGGTCGAGGCGTTGATGCGCAACTGCCCGCTCACCGCCCCGGCCCTTGCGCGTATCCTGTCTTCCACCTGACCGACGGCGGAGAGGATATCCTGCGCCTCTTCGTAGTAAAGCCGCCCCTGATCGGTGAGCGACATTGCGCGCGTGGTGCGGGTGAGCAAGGTGCATTTCAGGCTTTGTTCGAGCAGCTTCACCTCGCGGCTGAGCAGGGCGGGGGAAACGCCGAGATCTTCCGCCGCGCGCGCGAAGCTGCCGCGCTCGACGATTCGGCAAAAGGCGTTCATGACCGAAAGTTTGTCCATCCCCACCCGGCTCCGGCGGCAAAGCCCCATCCTGTTGCGCCGGACGAGTATGGCAGATCGGCGCCGGCGTTTGAACGCCTGCGATCAGCTTGCGTAGATGTTCATATATTTCATGCAGATCACGCGCAGGCAGGACGAGATATTCTTGTCGTTGGCCACCAGGCATTGATCGTGAATCTGCGCGATGAGCTGCGGCAGGGTAATCGCCATCCGGTCGGACATGTCTTCGAGCACGGTCCAGAATACCCGCTCCAGCCGGATCGTGGTGCTGTGGCCGTGAATCCGGAAGCCGCGCTTTTCCGGCGCGAATTCGCTGACCTGGTCGATCGAGCAGGCATTGAACATATGGCCAAGGAAATCATTGGGTTCGAGTTCAACGTAGATCGACATATCGGCTCCGTTCGTCGGGGCTGCGGGTGATGCAGACAAACGGATAAACGCGCGCCCGGCTCGGGGCCAATGCGGGTTTTTTGCCGTTTGTGCTCATGTTTCCAATAATTACTACCACCTCTCCGCGCCCGGCTCCTAACCTTTTCTCAAATCAAGGACACAGGTTGCGACGCAGGGGAGGACGCTTTGCCAATCGAATTCTTCAAAAAAACACTCGACCCGGTGATCGCGTTGTCCGCGATCGCGGTTCTGGATATTTTCCTGTTTCTGCAGGTCGGCGCATGGACGGTCGGCGGCGGCGAAACGATGATGACCGGGCTGATCGCCCAGGTCTTCATGGGTGAGGAGCTGCAGCGGCTGCCGTTCTGGAACCTCGTCTTCGAACCCGATCCGACCTACTGGAAGATCTATATCAGCCTCGGCATGCTGTTCGGCGCCTTCGTCGGTGCGGTGCTCTCGAAAGAGTTCTACATCCGCTTTCCGCGCCGCCTGTCGGAATGGGTGATGATCACCATCGGCGGCCTGCTCATGGGCATCGGCATTCGCCTCGCCTTCGTCTGCAACGTGTCGACCTTCTTCGGCATGGGGCCGGAGATGAACATGGGCGGCTACCTCGCCATGTCGGGCATCCTCGCCGGGGCCTGGGTCGGCTCGATGGTCTACAAACGCATTCTGGAGGGCTGAGCCATGAGCGCCATAGGACAATGCCTTATCGCTTTCATCTTCGGCTCCATCGTCGGGCTGCTGGTGCAGCGCTCGCGCTTCTGCAACACCGCCGCCCTGCGTGACGCGATCCTGTTCAAGACCTATCGCAACACCAAGGCGCTGCTGGTCGCGATGATCATCCTGACGCTCGGCTTCACCGCCTTCCTCACCATCGGCGAGGGCAACCCGATGCATTTCGATGTTGGCCTCAACACCTTCGCCGGGCTGTTCATCTTCGGCGTCGGCATGGTGCTGGCCGGGGCCTGCACCGTCTCGACCTGGGTCAAGACGGGCGAGGGCAATGTGGGCGCGCTCTGGGCGCTGCTCTTCACCTTCGTCGGGATGTTCCTGTTTTCGCTGCTCTGGTCGGCGAATTACTGGCCGCCCGCGCCCGCCTCGATGACCGGCGAGCCGAATCTCGAAGCGCTGCAGCTGGGCTATGCCAACGCCGCCACCTTGCAGGAGAAGCTGGGCATTCCGGCGATCGTCTTCGGCATGATCCAGGCCGGTGTGCTCTTCCTGATCTACCGCGCCATCCGCCGCAAGGAAGAGGCGCAGGCCGAGCGTCACCGCCAGGCCACCGCCAGCGCCACGATGGCGCAGCCGGCGGAATGACATAACAGATACAACCACTTACGGGAGGACAAGATGGGACTGTTCGGAAACAAGAAAAAGGCCGAGGATTGCGCCGCCACCGAAGCGACGCTGAGCGACGGCACCACGATTGCCGTGGCCCGCAGCGTGGACTGCATCGGCGACAGCTGCCCGCGTCCGCAGCTCATGACCAAGAAGGCGGTGAAGGAAATCGGCTCCGGCGAAGTCGTCGAAGTGCTGGTCGACAACCCGTCATCGGTCGAGGCGCTGCCGCCGATGTGCGACGAGATGGGCGCGGTTCATGTCGAGACCATCCAGGCGCCGCGGTGCTGGAAGGTCTACATCCGCAAGGATTGATGCGATGACCGCTTCGAGACTTTTCATGAATGTCTACAGCTGGGGGGCGATGGTGGTCTCCGTCGCCGGCCTGGTCTGGATGCTGATCTCGCCGCCGCCGTCGATGCATGTGGACCGCGACGGGGTGGCCCATTTCACCCCGATGGTGGAACACCCGATCACCGGCGAGGCGGTGAGCATGAACGCTCTGATCCGCCATTATCGCGGCGACTGAAGGAGGACGATATGGACTTTGAAACCACCGCCCAGATCATCCTGGCCGTGCTGGCCTTCGGGGTGATGTACGTCGCCTTCCTCAAAGACAGCTTGTGAAGGAGGACCGGATGGATCGTGCAAGCATCATCTTCTGCGTCGCCTGCGTCATCGTCTTCGTCGGTGTGAGCTGGGTGGCCTTCCCCTTCGCGGCGATGGACCCGGAGGAGGTCGCCCTCGCCAGGACGCCGCAACCGGCGGAACTCCTGGACATGGTGGATGTGGGTCAGGGCTTCGGCGAGCTGCCGGTGATCGAGCTCATGGGCTACTATGTCGAGAACCCGCCTGTCGTGGCCGCCGGGGCTGCCGCGGCGCCCGAGATCAAGTTCGGGGGCTGCTGACATGCGGGCGGGGCGGATCGCGGTTTGGGGAGCGCTGGCGCTCCTGCCGGGGCTGCCGCTTGCCGCCGGCCCGGTGGCGATGCTCGCCGACCTGCCCGACGAGGCGCGCGTGATCGACATTCGCGCCGAGGCCCGCTGCCTTGAGGCAAGCCTGCCGGGTGCACGCTGCCTGCCCGCCCCGGCGCTGTTCGGGTCGGGTGAAACCCCGCCGGTGAGCTTCCATGCCCTGCGCTGGCTGCTCGGCACGGTCGGGCTCAGCGGGGCCGAGACGGTGGCCGTCTATGGCGACGATCCCGCCGAGGCGCTCGCGGTGGCGGCGCTCTTCTATCTTGCCGGTCAGGCCGGGGTGGCCGTCATCGACGGCGCGCCGGAAGCCGGCAACCGGGGTGCGCCGCGCAGCTTCTCGCGCGAGGTGGTCTTCACCGCGCCGATGCGGCTGGCCGAGATCCGGGTTGACGCAAACGCCCCCGGCGCCCTGCGCCAGCGGCTTGAAACATTCGCGCGCGGCGATGCTCCCAATGTCGCCTTCGCGCCAGAGACATGACTTACGGAAGGACCAGACACACTCATGGACGTGTTACTTCACATCACCACACCCAACGCGGCCCCGGTCGCGGCGGCGCTCGGCTGGGCGCTCACCGCCGAGGGCGCGAGCTGGGGGTGCTTTCTGACCAATGACGGCGTGAAAGCGCTGGGCGAGGCGGAGTTTTCGACCGCGATCGACGGCGCCGCGCGGGTCGCGGTCTGCGAGCATTCGTGGGATCTGCACATGGCCGGAGCCGATTGCCCGGTGGAGCGCGGCAGCCAGACGGTCAACTCGGCGCTGATGGCTGAGGCCGCGCGTGTCGTGAGCCTGTAGGAGAGGGGGATCATGGAGGAGAAAAAGATCCTTGTTCTTGGCCGGCGCGACCATACCGAGGCGATGCGCGTGGCCGCGGGGCTGACGATTTTCGGCCACGAGGTGCGGCTGGTCTTCATGACCGGGCCAGTGGCCGATACCGACGAAAACGCGGCGCAGGCCGAGTTGCTCGAACTCAGCGACATCGTGCCGGAAACCACCGTGGAGGAGATGGCCGACGATCTCGCCTTCCTCGATGCGGGCGCGCTGGGCGAGGCCATCGCCAGCGCCGACCGTGTGGTCAATCTCTGAACCGGAGGCAGACATGACCATTCTCGAACTCACCACCGGCCTGTTCCCCGACGCCGCGCGCGTCGATGAAGCGGTCGAAACGCTACGTGGCACGCATACCGTCGAGCGTGCCGATACCACCGGCCTCGCGCCGGACGATTCCGACGGTTGGGCGAAGGTGGTGCGGGCGATCCTGTCCGCCGACCACATCGTGACGCTTTGAGGGGGCCGGATGGCCCCGGACAATCACCAAGGGAGGACCAACAATGAAACAAGCTCAACACATGATCCGCGGGGTCTTTGCGGCCCTCGCGATGATGGCGGTTACCGCCTTCGCGGCGCTGCCGGCCATGGCCGCCGATCCGCTGGTGGACGTGGCCTGGGTCAAGGCGAATACCGGCGCGGACGGGGTCGTCTTCCTCGACACGCGCGGCTCGACCGACTATCTGCGCGGCCACATTCCGGGCGCGGTCAACACTGACTACGGCAAGTCCGGCTGGCGTGAAGCCCGCGGCGGCGTGCCGGGCCTGTTCCCGGCCGACACCGCCACGCTCGCGGCGCATATCGGCGGTCTCGGCATCGGCAATGATACCCATGTGGTGATCGTGCCCGCCGGGTCGGACAGCTCGGAGATGGGCACGGCCACCCGGATCTACTGGAGCTTCAAGGTCATGGGCCATGACAATGTGTCGATCCTGAATGGCGGCATGGGCGCCTACCTGGCTGAAGTCGATGGCGACAAGAACCCGGTGAACCCGCTTGAAAAGGGCGCCACCGAAGCCGCGGCGCAGACCTTCACCGTGGCGCTGCGCGAAGAGATGCTGCTCGACGAGGCCGATGTGCAGGCCGCGATCGACGGCGGCGCGCTGGCGGTCGATAACCGCACCGCCGACCAGTATCTCGGCGTCAACCGTCATGGCGCGTCGAAAGCTTCGGGCACGATCCCGACGGCGGTGAACCTGCCGCAAAGCTGGATGACCGAGAATGGCGGCGGCAGCTTCCGCGACGGCGCCACCCTCGCCAGGCTCTACGAAGCGGCGGGCGTTCCGACCGAAGGCGCGCAGGTGAGCTTCTGCAACACGGGCCACTGGGCCTCGATCGGCTGGTTCGTCTCGTCCGAACTGCTCGGCAATGCCGATGCGCAGATGTATGATGGCTCCATGACCGCCTGGACGGCGGCCGGCATGCCGGTGGAACAGCAGGTCGCCGCGCAATAACGGCGGAAAGGGTGACAGATGGCGCGTGAGCGTCCAAGCACCATCGCAAGAACCATCGTGGCCGCGGGCATCAGCCTTGCGGCCACGGTCTTTTGGCCGGGCGCGGCGGCGTCCGACCCGGCCCCGCGCGCGCTGGCGAGCGAACTCAGGATCACGTTGGGCGATCTCGGACGGCTCGGGGCCGAGGGCCTGCCGCCGCGCCATGCCGAGGGGCTGGTGGCGCGGATCGAGGGGGCGCTCGGGCTGTTGCCCTGGCTGCTGACCGGGGCGGGGGATGCGGCCGGCGCGGCGGCGCTGGCGGCATGGCAGGGCGCCGATCTCGAACCCGCCGGACAGCGTGCCGCGCTGACCGCGCTGGTTGGCGAACTGGCCGCGCGGCACAGGCTTGACCTGTTCGCACGCACCGCAATTGCTCCGCCGGGGGCGGGTTTGGCCGAGGCGCAGGCGATCCACGAAACCTATTGCTTCGGCTGCCATGACGATTACGGCATGGGCGACCCGGATGAGCCTCTGCCGAGCCGCGATCTGCGGCTGATGGCGCAGGAGGAGCCGGGCGATATCTTCCTCGCCCGTCTGATCGGCGGGGTGAAGGGGGATGAAAGCATCGCCTTTCACAACCCGCTGACCGAGGCGCAGATCCTGGCGCTCTATGCCTATTATCAGCGCCCGGCGCCGTAAGCCGGTTTCTTTCCAAGAAACCGGACCGAAATCTTAGAAAGATTTCGGTCTGTCAGCTATGGTCCGACAGGGTGCGCCGCACCGCATCTTTCCAGCCCGCGAGCCGCCGTGCGCGGGTGGCGCTGTCCATCTCCGGCGCGAAGCGCCGCTCCAGGTCCCAGCTTGCGGCAAACGTCTCGCGATCGGGATAGATCCCGGCCTTCATCCCGGCCAGCCAGGCCGCGCCCTTCGCGGTGGTTTCCAGCACCTGCGGGCGGTCGACCGGGCGTCCGAGAATGTCGGCGAGAAACTGCATCGTGTAATTCGAGGCCGTCATTCCGCCATCGACGCGCAGCGGCGCATCGCTCGGCAGGCCGGGCCAGTCCGCCTGCATCGCGTCGAGCAGGTCGTCGGTCTGAAAGCCCACCGATTGCAGCGCCGCGCGGGCGATCTCGTTCGGGCCGGTATTGCGGGTGAGGCCAAACAGCGCGCCCCGGCTCTCCGCATCCCAGTAGGGCGCGCCGAGGCCGGTGAATGCGGGCACAAGGATCACCTCCTGTTCCGGGTCGGCGGCGCGGGCCATGCTGCCGGACCGGCTGGCATCGTCCACGATCCCCAGCCCGTCGCGCAGCCATTGCACGGCGGCCCCGGCGATGAAGATCGAGCCTTCCAGCGCATAGGTGACCTTGCCATCCAGCCGGTAGGCGATGGTGGTGAGCAGCCGGTTCTGCGAGGGCACCATCTCGGCCCCGGTATTGAGCAGCGCGAAGCAGCCGGTGCCGTAGGTGGATTTCATCATCCCCGGCGCGAAACAGGCCTGCCCGACAGTGGCCGCCTGCTGATCGCCCGCCACGCCGAGGATCGGCAACGGGGCGCCGAAAAGCTCGGGCGCGGTGGCGCCGAACTCGTCCGCGCTGTCCTTCACCTCGGGCAGAAGCGACATCGGGATATCGAGAAGCGCGCAAATCTCGGCATCCCACGTGCCGTGGCGGATATCGTAAAGCAAGGTCCGGGCGGCATTGGTCGCGTCGGTGGCATGCACCTTGCCGCCGGTAAGCCGCCAGATCAGGAAAGTGTCGACGGTGCCGAAGGCGAGCTTGCCCGCCTGCGCCCGGTCGCGCGCGCCCGGCACGTTGTCGAGCAGCCATTTTACCTTGGTGCCGGAGAAATACGGATCGAGCAGCAGCCCGGTGCGCTCGGTGATCATCGGCTCATGGCCCGCCGCTTTCAGGCGCCCGCAGGTCTCGGCGGTGCGCCGGTCCTGCCAGACGATCGCGCGGTGGATCGGTGCGCCCGTCTCGCGATCCCAGATCAGGGTGGTTTCGCGCTGGTTGGTGATGCCGATGGCGGTGATCGCCTCCACCCCCACCTGCGCCACCGCCGCGCGGGCGGTGGCAAGCGTGGTCTGCCAGATGTCGTCCGGGTCGTGCTCGACCCAGCCCGAGGCCGGGTAGTGCTGCGCGAATTCCGCCTGCGCGCTGGCGGCGGGGGCAAGATCCGGCCCGAAGACGATGGCGCGCGACGAGGTGGTGCCCTGGTCGATGGCGAGAATATGGGTCATGCCGCTTCCTTTCGGCTGTCGAACCAGCGCGCGACGGCGCGGGCCGCTGTCTCGTCGAGTTGTAACCCGAGCTTCGTGCGCCGCCAAAGCGCATCCTCCGCCGTTTCGGCAAACTCCTTGTCGGCCATCCAGCCAAGCTCCGCCTCGGTCAGCGTCGCGCCGAAATCGCGGCCTAGATCGGCGGGCGCGCGGGCGTTGCCCAGCACGGCGCGGGCCTCGGTGCCGTAGAGCCGGGCCAGCCGGGCGGCCCAGCCCTCGGTCAGAAACGGATAATCGGCGCGAAGCCCGGCAATGAGCGCGGGCAGGCCATCGACCGGGAAATCGCCTCCGGGCAGCGGTGCCTGCGCCGTCCAGCCGTCGCCGAGATCGAGCTTCGCCAGCGCCGCCTCCGCCAGCTTGCGATAGGTGGTGATCTTGCCGCCGAAGACATTGAGCAGCGGCGCGCCATCGCCGCCGTCGCGCGTCAGCACATAATCGCGCGTCGCTTCGGTGGCGCTGCTGGCGCCGTCATCCACCAGCGGGCGCACGCCGGAAAAGCGCCAGACCACATCCGTAAGTGTGACCGGCCTGTCGAAATACTCCGAGACGAAGGCGCAGAGATAGGCCGCCTCCTTTTCGCTGCAGCGCGGGTCGGCGGGGTCGTCGCCCTGATCGGCCTCGGTGGTGCCGATCAGCGTGTAATCCTGCTCGTAAGGCATGGCGAAGACGATCCGCCCGTCGCCGCCCTGCAGGATATAGGGCTGGCCGTGGTCGAAGATCCTCGGCACCACGATATGGCTGCCGCGCACCAGCCGCACGGCGGCATGGTCGGGCAGGGCGAGCGCCTCGTCCAGCACATGGGCCACCCACGGCCCGGCAGCGTTGACGAGCCGGCGGGCGCGGTGGATTGCCGTCGCGCCATTGCGCTGGTCTTCCACGCTGATCTCCCAGACATCGCCGTGCCGCCGCGCCCGGGTCACCTTCGCCCGCGTCATGATCCGCGCGCCCCGCATCGCGGCATCGCGGGCGTTCAGAACCACGAGGCGGGCATCGTCCACCCAGCAATCGGAATATTCGAACCCGGCGGTGAAGCGGTCCTGCAACGGCTCGCCCGCCGGATCGCGCCGCAGATCGACCCGGCGCGTGGCGGGCAGGATCTTTCGCCCGCCCAGATGGTCGTAGAGAAAGAGCCCGAGCCGCAAGAGCCAGTGCGGTCGCAGCCCCTTGTGATGCGGCAGCACGAAGCGCATCGGCCGGGCGATATGTGGCATCGCGGCCAGCAGCACCTCGCGCTCGCGCAGCGCCTCGCGCACCAGCCGGAACTCGTAATATTCGAGATAGCGCAAGCCACCGTGAAACAGCTTCGACGAGGCCGAGGAGGTCGCCCCGCCCAGATCGCCCATTTCGGCCAGCGCCACCGAAAGCCCGCGCCCGGCCGCATCGCGGGCGATGCCACAGCCATTCACCCCGCCGCCGATGACGAAGAGATCGTAGATCGTGTCGGCTTCGCCCATACCCGGCCCTTCCGCGCTGCGCCCCCCCGGCCATTGGGCATCACACAAGGCCGCGCTTGTCCACCGCATAAGAACCTGATTTCCGCCGCGTCACGCCGCGCTTGGGGTGGCCTCCGGCCTGCGCTACCCTGTGGCATGACCGGGAGGCGCTCATGACCGATTACACGCTCTATTACTGGCCGATCCCGTTTCGCGGCCATTTCGTGCGCTATGTGCTCGCCCATGCCGGCGCACGCTGGGACGAGCCGGGCTTCGATGCCGTGGTTTCGCTGAAGAACGAGGCGGTGGCAGATCAGGCCTATCCATTCATGGCGCCGCCGCTTCTGGTTGATCACGAGGCCGGACGCCGGCTCAGCCAGTTGCCTGCGATCCTGATGTATCTGGGGCGTAAGCACCGGCTCGTCGCCGACGAAGACGAGACCCTGCGCATCGTGCTCGATGCGATGGATGTGCTCACCGAGATCACCCGCTGGCATGGGGCGCAGATGTGGGATCGCGCGGCCTGGGCCACCTTTGCCGGCGCGCGCCTGCCGCGCTGGATGCAGATCCACGAGCGGATCGGGCGCGACCACGGGCTGACGGCGGAGGCGGGCTTTGCCCTTGGCACCGAGGCGCCGGGGCTCGCTGATCTCGTGCTCGCGGCCCTCTGGCACACGATGGTGGACCGGCTGCCGGGCCTGCGCCCGCTGCTCCATGAGCACGCCCCCGCCATCGAAGGGCTGGCCGACCGGATTGCCGCCGGGCCGGGCGTGGCCGGGGTGATCGCCGCCTGGAAGGACCGTGGCCCGCTCTATTGCGCGGGCGAGATCGAGGCGTCGATCCTCGATATGCTGGCGGGCTAGGTCCGCTCCATCACCTCGACACAGAGCACCGTGGGCAGGTGCTTCGCGGCCTCGTCCCAGCTTTCGCCCTCGTCGCGGCTGACGAAGACCGAGCCGGAATTGGTGCCGAAATAGACGCCTGCGGGCTCCTGCGTGTCACTGGTCATCGCCTGGCGCAGCACGGTGAAATAGCAGTTCTCCGCTGGCAGCCCCGCCTGTTTCGCCGCCCATGTCGCGCCGCCATCGGTGGATTTCCACACCGCAGCCGAGGCATCTGGCGGAAAGCGGCCCAGCATGTCGCCGTTGAGCGGCAAGGTCCAGACCATCTCCGGGTCGCGCGGATGCACGGCAATGGGGAAGCCGAAGGTCGAGGGCAGGCCCTCGGTGATTTCCATCCAGCTGCGCCCGCCATCGGGGCTGCGATACACGCCATGGTGGTTTTGCTGGTAGAGCGTATCGCCGCCGCCCGGCGCGCGGACCATGTTGTGCACGCACAGCCCGGTATCGGCGCCCGGCTCGTGCTTGCTGCCATCGGCATGGATATGCGCCCCGGCGCTTTCGGCATTGGCGCGGCGGTTGCGCCGCTCCCAGGTTTCGCCGCCATCTTCGGTGGCGAAGACCCCGGCGGCGGAAATGGCGAGCCACATCCGCTTCGGATCGTCGGGCGACGGCACGATCGTGTGCAGGGTCAGGCCCGCCGCGCCGGGCTGCCAGCTCTCGCGCTCAGGAAAGGCGGCGAGGCTTTCGACCAGATCGAAGCTCTTGCCGCCGTCGCGGCTGGTAAAAAGCTGTGCGGGCTTGCCGCCGGCATAGAGCGTGCCGTGGGCATATTTGAGCGACCAGATCGCCTCCACCGTGCCGGTATAAGGCGCCGCCGGGTCCGGTTCCATGCCGATCTCTTCGGCAAAGTCCGGGTCGTTCGCAAGCCACTCGTCGAACTTGCCGTTGGAAAGCTTGGCAAGTGCCCAGCTCTCGCCGCCATCCGTCGAGCGCCAGATGCCCGAGCCGGTCCAGTCATTGCCGCCGCCCGCCCAGAGCGCTCCCGTCTGCGGATCGCTGGCAAGGTGGTTGATCGGCCAGCCATCGCAATGCGGGCCGGAAACCTGCCAGCCGTCGCGGTCGGTGCCGGTGAGCAGAAAGGCCCCTTTCGTGGTGCCGACGAGAATCGTGGTGATGGTCATGCGCGCCTCCGGGTTTTCGTCGGATCAGGGTAGCATGGCGCTTTCGTTTGCGCTAACGCGATCTCGTGAGCGGATGGAGGCGAAAATGCACGACCCGTGGTGGAAAACCTCAGTGGCCTACCAGATCTACCCCCGGTCCTTCGCCGATGCGGATGGCGACGGGGTGGGCGACATCGCCGGGATCGTCTCGAAGCTCGATCACCTCGCCGATCTGGGTATCGGCTTCATCTGGCTCTCGCCGGTCTATTGCTCGCCGATGGCCGATAACGGCTACGACATCTCCGATTACCGCGCCATCGCGCCCGAATTCGGCACCATGGTCGGGTTCGACCGCCTGCTGGCCGAGGCAAAGGCGCGCGGGATCGGCATCGTGATGGACCTCGTGGTCAACCATTCCTCCGATGAGCACGCCTGGTTCCGCGCCGCCCGCGAGAGCCGCGACAATCCGATGCGCGACTTCTATATCTGGCGCGATCCCGGCCCCGATGGCGGCCCGCCCAACGATCTCGCGAGCTATTTCGGCGGCCCGGCCTGGAGCTTCGACGAGGCGACCGGCCAGTATTACTTCCACCTCTTCGACCGCAAGCAACCCGATCTCAACTGGGCCAATCCGGCCCTGCGCGCGGCGGTCTGGGAGATGATGAACTGGTGGTTCGACAAAGGTATCGCGGGCTTTCGCATGGACGTGATCGACCTCATCGGCAAGGATCCGGACCGCGGCATCACCGCCGACGGGCCGAGCTTGTTCGACCACCTCGCCGAGATGCAGCGCGAGGTGCTGGACGGGCGCGATGTGGTGACGGTGGGCGAGGCGTGGTCGGCCAGTCCGGAGAACGCGCTGCGCTATTGCGGGCAGGGCGGCGCGCTGTCGATGGTCTTTCAGTTTTCGCACGTTACGGCCGGGTGGGACCCGGTCTTTGGCAAGTGGACCGATCGCAAACCCGATCTCGTGGCGCTGAAGCGCGTGTTCAATGCCTGGCAATCGGCGCTGGCGGAGGAGGGCTGGAACAGCCTGTTCTGGTCGAACCACGATCTGCCCCGCGCGGTCTCGAAATACGGTGATGACGGCGAATGGCGGGTGCGCTCGGCCAAGGCATTGGCGACGGTGCTGCACCTGATGAAAGGCACGCCCTATATCTACCAGGGCGAAGAGATCGGCATGACCAATACCCGCTTCGACAGGCTTGACGCGTTCGACGATGTCGAGGTGCACGGGCAATGGCCCGACATGCGCGCGAGGGGCCTCAGCGAAGCCGCGTTCCTCGCCGGCGCCAATGCCAACGGGCGCGACAATGCCCGCACCCCGATGCAGTGGGATGCCTCGGCCCATGCCGGCTTCACCACGGGTACGCCCTGGCTTGCGGTGAACCCGAATTACCCCGCGATCAACGCCGCCGCCGACCGCGCCGACCCGGACGGCATCTTCGCCCATTACCGCCACCTGGTGGCCCTGCGCAAAGCCCGCCCCATCATCACCCATGGCCGCTTCGTGCCGCTCGCCGAAGATCACCCGGCCGTCTGGGCCTATGCGCGCGAGCATGAGGGCCAGCGCCTGACCATGGTGGCAAATCTCTCGGGCGAGGCCCTTGGCTTCGCCCTGCCGCCCGAAGGCGCGGTCACCGGCGCCTGCCTCGTGACCAATCTGGCGCCGCGCGCCAGCCTCGCCGGCGCCATCGACCTCGCCCCCTGGGAGGCGGTCGCCGTGCTCGGCCCTGCCTGACCCCTTTCATCTTGCAAAAATATCCCGGGGGTGCGGGGGCAGCGCCCCCGCTCCGGTCGGATTGCAAAAGCAATTCGAAATTGCCCGTGCCCCCGCCCTGCGATAGACACCCTGCGACAGCGAGGAGAGACCCATGCCCCATTACCGTTCCCGCACCTCCACCCATGGCCGCAACATGGCCGGCGCCCGTGGCCTCTGGCGCGCCACCGGCATGACCGATGAGGATTTCGGCAAACCGATCATCGCGGTGGTCAACAGCTTCACCCAGTTCGTGCCCGGCCACGTGCATCTGAAAGACATGGGCCAGCTCGTGGCGCGCGAGATCGAGAAAGCGGGCGGGGTGGCGAAGGAGTTCAACACCATCGCCATCGACGACGGCATCGCCATGGGCCATGACGGCATGCTCTATTCGCTGCCCTCGCGCGAGGTGATCGCGGATTCGGTGGAATACATGGTCAACGGCCATGCCGCCGACGCGATGGTCTGCATCTCCAACTGCGACAAGATCACGCCGGGCATGATGATGGCGGCGATGCGGCTCAACATCCCCGTCATCTTCGTTTCCGGCGGGCCGATGGAGGCGGGCAAGATCAGCCCCGACATCATCGACCACGATCTCGATCTGGTCGACGCGATGGTCGTGGCGGCGGATGACAGCTACAGCGACGAACAGGTGCTTGAGATCGAAAAGGCGGCCTGCCCCACCTGCGGCTCGTGTTCGGGGATGTTCACCGCCAACTCGATGAACTGCCTCGCCGAAGCGCTGGGGCTGGCGCTGCCGGGCAATGGCTCGATGCTCGCCACCCATGCCGACCGCAAGGCGCTGTTTCTCGAAGCGGGGCGCAAGATCGTCGAGATCACCAAGGCGCATTACGAAGACGAAAAACCGGGGATGCTCCCGCGCGACATCGCCACCTTCGACGCCTTCGAAAACGCGATGAGCCTCGATATCGCCATGGGCGGCTCGACCAATACCGTGCTGCACCTGCTGGCCATCGCCTATGAGGGCAAGGTGAATTTCACGATGGAAGATATCGACCGGCTCAGCCGCAAGGTGCCGGTGCTCTGCAAGGTCGCCCCGGCGCTGCAATCGGTCCATATGGAAGACGTGCACCGCGCCGGCGGGATCATGGCCATCCTCGGCGAGATGAACCGCGCCGGGCTGATCCATGCCGATGCGCGCACGGTGCACAGCGCCACGATGGGCGAGGCCATCGCCAAGTGGGACGTGATGACGGCCAACGATCCGGCGGTGGAAACCTTCTACTGCGCCGCGCCGGGCGGTGTGCGCACCACCCAGGCCTTCTCGACGCAGAACCGCTACAAATCGCTCGACCGCGACCGTGAGGCGGGCGTGATCCGCTCGGCCGGGAACGCCTTCTCGAAGGATGGCGGGCTGGCCGTGCTCTACGGCAATATCGCGCTCGATGGCTGCATCGTGAAATCGGCGGGGGTGGACGAGTCGATCCTCAAATTCACCGGCTCGGCCAAAGTGTTCGAGAGCCAGGACAGCGCCGTTTCCGGCATTCTGAGCGGCAAGGTGGAAGCGGGCGAGGTCGTGGTGATCCGCTACGAGGGGCCGCAAGGCGGGCCGGGGATGCAGGAAATGCTCTACCCGACCTCCTATCTCAAGTCGAAGGGCCTCGGCAAAGCCTGCGCCTTGCTGACCGACGGGCGCTTCTCCGGCGGCACGTCGGGCCTCTCCATCGGCCATGTTTCGCCGGAAGCGGCGGAGGGCGGGCTGATCGGGCTGGTCGAAACCGGCGACACGATCGAGATCGACATTCCCGGTCGCACCATCAACCTCGCGGTGAGCGAGGCCGAGCTTGAAAAACGCCGCGCCGCCAAGGGGCCGCTGCCCTGGCTGCCCGCCGAGCAGCGCCAGCGGCAGGTCTCGACCGCGCTCAGGGCCTATGCGATGCTCGCCTCGTCCGCGGCCCGGGGCGCGGTGCGCATCCTGCCGGGTGACGACGGATGATCGAGCTTGGCGTCGTTCCGCTCTCCATCGCGGTGCTGGTCTGGTTCGCGCTGTCCTTCGTGACCAGAACCTGGCTGCGCCAGTGGATCGCCGCCGTGCTGGCCGGCCTGTCGACGGCCTGGTGGCAGTATGGAACGATGCTCGATGTGGCCGAAACCGCCGGGATCGCGCCGATGCCGGTTGTGCAATTCGCCCTGATCTCGGTGGCGGGGATGCTTATCCTCGCCTCGGCGGGCATGGGGCTTTACTGGCTGCTTCAGCGCAGCCGCGGGCGGGGATGACCGGACGTCGCCTGCCGCGCGCGGGGCGGGGCGAAACCTTGTTCTCACCGCGTGCCGGGTCTATCTGATCCGCAAACACGAAGGAGCGCGCCATGCCGCCACGGGGGGACGCCAACACCGAGGATCGCGAAAAGTCCAGGCGCATCGGCGCGCTGAGCGAGCTGTGGCCGTTCCTGCGCCCCTATCGCGGCCTGCTGTCCGCGGCACTGGTTGCGCTCGTGTTCACCGCCGCGATCTCGCTCGTCATGCCGATCGCGGTGCGCCGCGTGGTCGACGGCTTTGCCGACCAGGCGGTGATGATGCTCGATCAGTATTTCCTCGCCGCGCTCGGCGTCGCGGTGCTGCTCGCCTTCGGCACCGGCCTGCGCTACTACCTCGTCACCCGGCTCGGCGAACGTGTGGTCGCGGATATCCGCGAGGCGGTTTTCGCCCGTGTGATCGGCCTGTCGCCCGCCTTTTTCGAGCGGATCATGACCGGGGAGGTGCTCAGCCGCATCACCACCGACACCACGCTGATCCTTTCGGTGCTCGGCTCCTCCGTTTCCGTGGCGCTGCGCAACCTTCTGATCCTGGTCGGGGGGCTGGCGATGCTGCTTGCCACATCGGCTAAGCTCACCGGGCTGGTGCTGCTGATCGTGCCCGCCGTGATTATCCCGATCATCGTGCTCGGGCGCCGGTTGCGGGTGCTCGGGCGCGAAAACCAGGACTGGATCGCCAAATCCTCCGGCAATGCCTCCGAGGCGCTTCTGAGCGTCCAGACGGTGCAGGCCTTTACGCATGAAGAGCCATCGCGCGACGAGTTCCATGAGTTGACGGAAGAGAGCTTCCGCTCGGCGGAAAAGCGGATCGGCACCCGCGCCCTGATGACGGTGATCGTTATCACGTTGATTTTCTCGGGGGTTGTCGGTGTGCTCTGGGTGGGGATGCGCGACGTGACCGCCGAGCGGATGACCATCGGCGCGCTGGTGCAGTTCGTGATCTACGCGATGATGACGGCGGGGGCGGTGGGCGCGCTGTCGGAGATCTGGTCGGAATTGCAGCGCGCCGCCGGCGCCACCGAACGGCTTGTCGAATTGCTGACGGCGCAGGATTCGGTGAAGGATCCGGCGCAGCCCCGGCCCACGCCCGAAGCGATCGCCGGTGAAATCCTGTTCGACAACGTCACCTTCCGCTATCCGGCGCGGCCCGAGCATCTGGCCCTCGATGAGGTCAACCTGCATGTGCGGCCCGGCGAAACGGTCGCGCTGGTTGGCCCGTCCGGCGCGGGCAAGTCCACGATCATTCAGCTTCTGCAGCGGTTCTACGATCCCAATCAGGGGGCGGTGAAGGTCGACGGGATCGACCTGCGCGAGATGGCGCGCGCCGATTTCCGCCGCCAGATCGCGCTGGTGCCGCAGGATGCGGTGATCTTCGCGACCACGGCGCGCGAAAACATCCGCTTCGGCCGGCTCGACGCGACCGATGCCGAGGTGGAGGCCGCCGCGAAAGCCGCGGCGGCGCATGATTTCCTGACGAAGCTCCCCGATGGCTACGAGACCTTCGTGGGCGAACGCGGGGTGATGCTGTCGGGTGGGCAGAAACAGCGCATCGCCATCGCCCGGGCGATCCTGCGCGATGCGCCCATCCTGCTGCTCGACGAGGCGACCAGCGCGCTCGACGCCGAAAGCGAACGTGCCGTGCAGCATGCGGTTGACGAAATGGCGCGCGACCGGACCACGATCATCATCGCCCACCGCCTTGCGACGGTGAAGAAGGCCGACCGGATCGTCGTCTTCGAGGATGGCCGGATCGTGGCGCAGGGCAGCCATGACGATCTGGTGGCCGAGGGCGGGCTCTATGCCCGGCTCGCGCGGCTGCAGTTCACCGAGGGCCTGGCGGCGGAGTAACCGTCACGTCAGGCTTGCGGCCCGGCCCGAAACCAACCATCTTTTTCCAAACGGCAAGACAGCAAATGCCGGAGGGGAGGAGAGATGCCGAGATATTCCTATCTGGAAGCGGGCGACCGTGACCGCATCCAGTCTGAGAAGACATGGGAAGAGCGCCAGAACCCGGCGACCATTTATCAGCTTCTGAAAAAAACGGCGGATGCCCAGGGCGGCGCGCCGGCGGTATCGTTCCAGATCCTCTCGGGGCCGAAAGACAAGGCCGAAACGCTGAGCTGGCGGGCGCTGCATGACAAGAGCGTGCAGGCGGCGAACCTGTTTCGCAGTCTCGGCGTCGGGGAACAGGATGTTGTTGCCTACATCCTGCCCAATGCCAACGAAACGCTGGTGGCGCTGCTCGGCGGCATGGTCGCGGGGATCGTGAACCCGATCAACCCTTTGCTCGACGCCGACCAGATCGGCGCCATCCTGCGCGAGACCGGCGCGAAGGTGGTGGTGACGCTCAAGGGCTTCCCCAAGACCGATGTGGCGCAGAAGGCCCACGAGGCCGTGGCGCTGGCGCCGGATGTGGCGCATGTGCTGGAGGTCGATCTCAACCGCTACCTCACCTTCCCCAAAAACCTGATCGTGCCGCTGATCCGGCCCAAGGTGCACGCGACCCACAAGGCGAAGGTGCAGGATTTCAACGCGGCCGTCGCCAGCCAGCCGACCACCTTGCAATTCGCCGACAGCGAGGGCGACCGGGTGGCGGCCTATTTCCACACCGGCGGCACCACCGGAATGCCGAAGGTGGCGCAGCACACCTATTCGGGCATCGTCTATAACGGCTGGCTCGGGGCCAACCTGCTGTTCGATCCCGACGATACGCTGATCTGCCCGCTGCCGCTGTTTCACGTCTTTGCCGTCCATGTCGTCTTCATGGCGGTGCTGACGGCAGGGGCGCATGTGGTCTTCCCCACCCCGGCAGGCTATCGCGGCGATGGGGTGTTCGACAATTTCTGGAAGCTGGTGGAACGCTGGAAGGTGAGCTTCATCATCACCGTGCCCACCGCCATCGCGGCGCTGATGCAGCGCCCGGTGGATGCCGATGTGTCGTCGCTCAAGATCGCCTTTTCCGGCTCGGCGCCGCTGCCGGTGGAATTGTTCAACCGCTTCGAGAAGGCCACCGGCGTGACGCTGGTGGAGGGCTACGGGCTGACCGAGGCCACCTGCCTCGTCTCCTGCAACCCGATCGGCGAGGGCAACAAGAAGATCGGCTCGGTCGGCGTGCCCTTCCCCTATACGGATGTGAAGATCCTGCAGGCCGATGGCGACGGCGTGATCCTGAAGGAATGCGGCGTGGACGAGGTGGGCGAGATCTGCGTCGCCAATCCCGGCGTCTATCTCGGGCATACCTATACCGAGGAGGCCAAGAACCAGGGGCTTTTCGCCGGCAACCGCTTCCTGCGCACCGGCGATCTGGGCCGGATCGACGAGGATGGCTATCTGTGGATCACCGGCCGGGCGAAAGACCTGATCATCCGGGGAGGCCACAATATCGACCCCGCCGAGATCGAAGAGGCGCTGGCGGGGCACCCGGCGGTGGCCTTTGCCGGGGCTATCGGCCAGCCCGACAGCTTTTCCGGCGAATTGCCCTGCGCCTATGTCGAGCTTGTCGATGGCGCGACGGTGACCGAGGAAGAGCTCATGGCCTATGCCAAGGAGAAGATCCACGAGCGCGCCGCGATCCCCAAACACATCGCCATCGTCAGAGAATTGCCCAAAACGGCGGTGGGCAAGGTGTTCAAGCCCGAGCTGCGCAAGGAGGCGATTGCCCGCGTCTACAACGCCGCGCTCGAACAGGCGGGAATGAATGCCCGCGTGGCGGAAGTGGTGGAATCGAAAAAGCTCGGCCTTGTGGCGCGCCTGGAGGCGACCGGCGAGGTCGACTATGATGCGGTCAACCATGTGCTCGGCGAGTTCACCCGGCCCTTCGAGTGGATGGATTAGCTGAGGTGACACCATGCGCGCGGTTGCGGAAACGCCGGTCACGCTGACCTTGCTGACCGGCGAAAGCTTCACGGTGGACGGCCACGGCTATCTGGCCGATCCCGAAGCCTGGACCGAGAGCTTTGCCGACTACGTGGCGCGCGAGGAGGGCATTGAACTCAGCCCGCGCCACTGGGCGCTCATTCGCTGGATCAGGGAGCAGGAAGCCGATCACGGGGTGATGCCCGATGCGCGGTTTGCCATGAAATATCTGGGCGGCGCGCGGGGCAAGCAGGCGGGGCGCGAGGAGCTGTTTGCGCTCTTTCCCTATGGCTATGTGAAACAGGCGATCAGGATTGCCGGAATGCGTCAGCCCCGGGCCTGGTCGACGGGCTGAGCGGAGCGGCGCTCAGAGCGAGCCCGCCACCTCGTCGCGCAGCGCCGCGAGATCGTCGCGCGCGCCCTGCAGATCGGCGATCTGTTGGTCGAGCCTGGCGAGCTGCCGCCCGGCGGCGTCCACCAGGGCGCGCATCTGCGCCTCGTCGCCTTCCTCGTCGCGCAGCAGCAGCCATTGCCGCACCTCTTCGAGCGAGAAGCCGAAGCGGCGCGCGCGCATGATGAGGGTCATCCGGGCGATGTCGCGGGGGGAGTAGAAGCGCGACCGGCCCTCGCGCTCGGGGGCGAGCAATTCGATATACTCGTAATAGCGCAACGTGCGCGGTGTCACCTCGAACCGCGCGCACATTTCCTTGAAGCTGAGCCTTTCTTCTGCCATTCCCCGGCGCCGCTGCTTGCCTTTGGGTCAAGGTATCCGTGCGGTCTCAGCCTGTCCACCGCCAGGGGTGGGCTAGTTCATGAAGCCGGGCGCCAGAAAATAGAAGGCATAGGCCACCACCAGCGCCGGGAGGGCCGAATATATCGTGGCCACCAGCGCCGCGCGCGGGTTGAGCGCGATGGCCGGGAAGAGCGCATCGCCGTCGTTGGAAATCGCATTGCCGATCAGGGCGGCGAAGGGAATGGCGCCGGAGATATACATCGTCGCCACCAGCACCTGCGGACCGCAGCCGGGGATGAACCCGATCAGCACGGCGATGAGCGGCAGCAGCGGGGCGACGGCGGCAAACAGCGCCTGAACGTCGAGGCCGAGGAAGGCGGCGGCGTAGTCATAGGCGAGGTAGGCGGCGATCACCCAGACGGTGATCAGCCCGGTCTCCTCGCTCATCCGGGTGATTGCCGGGTCGGTCGGGTTGGTGATCCCGTCAAGCGGCGAGCTGGCCCAGATCGCGAGAACGGTGAACGCGCCGGCGAGGCCGAGCCACTGGCTGGGGATGCCGGCGATATCGGTGATGTCGAGATTGGCCAAGCCCGCCGCGCCGATCGCCAGCCCCGGCAGGGCGAAGGCGAGAAACAGCCAGTCGATCGCGCGGATCTTGCCGATGCGCGGGCTGATCTCGCAGGCAAGCCCGCCGGGATCGCGGAAATCCTTGTGGTGCAGGCGGTCGACGATCCAGCCCGCCGCGATCCCGGCGGCAAAGGAAACCGGCAGCACCACGAGGGCGGCCTGTGGCCGGGTGGCGATGAGCAGGAAGGCCCCGTCGCCCATCGTGGCGGTGAGCGTGGCGACCACGGCGCCGAAGCCGATCCGCCCGGCGGAATAGGCGGCCACGACCATCACCGCGCCGCCGCAGCCGGGCAACATGCCCAGAAGCGCGGCGACGGGCACCTGCGCGCGCCCGGCGCGGTTCAGCGCCCGGGCCACGTTCATGCCGAACCATTCCTCGATGGCGTAGAAGATGAAGAGCGTCAGCGCGACGAAAACCGAGACGCCGAAGAACGCGCCGCCGATCATATCGCGGGTGAGCCTGCCCAGATCGCCGGGCCAGAAGGCCAGAACGATCAGCAGCAAAAGCACGGCAAGCCGGCGCGGGCGCAGCCGCGGCCAGGGCGGCCGGTCGGCCAGAATGTTGATCGGGCTGGATGGATGCATCGCACCTTGTCCGTCGTCGGAAGCAACACTTAAGGGTTGCCCCCGTGGCCGCAAGGGCGAATAAATCGGGCGAAATGACGCAAGGAGCCGCCCGTGCCCAGTGACGCCGCCGACATCAAGGCCCGTATCGCCAGCCAGTTCATCGCCCGGATTCCGCATTCGAGCGAACTCGGGATGCAGCTTGAGGAAATCGGCCACGGGGTGGCGGTGATCTCGATGCCCTATGACAAGCGGTTCATCGGCGATCTGCGCACCGGGGTGATCCATGGCGGCGCGATCTCGGCCTTGATGGACACCTGCTCGGGCGCGGCGGTGGTGGGCGCGATCCAGACGCTGGACGAGACGGCCACGCTCGATCTCAGGATCGACTATATGCGGCCTGCCACGCCGGGCCAGCGGATCACCGCGCGCGCCACCTGCTACCACGTCACCCGGACCGTCGCCTTCGTGCGGGCGATTGCCTATGACGACGACAGCGAAACGCCCATCGCCACCGCCGCAGGGGCCTTTACCAACGGCTCGGGCGGCGAGATGCGGCGCAGTTCGGAGGCCACGTCATGAAGCAGCCGGAATCCGTGCAGGTGATCAAGCAGCGGCGCGATACGGCGCTGGCCAAACTGGTGAGCGGCGTGCCCTATCTCAACTGGCTGGGGATCGTCTTCGAGCGCAAGGGCGACGAGCTGACCGCCACCTTGCCCTTTGCCGAGACCCTCATCGGCAATCCGATGCTGCCCGCAATCCACGGCGGCGCCACGGCGGCCTTTCTCGAAGGCACGGCGGCCATTCAACTGGCCTGGTCGATGCTCTGGGAGGAGATCGAGTCGAAGCGGATCGACCCGGAAGCGCTGACGCCGGAAACCTTGCCGCGTATGCCAAAGACCATCGACATCACCGTCGACTATCTGCGCACCGGCCTGCCGCGCGATGCCTATGCCCGCGCCCGCGTCGTCCGCTCGGGGCGGCGTTATGCCAGCGTGCAGGTCGAGGCATGGCAGGACAACCGCGACAAGCCCTTCGCCGCCGCGACCGGGCATTTCCTGATGCCCGCCCGCGATGAGTGATCTTGCCGGCCGCCCCGGCCCGGCTGGCATCACCCATTCCCGCGTCTTGCACATCGCCGTGCCGGTGGTGTTGTCCAACGTGACCGTGCCGGTGCTCGGCGCCGTCGATACCGGGGTGGTCGGCCAGCTCGGCGAGGCGGCCCCGATCGGCGCGGTGGGGATCGGCGCGATCATCCTCACCTCGATCTACTGGATCTTCGGCTTTCTGCGGATGGGCACGGCGGGCCTGACGGCGCAGGCCAGGGGCGCGGGCGACACTGGCGAGGTGGCGGCGCTGCTCACCCGGTCGCTGCTGATCGGCCTCGCCGCAGGCGTCGCCTTCATCCTGCTGCAAGCCCCGCTGTTCTGGGCCGCCTTCCGGATCTCGCCCGCGACCGACGAGGTGGAAAGCCTCGCGCGCAGCTACATGGCGATCCGCATCTGGTCGGCCCCCGCCATGATCGCGCTTTATGGCGTGATGGGCTGGCTCATCGCGCAGGAGCGCACCCGGGCGCTGTTCGGCGTGCAATTCGTGATGAACGCGGCGAACATCGTGCTCGATCTGATCTTCGTGCTCGGCTTCGGCTGGGGTGTCGAGGGTGTGGCCATCGCCACCTTCATCGCCGAATGGTCGGGCTTCGCGCTGGGCCTGTGGTTCTGCCGCGCGGCCTTCCGCAGCCCGGCCTGGAAGGATTGGGCGCGGGTGTTTCACCGGATCACGCTGGTGCGGATGATGAAGGTGAACAGCGATATCCTGATCCGCAGCCTGCTGCTTGAAGCGATCTTCGTGAGCTTCATGTTCTTCGGCGCGGATTTCGGCGATGTGACGCTTGCGGCCAACCAGGTGCTGCTGCAATTCCTGTTCATCACCGCCTACGGGATGGATGGCTTCGCCTTCGGGGCCGAAAGCCTTGTCGGCCAGGCGCTGGGCGCGCGCGACCGGGCCACGCTGCGCCGCGCCGCCTATGTGACGAGCCTGTGGGGGCTATACACCGCGATGGCCTTTTCGGTCGCCTTCTGGTTGCTTGGCGGCTGGATCATCGACGTGATGGCGAAAGCCCCCGAGGTGCAGGCGGAGGCCCGCATCTACCTGCCATGGATGGCTGCCGCGCCGGTGATGGGCTGGGCGGCTTGGATGCTCGACGGCATCTTTATCGGCGCCACCGCCACCCGCGATATGCGCAACATGATGGTGCTCTCGGCGCTGATCTATCTGGTGGCGCTCCTCGTGCTGGTGCCGCTGATCGGCAACCACGGGCTCTGGGCGGCGCTGATCGTGTCCTTCGTGGCGCGCGGGATCAGTCTGGGCACGCGCTACCCGGCGCTGGAACGGTCGGTCGGACCGTGACCGCCCGCGCCGGGCCAGCGGAAATCGGGGTGCCGGCCCCGGCACCCCGGCACCGTCATTCCGCCGCTTCCGCTTCGGTGTAGCTCTCCAGCGGCGGGCAGATGCAGACCAGGTTCCTGTCGCCATAGACGTTGTCCACCCGGTTGACCGGCGGCCAGTATTTGTCGACCCGGAACGACCCCGGCGGAAAGCAGCCCTGTTCGCGGCTATAGGGCCGGTCCCACTCACCCACGAGATCCTCGGTGGTGTGGGGCGCGTTTTTCAGCGGGTTGTTCGCGCGGTCCATCCGGCCTTCTTCGATGGCGCGGATTTCTTCGCGGATCGCCAGCATCGCATCGCAGAACCGGTCGAGCTCGGCCTTGGTTTCGCTCTCGGTCGGCTCGATCATCAGCGTGCCCGCCACCGGCCAGCTCATCGTGGGGGCGTGAAAGCCCGCATCCATCAGCCGTTTCGCCACATCCTCGACGGTAACGCCGGCGCTGTCGTCGAACGGGCGCAGGTCGATGATGCATTCATGCGCCACCCGCCCGGTCGGCCCCTTGTAGAGCACCTCGAAGGCGCCTTCGAGCCGCTTGGCGATATAGTTGGCGTTGAGGATCGCCACCCGCGTGGCTTGCGTCAGCCCGGAGCCGCCCATCATCAGGATATAGGCCCATGAGATCGGCAGGATCGAGGCCGAGCCGTAGGGCGCCGACGAGACCGCGCCGGCCTCGCCCTTGAACGGGTTCGGCGGCAGATGCGGCGCCAGATGTGCCTTCACGCCGATCGGGCCCATGCCGGGGCCGCCGCCGCCATGCGGGATGGCGAAGGTCTTGTGCAGGTTGAGGTGGCTGACATCGCCGCCGATCTCGCCAAGCTTCACCAGCCCGACCAGCGCGTTGAGATTGGCGCCGTCGATATAGACCTGGCCGCCATGCGCATGGGTGATCTCGCAGACCTCGCGCACGGTTTCCTCGAACACGCCATGCGTCGAGGGATAGGTGATCATGCAGGCGGCGAGCTTGCTGCCTGCGGCCTCGGCCCTGGCGCGGAAATCGGCCACGTCGATATCGCCGTTCGGCGCGGTCTTTACCACCACCACCTTCATGCCGGCCATCTGCGCCGAGGCCGGGTTGGTGCCATGGGCCGACATCGGAATGAGGCAGATATCGCGCTCCGCCTCGCCATTGGCCTTGTGATAGGCGCGGATCGTCATCAGCCCGGCATATTCGCCCTGCGCGCCCGAATTCGGCTGCATCGACATCGCGTCATAGCCGGTAATGGCGCAAAGCTTGGCCATCAGATCGTCGATCAGCTCGTGATAGCCCTCGGCCTGATCCGGCGGGCAGAGCGGATGCATCATCGAAAATTCGCGCCAGCTCACCGGGATCATCTCGGCGGCGGCGTTGAGCTTCATCGTGCAGGAACCGAGCGGGATCATCGCCCGATCGAGCGCGAGATCGCGGTCGGCGAGCTTGCGCATATAGCGCATCATCTCGGTCTCGGCCCGGTTCATGTGAAATACCGGGTGGGTGAGGTAGGCGCTCTCGCGGGCCATGTCGAGCGGCAGGCAATGGTAATCGCTCTCGAAGTCGCGGTCCTCGGCGATCACCCCGAAGGCCCGCCAGACCGCCTCGATGGTGGGCGAGCGCGTGGCTTCGTCGAGCGTGATGCCGATTTTGGTCTTGCCGACGGGCCGCAGGTTCACCCCCTCTTTCAGCGCGGCGAGGATGATGCCCTTTTGCAGATGCCCGACCTCGACGGTGATCGTGTCGAAATAATGCTCCGGTTCGATCAGGTAGCCCGCCGCCTCCAGCTTCGCCGCCAGCCGCGCCGTCTTGCGGTGGATGCGCTGGGCGATGGCCTTCAGCCCCTCGGGGCCGTGGAACACCGCATAGAAGCTCGCCATCACCGCCAGCAGCGCCTGCGCGGTGCAGACGTTAGAGGTGGCTTTCTCGCGGCGGATATGCTGCTCGCGGGTTTGCAGCGCGAGGCGGTAGGCCTTGTTGCCGCGCGCGTCGATGCTCACCCCGACGAGCCGGCCCGGCATCGCGCGCTTGTGGCTGTCATGGCAGGCAAGATAGGCGGCGTGCGGGCCGCCATAGGCCATCGGCACGCCGAAGCGCTGGGTCGAGCCGACGGCGATATCGGCTCCCATCGCGCCCGGCTCTTTCAGCAGCGTCAGCATGAGCGGATCGGCGGCGACGATACCGATGGCATTGGCCGCGTGCAGCGCCGCGATCTCGGGCGTGAAATCGCGGATCTCGCCATTGGTGCCGGGATACTGGAAGATCGCGCCGAAGACCTTCTCCGGCTCCAGCCCGGCAGGGTCGCCCACGATCACCTCGATGCCCAGCGGCTCGGCCCGCGTCTTCATCACCGCGATGTTCTGCGGGTGGCAGGCGGCGTCGATGAAAAAGGCGCGGGCCTTCGATTTCGCCACCCGCTGCGCCATCGTCATCGCCTCGGCGCAGGCGGTGGCCTCGTCGAGCAGCGAAGCCCCGGCGACTTCCAGCCCGGTCAGGTCCGAAATCATCGTCTGGTAGTTCAGGAGCGCCTCAAGCCGGCCCTGCGAAATCTCCGGCTGATAGGGCGTATAGGCCGTGTACCAGGCCGGGTTTTCGAGGATGTTGCGCTGGATCACCGGCGGCGTGACGGTGCCGTGATAGCCCTGCCCGAGCAGCGAGCGCAGCACCGTGTTCTTCGCCGCCGTCAGCCGCATCTGGAACAGCATCTCGCGCTCCGACCGGGCCTTGCCGAAATCGAGCGGTTCGGCCTGACGGATGGATTTCGGCACCGTCTCGTCGATCAGTGCGTCGAGATCGGCCACGTTCAGCGTGGCGAACATATCCGCCATCTCGGCGGGCGAGGGGCCGATATGGCGGCGGTTGGCGAAGTCATAGGGCCGGTAATCGGTGGGCGTGAAAGGCATTCCTGGTCTCCCGGGGGCAAATCTCGTCGGCGAGATTTGCCAGGGGTCTTCACAGACCCCTGGCGCTCAACTCAGCCGATGAAAGCCTTGTAGGCGGCTTCATCCATGTAATCGGCCATCTGGTCCGGGTCGGCGGGCCTGATCCTGAAGAACCAGGCTTCGCCTTCGGGGTCTTCGTTCACCTTGCCCGGATCTTCCACGATGGCCTCGTTCACCTCGACGATCTCGCCGTCGATCGGGGCGAGAATGTCGGAGGCGGCCTTCACGCTTTCGATCACCACCACCTCGTCGTCCTTCGACACTTCGCTGCCCGCCTCGGGCAGTTCGATGAAGACGATATCGCCGAGCTGCTCGGCGGCATGGGCGGTGATGCCGACGGTGACGATGCCGCCCTGATCATCGAGCCATTCGTGTTCTTCGGTGTATTTCATGGGGGTCTCCTGTTGGATCAGCGTTTGTAGGATGGCTTGTGGAAGGGCAGCGGCGCAATGGTTGCCGGCAGGCGTTTGCCGCGCACCTCGCCGAAAATCGTCGTGCCTTCCATGGCATGGTCGGCGGGGACGTAACCCATCGACATCGGGCGTTCGATGCTGGGGCCGAAAGCGCCGGAGGTGATCTCGCCGATGGCCGCGCCGCCTTCGGCTTCGGCAAAGAGCGCGGTATGGGCGCGCATCGGCGCGCGGCCTTCGGGCAGGAGGCCCACGCGCTTGCGGGCCGGGCCGGTTTCAAGCTCGCTCAGGATGCGGTCGGCGCCGGGAAAGCCGCCGGCGCGCGCGCCGCCCTTGCGGCGCACCGTCTGGATCGCCCAGTTCAGCCCGGCCTCGACCGGCGAGGTCGTCTCACCGATATCCGAGCCGTAGAGGCAAAGCCCCGCCTCCAGACGCAGCGAATCGCGCGCGCCGAGGCCGATGGGCTGCACAGCGGGACTTTCCAGAAGCGCGCGCATCAGGCGCGGCCCCATCGTGTTGGGCACCGAGATTTCGAACCCGTCTTCGCCGGTATAGCCCGACCGGCTGACCCAGCAGCTCGCGCCCGCAAGCTCCACATCGGCCACGTCCATGAAGCGCATCTCGCGCACGGCGGGGTTCAGCGCGGCAAGCGCGTCCTCCGCCTTCGGCCCCTGCAGCGCGATCAGCGCCCGGCCGGTGAGCTCTTCCACCTCGATCTCCGGCAGATGCAGGCGCAGATGCTCAAGATCCGCCTCCTTGCGCGCGGCATTGACGACGAGAAACAGGTGATCGCCCCGGTTGGTTATCATCAGATCGTCGATGATCCCGCCATCGTCCGTGGTGAAGAAGCCGTAGCGCTGGCGGCCCTCGGCAAGCCCGACGATGTCGACCGGCACGAGCCGTTCCAGCGCCTCGGCCACGTCCGGCCCGCGCAGGATGACCTGGCCCATATGGCTCACGTCGAACAGGCCCGCGCTTTCGCGGGTGAAAAGATGCTCCTTCATCACGCCGGGGGCGTATTGCACGGGCATCTCCCAGCCCGCGAAGGGCACCATTCTGGCGCCCAGTTCCACGTGGAGGTCATAGAATACCGTTCGGCTCAAATCGCTCATGCCGTCTCCCCGCCGGGAGAACGCGCCCGGCATCGCTGGGCCAGAATTGGCCCGCCCGATGCCCCCTCTGTCCTTTCGCCTGAGATCGTTATCCCTTCGGCGGGCCTCGCGGCCACTCTCCAGAGTCTGTCCCCGCGCGGTCCGCTTGCCTGAGAGTTTACCGGGGCGGTTGCTCCTTCGGCACCGGGCAAACCTCTACGGTTCCCCGGATTCTCCCTGCGCAGGTGCGGCGAACCTAGCGGGCGGCCGCTGATCGCACAAGCCCCCACACCACCCCCCCACACCACCCCTTGTGGCGCGCCGGCGGGAAGGGCACAAACCCCCCATGCAGGACCCGTTTTTCTTCGGCTATGGCTCATTGGTGAACCGGCGCACCCATCACTACGCCGAGGCCGCCCCGGCGCGGGTGCGCGGCTGGCGGCGGGCCTGGCGCAAATCGCCGCTGCGCCAGCGCTGCTTTCTCACCGTCCTGCCCGCGCCGGGGGTGGAGATCGAGGGGCTGGTGGCGGCGGTGCCGGGGGCGGACTGGGCGGCGCTGGACGAGCGCGAACACGCCTATGCCCGCCACGATGTGAGCGGGCGCGTCACCCATGCCGTGGGCCGCGAGATCGACGTGGCGCTCTATGCCATCCCCGAGGGCGCCCATCACGATCCGGGGCCGGAGCACCCGGTGCTGCTCAGCTATATCGACGTGGTGGTGCAGGGCTTCCTCGCCGAGTTCGGCGAGGCCGGGGTGCGGCGCTTTTTCGAGACCACCGAGGGCTGGCACGTGCCGGTGCTCGATGACCGGGCGCAGCCGGTCTATGCCCGCCACCAGCCTCTCGACCGCCATGAACGCGCTCTGGTGGAAGACGAGCTGGCCCGTATCGGCGCGCGCGTGGTGCGGGGGTAGATCGGCGGAGCGGCTCCGCCGCGCAGCTTTGGTGAATGAGGGGCGCTGCCCCTCAAACTCCCCGGGATATTTCCGGCAAGCTGAAAGAGGATCAGCGCCGGATCTTTTGCAGGAGCGGCATCAGCGCCGACATGTCGGGGCCGTGATCCATGCCGGTCAGTGCCTTGCGCAGCGGCATGAACAGCCCACGGCCCTTGCGGCCGGTCGCGTCCTTCACCGCCGCGGTCCACTGGCCCCAGCTTTCGGATGTGAAGGGCGGCTCGGGCAGCAGGCGCATGGCGGTGGCGACCATCTCGGCGTCTTCGTCATCGACGAGCGGCACCGCGCCGTCGCGGCAGAGCGCCCACCAGCCTTCGAGATCCTGCATCGTGGTGATGTTTTCGCGCGCCACGATCCAGAACGCCTCGGCCATGTCGTTCGGCACGCCCAGCGCGCGCACCTGGTCGGCCACCGCCGCATAGGGGCGGGCGGCCAGCGCATGGGCGGTGAGCGGGAACAGGTCGTTCACATCGAATTTGGTGGGGGCCGCGCCGAAGCTCGACAGATCGAAGCCCGCGATCACCTCGTCGAGAGTGTCGCGCAGCTCGACGGGCTGCGACGAGCCAAGCCGCGCCATGTGGCTGATCAGCGCCATCGGCTCCACCCCCTGCGCGCGCAGATCGCGCAAGGAGAGCGTGCCGAGCCGCTTCGACAGCGCCTCGCCCTGCGGGCCGGTCAGCAGCGAATGGTGGGCGAAGGCGGGCACCGCGCCGCCGAGCGCCTCGATGATCTGGATCTGGGTGCCGGTATTGGTGACATGATCGGAGCCGCGCACCACATGGGTGATGCCGAAGTCGATATCGTCGCAGACGCTGGCCAGCGTGTAGAGAAACTGCCCGTCGGCGCGGATCAGCACCGGGTCCGACACGGAGGCGGCGTCGATCGAGATCTCGCCAAGGATGCCGTCATCCCAGACGATACGTGTCTGATCGAGCCTGAAGCGCCAATGGCCCTGACCGCGTTCGGCGCGCAGCTTGTCCTTTTCCGCCTCGCTCAGCGCCAGCGCGGCGCGGTCATAGACCGGCGGCTTGCCCATATTGAGCTGCTTCTTGCGCTTGAGGTCGAGTTCGGTCGGGGTTTCGAAGCATTCGTAGAACCGGCCCTTGTCGCGCAGATCCTGCGCCGCCTGTTCGTAGCGCGCGAGCCGCGACGACTGGGTTTCGATCCGGTCCCAGGTCAGGCCGAGCCATTCGAGGTCTTCCTGGATCGCGTCGGCATATTCCTGCTTCGAGCGCTCCGGGTCGGTATCGTCGAGGCGCAGGATGAAGGTGCCGCCCTGCTTGCGGGCGATCAGCCAGTTGAACAGCGCCGTGCGTAGGTTGCCGACATGGAGGTAGCCGGTGGGCGAGGGGGCGAAACGGGTAACGGTCATGGATGTCTCCTGTGCATGGCTCCTCTTTCATATCGGGCGGTTTTTGTCCATATACGGGCAATCGGAGGCGTGTGATGGACTACTCGGTGTTGGTAATTCACCTGTTGGGTGCTGCGGTCTGGACCGGCGGGCACCTGGTATTGGCCCTTACCGTTCTGCCGCGGGCGCTGCGCCTGCGCGATCCTGAAATTCTGCGGGAGTTCGAGCAAGGGTTCGAGCGCATCGGGATTCCGGCGTTGCTTGTGCAGGTTGCAAGCGGGGTGTGGCTTGCGTGGCGATATTCGCCCGATCCGATCGCCTGGATTACCCTGGCCGATCCGGTTTCGGCCGGTATCGGCCTGAAACTGGGCCTGCTTGTTCTCACGGCGCTTTTTGCGGTGAATGCCAGGTTTCGCGTGATCCCCCAACTCAGTGCGGAAACCCTGCCGCTCATGGCCTTGCACATTCGAGCGGTGACGCTGTTTTCCGTGCTTTTCGTTGCCACCGGGGCCTATCTCAGCCGGGGTGGGTTTTGACGAGGGTGCCGACCCATCCCCCGTCGCTGGCCGAGATCGAGGCGCTGGCGCTCGCCGCGCGCGAAATGTTGCCGCCGGCGTTCCGCGAGGCGGCGCGGGCGGTGACGATCCGGGTCGAGGACCTCGCGCCCGACATGTTCCTCGGCGAGCTTGGGATCGACGATCCGTTCGAACTGACCGGGCTTTATGACGGCATCCCGCTGACGCAGAAATCGGTGATGGACAGCCCGATCCAGCCCGACACGATCTGGCTGTTCCGCCGGGCGATCCTCGATGAATGGGTCGAGCGCGGGGATGTGACGCTGGAGGCGCTGGTGGCGCATGTCTTCATCCATGAGCTGGCGCATCACTTCGGCTGGTCGGATGACGATATCGCGGCGATCGACCGCTGGTGGGAGTAGCGCCTAGCTCGGGCTGACGGGGTATTTCGCGGCGAGATCGTCGAGCCCGGCGCGGATCAGCCGCCGCAGCGCGCCCTCGTCCACATCGGACAGTTTGTTGATATACAAGCAGGATTTGCCAAACTTGTGCTTACCCAGCCCGGCGAGCAGATCGCCGTAGCCGGCATAGCCGGGCATGATGTAGAGCACGAGACTGGCTTTGCGCGGGCTGAAGCCGGTGGCGAGGAATTCGCCCTCGCGCCCGCTCTCGTAGCGGTAGGCGTAAGAGCCATAGCCCACGATGGTGGGGCCCCACATCCGGGGCGCCCAGCCGGTGACCTCGCGAAACAGCGCATCGAGCGCATGCGCATCGGCCCGCCGTGTCGGGTGCCCGACCGCGTCGAGGAAAAGGGAGACGTTTGCTCCCGTCGGGCCGGTCTTGTTCCCGGATGTGGCCATCACGCACGCCTCACACTCTAGGGTCAGGGCGAAATCGCCCGTCCTCGCTATCATGGCCGAGCATAACCAAAATTGCGCGACGGGAGGACAACATGTCTGTGACTGGAATGAGACTTGATCGCCGGGGCCTGCTCCTTGGCGCGGCGGCGTTGCCGCTGACGGCGACGGGCGCTTTCGCGGCGGCCGAGATGATGGGAATGGCGATGACCCGGTTCAATCGCTTCAGCCTTGGCGGGTTCGAGGTGACCGCGCTGCTCGCAGGCACCAGCACCGTGCCCGATCCGCATGGGATTTTCGGCATCAATGCTTCGGACGAAGAGTTTGCCGCAGCGGCGGCGGCGGCGAATATTCCGACCGACAAGGCGCAGTTCTTCTTCACCCCCACCGTGGTGAATACCGGCGCGGAACTGGTGCTGTTCGATACCGGACTCAATGCCGCCGGGATCGCCGGGGCGCTGCAGGCGGCGGGATACAGCACCGACCAGATCGACGTGGTGGTGCTCACCCATATGCATGGCGACCATATCGGCGGCATGACCGACGATGCCGGCGCGCCGACCTTCGCCAATGCCCGCTACGTGACCGGGCGGGTGGAATACGACGCCTGGGCCGGGATGGGCAACGAGGGGTTTGATGCCAAGGTGCGCCCGGTCGCCGAAAAGACGACCTTCGTCGAGGATGGCGGCACGGTGGCCGCCGGCATCACCGCGATGGCCGCCTTCGGCCACACGCCGGGGCACATGGCCTGGCTGATCGAGAGCGATGGCGAGACGCTGCTGCTCGGAGCCGATTTTGCCAATCACTATGTCTGGTCGCTTGGTTACCCGGATTGGGAAGTCGGTTTCGATATGGATAAGGCGATGGCGACGCAAACCCGGCGCACCCTGCTCGGAATGCTTGCATCCGACAAGATGCCCTTCATCGGTTACCACATGCCCTGGCCGGCGCTGGGCTATGTCGAGGCGCGGGGCGACGGGTTCCAGTATGTGCCCGCGAGCTATCAGATGATGCTCGAATAGGGCTAGCGAAAGGCCGGGCCGTGCGCCCAGATGGTGAGCGAATGGCGGGTGCCCTTCGTCACCGGGGTGACCCGGTGCAGCACGAAGCTGGGGAAGGCCACGGCGCTGCCCTGTGCGCGGTCGGCCGTGGTCGTCGCCAGTGAGGGGCGCAGTTCGAGCGCGCCGCCTTCGTAGGCCTCCGGATCGGACAACTGCACCACGAAGGTGAGCTTGCGCCGGGCCGCGACGGCGCCCTCGCCGATATCGGAATGCCAGTCGAAATGGCCTTCCCGGGCGGCGTCATAGCGCGCCACCTGCGGGCTTTCGCGCAGCGCGTCGAGGTCGAAATGGAACTGGTGGTTGGCCTTGCGCACGAGGTCGATCAGCCGGTCGGTGACCCAGTCCATCCCGTCGAGATCGTCGAGCCAGACCAGATCGGCGCGTCGGATGTTATGCGCCCGGTCGCCGCGCACCAGGCGGGCATCGGCGCTCTCCGCCTCGGCGGCGGCGGCGACGATGCGGGCGCAGTCGGCGGCGGAGAAGGCGGCGGGAATCGGCAGGATGTTCATAGGCGCTCCGGGGATGTCCAGCGGTGCTGTTCGCGCGGCGGTGGTATGTTGTCTTGCCAGAATTCGACATCAGTGCTGAAATGCGACGGATTTCGCGAGGGATGCGGACTGTGGGTTTTGACAATGCCGGTGCAGGTCGAGACAGATCGGCTGCTGCTTCGCGCTTTCGCGCCGGTCGATATACGCCTTGTGTGGCGTTGAACCTCGACCCGGAGGTCATGTGTGGCCTCGGCGGGCCACGTAGCCAGGCTGTCACCGAAGCGGAGATTGCTCACAATAACGAGACGCTTGCGCCGCCGCGGGTGATCTCGATCAGCGACGTGCCGAACCGGCGGTCGTTCGCGGTCATGAAGCGGCTGGGCAGGTATGTCGGCCATGAGGCGGAGCTTGACGCCGTTGGCGACGTTTTCCCCGTGCGGATCTTCGTGATCGACGCGCCTGTGCGCGGCTAAGCCGACGCTTCAGGCGGTGGTGGATATCAGCGTGCCGAGGGTGCGGGCGGCGCGAGCATCGCGCGGTTGCCACCCGGCGAGCAGGGCAGCCTGCAGGATCGCGGCCGCCGTTTCTTCCGGCGTATCGGGCAGGTGCGACCACGGAATTTCGACCCGGCGGGTCAGGCCGCGGCCGTTCTTCTTCACCCGGAGGCTCACCCAGGTGCCGATGGAGATGAGGCCGTAGATCCGGATCCTGCGGATGCGGATATCGGCGAGTTCCTCCCAGCGCCTGGTCCTCTTGCCCATCACCGAGAAGCCGTTGGCATCGGCCGAAAAACATGGGGTGGGGCGGGCGAGTCCCCTCAGGCCGCGGACCAGTGCATTTGCACCCGTAAGGCAGAACAGGCCGGCGACAACTGTGCCGCCGGTCGGAATCCCGGCATCGGAGGTAGAAAGGATGCGCCAGAAGCCCGTGCCGAGGCCGAGGTAGAACAGGCCGAAGATGACGGATTTCTTGAGGCTCTTAGGGGCGGGGTAGAAGTCAAACTGGTCCATGGTTGCACTCGTCAACGGTTGTCGTCGCAAGCGGGCATAGACCGGCAGTACGGCGCCAATCGGGCGTCAGGAGGGCGTTTTGGGGTCGGTCAACTCCTGTCGCGCCAGCGGTTGGCGATCGGGTAGCGGCGGTCGAGCCAGAATGCCCGGTCGGTCAGCCGTGTGCCGGGGGCGGATTGGAAGCGTTTGTATTCGCTGATGAAAATCAGGTGCTCCACGCGCTTCACCATCTCCCGGTCAAAGCCTTCGGCCACCAGATCGGCCACCGAAGCCTCGCGGTCGATCAGCCCGTCGAGGATCGCGTCGAGCACCTCGTAGGGCGGCAGGCTGTCTTCGTCCTTCTGGTCTTCGCGCAGCTCGGCGCTGGGCGGCTTGTCGATCACCCGGGGCGGGATCACCGCGCCCGCCGGGGCTTTCATCCAGGGCCGGTGGTTGGCGTTGCGCCAGCGGCAGGTTTCGAAAACGCGGGTTTTATAAAGGTCTTTCAATGGGTTATAACCGCCCGCCATGTCGCCGTAGATGGTGGCGTAGCCCACGGCGACCTCGGATTTGTTGCCGGTGGTCAGGAGCATTTCGCCAAACTTGTTGGAGAGCGCCATCAGCAGCAGCCCGCGCAGGCGGGACTGGATATTTTCCTCGGTGAGATCAGGGGTGGTGCCGGCGAAAAGCGGCGCCAGCGCCTCGGTCACCGCCGCCCGGGGGCCGGAGATCGGCAGCGTGTCGAGCCGGGTGCCGAGCGCCGTCGCCACCGCTTCGGCATCTTCCAGCGAGGCGTCGCTGGTATATTCCGAGGGCAGCATCACGCAGCGCACATTGTCCGGCCCCAGCGCATCGGCGGCGATGGCGGCGACGAGCGCCGAGTCGATCCCGCCGGACAGGCCCAGCAGCACCTTTTTGAAGCCGGTCTTGTCCATGTAATCGGCAAGGCTCATCACCATGGCGCGGTAATCGGCCTCCCACGCATCCGGCTCGGGCGTGATCGCGGCCGGGGCGATGCGCCAGCCTGCCGCCTCCCGCACCAGCTCGATATGGGCCAGCGCCTCGTCGAATTGCGGCAGTTGGAAGGCGATCTCGCCGCCCGGATTCACCCCGAAACTCGCACCGTCAAACACCTGATCGTCCTGCCCGCCGACCATGTTGAGATAGATCAGCGGCAGCCCCGTCTCCTTCACGCGCGCCCGCATATGGCGCTGGCGCACGGCAACCTTGCCGCGATGATAGGGCGAGCCGTTCGGCACCAGCAGCACCTCCGCCCCGGCATCGGCCATCGTCGAGCAGACGTGGTTTTCCCACCAGGCATCTTCGCAGATCGGCGTGCCGATCAGCACCGGGCCGAGCCGGAACGGGCCCTGATCGGGCCCGCGCGCGAACAGACGCTTTTCGTCGAAAACATGGGTGTTGGGCAGCACCTGCTTCAGCACGCGCAGCCGCACCGCGCCGCCTTCGAGAATGTGATAGGCGTTGTACAGCGCCTGTCCGTCATGGAAGGGCGCGCCGATCGCCAGCGCCGGGTCATCGGCGGTCTCGCCCGCCAGCGCCGTCACGGCATCCATCGCCTCGCGCCAGAAGGCCGGGCGCATCACCAGGTCCTGCGGCTGGTAGCCGATCATGAACATCTCGGGCAGCATCACCAGATCGGCCCCGGCGGCCTTGCCCGCCTCCCAGGCCGCGCGCGCCCTGGCGGCATTGCCCGCGATATCGCCCAGCACCGGGGCGAGTTGGGCCAGGGTCAGGCGGAAGGTCTCGCGCATGGCAGCCTCGAAGCGTCAGATCACATCAGCTTCGGTTTAACAGGTTTGTGCGCGAGGAAAAGCCGGGCAGGCCCGTGGCCGGGGCGAAAACCGTTGTTTCCCCGCGGCCTGTTCATTAGGTTTCCGGCATACGGGCAAACGGTTTGGGCAAAAGCCGGGAAAAGGATCACCATGTCGCAGCTGAAGAGGGGATGGGTGCCGGGGGCGGCGGTTCTGGCCGTATCGCTGGCCGTGGCCGGTGCGCCGGTTCTGGCGCAGGAAGTTACGTCGGAAGTCGTGCAATACGATGACGGGTCGATCTACGAAGGATCGCTCAAGGACGGTGTCCGCGACGGGCAGGGCACGCTGCGCACGCCAAACGGCTACGAATATACCGGCACCTTCGTCGATGGCGAGATCCGCGGCGAGGGCGTTGCGCGCTTTCCCAACGGCTCGGTCTATGAAGGCGGCTTCGCCAAGGGGCGGCCGCACGGCTTTGGCAAGGTCACCTATGCCGATGGCACCTCCTACGAGGGCGACTGGGTCGACGGCCAGATCAACGGGTCGGGCTTTGCCATCTACGCCAACGGGTTCAAATATGAGGGCGGCTTCCGCGCCGGACAGCACCACGGGCAGGGTCGGCTCGAAAGCCCCTCGGGCACCGTGTATGAAGGCGCCTGGGTGACGGGCGTGAAGCAGGGCCAGGGCAAGCTCACCGAGGCCGACGGGTCGGTCTATGAAGGTGCGTTTGCCGATGGCCAGCCGAACGGTCAGGGCACCTACACCACCGCCGACGGGATGCGCTACACCGGCGGCTGGACCGACGGGCAGATGGACGGCAGCGGAGCGCTCACCGAAGCGAGCGGCGATGTCTATGAGGGCCCCTTCGTGATGGGCGTGCGCTCGGGCACCGGCAAGGTGACCTATGCCAACGGCGATGTCTACGAGGGCGGCTTTGCCTCCAACAAGCGCTCGGGCCAGGGCACCTTTACCGGCCGCGATGGTTACCGCTACGAGGGCGGCTGGATCGACGGGCGGATCGAGGGCGAGGGCACCGAGACCTATCCTGACGGGTCTGTCTATGTCGGCCAGTTCCGCGCCGGCCTGCCGGACGGGCAGGGCACGATCACCTATCCCGACGGGTCGACCTATGCGGGCGGCTGGCGCGATGGCGTCTTTGAGGGGATGGGCATCGTCAACCGTGCCGATGGAACCGCTTATGAGGGCAACTTCGCCAGCGGCCTCTATGACGGGCAAGGCACGCTCAGCCGGGCCGATGGCTACAAATATGTGGGCACCTGGCGTGGCGGGATGCTCAATGGCGAGGGCGCGATCACCTTCGCCGGGGGCGATACCTATGAGGGCGGCTTCTCTGCCGACCGGTTTCACGGGCAGGGCAAGCTGACCCGCACCGATGGCACCTTCTACGACGGCGAATGGGTGAACGGCGCCAAGCAGGGCGCCGGCACCGAACGCTACAGCGATGGCTCGGTCTATACCGGCAGCTTCGTTGCCGGGCAGCGCGAAGGCGAGGGCAGCGTGACCTATGCCGATGGCACCACCGCCTCGGGCCAGTGGGAGCAGGGGGTGCTGTTGCAGATGCTCGAAACCCCGGCAACCGATGCCGCGCCCGCACCCGAAGCGGCTCCCGCCGCGGAATAAGTGGATAAGATCCTCGTCTCCGCCTGCCTCGCGGGCCAGCCGGTGCGCTGGGACGGGGCGGCGAAGACGCTGTCTCATTGCCTGATGACCCGCTGGCAGGGGCAGGGCCGCCTCGTCGCGCTCTGCCCCGAGCTTGCGGGCGGCCTCGCGGTGCCCCGCAGGCCCGCCGAGATCGCGCCGGGCGCAACCGGCGAACAGGTGCTCGACGGCGCCGCCCGCATTCTCGACGACCGGGGCGATGACCTGACCGCCGCCTTCCGTGCCGGGGCCGAGGCGGCGGTGGCGCTGGCGCGGGCCGAAGGCTGCCGCTTCGCGCTTCTGATCGACGGGTCGCCCTCCTGCGGATCGCGCGAAGTGCATGACGGGCGGTTCGCAGGCCGCCGGGTGGCGGGCGAAGGCGTGATGGCGGCGGCGCTCCGGCGCGCGGGCGTGCAGGTCTTCACCCCGGCCGACATGGCGCGCCTTGCGGCGGCGCTGTCGGGCTGAGCCAAAGGAAAAGGGCCGCCCCGCAGGACGGCCCCTTCGCAAACCTTTGAGATGATTACTGGATCTTGTTGATCTTCATCATCTTCATGATCATCCGCTCATAGAAGGGCTCGCTCACGCCCTTCTTGATCTTGCGCATGAAATACCATTCGAAGGCGAGTTTGGCCCAGTGCACCCACTTGCCTTCGCCCGCCCAGTTGACGTTGCGCGGCGGGTTCTGCGGCATTGCCAGGAAGGCGGCGCCGCGATCGCCGAAATCGGCGAGGCAGAGCGCGTTCCACGAGGGCAGCTCGTTCGGCTCCTCGCCGCGCATCACGCGGGGCAGGTTATGGGCCGTGGCGGTGACCATCGATTCGATCATGAAGCCGGTCTTCGGCACGCCGGTCGGCACCGGGGTGGCGACGGGCGGGGCGATGGCGATGGCGACGCCGATACCGAAGATGTTGCGGTATTTCGGGTTGCGCTGATACTCGTCGACGATGATGAAGCCGCGCGGGTTCACCAACCCCTCGATGCCCATAACCGCCGGGATGCCCCGGAAGGCCGGCAGCATCATCTTGTACTGCGCGGGCACTTCGTGCTTCTTCTTCTCGTTCCCGTCCTCGTCGAACTCGGTGATATGCACCGCGTCCTCGGTGAACTTCTCGACCTTGGCGTTGGTGATCCATTTGATATCGCGGTCGCGCATCTCGCTTTCGAGCATGCTCTTGGTATCGCCCACGCCGCCGAGGCCGAGATGGCCGATATAGGGCTCGGAGGTGATGAAGGTCATCGGCACCTTGTGCTTGATCTTGCGCCGGCGCAGGTCGGTATCGACCGTCATCAGATATTCATAGGCCGGGCCGAAGCACGACGCCCCCTGAACCGCGCCGATCACGATCGGGCCGGGATTGGCGCAGAACGCCTCCCAGGTGCCGCCGGGGCCGCCCGATTTCACCGCATGCTCGACATGGCAGACCGAGTTGGTATGGGCATCGGGGCCGAACCCTTCGATCTCGTCGAAGGCGAGGTCGGGGCCGGTGGCGATGACGAGATAATCGTACTCAACCTCACGGCCGGATTCGAGGAGGATCTTGTTCTCCTCGGGCACCAGCTTGGTGGCGCCGTCGCAGATGAAGTCGATCCCGCGCCGTTTCATCACCGGCTCGAGGTCGATCGTCAGTTCGTCCTGCTTGCGCCAGCCAACGCCGGCCCAGGGGTTCGACGGAGTAAACTGGAAATACGGTTTGTTGGAAATAACCGTGATCTTGTCGCTGCGAGTGAGCGTTTCCTTGAGTTCATAGGCTTGGATCGTCCCACCGAGACCCGCGCCCAAAACGACAACATGTGCCATGTTCTCTCCCTATTATAAGGCAGGACCGGCAACCACCGGCCCAAACCATGTTAGGCCCACGATTAACGTAGGTCCGATTCTTGCCCGTTCGCGCGTATATATTGCATTATGTATTGCATGCTGACGTGGCAAAAACCACCTTTTAAGCCACAAACCGGCCTGCGGCATTGTGCCGAATTGCCGCGCCTGAACGCGGGCCGGCGGGGCGAGAAATCAGCCGCGCAGCCCGTCGAGCAGGGCGCCGATCACGCGATTGCCTTCCTCGGCCAGATCGAAACTCCGGTCTTCGAGGAGCCAGCGCATCGACAGCCCGTGGATCGCCGACATGACCAGATGCGCCACGTCTTCGGCGACGATCTTCACGTCGTGCTGGCCATTTGCCTGCGCCATGCGGATCAGCCCCTCTATGGCCTCGCGCCGCTCGCGCAGCAGGGTGGCGAACTTCTCGCGCAGTCCGGTGATTTCGGTCTGTAACTCGCGTGAAAACAGGATCGCGGGGATCGCCGGATTCTGGCTGATATGCACGAAATGGTGGCCGACGAGCCGGTGCAGCATATCATGCGCGTCCATCCCGCCGAGATCGACCGGATGGCTGTGGATCACGCCCATTTCGTTGACGATGTGATCGCCCACCGCGAGCCAGATATCGTTCTTCGTGGCGAAATGCCGGAAGATGGCAGGCTGGGTGACGCCGACGGCATCGGCGAGATGCTGGGTGGTTACCCGGTCGGGACCATAATCAGCGGCGAGACGGATCGCTGTGGCCACGATTTCGGCCTTACGGTCGGCCGCACTCTTACGTTGTCTCCGTTCCGCCATTGGACCGGCCTTTCTGCATGGTCTGTTGCCGGACGGGCCGGGAACAGTCGATCACTTGTGCACCACTTTTTTACGCGCGTCCAGTATTTGCCCCGGCGCGGCTGGCGGATGTTGCGGTGCGTGCGCGCCAGTCCGGAAAGGTCAGAATCTCAGACCAAACATAAGCGATAAAAGCAAAAAAGGCCTTTTCATCGCGGCTCCGCCGACTATATTGCGCGCCATGAACACTGCGGCACATAACATTTTTGCGACCGGCGCTCTCTCGCGCCCGTCCGCGCTTGCCGCGCTGCTTCTTCTTAGCCGCCTCTGAGCGTGCCCCTTGGCGCGAGCGCTCAGAGGATATCACCTGCGCGCCTCGTAACTGATCCGGCCAGGCGGCCAACGGCTAAGACCAAGAGAAAGACAGATCCATGACCATGCCCACCGAACAGGACCGCGTCCTGATTTTTGACACGACCCTGCGCGACGGCGAGCAATCGCCCGGCGCCACGATGACCCACGAGGAAAAGCTCGAAATCGCCGAGCTGCTCGACGACATGGGCGTCGATATCATCGAGGCCGGGTTTCCGATCGCCTCCGAGGGCGATTTCGCGGCGGTGAGCGAGATCGCCATGCGCTCGAAAGAGGCGGTGATCTGCGGTCTCGCCCGGGCCAATGTGAAGGATATCGACCGTTGCTGGGAGGCGGTGAAGCGCGCCGGCAAGCCGCGCATCCACACCTTCATCGGCACCTCGCCGCTGCACCGGCAGATCCCCAACCTGTCGATGGACCAGATGGCCGACCTGATCCACGATACGGTGACCCATGCCCGCAATCTCTGCGACAACGTGCAATGGTCGCCGATGGACGCCACGCGCACCGAGCACGATTATCTCTGCCGCGTGGTCGAGATCGCCATCAAGGCCGGCGCCACCACGATCAACATCCCCGATACGGTGGGCTACACCGCACCGCGTGAATCGGCCGATCTGATCCGGATGCTGATCGAGCGTGTGCCGGGGGCGGATGAGGTGGTCTTCGCCACCCATTGCCACAACGATCTCGGCATGGCGACGGCCAACGCGCTGGCCGCCGTCGAGGCCGGCGCGCGCCAGGTCGAAAGCACGATCAACGGGCTGGGTGAACGGGCGGGCAATACCGCGCTGGAAGAGGTGGTGATGGCGCTGAAAGTGCGCAACGATATCATGCCCTACCAGACCGGCGTCGACACCTCGAAGATCATGAACATCTCGCGCCGGGTGGCGCAGGTTTCGGGCTTTCCGGTGCAGTTCAACAAGGCCATCGTCGGCAAGAACGCCTTCGCGCATGAAAGCGGCATCCACCAGGACGGGATGCTGAAGAACCCGCAAAACTTCGAGATCATGCGCCCCGAAGATGTCGGCCTCGCCGCCTCGTCGCTGCCTCTGGGCAAGCATTCCGGCCGCGCCGCGCTGAAGGCGAAGATGACCGCGCTGGGTTACGATCTGGCCGACAACCAGCTCGCCGACATTTTCGTGCGCTTCAAGGAGCTGGCCGACCGCAAGAAAGAGGTGTTCGACGAAGACCTGATCGCGCTGATGGGGGCGGCCAGCGAGGCCCATGACCGGCTGAAGGTGAAATTCCTGCGGGTGATCTGCGGCACCGAGGCGCCGCAATCGGCCGACCTGACGCTGACCATCGACGGTGTGGACCAGCAGGTGACCGCCACCGGCGACGGCCCGGTGGACGCCACCTTCAACGCGGTCAAGGTGCTGTTCCCGCACACCGCCCGGCTCAACCTCTATCAGGTCCATGCGGTGACCGGCGGCACCGACGCCCAGGCGACGGTGACGGTGCGGATGGAGGAAGACGGCAAGATCGTCACCGGCCAGTCCTCCGACACCGACACCGTGGTCGCCAGCGCCAAGGCTTATGTCAACGCGCTCAACAACCTGATCGTGCGCCGCGAAAAGACCAAGCCGGAAGCGATCTGATCGCGCTCCGAGCGGCGGCGAATTTCTGCCAGCAGCCGCGGCGCGGGGCCTTTCCTCGCGCCGTGCGCACCCCTATAACCCACCGGACCGGGGCGTGAGTCCCCGCAATGGGTAACGACAAGAAAGCCAAGCACATGTCCATCCTGTCCGGCCTGTTCTCGTCCGACATGGCGATTGACCTCGGCACGGCCAACACGCTGGTCTACGTCAAGGGCAAGGGCGTGATCCTGAACGAGCCCTCGGTGGTGGCCTACCATGTGAAGGACGGCGTGAAGAAGGTGCTCGCGGTCGGCGAAGACGCCAAGCTGATGCTGGGCCGCACCCCGGGCAGCATCGAGGCGATCCGGCCGATGCGCGATGGCGTCATTGCCGATTTCGATACCGCGGAAGAGATGATCAAGCATTTCATCCGCAAGGTGCACAAGCGCACCACCTTCTCCAAACCCAAGATCATCGTCTGTGTGCCCCATGGCGCGACCCCGGTGGAAAAGCGGGCGATCCGTCAGTCGGTGCTGTCCGCCGGCGCCCGGCGCGCGGGGCTGATCGCCGAGCCGATCGCGGCGGCCATCGGCGCGGGCATGCCGATCACCGATCCGACCGGCAGCATGGTCGTCGATATCGGCGGCGGCACCACCGAGGTGGCGGTGCTCAGCCTGGGCGATATCGTCTATGCCCGCTCGGTGCGCGTCGGCGGCGACCGGATGGACGAAAGCATCGTCAACTATCTGCGCCGCCAGCATAACCTGCTTATCGGCGAAACCACCGCCGAGCGGATCAAGACGTCTATCGGCACCGCCCGGATGCCCGATGACGGGCGCGGCGTGAGCATGCTGATCCGCGGGCGCGACCTTCTGAACGGCGTGCCGAAGGAGCTGGAGATCAACCAGGCCCAGGTGGCCGAGGCGCTGGCCGAACCTGTGCAGCAGATCTGCGAAGCGGTGATGGTGGCGCTCGAAACCACGCCGCCCGACCTCGCCGCCGATATCGTCGACCGGGGGGTGATGCTCACCGGCGGCGGCGCGCTGCTCGGCGAGCTCGATCTGGCGCTGCGCGAGCAGACCGGGCTTTCCATCTCGGTGGCCGACGAGTCACTCAATTGTGTGGCTCTGGGCACCGGCCGGGCGCTGGAATACGAGAAACAACTGCGCCACGTTATCGACTACGACAGCTAGTGCCGGGGATGCCCCCCGGCAGCGGGAGGCCTGATTGGCGACGCACAAGCGATCGACCGAAGATTTCGTAACCCCGGTCAGGCGCCTCCTGGTCGGGCTGCTCGTGCTCGTGCTCTTCGCCACCTTCCTGCTCTGGCGGATCGACAGCCCCCGTGTCGAGCGGTTCCGCGCCCAGATCGTGGATGCGGTGGTGCCGAACATGGAATGGGCGCTGGTGCCGGTGACCAAGGCGGCGGGGCTTGTCGAAGGATTTCAGTCCTATGCCCGTCTTGCCGAACAGAACCAGGAGCTGCGCCGCGAGCTTCAGCAGATGAAGGCGTGGAAAGAGGCCGCGCTGCAGCTTGAGCAAGAGAACGCCAAGCTGCTCGACCTCAACAATGTCCGCCTCGATGCGCGGCTCTCTTACGTCACCGGCGTGGTGCTCACCGATTCCGGCTCGCCGTTCCGCCAGTCGGTGCTGCTCAATGTCGGCGCACGCGACGGGCTGGTCGATGGCTGGGCGGCGATGGACGGGATCGGGCTGGTGGGCCGTATCTCCGGTGTCGGGGATCAGACGGCGCGGGTGATCCTGCTCACCGACAGTTCCAGCCGCATCCCGGTGACGATCCAGCCCTCCGGCCAGACCGCGCTGCTCCACGGCGACAATACCGGCACGCCGCCGCTGGAATTCATCGAGAATGTCGACGAGGTCCGCCCCGGCGACCGTGTCGTCTCGTCCGGCGATGGCGGCGTCTTCCCGGCGGGCCTGCTGGTGGGCGAGGTGGCGCGCGGCTCCGACCGGCGGCTGCGGGTGCGCCTGGCCGCCGATTACCAGCGGCTGCAATTCCTGCGCGTTCTGCGCAGCCATCCCGGCGAACAGGTCGAGGGCGCAGGCGGGCTTCTGGTGATGAACCCGGTGCTCGCGCCGGTGGCCGAGGGCGTGCCGCCGGAAGCGGCTGCCGCCGAGGCGGATGCGTCAGACGATGACGGCGCAGCGGCAGAGGTGGGCCAATGATCGACCCGGCCACGCTGCACCGTCTGGGCTTTGCGCTTCTCTTCACCGTCCTGGCCGGGCTGGTGATCTTCGTGCGGATGCTGCCCTTCGGCCCGATGACGGGCACGATGCCGCCGCCCGATCTGATCCTGCTCACCGGCTTCGCCTGGGTGCTGCGGCGCCCCGATTTCGTGCCGGTGCTGCTGTTCGCCCTGCTGATTTTCATGACCGATCTTCTGCTCCTGCGACCGCCCGGCCTTGGCGCGGCGCTGGCGGTGATCGGGCTGGAAGCCCTGCGCGCCCGTGCCGGGCTGATGCGCGAGCAGCCCTTCCCGGTGGAATGGGCCACCGTCGCGGTGGTGCTGCTGGCGATGACGCTGGCCGGCCAGGCGGTGCAGGCGGTGTTTTTCGCCGAACATGTGCGCCTGGGCCTCGCGCTGCTGGAGCTGATCTCCAACATCGTCGCCTACCCGCTGGTGGTCGGCATCTCGGTCTTCGCCTTCCGGGTGCGCCGCCTTGCCCCCGGCGAACATGCGGCGGAGGCCCGGCTGGTATGAGACGTTCGCCCGCCGACAGCGAAAAGAGCGCGCGGCTCATCACCCGGCGCGGGCTGCTGCTGGGAACGGCGCAGCTTGCCTTTGCCGGGGTGCTGGTCGGGCGGATGCGCTACATGCAGCTCGAACAGGCCGACGAATACCGGATGCTGGCCGACCAGAACCGGATCAATATCCGCCTGCTGCCACCCGCGCGCGGGCTGATCTTCGACCGCAAGGGCGTGCTGCTGGCCGGCAACGAACAGAATTACCGCATCGTCATGGTGCGCGAGGATGCGGGCGACCCGGAGGCGGTGCTCGACCGGCTCGGCAAACTCGTCTGGCTCGATCCGGCCGAGACCGAGAAGGCGCTGGCCGAGATGACCCGCCGCTCGCCCTTCGTGCCGGTCACCATCGCCGACCGGGTGAGCTGGGACGATGTCGCCGAGGTCGCGGTCAATGCTCCGGCCTTGCCCGGCGTCTCGCCCGAAATGGGCCTGAGCCGGGTCTACCCGCTCGGCGCAGATTTCGCCCATATCGTCGGCTATGTCGGCCCGGTCTCGGATTACGATCTCGACCGGCTCGAAGACCCCGATCCGCTTTTGCAGATCCCGCGCTTCCAGATCGGCAAGACCGGGGTCGAGGCGGATTACGAGAGCGCCCTGCGCGGCAGCGCGGGCACCAGCCGGGTCGAGGTGAACGCGGTTGGCCGGGTGATGCGCGAACTGACCCGCGAAGAGGGCGAGCAGGGCGCATCGGTGCAACTCACCCTCAACCATTCGCTGCAGAACTTCTGCGAGGCGCGGCTGGCCGGCGAAAGCGCGGCGGTGGTCATCATGGACAGCCGCAACGGCGATATCCTCGCCATGGCCTCGGCGCCGAGCTTCGACCCCAACAAATTCGTGCGCGGCATCAGCTCCAGGGATTATTCGGCGCTGCTCGAAGATCCGTATCGCCCGCTGCCCAACAAGGCGAGCCAGGGGATCTACCCGCCGGGCTCCACCTTCAAGATGGTCACCGCGCTCGCCGCGCTGGAAGACGGGCTGATCCAGGTGGAAGACACCTTCACCTGCCGGGGCTTCGTCGAGGTGTCGGGGCGCCGGTTCCATTGCTGGAGCCGGGGCGGGCACGGCAAGGTGGACCTCGTCCGGTCGCTGCGCGAAAGCTGCGACGTGTATTATTACGAGCTCAGCCAGCTCGTCGGGATCGAGAAGATCGCCGCGATGGCGCGCAATCTCGGCCTTGGCATCCGCCACGACGTGCCGCTCGGCAGCGTGGCCGAAGGGCTGATCCCCACCCGCGCCTGGAAGCGCGAGGTGCGCGACGCGGAATGGCTGATCGGCGACACGCTGAACGCCACCATCGGCCAGGGCTACGTGCTTGCCTCGCCGCTGCAACTGGCGGTGATGACGGCGCGGATCGCCTCCGGCACGCAGATCAGCCCGCGCCTGGTGCGCGCCATCGACGGGGTCGAGCAGCCGGTGCACGGGCAGGTGCCGCTGGACATCGACCCGGTGCATCTCGAAGCTGTGCGCCTCGGGATGTACGAGGTGGTCAATGGCGCGCGCGGCACTGCCGGCTCCAGCCGGGTGGTGGCCGAGGGGCTGCGCATGGCGGGCAAGACCGGCACCAGCCAGGTGCGCAACATCACCGCCGCCGAGCGCGCGCGCGGTGTGACCTCGAACGACGATCTGCCCTGGGAGCGGCGCGACCATGCGCTTTTCGTCGGCTACGCGCCGCACGATGTGCCCGAGATTTCCGTCTCCGTCGTGGTCGAGCATGGTGGCGGCGGCTCGACGGCGGCGGCCCCGATCGGCCGCGACGTGCTGCTGGCGGCGCTCTACGACGATGTGCCGCCGCTCTCGGCCTATCCGGCCAGCCAGCGCGGCACCATCCGCTCTCGGCTGGAGGCGCTCGATCTGCGCGCGCCGCAGGCCCCCTCCGAAGGGAGGAGCCGCGCGTGAGCTATCTTGAATACAACGTCAAATGGACGCCGGCCGGGCTGTCCAAGGTGCTGCATTTCAACTGGGCGCTGGCGCTTCTGCTGGCCGCCGCCGCCGGCGTGGGCTTTCTGATGCTCTACTCGGTGGCGGGTGGCGATCTTGGCCGCTGGGCCGAGCCGCAGATGAAGCGCTTCGGCCTCGGCATGGCGATGATGTTCGTCATCGGCATGGTGCCGATCTGGTTCTGGCGCAACGTCTCGCTGCTCGCCTTCGGCGTCTCGGTGGCGCTGCTTGTCGGCGTCGAATTCTTCGGCGAGGTCGGCATGGGCGCGCAGCGCTGGATCGACCTCGGCTTCATGCGCCTGCAGCCTTCGGAGCTGACCAAGATCACCCTGATCATGGTGCTCGCCGCCTATTACGACTGGCTCGATCTCTCCAAGGTCTCGCGCCCGCTCTGGGTGCTGATCCCGGTGCTGATCATCCTCGTGCCCACCGGGCTTACGCTGATCCAGCCTGACCTCGGCACCGCGATCCTGCTGATGGCGGGCGGTGCGGTGGTGATGTGGCTGGCGGGGGTGCATATCTTCTATTTCCTCGCCGTGGCGGTGCTTGGCGCGGGGGCGGTGACGGCGGTGTTCGTCAGCCGGGGCACGCCGTGGCAATTGCTCAAGGACTACCAGTACAAGCGGATCGACACCTTCCTCGACCCGTCGAGCGATCCGCTGGGGGCGGGCTATCACATCACCCAGTCCAAGATCGCGCTCGGTTCCGGCGGCTGGACCGGGCGGGGCTTCATGGAAGGCACCCAGAGCCGGCTGAATTTCCTGCCGGAAAAACACACCGATTTCATCTTCACCACGCTGGCCGAGGAATTCGGCTTCGTCGGCGCGGGCTCGCTGCTGGCGCTCTATATCGGGATCATCATCCTTTGCGTGATCTCGGCCCTGCGCAACTCCGACCGTTTCGGCTCGCTCCTCACGCTCGGGATCGCGGCCACGTTCTTCTTCTTCTTCGCGGTCAACATGTCGATGGTGATGGGCCTGGCGCCGGTGGTGGGCGTGCCACTGCCGCTGGTGAGCTATGGCGGCTCGGCGATGCTGATCCTGCTGATCGGCTTCGGGCTGGTGCAATCGGCGCATGTGCACAGGGCGCGCTCGAAATGAGCGTGAAGGTGCAATTCGTCACCCGCGCCGATCTGTTCGACGCCTACCGCGCGCCGCTTGGCGCGGCGCTGGCGCGCGCCGGGATTTCCGCCGCGCTGGCGATGGACCATGCGCCGGAGGAGGTGGATTACATCGTCTATGCGCCGCAATCGGACCATGTCGATCTGTCGGGCTATACAAGGGCCAGGGCCGCGCTCGGCCTCTGGGCCGGGGTGGAGACGATCGTCGCCAACCCGACGCTGACCATGCCCTATGCCCGCATGGTCGATGCCGGGCTGACGCAGGGCATGGTCGAATGGGTGGCGGGCCATGTGCTGCGCCATCATCTCGGGATGGATGCCGATATCTGCCGCAGCGATGGCCAGTGGGTGAAGCACCTGCCGCCGCTGGCCGGCGAGCGCCGGGTGGGGGTGCTGGGCCTGGGTGAGCTGGGCGCGGCCTGCGCCACGGCGCTGGCGGGGCTCGGGTTCGATGTGGCAGGCTGGAGCCGCCGCCCGAAAGAGATCGCGGGCGTGGCCTGCCATGCCGGCGATGCGGGGCTTGGCGCGGTGCTCGCCCGCTCCGACATCCTCGTTCTGCTCCTGCCGCACACGCCGGCCACCGAAAACCTGCTCGATGCCGCGCGGCTTGCCCTGATGCCGCATGGCGCCGTGGTGCTGAACCCCGGACGCGGCGCGCTGATCGACGATGCGGCGTTGCTTGCGGCGCTGGATACGGGCCGGATCGGCCATGCCACGCTCGATACCTTCCGCACCGAACCGCTGCCGCCGGAGCACCCGTTCTGGGCGCATCCGCGCGTGACGGTGACGCCCCATATCGCGTCGGAAACCCGGCCCGCCACGGCGGCGCTGGTGGTGGCCGAAAACATCCGGCGCGGCGAGGCGGGCGAGCCCTTGCTGCATCTGGTGGACCGCGCTGCGGGCTACTGACGCCGCCGCGCCCCTTGCCTGCGGCGGAGTGTGAGTATTTTTGCAAGGATGAAGGGGGCGGTGCGGCCCTAGAGAATGCCGATCTCGGCCAGCTTCGAGGAAAGCTCGGGCGGCAGCGCATCGTCGCCCTCGCGCGTTTGGGGCAGATCGGGCGGGGCATCGTCCGGCTTGAGGTAGCGCCAGCCCTGAAAGGCGCGCCGCGGCGCCGCCTGTGTGCGGTGCAGGGCGCGCTCCATCACGATGCCGCAGCGGCGGATGCCGTCTTCGCCGATCACCTCGTCAAGCCGCAGGATGCGCTGGCGGGCGAGGATCACGCCCTTGATGACCCAATAGAGCGAGCCGCCCGCGACCAGTTCGGCCTCGCGTTTCGGCCACATCCGGGTGACATGGCGCGGCAACCAGTCGGGATCGCCCGCGCCGCGGCGCTGCTGCCAGTCGGCGAGGTCTTCGACGCTGTCGCAGCCGACACACAGTTTGACAAGATTGATGTGGCTCACACGTCGACACCCCCAAGGTCTTGTGGTTATATTAGACCCTCGCCCGCGCGCCGCAACCGGGCGAATAACCCACAGACGTTCAGGATATCGCGACATGAGCCGCTTCGCCGCCCCCATTGCCAAGTCGATCTGGGACATGAAATACCGGTTCAAACAGGCGGACGGCACGCCGATCGACAAGACGGTCGAGGACAGCTGGCGGCGGATCGCGCGGGCGCTGGCCGAGCGCGAGCCGGAGCATGAGGACGCGTTTTACGAGGCGCTGGAGGATTTCAAATACCTCCCCGCCGGGCGGATCACCGCGGGCGCGGGCACCGGGCGCAGCGTGACGCTGTTCAACTGCTTCGTGATGGGCACGATCCCCGATTCGATGTCGGGCATTTTCGAGCAATTGCGCGAAGCGGCGCTGACCATGCAGCAGGGCGGCGGGATCGGCTACGATTTTTCCACCATCCGGCCCAAGGGCGCCGATGTGAAGGGCGTGGCGGCGGATGCCTCCGGGCCGCTCAGCTTCATGGATGTGTGGGATGCGATGTGCCGCACGATCATGAGCGCCGGTTCGCGCCGGGGCGCTATGATGGCGACGATGCGCTGCGACCATCCCGATATCGAGGCGTTTATCTCGGCCAAATCCGATGCGGCGCGGCTCAGGATGTTCAACATGTCGGTGCTTGTCACCGATGCCTTCATGGCCGCCGTCGAGGCTGATGAGAGCTGGGATCTGGTCTTTGACGGGGTGGTGTATCACACCGTCGAGGCGCGCGATCTGTGGAACCGGATCATGCGCGCCACCTACGATTATGCCGAGCCGGGGGTGATCTTCATCGACCGGATCAACGCGATGAACAACCTCGCCTATTGCGAGACGATCTCGGCGACCAACCCTTGCGGCGAGCAGCCGCTGCCGCCCTATGGCGCCTGCCTGCTCGGCTCGGTCAACCTCGCCCGGCTGGTGGCGGACCCGTTCGGCGAAGCCGCCGCGCTGGACGAGGCGGTGCTGGCCAGGCTCGTGCGCACCGCTGTGCGGATGATGGACAATGTGGTCGACGAAAGCCGCTTCCCGCTGGAGGCGCAGCGCCAGGAGGCGCAGGCGAAGCGGCGGATCGGGCTTGGCGTGACCGGGCTGGCGGACGCGCTCCTGATGGTCGGCCTGCGCTACGGCTCCGACGCGGCGGCGGCGCAGACCGAGGAATGGATGCACCAGATCGCCCGCGAAGCCTACCTTGCCAGCGTGGAACTGGCGAAGGAGAAGGGCCCGTTCCCGCTGTTCGAGGCCGACGCCTACCTTGCCTCCGGCACGCTCGCGCATATGGACGAGGACGTGCGCGAGGCGATCCGCGCCCATGGCATCCGCAATGCGCTGCTCACCTCGATCGCCCCCACCGGCACGATCAGCCTCTATGCCGGCAATGTGTCGTCCGGGATCGAGCCGGTCTTCGCCTACAGCTACACCCGCAAGGTGCTGCAAAAGGATGGCTCGCGCACCGAGGAAGAGGTGGTGGACTACGCCGTGCAGCTCTGGCGCGACAAGTTCGGCGATGCGCCGCTGCCCGACTATTTCGTCAATGCCCAGACGCTGGCGCCTTCCGATCATGTGAAGATGCAGGCCGCCGCGCAGAAATGGGTGGACAGTTCGATTTCGAAAACGATCAACGTGCCGGAGGATATCTCCTTCGAGGCGTTCAAGAGCGTCTATCTTGAAGCCTATGCCACCGGCTGCAAGGGCTGCACCACCTACCGGCCCAACGATGTGACCGGCTCGGTGCTGAGCGTGAGCGAACAGAGCGAAACGGTGCCGGAGGCCGAGACCGGGGCCGAAGTCATCTACATGTCGGAGCCGCTTGACCGCCCGAGCGAGCTTGACGGGGCGACCTACAAGCTCAAATGGCCCGAAAGCGAGCACGCGATCTATATCACGGTGAACGACCTTGTGGTGAACGGCCACCGCCGCCCCTTCGAGGTGTTTATCAACTCGAAGAACATGGAGCATTACGCCTGGACCGTGGCGCTCACCCGGATGATCTCGGCGGTGTTCCGGCGCGGCGGCGATGTGTCGTTCGTGGTGGAAGAGCTCAAGGCGGTGTTCGATCCGCGCGGCGGGGCCTGGATGGGCGGCAAATACGTGCCCTCGATCCTCGCCGCCATCGGCGGGGTGATCGAGCGGCACATGATCGCCATCGGCTTCCTCGAAGGCGAGGGGATGGGGCTGAAATCCGATCCGAAGGCGGAGGTGGTCAATCTCGGCCAGCGTCGCGGCCCGGCCTGCCCGCGCTGCGGCCAGTACGAGATGCGCATGGTCGAGGGCTGCATGACCTGCGGCGCCTGCGGCCATTCCAAATGCGGTTGATCTGACAGCGGAAAAAGCCTGCGCGCCGATACTGTCCCGCCGCCCGTGTCACAAGGGGAGGGATGCGCGCGCGCAGGAAGAGACAAGCGCCGGAACCGGCGTTGTCAGGGAGACGAAACCTTGCCGCCGTGCAGGGCCGGGGCGTTCAGGGCACAGGCAAGCTGCCGCGCCAGATGGCCCGCCGCTCCGATCAGCCCCGCCGGGTCGTTGCCTTCGCAGAGCAGGAGCGCGGCGGTATGGGCGCGGCTGCGTTGCCCGCGCCGGGTGCAGGAGATGACCTCCATCAATTGCCGCTCGTGATCGCTGACGCCGCGGGCGCAGGACGGGCAATCGGGATTGGAAAATTCGAAGCCCGACATCCGCGCGCCGCGCATCGTCTGCACCACGGCGAGCGCGCAGACCCAGAGGTTCGGGGCATGTTCGGGCGGAAAGGCGGCATGGGCGAGATCGAGGCCATGCGCCCAGCCCTGCGTCTGCGGCAGGGTGAAACTTTGGAAGAAGTGCCGCATGATCCCGAGCAACGCGATCTCGTCGCGGTCGAACCCGCTTTCGGCCAGAATGCGCTGCCGTGTTGCGCCATGCGGGCAGGGGCCAGGGGAGGTCATGCGCCGGCCTCCCGGCGCATCCTTGTGGGCTGCATCGCCTGATCCTTTCCGTATTGTCCGGTCTGGCTGGCGGCGCGGCTGGCTGAATTAAATCTTACAAAAATAATCAGGTAATGCAAGCGCCTTTTCCCCGCCTTGGTCGCAGCCTTTGTGCCGGGTGATTTGTTGCACGCCTGCACTAGTCCGAATCGGACGAACCGGGTTAGAAGACTCCGGCTGGGGGGCATATGACTTGGACTTTTCATGCCTCGCACCCTGATTGCGTTCCTTATCACCCTCACCATGCTTGCCGCGCCCGCCAGTGCTCAGGAGCGGGTGACGCTCGGCAGCGGCCGGCTGTTTACCAACGATACGCTTGGCGATGGGCAGGATCGCTGGCGCACCGGCTCTTACGTGGCAAGCTGGATGCGCGGGCCCGATGGCACGGTCTCGCTGCCCGGGGGATTTGGCGAGCTGATCGAATACCGCTTCGCCAGCCAGATCTTCGCACCGGCAAACCTGCTCACGCCCGCGCCGGGTGATCGGCGCTATGGCGGGGCGATGTCGCTCGGGGCCTATAGCCACTTTACCCATGCGGGCTACGATTTTGCGCTGGGCGCCGAACTGGTGGCGGTGGGGCCGATGACCGGGCTCGACGGGTTCCATGCCGCCGCCCATACCGCGCTGGGGATGACGGCGCCCTCCGCCGCGGTCCGCGCGGCGCAATTCGGGAACCGCGTCTACCCGGCGGCGGGGGTCGAGGTGAGCCGCCCCATCGGTCTCGGCTTTGGCGGCGATGCTTCCGGGCTGGTGCTGCGTCCTTTCATCCAGGGCCGCGCGGGCGACGAGACCTATGCCCGTGCCGGCGCCGATCTGCTGTTCGGCCCCAATTTCACCTCCGGCGTGCTGGTGCGCGACGAGAGCACCGGCATCCTCTATCAGACCTTCGACGATGCGCCGGGCAAGGGCCTGTCCTTCCTGCTCGGCGCCGATACCGCGAAGGTGTTTTCCTCCGCCTGGCTGCCGGCGTCGGGCGGCTATACGCTCACCCCGACGCGCAGCCGGGCCCGCGCGGGCATCCATTGGCAGGGCGAGACGCTGGGGGCGTTCTACGGTGCCACCTGGCTCAGCCCGGAATTCACCGCCCAACCCGAAGGGCAGGTGCTCGGCTCGGTGCAGCTTCGCCTGCGCTTCTGAGCGGACCGGCGCGCGGTTCCGGCGCTGGCTATGGGCTTTGCGCGGCCGAACGGGTATGACACGGCTCTGACCGGCGTCACTCGCCGGGGAGGTGTCATGCACAAGGCGGCGGCATTGATGATCGGGATGGCACTGGCGCTCGGCGCGCCGGCCGGCCCTGCATGGGCGCAGGATGTCTCCTTCCTCGGCATGACCGCCTTTCACGACAATGACGTGCTGTTCGATGGCGACGACCGCTGGCAGACCGGCGGGGCGAGCATCTCCTGGATGTTCGGCCCGGAGGGGCTTGCCGATCTGCCGGGCGCGCCCGGCGAATTGTGGGAGATCCGGGTGCGCGGGCAGGTGATTTCGCCCGACGATTTCACCGCCCCGGCGGCGTGGGACCGGCGTGCCGCCTCGGTGCTGACCACGACGCTCCACACCCATTTCGAGACCCACGGCGTCGAGCTGTCGGCGGGCGCGGGCTTTGCGCTGACCGGGCCGCAAGTGCCGCTGATCAGGTTCCAGAACGTCATCCACACGCTCACCCCGGCCAACGATCCGCTGGTGCCGGGTTTCGTGCAGGCGGCACAGATCCCCAATGCGGTCTACCTCACCGGCATCGGCGAAGCCGCCTACCGGCTCCGGCTGGGCGAGGGGATCACCCTGCGCCCCTTTGCCGAGCTTCAGGGCGGGGTGGAAACGCTGGGGCGCGTCGGCTTCGATGTGTTCTTCGGCGCCGGGTTCGACCGGGGCGTGCTGGCGCGCGACGGCACCACCGGCTTTGCCTACCAGACGATCGAGGGCACCGCGCCCCGTGGCGTCACCCTGACCGCCGGCGCGGATGTGGCGAAGGTTGCCTCTTCCGCGCTGCTGCCGGCGCCGGCCTACAGCCTTACCCCGTGGCGGCTGCGCGCGCGCGCCGGGCTGCTTTACGAGGGCCGCCGCGTCTCGGTCTTTCAGGGGGTGAGCTGGCTCGGGCCGGAATTCACCGCCCAGCCGAGCGGCCAGGTGGTGACGGCCTTTCAGGTCCAATACCGGTTCTGACCGCTTTGCCACAGTCGGGCGACCGCGTGCCGCAGCCCCCGACAAACGCCTTAACAACCTGAACTCCGCGTGCTACCGTTTTAGGAATAAAAAAGAAAACGGCAGGTTTACAGGCATGATAGCGGGCTCTCAGGGCACGTTTGTCATCTCATGGGATCAGACCGAGGTCGACGGCCTTCCGGCCGCGCCGCGCGGGTCTTTGGGTGTGGGCGCAAGCTGGCGCTGGCACGGCGAGGCATTGCGCGTCGACGGGCCGCAGGATTTGCTGCGGCTCTGCGATCCGGTTGGAGAGGCAGACTTTCACGCGCGCGTGGCGCGCAAGGCACGCAAGTTCATCGGGCGGGCCATCGGCTTGCAGACGGGTGGCGCGGGCGGGGCGGATTACCGCTTCGACGACCCGGTGTTTCAGCTTGGCTTCGACGTGACCGACGGTTTCCGCGCCTATACGGTGATGTTGGTGGAGCTGGGCCGGGGTGCCGCGCCGCTTATCCTGTTCGCCGATGTGGTGCCGCCGCCCGACACCGATCTGTGGGTGGTGCGCGCGCAGATGGAGGCCGCCGAGACCCACCGCCAGACCGACCAGCCCAGTGGCGTGATCTGCTTCACCCCCGGCACGATGATCCGCACCGAGGATGGTGCCGTGCCGGTCGAGGAGATCGAAGAGGGCGACCGTATCCAGACCAAGGATAACGGCTTGCAGGAGGTGCTCTGGAAAGGCGAAAAGCGCATCTCCGGCGCGCGGCTCTACGCCATGCCCGAGCTGCGCCCGATCCGGCTGCGCGCGGGCGCGCTGGGGATCGACCGGCCGGAAGAAGACCTGATCGTCTCGCCGTCGCACCGGATGCTGGTGACGGGAGACAAGGCGCGCGCGCTGTTCAACACCGACGAGGTGCTGGTGACCGCGCGCGATCTGGTCGACGACCGCTATGTGGTGCGCGATCTCATGCTGGCCGAGGTCACCTATGTGCACCTGCTCCTGCCGCGTCATGAGGTGGTCTTTGCCAACGGGCTGGAAACCGAAAGCTTCCACCCCGCCGGCGAGGCGCTCGACAGCGTCGAGCCATGGCAGCGCGACCGCCTCGTTCGGATGATGCCGGAGCTTGGGCAGAATCCGATGTCTTACGGCGACCATGCCCGCCGCCCGCTCAGCCGGGCCGAGGCGGCGATTTTGCGGGCGCCATATGTCTGAGGGCGGCGAAAGCCGTTGACTCCCGGCATTCCGGGGCTATAAGCGCGGCTTCATTGGTGTTGGTGGCCCCCGCGAGGGGATGCCTGTCATGGCTTCGGCCAAGAGGACAACGCCCTTCATAGCCGCGATGCGTTCGGGGCGGTTCAGACAGACGGTTGAGGTCGCCCGCGTCCGCAACCCGAAAAGTGGGAACCGGTTTTCGGATCAAGTTGCGGAGCAAACTATAGAGGAGATCAGCCGTGACCAAACGCACGTCTGCCAAGTACAAAATCGACCGCCGGATGGGCGAAAACATCTGGGGCCGTCCGAAATCCCCGGTCAACCGCCGCGAATACGGCCCCGGCCAGCACGGCCAGCGCCGCAAGGGCAAGATGTCGGATTTCGGCCTTCAGCTGCGCGCCAAGCAGAAGCTGAAAGGCTATTACGGCGACCTGACCGAGAAGCAGTTCCGCCGCATCTATGCCGAAGCCGAGCGTCTGAAAGGCGATACGGGTGAAAATCTGATCGGCCTGCTGGAGCGCCGCCTTGACGCCGTGGTCTACCGCGCCAAGTTCGTGCCGACCGTCTTCGCCGCCCGCCAGTTCGTGAACCACGGCCATGTCAAGGTGAACGGCCAGCGCGTCAACATCCCCTCCTACCGTGTGAAAGAGGGCGACGTGATCGAGGTCCGCGACAAGTCCAAGCAGATGGCCGTGCTGCTCGAAGCCGTGCAGCTTCCCGAGCGTGACGTGCCGGATTACATCGAGGCCGACCACTCCAAGATGACCGCCACCTTCGTGCGCACCCCCGGCCTCGCCGACGTGCCCTACGCGGTCCACATGGAACCGAACCTCGTCATCGAATATTACGCGCAGAACTAAACGTCCGCGCCGCACTTTGCGAAGGGCCGCCCATCCGGGCGGCCCTTTTCGTTTTCGTGGCATTTCGGGGCTTGGCGAAGCCGGGTGCTGTCCTATATATTCAAAAATCTGCATAAGTGTCGGAACCCCGGCACCCGGAGACGAGGGCCAGGCGCCCGCCAGCGAACAGGAGAAACGAATGCAAGTGGAAGATATCAACGGCAAGCTGCTCGAAACCTGGACCCCCGCCGAGGTCTATGACGGGTTGTCGAAGAAGGAGATCGTGCTGATCGACGTGCGCACCGCGCCGGAATACATGTTCGAAAGCGTCGAGGGCGCGCTGCTCGCGCCGCTCAGCCATCTCGCCAGCGCCTCGCTTCCGGCGGGCCTTGGCAAGCATGTGGTGCTCTATTGCGGCTCGGGGATGCGCTCGCGCAAGGCCGCCGAGCTGTGCATGAATGCGGGCTACGGCAAGATCGCCCATCTTGAGGGTGGCTTCGCCAACTGGAAATCGAGCGGCATGCCCTATCTCGGCACCAATATGGCCACCGGCGGCCCCGAACAGAAAGTGCAGCAGCCGATCGCGGCCTGACCCCGCGCGAACCAGCCGGAACACAGCAGGGGCGGGCTTCGGCGCGCCCCTTTTTCCAACATGTTGGCGCGAGTCTAAGGTCTCGCCTTTCGCCCCCGGCCCGGCTATGAGAAGCGGGACTTTCGGGGGAAGACATGTCAAACGGACCAACGCCGCAGCCCGGCATCATGGAGATCGAGCTCTACGTCAGTGGGAGCTCCAAGGTCGATGGCATTGAAAACGTCATCAAGCTGTCGTCGAACGAAAACCCGTGGGGGCCCTCGCCGAAGGCGATCGAGGCGCTGACCCGCGCCACCCATGAGCTGCACCGCTACCCCCCGACCGATCACCTCCCGCTGCGCACCGCCATCGGCGAGGTGCACGGGCTGGCGCCCGACCGCATCATCTGCGGCGTCGGCTCCGACGAGATCCTGATCCTGATCGCCCAGGCCTATGCCGGCCCCGGCGATGAGGTGATCATCACCGAGCACGGCTTCTCGATGTATCCGATCATCGCCCATGGCGTCGGCGCCGCGCCGGTGATCGTGCCCGAGCGCGAGCGGGTGGTGGATGTGGATGCGATCCTGGCGGGTGTGACCGGGCGCACCCGGCTTGTCTTCATCGCCAACCCGGCCAATCCGACCGGCACGATGGTCGGCAAGAAGGAGCTTGCCCGGCTCGCCTCGGCTTTGCCGCCGGAGGTGGTGCTGGTATTGGATGGGGCCTATGCCGAGTTCGTCGAGGGGTTCGATGGCGGGGCATCGCTGGTCGACAGGTTTCCGAATGTGGTGATGACGCGGACATTCTCGAAGATCTACGGGCTGGGCGGCCTGCGTCTTGGCTGGGGCTATGCTTCGCGAGAGATCATCGGCGTGCTGAACCGGCTGCGCAATCCGTTCAACCTGTCCACCGTGCAGCTTGCCGCCGGCGAGGCCGCGATGCGCGATCAGGATCACGTGAATCGCTGCCGCGACGACAATATCCGCCTGCGCAACTGGCTCGCCCATGCGCTGGCCGAGCACGGCGTGCCGTCCGATACCTCGTCGGCCAATTTCGTGCTGGCCCGCTTCGCCAGCGCGGAAGAGGCCGATGCGGTCGATGCGCATCTGAAATCCGAAGGCGTGATCGTGCGCAAGGTGGCGGGCTACGGCTTGCCGCATTGCCTGCGCATCACCGTGGGCGACGAGCCGTCCTGCCGCCGGGTCGCGCATCTGATCGGCCAGTTCAAGGGGGCGCAGGCCGATGGCTGAGCCGATCTATGGCCGCGTCGCGCTGATCGGGCTTGGGCTGATCGCCGGGTCGATGGCCCATGCAATGCGCCGGGGCGGGCTTGCGGGCGAGATCACCGGCACCGCCCGCTCGGCCGGGACGCGGGCCGTGGCGGACGAGATCGGCCTGGTCGACCGCGTGGTCGAAACTGCGGCCGAGGCTGTCGCGGGCGCCGATCTGGTGGTGCTCGCCGTGCCGGTGGGCGCCATGGGCGCGGTGGCCGAAGAGATCGCCCCGCATCTGAAACCCGGCGCCACCGTCACGGATGTGGGCTCGGTCAAGCGCGCCGTGGTCGACGCGGTCGCGCCGCATATCCCCGAAGGCGTGCATTTCGTGCCCGCGCACCCGCTGGCGGGCACCGAGCATTCCGGCCCGCGCGCGGGCTTCGCCTCGCTGTTCGACAACCGCTGGTGCCTGATCGTGCCGGTCGAAGGCTCGGACCGCGACGCGGTGGCGCGGCTCGAACGCTTCTGGCAGGGGCTGGGCGCGAATACCGATGAGATGGACCCCGACCATCATGACCTTGTACTTGCCGTCACCAGCCATGCGCCGCACCTCATCGCCTATACGATGGTGGGCGTGGCCGACCATCTGCGCCGGGTGACCGATAGCGAGGTCATCAAGTATTCCGCCGCCGGTTTCCGCGATTTTACCCGTATCGCCGCCTCCGACCCGACGATGTGGCGCGACGTGTTCCTTGCCAACAAGGAGGCCACGCTCGACATTCTGGGCCGCTTTACCGAAGAGCTTTTCGTGCTCCAGCGCGCCATCCGCATGGGCGACGGCGATATGCTGCACGACTATTTCACCCGCACCCGCGCGATCCGGCGCGGCATCATCGAAGCCGGTCAGGATACCGATGCGCCGGATTTCGGGCGGTCAGGCGGCCGCAAGGCATGATGCTGCGGGCCGCTCTCCTCCTTGCGCTTATGCTGGGCCAGGCGGCCCGGGCGGAAGCGCCGGATGTGTCGGCCCGGCCCCTCGCGCGACCCGATATCGAAGCGGCGGTGCTGGCCACGGTAACCTCGGCCGCGCTCGGCACCTCCGCCCATGCGCCGCAGCGCTCTTTGCGGCCCCTGCCGCGCCCGCGCCTTGCGGTGGTGCGGGCGGCGCCGGCCCAGCCCGCTTTGCCCGGTGCGGCCCCGGTCCGCGCCACGGTGCAGGATCCGATCACCGCGCTGTTGCAGAACATTGTCGGCGTGCCGGCCCCCGCCGCTGCCGCGCCGTCGCTGACCGGCGCCAGCGCGCTGGCCGTGGCGCGGTCGCTACGGCCCGAGCGGCGGCCCGGCGGCTTTGCCCGTCTCGTCGCCGCGATCACACCGCCGCGCGCCACCAGCCGGGCCGGTTCGGTCTGCGGTGTGCCGGAGATCAAGGGCCAGGCGCTGGCGCCGATCCCGGGCCGGGGGGCGTGCGGGGTGGATCAGCCGGTGCGCGTCACCTCCGTTTCGGGGATCGCACTGGCGCAGCAGCCCACCATCGACTGCACCACCGCCAAGGCGCTCAACACCTGGGTGCGCGAGGGCGTGATCCCGGCAGTGGGGCGCAAGGGCGGCGGCGTCGCCCGGATCAACATCATCGCGCATTATTCCTGCCGCGGCCGCAACAACCAGCCCGGCGCGCGCCTGTCGGAGCACAGCTTCGGCCATGCCGTCGATATCGGCGGTATCACACTCAACGATGGCACCACGCTGACCGTGCTCGACCACTGGAAAAGCAACACATACGGCAAGATCATCAAGGCGATGCACAAATCGGCCTGTGGCCCCTTCGGAACGGTGCTGGGCCCGAATTCGGACCGCTACCACCAGAACCACCTGCATCTGGATACCGCGCGCTATCGCGGCGGGGCCTACTGCCGCTAGCCGCGCTTGCGCGGCGGCCCCGGCTAGCGGCGGCGCATGGGCTTTTTCTTCGGCTGCGCCTGCGGCCCCGGCTCCTCGCCGATGCCGAGCTGGTCGCGCAGCACGCGCGGGCGCACCTCTTCCACCTCGCCGGGCTTCAGATCGCCCAGGCGGAACGGCCCGTAGCTCACCCGGATCAGCCGGTTCACCGTAAAGCCGAGCGCCTCCATCGTGCGCCGGATTTCGCGGTTCTTGCCTTCGCGCAGGCTCACCGTCACCCAGGCATTCTTGCCCTGCTGCCGGTCGAGCGTGACGCCCATTGGCTGAAACCGTTCCCGGTCGATCACGATCCCCTCGCGCACCGGGGCGAAATCCTCATCCTTCGGCGTGCCGTGCAGGCGAACGCGGTATTTGCGCACCCAGCCGGTCGAGGGCAGTTCCAGCCGCCGCTTCAGCCCGCCATCGTTGGTGAGCAGCAGCAGACCTTCTGAGGTGAGGTCGAGCCGGCCCACGCTCATCACCCGCGGCAGGGTGTCGGGCAGGGCGTCGAACACCGTATCGCGGCCCTTCTCGTCCTTCGCCGTGGTCACCAGACCCGCAGGCTTGTGGTAGAGCCAGAGCCGGGCAGGCTCCGGCGCCCCCACCTCCTTGCCATCGAGCGTGACCTTGTCGGCTTCGGTCACGTTGAAGGCGGGGCTGTCGAGCACCTTGCCGTTCACCGCAACCCGGCCTGCCTCGATCATGCGCTCTGCATCGCGCCGCGAGGCGAGGCCCGCGCGCGAGAGAAACTTGGCAATGCGTTCGCCTTTCGGCGTTCCGGTGGGTGTTTCGGTGCTCATGGCTCCTCCCTATGGCTGCGCTGCGGGCTTGTCCAGCGCGCAGGCACAGGGCATGAGAGGGCATGAGCTTCACCTCCTACATGGACCGGGCGCTGGACGAGGCGCGCGCGGCGGGCGACCGGGGCGAGGTGCCGGTGGGCGCCGTCGTCGTCTCGCCCGCGGGCGCGGTGATTGCCGCTGCCGGCAACCGCACCCGCGAGTTGAACGATCCCACCGCCCATGCCGAGATGCTGGCGATCCGCGCCGCCTGCGCCGCGCTCGGCAGCGAACGCCTGACCGGGCACGACCTTTACGTCACGCTGGAGCCATGCCCGATGTGCGCCGGCGCGATCAGCTTCGCCCGGATCCGCCGGCTCTATTATGGCGCGGGCGATCCGAAATCCGGCGGCACGGCACATGGCGCGCGGGTCTTCGCCCACCCGCAATGCCACCATGTGCCCGAGCTCTATGACGGGATCGGCGCTGAGGCGGCGGAGGCGTTGCTGAAGACCTTCTTCGCCGGCAAACGCGCGGACTGACCGCCAAACCCCTTGACGGAGCGCCGTGCGGGCGGGCCAAATGCGCCGGGGATACAAGGGGATTGGCTGATGGTTTCGCTCCTGCTGTCGCTGCCGGCGATCTTTTCGGCGCTCGCCTTCGTGGCCGCGACCATCGCACTGGCGCTTGGCTCCTATCTCGGGATGCGGGCGATCTTCGGCCATCACGGCGACAGCGAGCGGCGCGAGCTGGCCGGGTCGGTGATCTTTCGGGTGAGCGCGTTGCACGGGCTGATCCTGGCCCTCGTCTTCGCGCAGGAGATCGCCAACGAGACCGAGGCCGACAATGCCGCCTCGCACGAGGCCCGGCTGGTGGCCGATACCTTCTACGATCTCGAACGCTACGACCGCGAGACGACGCTGCAGATCCGCACCGCGCTCGCCCATTACGCCCGGCAGGTGACGGATGTGGAATGGCGGCTGCTGGCCGATGAGCGCCAGCTCGATTCCGCCGCCTGGGCGCATTGGAACGCCGCCTATGAGGGCGCGCTCACGCTGCACGGCGACACGCCCCGCCACGAGGTGCTGCGCGACAATATCCTGCGCAATATCCGCGAAATCTCCAGCCTGCGGCGAACCCGCGAAACGGCGGCCTTCCATGGTGCCGAACCGTTGTTCCTGATTGCCGCGCTGGTGGGCGTGGTGCTGACCTCGGCGGCCTATTTCACCTTCGAGCCGACCCGGCTCAACATCCTGCTCCTGTCGATCTTCGCATCCTATTCCGGGCTGATCATCTATTTCATCATCGCCTTCTCAAACCCGTTCCACGCGCCGGGCATGGCAAGCCCGGTGGGCTTCGAACGTATCCTCGAAGGCGGAATCGGCCAGCTTGCGGGTGGCGGCGGCTAGCTCAGATCTCGATCGGCTGAAGCACCTCCGGCTCGATCACATCGACCCCGGTCAGCACCTCCTTCATCAGCGCCGCCGATTGCTCCAGCAGCGGGAAGGTGCGGTAATGGCAGGGGATCAGGGTGCGGAGGTTGAAGTATTTCTGCGCCGCGTAGGAGGCCCGCGCCATGTCCATGGTGAAGTGACCGCCGGCGCAGAACAGCCCGATATCGGGCTGGTGCACCTCACCCATCCATTCCATGTCGGCCATGATGTCGGTGTCGCCGGTGGCGTAGATCACATGGCCCTCGCCGGCGATCATGTAGCCCGATTCGGTGCCGGTATAGACCGGCCCGTTGGCTGAGGCCATCGCCGAGGAATGGGTAGCGTTGACCATCGTCACCGCCACGTTGCCGAGCTTCACCGTGCCGCCCTTGTTGAAGCCCAGGGTCTCGAAATCGTAGCGCGAGGCCCACCATTGGGTGAGGTCGTAGATCCCCACCGCCGGGATGCCGAGCTTTTCGCAGATCGCCGGCGCGTCCTTGGCATGGTCCGAATGGCCATGGGTGACGAGCACATGGGTGGCCCCGGCGATCGCCTCGTCATGACGCTCCGGCGGCAACATCGGGTTGCCTTCGAGCCACGGGTCGAGCAGGATCACCGCATCTTCGATTTCGAGGCGGAAGCTTGCGTGGCCGAGCCAGGTGATTTTCATATGGGGTCTCCCTTTCTGTCGGGGTCATGGTAGCACGAGGGTAAGCCGATGGAAGGGAGTTGGACCACCGCCGTCGACGGTTATTGCGAGCGGCTCGATCCGGGCTTCTGGGCCGAGCCGGTGAATGCCGCAACCAATGCCGCCTTCCTGATCGCGGCGGCCATCATGGCCTGGCGGCTGCGCGGGGCGCACTTGCCTTTAGCCAACATTCTGACCGCGATTCTCGCCCTGATCGGCATCGGTTCTTTCCTGTTTCATACATTCGCCGAACGTTGGGCGGGTCTGGCCGACACCCTTCCGATCCTGCTCTTCATCCTCGCCTATATCTACGCCGCGACGCGCGATTACCTCGGCGCCCGCCCGTTCTGGGCCGCTGCCGCCGTGCTCGGCTTCTTCCCCTATGCCGCCGCCACCGTACCGCTCTTCGCCCTCGTCCCGGGCCTCGGCAGTTCGGCTGGCTATGCGCCGGTGCCGGTGCTGATCGCGGCCTATGCGGTGATCCTGCGCCACCGCGCCCCCGCCACCGCGCGGGGCCTCGCCATCGGCGCCGGGCTGCTCGTGCTCTCGCTCACCTTCCGCACGCTGGATGAGCCGCTCTGCGCCGCGCTGCCGCTGGGCACGCATTTCCTGTGGCATATCCTGAACGCGGTCATGCTGGGCTGGATGATCGAGGTCTACCGCCGCCACGGGCGCGCGCCGCTTGCACCCGCCGGTCAATCCTCCTAGGGAACCCCCATGAAGATCCTGTTTCTCGGAGATGTGGTGGGCCGTGCCGGGCGCAAGGCGATCACCGACCGCCTTCCCGGCCTGCGCGCGCGCTGGAAGCTCGATTTCGTCGTCGTCAACGGCGAGAACGCCACCGGCGGCATGGGGCTGACCGCCGCCCATGCCAGGAGCTTCTTCGAAGCGGGGGCCGATGTGGTCACCCTGGGCGACCATGCCTTCGACCAGAAGGAGATGCTGAGCTTCTGCACCCAGGAGCCGCGCATCATCCGCCCGCTGAATTACGCCAAGGGTGCGCCGGGGCAGGGGGTGCGGGTGTTTTCCGATGCGCGCGGGCGCAAGATCGTGGTGGCGCAGGTGCTGGGCCAGGTGTTCATGAAGCGCGCCTTCGACGATCCCTTCGGCACCATCGAGGCGGCGCTGAAGCCCTATCCGCTCGGCGGACAGGCGCAGGCGGTGCTGGTGGATGTGCATTGCGAGGCGACCAGCGAAAAGATGGCGATGGGCCATTTCCTCGACGGTCGCGCCAGCGTGGTGGTGGGCACCCATACCCATGTGCCCACCGGCGACGCGATGATCCTGCCCGGCGGCACCGCCTATCTCACCGATGCCGGCATGTGCGGCGATTACGATACCGTCATCGGCATGGAAAAGTCCGAGCCGCTGCGCCGCTTCGTCACCGGCATGACCAAGGGCCGGTTCGAGCCGGGGCTGGGCGAGGCGACCCTGTCGGGCCTCTATGTCGAGACGGATGACCGCAGCGGCAAGGCCACCCGCATCGAGATGGTGCGCGATGGCGGGCGGTTGCAGGCGTCCGGGCCGCAGGTCTAGGCAAAACGCGACCCGCGCATATCGCCGCAGATGCAGGCCCTTGCCGCCGCCGGGGAAGCCCGGCAAATATGCGGCGAAAGCGAGGGTCAACCCATGGACATATTTGAATTTTCGCAGACGACCGACGCCTTTATCACCATCGGCGTGGTGGTTGCGATGTTTCTGATGTTCCTGCGCGAGAGCTTTCCGGCGGAGGTGGTCACGATCACCGGCGCGGCGGTGCTGCTGGTGACCGGCGTGCTGCCCTACGATGCGGCGCTGACGGTCTTTTCCAACCCCGCGCCATGGACCATCGCGGCGATGTTCATCGTCATGGGGGCGCTGGTGCGCACCGGCGCACTCGACTGGTTCACCCAGATCGCCACCCGGCAGGCGGGCTCGCGCCCGATCGTGGCCTTCGCCGTGCTCATGGTCTTCGTGATCGTCGCCTCGGCCTTCGTCAACAATACGCCCGTCGTGGTGATGATGCTGCCGATCTTCAGCCAGATGGCCCGGCAGGTGGGGCTTGCCCCGTCGAAGGTGCTGATCCCGCTGAGCTATGCGGCGATCATCGGCGGCACGCTCACGCTGATCGGCACCTCGACCAACCTGCTCGTCGACGGTGTGGCGCGGGCCAACGGGCTCGAACCCTTCTCGATCTTCGAGATCACCCCGCTGGGGCTGATCGCGGTGGCCTGGGGGATGATCTACCTCGCGCTGTTCGGCCGCCACCTGCTGCCCGAGCGCAGCTCGATGGCGGCGCTGCTCACCGACCGGGCGCGCAAGAAGTTCTTTACCGAGGCGGTGATCCCGCCAGAGAGCAACCTGATCGGCCGCGAAGTAGAGGGCGTGCAGCTCTTCAAGCGCGAGGGCGTGCGCCTCATCGACGTGATCCGGGGCGATGAATCGCTGCGGCGCAACCTCAAGGGGGTAACCTTGCAGGTCGGCGATCGGGTGGTGCTGCGCACCCAGATCACCGAACTGCTCTCGCTCCAGCGCGACAAGAGCCTCAAGCGGGTCGACCAGGTGAGCGCGGTGGAAACCACCACTGTCGAAACCCTGATCGGCCCCGATTGCCGCATGGTCGGCTCGACGCTGGGCAAGCTGCGCCTGCGCCGCCGCTACGGCGTTTACCCGCTGGCGGTGCATCGGCGGAACCAGAATTTCGGCACCCAGCTTGACGGCATCATCGTGCGCGTGGGCGATACGCTGCTGCTCGAAGGCGCGCCGGAGGATATCCAGCGCCTCGCCGCCGATATGAATCTCGTCGATGTCGCCAAGCCGGCGGCGCAGGCATTCCGGCGCGGCCACGCCCCCATTGCCATCGGCGCCCTGGTGGGGATCGTGGCGCTGGCCGGGCTCGGGCTGGCGCCGATCCTCGCGCTCTCGGTGGTGGCGGTGGCGGTGGTGCTTCTCACCCGCGCGATTGACGCGGAAGAGGCGTTTTCCTTCGTCGACGGGCGGCTGCTCGCGCTGATCTTTTCGATGCTCGCGGTGGGGGCGGCGCTCGACAGTTCCGGCGCGGTCGAGATGATCGCCGGGGCGGTTGCGCCTTGGCTCACCACGATGCCGCCCTTCCTGATCGTCTTCTCGGTCTACCTTCTGACGACGGTGCTGACCGAGCTGGTCTCGAACAATGCGGTGGCGGTGGTGATGACGCCCATCGCCATCGGGCTTGCCGCGGCGCTCGGCGTCGATGCCCGGCCGCTGGTGATCGCGGTGATGTTTGCCGCCTCGGCCAGTTTCGCCACGCCGATCGGCTACCAGACCAACATGATGGTCTATGGCCCCGGCGGCTACAAGTTCACCGATTTCATGAAGGTGGGCATTCCGCTGAACCTGTCAATGAGCGTGATGATCTCGCTGGTGATCCCGATGCTCTGGCCGCTTTATCCGTGACCGCAACGCGCCAAACCGCCGCATTGCCGGGGCGGCGGCCCGGCCCCAAGTGACGGCGAGGCAATCAGAGGTTTTCCATGGCACATGACCTGCGCCGCAAGACGGCCGACATCCTCGCGCTGCGCGCCCTCACCATCGAAATGGCCGAGCAGGCCGTGGCCTGGGGCTGGTCGATGGTCGATGGCGAGCGGTATTCCGACGGAATCTGGGCGCTGACGGCGCTGCAGCCGCCCTTCTACTGGTCGCAGATCGTCGATCTCGTCGGCCAGATCGCCCGCGAGCAGGGGCTGGCATCGCCCGGCAGCCAGGACGAGGCGACCGAGTGGCTCGCCTATGGCCATGTCGAGGATATCGTTGCCTCGGGCGGCGAGGACTTCCACTCGCTCAAGCTCGTCTCGCGGCTCTGGTTCGACCACGAAACGCCGTCGCTGCTGATCTTCTACCAGCTCAAACACGCAATCCGAGAGGTCGAGGCCAGTGGCGAACAGGGCCATGTGGAGGGGCTGACGCCGGACAACTGGAAGACCATGCTTGTCGATATCTGCAAGGATTGGCTGGCGGACCACAAGCGCCCGGACCCGTTCGGCGAAGACTGAGACGCAGAACGCCTTTCGAAAGGCGTTCCCACGGCGTTTCGAAACGCCGTCCCTCTCACAACGGCCAGAACAGCAGGATCAGCGGGATCGACACCGCCACCACGAGGATTTCCAGCGGCAGTCCCATCCGCCAGTAATCGCCGAAGCGGTAGCTCCCCGGCCCGAGGATCAGGGTGTTGTTCTTGTGTCCGATCGGCGTGAGGAAGGCGCAGGAGGCGGCCACCGCCACGGCCATCAGGAACGGGTCGGGGTCGGCGCCGAGTTTGCCCGCCATCTCGATCCCGATGGGCGCGGCGACGATGGCGGTGGCGGTGTTGTTGAGCACGTCCGACAGCGTCATCGTCACCACCATGATCACCGTCAGCACCGCCCAGGCGGGCAGGCCCTGGGTGACGTTCACCAGCCCCGAGGCGATCAGCTCTGTGCCGCCCGAGGTTTCCAGCGCATTGCCGAGCGGGATCATCGAGCCGAGCAGCACCACCACCGGCCATTCGACGTGATCGTATAGCTCGCGGATCGGCAGGATCCTGGCCAGCACGAAGCCCACCACCACCAGCCCGAGCGCGACCGGCAGGTAAACCAGCCCGAACGAGGCGGCGGCGACGGCGGCGGCGAACATGCCGATGGCCCACCACACCTTGCCCTCCTGCGTGACCGACAGCCCGCGCTGCGCCAGCGGCAGGCAGCCGAGCCATTCGGTCACCTCCGCCTCGGCGCCGGTGGGCACCAGCAGGAGCAGAATGTCGCCGGGGCGTGCCGGGGTCTTGCGCACCGCGCTGCGGAACGGCTTGCCGCCGCGCGAAATGCCCAGCAGCACCGCCCGCCGGCGCCAGTTGAGGCCGATGGCCTGCGCCGTCTTGCCATTGATCCGGGCTTCCTCGGTGACCACCACCTCGATCTTCGACAACCCCTCGCCCTCGGCGCGCAGCCGTTCGGCGCGGGTCTCGTCGGCCACCTCCAGCTTCAGCGCGGCGCGGAACTCGTCCAGCGCCTCCGGCGTGGCCTCGATCACCAGCGTGTCCTGCGCCTGCAGTTTCGTGGTGCGCGAGGTGCCGTAGCGCCGCGCGCCGTCGCGGATCAGGCCGAGGATCGCCACATCGTTCTTCTCGGCGGTGTCGTAGAGCTCCTGCACCCGGCTACCGATCAGCTTAGACCCCTTCGGCACCACCAACTCGGCCACGTAATCGGAATATTCGTCCATCGGGGTGCTGTCGGCCCCGCCGCTCTCGGGCTGCGGGATCAGCCGCCAGCCGATCAGGGCCACGAAAATCAACCCGGCAGTGGCGGTGAGCGCCCCAACCGGGGCGAAATCGAACATGTGGAACGGCTCGCCCAGGCTGTCTTCGCGGATCGACGAGATGATGATGTTGGGCGGCGTGCCGATCAGCGTGGCCATGCCGCCGAGGATGGTGGCGAAGCTGAGCGGCATCAGCGTCAACCCCGCCGCGCGGCCCGCCTTGCGCGCGGTCTGGATGTCGACCGGCATCAGCAGCGCCAGCGCCGCCACATTGTTCATGAAGGCCGAGAGCGCGCCGCCGATCACCCCCATGATCGCGATATGCGCCCCGAGGCCGCGCTGCGCGTTCACCATCGTGCGGGTGATCAGGAATACCGCGCCCGAGCGCACCAGCCCCGCCGAGACGATCAGCACCAGCGCCACGATCAGCGTGGCCGAATGGCCGAACCCGTCGAAGGCATGCTTGGTGTCGACCACGCCCAGCACCACCGCCACCATGAGCGCGGTGAAGGCGACGAGATCGTAGCGGAAGCGGCCCCAGAGGAGCAGGCCGAAGACGGCGGCGAACAGGCTGAAAAGGATGATTTGCTCACTGGTCATGGGGCAGGGATACCCCGCCCGGCCCGATCACGCAAAGAGAACGGGATAGAGCGAGGCGATCAGCAGCGCGGCCATCGTCCAGTTGAACAATGTCAGGCGGCGCGGATTGGTCAGCAGCCGCCGAAATTCGCGCCCCATCAGCGCCCAGAGCCCGGACGAGGGCAGGCCGATCGTGAGGAAAGCGAGCGCGACGATGACGATCGTGGCAAAGCTTCGGTCGGGCGCATAGGCGGCGACAGCCGTCAGCGCCATCGACCAGCCCTTGGGATTGACCCACTGGAAGGCGGCGGCCTGCCAGAAGGTCAGCGGTCTGGCGCCATCGTCGCCCCCGGCATCGGGCGCGGCGGCATGGGCGATTTTCCACGCGAGCCAGCCGAGATAGGCGATGGCGGCGAATTTCAGCACGGTTTCGAGCTGCGGCAGCCGTTCGAACAGCCCCATCAGCCCGAGCCCGACGAGAAAGACCATCGCCCCGAATCCCAGCGCCACGCCCAGCATATGCGGCACCGTCCGGCCGAAGCCGAAATTCGTGCCCGAGGCCATCAGCATCAGGTTGTTCGGCCCGGGAGTGAACAGGGTGACCGTGGCAAAGCCGAGCAGGGCGAGGAAGAGATCCGTTGACATGACGCAATGATTGCAGGTTTTCTGCCGAACGGGATTGCGAATATGGTGATAAATGCGGATTTTGGGGCAATGAATGACTAGGTTGGATGAGATTGACCGCCGTATATTGCGCGAACTCACCCGCGACGGGCGCCTGCCCAACACCCAGCTTGCCGACCGCGTCGGCCTCTCGCCCTCCGCCTGCCTGCGCCGCGTGCAGGAGCTGGAGCGTCGGGGCGTGATCGCGGGCTACCGCGCGGTGCTCGATCCGCAGGCGATGGGCAAGGGCTTCGTCGCCTATCTGACGGTCGGGCTTTCGGATCATTCGAAGGAAGGGCAGGTGCGGTTCGAAAGCGCCGTGGCCGGGCTGGACGAGGTGCGCGAGTGCCACAACATCACCGGCAGCGTGGAATACCTTCTGCGGATCGAGACGGAAGACCTTGCCGCCTATAAACGCTTCCATACCGACAAGCTCGGCGTGGTCGAAGGCGTGCGCCAGCTCACCACCCATGTGGTGATGGGCTCGCCGAAGGATGAGCGGGCATAGGTTGGCGGGTTTCGGAGCGGGGGCCAGCCCCCGCACCCCCGAGGTATTTTGCGAACAGAGAAGGTGGCGGGCTTGCCGGATGTGGGGGGCTTGCGATATAGCGGCGCGAAACCGGAACAAAGCTCGGAGCATTTCATGGCCGGCCATTCAAAATGGGCGAACATTCAGCACCGCAAGGGGCGGCAGGACGCCGCGCGGTCGAAACTCTTTTCCAAACTGGCGAAGGAAATCACCGTCGCCGCCAAGATGGGCGACCCCGACCCCGACAAGAACCCGCGCCTGCGGCTTGCGGTGAAGGAAGCCAAGAGCCAGTCGGTGCCGAAAGACGTGATCGACCGCGCGATCAAGAAGTCGATGGGCGGCGATGCGGAGAATTACGACGAGATCCGCTATGAGGGCTATGGCCCGAACGGCGTGGCGATCATCGTCGAGGCGATGACCGACAACCGCAACCGCACCGCCTCGAACGTGCGCTCGACCTTCGCCAAGAACGGCGGCAACCTGGGCGAGACCGGCTCGGTCGGCTTCATGTTCGAGCGCAAGGGCGAGATCACCTATGCCGCCTCGGTGGGCGACCATGACACGGTGTTCGAAGCCGCTCTGGAAGCGGGGGCCGAAGACGTGGAGAGCTCGGAAGAGGGCCATATCGTCTATTGCGCCGATACCGACCTCAACGAGGTTTCGGCGGCGATGGATGCGGCTCTGGGCGAGAGCGACAGCGCCAAGCTGATCTGGAAGCCTTCGACCACGACCGAACTCGGGCTCGAGGACATGCAGAAGCTGATGAAGCTGATCGACGCGCTCGAAGACGATGACGACGTGCAGAACGTCTATTCGAACTTCGAGGCCACCGACGAGGTGATGGACCAGCTCGGCTGATCCTTGCGCGACAGCATTTCCGACCGGCCCCGCCTCAGTGCGGGGCCGTTTCGTTTCAGGCCGGGCGGCGCAGGAGCCCGGTGAGCCCGGCCCAGGCGATCCGGCCCATCAGGCTTTTCGGGAACGTCGGGTAATTCGGCATGTCGCCCGGTGGCGGTTCGGGGAGAAACTTGGTCTGGATCCGGTAGGCGGGCTCCGGCGCGGTCCGGCCCATGCGGGCGAGGAAGGCCGTCACCCAGAACGGACCCTTGTCGAAGCCGATATGCATCGCCGAATTGCAGCAGCGCGCCACCATCCGGCTGGTGGGGGAGCCGGGGTGCAGCTTGTGCGGCTCCAACTGGTCGCCGCCCGAGATCACCTTCATCGCCTTGCGGTGATACAGCGCCACCGGGCTGCCGCCGCAGGGCTCGGTATAGCCGGGCGCGCCGGGCAGCGCCTCGAGCGCGGCGGCGGCGCGCTGGCAATCATCGCAGCAGCACGAAAGCACCGCGACCGGCGCGCCGATAAAGGCGATCTGCACCTTGCCGCAGGCGCAGCTTGCGTGATGGTCGGTCATGGGGCTCTCCGCGTCGATCCTGTGCCCCGGCATCCTAGCATGCCACGCGGCGCGCACAAAATCCGGCGCGTCGACGTGGCGATCCGCTTGCGTCTGCCCCCCGGTTCGGGCCACAACGGCGCATGGCTGAGACGACGCAGACCGCACAGGCAAACCGCCCGCTCGTCGGCGTCCTCTGGATGCTGGTGACCGGGCTTTGCTTCGTCATGGTGACGGCGCTGGTCAAACATGTGGGCGGGCGCATCCCCGCCGCCGAAACCGCCTTTCTGCGGTATTTCCTCGGTCTCGTCTTCCTTGTGCCGATGCTGAGGCCACTGTTCGCGGCCCGGCTCGACCGGCGCATGATCGGGCTGTTCTCGCTGCGCGGCGCGGCGCATGCGCTTGGGGTGATCCTGTGGTTCTACGCGATGGCGCATATCCCGATGGCGGAGGTGACGGCGCTGAACTTCATGAACCCGGTCTATGTCACGCTCGGCGCGGCGCTGCTCTTTGGCGAGCGGATCGCGGCGCGCCGGTTCATCGCCATCGTCGCGGCGCTGGTGGGGGGGCTGATCATCCTGCGGCCGGGCTTCCGGACCATCGAGCCGGGGCATTACGCGATGATCGGAACGGCCTTGCTCTTTGCCGCCTCCTACCTGATCGCGGGCCGTCTCGCGGCGCGGGTGAAGCCGGTGGTGGTGGTGGCGATGCTGTCGATCACCGTGACGATCGGGCTGGCGCCCTTTGCCGCCGCGAACTGGGTGACGCCGACGCCGACCGAGCTTTTCTGGCTGTTCGGCGTCGCGGCCTTCGCGACGGCGGGGCATTATACGATGACGCTCGCTTTCGCCTCGGCGCCGATGGCGGTGACGCAGCCGGTGACCTTTCTCCAGCTTGTCTGGTCGGTGGTGATCGGGGCGCTGTTTTTTGGCGAGCCGGCGGATCACTGGGTGATCTTCGGGGGCGCGATCATCATCAGCGCGGTGAGCTTCATCGCCTGGCGCGAGGCGGTGCTGAAGCGGCGGGTGACGCCGGCGATGGGCGAGCCACGGCAATGATGGGCGAGCTTGCACATGAGTGCAGGTTATTGGTTTTATTGACGATAGCGCTAACGTAACCGAGGCGGATTCCGCCCACGGCTAGCCGCGCGGGTCGAGCAGGCGGGCGAGCACCATGTCGCGGGTGATCCGGCCGACCGGCTGGCCGTTTTCGATCACCGCCACCACTTCGGCCTCGCGCGCCAGCAGCGTCATCACATCGCGCACCGGGGTGGTGGGCGTGACCTCGGCGAAGGCGACGCCGCCGGGCGGGCCCATCACGTCGCGCGCGGTGAGCACGCCGAGCGGGTTCATATGGGCGACGAAATCCGACACGTAATCGTCGGCGGGCGCGGTGAAGATCTCGCGCGGGGTGCCCACCTGCACGATCCGCCCGCCCTCCATGATCGCGATCCGGTCGCCGAGCTTGAAGGCTTCGTCGAGGTCGTGGCTGACGAAGATGATGGTGCGCTTCAGTGTTTTCTGCAGCTCGATCAGCTCGTCCTGCAACCGGGTGCGGATCAGCGGGTCTAGCGCCGAAAAGGGCTCGTCCATCAGCAGGATCGGCGCATCGGTGGTGAAGGCACGCGCCAGGCCGACGCGCTGCTGCATCCCGCCCGACAATTCGGATACCATGCGGTCGGCCCAGTCGGTGAGGCCGACAAGGGCAAGCTGGTCGTCGACCTTGGCCCGGCGCTCGGCCTTCGACATGCCGCCCAGCTCGAGCCCGAGGCCGACATTGTCGCGCACGCTGCGCCAGGGCAGCAGGCCGAATTGCTGAAACACCATCGCGACGCATTCGCGCCGGATCCGCAAAAGGTCGGCCTGCGAGGCGCCCACGACTTCGCCCGTCCAGTCGCCGTCATGAATGGTGACCTGGCCCCGCACCACCGGGTTCAGCCCGTTCACCGCGCGCAGAAGGGTGGATTTGCCCGAGCCGGACAGGCCCATCAGAACGAGAATCTCGCCTTTGCCCACCGACAGGCTGCAATCATGCACGCCGAGCACCTGGCCGGTGGCTTCCTGCACGCTGGCGCGATCCTTGCCCTCGTCCATCAGCGGCAGCGCGGCGGCGGGCTTGTCGCCGAAGACGATCGAAACCCGGTCGAATTCCACGGCATTCATGCCTTGTCCTCCGCCGGGATGAACAGCAGCCGGCCCGCGAGGCGGGACTGGCCGGTATCGGTGGGGTGGTTGACCCCGTCATTGACCAGCACTTCGGGCAGGAAGGGGCTTTGGCCGTCGAGACAGGCGAGGTTCACGCCGATCTCGTTCGGGTTCGAGCGCCGGCGATGATGGGTGTAGATGCCGCAGGCGGAGCAGAAATAGTGTTCGGCGGTCATCGTGCCGAACTGGTAGAGGGTGAGCTTGTCTTCGCCCGTGAGATAGGTGATCGCGCCGAGCGGGGCCGAGACCGCCACCGCGCCGCGCCGGGCGCAGAGCGAGCAGGTGCAGCGGCGCGCCGTTTCGATCCCGTCGCTGAGGGCGACCTCGAATTGCACCGCGCCGCAATGGCACTTGCCGTGGATCGTGCCGCTCATCGGCGCTCCACCCGCAGCATCCTGTCGAGCAGGATGGCGACGACGACGATGACGAAGCCGCTCTCGAAGCCGAGCGCGGTGTTGACCGAGTTGAGCGCCCGGATCACCGGCACGCCGAGCCCGTCGGCGCCGACCAGCGCGGCGATCACCACCATCGAGAGCGAAAGCATGATGGTCTGGTTCAGCCCGGTCATGATCTGCGGCATGGCGTAGGGAAGCTCGACCTTGTAGAGCAATTGCCGCTTTGTCGCGCCGAAGGCTTCGGCGGCTTCCTTGAGCGCGATCGGGGTGCGGCTGATCCCCAGATGGGTGAGCCGGATCGGCGCGGGCAGCACGAAGATCACCGTGGCCAGCAGCCCCGGCACCATGCCGATGCCGAAGAAGACGATGGCCGGGATCAGGTAGACGAAGGTGGGCAGGGTCTGCATCAGATCGAGCACCGGGCGCATCCAGGTAAAGAGCCGGGGCCGGTGCGCGGCGGCGATGCCGATCGGCACGCCGAGGCTCATGCAGACGAAGGCGGCGGACAGAACGAGGGTGAGGCTTTCGGTGGTTTCTTCCCAATAGCCCTGGTTGAGAATGAAGAGAAAGCCGGCGAGCACCAGCAGCGCCGTTTTCCAGTTGCGCTGCAGCACCCAGGTGAGGCCGATGAAGACGGCGACGACGAGCAGCGGCGGCGGCGATTGCAGCACCCAGAGAATGCCGTTGATCAGCATTTCCATGACCCACGACACCCAGTCGAAGAATGGGCCGCCCACATCCTGCAGCCAGTCGAAGACGGTGCGCGCGGTCTTGCCTACGGGGATCTTGGTCTCGGTCAGCCACTCCATGCGCTCAACCCTGACAGCGCCGCGCCGTTTGGGCAAGGCGAATGCCGCGCGCCGGGTGGCTCGTGCGGCTTCTGCGGCAACGATTTTTCCGGCCCGGCCGGACAAAGCGGTGGGGTGTCATGGAACAGATGGCCTGCGCTGTGAGCGAAACGGCATCGCCCGGATTTGTGCCGGGCGATGCGGGGGTAAGGCGCCCGCGATCCGCGCCTTGCGGGATCACATCGCCAGAGCGGCGCTCACCGCGGCGGCGGAGTCGCCACCGTCGAGCGTGGTCACGCCGTCGAGCCACGGGGTCCAGGCATCGGGATGGGCGGCGAGCCACGCTTTGGCGGCATCGTTCGGATCCTCGGCATCGTTCAGGATCGCGCCCATGATCTCGTTTTCCATCGCGAGGCTGAACTTGAGGTTTTTCAGCAGCGCGCCGACATTCGGGCATTCGTCCACATAGCCCGCGCGGGTATTGGTGTAGACCGTGGCGCCGCCGAAATCGGGGCCGAACCAGTCATCGCCGCCCGAGAGGTAGCCCATCTCGAAATTGGCGTTCATCGGGTGCGGCTCCCAGCCGAGGAAGACGATGGGTTCGTCGCGGTCGGTGGCGCGGGCAACCTGCGCCAGCATCCCCTGTTCGGAGCTTTCCACCACTTCGAAGCCGGACAGGCCGAAGGCGTCGCCGGCGATCATGTCGATGATCAGGCGGTTGCCGTCATTGCCCGGCTCGATGCCGTAGATCTTGCCGTCGAGCGCGTCGGACTGGCCGGCGATATCGGCGAAATCGGCGATGCCGAGATCCATCGCCGCCTTGTTCACCGCGAGCGTGTATTTCGCGCCTTCGAGGTTTTCGCGCACGGTGTCGACGGTGCCCGCCTCGCGGTAGGGGGCGATATCGGCCTCCATCGTCGGCATCCAGTTGCCCAGGAACACGTCGATATCGCCCTCGGCGAGCGAGGTATAGGTGACCGGCACCGAGAGCACCTTCACGTCGGTCTCGTAGCCCAGCGCTTCGAGCACCACGGTGGCGGCGGCGGTGGTGGCGGTGATGTCGGTCCAGCCGACATCGGAGAAGGAGACGCTTTCGCATTGGGCGAAGGCCGGCGCGGCGGCGAGGATCGCCAGCGCGGAAAGGGTTGTCTTGAGATACATGTCGGGCTCCCTGTCGTTTTATTGATTGACGAGTCAATCAAGATGAAACAATCCTGCTTTGGCAAGTTTTTTCCGGAGTGGTCATGCCAAAGCTTGGGATGGAGCCTATCCGGCGCGCGGCGCTGGTGAAAGCGGCAATTGCCGAGATCGGCGAGGTCGGGTCGCTGGATGTGACGGTGAGCCGGATCGCCCGGCGTGCCGGTGTGTCTTCGGCGCTGGCGCATCATTATTTCGGCGGCAAGGACGATCTGCTGCTTGCCGCGATGCGCCATATCCTTGGCATCTACGGCGCCTGCGTGCGGGCGGAACTGGCCCGCGCGGGCACGCCGCGCGCCCGGCTGGATGCGCTGGTGCGCGCCAGCTTCGGGCCCGAGAACTTCGCCCCGGCGACGGTGTCGGCCTGGCTCAGCTTCTACGTTCACGCCCAGTCCTCCGCCGGGGCGCGGCGGCTCCTGACGATCTATCAGCGCCGGCTGGCCTCGAACCTCATCCACGATCTGCGCCCGCTGGCCGGCGCCCGTGCGCCCGATATCGCCACCACGCTGGCGGCCACGATCGACGGGCTCTATATCCGCCACGCTTTGGGCGGAGAGCCGGATGGCGCCGCCGCCGCGGCGCGGGTGACCGGCCTCATCGACCGTTTGCTGGAGCGCCCATGACACAGCCCAACATCCTCATCCTGATGGTCGATCAGCTCAACGGCACCCTGTTTCCCGACGGGCCGGCGGACTGGCTGCACGCGCCGCACCTCAAGGCGCTGGCGGCGCGGTCCACCCGCTTTGCCCGCGCCTATACCGCATCGCCGCTCTGTGCGCCGGGGCGGGCGAGCTTCATGTCGGGCCAGTTGCCGAGCCGGACGCGGGTCTATGACAATGCCGCCGAATTCGCCTCCGATATCCCGACCTATGCGCATCATCTGCGCCGGGCGGGCTACCGGACCGCGCTGTCGGGCAAGATGCATTTCGTCGGGCCCGATCAGCTCCACGGCTTCGAGGAGCGGCTGACCACCGATATCTACCCCGCCGATTTCGGCTGGACGCCGGATTACCGCAGGCCCGGCGAGCGGATCGACTGGTGGTATCACAACATGGGCAGCGTCACCGGCGCGGGCGTGGCCGAGATCACCAACCAGATGGAATATGACGACGAGGTCGCCTTCACCGCGGTGCAGAAGGTCTACGATCTCGCGCGCGGCAAGGACGACCGGCCCTGGTGCCTGACGGTGAGCTTCACCCACCCGCATGACCCCTATGTCGCCCGGCGCAAATACTGGGATCTCTACGAGGATTGCGCGCATCTGCTGCCCGAGGTTCCGGCGATGGACTATGCCGCGCACGATCCGCATTCGCGCCGGATCTTCGATGCCAACGACTGGCGCAATTACCAGATCACCGAGGCGCATATCCGCCGCGCGCGCCGGGCCTATTTCGCCAATATCTCCTATCTCGACGACAAGATCGGCGAGATTTTCCACGCGCTGGAGACGACCGGGCAGGAGGCGATCGTCGTCTTCCTCTCCGACCATGGCGACATGCTCGGGGAGCGGGGGCTGTGGTTCAAGATGACCTTCTATGAAGGCTCCGCCCGGGTGCCGCTGATGATCGCCGCGCCGGGCATGGCGCCCGGGCGGGTGGATACGCCCGTCTCGACCATGGACGTGACGCCGACGCTGGCCGCGCTCGCGGGCGTCGATCTGGCCGGGGTGACGCCATGGACCGAGGGCGAACCCCTGGTGCCGGTGGCGGCGGGCGCGGGGCGCGGGCCGGTGGCGATGGAATATGCCGCCGAGGCGAGCGAAGCGCCGCTTGTGGCGCTGGTGGAGGGGCAGTGGAAATACACCGCCTGCGCCCTCGATCCCGACCAGCTCTTTGATCTCGATGCCGATCCGCAGGAGCTGAGAAATCTCGCGGAGGTTGAAGAATATCAAGAAATTCGCGCCAGAATGGCGGCTTTGACGGCTGAAAAGTGGGATCTGGACAAGTTTGATGCGGAGGTGCGTGAAAGCCAGGCGCGCCGGCTCGTGGTTTACGAGGCGCTGCGCAACGGCGCCTATTTCCCCTGGGATTACCAGCCGCTCGCCCGCGCCTCGGAGCGTTTCATGCGCAACCATATGGATCTGAACCTGCTGGAAGAGAGCCAGCGGTTCCCGCGCGGAGAATAGACGGGTGGCGAGCGATTACGTCATCGTCGGGTCGGGAAGCGCCGGGGCGGCGCTGGCCTACCGGCTGGCCGAAGCGGGGCGCTCGGTGACCATCGTCGAGGCCGGCGGCAGCGATATCGGGCCGTTCATCCAGATGCCCGGTGCGCTCTCCTACCCGATGAACATGGCGCGCTATGACTGGGGCTATGAAAGCGAGCCGGAGCCTGCGCTCAACAACCGCCGCCTGGTGGTGCCGCGCGGCAAGGTGCTGGGCGGCTCGTCTTCGGTGAACGGCATGGTCTGGGTGCGCGGCCATGCCCGCGACTTCGACCATTGGGCAGAGCAGGGCGCGGCGGGCTGGAGCTGGGCCGATATCGCCCCCTATTACCGCCGTATGGAGCACTGGCACGGGCCCGGGGCCTCGGACTGGCGCGGTGATGACGGGCCGATGCATATCCGACGCGCCCGGCAGTGGAACCCGCTGATGCACGCATTCGTCGAGGCGGGGCGGCAGGCCGGCTACCCGGTGACGGAGGATTACAACGGGGCGCAGCAGGAAGGCTTCGGCGCGTTTGACATGTCGGTCCACAAGGGGCGGCGATGGTCGACCGCCAACGCCTATCTGCGGCCCGCGCTGAAGACCGGGCGGGTGACGATCGTGAAGGGGCTGGCGCGCCGGGTGGTGATCGAGAACGGGCGGGCGACCGGCGTCGAGGTGGCGACGCGCGGCGGGGTGCAGGTGATCGGCGCGGCGCGCGAAGTGGTGCTGTCGGCCTCGTCGATCAACACGCCGAAGCTGCTCATGCTTTCCGGCATCGGCCCGGCGGCGCATCTGGCCGGACACGGCATCGCACAGGTGGCCGACCGGCCCGGCGTGGGGCAGAACCTGCAGGATCACCTCGAAGTCTATGTGCAATATGCGGCGCAGAAGCCGATCACGCTCTATCGGTACTGGAACCTGCCCGGCAAGGCGCTGATCGGCGCGCAATGGCTGTTTACCAGGACCGGGCACGGCGCGTCGAACCAGTTCGAAAGCTGCGGCTTCATCCGCTCGGCCGCCGGCATCGACTACCCCGATATCCAGTTTCACTTCCTGCCCATCGCCGTGCGCTACGATGGCAAGGCGGCGGCGGAGGGCCACGGCTTTCAGATCCATACCGGGCCGATGCGCTCGCGCTCGCGCGGCGCTGTCACCCTGCGCTCGGCCCGGCCCGAAGACCCGCCTGAGATCCGCTTCAACTATATGAGCCACGACGATGACTGGACCACCTTCCGCGCCGTCCTGCGGCTGACGCGCGAGATCGCCACGCAGCCGGCGCTGGCGGAGCATGTGAAACACGAGATCCAGCCCGGCGATGCGCTGCAGAGCGACGACGCGCTTGACGGTTTCATCCGCGACCATGCCGAGAGCGCCTTTCACCCCTGCGGCACCGCGCGGATGGGTGCGGCGGACGATCCGATGGCGGTGGTGGACCCGGAGCTGCGGGTGATCGGCGTGGCGGGGCTGCGGGTGGCCGATTCGTCGGTTTTTCCGCGCGTGACCAACGGCAACACCAATGCGCCCTCGATCCTCGTCGGCGAAAAGGCGGCCGACCATATGCTGGGCCGCGATCCGCTGCCGCGCGACGGGCGCGCGCCCTGGATCCACCCCGATTGGCGGCAGGCGCAGCGCTGAGGGGAAAAGCCGCTGTTCTTGATCCGGGTCAAAGTTGCCCCCAATCATGGGGCATAGGCTCGGGGCAACAGAACAGAAAACGGAGGGCCCTGCCAATGTCCGAGCTTATGCACGAACTCGCTGACGAATTCCCTGAACATGTCGAGAAAATGGAAGCGCTGAAGGCTTCCGACAAAGCATTTGCCAAGCTTTATAACGACTATCACGAGATCAATCGCCAGGTGATCGAGGCCGAAACGCTCGAACGCCCGACCGATCATTTTCACGAGGAGGAGCTGAAGAAGCAGCGCGCGACGCTGAAAGACGAGATTTATCGGATCCTCTCCGCCTGAGACCGGCGCATCGCTGCGACAGATCCGGCCCCGCTTGGCGCGGGGCCGTTTGTTTTTTGGGTTGGTGGTTCGAGGGGTTGGTAAGGTTTGCGAAAGATGTGACCGGAATTTTAGCGTCAGGCGTTTGTCAATATTCTGAAAATAAAAGAAAAAATAGCAACACCAGGATTCTAGTGCTCTAGAATCCTGGTGTTGCTCCGGCCGGATGTGGAACCGGCTGTTCCGGCCCGTGGAATCGGGCTCCCAGGCCGCATGTCGGGCCGATTGCGCTGCGGCGACTTGTGTCGAGCGCGGCTCAGAACCGGGCGAGGAAGGCATAGAGTTCGCGCTGGGCGTCGGCTTGCCAGACATCCACATGACCCGCGCCGGGCACCAGGTAGAGGCGTTTGTCGGGGCCGGGCGCGGCGGCGAGCAGGCTGCGGCTCATCGCCGGCGGCACCAGCGGATCGTCGGCGCCGTGCAGGATCAGGAGCGGGGCCGGGACATTGGCGATGCGCTCAAGGCTCGGCCAGCGGGATGTGAGCAGGCGGGCCAGCGCGGCGCTGCCGTAGAGCCGGGCCGACATCCCGGCGAGCGAGGTGAAGGGCGCTTCCAGCACCAGCGCGGCGGGCGGCGAGGTTTCGGCGAGCGCGATCGCCACTGCCGCGCCGAGGCTTTCGCCGTAGTAGATCACCGGGGCCGGGCCGGTGAGTGCGGGAAGCTGCGCGGCCAGCATCCTCGCGTCGTCGATCAGGGTGGCTTCGGTTGGTTTTCCGCTGGAGCCGGACGAGCCGCGATAGCCTGGCGCCACCACGCCAAAGCCGCGCGCGGTGAAGGCGGCGAAACGCCCGGCGCGCATCGCCAGATTGCCGGCATTGCCGTGAAAGTAGAGCACCACCGGCTTGCCCGGCGCGGGCGGGGCGGACCACATGACCAGCGTCTCGCCATCGGCGGTGGTGAGCGTGGTTTCGCTGAGCCCGGCGGGCGGGGCGTCGCGCAGGGGTGTGAACGGGTAGAGCACCGCCCGCTCCAGCGCCCCGGATGCGGCGAACAGGCCAAGCCCGATCAGCAGGACCGCGACGAGCCCGCGCAGCATCAGCGCGCTACTTCGTAGGGCAGCACGCCGCGCGCATCGGGGTCGATGGTGAGCTTGCGTTCCAGCGGCGGCACCGAGCGCTGGTGGCAATTGGTGCGCTCGCAGATCCGGCAGGAAATGCCGATCGGTTCGAAGGCGGCGGTGTTGGTCACGTCGAGATCGTCGGCGTAGACGAGGCTCTCGGCATGTTTGACCTCGCAGCCCAGCGAGATCGCGTAGCGGCGCACCGGGGCGGTGAAGGAACCGCCGGGCTTCGACACGTCGCGGGCGAGCGAGATGTAGCGCACCCCGTCGGGGGTTTGGGCGAGCTGGCGCAGGAAGCGGCCGGGCGTCTCGAAGGCCTGGTGCACGTTCCACAAGGGGCAGGCGCCGCCGAAGCGGGCGAATTGCAGCCGTGTGGCGGAGTGACGCTTGGTGATCGTGCCGGCCTGGTCGACGCGGACGAAATAGAACGGGATGCCCTTGGCGCCCGGACGCTGCATGGTCGAGAGCCGGTGGGCGATCTGTTCGATCGAGGCGCCGAAGATGTCGGCCAGCCGCTCAAGGTCGTGCCGGGTTGCGCGGGCGGCGTCGAGGAAGCGGGCATAGGGCATCAGCGCGGCGCCGGCGAAGTAGTTCGCCAGCCCGATCTTGGCGATCTGGCGCGCCTCGTCGGACTGGAAGCGGGCGAGGTCGAGCGTGGCTTCGAACAGGTCGTTCTGGGTGAGCAGGGCCACCTGGTGTAGAAGCTGGAAGCGGCGCGTGGAGGGCGGCGCGTAGGAGGACAGCGTGAGCCGCCCGGCGGCCCGGTCGAGCCCGCGCAATTGCTCGCTGGCGCCGGTCTCGACCGAAAGGCCCAGCCCCTCCAGCGTGGCGATGGCGGCGGCTTCGGGTGCGCCGTCGCGGGCGAAATGCTCGGCGGCGCGGTCGACCGCGTCGATGTAATTGTCGCAATAGTGGAAGAAGTCGCGCACCTCTTCCCAGGGGCTGGCCTGCAGCGGGCCGCCTTCGCGCCCCAGCGCCTCGTCGAGCGAGGCGAGGCGCTCGTGGCCCTGCCGGTAGGCGCGGTGCAGTTCGAGAAAGGCGCGCGCCAGTGCCGGGGCGTTGGAGGCGACGAGGCGCAGATCGGCCACCGGCGGCGCGGCATCGGCAAAGACCGGGTCGGCCATCGCCTCGCGCATGTCGGTCACCAGCCGCTCGGCATCGCCGGTGGAAAGCTCGGCCACGTCGAAGCCGAATTCCTGCGCCAGCGCCAGCACCACGCCGGTGGAGACCGGGCGGTTGTTGTTCTCCATCTGGTTGAGATAGGGCAGCGAGACGCCGAGCTTTTCGGCGAAGGCTTTCTGGGTCAAGCCGAGCCGTGCGCGGGTTTCGCGCAGTTTTACCCCGGCATAGAGCTTTTGCGTGGCCATGCGGTCCCTCCCTTTGCAAATGTGACGGGTAGTCTTTGCAAAGCGCCCTGTCCAGAGGCGACGGGGCTGCGGGGCTAGACTGCGCCGACGCGGGCCGCGCGGCGCATCACCAGCAGGATGGAGACGACGGAGAGAAACGAGGAGGTGAGCATCAGCGCGAGCAGCGGCCAGGGGCCGGTTTCGACGCTGAGCACCATGCCCGACAGTGCCGACAGCGCCGCACCGCCGCCGATCATCATCGCGCCGCCGAGGCCGGAGGCCGAGCCCGCAAGCTGCGGGCGCACGCTCAGCGTGCCGGAGGTTGCGTTGGGCATCACCATGCCGTTGCCGAAGCCGAACGGTATCATGAGGCCGAAAAAGATCAGCGGATGCGTAAACCCGGCGAGGTGCAGCAGCAACGAAATGATGAGGCAGGTGGTTGGCACAAGGGTGCCGATGAGGATCATCCGGTCGATCCCGAACCGTGCCGAATAGCGGCCAGCCACGCCGTTGCCGACCAGATAGCCGAGCGCCGGTGCGCCGAAGAACAAGCCCAGCCGGGCGGGGTCGAGGTGGTGGATTTCGGTGCCGACGAAGGGCGCGCCGCCGAGATAGGCGAAGAACGCGCCCGAGGCGAACATTGCAACGGCGGAGTACCCCCAGAACCGGGGCGAGGTGAGCAATTCGGGATATTCCGCGATCTGCGCCCGCAACCCGCCCGAGCGCCGCGCGGCGGTCTCGCCAAGATCGTGCCAGAGCAGCCAGGTGACCAGGGCGCCGAGGATGAAGAGCAGCCAGAAGTTCGCCTGCCATCCGAAGGCCGCATCGAGCAACCCGCCGACCATCGGCGCCAGCATCGGCACCACCGCCATGCCCATGGTGACATAGGCGATCATCGAGGCCGCCTTGTCGGCTGGCACCATGTCGCGTACCACGGCGCGGCTCAGCACCATACCGACACTCACCGCGGCCTGCACCATGCGGAAGGCGAGGAAGATTTCCGCCGTGGGGGCGAAGACGCAGCCCAGCGAGGCGATTACGAAGATGGCGAACGACACCAGCAGCACCGGGCGGCGGCCATAACGGTCGGAGATCGGGCCGACCAGCACCTGCAACACGGCGTTCATCGCGAGGTAGAGCGCGATGGAGAGCTGCATCAGCCGGTAATCGGCCTCGAAATAGGCGGTCATCCCCGGCAGCGAGGGCAGGAAAATGTTCATCGACAGCGCCGAGAGCCCTGTAATCAGCGTGAGCGTCAGGATATGTGGCGGGGTGGTGCGGTCGAGAAACCGGGTACGTATCTGATCTTCCATCAATCCCGGTTACGCGCGGTGGGTGGGATTGTCGAGATGCGACGCGATCCGACCGGCATTGAACAAGGCTATCTGCCACTTTGATAAAGACTATTTGCAGATTTGCGATTTGCAGTATGGCCTCCGCAATACATTTGCAAATACGCCCGAAATCGCTTTGGTTCGCGCCCGCCGCCCGCTAGGTTGCGCTGAAATCGAGGAGGCCCCCATGAAAGATATTCTCCAGGAGCTGGAAGACCGCCGCGCCGTGGCGCGCAAGGGCGGTGGCGACCGCCGGATCGAGGCGCAGCATTCCAAGGGCAAGCTGACGGCGCGCGAGCGTATCGAGCTGTTGCTCGACGAGGGCTCCTTTGAGGAGTTCGACATGTTCAAGGCGCATCGCGCCACCGAGTTCGCGATGCAGGAAACCCAGATCCCGGGCGATGGTGTGGTCACCGGCTGGGGCACGATCAATGGCCGGCTCGTCTATGTCTTTTCTCAGGATTTCACGGTGTTCGGCGGCTCGCTCTCCGAAACCCATGCCGAAAAGATCGTCAAGATCATGGATATGGCGATGCAGAACGGCGCCCCGGTGATCGGGCTGAACGATTCGGGCGGCGCGCGGATTCAGGAGGGCGTCGACAGCCTCGCCGGCTATGCCGAAGTGTTTCAGCGCAACATCATGGCCTCGGGCGTGGTGCCGCAGATCAGCGTGATCATGGGCCCCTGCGCCGGTGGCGCGGTCTATTCCCCGGCGATGACCGATTTCATCTTCATGGTGCGCGATTCGTCCTACATGTTCGTCACCGGCCCCGATGTGGTGAAAACGGTGACCAACGAGGTGGTGACGGCGGAAGAGCTGGGCGGCGCCTCGACCCATACGAAGAAGTCTTCCGTGGCCGATGGCGCCTTCGACAACGATGTCGAGGCGATGAACGAGATCCGCCGTCTGTTCGATTTTCTGCCGCTCAACAACCGCGACGGCGTGCCGGTGCGCCCCTTCTTCGATGCGCCCGACCGGATCGAGGAGAGCCTCGATACGCTGATCCCCGACAATCCGAACCAGCCCTACGATATGAAGGAGCTGATCCACAAAATCGCAGACGAGGGCGATTTTTACGAAATTCAGGAAGCCTTCGCGGGCAATATCATCACCGGGTTCTTCCGCCTCGAAGGCCGCACCGTGGGTGTGGTGGCGAACCAGCCGATGGTGCTGGCGGGCGTGCTCGACATCGATTCGAGCCGCAAGGCCGCGCGCTTCGTGCGGTTTTGCGATGCCTTTGAAATTCCGATCCTGACGCTGGTCGATGTGCCGGGCTTCCTGCCGGGCACGTCTCAGGAATATGGCGGCGTGATCAAGCACGGCGCCAAGCTGCTCTTTGCCTATGGCGAGGCGACGGTGCCGAAGGTGACGGTGATCACCCGCAAAGCCTATGGCGGGGCCTATGACGTGATGGCGTCGAAGCATCTGCGCGGCGATTTCAACTATGCCTGGCCCACCGCCGAGATCGCGGTGATGGGGGCCAAGGGCGCGGTGGAGATCCTCTACCGCTCCGAGCTTGGCGACCGGGAGAAGATCCAGAAGCGCCAGAAGGATTACGAAGACCGCTTCGCCAATCCCTTCGTCGCCGCCGAGCGGGGCTTCATCGACGAGGTGATCCAGCCGCATTCGACCCGCAAGCGCGTGGCGCGCGCCTTTGCCAGCCTGCGGGGCAAGAAGCTTCAGAACCCCTGGAAGAAGCACGACAACATCCCGCTCTGAGCGGGCGGGGAGGGATCATGATCGTTGGGAGGAGAGCCGGGGCCACGTTGCTGGCGGCGCTCGTCGCCGCCCCGGCGCTGGCCGAGGGGGCCGGGGGCATTGCGCTGCCATCGGGCCGCGAGGTGACCTTTCACGATGTGATCTGGGGCGAGCCGGGGCCATCGGGGCTGACTGTGCGCTTTCGCTTCCTGGAGGAAAACCTCGCCGGCATCGTCGATGCGGTGCCTTATGACGAAATCGAGGCCGATATGCATTTTCTCTGCGAGAGCTATGCGCTTTCCCGCATCTCCAATATCGGCCCGCAGCCGCACACGGTGATGATCTCGGTCTCCGACCGTCCGGTGGAGTTCGGCGAGGCCGACCCGGACGCCACGCAGATCTTCGAGGCGTACCGCCCCGAGGACGGGGCCTGTGTCTGGGAGGGGTTCTGACATGGCGCTGCCCTATATGCTCAAGCACCGGGGATTTCCGGGCCGCTATCCGGGCACGGACTTCCAGTTCACCATCCGGCGGGCCAATCCCAAGGGAATCACGCCGCTCACCCGGCGCGAGCGCTATGCCGACCGCAGAAAGCTCGACCGGCAGGTGGACGAGGCGTTCATGGCCGCATTGTGGGAATATTTCGGCGAGGAGCCGTTTGAGCGGGGCAATCTCGATGCCGGGCGACTCAGCTGGCTGTTCGGCCGCGAGGTGGTGCCGGCGGAAGAACCGTTCGATCCGGCCAGCTATGAGGCAATGCTGAAAATCGACATTGACCGCGCGCAAGCCTCTTTTCCTGAGGTGTTCGCGGAAGGTTCTGCCTGGGATTGGGACGAATGAGCATGTTTTTGCCTGTTCTTTCGGGTTATTGGCAAAGCCCCGCGCAAAAGGCCGCCGGCGGCCAGGTGCGCTGTTCACGGCCCGCGATCGCTGTCATGGTCGACGGCGTGGCAGGGGCTTTATCCCGGCTTCCTGCCTGGTTTAGTCAAACCGTTACCCTTCCCCTTCTGCCCGGTCTGCTTCCCCCCGAAGCAGGCCGGGTCTTTTCGTATGCGCTCCCCCGCAGCGGGGTCGAGCGCGCCACAGCCATGCGCGGCGCTGCCGCCAAGAGACATCACTGAGAGGAACGGGACATGTTCAAGAAGATCCTGATTGCCAACCGGGGCGAGATCGCCTGCCGTGTGATCAAGACCGCCCGCAAGATGGGCATCAAGACGGTGGCGATCTATTCCGACGCCGACCGCAACGCGCTGCATGTGCAGATGGCCGACGAGGCGGTGCATATCGGCCCGCCGCCGGCCAACCAATCCTACATCGTGATCGACAAGGTGATGGCGGCGATCAAGGGGTCGGGCGCCGAGGCGGTGCATCCGGGCTATGGCTTCCTGTCGGAAAACGCCCGCTTCGCCGAGGCGCTGGACGCGGCGGGCGTGGCCTTCGTCGGCCCGCCGGTGAAGGCGATCGAGGCGATGGGCGACAAGATCACCTCGAAGAAGATCGCGCAGGAGGCGGGCGTGAGCACGGTGCCGGGCTATATGGGCCTGATCGACACCGCCGACGACGCGGTGCGCATCGCCGGCGAGATCGGCTATCCGGTGATGATCAAGGCCAGCGCCGGCGGCGGCGGCAAGGGGATGCGGATCGCCTGGAACGACGAGGAATGCCGCGAGGGCTTTCAGTCGTCGAAGAACGAGGCGGCGAGCTCCTTCGGCGATGACCGGATTTTCATTGAAAAATTCGTCACCCAGCCGCGCCATATCGAGATTCAGGTGCTCTGCGATGCGCATGGCAACGGCATCTATCTGGGCGAGCGTGAATGCTCGATCCAGCGGCGCAACCAGAAGGTGATCGAAGAGGCGCCGTCGCCGTTCCTCGACGACGCCACCCGCAAGGCGATGGGCGAGCAGGCCGTGGCGCTCGCCAAGGCGGTGGGCTATACCAGCGCCGGCACGGTGGAATTCATCGTCGACGGCGCGCGCAACTTCTACTTCCTCGAAATGAACACCCGCCTGCAGGTGGAGCACCCGGTGACCGAGTTGATCACCGGCGTCGATCTTGTCGAGCAGATGATCCGCGTGGCCAATGGCGAGGCGCTGACGATCACGCAGGACGATGTGAAGCTGAATGGCTGGGCGATGGAAAGCCGCCTTTATGCGGAAGACCCGTATCGCAATTTCCTGCCCTCGATCGGCCGCCTGACCCGTTACCGCCCGCCCGAGGAAGTGGCGGACGACGCCCATGTGGTGCGCAACGATACCGGCGTTTACGAGGGCGGCGAGATCAGCATGTATTACGACCCGATGATCGCCAAGCTCTGCACCTGGGGGCCGAGCCGGGGCGAGGCCATCGAGCATATGCGCAATGCGCTCGACAGTTTCGAGGTGGAAGGGATCGGGCATAACCTGCCCTTCCTCTCGGCGGTGATGGACCACCCCAAATTCGTCTCGGGCGACATGACCACCGCCTTTATCGCGGAAGAATACCCCGAGGGCTTCGACGGCGTGACGCTGCCGCAGGAGGCGCTGCAGCGTGTGGCCGCCGCGGTGGCCGCGATGTTCCGGGTGGACGAGATTCGCCGCACCCGCATCTCGGGCCGGATGGACAACCATTCGCGCCGCGTCGGCAAGGAATGGGTGGTGACGCTTCAGGGCGAGAGCTTCGAAGTGAAGGTGAAGGCCGACAAGAAGGGCTCGACCGTGAAGTTCATCGACGGCACCAAGCTGCGCGTCACCTCCGACTGGACGCCGGGCGATCCGCTGGCGGTGCTGGACGCGGGGGGCGAACCCCTTGTGCTCAAGGTGGGCCGGATCGACGCGGGCTACCGCATCCGCACCCGGGGCGCTGATCTCAAGGTCTATGTCCGCACGCCGCGTCAGGCCGAGCTGGCCACGCTGATGCCGGAGAAGATGCCGCCCGACACCTCCAAAATGCTGCTCTGCCCCATGCCCGGCCTGATCGTGAAGGTCGATGTGCAGGAGGGCGACGAGGTGCAGGAGGGGCAGGCGCTCTGCACCGTCGAGGCGATGAAGATGGAGAATATCCTGCGCGCCGAACGCAAGGCGGTGGTGACGCGGATCAATGTCGAGGCGGGCGACAGCCTTGGCGTCGACGAGGTGATCATGGAGTTCGAATAGGGTGGACCTGCTGCTCCATATCGGCGCCCACCGCACCGGCACGACCGCGATGCAGGATATGCTCGCGGCCAACCGGGCAGTGCTGGAGGCGGCGGGGATCAGCGCCCTCGTCCATGCCGATCTGGAGCGCGAGGTGCGCGGCTTTGCCCGTATTCCCCGGCGCGAGGGCTGGGACGGGATTCGCGCCCGCCTCGACGCCGCCACCGAGGGTGCGGCGCAGGTGCTGATTTCCGACGAAAACATGATCGGCGATATGGGCTGGAACATCCGCTCCGGCAGTTTCTACTGGCGGGCGAAGAAAAAGCTGGAAGCCTACCGCGATTTCTTCGCCGCCGATCCCAGGCGCATCGGCCTGGGCATCCGCAGCTATGAAAGCTACTGGATCTCGGCCCATGCCATCGAGCTGACCTATCGCGACGTGACCAAAGACGGCGTGGTGCGCTTTGACGAGGCGCGTGCCGGGATGGCCGGGGCCCTGCGCGGCTGGCGCGATCTGGTGGCCGATATCCGCGCCGTGTTTCCGGCGAGCGAAATCCTGGTCTGGCCGGTCGAGGCGGCCCTGCCGGTGGGGCGGATCATGGCAAGGCTGACCGGGATGGACCTGCCGCTTACGCCGCCACCGCAGAAGGTGAACGCCGCGCCGGATGCCCGGCTGATCCCGGCAATGGAAGACAAACGCGCCGCCGAGCCGGGCCTCAGGCGCGCGGCGATGTGGGACTGGCTGAAAACCCAGGCCCCGCGCCCCTTCGCGGGCTTCGACGAGGATCAGCGCGCCCATATGGCGGAGCGCTACGCCGCCGATCTGGCGGCGCTGGAACAGGGCTTTGCCGGGGCCGAGCTTCTGGCCCATGTCGAGCCGGGAGCGGCGTGATGGAGCTGTTTCTGCATCTCGGCGCCCATCGCACCGGATCGACGGCCTTTCAGCGCACGCTGAAGCGCAATGGCGATGTGCTGGCGGCGGCAGGCACCGCCTATTGGGGGCCGGAATGGATGCGCGGGCGGGATCATCTGATGCTGCGCGACAATGGCCGGTTCGATACCGGGGCGGAGGCGGCGGTGGCGGAGGACCTTGCCGCGACGGGCGCGGCCCGGCTCATCGTTTCGGACGAAAACATTCTCGGCTCGATGCGCCGCAATCTGCTTGAAGGCGGGTTTTACGCCGGAGCCGTGGCGCGGCTTGTGGCCTATTGCAGCCATCTCGGCATGGAGCCTGCCCGTATCGGCCTCGGCATCCGCGACTATGCGGCCTATTGGGTCTCGGCCTACAGCTATCTGCTGCCGGCAAAGCCCTTGCCGGATTTCGCCGCGCTGAAACCGGCGCTGCTGGCGCCCGACCGGGGCTGGCGCGAGGTGATCGCCGATCTGCGCGGGCTGTTTCCACGGGCCGAAATCATGGTTTGGCCGCTGGAAGCGGTGCAGGGGCGGATGCGCGCGCTGGTGGCGCGCTTCGCGGACCAGACGCCGCAAAGGCTGCGCGGGGTGGAAAAGCGGATCAACACGGCGCCCGGCCTTGCGGCGATTCCGGCGGTGCGGGCGATCCGCGCGGCGGAGCCGGACCTGAACGGCGCCCAGATGCGGGCACGGCTGGCGGAGATGGATCTGGCTGGCGCACCTGCGCCGGAGCTGTTTACCGGGGCCGAGCGGCGCGCGCTGGCGGCCCGCTATGCCGAGGATTGTGCCGCGCTGGCGGCGGGCTTTGCCGATGTGCGCTATCTTGCGGAGGGGCGGATATGAGCGCCGCGCGTCATGGCCTTGCGCGCTGGTCGCGCAATTCCTGCTGCCGGAGCGGCATCTTGTCGATCGAGCGGGAGATTTCGCGCACGTCCCAGGGCAGGGGCTTGCGCAGATATTTGAACCCGTCCTTGCCGATCAGCACGAAATCGAAGCCGCGCGGGCGCAGCTCTTCGCGGATCGGCGAGCGGGCGGCCGGGTCGGTATCTGTGATCACAATCACGTCACGTTCGATAAGATCGCCGGGCCGGTCCTCGATATACCCCATTTGCTGGATGAAGCGCGGATCGTTCGGGCTGTCGGCAAACACCACGAGAAGCCGGGATTGCCAGAGGAAATCGCCCAGAACCTGCGTTCCGGCTTCTGTGATCACAAGCTCCGGCGCCCCTTCGGCGCCTTGCGCGGCGGCAGGGGTGGCAAGGCTGGCGGCGAGGGCGGCGGCAGCGGCCAAGGCTTTGAACATACGGGCTCCTTTGCCCCAGAATATAGGCGCGCCGGCGCCCGACACAATGCACGAAGGAGAGTGCGGATGACCGACAAGAACAACTGGAAGGCATTGGCCGAGAAGGAATTGCGGGGCCGCCCGCTTGACGATCTGACCTGGAACACGCCCGAAGGGATCGCGGTGCAGCCGCTTTACACCGCCGAAGACGCCGACGGCCTGCCGCAGACCGGCGGCCTGCCGGGCATCGCGCCCTTCACCCGTGGCCCGCGCGCGACGATGTATACCGGCCGGCCCTGGACGATCCGCCAATATGCCGGGTTCTCGACTGCCGAGGAGAGTAATGCCTTCTACCGCAAGGCGCTGGCGGCGGGGCAGCAGGGCGTGTCGGTCGCCTTCGATCTGGCCACCCACCGGGGCTATGACAGCGACCATGAGCGCGTGGTCGGCGATGTGGGCAAGGCGGGCGTGGCCATCGACTCGGTCGAGGACATGAAGATCCTGTTCGACGGTATTCCGCTCGGCGAGGTCAGCGTGAGCATGACGATGAATGGCGCGGTGATCCCGATCCTCGCCAGTTTCATCGTCGCGGGTGAGGAGCAGGGGGTGGACCGGGCGCAGCTTTCGGGGACGATCCAGAACGACATTCTCAAGGAGTTCATGGTTCGCAACACCTATATCTACCCGCCCGAGCCCTCGATGCGGATCGTGTCGGACATCATCGAGTTCACCTCGACCGACATGCCGCGCTTCAACTCGATCTCGATCAGCGGCTATCACATGCAGGAAGCCGGGGCGAACCTGGTGCAGGAGCTCGCCTTCACGCTGGCGGACGGGCGCGAATATGTGCGCGCGGCGATTGCGCGGGGGCTGGATGTGGATGCCTTCGCCGGGCGGCTCAGCTTCTTCTTCGCCATCGGCATGAATTTCTTCATGGAAGCCGCCAAGCTGCGCGCCGCGCGGTTCCTGTGGCACCGGATCATGTCGGAATTCGAGCCGAAAAAGCCGGGCTCGCTGATGCTGCGCACCCATTGCCAGACTTCGGGCGTTTCGCTGCAGGAACAAGACCCCTACAACAACGTGGTGCGCACCGCGTTCGAGGCGATGAGCGCGGTGCTGGGCGGCACCCAGTCGCTGCATACCAATGCCTTTGACGAGGCGATTGCGCTGCCCACCGAGTTTTCGGCCCGGATCGCGCGCAACACCCAACTGATTTTGCAAAATGAGACCGGGGTGACCAAGGTGGTCGATCCGCTCGCCGGCTCCTACTACGTCGAAAAGCTCACCGCCGATCTGATCGAGGAGGCGTGGAAGCTGATCGAAGAAGTCGACGCGATGGGCGGCATGACCAAGGCCGTCGCCACCGGGATGCCGAAGCTGCGCATCGAGGAAGCGGCGGCGCGGCGGCAGGCGGCGGTGGACCGGGGCGATGAGGTGATCGTCGGGGTCAACAAGTTCCGGCTCGAAAAGGAAGATCCGGTCGATATCCTCGATGTCGATAACGTTGCCGTGCGCGACAGTCAGATCCGGCGGCTGGAGCAGATCCGCGCCACCCGCGATCAGGCCGGCTGCGATGCGGCGCTGGCCGGTCTGGAGCAGGCCGCCCGCTCGGGCGAGGGCAACCTTCTGGCGCTGGCGGTCGAGGCCGCCCGGGCCCGGGCAACAGTGGGAGAGATTTCGATGGCGATGGAAAAAGCGTTCGGCCGTCACCGGGCCGAGGTGAAAACGCTCGCGGGTGTCTATGGCGCGGCTTACGAGGGCGACGAGGGCTTTGCCGCGATCCAGAAGGATGTGGAGGATTTCGCCACTGAAGAGGGGCGGCGGCCGCGGATGCTGGTGGTCAAGATGGGCCAGGACGGCCACGACCGGGGCGCCAAGGTGATTGCCACCGCCTTCGCCGATATCGGCTTCGACGTCGATGTCGGCCCGCTGTTTCAGACGCCGGAGGAAGCCGCGCAGGATGCGGTGGACAACGATGTGCACGTGGTCGGGATCAGCTCGCAGGCGGCGGGGCACAAGACGCTCGCGCCCAAGCTCATCGAGGCGCTGAAGGCGCAGGGGGCGGAGGATATCCTTGTCATCTGCGGCGGCGTGATCCCGCAGCAGGATTACGATTTCCTGAAAAAAGCCGGGGTCTCCGCCATCTTCGGGCCGGGCACCAATATCCCCGAGGCGGCCCGCGAGATCATGGGGCTGATCCGGGCCAATCGCAGGGCCTGACCAGTGGCGGCGCGGGCGGAGGTGAATATGAAGATCGCAATTCTGGGCGCGGGGGGCATCGGCGGCTATCTTGCCGCGCGCCTCGCCCGGGCCGGGCAGCCGGTGGCGCTGATCGCGCGCGGCGCCCATCTCGACGCGATACGGCAAAACGGGCTGCGCCTGATCGAGCCGGACGAGACGATCACGGTGCGCCCCGACATCCTCACCGACGATGTGACCGAGGTCGGCACGCCGGATGTGATCGTGGTGACCGTGAAGGCGCACCAGTTCGCCCCGGCGCTGCAGCAGATCGCGCCCGCCATCGGCGCGGGCACCCGGATCATGAGTGTGCAGAATGGCGTCGACGCGCCGGACCAGGCGGCGGAGGCCGTCGGGCGCGACCGGGTGCTGATCGGCGTGGCGCGGATCTTTTCCAATATCACCGCGCCGGGCGAGATCACCCGTTACGGGCCGATGCGCTCATTCACCATCGGCGATTACGAGGGGGCGCAGGGGGCGAATGGCGTGCCCGAGTTGCGCGCCGTGCTGGCGGCGGCTGGCGTGCTCTCGCCCGATTGCGCGAATGTCCGGGTCGATCTGTGGAAGAAGTTCATGCTGTTCAACGCGATTTCCAGCATGACGGCGGGCGCGCGCACCCGCGTGGGTGTGGTGCGTGCCTTGCCGGAGATGACGGCGCTGGCGCGGCGGCTGGTCACCGAGACCTGGCAGGTCGCGCGGGCCGAGGGTGTGGCGATGCCCGACAGCGCCATCGACGAGGTGTGGGATTTTTTCCAGAACACCCTGCCGGACGAGGCGCGCGCCTCGACCGCGCATGATCTGGAAGGCGGCATCCCGCTGGAGATCGACCATATCGCCGGGTCCGTCGCCCGCCGTGGCCGCGCGCTTGGCGTCGATGTGACGGCGAGCGAAACCATCGCCGCGTTGCTTGCGCCCTACAAGAACGGCGCGCCGGGCTGACGCCCGGCGCCCGGGATCATTCGGCGGGCGCCGCCTCGGCGTCGTCTCCGGTTTTGCGGCTGACCGACATCAGCACGCCGTAGCCGATCACCGCCGAGATCGCCGAGGCCGCGAGCACGCCCAGGCGCACCTCGTTCATCAAAGCCGGATCGCCATAGCTCAGCCCGCCGATGAACAGCGACATCGTGAAGCCGATCCCGGCCAGCGCCGACAGCCCGTAGATATGCGTCCAGGTGACGTTGTCGGGCAGCCGGGCAAGGCCGGATCTGACCATCAGCCAGGTCGCGCCGAAAACGCCGATCTGCTTGCCGAGCACCAGCCCCGCGACGATGCCGAGGGTGAGCGGCGAGGTGACCGCATCCGCCGTCATCCCCGACAGCGCGACGCCGGCATTGGCGAAGGCGAAGACCGGCACGATGAAGAAGGCCACCCAGGGCTCAAGCCCGTGCTCCATCGACTTCAGCGGCGAGGCGCCCCAGCGGTCTTTCAGCGGTACGAAGAAGGCGGTGACCACGCCGGCCAGCGTGGCATGGACGCCGGATTTCAGCACCAGCACCCAGAGCACGATGCCAAGGATCACGATCGGTGCCTTGCGGTGGCTGCCACGGGCGTTGAGCCAGCCCATCGCGGCCAGCGGGGCGAGGGCGAGCAGCAGGTAGAGCGGCTTGAGATGGGCGGTGTAGAACAGGGCGATGATCAGGATCGCGCCAAGGTCGTCGAGGATCGCCAGCGTCAGCAGGAACACCTTGAGCGCCGCGGGTGCGCGCGAGCCGACCAGCGCCAGCAGGCCGAGCGCGAAGGCGATATCGGTTGCCGCCGGGATCGCCCAGCCGGGCAAGGTTTCGGGCGAGGACCAGTTCATCGCGGCAAAGATCAGCGCGGGCACCGCCATGCCGCCGATGGCGGCGACGCCGGGCAGGGCCACGTCGGACAGCTTCTTGAGCTTGCCCTCCATCATCTCGCGCTTCAGTTCCAGCCCGATCAGGAAGAAGAAGATCGCCATCAGCCCGTCATTGATCCACAGGATCAGCGGCTTTTCCAGCCCCTCGCCGTTCAGCGTGATGGCCAGGTAACTGCCGAGCGTGGCGTCATAGAGCGGTGCGAAGGCGGAATTGGCCACGATCAGCGCGGCCACGGCGGCCGCCATCAGCATCACGCCACCGGCCGCCTCGTGTTTGAACAAGCGTTCGAGTTTTGAAATCATATCTGTCCCCGTTTGGTGTGACCTAGGGCGCCGGGCGCGGGGATCAAGTCAAACCTGTGCGGAGCGAGATAACAATTTCGTTTATCTGCCCGCCGTGGCAAGCTGGCCAAAAGGGAGAGACATGACCGGACGGATAGATCACCTCGTCGTCACCGCGCAGACGCTGGCGGCGGCCACGGCCCATGCCGAGGCGGCGCTGGCGCTTGGCCTGGGCGCGGGCGGGGCGCATGAAAAGATGGGCACCCATAACCGGCTGCTCTCGCTCGGCGCCGAGGATTACCTGGAGGCGATCGCGCCCGATCCGGCGGCCACCGCGCCGGCGCATCCGCGCTGGTTCGGGCTTGACGCGCCGGGGGCGCCGCGGCTGTCGCACTGGGTGCTGCGGGTTGAGGATATGGAGGCGGCGCTGGCCGAGGCGCCGGAGGAGATCGGCCCGGCGGTGGCGATGGAGCGGGGGCCCTACCGCTGGCGCATCACCGTGCCCGGCGCGGGCGGTCCGCCCTTTGGCGGGATGTTCCCCGCCCTCATCGCCTGGGATACGCCGCCGCCCGCCCCGGCGCTGCCGGATGCCGGGGCGCGGCTCGTCCGGCTCAGTGTCAGCCATCCGCGCGCGGGGGCGCTTGGCTGGGCGTTGTCGATGCTCACCAGCGACGACCGGCTGGTGGTCCATGAGGGGCCGGCGGGCCTGTCGGCGCTGATCCATACAAGCGCGGGCGAAAGGATGCTGACATGATCGTCGAGGCCGGAGCCCGGCATGCCAGCGGCATTGCCGCGGTCTGGAACCCGGTGATCCGCGACAGCGCGATCACCTTCAATGCCGAGGAAAAGAGCGAAAACGAGCTTGTACGCCTGATCGTGACGCGGATCGACGCGGGCCATGGCTTTTTCGTCGCCGAGGAGGCGGGCGAGGTGCTGGGCTTCGCCACCTATGCGCAGTTTCGTGGTGGCGTGGGCTATGCCCGCGCGATGGAGCACACGGTGATCCTCGCGCCCGAGGCGCGTGGCAAGGGGCTGGGCCGGGCACTGATGGCGGCGGTCGAGGATCATGCCCGGGCGCGCGGGGTGCATTCGATGACCGGCGGCATCTCGGGCGAGAACGAGGCGGGCATCGCCTTTCATGCCGCGCTCGGCTACGGCGAGGTGGCGCGGGTGCCTCAGGTGGGCTGGAAATTCGACCGCTGGATGGACCTCGTGCTGATGCAGAAGTTCCTGTAGAACGGGGCGATGTCACTCTGGACCCGCATCACCGATGCGCTCTCGGCGCTTGCCGCTGGCGAAAGCCTCGCGGAAGTGTTTTCGCGCCTGCGCACGCCGCCGGAACGCTCGGCCGCCTTCGCCATCGCGGTGATCGCGCTGGGCGCGAAGATGGCCAAGGCCGACGGACAGGTGACGCGGGGCGAGGTTTCGGCGTTCCGCGAGGTGTTCACCATCCCGAAGGCGGAGGAGAAGAACGCCGCGCGCGTCTTCAACCTCGCGCGCACCGACGTGGCCGGATACGAGCAATATGCCCAGAAGATCGCCGGGCTGTTCGGGCGCAACGACCCGGCTTTGTGCGACCTGCTGGAAGGGCTGTTCTATATCGCGATGGCGGATGGCGAATATCACCCGGCGGAAGACGACTTTCTGTCGCGCGTCGCGGCGATTTTCGGCGTCGACGAGCGTTCGTTCCGTTCGCTGCGCGCCCGGTTCGTGCCCGATGCCGCGCCCGATCCCTATGCCGTTCTGGGAGTGACCCCCGATGCGCCGCTCGACGAGGTGCGCAAGGCGTGGCGGGCGCAGGTCCGCGCCTCGCATCCCGACCAGCTCATCGCCCGCGGCGTGCCCGAGGAGGCGGTGAAGATCGCCGAAAAGCACATGATCGCCGTGAACCGGGCCTGGGAAGAGATCCAGGAAGAGCGGGCGTAGCGGCGCCATCGGTTGCGGCGCTGCGGCCCCCGGCATAGGCTCCGGGCGGATGTCACGGAGGGGCTCATGCTGCGGATCGCCACCTATAATGTCGAGTGGTTCAACGCGCTGTTCGACGACGAGGGCACCTTGCTGGAAGACCATGAATGGTCGGCCCGGCAGGATGTGAAGCGGGGCGACCAGCTTGGCGCGCTCGGCATCGTCTTTACCGCGCTCGACGCCGACGCGGTGATGGTGATCGAGGCCCCCGACGACAACCGCCACCGCTCGACGGTGCGGGCGCTGGAAAACTTCGCCCATGCCTACGGCCTGCGGGCGCGCCAGGCGCTGCTCGGCTTTCGCAACAGCACGCAGCAGGAAATCGCGCTGCTCTATAACCCCGATGTGTTCAGGGCCGTGCACGATCCGCAGGGCGACGAAACCGGCAAGAAGGGCGCGCGCGATGCGCCGCGCTTTGACGGGGTGTTTCGTTTCGATGTCGATATCGACGCCAAGCCCGACCTCATCACCTTTTCCAAGCCGCCGCTCGAAGTGCGGCTGGAGGTGAAGGAGACGGGCCGGATATTGCGCCTGATCGGCGTGCATGTGAAATCCAAGGCGCCGATCGGCGCCGACAGCCCCGACGAGGTGATGCGCCTGTCGATCGACAACCGGCGCAAGCAGCTTGCCCAATGCGTCTGGCTGCGCCAGCGCGTCGATCAGCACCTGGCCGCGGGCGACCCGGTGATCGTGCTCGGCGATTTCAATGACGGCCCCGGCCTCGACGAATATGAAAAGCTGTTCGGCCGTTCCGGGGTGGAGATCGTGCTGGGCGAGAACAGCGAGCCGGAGCTCTACGACCCGCATGCCCGCATGGCGCTGGGCCGCCGGGTGGGGGCGATGCCGGTGACGGCGCGCTTCTACATCCATCAGGAAAAGCGCTACCTGCAGGCCCTGCTCGACTACGTGATGGTCTCGTCCGACATTCTGCGCGATGCCGCGCCGCGCTGGCGGATCTGGCATCCGTTCGACGACCCGGTCTGCTATCACACGCTCGAACTGCGCGAGGCGCTGCTGACGGCGTCGGACCACTTCCCGGTCTCGGTCGATCTGACGCTGTAGGGCGGGCGCCGGGAAAGGGCGCTGGTGACTCTGGAAATCCGGATTTCTTGATCTCTATTGTCGTTTTGTATCAATGGCATAGGTGGGAAATGCTCGTTAACGGGGTGCTGACGAGGGCGTGCCGCGCCGATGACCCTGCTGTTCGCCGGCGGCGCAGCAGGTCTGATGGCCGGCAACATCGGGTGACGTTTCGGTCCCGTCTGATCCGGCGCGGTCGTTGGCAGGGGCACGGACCGGTGCGGCCGGTGGGATCGGGGCCGGTGGGCGGCCAAGGCTGGCGAGGCTTTGGCTGCGAGACCCCGGAAATCCAGAAATCCGGATTTCTGGAGTCTGTTTCATCTGTAAAATCAATGGCATGAATGGACATTTATCCTTTACGACAGGTTCATCCACGATCCGTGCCCGCGCTGCTGCCACGCCCGGGGCTTCACACCGCGCCGGCGCATCCCCACATATCGGGCATGAAACACAGCAGCCCATTTCCCGGTCTTCTCCTTGCCGGCGGCCTTGCGCTGGCGCCGGCCATCGCGCTGGCGCAGGACGAAACGCCGCCCGCCAATCCCGATATCGCGCAAGGGGCCGAGCAGCTCTCGGAAGGGCTGAAGCTTCTGTTGCGGGGGCTGATGGCGGAAGGCGAGGAGGGCTGGCAGAACCTGACCGACTGGCTTGACGATCTCAGCGCCTACGACGCGCCGGAGCGGCTGCCCAATGGCGATATCATCATCCGCCGGAAAGTGCCGCTGCCCGAGGCGCAGACCGAGCTGTGAGCCGCGCGCCCTAGCCGCGCACGCGCACCACCGTTTCGGCCCCGAGCGCCTGGGCCAGCGAGGCAAAGCGCGCCTCGGCCACCTCGCCGAACAGATCGGCCGCTTCCGGCCTGATCGTCAGATGCAGTTCGCGCTTTTTCGGAAACCACCTGAGCGTGGCCTTTTCATGCGGTTTGTCGACCGCGAACATCGCCCCGAAGCGCATCGCCTTGCCGAGCACCTCGGCCTTGGCCAGATCCTTCTCGGCGAGGATCGAGAAGATCTCCTTGAAGTGGCAATCCTCGCGGCTTGATTTGTAGCGGTGCAGCAGCGCCACGCCGAGAAACACCCGTTCCTCATGGGTCATGCCGCCAAGGTTGGCGCGCGTGGCCGCCTCGAAGGTGACCTCGTGGCGGTAATCGGGATGGGCGCGCCAGCTTACGTCATGCATCAGGCAGGCGGCCTTGACGATCCGCCGCCTTGCCGGGCTTTCGGATTTGAACAGCGGGTAGAGGAAGGCGAAGAGATGCTTGCCGAAGCCGGGCAGGCGGGCGTCTTTCTTCTCGTAGAAGCGGCAGGCTTCGATCAGCGGATCGCGCTGGCGCAGCCGTTCGGGCATCTGTTCGTACAGCAGCCCCTCGCGGATGCCATAGGCCGAGATCGCGATTTCCTTCGGGTGGAAGGTGCGGATCAGCCGTTTCAGCACCAGCGCTGCCACCGGCACCAGCGCCATCCGCGCCGAGGAGGTGGAGGTGAGCGCGCGGGCTTCCTCCAGATCGGTGCTTGCGATCCAGTCGAGCGTCTTGCCGAGCTCCTTCGGCGTCATCCGGTATTCGTGCAGCACCCAGAGCGGGTAGCCCCGGCGCAGCATGTCGAGCTTGGCGATGGCGCGCCACGAACCGCCGACGAGGTAGAGCCGGCGGTGATCGGTGCCCATCTCGGCGGCAAGCCCCTCGATCACCGTTTTGATATGGGCTTTCAGCGCCTTCTTTCCGCCCTTCATTCCGGCGAGCTTGAGCGGGCCGAGCCCGGACGTGACGCGCTTGCTCACCGTGCCGTCGGCGATCTGGGCCAGTTCCATCGACGAGCCGCCGATATCGCACATCAGCCCCGAAGCGCCGGGCCAGCCCAGCAGCACGCCCTGCGCCGAGAGCCGGGCCTCTTCCTCGCCGTCGATCACGTAGAGCTTGATGCCGGTCGCGCGCTCGACCTCGGCGCGGAAGGCCGGCCCGTCTTCCGCATCGCGCACCGCGGCGGTGGCGACGGCGGAAAGCGGCGGCAGTTTCATCCCTTCGGCGATCAGCTTGAAGCGCTTGATCGCGGCCATTGCCCGCACCCGGCCCTCGGGGTTCAGCCGCCCGGTTTCGTTGATGCCGGCGCCGAGGCCGCAGAGGATTTTTTCGTTGAAGAAATAGGCCGGGCTGCGCGCCGCGCCGTCGAACACCACGAGGCGGACCGAGTTGGAGCCCACATCGAGCACGCCGACCCGGCCCAGTGCCCGGGATTCGGGGTCTTCGAACAGGGGGCGTCCGAAGGGCCCCCAGTCTTCACGCGCTTCGCTGCCGTCCATGATTCCCCCGGTCAGGTCCGGGACCGTTATCGCAAGCACCGGCCCGCAGGGTCAACGCCGTGCAGCTTTCATGCCGCAAGGGCAAGCCAGCCGGTATAGGCGGCATAGGCGCCCAGCATTGCCGTGCCTTCGGCCCGGCTGACGCGCCCGCCGGTGAAGGTCGCCAGCGCCAGCGCCCCGGTGGCGGCGAGCATCATCCAGATGTCGAAGGCGACGATTTCGGCGGGCACCGGCAGCGGGTGCACCAGCGCCGTCACGCCGAGAATGCCGAGGATGTTGTAGATATTGGAGCCGACGACGTTGCCGAAGGCGATATCGCCCTGGCGGCGGAACGCGGCGACAAGCGCGGTTACGAGCTCCGGCAGCGAGGTGCCCACCGCCACCACGGTCAGCCCGATCACCGTGTCGGATACGCCCCAGGCCTGCGCCAGCTCCGTTGCTGCGCCGACGAGAAGCCGCGCGCCGAGGATGGTGACGGCGATGCCCAGGAGCGCCAGCAACGCCGGTCGCGCCAGTCCGCCCTGTTGGTCCTCCGGGGCGCTTGCCTCCGCGGGGACCGCGCGCTTTTCCAGCCAGTAGGCGGTGGCGACATAGGCGATCAGCCCGGCCAGCAGCAGCGCACCCGCGGGCCGCGACAGGCTGCCGAGCAGGACCACGGCAAGCGCGGCCAGTGAGGCGAGTGCCAGCGCCGTCCCGTCACGCCGAAACGCCCGCGTCTCGACGGTGACGGGCGCGATCACCGCCGCCGCACCGAGGATGAGCAGGATATTGGCGATGTTGGAGCCGACAACATTGCCGATGGCGATGCCCGGCGCGCCGGAAAAAGCTGCGTCGAGCGAGGTCACGAGTTCGGGTGTCGACGTGCCAAATCCCACCACGGTGAGGCCGACGAGAAGCGGCGAAACCCCCAGCCGCGCGGCCAGCGTCACGGCCCCCCGCACGAGGATATCGCCGCCGATGACGAGCAGCGCGAGCCCGGCGGCGAGGAAGAGATAGCTCATGGCAGGCGCGTCATACCTCCGGGCCGGCGCCGCAATGCGCGTGCCAGGCACAGCGCATCAGATCGGTGCGCCCGGCGGGCCTTTCAAGCCCCGCTAGTCGTGGCTGTGCGCCAGTTCCGGCACGTCTTTCGCGCCCGCCGAGCCGCGGCCCGAGAGCGAGGGGTTTTCCATGAAGAAGCGGTGGCAGCTGAAGGGCTGCTCCACGTCCGAAAGGTCGGGCCGCTGGAAGCTGCCATCGGGCTGCATCACCCAGCTTTGCGCGATGTCATGCAGATTGGCGGCCATCACCTGGCTCACGATCTGCGCTTTCACCGTGGCGTTGGTCACCTCCACCAGCGTCTCGACCCGGCGGTTGAGGTTGCGCCCCATCCAGTCGGCGGACGACATGTAGACCTTCGCCTTTTTCGACGGCAGGCCATGGCCGTTGCCGAAGCAGACGATCCGGCTGTGTTCGAGGAAGCGGCCGACCACGGATTTGACCCGGATATTCTCGCTGAGCCCCTTGATCCCCGGCCTCAGCCCGCAGATGCCGCGCACCACGAGGGTGATCTTCACCCCCTTCTGGCTGGCGGCATAGAGCGCGTCGATCACGTCTTCCTCGATCAGCGAGTTCATCTTGGCCCAGATCTCGGCGGGCTTGCCCTCTTCGGCATATTTCGCCTCCTCGCCGATCCGCTGGATCAGGGTGGATTTGAGCGTGATCGGGCTGATCGCCAGCTTTTCCAGCTTCTCCGGCTGGGCATAGCCCGAGAGGTAGTTGAACACCCGAGTCGCATCGCGCCCGAGGGCGGCATCGCAGGTGAACAGGCTGAGATCGGTGTAGATCTTGGCCGTGATCGGGTGGTAGTTGCCGGTGCCGAAATGAGTGTAGGTGACCAGATCGTCACCCTCGCGGCGCACCACGGTCGAGATCTTGGCGTGGGTCTTGTAATGCATGAAACCGTAGACCACATGCGCGCCCGCCCGTTCCAGCCGGCGCGACTGGCGGATATTGGCGGCCTCGTCGAACCGGGCCTTGAGTTCCACCAGCGCCGTCACCGATTTGCCCGCTTCCGCCGCCTCGCAGAGCGCGCTCACGATGGGCGAATGGCGCGAGGTGCGGTAGAGCGTCTGCTTGATCGCCACCACGTTCGGGTCGAGGGCGGCCTGTTCGAGAAAGCGCACCACGAGATCGAAGGTCTCGTAAGGATGGTGCAGCAGCAGGTCTTTCTGGCGGATCGCGGCGAAGATGTCGCCCTGGTGGTCCTCGACCCGCTCCGGCACGCGCGGGGTGTAGGAGGGCCAGAGCAGATCGGGCCGCTCGTCGATCACCAGTTCCGACAGATCCGCCATGCCGATCAGCCCTTCGACCTCGACGATCTCGTCTTCCGTCACGTGCAATTCGCGGCTGACCATGTTGCGCAGGTCCGAGGGCGCGCCGGCGGAGATCTTCATCCGGATCACCTCGCCCCGGCGGCGGCGTTTGAGTGCGGTCTCGAATTCGCGCACCAGGTCTTCGGCCTCGTCCTCGACTTCCATGTCGCTGTCACGCAGCACGCGGAAGGCGCAGCTTCCCTTTTCCTCGTAGCCGGGAAAGAGCTGGTCGATGAACAGAAGCAGCAGGCCTTCCAGCGGCAGGAAGCGGGCCACGCCCTCGTCGGCGGGCAGGCGCACGAAGCGGTCGATCTGGTGCGGGATCGGCAGGAGCGCCTTCAGCTTGCGCCCGTCGGTGCGCCGCTGCAGTTCCAGCGCCAGCGCGAAGCCGGTATTGGGGATGAACGGGAAGGGGTGGGCCGGGTCGATCGCCAGCGGCGAGAGCACGGGAAAAACGCGGCTGATGAACACGTCTTCGAGATAGGTTTCATCCTCCTTCGACAGCGTCTCGCGGGTGCAGAGCACGATCCCCTCGCGCTGCATCTCGGAAGAGAGCGCATCGAACACCGCCTGCTGATGCGCCATCAGGCGGCGGGCATCGGCGTTGATCAGCACGAGTTGCTCGGCGGGGGTGAGCCCGTCGATCGAGGGGCTGGTGTTACCCTCGCGGGCCAGCTCGCGCAGACCCGCCACGCGGACGGTGTAGAATTCATCGAGATTGGTGGCCGAGATCGAGACGAAGCGCAGCCGTTCGAGCAGCGGCACGCGCGGATTTTCCGCCTCTTCCAGCACCCGCCAGTTGAAGCCGAGCCAGGACAGCTCGCGGTTGAAGAACCGCTTCGGCCCTTCCGTCTCTTCCGGCGCGAGCGTGACGGCCGCCGGAAACTCGGTTTCGAGGAAATCGGCGTTGATCGGGGCGGGGGCAGGGGCGTCGAGTGTCATGGCTGCTCTGTAGGCGAATAATCGTAGCGGATTAATGACGTTATGCGCTTTGCGGCGGCGGAAATCCAGCTTCGGGCGGGAACGGCCTGCCGGGCGGGAGCGATTTGCCGCCGGTTGGCGCGGCGGTCAGAACAGATCGCCCTGCCGTTCCAGCACCTGCCGGGCCAGATCGCGGCTCACCGGCTTGCCTTCGGCCAGCGCCGCCGCGTCGAGCGCGGCGACGATGTCGCGCGCGGCGGCGAAGGAGCGCTCGATCCGGTCGGCGAGGTAGCGGATCAGGGTTTCCGGCGGGTCGATCTGGCGGTCGGCGAAAAGCTTGACCAGAACGGCGGCCAGCAGCGCCTCGTCCGGCGGCGCGATGGCGACCATCGGCGCGCCCTCCATCCGGCTCGCGAGGTCGGGCAGGGCCAGCCCCCAGCGGCTCGGTGGCGTCGTGGCGGTGACGAGCAGGCTGCCGCCCTCGGCCAGCACGAGATTGTGCAGATGAAACGCCGCCTGTTCCGCCGCCGCGTCGCCGGCGATCCGGTCGGCGTCTTCCAGCGCCACATTGCCGCCGGCGAGGCTGGCCGGATCGAGCGCCGCCAGATCCCGCGCCGCGATCACCTGCGCCCCCGCCATGTCGGCCCAGACCTGCGCGAGATGGCTCTTGCCCGCGCCTTCCGGGCCGGTCAGCACCAGTTTGCGTGCGGGCCAGCCCTGCCAGGCATCCAGCGCGGCCATTGCCGCGGCGTTGCTGTCGGAGACGAAGAAATCGCCCCGGCCCCGTGCCTCGCGCAAGGGCAGATCGAAGGTGAGCTGGCGGGCCATGGTCAGGCGTTGTCCCCGCCGGCCTCGTCGGTTTCGCCGGGCGGGGTCTCGTTCTGGTCGAGGCCCCTGTAAAGCCGGCCCTCGCGGTAGCGTTCGGCGAAGAAGCGCACCACCACGCCGATGGCGGCGGCCACCGGCACGGCGACGAGCATGCCGACGAAGCCGAAGGTCGAGCCGAAGGCGGACAGGGCGAAGATCAGCCAGACCGGGTGCAGCCCCACGGAGGAGCCCACGAGGTTGGGCGACAGGATATTGCCCTCGAAGAACTGGCCGAACATGAAGATCGCCACCACGCCGCCGATCAGCCACCATTCGCCCCAGAACTGGAAGAAGGCGAGCCCGATCGCCAGCGCCCCGCCGACCAGCGCGCCGACATAGGGGATGAAGCTGATCAGCCCGGCGACGAAGCCCACCACGAGGCCGAATTGCAGCCCGATCAGCATCAGGGCGACGGCGTAATAGGTGCCGAGGATCAGGCAGACCGTCACCTGGCCGCGAATGAAGCTCGCAAGCGTCTTGTCGATATCGGCGGCGAGGCTGCGGATCACCGGTGCATGGTCGCGCGGCAGCAGATCGTCGATCGCGGCGATCATGCGGTCCCAGTCCCACAACAGGTAGAAGGCCACCACCGGCACGACAACGATGAGCAGCACGATGTTGAGCACGCCCATGGCCGAGGAGAGCACCGCATTGATCAGCTCGCCGCCACGCTCCTGCACCTTTGCGCCCAGCGTGTCGAGCGACTGGCGCAGGATCGAATCCTGATCCATCAGCGAGGGGATTTTCGAGGTGAGGAACGCCTGCAGGTCTTGCGCCAGCGAGGGCGCGATATTGACGAGCTGCACCGACTGGTTGATGAGCGTGGGGATCACCAGAAGCGCGGCGAGCACGAAAATGAGAAGCGCGGCGATGGTGATCACCGTGGTCGACAGGATGCGGCTCAGCCCCATCGCTTCAAGCCGGTCGGCCACCGGATCGAGAAAATACGCGACCGCCCCGCCGATCACGAAGGGCAGCATCACATCGCCGAGCAACCACAGCGCGATCAGGAAGATCGCCGCCGCGATGGTCCAGTATCTCAGTTGCATGCCGACGGGCAGGGCCATGGGTTTCCTCGTAAACCGATGCGCCAGTCATCGCCTGTTTGGCCTGTCCGTGCAACCCGGGATGGACGCCGCGGGGCGCCTTGTGGAAGAGTGGGGCCATCGTCACAGGAGCGCCGCCGATGCGACACCGGCCCAATCCGCTGGCCTGGCCCTGGCCCTACCCGACGCCACCGCCGCCTTCGCGCTGACGGCGTGGCCGGGCGCAGATCCCGCGCCCGGCCCTGTGTCGGTCAGCAATCCGGCGTGTTGCCCGGCAGGATCACCTTGTCGATCACATGGATCACACCGTTCGAGGCTTCGATATCGGCGGCGATCACATTGGCCATGCCGCCCGAGCCGTCATCCAGCATCACGCCGCCGTCGAGCAGGACGCGGATATCGGCGCCGTCGAGCGCGGTGGCGACCCGCGACGCGCCGATCGCGATGTCGCCCGACATGACCGTGCCGGGCACCACGTGATAGAGCAGCACATTGGTCAGATCGCCCTTGGCGGCGGGTTGCAGCAGACCCTCGACGGCGCCCTCGGGCAGCGCGGCGAAGGCATCGTCGGTCGGCGCGAAGACGGTGAAGGGGCCGGTGCCCGACAGCGTTTCGGCCAGCCCGGCAGCGGTGACGGCGGCGACGAGCGTCTCGAACCGGTCATCGCCCGCGGCGATATCGACGATGGTTTTCATCCCGCCATGGTCATCGGCGAGCGCGGCGGTGCCGGACAGCGCGAGCGCGGTGGCGGCGAGGGTGGTCTTGAGAGTGAAACGCATGAAGTCCTCCTGTCGGTTTCGCGTTACATGCTTGTCGTTACGGCCCGGCCGGCGCCCGGGATCAGGCCCGTCACGCGAGCGTGACCTGACGTGATCGGGCCCGCGGCCCGGCCTTGTCCGGCGGTCCGGGCCGCATGCCTGCCGGGGGAATCGTGCGGCGAGCCGGGCGGCGGGCTTGCCGGGGCTTTTGCGCTCGGCTATGGCGGTTGCGACCCGAAACACCTGCACAAGAGGCTTACATGCGCCTGTCCCGCTACTTTCTGCCCGTTCTGAAGGAAACGCCCGCCGAGGCGCAGATCGCCTCGCACCGGCTGATGCTGCGCGCGGGCATGATCAAGCAGCAGGCGGCGGGCATCTATTCCTGGCTGCCGCTCGGCTTCAAGGTGCTGCGCCGGCTGGAAAATATCGTTCACGAGGAACAGGTGCGGGCGGGCCATATCCCGATGCTGATGCCGACGCTGCAACCGGCCGATCTGTGGCGCGAGAGCGGGCGCTACGACGATTACGGCGAGGAAATGCTGCGGATCAAGGACCGGGGCGGGCGCGATCTGCTCTACGGGCCGACCAATGAGGAGATGATCACCGACATCTTCCGCAGCCATGTCGGCTCCTACAAGGATCTGCCGCTCACGCTCTACCACATCCAGTGGAAATTCCGCGACGAGATCCGCCCGCGCTTCGGCGTGATGCGGGGGCGCGAGTTCTTCATGAAGGACGGCTACAATTTCGACCTCGATTACGAAAACGCCATGCACGCCTATAACCGCCACATGGTGAGCTACCTGCGCACCTATGAGCGGATGGGCCTGCAGGCGATCCCGATGCGCGCCGATAGCGGCCCGATCGGCGGCGACGACACCCACGAATTCCTCGTTCTGGCCGAGACCGGCGAGTCGGAAGTGTTCTATGACAGCGAGATCACCGGGCTGAAGCTCGGCGACCGCGAGATCGACTACGACAACTGGGACGAGGTCGCCGGCATCTGCACCGAATGGACCACGCCCTATGCCCGCACCGACGAAACCCATGACGAGGCGCTGTTCGACGCCATCCCCGAAGAGCGGCGCAAAACCTCGCGCGGCATCGAGGTGGGGCAGATCTTCTATTTCGGCACCAAATATTCCGAGCCGATGGGCGCGGTGGTGACCACCGATACCGGCGAGCGGGTGCCGGTCCATATGGGCTCGCACGGGATCGGGGTGAGCCGGCTGGTGGGCGCGATCATCGAGGCCAATCACGACGAGAACGGCATCATCTGGCCCGAAGGCGTCACCCCGTTCCATGCCGGGATCGTCAATCTGCGCCAGGGCGACGCCGAAACCGACGCCGCCTGCGAGCGCCTCTATGCCGCGCTGGAAGCCGAGGGGCTGGAGCCGCTCTATGACGACCGCGAGGAGCGCGCGGGCGCGAAATTCGCCACGATGGACCTGATCGGCCTGCCGTGGCGCATCACCGTCGGCCCGCGCGGGCTGAAGAACGGCGTGGTCGAGCTGACCAGCCGCCGCACCGGCGAGAGCGAGGAACTGGCGCCCGAGCTGGCCGTGGCGCGGCTGAGGGACATCTACGCCGGGCATATCTGATGCAGGCACCGGACGGGCCGGCCTGTGCGCCGCCGGGCGACCGCTTGACCGGCGCGTGAGGGCACTGGCGGCGCCGACCGCCTGATTTCAGGATTCCTGCATTCTGTGAGCCAGTTTCGGGCTTTCGCGGTCGATCCATTATCCGATTGCTGCATTGGCGGCCCGCCGCCCGGTCCGCAGCGCCAGCTTGACCGAAGGCGCCGGACGGGTCAGACTCCTGCCAGACCGGGCACAGATCCGGCGCAGGCAGAAAGGGCGGAGCCAATGCGCATCCTGGCTATGGCGGGCGGCATCGCGGGCGCGGTGGCGCTGTCGCAGTTTCCCGAGTTTTCGCAGCAATACGTGCAGCGCCTCTCCGGCGCGGTCGACGAATTGCGCGGCGTCACCCTCGCCTTCGACACCACTGCGCGGATCGCCGGGATGAGCCGCGAAGAAGCGCTCGACGCGATCGGCGACGGCGAGTTCCAGACCCGGCTGCGGGATGACATGCGCAGCCGGATCTACCGCTACGAACGGCTGAATGCCGACTACCAGGCCCTTGCCGGCGCCGCGCCGCTGCAGCGCCTCGCGCGGTTCTGGCATATCCGCGATGTCGAGCTGGTCGAGCGCACATGGGACGATTTCCGGCCGGCCCTGCCGGTGACCTCGGAAGGGCTGATCTCGGCGGGGATCGGCTTTGCGGGCGGTTGGGGGCTGGTGACGCTGCTGATCGGCGCCCTGTTCGGGCGCCGTCGCCTGCGGCGGGCATGAGCGGGGGTTTCACACCCCCGCACCCCCGTGGAGTATTTCCGCAAGGATGAAGAGGCAGTACGGCTGCGCCGGGTCGTGCGGCGTTCCACCCCGGCCGGCGCACTGTTTCATTGCAGTCCACGCCGCGCCGGGGCTTCACCCTTGGCGGTCATCGGCTCTCCAGCCTGTACCGCGCGCCGGTTGTCGCAGAGTAACCTTAACGGGTGGTGAATCTTTCCCTTCATCCTTGCAAAAATACTCAAATCCCCCGGGCGCCCCACGCGGTCACAGCTGCGCCAGCGCGGGCCGGTGCGGCTTGACCTTCCCGTGCCCGCACCCCAGTGTGCCGCAAACCCGTGAGAGGCATGGATTTGGCCAAGAGCACTACCCCGTTTTCCCGTTTCGAGTGGATGATTGCCTGGCGCTATCTGCGCGCGCGCCGCGCCGAGGGAGGCGTGAGCGTGATGACATGGATTTCGCTCATCGGGATCACGCTCGCGGTGGCGGCGCTGATCATCACGCTCGCCGTGCGCACCGGGTTTCGTGAGGAATTCGTCGATACGATCCTCGGCGCCAATGCGCATGTGACCGTCTATGCGCGCCTGACGGCGGACGAGACCGGCAACATGACCCGCGATATCGCCGATTACGATGCCTGGGCTGCGCGCATCGCCCAGGTGCCGGGGGTGACCCATGCCGCGCCGCTCATCAAGGGGCAGGTGATGGCCAATGCCGGGGCGAACAATTCCGGCGTGCAGGTCTTTGGCATCCGCGCCGCAGATCTTGCCGCCATCCCGCGCATCGCCGATCCGGAGGAGGCGGTGGGCAGCCTGGACGATTTTCCGCGCGGCATCGCCATCGGCTCGGGCGTGGCGCGCGAGCTTGGCGTCTATCTCGGCGACAAGGTGAAGATCATCTCGCCCAACGGGGTGAAGACGGCCTTCGGCACCACGCCGCGGGTGAGCGTCTATGAGGTGGTCTATATCTTCACGGCCGGGCGCTGGGATATCGACCAGACCCGCGTCTATCTGCCCTTCGAGGTGGCGCAGACCTTCTTCAACAAGGAGGGGCGGGCGGATGAGATCGAGGTGATGGTGGACGACCCCGAGCGCATCACCGAGCGGATCGCCCCGATCATGGCGGCGGCGGGCGAGAATGCGGCGATCTGGACATGGCGCGACAGCGCCGGCGCCTTTTTGCGCGCGCTCGACATGGAAGACAACGTGATGTTCGTCATCCTCTCCGTGCTGGTGCTGATCGCCTCGATGAACATCATCTCCGGCCTCGTGATGCTGGTGAAGAACAAGGGCCGCGATATCGGCATCCTGCGCACGATGGGGCTGACCGAAGGGTCGGTGCTGCGGGTGTTCTTCCTGGTCGGCGCCTCGACCGGGCTGGTGGGCACGGCGATGGGCGTGGTGCTGGGCGTGCTCTTCGCGGTCAATATCGACTACGTTTTCGCCGTGGTGGATTACATCGCCGGCGGCGGCGTGTGGGATCCGTCGGTGCGCGGCATCTACCAGCTTCCCGCCACGGTGCGGATGGGCGATGTGCTGTCGGCGGTGTCGCTGTCGCTCACGCTGTCCTTCCTCGTCACCATCTTTCCCGCCCGCCGGGCGGCGCGGATGAACCCGGTGGAGGCGCTGCGCTATGAGTGAGCCGGTGCTGGCGCTGGACGGCGTGGAAAAGATCTATGGCAAGGGCAGGCCGGGTGAGGTGAGCGTGCTGCGCGGGGCGTCGCTGGCGCTGATGCCGGGCGAGGTGGTGGCGCTGGTGGCGCCCTCCGGGGCGGGCAAATCCACGCTGCTGCACATTGCCGGGCTGCTCGACACGCCCGATGCGGGCCGGGTGGCGATTGCCGGGCAGGACATGACCCGCGCCTCCGACCGCGCGCGCACCGGGACGCGGCGCGAGAAGGTGGGCTTTGTCTATCAGTTTCACCACCTGCTGCCGGAGTTCACGGCGCTGGAGAATGTGGTGCTGCCACAGCTTGCCAACGGGGTGGGCATGGGCGCGGCGCGGGGGCGGGCGGAGCGGCTGCTGGACACGGTCGGCCTTGGCCCGCGCGCCGGGCATCGCCCGGCCGCGCTGTCGGGCGGCGAGCAGCAGCGGGTGGCCTTTTGCCGGGCGCTGGCCAATGGCCCGGCGCTGCTGCTGGCCGACGAGCCGACCGGTAATCTCGATCCCGACACCTCCGACACCGTCTTTGCCGCGCTGATGGAGCTGGTGCGCGAGACCGGGCTTGCCGCCCTCATCGCCACCCATAACGCCGATCTGGCCGGGCGCATGGACCGGATCGTGCGGCTCGACAATGGCGTCATCACAAGGGGCTGATATGGCCCGGGAATCGGGTTGCATCCGCTCGCGCGGCCTCTAAGCATGGACCCTGGGGAAAACAGGGATGTCTGTGACATGAGTTTCATGACCAAGAGTATTGTGGCCATTGCCGGGATGCTGGCCGCGACGGCGGCCGGGGCGGGTGAGCGGCTGTCGACCGCCAACCGCTCGGACCAGATCGTGATCCGGGTCGATGTGTCGGACCAGCGGATGACGGTGCTGCAAAGCGGGCGGCGGCTGTTTTCCTGGCCGGTCTCGACCGGCGGCGACGGATATGTGACCCCGACCGGCACCTATCAGCCGGAATGGTTCAGCCGCGATCACCGCTCCAGCAAGTATGACGATGCGCCGATGCCCTTCGCCATCTTCTACGATGGCGACTACGCGATCCACGCCACCTTCTCGACCGAGATGCTCGGCCAGCCCGCCTCGCATGGCTGCGTGCGGCTGCATCCCGACAATGCCCGCACGCTGTACGAGATGGTCTATGCCACCGGCAAGGCGGACACCTACATCGTGGTGCAGGACTGAGCCTTGCCGGCAAGGTTGCGCATATGCGCATCCGGTTTATGCTGAAGCTTTGGACCCTGTGGTGCCATGGCCGGCCGGGCCGGCACCGTCATTTGAGTTGTGGATTGGGGAGTGCAGCATGAAACGGAGTTCGTTCCATCCTATCCTTGCGGGCATTGCCGCGCTTGGTCTGCTGGCCGGTTGCGAAACCCCGCCGCCGGGCGCGACGCCCGATGCCGGCGACGGGACGACCACGGTTGTCACGCGCGGGCCGGTTGCGCCGCCGGTGGCCGAGCGGGTCGCGCCGCTGGCCTCGCCGGGGCCGAACAAGGTGCTGGCCATCGTCGATCTGTCGGATCAGCGGCTGACGGCGGTGCGCGGCTTTGACGATGGCCGCCAGCCCGAGCAATACCATTGGGTGATTTCAAGCGGGATCGACCGCAAGCCGACGCCGACCGGGCAGTTCTATGTCGATTTCCTGTCGCCCGATCATGTCTCGTCGATCTATCACGTGCCGATGCCCTGGTCGGTGTTCTTCAACGGCAATATCGCCATCCACGGCGATCCCGATGCGCGGATGCTCGGCCAGACCGCCTCGAACGGCTGCGTGCGGCTGCATCCGGCGCAGGCCGAGATCTTCTACAAGATGGTCGAGGATGTCGGGCTGCGGAACACGACGATCATCGTCCGGCAATAGGCCGAAGGCTATGGCACCGCAAAGGTGGCGGTGGCCGTCGCCACCTCCTTGCCCGAGGGTTCGGCCGTGAGCACCGCGCGGGTGAAGATCAGCGATTTGCCTGCCCGCACGATGGTGGCGGTGCAGGAGATGCTTTCGCCGCTGGCCGGGCGCAGGAATTGCACGTCGAGATTGGTGGTGGCGACCGGGCGGAACTCGCGGAAATGCCCGGCGCAGGCGATCACCATCGCCGTGTCGGCCAGCGTCGCCAGCGCCTGACCCGAGACGATGCCGCCGACCCGGGCAATCGCGTCGGTGACCGGGATGGTCATCACCACGCCGGTGCAGGCCATCCGCTCCACCCGCGGCTCCAGCGCGCGGACCCAATCGGCGAAATAGGCGTCGAGCCAGCCATTTGCGGTTTTGCTATCCATAAGGTGAGCTTGCGACGGCGCGGCAGGCCGCGCAAGGCCAAAGGCGGGCTTGGCGGCGCTGGTGCGCATGCGCTAACCTCGCGGCAACAAGGGAGGCCAGGGCAATGAGATTACGGGCGATCGTGCTGGGCGCTTTTGCGCTCGCGCTCACGGGATGCGAGCAGGAACCGATGACCGGGGCGGGTCTCTATGGCGCGTATTGCGCGGGCTGCCACGGCAATGATGCGCGCGGCGGCGCTGAGGCGGGGGCGCCTGATCTGACCGGCCTCGCCAGGCGTCATGGCGGCGCCTATCCGGCGGTCTACGTGATGTCGACGATTGATGGCTATGCCCGCGAGGCGACCCATGGGCCGATGCCGATCTTCGGCGAATTGATCGACGCGCCGGTCGAAACCTGGGTGGACCCGGAGGGCGTGCCGACGCCCACGCCGGTCTCGCTGATGCTGCTCAACGAATATCTCCAGGGCCAGCAGGAGGGTTAGGCGGCGCGCGGTTCCCGTGCCGGGGCGAGGCCGCGCCGCAGCATCGGGCTCAGGCTCACCAGAACCAGCCCGATCGAGAACAGGCACCAGACCGCCGGCATCTCGTTCGGATCGTCGGTGAGCAGTATCGACAAGGCCGGGCCGAGCACCGCGTGGAACAGCGCCCACCGCCACGCGCCATAGATCAGCGGAATGACGAAGATCGCGGCGAGATAGGCGGGGAACTGCACCCAGGCGGCGAGCCACGGGCCGAGGATCGGCGACCAGATATCGTAATAGGGCACTGCCCAGCCGAGATGCCAGTTGCCCGATTGCGTGCACCAGGCGGGGCCGCAGAGCACCTGACCGTCAACACAGGGGCTGGCCCAGCCGAAGGGCAGGAGCCGGAGCAGCAGGATCGCCGAGGCGATGGCGGCGAGGAGATAGACGAGCCGCCGCGTTCGCGCAGTGACGTTTCCGGTGATCGCCATGCCGAAGGCGTTGATGATCAGCGGCTGGAACGCGATATGCAGGTAACTTGCGATGGTTATGGCCTTATTCGCCGTCAGCGTGCATTGATCGAGCACCTGGTAGCCGGCCACCTGCAGCCCTTCCATCAGGGTGAAATAGGCCAGCGTCACCGGAATGGCGCGCGCATCGCCGCGCCGCCACGTCACCATCGTGGCGACCGCGCCGACCCCGAACATCGCCGCCGAGGCGCCTTCACTCCAGCACATGGCTTTCCTCCGGTTTGCCGGGCAGAGGTGGCATGTGCTTACCCCTGCGTCAATCGCGCCGCGCCGTGCAGGGTGCGACAAAAATTTGTTCATCCGGACAAAAATTCAACCATACCCCTTTCAAAGCAACGTGCTAAAGTCTGGCATGGCCGCAGGGGGAATCGCTGCCGACCAGTTGCGGTTTGCCATTTTCAGCGGGTCTGAAACCGGCCGCGTGACCGACGTCAGGGCGCGGCGTGACATGGAGGTTTTCATATGACGTTTCTCAGCAAAATCGGGCTTGCTGCTGCCCTTGTTGCCGGCTCGGTAACCGCCGCTTCGGCGTTTACCGCCTGCCAGGTGACCGATACCGGCGGCATTGACGACTCGGGCTTCAACCAGACGGCCTGGAAAGGCGTCGAAGATGCGATCGCCGCCGATGGTATCGAAGGCCGCTTTCTCGAAAGCCAGCAAGAGTCGGATTACGCGGCGAACCTGAACTCGCTGCTCGACGGCTCCTGCGACGTGATCATCACCGTCGGCTTCCTGATGGGCGACGCCACCAAGACGGCCGCCGAGGCCAACCCCGACCAGAAGTTCTCGATCGTCGACTTCGCCTACGATCCGACCATCCCGAACGTTGTCGGCCAGGTCTATGCCACCGAACAGGCGGCCTTCCTCGCCGGCTATCTTGCCGCCGGCATGACCCAGACCGGCATTCTCGGCACCTTCGGCGGCATCAACATCCCGCCGGTGACCGTGTTCATGGATGGCTTCGTGCATGGCGCTAACCTCTACAACGAGCGCCACGGCACCTCGGTTTCGGTGCTCGGCTGGAACCCGGACTCGAAAGAGGGCCTGTTTACCGGCAACTTCGACCAACTCGACGATGGCCGCGCCTTCGCCCAGAACCTCTATGACGAAGGTGCCGACATCGTGATGCCGGTCGCTGGCCCCGTCGGCCTCGGCTCGGCCTCGCTGGCCGACGAACTGGGCACCGATGCGCTGAAGATCATCGGCGTCGACGCCGACCAGACCCAGACCGACCCGGAAAAGGCGCATGTCTACCTGACCTCGGTGCTCAAGCGCATGGACTCGACCGTGCATCAGGTCATCCAGTCGGCAATGGACGGCTCCTTCGAGGGTGGCCTCGTGGTCGGCACGCTTGAAAACGAAGGCGTCGGCCTCGCCGGCTTCGGTTCGTTCGAAGACGCCGTGCCCGCCGAGCTGAAAGCCGAACTCGACGAAATCAGGGCCGGCATCATCGACGGCTCGATCTCTGTCACCGGCATGTAAGGTGACTCACGCCCGCCGCCGGCACGCCCGGCGGCGGGACTTTTTTGCATTTACGGCGCGGATTGTCCGAATAGCATTGCATCTTCCTCCTGCCGCGCGACGCGGTGGTGCGGTGCCGGCCTATCTTTTCGCGCCTTGAGCGGGGGTAGGGACATGGACGTCGAACTGCGCGGGATAACCAAGCGCTTCGGTCCGGTGGTGGCCAACGATAACGTCAACCTGGTGATCCGTGGCGGCGAGGTGCTCGGGCTCCTTGGCGAGAACGGCGCCGGAAAATCCACCATGATGAACATGCTCTCGGGTCTCTACACGCCCGACGAGGGCGAGATCCTGATCGACGGCAAGCCGGTGAAGTTCGATGGCCCCGGCGACGGGATCGAGGCCGGCATCGGCATGGTGCACCAGCATTTCATGCTCGTTCCCGTCTTCACCGTAGCCGAAAACGTGGTGCTCGGCGTCGAGCCCACCGGCCGGCTCGGCCATCTCGACCTGAAAAAAGCGCGCGCGCAGGTCGAGGAGATCAACCAGAAATACGGGCTGCACGTGCCCGCCGACGCGCTGATCGAGAACCTCCCCGTGGGCATTCAGCAGCGGGTCGAGATCCTCAAGGTGCTGTTCCGCGAAGCCGATGTGCTGATCCTCGACGAACCCACCGCCGTGCTCACGCCGCAGGAGGTGGAAGAGTTTTTCGGCATCGTCAACGGGCTCAAGGAGGCGGGCAAGGCCATCGTCTTCATCACCCACAAGCTGCATGAAATCCTCGCCATCTCCGACCGGATCAGCGTGCTGCGCCAGGGCCGGATCACCGGCGAGGGCGACCCGAAAACGCTCGACGAGGAAAAGCTGGCCGAGATGATGGTGGGCCGCCATGTGAGCTTCACCGTCGACAAGACCCCGGCCCAGCCCGGCAGCGAGATGCTGCGGCTCGAAAAGGTGACCCTGCTCGACGACAAGGACGACCGGCTGATCGACGATGTGTCGTTCACCGTCCGCTCGGGCGAGATCGTCGGGATCGCCGGGGTGCAGGGCAACGGCCAGACCGAGCTGGTCGAGGTGATCACTGGGCTGGCGCGCGGCAATGCCGGCAGGATCACCTTCGCCGGCGACGACATCACCCATACCAGCGTGCGCGACCGGCACCGCCGGGGCATGGCGCATATTCCCGAAGACCGGCACCGCATGGGCATGGTCGACAAGTTCACCATCGCCGAAAACATGGTGCTCAATTCCTATTACGACGAGGCCTATGCCGCTCCGCTCGGCTCGATCGACTGGAACCGGGTGAACGAGACGGCGGCGGCCTTCTGCGTCGATTTCGACGTGCGCACGCCCTCGGTCTTCCTGCCCGGTGGCTCGCTGTCGGGCGGCAACCAGCAAAAGATGGTGGTCGCGCGCGAACTCGAACGCCAGACCCAACTGGTGGTCGCCAGCCAGCCCACCCGCGGCGTCGACGTGGGCTCGATCGAATATATCCACAAACGGCTGGTCGAAAGCCGCGACGAGGGCGACGGCGTGCTGATCGTCTCGTCCGAGCTTGACGAGATCATGGGGCTCTCCGACCGCATCCTGGTGATGTTCGAGGGCCGGATCGTGGCGGAGTTTGACAATACCGGCGGCAAGGCCGACCGCAACCAGGTGGGTCTGGCGATGGCCGGGGCCACCGAGGGAGAGGCAGCATGAGCACATCCATCGGCAAACGCGAGCTCGACGATGCGGGCCGCGCCCTTCTGCAACGCGCCAGCGGCGGACGGGGGCAATTCGAAGACCTGGTGATCGTGCCGATCTTTGCGGTGATCGCGGCGCTGGTTCTCGGCGCGCTGGTGATGCTCGCCACCGGGGTCGATATCGGCACCATCGGCAAGAGCTTCGTGGCGCTCGGCAAGGGCTCGGTCGGCTCGCTCAACGCGATCTCGGAAACGCTGACCTCGGCGATCCCGCTGATCCTCGCGGGGCTCGGCCTCGGGCTCGGCTTCCGGGCCGGGCTGTTCAATATCGGCGCCGAGGGGCAGATCGTCATGGGCGGTCTGGCGGCGGCGATCTTCGCCTTCTCCTTCCCGGGCCTGCCGGCGATCCTGCTGATCCCGCTGTCGCTGCTGGCTGGCGCGATTGCCGGGGCGATCTATGCAGGCTTTGCCGGGGTGCTGAAGGCGACCACCGGCGCGCATGAGGTGATCACCACCATCATGCTCAACCTGTCATCCTTCCTGATCCTGATCTGGGCGCTGAAACAGCCCTATGTGCAGGTGGCGGGCCGCTCCGACCCGATCTCGAAATCGGTGCCGGAGGCCGGCCAGCTGCCGCGCCTGCTCGACTGGATCGACCCGAACCTGCGGGTCCATGCCGGGCTGTTCGTGATGCTGATCATGGTCGCCTTCATCTGGTGGCTGCTGTTCCGCTCGAAGATCGGCTTCGCCTTCCGCGCCTCAGGCGAAAACCCCGATGCGGCGCGTTACGCGGGCATGAAGTCGGGCCTGATCATCGTCGCCGCGATGGGCACCGCCGGGGCGCTGGCGGGGCTGGGCGGCGCGAGCCAGGTGCTCGGCGTGCTGGAGCGCGCCAGCCCCGGCTTCTCGGCCGGGATCGGCTTTGACGCCATCGCGCTGGCGCTGCTCGGCCGCTCGCACCCGGTGGGCATTCTGCTGGCCGGGCTGCTATTTGGCGGGCTGGAAGCGGGCGGGCGGCAGATGCAGGTGGATGCCGGTGTGTCGATCGACCTGATCGGCATCATCCAGGCGCTGATCATCGTCTTTATCGCCGCCCCCCTGCTGGTGCGCGCGATCTTCCCGTGGGGCTTCCGCAAGGACAAGGAAGGGGGCGCGGCATGAGCAACGTGACCATCAATACCGCCGGCGCCGAACAGGTCGCCTCGACCTCCGACCGCCGGGCGCGGATCACCGGTGTGATCCTTCTGCTGCTCTCGGCGCTGGTGCTGTTCGCGCTCGACGTGGCCCCCGGCGAGGTGGCGACCTTCCGGCTGACCACCGTGCGCGACGCGGTGCAGCTGCCGGACCTCGTGGTGCCCGGCGGGTTCAACACCATCGTCGCGGCCCTGCTCGCCTTCATCGGCGTGCGCCAGTTCCTGCGCGGCGGCGGCAAGTGGTCGACGCTCTCCATCGGCGGCGGGCTGTTCCTCGTCGTGCTGGCCTTCCTGGTCTGGGCCGATGCGGGCAAGAGCTTCAACCTCACCGGCATGTTGCAGGCGACCATGGTGCGCGCCGTGCCGATTGCGCTGGGTGGGCTCGCCGGCGTGCTCTCGGAGCGGGTCGCCGTGGTGAACATCGCCATCGAGGGGATGCTGCTTGCCGGCGCCTTCACCGGCGCGCTGGTGGGCTCGCTGATCGGCAGCTGGGTCGGGCTGTTTGCGGCGGTGGCCATCGGCGGCATGTTCGGGATGATGCTGGCCGCCCTGGTGGTGACCTTCCGAATGGACCAGATCATCGCCGGCGTGGTGATCAACCTCTTCGTGTTGGGCCTGACGAGTTACGTCACCAGCCAGGTTTTCGCCTCGAACCGCTGGATGAACAACGCCGAGGTGTTCCGCGCCTGGAAGATCCCGCTGCTGAGCGACATCCCGGTGCTCGGGCCGGTGCTGTTTCAGCAGAATATCTTCGTCTATGGCGCGCTGATCCTGGTCGGGGTGGCGACCTATTATCTGTTCCACACCAAGGGGGGCCTGCGCGCGCGTGCGGTGGGCGAACACCCCCGCGCCGCCGATACGCTCGGCGTCGACGTCTACTGGACGCGCTATTTCCACGTGACGCTGGCGGGGATGGTCGCGGGCTTCGGCGGCGCGTGGTTCACGCTCGGCTCGGTGGGCCGGTTCGACGAGAACATGACCAACGGCAAGGGCTTCATCGGCCTCGCGGCGATGATCTTCGGCCGCTGGCACCCGGTGGGCGCTCTCTCGGCGGCGCTGATCTTCGGCTTCGCGGATTCGCTGCAGCAGAAGCTGGCGCTGCTCAACACGCCGATCCCGTCGGAATTCCTCGCCATGGCGCCCTATATCGCCACGATTATCGTGGTTGCCGGTTTGATCGGCAAAGCGCGGCCACCGGCGGCAGACGGCCAGCCTTACGTGAAAGAATAGGCCCGCGATCCGGGTTTGGCGGGGCCGGGGTGTTGACACCCGGCCCCGTTCGCATTCCGCTTCACCGGAAAACCGGAAAACCGGAAAACCGGAAAACCGGAAAACCGGAAAACCGGAAAACCGGAAAACCGGAAAACCGGAAAACCGGAAAACCGGAAAACCGGATTTCTGGATTTGTGGACGTGGTCCGCCGCGGCGGTGCGGTATGGGCCGCAAAAACCGATAGGACGCCATGACCGAAACCGACCGCGCCTTTCTCACCCAGTTGTTCGACGCCGCCATCGCCGCCGCCGATCCGGCTGTGGCCCTGCGGGGCAACCTGCCGGACAAGCCCAAGGGCCGTACCGTGGTGATCGGCGCGGGCAAGGGCGCGGCGCAGCTGGCCGCCGCCTTCGAGGCGGCCTGGGGCGCGCCGGTAGAGGGCGTGGTGGTTACCCGCTACGGCTATGGTTGCGAGACGCGCCATCTCACGGTGATCGAGGCGGCCCATCCGGTGCCGGACGAGGCCGGGCTGGCGGCCACCCGCGCGCTCTTTGCCGCGCTCGACGGGCTCACCGCCGACGATCTGGTGGTGGCGCTGATCACCGGTGGCGGTTCGGCGCTGCTGCCAAGCCCGCCCGAGGGGTTCACGCTGGCCGATGAGCGGCTGCTGAATGAGGCGCTGCTGGCCTCCGGCGCGCCGATCTCGGCGATGAACGCGATCCGCAAGCATTTTTCCGGGGTGAAGGGCGGGCGGCTGGCGCAGGCGGCGCATCCGGCCCGGGTGGCCACGCTGATCGTGTCTGACGTGCCCGGCGACGATCCGGCTCAGGTGGCCTCCGGCCCCACCGTGCCCGACGCGACCGGGCCGGAGGCCGCGCTGGCGGCAATCGACGCCTATGGCATCGCGCTGCCGCAGGCGATGCGCGAGCATATCGCCAGCAGCCCGGCGCCTTCGCCGGACGATCCCACCTTTGAAGGCAATACCGTCACCGTCATTGCCTCCGCCGCTCGCTCGCTGGAGGCGGCGGCGCGCGTGGCCGAGGCGAAAGGGGTGCCGGCGGCGATCCTGTCGGATGCGATCGAGGGAGAGGCGCGGGAGGTGGCGAAGATGCATGCGGCGCTGGCGCGCGAGGTGGCGGCGAAGGGCAGGCCCTTCGCCCGGCCCGTGGTGCTGCTCTCGGGTGGCGAAACGACGGTGACGCTGCGGGGCAAGGGACAGGGCGGGCGCAACTCCGAGTTTCTGCTCTCCTTCGCGCTCGGAGTGGACGGCGTGGCGCTGGCCGCCCTTGCCGCGGATACCGACGGGATCGACGGCAGCGAAGACAATGCCGGCGCCTTCGCCGATGGCACCAGCGCCGCCCGGCTGCGGGCGGCGGGCCACGATCCGGCGGCGCTGCTGGCGGCGAATGACGCCTATTCCGCCTTCGCGGCCATTGGCGATCTCTTCGCGCCGGGGCCGACCGGCACCAATGTCAACGATTTCCGGGCGATCCTGATCCGTTAGGCGCACGCAAAGAAAAGGGCCGCGCAAGATGCGCGGCCCTGTCTGTGCCTTGCCTCGGTGTTGTCAGCCCTTGAAGCCGCGCTCGATGGCGTCGAGCGTTTCCATCGCCGGCAGCACCTGCGTTACCGCGCCGTTCGGCTCGCGGCCTTCGCGGATGGCCGAGATGAATTCCCGGTCGATCAGCTCGATCCCGTTATTCGAGACGGCCACGCCCGACAGGTCGATCGGATTGTCGTTGCCGTCATAGAGATCGTCGTAGCGGGCGAGATAGGTGCCGTTGTCGCAGATATAGCGAAAGAAGGTGCCCAAGGGGCCATCGTTGTTGAACGACAGGCTGAGCGTGCAGATCGCGCCCGAGGGGGTTTTCATCCCGATCGACATATCCATCGCGATGCCGAGATCGGGGTGATGCGGGCCTTCGAGGCCATAGGCCTGGCTCACCGTTTCGCCGGTCTGGTACTGGAACAGATCGACGGTATGGCAGGCATGGTGCCACAGCAGATGGTCCGTCCAGGTGCGCGGCTCGCCCTTGGCGTTGGTGTTGGTGCGGCGGAAGAAATAGGTCTGCACATCCATCTGCTGGATTTTCAGCTCGCCCGCCGCCACCTTGTTGTGAATCCACTGGTGCGAGGGGTTGAAGCGGCGCACTTGCCCCGCCATCGCCACCAGCCCGGTTTCCTTCTGCTTCTCGACCACGCGGACCGAATCTTCGAGGCTGTCGGCCATCGGGATTTCGATCAGCACATGCTTGCCCGCCTCCATGCAGGCCACGGCCTGATCGGCGTGCATCTGCGTCGGGGTAGAGAGGATCACCGCATCCACGTCATCGCGCGCGATGCATTCCTCCAGCGTGGTGCCGGCATGGCCGATGCCGCGCTCGGCGGCCAGCGCCTCGATCTTGTCTTTCGTCGGCCCCATCACCGAGGTCACCTCGACCCCGTCGATATTGGCGAGCGCGTCGAGATGCTTCAGACCAAAGGCCCCGTAGGCGCCGGCAACGCAGATACGCATGGTGTTTCTCCTCAGGCGTGGTTTTCAAGGATCAGGTGGCCCACGGCGGTGTTCGACGCGGGCACGTGGTAATGGCGGTGTACTTCGGTGACCTGCTCGTCAAGCGCGCCGCGCATCACCAGCCACATCACCATTTCGATCCCCTCCGAGCCGGTCTCGCGCAGAAACTCGACATGGTCGATCTTGCGGGCCTTGTCGGGCTCGTTCACCAGTTCGTCCATGAAGTTCTGGTCCCATTCGGCATTGATCAGCCCGGCGCGTTCGGCCTGAAGCTGGTGGCTCATGCCGCCGGTGCCGTAGATATGGACGTTGAGATCTTCGGGGTAGCTGTCGATGGCGCGGCGGATTGCCTTGCCGAGATTGTAGCAGCGGTTGGCGGTCGGGGCCGGGTATTGCACCACGTTCACCGCGAGCGGCACCACCAGCGTGCCCCAGTCGTCCTCCGGCTTGCGGTCGCCGAACATCACCGAGAGCGGCACGGTGAGGCCATGGTCGACTTCCATCTCGTTCATGATGGTCAGGTCGAACTCGTCGAGGATGACCGATTGCGCGATGTGGCTGGCGAGCTTCTGGTGGCCCTTGACCACCGGCACGGGCCGGGGGCCGAAGCCTTCGTCGGCCGGGACGAATTCGGCGGCGCACCCGATGGCGAAGGTCGGGATCACGCTCGCGTCGAAGGCGGTGCAATGATCGTTATAGACAAGGAAAACCACGTCGGGCTTGTTTTCCTCGTTCCATTTGCGTGAAAACTCGAAGCCCTTGAACACGGGCTGCCAATAGGGCTGGTCGGTGATCCCCTGATCCATCGCCACGCCGATGGCGGGCACGTGGCTGCAGGCGATCCCTGCGGTGATACGGGCCATTATTTTTTCTCCCATTCGGATTTGTAGCGGTTGCCCTCGATCGAGCGGCCACCGTCGACCATCATCTTGCGATAATCGTCGCGGCTCATATGGCTCATGATCGCGGCCAGATCCTGAAACACGATGCCGTCGAACGCGGCGAGCTTCGAGGTGTAGTAGATGTTGCCGCCAAGTTCGAGGAGGCGGTTCCAGGCGCGGTCGCGCACCGCCTGTTTCTGATCCTCGGTCATGGCGAAACGCGACAAGTATTCCTCGGGGTCGGCCTTGAACGCATCGCGGTTCTTTTGCAGCCGGAGCGAGATGCAGAACTGGTTGAGCCAGTAGCCCTCGCGTGAGCGGTCCGCGTCGAAGACGAAGGTGCCGGGGATGTCGTCGTATGCCTTCTCCGTCATGGGGTTCTCCTGTTCGCTTGGTGGCCTTCACTTAAGTTGCACGATGCGGGATTGGAAATCCAAACCCGGGGATTGGCATTCAATCTTTCTATAGCTCATGCGCCCGCGGCGGTGCGCAGCAGATTGATGAAGCGGGCCTGAGTCGGGGTTGGCATCCAGCCTGTGCGGGTGGTGAGCCCGATCGTGCGCGCCGAGCCGGGCAGCGGAAGGTCGAGCGGCACCATCAGCCCCTGTTCGATCTCGACGGCGGCCTGACGCGGCGACAGGATCGTGAGGTAATCGCCGCGCGCCAGCATCCCGCGCACGAGCACCATCGACGAGGTGACCATCCGCACCGGCGTTTGCGCCATCGCCTCGATCCCGAGCGCGCGGAACAGGTAAGACCCGGTGGGCGCATCGCGGGGCGGGGCGATCCAGGGGAAGGCCAGCGCATCGTCGAGCGTGAGCCCGGCGCGGCCCGCAAGCGGATGCCGCGCGCCGGCCATGATCGCCAGCGTATCGTCGAACAGCGGCTCCTGGGTGATGTCGTCGGCGGGGGGCGGGTCGCGCAGCGCGCCGATCAGCACGTCGAGTTCGCCATAGCGCAATTCGCGCAGAAGCTCGGCATAGGGCGCATCGACGATGCGGATCTGCACGCCGGAGGCTTCGCCAAGCAGGGCGTCGCAGGCGGCGGGCAGGATTTCGGAGCGCGACAGCGGCATCGAGCCAACGCTGATCCGGGTCGCGTCGCGGCCCTTGAGGCGGGTCAGGTCATCCAGCCCTTGCCCCAGCTCGGCCTCGGCCAGCTTGACCGCGCGGGCAAACGCCTCGGCCTGCGGGGTCAGTTCGATCCCGCGCCGCGCCGGTATGAACAGCTTGAGGCCGGAGAGCTTTTCCAGATCGCGCCCGGCGCGGTGAATCGAGGGTTGCGAAATGCCCAGGCCGCGCGCGGCGAGCGAGAAATTGCCCGCCTCGCGGATCGCCACCAGCGCGCGCAATTGCGCCGCCGTCACGCGGGTGTGGAAATCGGCCACCGGCCTGCCTTCGCGCCGGGCGGCGAGCCGCACCGCGCGGGCCGCGCCCTCGGCCAGCGTATCGAACATCCGCCTGATCCGGGTGAGCAGCACCTCGCCCTCGGCGGTGGGGAACATCCCCTCCGGCCGCCGGTCCAGAAGCCGCACCCCGAAGCGCTTCTCCAGCCCCGCAATCGCCTGCGTCACCGCCGGCTGGCTGAGGTGAATCCGGTGCGCCGCGGCACTGATTCCCCCCGCATCGGCAACTTCCATGAAGGCCCGCAGGTGCCTGAGATTTGGAAATTCGAATGTCATACCAGATACTTGATCGTTTTGCTGCCTGCTTCCCGTGCATCACACTATAGCAAATATTTATGACGTGGGCGCGGGATTCAAATGGTCATGGCGTCACGGGGGGACTAAGCCGGTGCCGACCGGGCGCGTGCCGCGCCGGAGCCAGGAATTTTCAGGGAGATTTGAATGTCGGACAAGAAAACCGCCCTCGTCATCTCGGCCCATAGTGCCGATTTCGTCTGGCGCGCCGGTGGCGCCATCGCGCTGCACCAGCAGAAGGGCTATGACGTGACCGTGGTCTGCCTCAGCTATGGCGAGCGCGGCGAAAGCGCGAAGCTGTGGAAGCAGGAGGGCATGACGCTCGACAAGGTCAAGACCGCGCGCCGCGAAGAGGCCGAGAACGCCGCCGCCGCGCTGGGCGTGAGCGATATCCGCTTCCTCGACCGGGGCGACTACCCGCTCGATCTGGGCCGCGAAACGCTTGACATGATGGTCGACATCATCCGCGAGGTGCAGCCGAAATTCATGTTTTCCCATTCGAAATGGGACCCGTACAACACCGACCACATGCGCACGACCGATTTCGCGCTCGAAGCGCGGATGGTGGCGCAGGCCTGGGGCCACAACCCCGGCCAGAAGGTGCTCGGCGCGCCGCAGCTCTACCTGTTCGAGCCGCACCAGACCGAGCAGATGGGCTGGAAGCCCAATGTCTTCCTCGACATCTCGCAGGTGTGGGACAAGAAATGGGCCGCGATCCAGTGCATGCAGGGCCAGGAGCATCTGTGGCACTTCTATGAGAACGTGGCCGAGAACCGCGGCAACCATTTCCGCCGCAATTCCGGCGGTCAGGCCGGCGGCAAGCCCGCAAAATACGCCGAAGGGTTCGAGGCGGTCTTCCCGCGCACCGTGGAGGAGCTGGACTGATGACGTATCAGCCGGGCACCACGGGCATTGTCGTCCAGAACATCGAGCGGGTTTCGACGGAGATCGTCGACGGGCTCGCCGAAATGGGCACCGCCACGGTGCATGAGGCGCAGGGCCGCAAGGGCCTGCTGGCGAGTTACATGCGGCCGATCTATCCCGGCGCGCGGGTGGCGGGCTCGGCGGTGACGATCCTCGCCCCGCCGATGGACAACTGGATGATCCACGTTGCCATCGAACAGCTTCAGCCGGGCGATATCATGGTGCTCGGCACCATCTCGCCCTCGGATACGGGCTATTTCGGCGATCTGCTGGCGACCAGCGCGCAGGCGCGCGGCTGCCGCGGGCTGGTGATCGACGCCGGCGTGCGCGATGTGGCGGACCTGACCGGGATGAACTTCCCGGTCTGGTCGAAGGCGGTCGGCGCGCAGGGCACGATCAAGGAGACGCTGGGCTCGGTCAACGTGCCGGTGGTCTGCGCCGACGAGATGGTGAACCCCGGCGATGTGATCGTGGCCGACGATGACGGCGTGGTCTGCGTGCGCCGCGAAGAGGCGGCGGACGTGCTGCAGAAAGCCCGCGCCCGGGTGGCCAACGAGGAAGCCAAGCGCGAGCGGTTCCGCAAGGGTGAGCTGGGGCTCGACATTTACGGAATGCGGGAACGGCTGGCCGAGAAGGGGCTGAAATACGTGTGACCGGCACCGGTGGCCGGGGGGCCAGCCCCCCGGACCCCCCGGGATATTTGAGGCAAGATGAAAGGGAACGACGTGGCTGAAGGTGTGCGTTGCATGTGGATGCGGGGAGGGACCTCGAAAGGCGGGTATTTCCTTGCCGATGACCTGCCGGCCGACGCGGCGGCGCGCGACGCCTTCCTGCTCAGGGTGATGGGATCGCCCGACATTCGCCAGATCGACGGCATGGGCGGCACCGATCCGCTGACCTCGAAAGTGGCGGTTGTGCGTAAGTCCGCGCGTGAGGGCGTCGACGTGGATTACCTGTTTTTGCAGGTGTTCGTCGATCAGCCCATCGTCACCGACAAGCAGAATTGCGGCAACATGCTCGCGGGCGTCGGCCCCTTCGCCATCGAGCGTGGGCTGGTGGCGGCCACGGGCGAGGTGACCAAGGTTGCCATCTACATGGAAAATACCGGCCAGGTGGCGGTGGCCGAGGTGGCGACGCCGGGCGGGCGCGTGAGCTATGCCGGCGAGGCCAGGATCGACGGTGTGCCGGGCACGGCGGCGCCGATCCCGCTGGAATTCCGCGATACCGCCGGCTCGTCCTGCGGCGCGCTGCTGCCGACCGGCAATGTGGTCGACGTGATCGAGGGCGTCGAGGTGACGCTGATCGACAACGGCATGCCCTGCGTGGTGATGCGCGGGGTGGACCTTGGCATCACCGGCGACGAGACGCCGGAAGAGCTGGAAGCGAATGAGGGGCTGCGTGCGACGCTGGAAGCGATCCGGCTGAAGGCGGGGCCCTTGATGAATCTCGGTGACGTGGCCGAAAAATCGGTGCCGAAGATGACGATGGTGACGGCGCCGAAGAACGGCGGCGCGATCAACACCCGCACCTTCATTCCGCATCGCTGCCACAAGACGATCGGCGTGCTGGGCGCGGTGAGCGTGGCCACCGCCTGCCTGCTCGACGGCTCCCCCGCCGCGGCGCTGGCCGAGACCGGCGCGGGCGAGACCCGCAGCCTGAGCATCGAACACCCCACCGGCGAGATGAGTGTGATCGCCCGGCTGGACGCGACCGGAACCCCGACCTCCGCCGCCATCCTGCGCACCGCGCGCAAGCTGATGGACGGCGAGGTATTTGGAGACTGACATGACCGAGGCACAGATCACCGACGCCGATTGGCTCGACTTTCACCCCAATCCGAAGAAGCCCGATTTCGTGCTGCCCGAGGGCGCGGTGGACGCGCATTGCCATGTGTTCGGCCCGCGCGATGCGTTCCCCTTCGCGCCGGAGCGCAAATATACACCCTGCGACGCGGGCAAGGACAAACTCTTTGAATTGCGGGACTTTCTGGGTTTCTCGCGCAACGTGATCGTGCAGGCCACCTGCCACGGCAAGGACAACGCGGCGCTGGTGGATGCCTGCCGGGCCGGTGGCGATCTGGCGCGGGGGGTGGCGAGCGTGCGCCACGATATCACCCGCGACGAGCTGGCCGACATGGATGCTGCCGGCGTGCGCGGCGTGCGCTTCAACTTCGTCAAGCGGCTGGTGGATTCGACCCCGCGCGCGCATTTCACCGAGGTGGCCGAGCGCATTCAGGAATTCGGCTGGTCCATCGTCGTTTATTTCGAGGCGCAGGACCTGGAAGAGCTGGTGCCCTTCCTCGAAAGCCTGCCCGGCATCATCGTGGTCGACCATATGGGCCGCCCGGACGTGGCCAAGGGCGCCGATCACCCTGATTTTCGGCGCTTCCTTGATCTGATGGCGCGCAATGACAACATCTGGTCCAAGGTGACCTGCCCCGAGCGGCTCAGTGTTGAGGGGCCGCCCGACTATGACGACGTCGTGCCCTTCGCGCGCGCCATCGTCGAACGTTTTCCGGACAGGGTGCTCTGGGGCACCGACTGGCCGCACCCGAACATGAAGTCGCACATGCCCGATGACGGCACCCTCGTCGACTTCATCCCGAAAATCGCGCGAACTCCGGAGGAGCAGCGGAAACTGCTCGTGGACAACCCGATGCGTTTGTATTGGGCAAAATAGGAGGAGAGGACCGATGGCAGATATGCCGGCGTTCGACTACCATATCGACATCCCCGGAACGACCATCTTCGACGGCAAGCAGGCGATGAAGGGCTATGCGCTGAACAAGATGTGCTATTCGTTCAACAAGGCCGAAAACCGCGAGGCATTCAAGGCCGACGAAGAGGCCTTCATGGAAAAATACGGCCTCAACGACCAGCAGAAACAGGCGATCCGCGATCGCAACGTGCTGGGACTGATCGAGGCGGGCGGCAACATTTACTACCTCGCCAAATTTGCCGGTATCTTCGGGCTCTCGGTGCAGGATGTGGGCGGTCTGCAGACCGGGCGCAGCACCGAGGAATTCAAAGATTACCTGAAATCGCAGGCCTGAGGAGGACAGATCATGGCAAAAATTCTTGGCGGCATCACCACCTCGCACATCCCCGCAGTGGGCAACGCGATCCAGAAGGAGCTGTATGACGATCCCTACTGGAAGCCCTTCTTCGACGGCTATCCGAAGGTCCATAAATGGATCCAGGACAACAAGCCCGATTACGTGATCAACATCTACAACGACCACGGGCTGGGCTTTTTCCTCGACCGGATGCCGACCTTCGCGATCGGCGCGGCGCATGAATACAAGAACGAGGACGAAGGCTGGGGCCTGCCGAGCCTCGATCCGTTCCCCGGTGCGCCGGAGCTGAGCTGGCATATCATCGAGAGCATGGTGGCCGATGAATTCGACATCACCTCCTGCCAGGAGCTGCCGGTCGACCACGGTTTCGTGGTGCCGATGCAGCTGTTCTGGCCGGGCGCGCCGCATCACCCGGATATGCCGAAAACGGTGCCGATCAGCGCCAACACGGTGCAGCACCCGATCCCGACCCTGAAGCGGGCGCTGGATTTTGGCCGGTCGCTGCGCAAGGCGCTGCTGAGCTTCCCCGAGAAGGATGCGAAGATCGTCGTGCTCGGCACCGGCGGACTTTCGCATCAGCTTGACGGGCAGCGGGCGGGCTTCATCAACAAGGAGTTCGATCAGTATTGCCTTGAGAACATCGTGCACAACCCCGATGAGCTGACCAAGATCAGCCGCATGGAGCTGGTCGAGAAGGCGGGCGCGCAGGGCACCGAGTTCCTGATGTGGATGATGATGCGCGGGGCGCTCGGCGACGATGTGACCGAGATCACCCGCAACTACCATATCCCGATCTCGAATACCGCTGCCGGCACGCTGCTCCTGGAATGTGCCGCCTGACGGAGAGGGCGGGACCGGGGCTCTGCCCCGGACCCCGGGATATTTCCGGCAAGATGAAAGGGGCCGCGGGTTATCCTGCGGCCTCTGTCTGTTTGCGGAAGGCGCGCGGGGAGAGGCCGGTGGCGCGGCGGAACAGCCTGGAAAAATGCGCCGGGTCGTCATAGCCGAGCGCATAGGCGACCTGGGCGATGGAGAGGTTCGAATAGGCCAAATTTCGCCGCGCTTCGCGGATGATGCGCTCAAGGATCACCGCCGAGGCGGGCTGGCCGGTGGCCGACCGCAGCACGCGCGACAGATGGGTGGGGCTGACCGCCAGCCGCGCGGCATAGCGCGCGACCGGCCAATGCTCGGTGAAATGCGCCTCGACCAGCGCTTCGAAGCGGCGTTGCAGATTGCTCTCGGCCGGGGTGGCGGCGGGCGTTGCCTCGGCGATGGCGCGGGCGACCAGCCCGGCCAGCAGCGCGGTGCGCGCGCGCAGCTCGTGGGCGCGGGCGAAGGCGCGGGTTTCGAACGCGGCGAAGATGGCCCTGATCGTGGCGACGATCTCGTCGCTGCCGTCAACCACGCAGGCCCGCGCGAGCAGCGGGCGCAGCCCTTCGCCCTCTGCCAGCCCCTCGTCGAGCAGCTCGCTGGGGATCGTCACCACCCAGCCTTCGGTGCCGGGGGTGAAACTGTAGGCATGGACCGAGCCGGTGGGCACATTGGCGAGGCTGCCATTGCTGAGCGGCAGGCTCTCGCCGTCGAACGTGCCGCGCCCGCCGCCGCGCGCGATCATCAGCACCTGGTGCAGACGCGCGTGGCGATGCGGGGTGAACTCCCAGTCATGTTTCAGCGAGCGCGCGGCGATGGTTTCGCAATGCACCACGTCGGGCAGGTCTTCGCGTTCACCGAACAGGTTGTAATTGGCGATGCTGTTCATGTTCGATCGGTACAAGTTTTGGCCGGGTCGGTCCATTCAAATCCGCCCGCTGCGGGCCGATGATTGCCGCGACGAACAGGGAGGACCCCATGACCAACACGATTCGCACCAAGGTGGGCATCATCGGCGGCGGCCCGTCGGGGCTGATGCTGAGCCAGCTTCTCGACCTCAAGGGGATCGACAATGTCGTTCTCGAAAAACACACCCGCGATTATGTGCTGAGCCGTATCCGGGCCGGCGTGCTGGAGCATGGCTTCGCCGAGTTGATGCGCGAGGCGCAATGCGGCGAACGGATGGACGCCGAGGGCGAGATTCACGAGGGCTTCTACATCAACGACAATGGGGCGATGCACCGGATGGACCTTGCCGGCCATACCGGCGGCAATTCGGTGGTGGTCTATGGCCAGACCGAGCTGACGCGCGATCTTTACGAGGCGCGCGAGAATATGGGCGGCAACGTGATCCATGAGGCGCTGGATGTGGCGATCCATGAGGCAAAGTCCGACAGCCCCTATCTCACCTACCGGCAGGGCGATGAAACCTTCCGTGTGGATTGCGATTTCATCATCGGCGCCGACGGGTTCCACGGTGTGAGCCGCAAGGCGATCCCGCGCGATGTGCTGAAGGAATACGAAAAGATCTATCCGTTCGGCTGGCTCGGGGTGCTCAGCCGCACCAGGCCGGTGAACGATGAGCTGATCTATTCCAAGACCGACCGGGGTTTTGCGCTCTGCTCGCTGCGCAGCCAGGTGCTCAGCCGCTACTACCTCCAGGTTCCGCTCACCGACAGCGTCGAGGACTGGTCTGACGAGGCGTTCTGGGACGAGCTGAAAAAGCGCCTGCCGGATGAGGTGGCCGCACGGCTGGAGACTGGTCCGTCGATCGAGAAGAGCATCGCGCCGCTGCGCAGCTTCGTGGCCGAGCCGATGCGCTGGGGCAATCTGTTCCTCGCCGGCGATGCCGCCCATATCGTGCCGCCGACCGGCGCGCGGGGGCTCAATTCGGCGGCGTCCGACATCTACTACCTCTATCATGCGATGATGGATCACTACCTCAAGGGCGACCCGACCGGGCTTGAAGAATACTCGGCCAAGGCGCTGGCGCGGGTGTGGAAAGCGCAGCGCTTTTCGTGGTGGATGACCACGATGCTGCACAACTTCCCCGACAATCCCGATTACGACCGGCGGCTTCAGGATATCGAGCTGGCCTATCTGCTCAGCTCCGACGCGGCGATGACCTCGCTGGCGGAAAACTACGTTGGCCTGCCGTTCTGATATGATGTGGAGAATGTGCGGAGCAGGCGGGGGGTTGACCTAGGTCAAGGCCCCGCGCCACTCTCGTCGCCACAGTGGCGGCGACACAACCAGGAGCGCGCAGATGTATGACAATATTCTAGTCCCAGTGGCCTTCGAGACGGGCCGCGACACGATGAAATCCATCCAGATCGCCGAGGCCATCGCTGGCCCCGATGCGACGATCACCGCGCTGCATGTGATCGAGGAGGTGCCGTCCTACGTCGCGCAATATCTTCCCGAAGGGCAGATCGACCATAACCTTCATGAAATCGAAGATATTCTGACCAAGAAGCTTGCCGAACATGGCAGCATCAAGGTGAAGGTGATCGAGGGCCATGCCGGCCATTCGATCGTGGATTACGCGGCGGAGCATAAGGTGGATTGCATCGTGATCGCCTCGCACCGGCCGGGCCTGCAGGATCTGTTCCTCGGGTCGACGGCGGCCCGCGTGGTGCGCCATGCGCCCTGCTCGGTGCATGTCGTGCGCTGAACCTGGTCCGGGGGAATGACGGGGCGCGCCGGTTGCGGCGCGCCTTTTTCGTTTCCATATCGAAGGGAGCCGACGAGGAGGGATGCCGATGAAATGCCCGCATGACGCGACCGAGATGGACCATGTGAGCCGCCACGGCGTGGAGATCGACCATTGCCCGGCCTGCGGCGGGGTCTGGCTTGACGGTGGCGAGCTCGATCACCTGATCGCGGCCCTCCGCCCGGCCATCGAGCTTGATAATCCCGATCCCGCGCCGCCCCCGCCGCCACGCCCGGCCGAGCGCAAGGGCAAGCCTTATGCGCCGGCGCAGAAACGCGCCGAGCGGTTCGAGGACCGGGGCCGCGAGGTGGCCGAGCCGGGCAAGGGCAAACGCTATGGCGGGCGCTATTCCGGCAAGGCGCGGCTCAGGAACATCCTCGAAGAGATCTTCGACTTCGACTGAGGTTTTGCGCTTTCGCCGCGCGGTGCTAGGCTGATCCTGTCACAAGGGGAGATGTGCCGATGCCCATGATCAGGAAAGACCCGAACCTTCAGACCGTTATCACCACATTCGAAGTCACGCCCGGCACCTGCGACGACCTGCTGGAAGAGCTGCGTCTGGCCTGCAACGATTTCGTTTCGCAGCAGCCCGGCTTTATCAGCGCGGCGATGCATGTGAACGATGCCCGGACGCGGATCGCCAACTACACCCAGTGGGAGAGCCGTGAGGACTTCCAGAAGATGCTGCGTTCGGATGAAATGCGGGTCTATAACCGCAAGTTCAACGATCTGTGCAAAACCTTCGAGCCGGTGATGTATGAGGTGGTGACCACCTCCGACTGAGGCGTTAGGGGGGCCGGGTGCCCGCGCCGCCTGGGGGCGGGTAGCCACAGCGCAGGGCCGCGGCTTTCGCCGCGGGGCGCAGCGCATCCAGCCGTGCGATCAGCACCTGACGGCGCGCCCGCAGCGCCCCGGCGTCGATCGGGGTGGGAAAGGCCAGCTCTTCACGCCCCTGCATCAGACAGCGCCCTGCGCCGCAGGCAAAGGTTTGCGCGATCCTGATCTCCTGCCGCCGCAGCCCGTAGCCGCGCGCCAGATCGGCATCAATCTGCTGCACCCCGCGCCAGGCGGCACGGTACTCGATCGTGGCATCGGCGAAGCACTGCGCCTCGGGCGGAAGCGAGGAGCAGGCCGCCAGAACCGGCAGGATCAGAAGCGCGAACAGGCGGGCGGCGGGCGACATGCAGCAAAGCTAGCGCGCGGGTCTTGCCAAAGGCTTAACCCGCCCCGGCGGGTGCGGCAACGTGGCCTGCTGACGGCCCGGCTTCAAAATATATATTGAAGATACAACTTTTGCCGGAGCCCGCCATGCATGATGGATCTCACCGCCGGGGTGGCGGACATGGTCAGCATCGCCACAGCGCCGAACAGGCTGCACGCCACAAGCGCGACCAGGCGGTATTTCATGAGCTTTTGCGCCGCCACGATGCGATTCGCCGCAGTGTCGAGACCATCCCGGGCGGCATCCGCGCGGTGACGGAATCGGACGATCCCGAGATCGCCGGGCTGATCCGCGCGCATGGCGTTGTGGTGACGGGTTTTGTCAGATCCGGCGGCAACGCGGCTGGCCAGCCAAGCCCGCTGCCGGACGATTACGTGCGGGTGATATCGTAGGTCCTCCCTGACCCCGACATCCCGCGCGGCTTGTCCCGCCCTCTTACCGGACGGGGCGGGACAAGCACCTTCTTTCATGGCACTCTCCGCCGAAACGGGAGGGATTCAGATGAAGGACTTGCCCATCATCGGCGCGCAGTTGACGGTGCTCGATCTGCCGAAACACCGCGACTGGCTGATCGAAAAGAACCGCGATCTCGAACTGCCCGAATTCTGCATGGCCGATATCCTCGCCGCCCCCGATCCCTTCATCGACATGGCGAAAAAGGCGCTCGATGGCTGGGCCGGGCGGCTGGGTATCCATGGGCCGTTTTCCGGCTTCGAGCTCGACACCCGCGACAAGGAGGTGCGCGCGGTGGTGCAGCGCCGGATCGGCCAGGCGCTGGACGCGGCGGAGAAGCTGGGGGCGACGCAGATGGTGCTGCACTCGCCCTATGATGCCTGGGATGCCCATAACCTCGACAACAAGCCGAATGACCGCACCCGGCGCGTGGCGGCGATGCAGGAGACGCTGGCCCCGGCCCTGAAGCGGGCAGAGGCGCAGGGGGTGGAGATCGTGATCGAGAACATCAGGGATGTCGATCCGGCCCACCGCGCGGCGCTGATCGAGGCGGCGGACAGCCCGGCGCTGAAACTCTCGGTCGATGTGGGCCATGCCTATTGGGCGCATGTGAGCGAAGGCGCGCCGGCGGTGGACCGCTACATCTCATCGGCGGGCGAGGCGCTGGGCCATGTGCATCTGCAGGATGCCGATGGCTATGCCGACCGGCACTGGTGCCTTGGCGAAGGCACGATCCCCTTCGCGCCGGTCTTTGCCGCGCTGGCGGGGATCGGGAACAATCCCCGGCTGATCGTCGAGATCAACGAGTTCGGTCGCGTGCAGGAGGCGGTGGCGCATCTGCGGGCGCTGGGGCTGGGCCAGTAGTCAGGCCCACATATCCGCGACGCAGCGGCCATCGGATGGCAGGTCGGTGAACGTATTGAGCCCGTCGAAATGGCGGATCGGGATCTGGCCCACGGTATCGGGTTCCGACAGGCGGACATTCACGGCGATGCGGGTGCGCCCGTCCGGATGCGGCTCATGCCCGCGCCACCAGCCGACATTGCCGCAGCTCGGGCAGAAGTGGAACTCGATCCCGCCATCGCCCCAGCGGTAGTAGCTGGATGTGCCCGAGGTGGTGACCTTCTCGCCCTCCCAGTCATAGATCCACAGCACGCCGTAGCGCCGGCACAGGGTGCAGTTGCAGGCGGTGGCGCTGTCGGGGGTGCCGTCGAAACTCCAGTGAAGATTGCCGCAATGGCAGGTGCCGGTCAGCATGGTCTGTCCTCGCATTGGATGGGCGAAGGGTAGGGCGGGCCGTGGCCTGCGGGCAACCGGTTTCTGGCCGGCCCGCGAGGGGGTGCAAGACGGCGCTTCGGTTGCTAGGGTCGGCGGACGCATCCGGGGTTTTCAGGGAGGTCGCTCATGCGGGGGTTTTCGTTTCTTGTCGCTTGTTTCATGGGGCTGGCTGCTCCGGCGCTCGCCGCCGACCCGGTCAATATCCGTCCGGACGTGCCTTCGGTGACGGTCGACACCCCGAACGGACCCGCGGTGATTTCGCGCGCGCAGGACCCCGAGAACAGGCTGGAGGGCGACTGGGCCAAGACCTCGCGCGCCTGCCCGCCCTTCTGCATCCAGCCGGTCTCGCCCGCCGAGGGCGTGCGCACCATCGGCGAGCTGGAACTGCTCGACATGCTGCAAGACCCCGAGGCGGTGGTGATCGACAGCCGCACGCCGGAATGGTTCGAAGGCGGCTCGATTCCCGGCGCGGTGAACATGCCCTATACCGGCATGTCCGACGAGCTCGACAAACTCGGCTGCGAGCTCGATTTCGACGGCTGGATCTGCGAGGCGGTGCCCGAGATCGCGCTGTTCTGCAACGGCCCGTGGTGCGGCCAGTCGCCCACCGCGATCCGCCGGATCATCGAGGCGGGCTACCCGGCGGAGAAGATCTCCTACTATCGCGGCGGAATGCAGGTCTGGCGGATGCTGGGCCTGAGCGTGACCGAGTAGGGTGCGCCTTCAGGCGCACCCTGCGGTTGCCGCTCCTGACGGCTTGAGAAGACAAGGGCGTAGTTTCGAAGCATTTCTGAACGAATTGGCTGTTGAGAGATGGTCCCGGTATTCTGAGCAGTATGCAACCCAGGTTAAGGAGGGTCTCGGTTTTGCCCGAGGCTGCCATTTTCTCAGGTTGGGTTCTGGCCCACCGGTTGCTCGGTCCCGGCCTCCGGTGGATCGGAGCCACGCTGAAGCGATCTGTTTCCGATGCCCAGATTCTGCAGATGTATTCGTAGGGTGTGAGCCCGTTGAGCGTCTTCAGTCTGCGGGCATGGTTTATGCAGCGAGCAAGCCCGCGAGATGGCGGTGCGGCTGATCGCGGCCGTCGTAGCGATACCGTGTCACGGTGGCATCCTTGGTTGTGCGGTTCATGTGCTCGAGCTGATTGCTGGTCCATGGGTGGTTTGGCCCGGTCAGCCTGTTTTCAATCCCGTTGACCTTACAAATCAAGCCGAACCGTATCTTGCGGAGGGTGACGCCGCGATTGCCAGGGTGCTCAGTGAACCGGATGCCGTTGTCGGTCAGGATCGTATGGACGCGATAGGGCACGGCCTCCAGCAGATGATCAGGGAAGTCCCGCGCCGCCTTGCGGCCGGCTTTTCCACCAATCGTGCAACTGCGAACTTCCTGGTTCGGTCAATGGTCACAAAGAGACGGAGTTTGCCTTTCTCGGTTCTGGCCTCGGCAATGTCGGTGCGGAAGAGGCTGACGGGATAGCACCTGAATTTTAGCGTTTCGACTTGTCGCCGTCGACGTCGGGCAGGGGCGAGATTCAGTGGCGCTGGAGACCACGGTGCGACAAAGGGCGCCTGCGATGCGGGATCGTCCGCTGCGGGGCGCAGAGCCAGTCGTCAAGCGGCAGCGATGCGTGTCGCCGGAACGTGGCGATCAGCTGATACTTCCCGACATGGTCATCCCGGGAATTCTGCCGGTTTTGCGCCACCTGGGCCGCACAGAGCCGGTAAAATTGGAAAAGCCAATTTCATACATTGCAGCATCGGATTTGCCTTCGGTTTCCAAAGTTCCCAGACTACACCCTGAGAAAGTAGGGCCGCCGCGTTCTGTGGGGAATCACAGGCATGGGGTCAGCGGCTTGACGTGGGAAAATGACGCTGTAAGGATGTTGGCCGTCGTGTAACGACATGTAATAATTGAATAAATCTAATGAGCCGAGAGGCCGGCCTGAGGTCGGTGGGCTTACCGGAGAGGGATAATGACACAGGCAGAAACGCAACAGGTTGCTCGTAGTGGAACATTGGTCTGGATCTTTCGGATCCTGGTCATCGCTGCCGGCGCATACATGGCTTATTCATGGTTCCAACCGTGGTGGATTGCAGACATGGCGGTCATCAAGGGCGACAACGACATCGTGTTGCACCCCTGGGGTGTTGAGGTGGTGCGCCAGGTGAGAGTCCAGGCCGATCCCGCTCTTTACGAAATGCCGGGGTTCTTTGCACCTTTCACATGGGTCTATTTCAGCCTCGCCATGCTGGCTCTGGTGGTCAGTCTTTTCTGGAAAAAGACGATCTCCCTGGGCCGGTTCAAGGTGTCTTACGCAACGATCATGATCCTGCTTGTTGGACTGTCCTACCTGATTACGGTTGGGCTGGCCTATGGCATTGGCAACATTCGGGCTGAAGCGACGGGCATCAACTTCATCGGAAAATCCGAGTACACGGACCCGATGTCGCACCGTAAGATGAAACTGGTTGCCGACCTGCAAATCGGGTACTGGCACGCGGTCTATGCGGCGGCGGCGCTGTTTGTCCTGGGCCTGCTTCGCGGCCTGTTCAACCGCACGCAGAAGGCATAAGGGCTGCCCCGAGCCGTCGGCGCATGATGCCGGGCGGGTGGCCGGCTTTGAAAGAGAAGGCTCGAGCGGCGGGGTAATTCCCGCCGCTTTTGACTATCGAGCGGGCCGAGTCCGATTGACAGTCGTTTCGCTCCATGGCGTGGCCAAGGGGAATCGAGCAGCGCACCGATCCATTCAAAGATCCCGGCCCAACGATCCAGGCACGGTGATCGGTTAGTCATGCACTTCGCGGGCGCCGAACGCGAATACCTGACCTGCGAGCGCCGCAAAGCCTTTTGAAATCAAAGCGATGGATGGGAGTATTGCCTTAGTTCCGCGCGAATTTCTTACACGCCATTCCCAAATCCCCAAATTTTCAACGAATTGATCGCCGGTTACAGTTGCGCAGACCGGAAAGCCGCCGGTCTGGATCAGATCCGCAGAGTCAGAGCCCCGCTGAAGCGCAATGGTGATACCTTCCCCCACCACGACCGGAAGGCACCGTCCTCGCTTGGCCGAAAAAATCTAATAAATTAAATCGCGTAGATAGATGCCAATCCTTATGTATAACAAATGCCAATACCGTGTATTGGGTACATCCAATACTCGTTGATGCCAACATGCCCTCACTTGGTTCACATCCAACCCAAGTGTAGGGAGACATTCGATGAAAATGAAACACTGTGTCGCCGGGTTGACAGCTCTCACAGCTGCAGGCCTGGCAAGCGGAAGCATCGCTGGCGAAGTGACAGCAGAGCGCTTGCTGGCCGCTGGTACGGAAGCGGAAGCCGGAAACTGGCTCATGGTCCACAAGACCTTTGATTCCAACCGGTTTTCAACCTTGAACGAGATCAACGCCGACAACGTGTCTGGTCTGCGCCTTATCACGGCAGCAACCCTCGGAGGCACCGAACCGGCCGGTTTCGGCGTGGGCTCGATGGAGGCGACGCCGCTGGCCGACGATGGCTTCCTGTACGTTTCGGACCCCTGGGGGACCCCCTACAAGTTCGACATGAATGACGGCAAATCTCTGAAACCGGTCTGGGTTTGCGACACTGGCATCGACAAGGATCCCAGCAACGGCGTCATCTTGGCGAACCGGGGCCTCGCGCTCTCGGGCAACAATGTCGTTACCGTCCTGAACGACGGTCGCGTTGTGGCCTGCGACAGCGAAACGGGTGACGTGGTCTGGGACGTGCAAGCCGCCACCGACCAGGGTGAAGGCTTCTCCAACTCGCCCCAGGCGATCGGCGACAAGATCATTATCGGACAGTCGTTCGGTGACTGGGCGACTCGCGGCTGGATCGCCGCGCTTGACCCGGACAACGGCGACGAGCTGTGGCGCTTCTACACGGTGCCGGAGCCGGGGCAGCCGGGGTCGGAAACCTGGCTGTGCGAAGAAACAGGGAACCCGGATTGCTGGAAGACCGGCGGCGGCGCGGCCTGGGTGGCCGGCTCGTTTGACCCGGAATCGAACACGTTGTTCTGGGGCACGGGTAACCCGGTGCCGATGTACGACCCGGAATATCGTCCGGGTGACAACCTCTACACCAACTCCACCCTGGCGCTCGACGCCGATACCGGCGAACTGAAGTGGCACTTCCAGTACACGCCGGGCGACTACATGGACTACGACGAAGTCGGCATCCAGCTGCTGATCGACAAGGAGATCAATGGCGAAGAGCGCAAGGTCCTGGCGCATTTCGGACGGAACGGCATCTTCTACACGCTCGACCGCACCAACGGCGCCTATATCAACTCGGCCACCTATGTCAGCAATCTGAACTGGACCGAGGGCATCGACCCCAAGACCGGCAAGCCGATGGAATATGACCCCTCGGCGTCGCTGCAGACCTATGCGATCGGGGCGATCGACCGTGCCGGCGCGACCGCCACGACCTGCCCGAACATTCAGGGCGGCACCAACTTCTTCCCGACTGCCTACAACCCCGAGCTTGGCCTGGCCTATGCCGTGGGCATCGAGGGCTGCTCGGATCTGAGCGTGCGCTCTGTTGATCCGGATGACGTGGTGGCTGGCGAGATCTTCATCGGCGGTTCCGGCGTGAACAGCGGTGCTCAGACCGGTGCCATCAATGCCGTCGATGTCGCTACGGGCGAAGTTTCGGCCACGCGGCCGACGACCTACCCGATGTATAGCGGTGTTCTGGCCACGCCGGACCTGATGTGGACCGCCCACACGGACGGTACGGTTGCCGCCTATGACGCGACGACGCTGGAAGAGAAGTGGTCGATGAATGTCGGTACCTCGTTCCAGGCGCCGCCGATCGCCTTCACTGCTGGCGGCAAGGAATATATTGCCATCGTAGGCGGCGGCATCGGCATCGCGGGCATGGGCTATGCCGAGCTGAATTCCATCCAGCCCGCAAATATGTTGTGGGTCTTTGGTCTCGACTGATCCCCAGAAAAATCTGGTGCCGGGCGGCTTCGGCTGCCCGGCATTTTTGTCAATACATGCTTGCCAATACCCGAGGACCCCTCATGACGATGACCCGTTTGGTGGCCGTGTCGCTTGCTTTTCTCACGCTGACCACGCCTATGGCCCTGGCTCAGATGGAGGACGGTCTGGCCGGAGATCCGGAGCGCGGAAAGGTCGTCTATCGGTCTGTCGGGTATTGCGGGAATTGCCATGGTTGGCCCGGCGACGGATTGACCGGGACCATGTTGCAGGCTCCGGCCGCGCCCAGCTTGCGCGAGTCCACGCTCGACACGGAAACGTTGTTCGAAATCATCAAATGCGGCCTTCCCGGCACACCGATGCCCTATCACGGCAGAACCGCCTACCGCGACGACAGCTGCTATGGCATGGCCCTTGCCGACTTTGCCCCCGAAAACAAACCGAGACGCGGCAAGACGTTTAGCGACGCGGATATCACCAATCTCGTCGCCTATCTGGAAACCAGCGTGATGGGCCTTGGAGAACCGACCTTCGAAGAATGTGCGGATTTCTTTGACAACCCGGACGCCCGTCCGTGCAGTAGGTTCAAGTAACTCGCGATGCGCACACAGACCCTTCTTGCCATTTGTGGCCTTTGCCTATCGGCCCATGCCGCGTTTGGTCAGATGCGGGTCGAACCCGTGTATTCCATCTGGGATGTCGTTCTCGGCCAACCCGTCTCTCAGGTGCCCGACCTGGCGGTTGGACAGATCGCATGTGGCACGAACGGTGGCCCCACGGGGCAACCACTGACCTCTTTCAGCGATTTTCTGACCTGCCAGCCCGAACAATCCGGCCTGCGGGAGATTGAGTTCAACTACGACGATGAACAGGACTACATCGCACGCGCGATGGAGTTGGAGTACAGAACCCTTCAGGGCGGCACCTCGGTCTTTGCGCATCCCGTCGTCGTGTCGCTGCTTGTCGATCCGGAAGGCGTTGTGCAGGGCCGCCGGATCTTCACCGACAACCGCATCAGCGACCGTGAACGGCGCACCGCTTTCACGCTGATACGGAACTTCAAGGCGCGCTACAGAGACTGGTCACTGGACTGTGCCGATGTCCCGATGCAAGAGGGCCAGCAGCCTGTCGGCAACCAGTTCATCCACGAGCTTTGTACGGGGCATTCGCCTGATGGTCAGACCCTGATCGCAATAGAAGCCAGCTATCTGCGCAAAAAGGGCCAGCTCGGTATCAATCGGGAAACCCAGGAAGTAAATACGGGCTACTTCGAAAGCCAGACCCGGTACGAAGAAGTCCTGTCCCCCTACGTCCCGGTGACCGAGCCATGACGTCAGTCCTGCCGCCGCCCGTTCGACATGAAGTTCCCGGTCATGGTGGCCGCGTCGAAGTCCACCTCTCTGGTGGCCGCTCTGGTAAACCGGTTTCCGGTCAAAGTGGCGCCTGCCACACTGGCACGTCGCAGGTCGGCGCCGTAGAAGTCGCTCAGCGAAATCTGCGCATCGACAAAGCTTGCTCCACCGGCTTTGGCCTCGATGAAGCCGGCATAACTGATGGTCGCACCGTCAAACCTGTTGCGCCCCAGACGCGCTCCGTTGAGGTTGGTTTGCTCGATCGAGGTGTGACTGAAATCGGCATTATTGGCCACCACCTCCCGCATCAATGCCCTGTCCAGCACCGCGCCCGGCAACTTGGCCGAGGTGAGACGCGCCGTCTGCAACCGCGCTTCCGTCAGATTGACGTCGCTGAGGTCGGCCCCGGACATCTGCGCGCCATAAAACATGGCTCGCATGAAATCGCCATTTGCCATCTGGGCCTGGGTCAGATCAGCCAGGTTGAAATTGGTTCCAATGGCCTCGACATCGACCAAAGTCGCGCCGCGCAGGTTGGCCCGATGGAAAGTCGCGTCGGTCAGGTTCGCGCCGGTCAGGTCGACTCCGGCCAGATCCGCCTTCTTGAAATTGGCCTCGCGCAGATCGCAGCCACGGCATTCCGTAATGACGCCATTGCGCAAGTCGTCCACGAGGTCGGCGCTGGCTGCGCCGGGCAGGACGAGCGCTATGGCAAGAGCCAGTTCGAGCCGCATCTTGTTTCTCCCTGTTCGCGCGAAAGGATCGCTGCATGAGTCCCGGCAAGGCTACAATACTTTCATTGTTCTTCATAAGTTTATCTTCATATTTCGTCGCCGGCGAGGCGCTGGGGCAGGATGGCGACGAGGTCAGCGGCATGGCCGAAGTGATCGACGCAGACATCATCCGCGTCGGCACCCAGCGGGTGATTCTCTGGGGACTCGACGCGCCGGAAAGATCGCAATTCTGCTACAAGGACGGCGACAAATGGGGCTGCGCCGATGCTGCCCGGCGCACGCTGGAACTGCTGGCCGGACGCGGCGAAGTGACGTGCTATCTGCTCGGTGAACCGGACCCGTTCAACCGCCGCTACGGCGTGTGTGAAAGCGGCGGCGTGGCGATCAACGACGAAATGGTCCGCCGGGGCATGGCGCTGGCCTTGGAGGAGCAATCGTCCGACTATGTAGACGCACAGATCGAGGCGATTTCCGAGGAGCGCGGGCTCTGGCAGCTTGGGGTGGAATTCGACGCGCCGTGGGACTTCCGCCGTACCAACACGCCCGGCGGTTACAGGTGAGGGAGAAGAAGATGGCGCAGGCAGAAAGTTTTGCAGGACGCATGCTGGTCAACCGGGCCTATGACGATTTGTTTCGCTGGGTCCTCCTGATCGCGTTGATCTGCCTCGGCGCGGTGATCCTGTGGGATTACGGCTTTCTTGCCTACCTGTTCGAAAATGACACCAGCGGCATCTCGACGCTGATCGTCGGCGTTTTCGGCGTGGCGAGTCTGTATTGCCTGTGGTTTCTGTTCGACTTGTCGGGCGAACTGTCGGCGCTTGAAAAGCTCTCGGCAGGTCTTGAGGCAAGCCCGCGTTCGGGCGCTGATGGTATGCTGGCACAGCTCGACGGCAACCGTCGCGTGCGCAGGATCGCGCGCGATCTGGTGCTCGTGCGCCGAACGCTGGGCGACAGTTCGCCCGAAACGCTGTTGCAAGCCTTCTCTTCCGAATGTCGCAGTCCGGTTCGGCTTGGCGTTTTCGTGTCCGACACGCTCTACAAGCTCGGTCTGCTGGGCACGGTGATCGGCTTCATCCTGATGCTTGTCTCGATGCGCGATCTTGGTGAATTCGATGTCGAGACCATGCGCGAGGCATTGCAGTCCATGACCGGAGGCATGGCGGTCGCCCTGCTTACAACCATCAGCGGCCTGTCCTGCGGCGTGTTGCTCAGGATGCAGTTCAACCTGCTCGACAATCTCGCGCTCAGGATCATGCAACGTCTCGTGCGCTTCAGCGAAGTCGTCCTGCCGGCAGCGATGACGGAGGGCGACATACGCGATGTTTGATGAGTTGCGGGACGGCGAGTTCGACGCTTTCACCGACCTGCTGTTCAACGCGCTGGTCGGTTTCGCGTTCATGTTCTTCATCGCCTTCGCGATGATCAACCCGGTGGCCGAAACCGGCAAGATCGACACGGACGTGGAGATCCTCATCACCATGCGGTGGCCGGATGGGCATGAGGACGACGTGGATGTTTACGTTGAAGATCCGGTGGGCAACATTGTCTGGTACAATGACCGCGAGACCGGATTGATGCATCTCGACCGCGACGATCGGGGCCAGTTCAAGGATGTGCTCCTGATCAACGGCGAAGAGATCGAGAACCCGCTGAACCAGGAAACGGTCTCGGTGCGCGGGCTGATGAACGGCGAATACGTGGTCAACGTGGTGCACTTCATTGCGACCAGCGTTGATCCCTTGCCCGTTACGGTAAAGGTCGAGAAGATGAACCCGTCAGTGCGCGTGATCTACTACGGCGAGGTCGAATTGACCGGCACCGGCGATGAGGTGACAGTGGCGCGCTTCACCCTTCAGGACGATGAAATCCGCGACGTCAACAATCGGCAGAAAAGCCTTGTGGAAGCCACCCGCCGGACCGGACCGGCCGGTCCCGGTGGCGATCAGGATGCCGCTACCGGCGAGGTGGTGGCGCAATGACACAAACGATCCTGACCCTCTCGGTCGCCTACGGCTTGCTGATCGTGCTCTCGATGCTGATGGTCTTCAACAGCCGGTTTCCTCTCATCTTGCGGGCCGGACTGACCGTGGCGGTCGCGGCGCTGGTTTTCTACACCTACTGGGGTATCGGCGAAATCCGCGGCCTGCCCAGCGATTCCGCGCCGCCGGACCGGTTCCGGCTTTATTGGGCGCAGATCACCGAGCCCGACAAACTGTCTGGTGAAACGGGCTCGATCTTTCTCTGGATCGGTGAGCTGGACGAGGACTACTACCCCATTGGGATGCCGCGCGCGCACAAGCTGCCCTATTCGGAGGAACTGGCCGCGCTGGTGATCGAGGCGCAGCAGCAGATCAGCCAGGGCGAGCAGATCGCGGGCGAGGTCAGCGAAGACGCCGAAGAGGCCGACACGGAAGAACAACTCGCCGCCGAGGTCGCCGAGGATAGCGCCGAGTCAAACTCGACGCGCGTGGGCGAGAGATATCTGAGCTTCGATTTCGGCAATCTCGAATTCGTCCCGGCCCCGGCGCCGGTGACGCCCGAGAAACGCAATTAGTCTGCGTGGACTGTCAGGCGTGTGCTGATGTCACACAGAGCTAAGGAGCGCGCCCGGCAACCGTATGGTCTGCCTGTCGCCGACGCCGGCCCCGGGGCATTATGCGCCGATGAAGTCGGCCCGGCGTTCGAGAAGGGCGGCGCACAGGTAGTCGACGAAGAGCCGGACCCGGCGAACGCGGCGCAGATCGGAATGCAGCAAGACCCAGGTTGACCGCCTCTCGTCCAGGCTGGTTCCGGGTACGCGTTGCAGTTCAGGAAACCGGGCCGGGACCCAGGCTGGCAGGATCGCCAGGCCGGCCCCGGCGCGTGCCAGGTGAAGGTGCATTTCGGGGTCCGGGATCGCGTGCCGGATCTTCGCCTCCGGGAACGGAGAATTACGCACGAATGCCAGCAATTCGGGCACCGGCCCGTAGCCGATCCATTGCAGGCCCTGTCCCTTCGGGCCGGCCTTGGGCAACATGCGATCCAGGTATTCCCGCGCGGCGAAGATGCCGATGGAGGCGGCAAACAGCTTCCTGCCGACCACATCCTCGTCAACCGCCGCCACATTGCGCACCGATATGTCGGTTTCCAGTTTCTCGATGGAATCGATGCCAAAGGAGAGCTGGAGCTCGATGTCGATCTCCGGATAGAGCGCGGCGAAATCGGCGAGAACCGGGGCGAGCATGAAGTGCGCGTTGATCGGATCGGCCGAGAGCCGGATCAGGCCCGACGCCTCGCGGTCCAGCCCCTGAACGGCATTGGCGCCCTGCAGGAGCGCCTCCTCCGCCTTCAGGGCTTGCGGCAGCAAGGTCCGCCCTGCGGCGGTGAGATGAAACCCGTCGGCGCCACGCCGGAACAGCTGCACGCCAAGTTGCGCTTCCAGCGCTTCGATCTGGCGGCGCGCGGTCGCATGGGTTCCGCCGAGCTGATCCGCAGCCGCCCGCAACGACCCCTGACGGGCGACGGCGAGAAAGGCGGGCAGGGCTTTCCAATCCAGCATGAGTGTAACGTTTTTGTTCCGGTGTGGCGAGTTTCCGTCAATATTCGGATCGTTTGTGCTTCGCTAAACCGCCCTCGTCAAGTCAACGAAGGAGAATTTCGATGCACGCCACTGCCCAAACCCTCACTGCCCAAACCCTGAACGCCTGGAGCGTCACCGCCTATGGTGGCCCTGAGAAGCTCGCGCCGGTGACGCGCGCGATGCCGACACCGGGGCCGAACGATGTTCTGATCCGTATCCGGGCCTCCGCCGTGAGCCGCGCCGACGGGATGATGCGCGCGGGCCTGCCGCGCTTCGCCCGCGCCTTCATCGGGTTCCGGCGCCCGCGCCACGACCTGATCGGCACCTGCCTGTCGGGCGAGGTCATCGCCACCGGCAGCGCCGTGTCGCGCTTTGCGGTGGGCGACGAGGTCTACGGCATGGCGGGGATGTCGTTCAGCGCCAATGCAAGCCACATCTGCATGGATGAGAACGGCGTGCTCATGCACAAACCCGCGGCGCTCTCGCATGAGGAGGCGGCGGTGATGGGCGACGGGGCAATCACCTCGTTCAATTTCCTGCATGAAGTCGCGGAACTGCGCGCCGGCGAAAAGGTGTTGATCCTTGGGGCTGCCGGCAGCCTCGGCACTGCCGCGGTTCAGATCGCCTCTGCCATCGGGGCAGAGGTCACCGGCACCTGCAGCGCGCGCAACGCCGGGATGGTGGCCTCGCTCGGGGCGAGCCGGGTGATCGACTACGCGACCGAGGACTTCACCCGCTCTGCGGAGCGCTACGACGTGATCTATGACACGCTGGGCATCAGTTCGTTCGGCCGGGCCAAACGCGCCCTGACCCGCAATGGCCGCTATGTCTGCCCGGTGCTGAATGGCGCTCTGCTAGGCGCGTCTCTGCGCAGCGCGCTGTGGGGCGCCCGCAAAGCCCGGTTCTCGGCAACCGGCATGCTCAAACCCGAGCGCCAGCGCGCCATGCATCAGCAGCTTATAGACCTCGTCGAAGCGGACAAGTTCGCGCCGGTGATGGACCGCACTTACCCGCTCGGCGAGCTGGTCGAGGCGCATCGCTACATGGAAACCGGTCACAAGCGCGGCAACGTGGTTGTCGTCTGAACGTCGCTGAACGGAACTTTAACACCGCAGGCGACCGTGCCTTCGGATTTCACAACATCTCATTCCCCCGCACACGCGCCACATCCGCAGCGCCGGACCGGGCACCCAATTTCGGAGAAACACAATGACCCAAGACCTCAACGCCCACCGCCTGGCCGCACGGCTGTTCGGCATCTTCTTCATCCTGGCCTTCGTGAGCTACGGCGCCGGCAGCGGAATGGTGGCCTCGGTTGCCGACAATGCCCTCGGGCTTGAGGGTGTGTTCGCCGGCAAGACGACGCTGATGATCGGCGTGCTCCTCATGGCGATCGTGCATTCCTTTGTGAACATCGGCCTGTCGGTCCTGGCCTTCCCCGTCCTCAAAACCGTCAGCGGCTACGTGGCGCGCGGCTATCTTGCAGCGGGGATCACGGCCACCACGACCGCCGTGATCGGCGCTCTGTTCCTCGCCCTGCTCGTACCGCTGAGCGAAGCCAGCATCGGCGGCAACGTCGCCACCGAGTCGTTCGACGCCATCGCCTTCGTGCTGAAACAAGGCGGGTTCTACGGCTATCAGATGAGTATGACGCTGTGGGGCATTGGAGGGTTAATCCTATGCACAGCGCTTTTCTTCGGGCGTCTGGTGCCACGCGTGTTGGCCGTCTGGGGCTTCGTTGGCTACCTCGTCTTTATGGTCGGCACCACGGCGGAGATGTTCGGCTACCCCATCGGCGTGATGCTGGCGCTGCCGGGTGGGCTGTTCGAGCTGAGCCTGAGCGTCTGGCTGATCGGCAAAGGCTTCAACATACCGGTGACTGCGGAGTGAACGGTTGCCGGGCTGAATGCGATCGGCCCGGCATCTCTGTATGCCCGATCTCTACGCGAACCGCTTGTCCTCATCTCGGCCCCCGTGCCTCAAAGTCAGGGGACAAGCCGTCTGCAAATCCAGGGAAGCCTCAACCACACCTTTTCGAAGGCGGCGACGTGACACAAGGTGAGGCCCGTCGTTTGCGCCGAAGGTCTGACTCCATGGCGTGCCAAGCGGGCGCTGCTGAATATGTCAGTCGGGTCGCCGGCGCCGGGGCCGCAAAACGGCCTTGCTCTACCAGGCCGAGGGAAGCCAGAGCGTGAGACCGGGGAAGGCGATCAGGATCACCAGCCTGACAAGGTCCGCCGCCAGGAACGGGATGACTCCGCGGAAGATCGACGCAATCGAAACCTGCCCACCGAGCATGCCCTTGAGGACGAACACGTTCATTCCGATGGGCGGCGTGATCATGCCGATTTCCACAAGGCTGAGCGTGACGATCCCCCACCAGACAAGATCGTAGTCGAGCGCAAGGATGATCGGGATCACGAAGGGCACGGTGACCACCAGCGCCGCAACGGTGTCGAACACGCTGCCGAGGATCAGGTACATGATTGCGAGCAGGGCCAGCACCAGCCAGGCGGGCATGGTTTCGGGGTTGATGACCGACAGCACCGCGTTGGTGACGCCCGCAAGGTTCAGGAAAGAGCCGAAAATGCCGGCGCCGATGAGAATGAGGTAGAAGACGGCGCTGCTGGCGACCGCTTCGCGTATCGCATCCAGCAAGCCGGCAATGCTGGCACGGCCCGAGGCGAGCCAGAAGACGAAGGCGAAGCCGGTGCCGACCGCCGCCGCCTCCTGCACCGTGAACAGCCCGCCATAGAGCCCGCCCAGCACCGAAAGGAACAGGGCGGCGGGCCGCCATGCGGCCCGTAGCGCGAAGATCGGGCGAAACCGCTGCTCGGGGCCGGGGGCCGGCGCCATGCGCGGCGACAGATGTGCGAGCACGAGCACCGTCACGGCATAGAGTGCGATGGCGAGCAGCGCGGGAACCAGCGCCGCCGCGAAAGCTTCCGAAATCGACTGTTCGGCGATGACGCAGTAGATGATGAGGATGACCGAAGGAGGCACCAGCGCGCCGAGTGTGCCGCCCGCAGCGATCGACCCGGTTGCAAGACCGGGCGCGTAGTTCCGGGTTTTCATCTCGCGATAGGCGACGCCGCCGATGGTTGCCGTGGTGGCGACCGACGATCCCGAGATTGCGCCGAAGCCGGCGCAGCCGATGATCGTCGCCAGCGCGTGCCCGCCGCGCAGCCGCCCGAAGAGGGCGCTGGCGGCCTGGAAAATATCGTCGGCAAAGCCTGCGGCAATGGCCAGATTGCCCATCAGAAGAAACAGCGGCAGGGCGGCGAGGTCGGGGCTGGCCAGCGAGCCGGTGAGGCTGTTGATGCCGATCAGTTGCGCGGGCGTCTGGCCCAGCAATGCGTAACTTCCCAGAAGTCCGGCGATGGCGAGCGCCACGCCAAGCGGCACATGTGCGAGCGCAAGCAGATACAGCGCGGCGAAACCCAGTCCGACCTTGGTGAGCGCCGTGGCGCCGGAGGGCAGCAGAAAGAGAGCGCCGATCGCGAGGGCGAAGCCGGCGAGCAGGAGGAGGGGCGCGGCCAGTTCACTGGCGATCTCGCGGGGGGCGTTGCCGGCGATCTCTCTCAAATCGAGCAGCACAGCGGGTATCTGCGCAAGAAAGCTGAGCGCCATCAGACCACTGGCCGCATACCAGAATGGCCCGATCGGCAGGCCGAGCACGAGCGTGGTTTCGCCATAGGAGGTCTTTGCCCCGGCGTGGTGCCACAGAAAATAGGTAAACAACGCGAAGGTGACGGCAGAGAGCAGGCTCGCGACAACGTGCAGACCGCGTTTGCGACCCGTAAGGCTGCCGATCAGTTCCAGGGCAACATGCCGCCTGGTATCGTTCGCATAGGCAAAGCCGAGCGCGATGATCGCGGCAAACCCGAGTTCGGACAGTTCGAAAAGGCCCTTGATCGGCCTGTCGATGGCCCAACGCAGGATCACGTCGGTGGTGACGGCCAGAGCTGCGAGCAAAAGCGCAGCTCCGGCCAGGTAACCCGAAAGGGCCGATGCTCTAGAAAACAATCCGACTCTCCTGTCCAGAGCGTTATGTTCGCGGGATTGTTCTGCCGAGCGGGCAAGAACATCGGCCCCCACCTTATTGTGCCTCGCGCACCGCGTGCACCGCCGCATTGTAGGTATCTATCACGGCCTGACCGTTTGCTGTCGAGTCCGTCCATGCCGCGATTTCAGCTTCGGCAGCCGCGTTCCAGGTGGCTTGCTCCGCTTCCGTCGGTTCGAGCAGAACATGCCCTTCCGTTTGCGCAACGACATCGCGCACCCGGTTGCTCTCGGCGGTCAGGCGGGTGCCCCAGAATTCCGCGAATGCGCTGGCCGAATAGGTGTCGAACAGCGCTTTGACGTCATCGGGCAACTGGTCATAGCGGGCCTGGTTCATCACCAGGTACATGGCTGGGGCGCCAAGTTCGAGGTCCATGTGGGTCTTGGTCGAGTCGATGAGCCGGAAGCTCTCGACCGAGAACCAGTCCGCTGCTGCGCCGTCGATCACGTTCTTCGCGAGGCTTTCGGCAACCGAGGTGATCGGCATGCCGACGGGGGTCGCGCCGATCCGTTCCAGCATCTCGGAAAGAACACGGCCAGCCGCGCGGATCTTGGTGCCCTCGAAATCCGCCAGCCCGGTGACGTCGATGGCCATGTGCAGCCGGGCCACGTCGGCGGTGCCAACGCCGAGCACCTTCACGCCGTCGAACCCGTCAAGCAGCCCGGCATCGTAGAGCGCGGCCATGCCCACCGAGCCTTCGGCGGGATTCAGCGTCAGCAGCGGCAATTCGCTGACCCCGGCGGCGTTGAAACGGCCAGGGTTGTAGGAGGTGATGCTCCAGCCCACGTCGATGATGCCGGCCAGAACGGAATCGATCACCTCGGTCGGTTTGGCCGCGGCACCGCCGGACAGGATTTCGAACGCCAGCTGGCCGCCGCTCGCCTCCTCGATCTGGGCCAGCCAGGGCTCGAAGATATCCGTATTCAGAAACGAGGTGGGGCCAACGAAGGTACCGAAACGCAGTGTTGTTTCCTGGGCCGAAGCCGGCGTCAGCGTCCCAATTGTCAGGACCGCCGCGGTTCCAAGTGCCCAATGGCGTGCCAAAGCGGGAAAACCCGTCATTCTATTCCTCCCTGGTTTTGTTTTGGGGACGGTAGCGCCTGCTACGTCCGGTTCGCGCGGGTCAGGGTCGTTCAGAAGGTCAGGACGGGCAAACCGGAATTAGATATTGTTCTCTTGGTGAACAGGATCGGCGTTGGCGGCGCCTTCCTCCTCGGCTGCGCGTTTGACAAGCGCGGTTTCAATCCCGGTAACGCAATGCTTCATGGCTGGCAGATACCGCGCGGCGGCTTCGGCCGAGGTCATGGCCCGCCGAAAGAAGATCAGGTTCATGGCGCCTGCAACGCGCCGATCCGGCCCGAAAACCGGGAGGGCAATCGCGCTGATATTGCTTTCCAGCGCGCCGATCGAGCTGGCGTAACCCGCTGCGCGCACGGATTCGACCAGGCGGTTCACCGCATGGCGGTTGCGTGCCTCATCAGCCTCTTCGCCACCAACCCGCTCGACAATGTCCAGCGCGGCATCGAGTTCGGCAGGCGTCATCGCCGAGAGGATGGCGCTGCCGATGGCAGAGCGAAACAGATGGCGGTTTTTTCCGATCACGCCACGATGAACCGACATCGGGCTGATCTGGTGGGTGGAAAATCGGATTGTCACGCTGCCGCGGATGAAGCTCGCGAAATCGGATGGCCAAAGCACTTCTTTCGTGAGGTCACGCATGAAGGGGGCCGCGATCTGCGCAATGACATCCCCATCGCGAAGCCCGGCGGCGAGATGCGCGATCTTGACCGTGAGCGCGACGGCGCCGTCTTCTTTTCGGCGCACGACGTAGCCAAGCTGGATCAGCGTATTGATCAGGCGATACAGCGAAGAGCGGTCGATATCGACGGCGGTGCTGAGTTCGCCGACCTTGGCCCAGCCCATCTCGCTCAATGCCTCGATCACCCCCAGGCCGCGCGCCAATGCACGAACGTCCTTGTATGGGGTGTCCTGTCCGGTCGTCATCTCGTCACCCTGTGTTCACTTGGAGAACACTATGGCAATGCGTGTTGCCACTCGTCAAATCGCTTCTCATTTTCGGGCCAGACAAGCGGTTCGTGCCCCGCTCGTTCTCTTGCAGAGACGATGCGCGGGCGGTGACGACTGCGAGATTTCTGGGAGGAGTTTACATGATTGTCGGTTCGGTTTGCATGTCGCACAGCCCGATTATGGACAAAAACCGCGCGAGTCCGGATACGGAAAAGCGGTTTCATGCCGCGCTGAACGAAGCGCGGAATTTTGTCGCCGCCGCCGAGCCGGAACTGACGGTGGTCTTCTACCCCGATCACGTGAACGGGTTCTTCTACGACCTGCTGCCCTCGTTCTGCGTCGGGATCGAAGGGCAGTCGATCGGCGATTACGGCACCGCGGCCGGTAAATTGAACATCCCCCAGGACCGGGCACTGGACCTTGTCCGGCACGTCATGGACCGGGGCGTCGATACCGCGATTTCCTACCGGATGGAGGTGGATCACGGGGCGATGCAGCCGGTCGAACTGCTCGCGGATGCCTATCCGTTGTCGCGGATCATCCCGATCTTCATCAACTCGGCGGCGGACCCGCGGCCCAATTTCGAGCGCGTCCGCGCCATCGGCGAGGCAGTGGGCGAATGGGCCCGCGCGGCGCCGGAGCGGGTGCTGGTGCTCGGGTCCGGCGGCCTGTCGCACGATCCGCCGGTGCCCGCGCTCGCGACGGCCACGCCGGAAGTGCGGGCGCGGCTGATCAATGGCGGCGATCTCAGCCACGAACAGCGAATGATACGGCAGAACCGCGCCACGACCGAAGGCATTGCCATGCGCGCGGGCAATTCCAAGCTGCTGCCGCTCGATCCGGCCTGGGACCGGATGCTGCTCGATGCCTTCCTGGCGGGCAAGCTCGACGTGCTCGACGATACCTCCGACCGGTCGATCACCGAGACCGGCGGGCGCGGTGGCCACGAGGTGCGCACCTGGGTGGCTGCGCTCGCGGCGATGGGCCCGGGCTATGCTGCACGCGAGCTGTTCTACGAGCCGATTGACGAATGGATCACCGGAATGGGGATCCTGAGCGCCACCGCGGCCTGACGCGGGCGACGCGACCGAAATCGAAATAGCGACGCCCATCCGGGCGTTGCCAGGCGCCTGCGCGCTCCAAATATCATCCAAGGAGAGACAGAATGTCGGATTTTCACAATTCGATCTGGACCGACCTGACCGGCGTCGCGTTCAGTCAGGGCTATATCGACGCCGGGGGTATCCGCACCCGGTTCATCTCGTCGGGGACGCCGGATAAGCCGCTGCTGCTGCTTCTGCACGGCACCGGTGGGCATGCCGAGGCATACAGCCGCAACTTTGCCTCGCATGGCGAGCATTTCTGGACCGTCGCGATTGATCTGATCGGACATGGCTGGAGCGACAAGCCGGCCAGTGGCTACGAGGTAAAGGATTACGGCGCGCATGTGCTCGCGGTGATGCAGGCGCTGGGCCGCGACCGCGCGCATGTGTCTGGCGAGTCGCTCGGTGGCTGGGTCGCGGCATGGCTGGCGGTTCATCACCCCGACAAGGTGGATCGGCTGGTGCTCAACACCGCCGGCGGCTGGACCGCCCATCCGGAGGTCATGGAGCGGATCAAGCGGCTGTCGATGGAAGCGGTGAACGACCCGAACCCCGAGCGCATTCGCACCCGGCTCGAATTCCTGATGCACGACACCTCGAAGGTGAACGACGATCTCGTCGAGGTGCGGCGGGCGATCTATGCCCAGCCGGGCATGATCGGGGCGATGGAGGGCATTCTGTGCCTGCAGGAGATGGATATCCGGCGCCGCAACATGTTCAGCGACGAGGAAACCGGCACGATCACCGCGCCCACCCTGGTGCTCTGGACCTCGCACGATCCGACGGCCACGCCGGAAGAGGGGCGGCGGATTTCCGAGCTGATCCCCGGCGCGCGCTATGAGGTGATGAACGGCTGCGGGCACTGGCCGCAATTCGAGGATGCCGACACCTTCAACCGGCTGCACCTCGATTTTCTGCTTGGGCGCTGAGCGCCGCCGATTGCGCTGTGAGATGAGGATTGAGTGATGAGCCGGTCGATTGAGGATATGGTTGATGTTCTGTGGCGAGCGCGGTCGGCGTTTCGGCAGGTTGCGCCGTTGCGCGAGAGCCACGGGCTGGCGCGCCTCGAGGATGCGCAGGCGGTTCAGGACGGGGTGACGGCGCGGGGCCTTGCCGCGGGGCGTCGGCTTGTCGGGCGCAAGATCGGGCTGACCTCCGCGGCGGTTCAGGCGCAGATGGGCGTGGACCAGCCCGATTACGGTGTGCTCTGGGCGGATTACGCCTTCAGCAGCGGCGACGAGGTGGCGATCTCGCGGTTCATGCAGCCGCGGGCGGAAGGCGAGATCGCCTTCGTGATGGAGCGCGGGATCGAGGATCCGGCGGCCTCGATGACCGACCTGATCGGGGCCATCGCCTATGCCCTGCCGGCGATCGAGATCGTCGACAGTGCGATCGCGGACTGGAATATCGGTCTGGTCGACACGATCGCCGACAATGCCTCGGGCGGCGGCTTTGCGCTGGGCAGCAGCCCGCGGGCGCTGGCGGGCCTGGATTTGCGGCTTGCCGGGATGATGATGACGCGCAACGGGCGCACGGTCTCGACCGGCCTCGGGGCGGCCTGCATGGGCCACCCGCTGAACGCGACGCTGTGGCTGGTGCGCAAGATGGCGTCGCTGGGCCGCCCGGTGGCGGCGGGCGATGTGATCCTGTCGGGGGCGCTCGGGCCGGTTGTGCCGGTCTCGGGGGGCGATGTGTTCAGCCTTGAGATCATGGGCTTCGAGCCCCTGCAGATTGCTTTTGACACGGGAGACCAGGCGCAATGAAGAAGAAGGTAGCGATCATCGGTTCGGGGAATATCGGCACGGATCTGATGATGAAGATCCTGAAGGGGTCTGACGAGCTGGAAATGGCGGCGCTGGTGGGGATCGACCCTGACAGC